>JALYIP010000001.1 GCA_030775685.1 Bacteroidota bacterium
CGTCCGTTAGAACCAGGCTTCGGTATAACCATTGGTAATGCTCTGCGTCGTATCTTACTTTCATCACTTGAAGGTTATGCGATCACATCTGTTCGTTTTTCAGGCGTGATGCATGAGTTTTCAACCATTAAAGGTGTTGTTGAAGATGTTACCGAAATTATACTTAACCTTAAACAAGTTAGGTTTAAGAAAACAGGTGAATCTGGCGACAGCGAAAAGATATTTGTTATCATTAATGGCCAGGACGCTTTTAATGCAGGTGACATCACCAAATTCTCAAATAACTTTACAGTTTTAAATCCTGATCTTGTTATTTGTAACATGGATTCTTCAGTAACGCTTGAAATTGAGCTTACTGTTAGTAAAGGCCGTGGCTACGTTCCAAGTGAAGAAAACAAAAATCCTGACGCTAACGTAGGTGTAATAGCTATCGACTCGATCTATACGCCTATCAAAAACGTCAAATATACTATCGAGAATTATCGTGTGGAACAAAAAACAGACTATGAGAAATTAGTTCTGGATATTACCACTGATGGCTCTATTCATCCTGAAGATGCACTTAAAGAAGCTGCTAAGATCCTTATCCAGCACTTTATGTTGTTCAGCGATGAGAACATGATGCTTGAAGCACAGGCTAAGGAAGAAACTAAGGAAGTTGATGAGGAAATCTTACACATGCGTAAGATCCTTAAAACTGAATTGGTTGACCTTGATCTTTCTGTACGCGCATTAAATTGCCTTAAAGCTGCCGACATTCGCAGCCTGGCTGATTTAGTTTCATACGACGTTGCAGATATGCTTAAGTTCAGAAACTTTGGTAAAAAGTCATTAACTGAAATCCAGGACCTGGTTAAATCAAAAGGATTATCTTTTGGTATGAACCTGTCGAAATTTAAGTTAGACGAAGAATAATTAGAGATTAGCGATTAGAGGTCAGAGATTAGTTCTGAAACTTTAATCGCTAATTTTTTATATAATAATCGAGCAGTATAGTGGGGCGATCTCACTACTCACCACTCAAATTAACAACTGAGTATTTGCATAATTCCGAGGACTTGACGGTAACGCCGTCCGACGGTATGCACGTGCCACAAACAACAAAATACAATGAGACACGGAAAAAAAGTTAATCACTTAGGCCGCACAAACAGTCACCGCAAGGCGATGATGAGCAACATGGCCACCTCGCTTATCTTACATAAGCGCATTACTACAACATTAGCAAAAGCAAAAGCTTTACGCGGTTATGTTGAGCCAATCCTTACAAAATCAAAAAACGATACTACGCACTCACGTCGTACAGTATTTAGCTACCTGCAGGATAAAGATGCAGTTACTATCCTGTTCCGCGAAATTGCTGAAAAAATAGCTAACCGTCCGGGTGGTTACACCCGTATCATCAAAATGGAAAACCGTTTAGGTGATAACGCTGAAATGGCAATGATCGAGCTAGTAGATTACAACACTGTTTACGGTAATGATGTTGCTAAAGCTGAAAAGAAATCAACACGTCGTCGTGGTGGTTCTTCAAAAGCTAAAGCTGCTGCTCCTGTAGCAGAAGAAGTAGTTGAAGTTGCTCCCGTTGCTGCTGCTCCTGTAGCTGAGGCACCGGTTGCTGAAGCTCCTGCTGCTGAAACTGAAGCTCCGGAAGCGCCTGCTGCAAATGAAGAAAATGCAGAAAAAGGAGAATAATTTTAAATCCAAATAAATCTAATTATTAAGGAAATGCCCCGCTGCAAAGCGGGGCATTCTTTGTTTTATGGGATTTTAACTTTTAATCTTTAATAAGCCTGAATTTCATCAAGCCTTCGACGTCAGTCGAAACTTCCTTAAATCCGCACTTAGCCAATATTCTCCTTGAAGGTAAATTGTCTGCATAGGTATGTACGATGATTGCTTTAATATTTTCATCTGTAAATGCCCATCCTGACAATAATTGTAAAGCCTCGCTTGCATATCCCTTGTTTTGATGCTGCTCGTTTATCATGTAGCCCGTTTCTGCCTCCCCTTCTTCGTTTGGTTCACCAGAGAAGCCCATTCCGCCTACGGCGGTGTTAGTGCTCTTTAAGATGATCTCCCAGTTGGTATGCCATTTATAAGCTTTCGGGTTCACCAGGGTTTTCGGCAGCCAGAAGTTGATCATGGCATCGTCGATCTCCGTCTTATAAAATTCACTTATTTGTGGGTTTGACGGGTTCAGCCCCAGCGCTTGTTCCATAGCATTCCTGTCGGTATGCAGCAACTGTAATAGTTCATGTGTTAACGGAATCATCCGTAACCTTTCTGATTCGATAAAAAACATTTGATTTTTGAATTTAATAACAATAAAAAGTCTGTTCAATTTCTTGATTAAAGATTTAGCCTTTCGAGATGGCTAATTGTTATAAAATTCCAGGCAAAGTAATTTGCCGATTTGAGATGTTAAGTAACAGAGGCGTTTATTTATTCAGCAAATATAAATAATATATAAGCATCGGCTACTAGCTGGTAAAAGCAACGGATGCAGGTTTTATTTTGCTTGAGTTTTCGGAAGGCTTATTTAAATTAAATGGTATATAAAATTTTGTTTTATCAGATAAGTATTTGTAGTTTTATCATAACCTAAACGCAATAATCACATTCATCTGTTTTTCTTGCCTTGGGCTATTTCATCTTTTATTTGAATGATCACCTAAACTATATAGATCAACTGCAAAAGGTAGTGAGCTTTGTACCTCTTTAAAAACCAGGGCCGAAAAATAAAAATTAGTTCTATGAATTCTAACTTAGGAAAACCACTTTCAAAAAAAGAAATGAAAGCAGTTCAGGGCGGAAAATTCCCAGGCTGCGCGGTGCAAGGGCAAAACGGCAATGCTTATTCACAGGGTTGTTGTACCGGGCTTGCCCAATGTCCGGGTACAACACATACGTGCGAGCCACCAACCGACCCATGCTTTGATATTTTTTAGTGTATCGAATAAAATAATTGCTGCCGGGGTGGGCCCGGTAGCAATTACTTCGTTTTGTATGTGCATCTTGATAACAATAATTAAAAATTATTGCTGTAAGTTTATGGTTAATGACGCCAGAAATACTCTGCTATAATATCACCTGTGTTGGCTTTTTACTGCTGGCATTTATTTCGTTCTTTAATCCTTCAGGGGTAAATACTACTGCGAATAAGTGGTTTGCCCTGTTTTTGTTTTCGGTAAGTAGCAGCCTGGTAAATGCTATTATTTATATGCTACATGCAGAAGCAGCCTATCAGCAGCTTATCGTCTTTAACGAGCTCTCCCGATTTGCAATGGCGCCCGCGTTGTATCTGAGCGTTGTGCACTTTACATCGCCAGACAACACTGTCAGTAAAAAAGAATACTTGCACCTTGCTCCATTTCTCCTGTTTTTTATAGTGATAAGCCCGCGAATATTTTCCCCCGGCGTTACGGCCTTCAACCTGAACAAACTACCTGCTGTAGCCAACAGCGTATTATCAGGTTTAATGTTTTTGTCGGTAAAAATCCAGGCCGTTGTTTATTGGCTATTGTCCTATCAAAAATTGAATAAGCATCAAAAAAATATCCAGCTGATAAACTCGAACACTACGCCTGTTAACTTAAACTGGTTGAAATACCTGCTTTATGGCATAGCCGCTATGATATTGTTATGGTTTATTCAATTGTTTTTCCACGTTCAACCGGTAATGCTGTTAACTTCATTCGGCTACCTGGCTGGCACCTTTTTTATCTGTTACTTCCTGCTTGCTCAAAAGGAGATCTATCCTTTTGGGGGCGCTGAGCTGGTCGATATCAAACAGGTACTCAGCGAGGGAACTGTAAATGCACCTGTTAAAAAAAGACTTACCGACGAGCAATTAGATCAGCTTAAAATCAAACTGCTGCAATTGATGGAGAATGAAAGGCTATACCTCGACAACGAATTAAGTCTTCCGCAACTTGCAAGGGAGATGGCGGTTTCAGCCCACGACGTTTCCTACCTGCTGAACGAAGGATTCGGTAAAAACTTCTTCCAGTTTATAAATGCTTACCGTGTGGAAGAAGCAAGGCAATTGATGCTTTCAGAAAAGCACCGGCATCTGAATATGTTAGGAATAGCCTACAGCGCAGGCTTCAATTCAAAAACAACATTTAACGCTGCCTTTAAAAAGGAGACCGGCATGTCGCCGAGTCAATTTTTGCAACAGGGCAAGAATGAGGCGCCCGCCTCGGTTTCTTATCGATAAATTTTAAGGCAAACAGGTTCGGTTGGATAAAGCCGGACGATAGAGAACGGCGCTCAGCATAATATTGTGTTAAATTTTAACGCAATATATCATGACAAAAAAAACCTTTTTTAAAAATGCACTTGCAGGTTTGCTGGCGGCCATAATTAGTTCAATGGTGATGCTCAGGATCGGCCACAGGTTTGTCATTGAATTCGTTCCCTATACAGTTCAATGTGGTATTGTGGGATTATATTTCCTGGCTGTTATTATTTACCTGTTGATATGGAAGCGTAAAACAGCTATCCCTGAATTTGATTCGCAACGCGTTTTAGCGTTTTGGCAAGGCATCATCCGTTATTTTATCGCCCTTGATCTATGCACTTTTGCCCTTCAGAAATTCTTCCACCTGCAATTTGCATTGCCGTTGGGTGTACTTGATAACCCATTCAGCAGTTTGAGCGGCGAGGAAATGATCTGGGCTTTTTTCGGGCACTTTTATGCATTTACCGTGATAATAGGCGGTATGCAGATAATCGGGTCGCTGATGCTGCTATTTCGTAAAACAAGGCTATTGGGCGTGATCGTGTTATTGCCAATTCTGCTGAATATACTCCTGCTCGATTGGTTTTACGATCTCGGTATCGTGGTGAACCTGTATATCACCATCCTCTGCCTGGCAATGGTGTACTTATTGTTGATTGAATATGACAGGCTGGTAGAGTTCTTTTTCATCGCCAGAAGTAATCTTCCTCAATTTGAATTCAAAAATGCTATAGGGAAAAACCTATTGAGGGCGTCTGTGATCTTCATTCCGTTACTGTTGCTGGCGGTTTATAAGTTTCCGCCGTACTACCCGGAGATCAACGGCAAATATGAAGTAAAAAACATGCTCATTAACGGCAAGCGTCAGAATGTGAATACCTGTAGAGACAGTGTGCTAACCAAAATATTCATCGATCATTACGACCTGGTATTTGAGTTTGATAACTATCAAAGACGGTTTATCGGGAACTATAAATATGACAAGGCAACAGGTAGCATTATAGCAGTTTGGCATTACCCTTTTAATATGCACGATACTTTGTTTGCTAAAATATTACCTGGGAAAACTGCAGGTAGTAAGATTTTGAGTGGGCGAATGGGTATTAAGGAGTTTAGGGTAGATTTATTGCAGGTAAAATAATGGCATTAGGTGAAAATCGTATTTTTTGTTGATACGTGTAACGTAATGCGTTACATTTGTACTGATGATTGAAGGCATTCAGCATAAAGGTTTGAAATTGTTATGGGAAAAGGACAATTCGTCCAAGATACCTGCAACTCAAATTTTCAAGATCAGGATGATTTTAACTTTACTTGACAATGCGGTTAAAATTCAGGATATGAATTTTCCGGGGTCGGACTTGCATTCCCTAAAAGGTGATTTAGCCGGGTTTTGGTCGGTAAAGGTTAATGGAAATTATCGATTGATATTTCGTTTTGAAAATGAGAATGTTTTTGACGTTGACTATATTGATTACCACTAAAAAAAGAAAAATATGATAAAGCGAGGAATGGCCCCGGTTCATCCCGGCATTGTGTTAAAAGGACTTTACCTGGATTCAATGGAAATTACCATTACGGAAGCCGCAAATAAATTAGGTGTGGCCCGTAAAACGCTATCGCAATTGGTTAATGGCCATATGGGGATAAGCGCCGAAATGGCTATCCGCCTGTCAAAGGGATTAAACACATCGCCGCAGCTTTGGATGAATATGCAGCAAAGCTATGATCTTTGGATAGCCGAAAAGAAATCAGACCACATTCATGTGGTTCCTTTTGCAATAGCGTCTTAATGTTGCCAGACAAATAAAAAACCAGTCATCTTTATCGTCGTTATTTTACCTTATTTTCTGCCAACCTGTCACCGTTTTTGAACGCGTAACTGACGAATTTTTACCATTCGCCACTCACCATTCACCATTCACCGCCATTTTTCCTGCCAAATCCAAATTGGCACAACCCTTGTTAAATAGCTGGTAATACAAACAATCAATCAAGAAAATATAATCATATGTCTAAAATAATTGGAATCGACTTAGGAACAACCAACTCCTGCGTTGCAGTAATGGAAGGTAACGAGCCTGTAGTTATTGCTAACAGTGAAGGTAAACGTACTACGCCGTCTGTAGTAGCATTTATTGACAACGGCGAACGTAAAGTAGGTGATCCTGCAAAACGCCAGGCTATTACAAATCCTACAAAAACTATTTCATCTATCAAGCGCTTTATGGGTAACCAGTTTAACGAGGTTACTAAAGAGGCTTCACGGATGCCATACAAAGTGGTTAAAGGCGATAACAACACACCACGTGTTGAAATCGGCGACCGCATGTATACCCCACAGGAAATTTCAGCAATGATCCTTCAGAAAATGAAGAAAACTGCTGAGGACTTTTTGGGCCACGAAGTTACTGAAGCGGTTATTACCGTACCGGCTTACTTTAACGATGCACAACGCCAGGCTACTAAGGAAGCCGGTGAAATTGCAGGCTTAAAAGTACGTCGTATAATAAACGAACCTACTGCTGCTGCCCTGGCTTATGGCCTTGACAAAGCACACAAAGATATGAAAATTGCCGTATTTGACTGCGGTGGTGGTACACATGATGTGTCTATCCTTGAATTAGGTGATGGCGTATTCGAAGTAAAATCAACCGACGGTGATACGCACTTAGGTGGTGACGACTTTGACCAGGTAATTATCGACTGGTTAGCTGACGAATTTAAAAGCGACGAAGGTATTGATCTGCGTAAAGATCCAATGGCTTTGCAGCGTTTAAAAGAATCATCAGAAAAAGCTAAGATCGAATTATCGAGCTCTGCTCAAACTGAAATTAACCTGCCATACATTACCGCTGTTGACGGTATGCCTAAGCACCTTGTTAAAACTTTAACAAAGGCTAAATTTGAGCAATTGGCCGACAGCTTAATAAAACGTACTATCGAGCCTTGTAAAACAGCTTTGAAAAACGCTGGTTACAGCACTTCTGATATCGACGAAGTTATCTTAGTAGGTGGTTCAACCCGTATCCCTGCAATCCAGGAAGCTGTTGAGAAATTCTTTGGTAAGGCGCCTTCAAAAGGTGTTAACCCTGATGAAGTTGTTGCCATTGGTGCAGCTATCCAGGGTGGTGTATTAACAGGTGAAGTAAAGGATGTGTTGTTGTTAGATGTTACCCCGCTTTCATTAGGTATTGAAACTATGGGTGGTGTAATGACCAAGCTTATTGAAGCTAACACTACTATCCCTACCAAGAAATCTGAAACATTCTCAACTGCATCTGATAATCAGCCATCTGTTGAGATCCACATATTACAGGGTGAGCGCCCGATTGCTTCGGCGAACCGTACCATTGGCCGGTTCCATTTGGATGGATTGCCACCTGCACCTCGTGGCGTGCCACAGGTTGAAGTAACTTTTGATATTGATGCGAACGGTATATTGAACGTATCGGCAAAAGATAAAGCAACAGGTAAGGAACAAAAGATCCGTATTGAAGCGTCTTCAGGTTTAACTGATGCCGAGATCAAAAAGATGAAGGACGAAGCTGAAGCAAATGCTGATGCTGACAAAAAGGCAAAGGAAGAAGTTGAAAAACTAAACGCAGCCGATGCCCTGATCTTCTCGACAGAAAAGCAACTGAAAGAATATGGCGATAAGATCTCTGCTGATAAAAAAGCGCCTATCGAATCTGGTTTAGCCAAATTGAAGGAAGCTTATGCAGCCAAGAACTTTGCTGATATCGATACCGCACAAGCTGAATTAAGCAATGCTTGGAACGTTGCATCTGAAGAGATGTACAAAGCTACAGGTGATGCAGGCCAGGCTGGTCAGCCAGGTGCTGAAGGCGGTGCCGGTACATCAGGTGGCGGACAAGCAGAAGGCGACACTGTTACAGATGTTGACTTCGAAGAAGTAAAATAATCCCGATCTCCTAGGAGATTATAAACTATAAGACCCTGGCTATTATTTAGCCGGGGTTTTTTGTTGGATGGGGAAATTTATTTGCTAATGCAGTAGAACCCGCGATTTCATTACCTTTAATACTTTTAAAAATGAAGAAAATGACTGCTGGTGTTATTGGGCTATTATTTATGCTGTTTAGTTGCAATAGCAGGGATACTGTTGTAAATAGAGATCATTTATTAGGGTATGATTACAGGTTATTCCAGGGCACTCCAGCGTGGGATTTAGCTAAAGCAGTGGAAGATAGCGATACAAGCCATATCATTAGTATTGTAACTAAAAATAAAGTATTGCTTGAAGCCAGGGAACCAAAATTCGGTCAGACCTTATTGCAAATGGCTGTTAAAACGTTAAAGTTTCAATCTGTTAAAGCGCTTGTTTCGTTGGGAGGGGATCCAAACAATCAGGACAAATATGACGGTTCATCGCCATTAATGGAAGCGGCTGAAATTTTATTAGACGACGAGGGCCAGTATGGCAGTAATCCAAAGTATTTAAAATTGCTGTTGGCCCATGGCGGTGATCCAAATGCGGAAGAAAAGGGTGTGAGGAGAAGAGGTAATAGTACAAGGTATACGCCACTATTAAAGGCATGTTCTAGCGGTCGCTTGGATTACGTAAAATTATTGGTTAGCGCAGGCGCAAATGTTAACTATACAAATGAATATGAAATGAGTCCTTTAAAGTCGGCAGTTATGTTTTCCCGAAGTCCGGACATGGTGATATATTTAATTGATAAGGGAGCTGATTATAAGAGGGTACTAATGAACGCAATGGGTGGGAGGACGCTTTATATAACCGATTTAATGCGGGATTGGGTTTATGATTTAGGGTCTGATGATTATAAAAAGAAAATGCAACTGGTAGATTTCTTGAAGAAGAACGGGATGGATTACAGGAAAACAAAGATTCCCGAACAGTACCTGGATGAATATCCAAAAAAATATTTAGAACAATATTGATTCCTGGCCAAATACAGCTTTATCGATAAGCTGATTAAAAATCAATTTTAATTAGGGCGGTAGTGTTTTCATACAACCTATATTTTGGTGATTTTTTTTGTGGAATAGTAAGCTCTTCAAACCCATGCAACACCAATTTAATTTTATTAAACCTGGAAACAAACCCACCCTCAACTTCTGAAAATTCAACAATTCTTTTATGTGGATCAAACCTGATTTCCCTTTTATAATACCCTCCTTTTTCATAATCATAACTTAATCCGTCATCTTCATAATAAACAAAACTACTGGCTTCGTCTCTATGCCAAATATTCACTTCCAAAATGCCATCTCCCTTTTCGTTGGTACTTTGAATTACACTTTGCATAGTAATAATGGCTCCTGCTTTTATAAACACCGGCAGATCAGTTAAGGGTGCATCTGCGATAATTACCCGCTCTCCGGTAAACTTTTCTCCGGTACTAAGGCGATACCATTCTCCTGCAGGCAGGTAAACCTCTTCTGTAAGCTTAGTGCTTTCAACGGGGGCCACCAATATGCTGTCGCCAAACAAAAACTGGTTATGGTATTTTACATCGTACACATTTTCATCGTCGGTATAATTTATGGAGAGGGTACGGCTCAGTGGCAAACCGGATTTGTGTGATTGGTAGAACCCGGAATAGATATAGGGAAGCAAACGGTAGCGTTGTTCAATATCCTTTTTAATGATGGCCATATTCTTTTTCCCCCATTGCCATGGTTCGCGCATAACCGTGCCTTGCATGGCGTGATTGCGGAACATAGGCGTGTACACGCCAAGCGAGTTCCACCGTACCATTAGCTCTGGGGTTGGATTTTCGCTGAACCCGCCGATGTCTACGCCTACTAAGGACATCCCGGTGATGCCTAAACTGCTCACCATGCGCTGCCCCATCAGCATGTGCGAATCGTAGGCAGAGTTATCACCCGTCCACACCGCAGAATAACGCTGCGTACCGGCATAAGCAGCGCGGGTAAGTACAAATGGTCGTTTATTGCCGTGAATCTTCCTGGTGCCCTCGTAAGTGGCTCGAGCCATTTCCATTCCGTAGGCGTTGCGAACCTCGGACATGTATTTATTCCCTAATTTTACCAGCGACGGAATATTTTGGCCCCAGGCGGCAGGTTCGTTCATATCATTCCAGAAACCCTCAACACCTGGGTCTGTTAATGCTGTAAATGCGGTTCCCCACCATTCACGAACATCTTCCCTGAAAAAGTCAGGAAAATGGCAGCGGCCGGGCCAGACTTCACCCACATATTTTTCACCATTTGGATAGGTGGCGAAACAGTTATTTTCGATGCCCTCGTCATATTGTTTATAGCCTGGTTCAATTTTAATTCCAGGGTCAACAATGGTTATCAACCTAAATCCGATAGCTTTGAGCTTATCGATCATTGCCTTAGGATCAGGAAAGGTTTCCTTATTCCAGGTGAAGATCTTAAACTCATCCATGTAATCAATATCGCAGTAGATTACATCCGCAGGAATTTTCTCCTCGCGGAACCTTTCTGCTATGCTCAACACCTCATCGGCACTCATATAGCTCCAGCGGCATTGCTGGTAACCAAGGCTCCAAAGCGGCGGCATCTCCATACGACCGGTGAGCCAGGTATAGTCTTCAATTATTTGTGCCACGCTTTGCGACCCGAAGAAATAATAGTTCATATCGCCGCCATCGGCACCAAACCAGCTCATTTCATTATCAGTTGTAGCGCCGAAATCGAAATAGCTTTTGTGGGTATTGTCGAAAAATAACCCATAGGTTAGTCCGCTATGCAGGCCGATAAAGAATGGAAAAGTCTTGTAAAGCGGATCGGTCTTGGTATCGTGCATGGCCGCGTCTGTATTCCAGTTCACAAAACTGCTGCCGCGTTTGTTAAGGTTGCCGGTTTTTTCACCAAGGCCGATGAATTTTTCATCCTGATAAAGTTTACGATAATTAATTACCCTTTCACCTTGCCAGTTTATGCCGAAGCGCGGATCGTCCTCGCTTAAAGTTTCACCATCGGCAGTATAAAAATTAAAACGTAAGGGTGATTTAGTGATACAGAGTTTTAAAACATGAGTTTTTATAACGATCTCATCAGCTGATTCTTCAAATTTAAAATCACCAGATTTTTGGATAACGGCAAAGGACTTGTCATCATCATTAAATGCTTTGCTAACGTTAACCCTGATTATTGAATCAGAATAAATCCATACGCAGGCAGTCGCTTCTTTGGTTTTAATAATGAGGATATTGCCCTGTTTGTTAACGCTTTCTATATCGCCTAAAATCTCCGTTTGCATCTTGTTGCTCCAATGGTTAATAAATCATTGTAGAAGTAACGGGTAAAGAGGAATAACGTTTTGTAAACTATTAAAAACAAAAAATCCCGCACAATGGCGGGATTCAATATTATAAGTTACTGATTGACTATGCCCACAAATTAGATGGATAAGTGCCATTTTCAACCAGCGTCGAAATGCTTTTTTGTACGATCGGTTTATCTTCCTTGTAGGTTACGCCAAACCATTTTGAACCGGTTGGGATAACTTTAAATGACGCCTCACCGCTTTTTATCAGTTCATCAGCCACCAAAGGGATAAAGAATTCTGATTTTGGATTGCTCTCATTGGCTTCAACAAACTTCTTAAACATAGGTTCACTTTGTTTAAACACCGCTGGAGTAAATCCCCAGAAATTCATCGACACACGGGTATCACTGCTCAACGCGTGTTCACCGGTTGCGTCTTTATAGGCCACGCTGCCGTCTTCCTTAAAATATACCTCGGTCCGCTCATTAATTTCGACCATGTTGCCATTATCGTCAACCTTACAAACACCGCGTGATACGGATCCGTAATCAGACAGGGTACGGTCAATTTGATAGCCGATTAGTGAATAAGTATCGTCACTCACTTCTGTGGTTAAAAATTTAGCCATTTTTTCAAATGAATCATAACCATAAAAGTCATCAGCATTGATAACGCAAAAAGGCTCCTTTACCTGGTTGCGTGCTGCCAGTACCGCATGTGCAGTACCCCATGGCTTTGCGCGTTCAATTTCTTTTTCGATGCCAAAAGGTTTAAGGTCGAAGCTTTGAAAAACGTAATCGGTTTCAATACGTCCTTTTAGTTTGGGCTCAAATATGGCTTTAAACGGCTCAGCAAATTCTTCGCGAATAATAAAACTTATTTTACCGAAGCCAGCTTTTATAGCGTCGTAAATAGAATAATCGATAATGGTTTCTCCATTTGGGCCAAAACCATCAATCTGTTTCATGCTTCCATAGCGGCTTGCCATGCCTGCAGCCAGTATAAGTAGTGTGGGTTTCATAATTTTATTAGGTACAATATAATAAATGTAAATATGACATTTTTATTTTACTCTTTCCGTTGTAATAATAATTATCGCCATAAAAAGTTTTCTTTTGGGCGCTATTTATTTAATGTACCTGAAATCTTGTCCATCTTTAATGTTTAACAAAGTTTCATAGATCAGGCGGATCACATTGTCAACATCTTCCTTGTGGATCATCTCAACCGTTGTATGCATGTAGCGCAACGGCAATGAGATTAGTGCAGACGGTACACCGTCGTTTGAATAAGCAAAGGCGTCAGTATCAGTTCCTGTTGACCGTGATGATGCCTGGCGCTGGAATGGAATATTTGCCTTTTGCGCAGATTCGATCAACAGTTTATTCAAATTGTTTTGTACGGCAGGTGCGTACGACACCACCGGACCACGACCACAAGCCAGATCGCCCTGGGTTATCTTGTTGATCATTGGTGTTTGTGTGTCATGGGTAACATCTGTTACAATGGCGACGTTTGGTTTAATATGGTGGGCTATCATTTCGGCGCCACGCAGGCCAATTTCTTCCTGAACGGCGTTTACTATATACAAGCCAAACGGCAGCGTTATGTTATTTTCTTTAAGCAGACGTGCAACTTCGGCAATCATGAAGCCACCTGCGCGATTATCAAGTGCCCGGCCCACATAATAGCGGTCGTTAAGCACCATAAACTCATCTTCGTAGGTTATAACACAACCAACGTGAATACCCAGTTTTTCAACTTCTTCCTTGCTGGTGCAACCACAATCTAAAAAGATATTCTTTAGGGTTGGAGCTTCTTCCTTCTCACCGGCGCTGCGGGTGTGGATAGCAGGCCATCCAAAAACCGCCTTTACTATACCATTGTCGGTATGGATATCTACACGTTTCGATGGAGCGATCTGGTGATCAGAACCACCATTGCGGATCACATATATCAATCCATCGCTGGTAATATAATTTACAAACCAGGAGATTTCATCGGCGTGGGCTTCGATAACTACTTTGTATGCTGCGTCCTTATTAATGATACCTACTGCCGTACCGTAGTTGTCTACATAGTGATCATCAATATAGGGCTTCAGATATTCAAGCCATAACTCCTGGCCCTTCCATTCAAAACCGGTAGGCGAGGCGTTGTTTATATATTTTTCGAAGAATGATAAAGAGCTGCCAGTTACAACAGCCACGTGTTTAGGGGAATCAGGGGTTTCAGATTTTATCTCAGCCATATTCTATTAAATGCCTCTGGTAGAATGAGGAACGCAAATATAATGATATTGACGAAAGGCAGAAATGAAAGTTGTTTTTAAAGTCCGAAAGACCGGAAGTCGGAAAGTCCGAAAGATAAAAGGTTAGCAGTTCCTGAGCTTCTCCAAGCGTGAAGCGTCTTTCGGACTTGCGGTCTTTTCCGACTTTCGGACTAAAACATTTATCAAATCCTTAACATCCGCTTAATTTAACAACCACATCTTTGCTGCGAGTAAATTTTTAGAATAAGATCAGTTTAGTTAGTTAAGATCGGCCTGCTAGTAACAGGCCGATTTTTTTTCATCCCAGTTTCATCCTAAAACTATACTTTAGGCGTTTATATGAGAATGAAAATAATAAAGCCTTTTTGTATTATCCTATTCTTATTGATAAATACCGGCGTTTTTGCGCAAGCTGTAGATGTAACCGTGAGCTATGCCGCAAAATATAGGTTACGGCCCGATACCAATACAATTGTACTTGTAAACAAATTTGATATAAGCAGCTTAAAAGTAAGCAATAAAAAGGCGCTTGCAGTGATGAAAGAAGCCGCTTATGCTGCCATAAGACACGGCGGATTTCAGCTCGGCGAACTGCCGCATACCAGGATAATTAATGTTGTTGATTCTGTGGGATTAACAGTAAACACCGATTCGATAAAACAGATCGCCGCAAAGTATCATGCAAACTATGTACTTGCCCTGACAAACTTCTCGGCAAAGATAACCGTTGGAGAAATTAGCGATTATGGTACATCATACAATTCCACGCTGGTTACTAACTTTATGCTATATGAAGACAACGGAGTATTTTTCCGTAAGCTAAACGGAACAGCAGAGGATCCGATTGAACAGCAATTAAATGCAGGTTTAATTATGTCGTTGATATTCCAGCCGACTATAAAAGGAAATAAAATGGCAATAAGAGTATCAGCAGAACATGCTTCTGAAAATGCAATGCAGGATTTTTTCCCTTATACCCTTACACATACGCGCCCGCTGTTTAACGATAAATTTTTACGCCCTATAAACCAGGAAATCATGAACGGCAACTTTGAAAAAGCCGATAGTTTGCTGCAACCTTATTTACAGGATATCGATGCAAAAGTCGCCTCGAGGGCCGCATATACACTTGCTATTGTTTATGAGTCGGAAAATAACTTAGAGGGTGCAACCGACATGGCAAATGAATCGAATACAAAAAACAAAAACGGGTATGCCGAAGCTATGCTGGCTGATTTAAAGGAGGAGTAATCATCCTCTCCATAATTTCGTAATCAATATCGTTTTTTGTAAACAGGTTGCCTGTCTGGGTAAATCCAAGCTTTTGGTAAAAACCGGTGGCGTCTACCCGTGCATTACACCATAAACGACCGCCGCCGTTTTCTTCTACATGCTTTACTACTTGGGTTAACAAGCTTTGTCCAATCCTCTTTTTCTGCATCGAAGCGTCAACCGCCAGCTTCCGGAACTGGAATTCTGATCCGTTTTGAAACAATGAAACCACGCCCGCTAATTTATCATCCCAAAAAGCCCCAAAATGGATCCCATCAGCATCCTCATCCATCTCCATTTCGTGCTTCATTTTACCCGGGTAAAGCACATCCCTGCGCAATTGCCAGGTATGCTCCGGCCTTATCTGCTCGATTGAGGGGCTGATATTTTCCATTTTCCTAACTAATCTCCGGTCTCTAGCCTCTGATCACTATAGCGGTATATTCCCATGCTTTTTCCTCGGGTTATTTACCACCTTATTTTCCAGCATCTTAAAGGCATGAATCAGTTTTACCCTTGTTTCTGCCGGTTCTATCACCTCGTCAATAAAACCACGCTCGGCAGCACGATAAGGGTTAGCAAAAATTTCTGCATACTGTTGTTCTTTTTCACGCCATTTGGCTTCCGGGTCTGCCGCCGAGGTTATCTCTCTTTTAAAAATTATTTCCGCAGCGCCCTTGGCACCCATTACTGCAATTTCTGCTGTTGGCCAGGCGTAATTCATATCTGCACCTATATGCTTGGAGTTCATTACATCATAAGCACCGCCATAGGCCTTGCGGGTTATCACGGTAATGCGCGGCACAGTAGCTTCGCAAAATGAATATAGTAGTTTGGCGCCGTTGGTGATAATGGCGTTCCACTCCTGGTCGGTGCCCGGCAAAAAGCCAGGTACATCTTCAAACACCAGCAGGGGAATGTTAAAGCTATCGCAAAAGCGCACAAACCTGGCTCCTTTGGTTGATGAATTTATATCCAATACGCCGGCCAAAAATGCGGGCTGATTGGCTACGATCCCAATACTTCGCCCTGCCAGCCGCGCAAATCCCACAACAATATTTTCCGCAAAATCCTTATGCACCTCTAAAAATGATCCCTCATCAATTACATGATCTATTACTTCTCTGATGTCATAGGGTTGTGAAGCATTTTCGGGCATTATGGTATTTAGCGCTTCACGTAATTCATTTTTAATTTCGTAAGGCAGGGCAGGAGCTACGTCCTCGCAGTTTTGAGGCATATAACTCAGTAACTTCTTTACGTTTTGAATGGCCTCAATCTCGTTGGCACAGGCAAAATGCGTAACACCCGATTTAGTGGCATGGGTAGTTGCCCCGCCCAGCTCTTCGGAAGTAACTACCTCATGTGTTACCGTTTTTACCACGTTTGGCCCGGTAACAAACATGTAGCTGGTGTTTTCCACCATCAAAATAAAATCAGTTATGGCAGGCGAATAAACAGCGCCCCCGGCACAAGGCCCGAGGATAGCAGAGATCTGCGGCACCACGCCCGAAGCCATGGTGTTTTTATAAAAGATATCGGCATAGCCGCCCAATGATACCACGCCCTCCTGGATGCGTGCGCCGCCTGAGTCGTTCAACCCAACAACCGGTGCGCCGTTCTTCATGGCAAGGTCCATTATTTTGCAGATTTTCTCGGCATGTGTCTCTGAAAGCGAGCCACCAAACACGGTGAAATCCTGGGAAAAAACATAAACCAAACGGCCATTGACCGTACCATAGCCCGTCACCACCCCATCGCCCGGATATTTTTCCTTTTCCATTCCAAAATCGGTGGACCGGTGCGAAACCAGCATTCCTATTTCCTGGAACGAGCCCTCGTCCATCAAGAAATGTAAGCGCTCACGCGCGGTAAGTTTTCCTTTTTTATGCTGACCTTCAATACGCGCCTTCCCGCCGCCTAAAAGGGCCTCTTCGCGCTTTTTATTTAATAGCTTTATCTTATTATCCACAGTATCGGTTTATGTATGCAAGATGGTGATTTTAGGTGAAAGCTGAAAGGTAAAAGGCGAAAGGTAAGGAAACAAGTTCGGGCAGCTTATCCGCCAACCCACCAATGAACTAATGAACAAGTGAACCAATGAACATTTTATATTAAATTCGTTTCCGAATGGAAGCGTATCACATCATATCCGTCCTCATATTTTTAACGGCAGTTTTTGCTTACGTAAACGATCGCTGGATAAAATGGCCGCCTACCATCGGCATCATGGTTATTTCGTTGCTGTCTTCTATTTTTATAGCCATCGCCGGAAATATTATACCTGTTATTTCATCAAAGGCTTTGCTGATGGTCTCGAACATTAATTTTGAGCAGGTGCTGATGAAGATAATGCTGAGCTTCCTGCTGTTTGCCGGTTCTTTACATATCGATGCTGCTAAACTTAAAAAGGAATTCTGGCCGGTGATGCTGATGGCGACCGTAGGCACGTTTATCTCTACCTTTTTAGTAAGTGTAATGTCGTATTATCTTTTCCAGTTTTTTGGGCTTTCCATCCCCTATATTTATTGCTTGTTGTTTGGCGCGTTAATATCGCCGACTGATCCTATCGCCGTAATGGGAATCCTTAAACAAGCCGGGATCCCTAAAACGCTGGAAATGAAAATAGCAGGCGAATCGCTTTTTAACGACGGTGTCGGTGTGGTGGTTTTCCTGACCATATTTGAAGTCGCTGTAAACGGTACCGATAAGTTTTCTCCTGGCAATACGGCCGTTCTTTTTTTGAAAGAGGCCGGTGGAGGAATTTTATTTGGGGCGATGCTGGGCTACGTGGCACACCTCCTCATAAAATCAATAGATAACTATAGGGTAGAAGTATTGATCACCTTAACAGTTGTTATGTGCGGATACTCCGTGGCCGATCATTTTCATTTATCCGGGCCACTGGCAATTATTATCGCAGGTATTATTATGGGTACCAAGGGAAAGGGAGAGGGCTTGTCCGAAATTTCCCGCGACTACCTGGGTAAATTCTGGGACCTTACCGACGAGATCTTTAACGCCATCCTTTTCCTGCTGATAGGCCTTGAAATGCTGATCATTAAAGTAAACCCTACCATCATGATCATTGGCTGTATAATGGTTGTCGTGGTTTTGCTGGCGCGATTGGTCTGTGTAGCGTTCCCGGTGATGTTTCTGAAGATCTGGATAAAATTTGAAAAGAATGCCATCCTGATGTTAACCTGGGGTGGGCTAAGAGGTGGCCTTTCCGTAGCGATGGCGCTGTCCATCCCGGCGGCTATGCACCGCGATGAATTTGTTTTGATTACCTATGTTATAGTCGTATTTTCTATCATAGTGCAGGGACTTACTATTGGTAAATTAGCGAAAGTCTGAAGTCCGAGGTCCGAAGGTTATTATTTAAGTAGAAATCTATAGTATAAGCAAATGAAATCTTTCGGTCTTTACTGACTTTCGAACTTTTCCGACTTTCTGCATAAATGTAACTCTATTGTTACTTCGCTATAAATCAATGGATTAAACCTGGTGCTGGTTTGAATGTCTAACAGATACAACCAATTCAAACCACTATGAAAAATATCACACTAGTATTTTTGATCCTTATCTGTGTTCAAAATACATTCGCCCAACTCAACACCCAAAATGTACAGGATGAAATGTTTACCATTTCGGCCGGGCCCAACAGAATGTTCCTGAACAACCGCGACTTTAATGCCTGGACGGCAGCTAACTATAATTTGCTTGAAAAGGTTTCAACAGGTTTTAGAGTTGACCTTAGTTTTATTGGAAGAAAGTATGATGCCGGTTTGTTATTGGGGGGCGATTCAAAACTCACAACGATAGTTGGGTATTTTGGGGCAAAGCTCACCAATAAGTACAGTAGCATATCCTCCTGGTTGAACATAGAGGTAGGGGAAGTTTATGCGGTTTATAAAGATATTGCCCCGGTTAATTATGCGCTCATTCCCAGGGAGATAGGGAAGGACCTTGAACTACATTATGGTGCCGGCTATATCGGGCTCTCCAGCAAAAACTATCTTAATTTTTTACACTGGAACATTAAAATAGGCAAGGGGGCCATCCCCATCAACGCAGGTTTTTATGCTTCGGTGGGCTTTACGCCCTTTGCCCGGAACTGGAGATATGGCTATTATAAATATACAGACAGCGATACCACTTTTAAAAGCCGAAAGGTTAACTCAATACCTAAGCTTAGTAAAGTCTATGCAAATACAGGGGTATTTATTGGGTTTTGATCTTGCGGCGCAGTAAACGGTTCTCATTAAAAACAAAAACATTACCGGTAATGTTGCTTTCATAAAAGCAACCAATATGAACCCGTACCAACAAAAATGGATTGAAGTTTTAAGAAGCGCCAATATCCCGCATTGGACAATTGAAGCGCAGGACGAAAATATCTATGTAGAAATGCCGCACGTTACCGACCTGAAATTAATAAGAGACAACCTGCCATCAACCCTCGGCGCAATGTCATTGGATATTGATGAACCAAAGGCGCGGTTGAAATTTATCTTCCACAATGGGTATGAAACTTTTGAGTACATCCTGAATCCGAACAACAAAGATTTAAACGAGGAATAAAATCCGGGAAATCTGTTTAATCCCGGTTCAGCTTAATCCTGGTCCAGATTTGCCCTTGTTGAAAGCACAACAACGCTAATGCCCATTACCGCTATAAACGCGAAAGATGCCCTTAGCGTAGCTAACCCCGCTATAAAGCCTATTACCGGCGGCCCAACCAGGAAGCCTATAAACCCAATAGTTGAAACAGCTGCCAGCGCCACACCTGCCGACATGGTTTTTGATCTCCCTGCCGCACTATAAACCATAGGCACAACGGACGAAACGCCAGCGCCCACTAACAGAAAGCCGGCCATTGCTGTATAAAAATAAGGAAAGATAAGCGATATCAGCAGTCCTGTTGCAGTTAGCGTTCCGCTTACTTGTAACGTGCGTTTTAATCCGAAACGATGTGCAAACCAGTCGGCAATAAATCTGCCTCCCGCCATGGTAAGCATAAACGCCGTAAAACCTGCACCCTGCAAGGCAATGGGAGCGTCCACTACCTTCTTAAAATAAATAACACTCCAGTCGAACATTGCACCCTCGCAAATCATTGAGCAAAATGCGATACTGCCCAACGTAAGCAATGGCACCATTAGCCTTAGTTTCTGCCTGATTGAAACTTTTGTTTCCGATCCGGTTTTTAAAATACCCGCGTCATTATTTAAATAGCGTGAGGCGGCAATAACGCCCGCAGCAAGGATAACAAGAATTATAATAAAGTGATGGAATGGATCAACCTTGTTGGCGATCATTATTGTACCGATACCTGCTCCGGTAAATCCTGCAAGGCTCCATAAACCATGGAATGAAGCCATAATAGGCTTTTCATATAGCCTTTCGGCGGCAACAGCTTGGGTATTAACGGAGATATTAACCGCATTGCTTGAAAATCCAAAGCAAACCAGGCAAATGATCAGTTGAAATGTATTTTGTGCACGACCCAGGCTAATCAGGCAAACACCGTAAACCAAAATAGCGGCAAGCAGTAATTTTTTACTTCCAATTTTTGTGATCACCCAACCCGAAAAGGGCAGCGATAACATCAAACCAACAGGGAGCGAGAAAAGTACGGCACCAAGGGCAGCATCCGTTAACCCCAGGTTTTGCTGAACGGTTGCAATGCGTGAAGCCCAACTTGAAAAGCACAGCCCGGCCATAAAAAATAAAACACCCACAGCAATGCGGAGTCTTACTTTTGATACAGGTTGTTGAAGAGTTATTGAATCTATCATTATAAATAAGTTCTTCTTAGTGTAATTGTTACACTAAGAAGAACTTATACAAATGTAAGGAAATTTGTTAAAACGTAAAGTTAAGCTAATGTCAAATACTTCCTGGGAATAGAAATCGCAGGGCGCTGTGAATCAAAACTATATGGTTATGTTAAACGAGCCGGTTATACCAGTAGTAGTAGCGTTGGTATTCAGGTCGATCAGGTCGGTTGTAAACGTACCTTTAATAGTGCCATGCATACCATCTGCGCTGGTTACGTTCAATTCTGTTACCGTAACTTTACCACTATCACCAAGTAGACCGTTGATGTAAAGTAAATCAATGTCATATGTTCCAGCTTTGTTGTTGCTGAAGGAGAGTGAAAAACCACCCGATTGGGTTGTTCCACCTAGTATTTGTGTGTTTCCATTGGGTAAAGTTGTCGGATCGGCTGCTATCACCTGGAAAAATGCAAGTTTAAGGGTTGTTGTAGTACCGCTGATGGTGTAAGTTATTGTACTGCCGTTGTCAACCAGTTTACCGCTGGTACCGGTACTTGTGCTGCCCGCCGGGTAAATAGGCGGATCTAATTTGCAACCAGAAATACTTGCGATTATTATTAGCGAAGCAAAAATTTTATAGTAGATTTTTCTCATATCGTCATTTTTATTGTGCGATTTAAGCTGCTTAAATATAAGTTAATTATTTGCAGGATTAAATACCTGTTAATAAATAATTTACAATTTGTTTGTTGATGAAACCAATGCTTTTTAGGCACAGCTAACCGTACGCAGTATACGTAACCTGCTTTTAAAGAGTTGCAGGCATGAGCGTAAAAACTACTTTACATTTCTGTTGAGTTAATTGCAGTCGCCATCAGGGCTGCATGATTCACCATCGATGATTTCGAACTTTGGTTTTGGGTTTTCAAGTTGCCATTCACCGAAAGCTTTCTGTAAGGTTTGTTCAAAAACAGGTACGGCCTGTGCGCCGGAGATTGCGTATTTATTGTTCAGAACAAAAAATGGAACGCCCTGGATGCCCAGGTATTGCGCGGTATCAATATCGTGCTTAACATCGTTTGCGTAAGCATCGCCTTCTAAAACCTGCTTTACTTCAGCAGGATCAAGGCCTATTGACTGGCCTAATTCAATTAAAACATTATCGTCGTCGATGTTTTTGCTGTCGGTAAAGTAGGCTTTAAACAAGGCTTCTTCTGCCTCGATGCCAAAGCCTTTACTTTTTACGAAGTGGCTAAACCGGTGTGCCTTAAAGCTATTTGCTACCACGGCTTTATCCAGGTGGTAAGTTAAACCTGCTTCGGCAGCCATTTTAGTCACGTGGTCATTCATTTGGCTGGCGTGGTCAATGGTCCAACCTTTTTTATCGGCCAGGTATTGATTTATGTTGATGGAGGGATCAGTTTCCAAATCAGGATTAAGCTGGAAGCTTTTCCATTCTATTTCTACCTGGTCCTTATTATCAAAATGCTGTAAGGCATCTTCAAACCTGCGTTTGCCTATATAGCAAAACGGGCACATCACATCGCTCCAAATTTCAACTTTCATAGCTTTATTTTAGTATTACAAAGTTAATTCCCTACTTTAACAACACCGTAAGCAAAAAGTAAACTTTACCACCACATCCATCTAAAAATGAAATCTGTTTTTAAATATTGCGCTATCATTTTCATTGTATTCCTCAGCATAGATTTTCAGGCAATCGCGCAGCAAAAAAAGAGTGATGCACAAGCCAATTTATTCAGCGCAGGTTATGCAGCTGCCTTTATAGGAGGGTTATATGATGCCTGGTATCCTTATAGCGCGCTAAAGCAACACGGCGATTTCGGGCTTGGCGCTCCCGCCAGGCTTGACGGCGAATTAATTATGCTTAATGGTAAGCTTTACAAAACAGAGTACACCGGCAAAACTATTCCTGTGACAGATGCTGATTCAACACCTTATGCGGTGGTTTGCTACTTTCATGCAACTAAGGTTTATAAGCCTGGTAAACAACTGGCAAAAGCACAACTTTATAAATACCTCGATAGCGTGTCGACCAATCAAAACGGCATGTATGCTATCCACGTAAGCGGTAATTTTAAGTATGTGAAAACGAGGGCATTTCCGCCGGTGGGGCAAAAGCCTTATTTACCACTTGCAGCCATGCTTGATAGGCAGCACTTCTTTGAATTCAATGGAATCAAAGGCGATTTAGTGGGCTATAAGTTACCCACCTTTATGGAGGGCCCTCACATTGCAGGCTATCATTTTCATTTTCTGTCTGCTGATAAAACATCCGGTGGCCATATAATTGATTTCGTGGCTGATGATGTTACTGTTGAGGTGGATGTACTTAGCAGCTACACCATGCAGCTTCCGCAAACGCCGGATTTCAATAATTTCGATTTCAAAAAAGATCGGAAGGAAGAAATTAAAAGTGTGGAAAATGGTAAAAAGCAATAATCGCTATTTGCCATCAGCCACTACTTCAACCTTTATTCGGTCCGGGTCTTCGATGAATCAAGCCCTCCATTTATACCTTCGCCGCTGTAAGCGCTTCGCTGAAAGCCTTTACTAAGGTTTGGTTATCAGTTCTCAGCAGCGTTTCGTTTATCTGCAATTTAATAATCCCCTCACCATTTGCATTCCTGATCATCACATTATATTTTTCAAACAATGCCCTGCGGAATTTTTTTGCATCGGTACCCGCGGTTAGTTTAAGGTCGAATATGTTCGAGCCGCCTTTTAGTGCAGTAATGCTGATACCCGGCACATTGTTGAGTTTGGCGAAAAGGTCTGTTGCTTGTGCGAAGGTTTTCTTAAGCCTGTCTTCCAAACCATCCAGATGATACAACGCCATAGCAGCCTTTGACCAGTTGCTGAAAACCGTACCGCCATGAACCTTTATCAAATGCTCCATTTTGTCAATCACTGCCTTTTCGCCGCAAAGGATAGCGCCGCCATCTGCGCCAAGGTATTTATAAAGTGAGATGTAAACCGTATCAAAATTCGCTGCATACTCTGCAATGGGAACACCACTTGCTGCTGCCGCTAAATACAAACGCGCGCCATCCAAATGGAGTTTGAGCCCGTTCTCGCGGCAATACTTCGAGATTTTTTTAATCTCATCTATCGGTACCTGCCTGCCATCACAACGCCTAACCGGGTTCTCGATGGCTACTGCGCCTATGCCGCTTTTAAAGACTTCCTCATCGTTGGTGAAAGCTATTCCTGCCTTTAAATCTTCCAGCGTGAAAAATGGTTCTCCCTTGGCTAAGGGCATCAGCCGTTTATGATAAACAGATTCGGCAGCATCGGCCTCATCCCTGTAAATATGACTGGTATCCTGCACAAAGATCTTGGTGTTTTCTCCACTTAGTACTGATATAGCCAGTTGGTTAGCCATGGTACCGGTAGGCATATAGGTTGCAGCTTCCTTGCCGGTAATTTCGGCAAAGCGTTTGGTCAGCGTTGCAAGCGATCCACCCTGTCCGTATACATCTGCTTTGATCGGGTCTTTTTGGGTGATCTCCTGCAGTTTGGCAATATAATCTGCAGGTGGATAATGAATGCCATCGTCAGTAAAAGAAATAATTGGGTTAGCCGGTGGGTCTGTTTTGGCAATTAAGGTATGCGCATTAACGGTAAGGGAGGGCAGCAATGCAGGTACAAGCGACAGACCGGAGAGTTTGAGGAAATTCCTCCTTTTTAAATCTTTCATAGTGAAATGGTTTTTTCAGAGAGCCTTTTCTAAGGTAGTATTTATTTCACAAAAAAAGAGCTTGCCAACGGCAAGCTCCTTCAATAATATTAAGACGTGTGTTATCTATTTAAAATCATCGGCAGTTACGCCGGTATTTAATTTTATATCGGTAACAGTCAGCTCAAAAGTTTGCTCCTGGCCACCTACAGATTGGATTATAGTTTGTTTATAAGGGAACATTACAGAACCCACCTTACGATAGTCGCCATAATCAACCGTAACATTTACGATAGTCTCGCCACTTGTGGTTGTGCTCTCGTTCTTAACCAGCAGCTTGCTTTTAACATCATAATACTCGGTTGATATTTTACCTGTGGGGTCGGTAACGCTAAGCTGGTAAGCATCTGCGCCGTTAACCTTTTGGATGCCCTTAACAGCTAATTTAAATGCAGGGTTGGTTAAATAATCAAGCTGTTCAGTTAGCGAGGTAAATACTTTTTTCTGTGCGATCTCTTCGGTAGTCAAATTCTTTTTATTAGGGCCTTGTTGTTGATATCCTTTACTCCCGTCAAAGTCTTGCTTCATTACCACGTTGCCGCCCATCGAAATCGTCATTGCTTCCATATTAGGCGCCATCTTCTTTTGCAAGACACTAAGCTTCATCCCCTGCATAGCCATATCCGAAGTTGCAGTATATGAGGTCACCTTTTTAAGTTCAGTTGCACCTCCAATAGCGTCAATGTATCCCTTAATAATATCAGCCGGCTTAACGTCCGGAACTGCAGCAGTTTGAGCGCCTTCTATAACAGGATTGGCAAACTTATCATACATTTTTATCGGGTAGCCGCTTTTTTTGATGCCATCAATAAATTGCGCAGCGCCGCCTACAATTACAACCCGCGTGTTATCATAATTGAAATACTTTTGAGCAACACGCAGGATGTCGTCAGCGGTGACTGCGTTTACTTTTTGCAGGTAAGTTTTATAAAAATCAGCAGGCAGATTATTGATCAGGATGGTGCTGGCAAAGTTTGCTGTACGCGCAGGATCTTCCAAGTTTAAAGCGAATGATCCGTTATATAAAGCCTTCGCTGTATTCAGTTCTTCGTCGGTAACCTTATCCGTGCGAATGCGTTTTATTTCACTTAGCATTTCATTAACAGCGCTGTCAACTTTGGCATTCCTTACAGATGCAGATGCATCAAAGGTTTCTTGCCAGCGGCCTGTTCCCAACTCGGAATAGGCGCCATAGGTAAATCCGTGTTTTTCGCGCAGGTTCATAAATAACCGGCTTTCTGCACCACCGCCTAAAATGTAACTTGCCAATATTACCGCGAAATAATCAGGGTTGTTTTTCTTGATATCAACAAGGTTGATCACATTTATTTCTGTTTGTACCGCACTTGGCACATCAACTACATCAATCTCAGTTTTTAACGGGTTTGCCACTATCGGTAGGCTTGGTAAAGTAAGCGTAGCGCCTTTCCAGTTTCCCAATACTTCGGTTGCTAAAGCTTTTGCTTCAGCAGGCTTAATATCGCCAACAATAGTTAAATAACCTCTCGACGGGGTTACATATTTGGCGTAAGCATCCTTAATATCCTGAACGGTTAAAGCCTGGATGCTTTCCTCTGTTTCAAACTCGCCATTAGGGTGGGTTTTACCATAAACAAGCGCATTATTTACCCTGCCTGCAATTGCAGCTGCACTTTTTGCCGAGGATTTTAAACTTGTTATAGACTGGCCTTTAAGCTTATCAAATGACTCCTGGGTAAACGCCGGATCTTTCAAGCCCTGGCCCATAAGGGTAAAAGCTTCTTTAAAATAACGGGTTAACGCCGACACATAAGCGCTTGATGAACTCAGACGAACATTAGCCCCAAGTTTTTCAACCGACTCATCAAATACCGCTTTTGGCATTGTTTTGGTTCCCTCGTTAAGCATCTGCCCCATCAGGCTTACCACGCCCGCCTTGCTGCCTTCGGTTACCGGGCCAAGATCTATCAGGTAGTTGGCAGTTACTTTTGGCAGGCTATGGTTTTCAACCACTAACAGCGTAATGCCGTTTGGTAAAATGTATTTAACAGGATCTTTAATAGTTAAAACCGGCGCCGGCCCTGGTTTGGGTTGATGGGTACGGTCAATTGTTTGCGCCTGTGCATATTGCATTAATAATGCTCCGGCAGCTATTATTATATATTTCTTCATGATCATTTTCGTGATGTAATTAATTATTTGGCTTTACCTTTTTCGGGCAGATAATACAATACAAGGCGCTGGTTTGCATTAAGGTACTTCTTAGCTGCATCCCTGATTTCCTCTCTCGTGATCGATTTTATTTCTGTCAGTTCCTTGTTGATATGGCCTGTATCCTTGTGATAAAAGGTATAGCCATTGCTTAGGCTCTCGGCAACACCCTGCATGCGGGTATTAGCGCTCACAAAATTGTTTTCAAACTGGTTTTGCAGCTTCTGGTAATCTTCAGGGCTGATCAGATCGGTTTGCAGTTTGGTGATCTCTTCGTCCATATCGCTTAATAGTGCAGATGGGGCTGCGCCATTGTTAGGTAAAGCGCCGATAATATACATACCATAATCTTCAAGGGCATAGTTAATGGCTAAAACCTGTAGCGCATCTTTTTTCTCATCAACCATTTTCTTGTTCATTCTTGCACTGTTTCCACCGGTTAATATGCTCGAGATCATCTGCATGATCTTTGAGTCGCGGCTATCTCTCCCTGGTACCCTGTATGCCGATACGATTAATGGAATCTGGATGTTGGCATCGTAGGTAGTATCAACAATTTGTTTGGTTATCGGCGCTTCTTCAATCTTTTTGTAAACAACATCGGCCCCGCGCGGGATATCTCCAAAATAGGCCTTAACCAATTCCTTAGTTTTATCGATATTAATATCGCCCGCAATGGTCAATACGGCGTTATTAGGTCCATAGTATTGTTTAAAAAATGCTTTAAACTCATCAAGTTTTGCTGCATCAATATCATTCATTTGCCCTATAATGCCATTGTGGTAAGGGTGGCTCGGAAACAAATCCTTCGCTATGGCATCGCTAAAGTTGCCATAGGGGCGGTTGTCGTGGCTCTGGCGTTTTTCTTCCTTTACCACTTCCTTTTGTCTTGTTACGCCTATCTCATTAATAACCGGATGCATCATGCGTTCGCTTTCCAGCCACATCCCGGTTTCCAGTTGGTTTGATGGGAAAACTTCGAAATAAAAGGTCCTGTCCTGTGTAGTGTTGGCATTGTTCTGACCGCCATTAGCCGATACTATCTTCATGAATTCACCACGTTTGATATTATCACTGCCTTCAAATAGCAAGTGCTCAAAGAAGTGGGCGAAGCCGGTGCGGCCTGCAACTTCATTTTTCGATCCTACATGGTACATAACAGTAACCGCCACTACGGGCGCCTTACTATCCTGATGCAGAACTACGTGCAGGCCATTTGGCAAGTCGTATTCTGTAAATTCTACCTTTTGCGCTTTAGCCTGTAGGCCCAACAGGGATACCGCCGCGAGTGCACAAAAAACTTTTTTCTTTAGCTGCATATTGTGAATTTGATTTATGGCCTAATATATTAAATTGTTTTAAATACAGGGACTAAAAACTATCCTTTTAGTTAATTTGGGAAAAAGATGTTGCCTTTCATAATAAAAATCTGCCCGCTCAGTTTTTATTCCACGGAGCTAAAGACCCGCTTAATAAACTCTTCATGTTAAATGCGTTTCTTTGCGCTGTAAAAGTTGAACTAATCAGAGGATAGAACACCAGATGCGGAAAGCTACAAAAATAAAGATCCTGCTGGCATTAGTAATTGCACTGTTTTTAGGAGCATATGGCAGGCACCGCCACCTTAGCCGCGAAACAGATATAACAGGGACCCTTGAAGGCAAACAAATGGACGAAATTTCGGGTATCGCAGCTTCGGGAATTAATTCGGATGTCTACTATGTGCACAATGACAGTGGGGATACCAGCAGGTTTTTCGCCATAACACCCCAAGGCAAGCTTTTGTCCACTATCTATTTTAAAGGTGATTCGAAAGAAGTTCAGGGTGTTCATGATTGTGAAGATATTGCTGTTGGGCCGGGCCCCGATAAAAAGAAAAGCTATATTTACCTGGGTGACATTGGTGACAATTCTTCTGACAGAATAAACGGTATAACCATTTACCGTACGGAGGAAAATTCATCCTGGTTGACGCAGGCAGTATCAAAAACAAGGATGGCTCCGCTCCACTTGAAATACCCTGATGGGCCGAGGGACGCGGAAGCCTTAATGATAGATCCTATAGAAAAATTGATTTATATCGTGTCAAAACGACGGGATTCTGTAACTGTTTATACAGCTCCGTTAAATTATAAAACTAACGACTCGGTCACGCTAACCAAACGCTGTAAATTATTTTTTGCCGGGATAAAGCCACTTAAATGGATAACTGCCGGAGATATTTCTAAGGATGGATCGCAGATATTATTGAAAAACTACGAAAGCGTTTATTACTGGAAACGCAATGGCAACGAGCCGGTTTGGAAAACCATGCAATCAAAACCCCGGGAACCATTTTATGTTTCAGAACGACAAGGGGAGGCAATAGGTTTTACTCCTGACGGGACGGGATACTATACCACGAGTGAGGGAATTTATTCGCCGATATATTATTATAGGACACCGTAGGGAGAGTCAAAAATCAAGAGACAAGAATAAGAAATGAGCGCGGAAAGTAATAGTCTTCAGTAGTTAACCTATTTATACAGTATGATTTTTATTCAAGTCTTGACTCTTGATTCTCGGCTCTATAATCTATTCCATCGCATTAGCATACCCGTTCACGTAGTCACGTGGTGAGACCCCCGTTATGCTTTTAAATACATAGTTAAAATTGGTAATGCTATTAAAGCCGCAACTGTAGGCTACAGTTGCAATACTTTTTGCTGACCCGTTTACCAGCATTTTACAAGCTTCATTTACCCTTACTTTATTTATGAAATTTACCAGCGTATGGCGGGTGTGCTTTTTAAAGTACCTGCAAAATGCAGTTGGGGTTAGGTGTGCCTGCATGGCAACATCTTCCAGCGTTAACGCGCTGCTATAGTTTTGCATAATGTAGTTGTAAACGGACGCTATCCTCATACCCTCAGGGTCAGTCATCGAAAATGCGTAGCTGCCTGATGATAAAGGTTGCAGGTCGCTGGTTTGTGTTAAAATATTTAGCAGTTCTATAAAGCCATAAAGCTGCTCGGCCCCATTGGCGTTTTGGATAGCAGTGATGCGATGAGCCATGTCGGCGTACATGTTATCAGGGATCTTAAATCCGCTTTGGTTTTGGGCGATGAAAGCCTTAATCGTCTTCATTTCTGGGAGATTAAATAAAGCAGATAATTTACCGGATGGATTAAAAAATATAGTGATAGTGTGCACTTCCTTATCGCTATCTGCCTGGAAATAGGCCGGGTCGCTTTTAAACAAGTGGGGGAGATTGGCACCAATCATATAGATTTCGCCCTCGCGGAAAACGTGCATGTTGTTGCCGGCCAGCAAGGTACCTTCTCCCTTTTTAATCCAGGTGATCTGGATCTCGGCATGGCGGTGCAGGTAGGTATAAAAGTGCGGCAATACCTCCTCCTGCACAATGATAGAATGATCATGCGGAACAGGGATGGTAAAGGGCAGCACTTTCATGGGGTAAATTTAGTTAAATAAGTTGATTGTGATGGGGAGTCCGAAAGTCCGGAAAGTCCGAAAGGAAAATAAGAATATTGGATAATGGAACATTTATTGTTTGTATGAGGTTATTTAGATTTGACAACTTTCAAAAGTTGTCAAATCTTCTTCAAGCGGATTACTATGAATATCAAAAATAAAATCGAGCTTGTTAAAGCAGACATCACAAAAATAAATGTGGATGCCATTGTAAATGCTGCCAACTCGTTGTTGCTGGGCGGCGGCGGTGTTGATGGTGCCATCCATCGGGCCGGCGGACCGGCAATTTTGGACGAATGCCGCAATATAGTAGCACGGCAAGGTGGTTGTAAAACTGGCGAGGCGGTGATTACAACCGCAGGTAAGATGCCTGCCAGGCATGTGATCCATACAGTTGGCCCTGTTTGAAACGATGGTAAATACCACGAAGAGGATAAGCTTGTAAATTGTTATAGAAGCTCTCTGCAATTAGCAATTGATAACGCCTGCAAAACCATTGCGTTTCCCAATATCAGTACCGGCGTTTACAGGTTTCCGAAGGATAAAGCAGCGAAGATTGCTGTTGACACGGTGACGGATTTTCTCTCGAAAACAAACGAAATTGAAAAAGTAATCTTTGTTTGTTTTGATGAGGAGAATTATGAGCTGTATATAAGTTTGTTGAACCATGATTAAAGGATTTTAGGATTGCCATGATATACAAGGGGATGAGAATCATGAAAATCTTTTAATCCTATAAATCATGGTTCAAATCTACTGGTAACGATTCGCATCAAATAATCCCGCCTCAATAGCCGGTTTTTCGCCATTAAATGCATCTGCTATCAGCTTACCTGTAGCCGGTGCCAATCCCAACCCTATCATTGCATGCCCGGTTGCAATCGCCAGGTTTTTATATTTGTTTGATAGGCCAATATAAGGCAATCCATCCGGCGAGCATGGCCTGAAACCAAACCAAACATCCTTTTCGTTTGGTACAGTCAATTTGAACTCAGGAAAATATTTTGGAACCGATTCAACAATGCCTTTAACCCGGTTCATGTTCACCTGTTTGTTGATCTTGCCGATCTCCATAGTGCCGCCAAAACGGATGCCGCCATTCATAGGTGTTATCGCAACCCTGGCCTCGCAGAGGATAGAAGGGATCGTCATTTTTTTAACCGGATCATTCACCATAAACGAGTAACCCTTACCCGGCATCAGCGGGATATTTAACCCGGCCAGCTTAGCAATTCCAGGCGACCATGAGCCACCTGCTATTACATATTTATCAGCAGTATATTCCTTATCCCTGGTACTTACTGATGTTATATTATTGCCGTCCTGGTTTATTTTTGTCACCTCAGTATTCCTGTGAATGCGGACGCCTTCAGTCTCCAGGTATTTTATCAGTCCCTTCATTAATTTATTGGGCGACATGTGCGAGTCACAATGGTAATGTACCGCGCCTAAAATGTCTAACTCAATGTCAGGCTGAAGCTTGCGGGTTTCTTCCGGAGTTAAATACTGCGCGTCCAGACCGAGATTTGTTGCTTTTTCAACCATGTGAATTTCTTCTTCCTCAACCTTTGGCGACTTAAACAACATCAGGATCCCCTTATCCTCTAAACCAAAATCAATTCCGGATTCTTTTTCAAATTCATGGTATAGATTTCGGCTCAACAGCGAGATGTCCCGCAGCCCTCCTGCAGAACGTTCTACATGTTTTTTGGTGGCGCTTTTCATGAATTTTAAGCCCCAGCCTATCAATTCTTTGTTGAACGAAGGCTTAACATAAAACGGGCTCTTGCTATCAAACATCCACCTTATTCCCTGCTCAATCATCCCGGGCGATGCCAGCGGAACAAAGTGGCTTGGTGTAACCATGCCTGCGTTACCGTATGAACAGTTATCTGATAGGTCGCCCTGTTCTAAAATATCAACTTCCCATCCCGATTTGTGCAGGTAATAAGCCGAAAATAAACCTATCACACCGCCACCTATTATTATTGCTTTCATAAGCCCCAATTTCTAAAAAATTATTACCAAACCATGTCATTGCGAGCGAGGAACGAGCGCGGCAACCTCGCCGCGGAAAGAGCAGCTTTCAAGTTCTACACGTTTCTATCCGCTCTGTATAATTATGAGTTTGCCGCGCCGCGTTCGCAATGACAATATTTTTTTGATTCAATCATACCAGCCGTCACTTAAATCGACCCATGACGGATTTACTGATAAGATCAGATCTATTTTCTTTTGTCTTGATCCGCCTTTTAATTGTTTTTCTCTTGCAATTGCATCCTGTATCCATTGATATTCTTCATAATAAACAAGCTTGTTAATCTCATACTTTGAAGTAAACCCTTCATGAACTTTGTTTTTATGTTGCCAAACACGATTTTCCAGTTCACTTGTCACACCAATATAAAACGTTGTATTTGACTTATTAGTAAGGATATAAACGGAATATTCGTGTCTTTTAGCAAATCGCATAAATACAAAATTTAACAAACCATGTCATTGCGAGCGAGGAACGAGCGCGGCAACCTCGTCGCTGGATTAGCCGCTTAGCATGTTCTGCACCTTTCTTGCCGCTCTGTATAGTTACGAGTTTGCCGCGCTACGCTCGCAATGACATGGGATAAGAGGGCTTTATATCACCTGGAACCCAAATGCATACGGATCCTCATCATCTATTTTAATTGTATTGTACCCATACACCCTGGCCCAGCCTTCAATGCCCGGGATAATTGCCGGTTGATCGCCTATCATCACCTCATCCTCCACAGTGCCGATGAACTGACTGCCGATGATGCTTTCGTGGATAAACTTGTCGCCCTTTTTCAATTTGCCCTTGGCGTGCCATTGCGCCATGCGTGCTGAAGTGCCTGTTCCGCAGGGTGAACGATCAATTGCCTTATCGCCATAAAAAACCGCGTTACGTGCTGTGGCTTCAGGAGAGATTGTCTTACCCGTCCAAAGAATATGTGAGCAGCCGTTAATAGTTGGGTTTTGCGGATGAACGAATGTGTATTTCTCATTTATCCGTTGTCTTAAAACCCTGCTCCACGAAATCAGCTGATCGGCGGTATAATCTTCCAGGCCCTTAAAGTTTGGTTGCGGGTCAACTATGGCGTAATAATTTCCGCCGTAGCTTACGTCAACAGTAAGCATCCCAAGGTCGGGACATTCAACTTCAAGGTTTTCGGCAGCTAAATAAGAGGCGACATTCGTTAGCTTTACTGATTTAACTTTAGCGCCTTCCTGTTTGTATTCAATTAACACTAATCCAGCCGGAGCTTCCATTCTGATCACGCCCGGAGTTTTCGGTGTGATCAAACCTTCTTCAACGGCAATAGTGATAGTGCCGATAGTGCCGTGCCCGCACATGGGCAGGCAGCCGCTGGTTTCAATAAACAGCACGGCAACATCATTTGCCGGGTCGTGAGGCGGGTAAAGGATACTGCCCGACATCATGTCATGCCCCCTTGGTTCGTACATCAGCCCTTTACGGATCCAGTCGTACTCCTTTAAAAAGTGCTGGCGTTTTTCGCTCATGTTATTACCCTGCAGATTTGGTCCGCCGCCGGCAACAAGCCTAACCGGGTTACCACAAGTATGGGCGTCTATACAGAAAAATGTTTTAGTCATATCAATCAGTCTTGAGTCGTAAGTCTAAAGTCTTGAGTCAAAAGGCGCTTAACGACTTAGGACTTTGGACTCCAGACTAAGGACTACTTCTTATACTCATTATTAAACAAACGCCAGATGTTAAGCGGGTTGTCACTTTTCAACTCATTCGGCAATAATTCTTCATTCCAGTTTTGCCATGCTACTGGCCTTACAAAACGTTTGATGGACGATGTGCCTACAGACGTAAACCGGCTATCAGACGTTGAAGGGAAAGGGCCGCCATGTTGGATGGCATTGCCTACTTCAACACCAGTTGGCGGGCCATTCAATATTACCCTTCCGGATAAATTAACCAGCTTATCGGTGATGCTTTTATAATTTGCCAGCTCGTCGCTTTCGGTCATGATGGTGGCGGTTAGCTGCCCATGTAACGAATCAACAACCTGCTCCATCTGTGCGACATCATCGGCAACAACCAACATGGAGTATGGCCCGAAAACTTCTTCCTTAAATTTTTCGTCGGCTAAAAATGCTGCTGCAGTTATTTCAGTTACCACGGCAACGCCCTGATTGATTTTGCTGTGGTCGATCTTATCTGATTGTGCAATTATCGAAACCGAATCGTCAGCAATGATGCCGCCGGATAGTTTATTAAAGTTTGCGCAAATGCCCGGCGTAAGCATAGTAGCTGAATTTACATCTGCTATAGCAATTGCAAGTGCGTTTTTAAACCGATCTAAAGCATCTGATTTAATAGCAATCAATAAACCCGGCTGGGTGCAAAATTGCCCCGCGTTGGTAGTTATTGATGCTGATAATTTTGCCAGATCTTCAGCACGATTTTCCAGCGCCTTTGGTAAAAATATAATTGGGTTAGTGCTGCCCATTTCAGCAAATACCGGGATAGGTTCCTCACGTTCGCGCGCCATTTTCACCAATGCCATTCCGCCTTTAAACGACCCTGTAAATGTTACTATTTTGGTTTTTAGGTGCTTTACCAATGCCTCGCCAATGGCGTAGCCATCATCATATAAAATGGAAAAAACGCCCTCGGGCATCCCTGTTTTTTCAGCAGCCTTCTTAATTGCTTCTGCTACCAGGGCGCTTGTGCCGGGATGCGCCGGGTGCGCCTTTACAATTACGGGGCAACCTGCAGCCAAAGCTGCAGCAGTATCGCCGCCGGCTACAGAAAACGCCATCGGGAAATTGCTTGCTCCAAATACAACGCATGGACCCAGTGGTACCATCATCTTACGGATATCTATTCTAGGCAATGGCTGACGATCAGGAATAGCCGTATCAATTATAGCTTCTACCCATGAACCTTCATCCAGCAGATCGGCAAACATTTTTAATTGGTTGGTGGTACGCCCGCGTTCACCTTGTAGACGTGCATCGGGTAAACCGCTTTCAGCCATTGCGCGCTCAATAAGCGGCTGACCGATGGATATAATTTCTTCGGCTATGCTGCGTAAAAACGTAGCTTTCTTTGCACCGCTGATATTGCGGTAGATAGCAAAAGCTTTATCAGCCAATTCCATTGCTGCATTAGCTTCTGATATGCTTGCTGCATAAAACTCGCCGGGAAGATCTGTTCCTAAGGAAGGATCAACAGCCTTGAATTTATTGCCTAGTTCGGGCTGGTAATTGTAGCCTATTAAATTTCTTGTTTCCATAATTGTAAATTCTTTTGTCATTCTGAGCGTGAGCGAAGAATCTTCTTCACTTGCTTAGTTTCCACTACTCGAGGTTGCTACCTGTCAGTCTCAGACCAAGCAATAGCTGAAGATTCTTCACTTCGTTCAGAATGACAAATATTATGTCAAATCCCAGATTTACAAAGTTTTTAAAACTTCGTAAATCTTTGCTCCACTAACTAACCCCGGTAACATCCACTTCGACTTAAACACCGCAGCTGCCTTCAGGTAATTCCGGGCGGTTGGCAATTGCGTTATCAATTATTGATAAAATCCTTTTACGTTCTTCACCAACAAGCGGCAAACGCGGTGCCCGTACGTTTTCGGTACCAAGGCCGGTTTGTGTTTCAGCAAGCTTGATGTATTGTACAAGCTTAGGGTGAATATCCAGTTCGAGCACAGGTAAAAACCAACGGTATATTTTCAAAGCTTCTTCATGGCGGCCTTGTTTTGCTAAGTTAAAAATAGCGACAGTTTCCCGTGGGAAGGCATCAACCAACCCGGCAACCCAGCCATGCGCACCCATAAAAAGGCTTTCAAGAGCAAGGGTGTCAACACCGGTCATCAGTTTAAACCTATCGCCAAACCTGTTGATCATCCGGGTAACGTTGCTCACGTCGCGGGTTGATTCTTTTACCGCCTGGATGTTTTCGTATTTTGAAAGCTCTTCAAACATATCCAGCGTAACCTCGATCTTATAATCGTAAGGATTATTGTAGATCATTATTGGCAGTGGTGTGCTTTTGGCAACTGTTGCAAAGTATTCCAGGGTTTCCTGCTTATCAGCCAGGTAACGCAATGGAGGTAGCATCATCAAACCATCTGCACCATATTTTAACGCATTTTCGGCACATAATAGTGCAGCTTTGGTGGTTTGCTCAGCAATATTTAATATTACATAAGCGCGCTTGTTTACCGTTTTAACAGTTTGTTTCAGCAACTCGATTTTTTCTACATCACTCAATACACTGGCTTCGCCTAATGAACCACCGATGATGATACCTTTTGCACCTGCCTCTAATTGCGCTTCGATGTTTTTATCGAATGCCTCAAAATCCATTTCATCATTGTCATTGAATTTTGTAGTTACTGCCGGGAATACCCCTTTCCAAATTACGCTCATGTTATGCCTCTCTAAATCTCTCCTAAAGGAGAGACTTTCTATTTTATGTTTTTTACTTTGTTATTTACACTTTTTAAGCCCTCGCCCTTTAGGGGAGGGTTTGGGTGGGGCTTTTACTTACTCAGCTTCACCAGCATTACCCCATGCGGCGCAACCTTAACCGAATAGCTATTTCCGCTTGTTATTATGAATTTTTGCTGCCATACGTCACGGATCTTTGTCAACCCCTTTAAGTCGTTTTCGTCACGGTTTAACGTAATGGTTTGATATTTACCTGATGTATTGAATAATCCTACAGCTTTGCCGCCATCTGCAAGGTCTTTTATCCATACCTGGTAATCAGGTTCCTTAACCGCCTGGTGTGCTTCCTTGCCCAACGCATCCTGGTCTATAGCCAGTACTTCGTCATTGGTTAACAGGCCAAGTGTAAACTTGTCCAATTTGCCCATATCGCAGCCTATTAATAATGGAGACGATAAAAGGCTCCACAAGCTGATATGTGTATATTGTTCATCAGGAGTTAAGCGTGAGTTGTGCTGATTATCGCCCCAGCCTACTTTACCAACCACAAGCATATCCGGGTCGTTAAAATGACCGGGTTGTGCATAAGGACCGTCAGCTATTTGGTGAAAACCAATGGTCGACATACTTCTCCAGGTGTCCTCAATATCCCCGGTACTTCTCCAGCTGTTACCGCCAACTTCTGCACCCCATTTCCAAACATCTCCCATGCCATACTGGCAAAAGCTGAACATGATATCACGCGGAATTTTATCAAGCGATGCACGCATTACCTGGTAAGGTTTTTTCATATCATCAAGGGTTGGGTTTTTAGCCGTTACCTCACTGTATGAACACCAGTCGTATTTTAAATAATCAATACCCCAGTCGCCGTAAGTTTTTGCATCCTGGTCTTCATGTTGCCAGCTGCCTAAATAGCCACCGCAGGTACGCGGCCCGGGCGAAGAATAGATCCCCATTTTTAAACCTAAGCTGTGTACGTAATCAGTAGTCGCCTTCATATCCGGGAACTTCTGGTTGGTTACAATTTCGCCGCTTGCGGCACGTTGTTCGGCTTCCCATCCATCATCAATATTCACGTAGTTCCAGCCATGGGCGCTCAATTTTTCAATCATTGTTCTTGCTGCTGTACGCACGCGCTCATCGTTAACTGATAAGCCAAACGCGTTCCAGCTGTTCCAGCCAAGAGCAGGGGTAAGGCCAATTATATCGCCAATTTTTATGGTGAATTTCTTTGTGTTGCTACCAAGATTGTTCTTTACGGTTAGCGTAACCGGGTAATCGCCCTTCTTACTTACTACGCCGGTTATTATGCCGGTATTGGCATCCAGCTTTAATCCATCAGGCAAACCCCGTGCAGCATAAACCAGTGGTTTATTACCACTTGCCGGGATCAAATATAAAAACGGATTGCCCGGCCTTGCTCCGTAAACGTCTGCACCGTTAATCTTCGGTTTAGAGCTTGGGTAAGGGGTAAGCACATAAGGCGTGCCATCAGTTTTTGTGATCGATTTCCCCGATTTTCCCTCGGTAAAAGTATAGCTCACTACGTAGGATTTCTTTTCCAGCCGAGCTATGCTAAAAGAGTACGTAAAAGGTTTACCTGCTGTAAAGTCGGCATCGTTTGTTTTTTCGTAAAGTACCGTTCCGTTTTCAGGGTCAGTAACTTTAAATGCCAGCTTCCCTTTGTATGCATAATTGCTGGTAGTTACCAATTTGATCGATTTATTTAAGCTATTGTTATCACCATAACTAAATTCAGCATCGGTATTAATACTCACCGGGTCCATTAGGTCGGCCATGCTCAGCGTGAATTTATCGCCATACAAACCACCTGCGCCGCCGGTATCAAAAATGCGGATAGCCAGCACGTTTTGCTTGTCCCATAAAATCGCCGGGTTATTGGCGGCAATGGTATAGCTCCTCGGTCCGTAATTTCCGTTCTTTATATCACCTTTCTGGCCCCCATATTTTGCGATAAGCTGGCCGTTTAAATAAACCTCGTCGTTATCATCAACGTTATTAAGCGTGATGCGCAGGCTATCTTTTAAATACGATTTTTCCTTCAATAAAGATGGGATCACCAAATGCGACCGGTACCACCCAAAGCCGTCTGTATTGGGATAACCCTGCGATTCCCAATCATAAGCCAGGTTAATGGGTTTCCAGTTAGCATCGTTATAAGTTGGCGATGCCCATTGCGTTGAATCACCGATGGCAAACTTCCATCCCTTGTCGATAGAAATTTCCTGTGCTGCAGCTTTAAGTGTAAAGGCCGCGGCCAGGCAGGTCAGTAAAAAAATCTTTGTCTTCATTGATAATATTGATTTGATTGTTGGTTAACCGTAAAGGACGGCATTGGTTATACTGTCAAAACTACGGTTTATAAGTTTATTTTGTTATCAATTCAATATATTTTACTTGTTCAGGAAACCATACCGTCATCTCTCCTTTACCCCGGTTAGCCCATGAGTAATAAGGAATTGCGGTCATTGTTTTGTTTATCGTACTGATAGTTTGCGCCGATTCGTTAACATCAACGCTTTTTACATCACCCTTTAAAACGGTAACGCCATTTAACAGGCCAGGCTCATACGAGGCAGTAAACACGGTGTTTTTTGGCACGATGATATTGCTGGCTTTTCCGTCATTATCCTTCCATTCTGCACAGTACATTAATGGTCCGCGTTGCAGGGAAATCTTTCCGTTATCATCTGTAAGGCTGGCGTTGGCAACTACGCGCTGCACATCCATCGGTAGGGTAAGCTCAACCTTATCGTTCTTTTTCCATTTTTTGCTGATTACAGCGTAGCCATTCCTCATTTGGTAATCAACAGCTTTGCCATTAACTTTAATTTCTATTTTTTGTGCCGATGACCGCTCATAGCTGTAAAGTGTTGATGGGATAGCCTGGTTCTGTGTCCACCCCGGGATGCGGATCTTCAGGTTCATTTCCATGGCCGATGTTGGGTCTATAGTAAATGCCAGGCCACCGTCCCATGGGTAGTTATTTTGCTGGGTTATCTTTAAATCTTTGTTGTTCACCTTCAAATTAGCAGTGCCGCTGATGAAGAGGTTTATATAAACATCATTACCATTTTGGGCATACATATAGCCTGGAATTGATGGAAGTAACCGCGCCACGTTGGTTGGGCAGCATGAACATATGAACCAGCCGGAACGGGAGCGCTCCAAATCAGGATGGTTAAAGCTGTCGCTTACCTGCATGGCATTGGTATAGAAAAATGTGTTGCCATCCAGGCCAACGCCCGAGATCAACCCATTATACAGGGTTTTCTCCATCACATCAATATATTTTGAATCTCCGTGCAACAGGAACATTCGCTGGTTCCAGAAAACGCTGCCTATGGCCGCACAGGTTTCATTGTATGCAGTCGCATTTGGTAATTCGTAATTATCGCCAAAACGTTCGCCATCACCGACTGCGCCAATACTGCCCTGTACATACATCTTTTTGGTGACCATGTTGTTCCAGATCTTATCGATTGCTTTAATATAGGCAGTGTCGCCGGTTAAAGCGGCAACATCGGTCATGCCCGAGTACAAATACATTGCTCGTACCGCGTGGCCTTCGGCTTCATCCTGGTCAACAACGGGCTCATTATCCTGGAAATAAACACCGTTCTGGTATGGGTCTTTGCTATGCTTGTCGTATTGTTTGATACCACGCTGATCAATAAAGAACTTCGCAAGGTTTAAATAGTCAGTTTTACCGGTTATACGGTAAAGTCTTACCAAACCCATCTCCACAATTTCGTGGCCAGGGGCAACATGTTTCTTGTCCGGCCCGAATGTGCGTACCAGCAGATCTGCATTTTTTAGCGCGATGTTTAAGAAATTGCGCTTGCCGGTCGCCATATAATGAGCTGCCGCAGCCTCAAACATGTGGCCGCAATTATATAGTTCATGACTCATCTTTCCCTCGTTTATCCACCGTTCAAGACCAGCTGCCGAAATGGGGTGCGCAGGGTTTATGCTTCGTGCTGTATATAAGTAGCCATCTGGCTCCTGCGCACGACCAACAATAGCGATAAGCGAATCTATATATGCAGACAGCTTTGGGTCGGGATGTACCGCGAGTGAATAAGAGGCGCCTTCAATAGTTTTATAAATATCAGTATCGTCAAAAGGATAAACGGTGCAAAATTTGCCTTTGTGCTCCGCCGCCATTATGAAATTTTTGATGCGTCCAGTACTATCACAACGTTTAAATGAAGCCGGGATAGTGACCGTACGATTTGTCTCAATGCGCGACGTCCAGAAGTGATCAGTGAGCTTTACACTGGTAAAAGGTACCGGCTGGATAGGATAGTCCTGCTTCTGCGCGTCGGCAGCAAGCCAGCAGCAGGTTATAACCAGTAAACTTAACTTCTTTAGCATATCCCGTTGGGTTAGTTGATTAAGTTGATTGGGTGAGCGGTTGATTGGGTTAGCTTCAGTCCGATCATTTACCTACCTACAATTAACTAATATCAAAAGTACACACTGTAAAGATGTATAAATGGGGATTTTTTACCAGATTACAACAATATTTTATCTTATTAATGTTGTTTGGTGATTTTTTAGGGGTAGGATAGTGGAAGAATTGCTTTTTAAGCGACGTATTTGTTGAAGAAAGCCACTAAGTTCCTAACCCAATGTTAATACAAATCCAACGTAGTATTAACAGAAGTAGGTAAACTTAACACATAGTTTATGATAAGCTTTAATACCGGTTCTACCTTTATTGATAGAAAACAAACACTAAAATCAAACAAAAAATTAATCTATGAAAACCCCAAAGATCATTTTTACTGCTTTGTTAATGTGCTGCTTTTTTACAGGATTTGCCACCATTGAAAGCCTGACCGGGAAGTGGACCGGCCTTTTAAAAACTGACCAGGGCGACGAGTACCCGCTGCTGTACAATTTTAAGATTGATGGTAACGAGCTTACCGGAACTGCCAAAACACCAACCGGCGATATGCCAATTAACGACGGCAAAATAACCGGGAATACTTTTACATTTAATGTAATTGTAAACAAAATGGAAATTGACCACACCGGCAGATTTTATGGCGATTCGGTAGGCGTGGATATCAGCTTAGGTGATATAAAATCGCATGCTACGCTGGTAAGAAAACCGTAGTGTGGCCTTTTTAAGGTAAACTTGAAGTAAGTCCCATGGGAAAACCCGGTAACCATACCGGGGCTGATTTTCCCTCCGCCTAACTATAATGAGGAGTGACAAATATTTCCCTGGTACTATGTTTTGAAATAGAAAAACTTTATTTTTAAACAGAATAGTTTCAGTTGATGTTTTTGGATTATTAATTATATTTTAGTGTAACAGTTCTATCAAATAAAGCATCTTATAAAAAAAACTAAACTTGTTATGAAAAAGATTTTTACAACTACAGCATTATTATGCTGCTTTATGGTTTGCTTCGCGATAGTTGCAGACATTACCGGTAAATGGAGCGGTACCATTGTTACTCCTGATGGACAGGATATCCCGGTATCTTATAATTTTAAGGTTGATGGGGATAAACTAACCGGCACCGCGGATTCTCCACAAGGGCAAGTAACAGTTGACGATGGTAAAATTAAGGGCGATACCTTCTCATTCAAAGTTTCAGTATCAGGAAACGATTACCCGCACACCGGTAAAATTTACGCGGATTCATTAGCAATGGATTTGGATTTTGGCGGTCAGAAGGTGCATTTTATTGTTAAGAAGGATAAATAGTATTTAAAAGGCATACCAGTTTAAAAACCCTGCCATTGCATACGGCGGGGTTTTTATTTATATTTAAAACCTATTGTGATACAGCGCAGTAGCCAATTCAAAAACTAAAATCAAGGGACAATGAAAAAAAAGATTATTACAAGTACGGCATTACTTTGTTGCTTTATGGTTTGCTTCGCCTTAGTAGCAGACCTTAACGGAAAATGGACGGGAACGTTACACGCACCCGATGGTAACGACTATCCTTTAAACTACACATTTAAGGTTGATGGCGATAAACTTACCGGCACAGGTGAATCACCGCAGGGCTCAACCCCCATTACGGATGGCAAGGTTAGTGGCACGGATTATTCATTTACAATTGACGTGGGAGGGGTTGCCGTTAAAAATAACGGTAAATTTTATCCCGAAGCTGATTCCCTGGGTATGGATATAGACTATAATGGTTATAAAATGCATGCTACACTTAAGCGTAGCGATAAATAATCAATCTAACATAACACTATCAATAAGGAACCCGTTGTTACCAGCGGGTTTTTTATTGATAGCACTTTCTTTTGCTTGCAATTCTCATGGTATCTGAAAGTCCCTTAAATGGGTGTAAACAAAAAATGACCTGTCGGTTGACAGGTCATCTATATAAAATAAAGAATTATTTTTAAACTGCTAACGGTTCTTCTTTTGCAACCAGGAGGTCAGTATCCGGTTTTGAAACGTCGGTAAGGGCAACGCGACCACGGTCTTTTCTCAGGATCCTGTTGAATAAGGAAATCTCTCTGTCAAACAAAAACCTGAAGAATAGTTTGGTCCATGAGGTATGATAATATAATGTATCATAATACTCGGGCGCTGTTTTCCTAATCTCCGGTAGTTTGTTCCAGGGGATAGATGGAAAATCATGGTGTTCATTATGGAAGCCTACGTTAAATGCAAGCACATTCCATGAGCCATAATAACTGTATGTCTCCTGTTCAACACTATGTGTGAGATAATGCTCCTGGATCCAGCGTGCACCAAGCGGGTGCAGACCAACCGAAAATGAAAAGCTCAGCAATAAAAATGCTATAGCAGGCCAGCCCATAAAATACCATATTGCTGTAGTGAATGCCGCCTGCAATACAAAATTAGTGATGATCCAGCCGTCGATCGGGTGAATTTCTCTTAACCTTGATAAGCGAAAGATCTGGAACACCGGGAAAAACAAAAGCCACAAAGCTTTGCCAACAAACGAATTGCTGATCAGCTTTGCTTCCCATTTGTTAGGAAGATCGGCATCCAGCTCATGCACACCCTGGAAGGAGTGGTGCTTGATATGGTATTTTTCGAATGATATTGCGCTCGGCAGAATTTGCGGCAGGTTTGAGAACATGGAAGCCCAACGGTTTGCATTTGCATTTTTAAATAGCAGCTTGTGTGTACACTCATGAATCATTACAAACAAGGCGTGATCGGCAAATGCTCCTAAAAGATAGGCCGCTCCAAAAATAATCCACCATGATTGATCACGCACAAACCAGGCTAAAACAACCTGGAACGCCACCAAGCCTATAATGGCAAAAATGGTTAACGGATTTTTCCCTATCAGCTCCCGCAGTTGTGGAAATTGCTTTAAAATTTTTTTTGTTCTAATACGATGCGGCTCTGACTCTTGCGAGTAAACGAAATCTGTTCTTTTTGTCATTAGCTTATTTTAGGGTATCAGGGGTAAAGATAATAATATGAACCTTAAATATAATTTTATTGTAAATTTTTATTCCTGAAAATTAAATTAATAATTGATTTTTTTAATTGTATAACGAAAATTTTAGCTTAAATAGTATCAAAAAGCCCGACCATATCATAGAGCTTAAAGTGGTAACGTTCAAAAATGGGCTTATTTTATAATGGCCGCCGTATCATCAACTATTGCACACATCTCGCAGTTTTAAGGAATAAATATAATGGTTGATTCTGTAGAAATTTAGTCAGAGAACGGGTAGTCCCACAAATTTTATCGCCAGACGGGTCAAAAATCGTACGGCTTCGCGCAGGAAGCGTACGCTATCGAACACTTTTTTAATTAATATTAAATTTATTTACTTGATAATCAGGTAGTTGTAAATAAGGTATCAATATTGGCATGGGTTAGTAAAATAATAAATAATAAATAATAATTCATCAATAAAAAATACAACAATGAAAACTATAGTTTTAACAACAGCAATCCTACTGGCAACAGTAATCGGCATAAATAAATCAGCCTATGCCGGAACAGTAAAAGACAATACTTATACTGTTTTAACCCAGGTAAGCAATATCAACAAAATTGAAGTTCACGGAAACGTTGAGCTGTACCTTTCTGATGGCAACAGCGACCAGGTAAAAGTTTACAACAACTATTACAAGGAAAGCGCATTGATCCAGGATCAAAATGGTACGTTATGCATCTCATCATACAAAAACGAAAAACTGGTTGTATGGGTTACGGTAAATGATCTGCGCAGCCTTTCAATTTATGATAATGCAGAAGTAAAATCATTTGGTAAACTATCTGCAATTGAGTTGGATGTTAAGTTATTTAACAATGCATCGGCACAATTAAATATGGATGCATTCCAGGCTTATGTTACCTTAAACGACCGAGCTAAGGCAAGCCTGGCTGGAAACATTAACGAGGGTACCATCAAATATACCCACACTTCAGTTCTAAATACCGCAAACCTGCTTTCCGGCAACGTAATCAAAACCGATGTAGATGACGTTAAGGATAACTCAGCAGATATTGTGTCACTGTAAATAATAACCCAACCAATCAATCGGCCGGTTCAGCATATTTGCTGGCCGTTTTTTTTATGTATAGCGCCCAAAAAGGGCTGCTGAGGCGCTCGAAGCATGCGAGCAAAGGCCTCTGCTTCATGATTTGCAAGCGGATTGGCCTCTGCGCACGTCGCACTTCGAGTACCAGTGTGACACCATGCGCTGTTCGGGAAGGAAATCTTTCCTTATTTCACCTCACCAGTTACCGGGTGAATATTTTCATGAAAATGCCCTTTTCTGTACAAGATCCGCATCGCGCTTGGTAAAACAATCAGTAGTAACGGTAAAGCAACTACGAACCCCCCGATAACTGCTATCGCCAGGGGTTGGTGTAATTGCGCACCCGCGCCAATACCCAAGGCCAATGGCATTAGGGCAATAATAGCGCCCAAAGCTGTCATTAATTTGGGCCTTAAGCGGGTCGATATTGAGAATATGACAGCCTCGTCGATACCGTTTTCTACATTATTTGCTATGTTTTCAAGCGCACGTTGCTTAAACTGCAAAAATGTGAAAATGGCATTCTCGCCGATAATGCCGACTATCATGATTAACCCGGTATAGCTACCCACATTGAGCGGGGTTCGGGTAATGTACAAAGCCAGGAAGCTGCCTGATATACCCAATACCGCTACTATTAATATTAAAATGGCTATCCTGAATTGCTTAAACAGGAATAATATTACTGCAAACACCAGCAGGCTGGAGGTTATCAAAATTATAAGTAATTCCTTAAACGATTGCTGCTGCTGGGCGTAGTCGCCACCGTATTCAATATGATAACCGGTTGGCAGGCTTATTTTTTGGCTGATGTTTTTTTGAATAGCGGGCATTACAGAACCAAGGTCGCTACCCTCTAACCGGGCACTTATTATGCCCATGGACTGAAGATTTTCCCGGTTAATTTCTGCGTCGCCTGCACGAAGCTGCACAGATGCCAGTTCGCTGATGGGGATAAGTTTGCCGCTTGGTACAAACACGGTCTGGTTTTGGATACCTGCTACATTTAATCCCCTGTTACCAGGATAAACCATACGGATAGGCGAGAGCTGTTCGCGCTCAAGCATGTTGCCGATAATGTTCCCCTCCAATGCTGTTTGCAGTTGGAACTGCAGGCTGGCTGCTGTGATATTATATTGTGCGAGCTTGCTGTAAAAAGGATCGATACTTACTGATGGCCCCGCAATTATAACCCCATCCGATACATCAGCAGTGCCTTTTACATCCCTTACAACTTGTGCAATTTGTGTTGAAAGCGTCTGGATCCTCTGCTGATCATCACCAAATATTTTTATTTCGATGGGCTGGACAGACGACATCAAATCGCCAAGCATATCGCCGATTACCTGGCCCAGGTCAATTGTTAATGCAGGCTGACTTGCGGCAATTTTTTTACGCAGGTCGCTCATTACCTCTTCGGTAGTTTTGTCACGGTCCTTTTTAAGTTGTATCAGGTAATCGCCCTTGTTAGGTTCGGTTATAAAAAAGCCCATTTCGGTACCTGTACGGCGCGAGTAAGCTTTAACCTCAGGTTGTTTGATGATTATTTTTTCAATGTCGCGCAACATTCGGTCGGTTTCATCGAGTGATGTTCCCGGCGGCGATTTATAGTCTAATACAATACTTCCTTCGTCCATTTCGGGCAAAAAGCCTGTTTCAAGTAACGGTGGTACTATTACAATGGCAATTATTGTGGCTGCCATAATAATTAAGCTTACATACGGCCTTAATATAAACCACTTAACCCAGCGTTGTTTTTTAACATGGTGAACTTCCTCCTGTTTGCTTTTTGCGCCGTCCTGGTGTTTGTGGCGACTAAGGAGCAAATAAATCACCGGTAAGCCTATCCACGAAACAAAGAATGAACATACCAGCGTAATGATCATGGTGTTGGTAAGTACATGAAAATAGGCACCCGCAACGCCCGTCATCAGCATGAAAGGGATAAATATTACAATAGTGCTGATAGATGAACCAAGCATAGCCGGGAACAAATAGTCAATAGCTGTTTTTATCAGCTTTAACGGGCGCTCCAGTGGGTGCTCCTCATGAGTACGGTGAATTTGCTCTACAACGACAATGGCGTCATCAATAATTAACCCCAGCGCAGCGGCAATAGCGCCCAGTGTCATGATATTTAGTGAGTAGCCAATGCAGTAAAGCACGCCGATACTCAGGCATAAGGTTACCGGAATTGTGATAAGTATAACCGCGCTTGATTTGATCGATCTTAAAAAGATTATAGCAACAACAATGGCCAGCAGCAAGCCAACCCATAAACAATCGCTAACGCTTTTTATTGAATCCTTCACAAAATCTGCCTGCACATAATATGGTTTGATGGAAACATCCCTGGGCAGCAGCTTTTGCAGATCGGTTACCTTGCCGTCCATATCTGCTGATAGTGATACCAGGTTTGCATTGGGTTGCTTGATAACGGCTATTAGAACGCCCTCATGCCCGTTGGCATTAATTCGGGTATATTCTATCCCTTCCTGTATGGCTATTTCGGCAAAGTCCTTTAATCGTATCACACGTTTCCGGTTATTGGTGATCACCAGGTTTTCCAACTGATCCTTTGCGTTGATGGTGGCATCGGTAACAGTCAGGTACATCCGTTTGTAATCGGATAAATAACCCTCCGATTTTACAAAATTGGTGGTGCTTAGCGTGGTGCTGATAATATCGGGCGTTAAACCCAGTGAACTCATTTTTTGCTTGTTGAGTGTAAGCCAGTATTCTTTTGCCTTACCGCCAATTACCCTGATTTCAGAAACCCCGTCAACCTGTGATAAAAAGGGTTTTACCGTGTATGTTGCCAGTTGCCTTAGCTCGATGGGTGACCGGCTATGACTCTCCAGCGTATAGCCGCTGACCGGTAAAATGGAAGGATTCATTTTCTCGACAGTGATGTTCACGTCTGTCGGCAGGTCGTTTTTTATCTGGTCGATGCTGGTCTGGATCTTTTGCTGGCTCAGGTCAATATCTGCGTCCCAATTCATATAGGCCGAAATCTCGCAGCTACCGCGGCTGGTAGTGCTGCGTACCAATTGCAGGTCGGGCACTTGTTTAATGGCATTTTCGAGCGGCTTGGTGACCGTCACCATCATTTTATTTACCGGTTGCAGGCCTTCCTCCGCAATAACCTTAATTTTGGGAAACGTTATCTCAGGAAATAATGATGTTTGCAGCTTTGAATAAGCAAATAAACCACCCAATAAAATAATGCCTAAAACCAGGCTGATAGGCTTTTTATGAAACAAGAAGCTATCCTTTATATCCTTTATCGGCTTCATGGCTTCACAATTTTAACTTTGGCCGTATCAGGCAGTCCATAATTTCCGCTGATAATAATCTTGTCCTGTTTACTGAAAGTGGGTGAAAGTACCTCAACCCTTTCTCCTGATACAATTCCTTTCTTCACGGGCACTTTTACTGCAGTGGTGTCATTGATGAGTTTCATTACCCAAAACTCCGTTTGTGTCTCGTTAGCGAGTATGGCTGATTTAGGTAGCGAAGCGGTGTTTGTTTTGGCTGATTTTACTATTCGCGCCCTTGCTATCAAATTCTCCGGGATCTGCTGGCTGCTGTTTGCCTTGAGCACCACACCCTGCGTTTGCGAAACGGTATCGACCGTAGGCATAAACGAACTTACTACGCCGCCAACCTTTGTGCCGCCGGGGAGCGTAAGATCAACCGTTTGCCCCATTTTTACATACTGCTTAAGTTCATAAGGTAACTGCATTAAAAAAACGAAGCTGCTGCGGTCGCTTATTACGGCAAGCGGTTCGCCATCGGCAACGTAATCGCCTTTTTGATGGCTTAACTGCGAAATATAACCCGACAATGATGCCCTGATTGCATTTACTCCCGAAAACTTAAAGGTGGTATCTAAAATATTAATGCTGTTGCCTATGCTTTGCGCCTCTTTGGTTTTAATGGTAAATAACAGTTGGCCTTTACCCACATTTTGCCCCGGCAGAATATTAACCTGTTGGATGTACCCGTTGGCATTTGATTTAACGTAATTTTTTTGAAGGATGGTAGAGGTTGCGTTAAGATCGATATAATCGGTTAAAGTACTATCGTTAACAGCGGTAATAGTAACCGGTGTTTGTGATGTTACTTTTGCATCCTCATCATCAGCTTTATCAGCCCCATGGCAGGAGACAAGTACGATGGATATCCCTGCAATAAATAATAGTTGCTTAACCAGGGGGTATTTAAGGTTCGATATTTTCATGTTTATCTGTTCCAGTAATTTAGCTGATTGATAAGCTGTAATTTGGTAATATTGGTAGTGCTTCTTAGATTTTTTACTGTAAGGTAGTTATTAATGGCCAAAATCAGGTCGGCAATACGCAGGTCGCCGGTTTGCATCAGGCGGGTATCAACCTCAATAAGGCTTTTTGAATATTTAAGCTGATCATCCACCTGTTTCAGCAGGTTGTTGCTTTCTCCTATCTGTTGTTTAAGCTGCGCTATTTGCTGGCGGTACTGTACATCAAAAAACGCCTTATAGTTTTGCCGGGTTTCTTCTTCCAGTGTAATCTTATTGTACTGCATTTTACGTTGCCCACCGTCATAAAGCGGTAGCGTAAAACTAAAGCCTGCACTTACTCCAAAATTTTTATAAGCCTGTCCCATAAAATCGGAGTTATAGCCACCATCAGCCAGCAGATTTATTTTAGGTTTATAGCTAAAGTCGATTTGCTGGCGGCTGTTAACCAGTTTAAGGCTGTCAATTTTATATTGCTTAAAAAATATACTGGTATTTGCATCTGGTAGCAGGGGCAATTGTAAAGCGGGCTCCGCGAGTTCAATCATGCTGGTATCGGCAACACCGGCTAAATAGTTGAGCGTTGTGTAATCGTTTTTGTATTGCTGGCGCGATTGAAATAAGGTTAGCTGCGCCTGTTTCAATGTAACCAAAAAGGTTAAATAATCGCTTTGGCGGTATACGTTGCTGCGGGTAAGTTTTTTTAGCAGGGTTTCTTCCTGGCTTAACAGGTCGATAACTTCCTGGTTGAATTTAAACTGCTGCAAACTACCGTAAGCAGTAATGTATTGGGTAGTAATTGCCTTTTTTAGATCTTGTTCCGAGATCTTCCCCGAGTTAACAAGCGATTGTGACTGTAACACAATAGCCTGCACTTGCGACTCAATATTTTTTTTGCTGACAATGGCCTGGTTAACCCCAACTAAGGCGTTTAAAGTATGCTCGTTGGTAATAGCCGAAGCATAACCATAGCCGTCAACTGATGGGGCGTATAAACCGCCGCTGTTTAAATTCACCTGCGGTCTTAATCCAGCGCGCAGCCGTAAGCTATCAATTTGGTTTGATGCTACCTGGTTGCGGAGATCTTTTAAAAGCGGGCTGTTACTTTTGGCGGTTTCCAAAAAATGATCCAGTGTGTTTGTTTGCCCGAATGAAGCAGAACAAATGAAAAGGCACAAAATAATGCTGAAAAGCAATCTCATTAAAGATGTTTCTAAGGGTATTCAGTTAGCTAAATTAAAATTTAATTCTGGATTAATTTGGGACGGGTAGATTTAAATAGGTCAGGAAAGTCAGGCTAAAGTGCTTAAAACTGTAACGATATAGCGACATAATAGCATCAACTAAACTCCACCACAAAAACATGAAATTTATCCTCAAATAAATATTCTAACCTGAACCCGAAATTCTCACAGATCTGCCTTGAAATAGTTAATCCCAGCCCACTTCCCTCGGAACCGGATGATTTATGAAAACGGGTGAAGATCTTCTCCTCCTCCAATTGTTCGGGGCCGCCGGTGTTTTTAATTACCAGGCTTTGGTTGGTTAACCGGATAACTATCTCTCCGCCGTTGTAATTATGCCTGATGGCGTTACTAATAAGGTTGCTAAGTAGTATTTCTGCCAGATATCTGCTAACGTTGATTGCTTTGTCTTCAAGATTAACAACTAGTTTCAAATTTTTATCGTTAAAGATCTCTTCAAATTGGGAGATCATCTCTTCAAGCAGCTCCCGCAAATTTATCTGCTGTTTGTCATGCAGCAACCTGTTCTCAATTTTTACCAGCAGCAACAGGGACTGATTTAACCGGTTTAACCTTGAAACAGCGCCATAAAGATCGTTTAACAGGTTGCTTTGCCTGTCGCTGAAGTTTTCGGTTTGGATCAGGGTATCTAATTTTGAATTTATCACAGCAATCGGAGTCAATAACTCGTGCGAGGCGTTTTCGGTAAATACTTTTAAATCTTGGTAGTCATGTTTCGCCCTGGCGGCCATATCTGCAACGGTGGTGTTTAGTTCCTTAAATTCATCAATAGTTGTGGGCACGCTGGGGATCTCGTGCGTGTCGGCAATGTTGAATAACCGCAACTCGCCCATAATATTATAAAATGGCTGCCACAGGCGGTTTAAGATCAGCCGGTTTGTTAACAATAAGATCAATAGTAATAATAAGATGAGACCGATAGTAATAAAAAATATAAGCCGGATCAGGTCCTCTGTTTCCACCTTTGATTCTATAATCAGTATTTTATAATACTTATCTCCAACGGCAACCGAACTGATTAAACCACGGCCCGATTCATATTCGCCGCCATGCCTGTGGTGTCTGTGCCCCTCATCCTTTTCAAAATATTGAGTATCGAAAAACTCCCGTTGTATGGAACCCGGTGCCGCCGTATAAAAAGTTATTTGCTGGTCGTTTGATTCAAAGGTTTGTGGCAGTTGGTGGTTTAACTTCACATAATCAAAGATCTCCTGCTCTTCAACCACCAGGTCCTTATCTTTTTGACCGGTTAAAATATAACTGATGGCCTGGTAGTAAATAATGCCGGTTATCAGCATTACTATAATGGTAGTAGCCAGGTTTACCCGGTTGTATTTGGTTAGCAGTTTCATGGCGCTGAAAACTTGTAACCCATACCGTACGCTGCCTGGATATAATCTGTACAACCCGCCTCCATTAATTTTTTGCGGATGTTTTTTATGTGCGAGTAAATAAAATCAAAATTGTTAGCCATGTCGATCCCATCGCCCCAAAGATGCTCGGCAATGGCATTTTTAGATACCACTTTGCCTTTATTGGCTATAAAATATAATAACAAAGCGAACTCCTTGCGTGTAAATTTCACGGGCGTTTTATCAACCTTAACCTCTTTGGCCATCAGGTCGATAGTGATCTCATTAAATACCAGCAGGTTGCTGCCGTTGTAACTTTTACGGCGGATGATTGCAGATACCCTTGCCTTCAATTCCGATAAATGGAATGGCTTAACAAGGTAATCGTCGGCTCCGATATTCAGCCCCTCGAGGCGGTCGTCGAGCGAGTTTTTTGCGGAAATAATAAGCACACCATCCGGATGGTTGTTTTCCTTAAGGCTTTTCAGAATGTTGATGCCGTTACCGTCGGGCAGGGTAATATCAAGCAGAATGCAATCATAGCGGTAAAGATTGACCTTGCTCAAAGCACTTTGGTAGCTGTCGGCGGTTTCACAAATATTACCTGATTCGGTAAAATATTCTTCAATACTTTCCCGCAGGCCTTCCTCATCTTCAATGATCAGTATTTTCAAAGCGTTTTTGTTTATAAAGATAGCCGCTGATTTTGGATGATTTTAGGATTTCGCGGAATTAATTATCACAGATGTTTGCTGATGAATGGATTTAGCTGATTTTTGTGACCAGACAGTTTTTATACAAAATTCATATTTAGCTTAGCTTTTGTTGTGTCGGTTAAATTTTAACTTCATCAGCTAAATCAGTTTAATCAATTAAAATCAGCGATTATGTGGTGGATCTACGCGTTACTCTCAGCCCTGTTTGCAGCCTTAACTGCAATATTTGCAAAAGTTGGTATCAAAGGGGTTGATACCGACCTGGCAACTGCCATCCGTACAGTTGTAATATTACTGATTGCCTGGGCAATTGTGTTTTTTAAAGGCAGCGCCTCCGGTATGGGCGGCCTCACCAAAATTAACTGGACATTTCTTGTGCTTTCAGGATTAGCCACAGGCTTATCGTGGATCTGCTATTTTAAGGCGCTGCAATTGGGCAAGGTGTCGCAGGTGGCGCCTATCGATAAACTAAGCGTGGCGCTTGCCATAATACTGGCGGTACTATTTTTAAAGGAGTCGCTTAGTATAAAGCAGGCTGTTGGCGCATTAATGATAATTGGCGGGAGCGTGGTGCTGATTTTTGCCTGACATTTGTAATTTAACTATTACATAACCGTTGCTTAAAATACAGTTTTAATACAAAGTTGACTTGGAATTTTGTCGTTGTACTTTATTTGAAGCAGCTGAATGAAACGGACCTCATTATTTTTAATATTACTTTTTCTCGTATCGGGTCTTTTCGCCCAAAATAATAATTCAAGCAATACCGGTAAAATAAGCGGGAAGGTAATTGATGCAATATCAAAGGCGCCGGTTGATTATGCCACGGTAGGTATTTACAAGCAAGGAACAACCTCACCATTCAACGGCGCAAGTACCGATCCTAAGGGGAATTTTAAGATAGATAATATCGCTGCCGGAGAGTACACCATAAAAGTCGACTTTTTGGGCTATAAACAATTGGTTGTTGAGCACCTGGTCATTAGCAATACTGTAAAAAGCCTATCACTGGGCAATATTGTGTTATCCCCGGTACAAAATCAGTTAAGCGGTGTGGTTATTAAGGCAACTGCGCCAACTGTCGAAAATAAAATTGACAAGCTGGTTTATAATCCTGCGAATGATTTGACGGCGCAGGGTGGCGTGGCAACTGATGTGCTGCGTAAAGTGCCGATGGTTACTGTTGATATTGATGGTAATGTTGAACTGATGGGCAATGCTAATGTGCGGTTTTTGATAAACGGAAAACCCTCAAGTATTTTTGGTGCAAGCCTTACAGATGCTTTGCAGGCAATTCCGGCAAGTCAGATAAAAAGTGTTGAAGTAATCACCAGTCCGGGTGCAAAGTATGATGCCGAGGGCACGGGTGGTATTATCAATATTATTTTAAAGGATAGCAAGGTACAGGGGATAAACGGCAGCGTAAACCTTTCAGCCGGAACAAGGCTTGAAAATGGGTCGTTCAATTTAAATGCACGTAAAGGAAACTTTGGCGTGAATGCCTTTTTTAGCGGCAACGAGCAGTTGAACAGCACTGCGATAACTACAACAAACCGTACCTCGTACAGCAATACAAGAGATACGGTTACGCGCCTTTATCAAAAGGGAAGCAGTGCATTTAGGCGAAGCGGTTACCAATCAGGAATCAGTTTTAACTGGAGCATCAGCCCTAAGGACGAACTTACAGCAGCAGTTAATTTTAATCACTTCGGCAACCATGGAGGCGGCATAACCAACCTGGACCAAAGTACATTTTCAACACTCACCAACATAACCGTTGATACGTTAAGCCGTACAAATTCAAATAGCCGCTTCAGTGCAAATTCAACAGACTGGAGTTTATCGTACAAAAAAACTTTCAGCAAGGAAGGGCAGGAACTGGATGTACTGTACAACGCCAGCTATGGTAATAACGTGAACAATTATTCGCTTGAACAGGATTATATCACCGCCGGAATTGCACCGACAGGCTCATTAAGCAACAATCCCGGAAAGGATAAAGAAACAGATATCGCAGTTGATTATACACAACCTGTTGCCAAGGATTTTACTATTGAAACGGGGGCTAAAGCTATAATCGAGAATTTAAACAATAGTGTAGTTACTGAAACCTTGAGTAACGGCGGGTATGTGCCAAATCCGTTTCAAACCTATGGCTTTAATTATAAGCGTACAGTGTTTGCGTATTACCTGTCATCATCATTCTCGCTGTTTAATTTTATTGATGGAAAGGCAGGATTGAGATATGAGCATACCAGCTCCACTTCCGATTTTCCAAATACCGTGATCCCATCGTATGGTATTTTTGCCCCTTCGTTTGTGTTGTCGCACAAACTGGACAAAACAGAAACTATTAAATTTAGCTACAGTTACAGGTTAGAGCGCCCTGAGTACAGGGATTTGAACCCATTTTATAACATCAGCGACCCGCATAACATTAGCACGGGTAATCCTAACCTGAAACCTGAGTTGGGCCATAATTTTGAATTGGGCTATAACAAATCGTTTGACGGCGGAGCCAATATTTACCTTGCAGGCTTTTACAGGTATAATACCAACGATATCCAATCGTTTACCACATTTTACCAAAGCTTGCGGGTAGGCGACTCAACCTATACAAATGTTTCGTTAAACCAGCGCTACAACATCGGCAAGGAAACCACTACGGGCATAAATATTTTCGGGTCGTTGTCGGTAACCGGTAAACTTAGCCTGCGTTCAAATATGTTTTTTGCCGACAGGATAACCAATAACCCGGGCAGTCCGCAGGTGAGCGGTTTTGCTTATCGTATTAATCTAAACGGAAGCTACCAGCTTGCAGATGACCTGGCTGCCGAATTTTTTGTAAACTACCGTTCCTCTCAAAAGGGAATCCAGGGCACTAACCCGGCTTTCGCCTTTTATAACATTGCAGTACGCAAACAGTTCATGAATAAAAAGGCAAGTATCGGATTAACTGCTGCAAATCCGTTTAGCCAGTACATCAACCAAAAACAAACTACGTTTGGTTCTAATTTCGATCAAACAACCATCAGGCAGGTGCCGTTTCGCTCGTTTGGTATAAGCATAAGTTATAAGTTTGGTAAGCTCGAATTTAAAAAGGATAAAGAAAAGGACGATAACGGTCAGCAGGTGCCGGGCGATAACGGTGGTTAACCGTATGGTTTCTAGTTTGATACAAATCCGGTTTTGTAATTGTTTTTATATTTTTTATAAAAAAGTTGGCTTGTTTAATTAAAAATGATAATTTGCCGACAGTAAATGAGGAAAAAATTATCATCCCTAATTGTCCTTTTATGCATGGCGTATATAGTGCCATGTGCCGCCCACGCCCGGAAATCTCACAAGGCGCATAAAATTACCCACCACAAATTCTCCTACAAAACAACTTATAGGGAACACGTAACGCCTGTTTACAGGGAATCGATGGACACTGACAGCGTTTCAGCGGATAGCCTTATGCAGTTTGCGCAAAGCTTGTTGGGAACCCGATATCGCCCGGCAACCTCTGACCCTAATCGTGGTTTTGACTGTTCGGGATTTGTAAGTTACGTATTCAAGAATTTCAATTTTAACGTTCCACGCTCGTCCTGCGAATTCATTAACGTGGGCCAGAAAGTAAGATACGAAGACGCCCGTCCCGGCGATATTATATTGTTTACCAGCCCAACCAACAGGCACAGGATAGGGCATGTTGGTATTGTTTACAGCAACAATGGCGATGAATTTAAATTTATTCATTCAACCTCGGGTAAGGAATACGGTGTAACCATTTCGTCTATGGACGATACCTATAAACGCCGTTTTGTGCAGGTAGTACGCCTGCTGAAACAAAATGACGTGTTTTTGGCAAGCAGGTAAATACCCAATACTTTGCACCTGGTTGTGCTGCTCTTCCCGTCAAAATCCGTATTTTTACGTTTACTATTTTTAAGTGGACGAACTAACTACCAGTATAAAAACACCTCATCAATTAAGGGTAGCCTGCACAGCATTCTATTTTATCTCCGGCTTTGGTTATTCAACCTGGGCATCGCGGATTCCGACTATTAAACATGCTTTAAATTTAAACGAAGCCCAGCTTGGATCGGTATTGTTTGCTATGCCAATTGGCTTGTTGCTTACTATGCCGGTTACAAACCGCCTCCTCACCAAATACACCAGCAGGGCGGTAATACTTTTTGGCTCAGTGTTTTTATGCGTTAACCTGGTTATTATTGGCTATTCAAATGCGGTATGGCAGCTGGTGATCATGCTGTTTTGCTTCGGTTCGGCGCGCAACCTCATGACGCTTTCCATAAACACACAGGGTGTTGCTATTCAGGCTTTATACAGCAAATCAATTATGGCTACATTTCACGGCATTTGGAGCCTGGCGGGATTTGCCGGCGCTGCTGTGGCGTATTTGATGGTATTTTTTAACATTGGCGTACATTATCATTTTTTGTTTGTAAGTATCGGCCTGTTCATGATTACTTTTTATTTTATAAAAAACACTATCGATCAAAAGCCAATTCCGCAAAGCCGTAAGCCAATATTTTCGCTGCCCGATAAATATCTTATTAACTTTTCCCTCATCTGCTTTGCCAGCATGGCCTGCGAAAATGCAATATATGACTGGGGTGCAATTTACTTTCAAAAGGCAGTACACACTGAAAAGGCCACCGCTACAGCGGCATTTGTAATTTATATGGTGGCCATGACAACCGGCCGCTTTGTGGGCGATAGACTGGTAACCCGGCTGGGTATAAAAACGGTATTGAGATTTAGCGGCATTTTTATTTTCTGTGGATTACTGCTCGCGGTGATTTTACCTTATCAAATACCTGCTGCTATTGGCTTCATGCTTACGGGCCTGGGTGTGTCATGCGTTGTACCAATGGTGTTCAGCCTGGCCGGTAAGTCAAAAACCATGAGCAGTTCATCGGCATTGGCTTCAATTTCTACCATTGGTTATGCGGGTTTTTTGGTAGTCCCGCCGTTTGTGGGTTATATCGCCCATGCATCAAGTATTCGCCTGTCATTTGGGGTAATTGCCCTTTTTGGGGCGATGATAGTGTTGCTGGTATCAAAATTAAAAGATGATGATAAGCAACCAGGCGATGACGCCGTTCTTTTGCCTGAAGATTAATTAAACTAAAATATAAGTTATTCAAAATAATTGCGTTAAGTGAACTTATGCGCACTCTTAAGCTCATCACAAGATTTTACAGCGGAATATTCTTTGCTAATTTTTTAATTACACTTAGCTGTATTGGGTTGATCTGCTATTTTGGTAATCTTGCCGAAAAGCTAATCGGCATGCTTTTTTGGTTTAAAATTGTTACAATTGGCGTGATCTTCTTCGGTGCCATCCGCTATCAAAAAAAGGAAATGTACTATTATCAAAACCTTGGGGTTTCTAAACTAAAGTTAGGTATTTCAACGTCGGCTTTTGATTTTTTGCTTTGGCTAATATTAATAATCATAGCGTATAGATAAACATTAACTTTTAAACTGCTTACCATTCACAACTCACCAAAATGATCCACACCCTCGAAGCAGACGGCATTCAACTTGATTTCGGCACGAGGCGCATCCTGTCGGACGTGTACTTAAAGTGCGAAACAGGGAAGATCTCCGGTCTGCTTGGCCGCAACGGACAGGGAAAGACGTGCTTGATGAATATTATCCTCGGCACTTTAAATTCATCCATCAATTCTATCCGGTTTGATGGTAACGTAACCCGCAAGGTAAGTAAGCGGCCTGACCTGCTTTTATACCTCCCGCAATTTAACTTTATCCCCAATGGGCTCACAGTTAAAACAGTGCTGGACGATTTTAAGCTTTCTGCCGACGGACTTGAAAGCCGCTTTCCGGAATTTAAATCAAGATATGACCTGAAGGTAAGTCAGCTCTCCGGCGGCCAGTGGCGAACACTGGAATTATACATTGTTGTAAAAACGCCCTCGTTGTTTGCTATGCTTGATGAGCCGTTCACACATTTAAATCCTATCCAGATAGAAAATGTTAAAGCATTTTTGATGGAAGAGAAGGCTAACAAAGGTTTGCTGATAACCGACCATATGTACAGCCACCTGCTTGATATAAGCGATGCAATATATTTATTAAAGGATGGCAAAACCCACCTCACCAAAACTGCTGAAGACCTGGAAGCCTTAGGATATATAAGAATAGGCTATTGATCGAATTGTAATAATTATAAAAATTAAATTAACTAAAGCAATAGTTGATATTTGATTTTCTTATAGTTAAATTTGGTTATGACCAAAACCATGTTACTGTTGATCTTTCTGTTGCCTGTTAGCGTATTTGGACAAATAACCATTACAGGTAAAATCATTAGCCAGGCAGATACCAAACCGGTTGCCGACGCCAGTGTTTTTTTAAGTAATGCTGCTGTCGGTGGTAAAACATCAAACGATGGAACCTTCAAATTACAAAACGTAAGGCCAGGCAGGTATGACCTTATCGTTTCTATCGTAGGTTTTGATGTTTTCAAACAATCGGTAATTGTTGGCGGCAATGATGTTGTACTACCAGTTATCGCTATTTCTCCTAAAATTATTTCTCTGAACAACATAACAGTAAAGGCATCCAGTACCGATCCTGATAGAGAGAAGTACTACCTAAGGTTTAAGAAGGAATTCCTGGGCAGCACTAATCTTTCGAAGGAGTGCACTATCATGAATCCTGAGCTGCTCGATTTTAACTTTAATGCAGATAGTAACATTTTAAGAGCATCATCGGTTGATTTTTTGGAGATTGAAAATCGTGCGCTGGGCTATAAATTAAAATATTTATTAAAGGATTTTTTGCTTGATAATTCAAGTTTTGATACAAAAGTACTTAACTATAACGGCTATGTTTTGTATGAAAAATTAAAAGGTACTGCAATACAGGAAAAAGGGTGGGAAAAACGCAGACGTGAAGCTTATGAAGGCTCACAGATGCATTTTTTGCGTGCGGTTATAGATAACCGGATAGAGGATGAGGGATTCCGGGTATTGCGTTTGCCTGTAAAAAAAGGTTATGTACCTGACAGTATTTTTTATATCGACAAAAAACTAGCTAACGGAATAACGAAAAAGGATTCATTAGTTACTGGTCCTGACCAAGCTGGGCTATATAACCTGATGAGTAAAAACTCCATGCTTTACATCAGCTATAATAAATATCATCATTTTAATAACTCTTCGTATGCCAAATTGGGAAACCAGGGAAATACGGTTGTTACCTTCAATATTCCGGAAGTACCATTTGACAATAACGGAACAATTACCGATCCACATAATTTAACATATGATGGCGCATGGGCCAACTCGGGAGTTGCGGGCTTACTTCCGGTTGACTATGATGATGAACAAAATAACGTTACAAAAGCTGATACTACAATCAATAAAATCAGGGATAAACTATTTAAGTATGCGGGCGATCATGTCACCGAAAAGGCATACCTGCAATTTGACAAGCCCTATTATGCAGCCGGCGATACCATTTACTTTAAAGCTTACCTAACCCAATGGGGCCAGCATATTCCGTCGCAGTTAAGCGGGGTATTGCATGTTGACCTGATAAATGTTGACAACAAGGTAGCAAATTCGATACGGTTGGCCCTGGACAATGGTATTGGCTGGGGCGATTTTGCATTACCCGATACACTGGTGGCAGGCAATTATCGCGTACGGGCTTATACCAATTTAATGCTGAATGGTGATGGCGCAAATTACTTTGACCAGCTTATACCGATAGGCTCCTTAGCTGCCAAAAAATTCGCTGAAAGCGGTTCGTTTCAGAGACAGATTGTGGCTACAAAGCTTGCTGCTGCGGGGAACAAAACAGATGTGCAATTTTTACCGGAAGGGGGTAATCTTCTTGCTGGCGTCTATTCAAAAGTTGCCTTTAAAGCGATTGCCGCAACTGGGCTGGGAACGGATGTTAAAGGAACTGTAGTTGACGACTTGGGCGCAGCGGTTTGCACATTTGCGTCAACCCATTTAGGGATGGGGGCATTTAGTTTTGTTCCGGAGGCAGGGCGAACTTACAAAGCGCAGCTGAATTACATTGATGGTACAACCGCAACTATCGATCTGCCCAAAGCTACAGGAGCCGGTTATACCATCAGCATAAACAACACAGATGCCGACAATGTCAGGTTAAGGGTAACCGCCGGAAACGAAAGCCCGGCTGATAAATTAAGCCTGGTAGCACAGGCTGGCGGAGTTATTTATTACGCCGCTGAAAGCGGCCCGTTCAATAAGTTTTTTACTGCGGTTATCCCTAAAAGGAAATTCCCTTCGGGTATAGTTCAATTTACCTTGTTTAATGCGGTTGGGGAACCATTAACTGAAAGACTGGTATTTGTTGATAATAAGGACCAGTTAAAAATAGACGTATCACCCGATAAAAGCATTTACGCAACCCGGCAAAAGGTAAAGATCAATCTAAATACGCAGAACGGCAACGGCAGCCCATCCGCCGGGAGCTTTTCTGTGGCGGTTACTGATGAAACTAAGGTGCCGGTTAACGAACGCGATGAAAATAGTATCCGTGCTAATTTACTGCTGACTTCGGAACTAAAGGGAAACATTGAACAGCCCAACTACTATTTCATTGATAGCAATGAAAAGACGCAGGCTGATCTTGACCTGTTGATGCTTACCCAGGGCTATCGCAATTTTTCGTGGAAAAAGGTATTTAACAATCAAAAGCTTCCTGTTTTTTATCAGCCCGAAACTGGTTTGACTATAGCAGGGCAAGTTACCCGGAGCGGTAAACCTTTGGCAGGCTGTAAAGTGAGCCTGTTTACAAATAAAGGCGGCGCTTTTTTCAGAGATACCTTGTCTGACGCCACCGGAAATTTCACATTTGATAATTTGGCGTTTAACGACAGCACAAAATTTGTGTTGCAGGCTAAGGCAAATAAAGGGCAGGATAACGTTGCAATCAAATTGGAGGGAAAATCGCCGCCAAGCGTTTCTATGGTAAATTTTGCCGTAAGTAATTACGAGGCGTCGGTTGATACAACTAGCGGTTTGCAACCGTATTTAAATAATCAAAAGGAATTTTACAAAGAGCAGGCTAAACTGGGGATAAACCAACATCCGGCAATGTTAAAGGAGGTTGTGATCAGGGATAAAAAGAGCTTTCTGAAGCACTCTGATAATTTAAATGGCCCCGGTAATGCTGACCGGGTGGTGACCGCCGATCAACTAAAGGATTTACCGGGGAATACTTTATCATTCCGTTTGGGACAAATATTGATGGGCTCGGTTTTCTTTAGGTATGGTATACCATACAAGGGGCCGCCCCAGCTTTATGCGCCAATGCAAATTATAATAGACGGCGAGTTTGTTAGTTACAGCGATTACGACCATCTTGATCCCGACCGTGTTCAGAGCGTTGAAGTGCTGTCAAGCCCTAACTATGGCACTGTTTACGGTAGTAAAGGCGGCAGCGGTATTTTATTGATTACAACAAAGCGCGGCGAGGATTATAAAAGAGAGCAGGAGCGGGATTCGCATACAAACAGGCCGCCGGTTTTACTAAAAGAAGTGCACGTAAAAGCAAAAAAAGAACCTGCTATTCCGCATTCTGATAACCTGAACGGACCGGGGGTTGCAGACCAGGTGGTTTCGGCAAAGGAACTGGAAAAGCTCGTTTGCGGGAGAATTGTGGATTGTTTATCCGGCGTGCTTACCAGCGTAATGTTTAGAGGTGGGGTTCCGCTTAACGCGCGGATGCACCTGGCAAAAATGGCCGTAGTAATTGATGGTAATTTTTTGGACAACAATGACTATGATATACTCGATAACCTGCATGCGGAAGACATTGAAGGAATTGAGGTTGTTCTTGGTCCGCATTATGGGGCTATTTACGGACAGCGAATGGCAGCAGGCGGTTTGATCATCACCACAAAACGGGCTCAAAAAATCAATAATTATTACCGCTATGCACCCGGGGTAACCACATTTGCCGCCGAAGGATATTACAAAGCCCGTGAGTTTTACTCACCCCAATACAATAGCCCCTTAGCCAACCAGCAAGCGCGCGATTTACGCAGCACGATTTATTGGAAACCCAACATTACCACCGATAAAGACGGCAAAGCTTCTTTTGAATATTTTAATGCCGATGGCAAGGGAACCTATCGCATGGTAATTGAAGGTATTGATGCCGACGGCAATTTGGGCAGGCAGGTTTACAGGTATAAGGTAGAATAAACAGACACGCTATGATCAAAATTTTTATATTTTTTATCGCATTTTTACCTGCTGTAGCATTTGGACAGGTATCAGTTTCAGGAAAAATCATCAGCCAGGCGGATACCAAACCAGTGGCAGACGCCAGTGTGTTTATCAGCAATGCTACTGTTGGAGATAAAACGGCGCCTGACGGAACTTTTACGTTAAAAAATGTAAAGCCGGGCCAGTATGAATTGGTAGTATCGATAATTGGTTTTGATACATACAATCAAACGATTGTGGTAGACAAAAGTAATCTTGACCTGAAAACCATTACTATTTATCCTAAATCGATAGCGCTGAATGAAGTTAAGGTAAAACCGGAAGTTGATTTTACCCGCCAGCGTAATTACGATTGGTTTAAGGAGGAGTTTTTAGGAAAAACGGAGCTCTCCAAAGAATGCAAGATCCTGAACCCTGAGGTGCTTGATTTGAATTATGACGAAAAAGCAGGAGTGCTTACTGCTTCTTCAGTTGATTTTTTGGTGATCCAAAATAACGCACTTGGCTATAAAATAAAATACCTTTTAAAGGATTTTACCTTAAATAATGCTGATGAGCTTAATAAGGAAGTCGGTTATTCGGGTATAGTATCATTTGAACCGCTTAAAGGCAGCCCAACAGAACAACAACGATGGGAAAACAAAAGGGAGGAAACTTATCGCGGCTCGGTAAGGCACTTCCTCAGATCGGCCCTGATTGATCAGTTAGACCAGGACGGTTTTAGGGTGTTGCGGTTACCTGCCAACCCGGAGCGCCCGGCTGATAAGCTGATAAATAAAAAAATAGAGGATTTCCAGGATGAGAAGGATAAGCGCAGTGGTCGCGATTCATTGGCGTACTGGACGAAAAAATCTAATCTCCCTAAACGTTTGCAAAAGCTTTTGCTTATGCCGCTAAAGGAAGAAGAGTTTATAAGCGGGCCCGATAAACAAGGCTTTTATACGCTGAGCAATGTTGCCGCGCCAGGTGGAAACCCTAACGATGCATTGTATGTTTCGTACGATAAGTATCATCGGTTTAATAAAGGCACGATGAGCAAATTATCGGATGCTGAAAACAAAAATAATACCCTTATCATCTTTGAGACTCCAGCTGTCCCCTTCGACAAGAACGGCAACGTGCTTGATCCTAAGGATGTAACCTACGAAGGTGTGTGGAGCCGGAGCAGGTTAGCCGGCATGCTGCCATTGGATTATGAACCGGGCGAACAAAAGGCGCTCACCACTGATAGCGCCTTGTTAAATAATATAAACAAAAAACTAAATAACTATGCAGCAAATCATCTCACAGAAAAAACTTACCTGCACTTTGATAAGCCATACTATGCGGCCGGCGATACTATTTACTTTAAAGCTTATGTAACAGGCGAGAAAGACCACCGGCCCTCGACCCGGAGTGGTGTGTTATATGCCGACCTTATCGACCCAAATAGCAAGATAGCCCGGTCAATAAAACTGCCACTGGCAGACGGCCTTGCATGGGGCGATTTTGCGCTTGCCGACTCATTGAAAAAAGGTAATTACAGGGTAAGGGCTTATACCCAACTAATGAGGAATGACGGCGATGAAGCATTTTTTGAGCAAAGCGTTCCGGTTGGGTCAATGCTTAACAACCGGGTATCGGAAAGCAGTACATCGAAAAAGCTTCCCGCCAATGAAAAACCAGTTGTACAGTTTTTTCCGGAAGGCGGGACTCTGCTAACCGGCGTTAAATCGAAAACAGCGTTTAAGGCAATTGGTCCGGATGGTTTTGGTATTGACGTGAAGGGTGCGGTGCTTGATAATGAGGGCAAGGAAATAACAACATTTGCATCGCAGCACTTGGGGATGGGATATTTTTACCTGGGGCCAAAGGAAAATAAAACCTACAAAGCAAAAATATCCTATGCCGATGGGACCGAGGCAATAATTGATCTGCCGACTGCTGGTTCAAATGGCTTAAAGATAGAGGTAACCGACCTTGCGCGTGCGTACACAGTAAAAATAAACGCTTCAAAGTGGTATCAGGAAAACAGGAACAAAAACTATACGCTGATAATTTATTCTGCAGGTATGCCTTTTAGCTTTACTGTGAAGCTTGATAAGCAGGAGGTAAGCTTAAATATCGGTAAAAAGGAGCTCCGCACAGGCGTAGCCAAAGCAACTTTATTTTCGCCGGATGGTGAGCCGTTGTGTGAGCGCTTGTTTTTTGTTCGGAACGATGACCTGCTTAAGTTGGGACTAAGCACCGACAAATCCACTTATGCAACGCGCGAGAAGGTAAAGGTTTTTTTAAAAACGCAGGAGAACGATAATGCCATTCTCCCGGGAAATTTTTCGGTGGCGATAACCGATGAAGGTAAGCTCCCGGCGGATGAAAATGCAGAACCTACAATTTTAAACAACCTGCTGCTAACGTCAGAACTTAAGGGGTACATTGAACAGCCCAATTATTATTTTACGAATATAAGCGACAAAACCACCGCCGACCTTGACCTTGTAATGTTGACTCATGGCTACCGCCGGTTTGAATGGAAAAAAGTGCTGGGTGCTGGCAGCAGCAATTCAATCCCAATACTTAAGCCGGAGACAGGCTTGCAAATTTCGGGGACGCTGACACACAAATCAGGAAAGCCATTTACTGGTGGCAAGGTGACCTTATTTAACAGGTCCGCGTCCGGGACATTGTTATTGGATACTGTAACAGACCTGAACGGGCGTTTTGTGTTTGATAACCTGGTTTTTGGCGATACTACCAAGTTTGTGATACAGGCGCTGGTAGGTAAAGCACAAAATGACGTGGTGCTTAGTGTGGATAGCACTGCAGGTCCGGCCGTGAACGTAATTTCATCCCGATCGGCAGGGCTGGTAAAGGCTGATAACCCAATAGAGGGATATTTGCGAAACAACAAATTGTTTTACGAGGAACAGAAGAAATACGGGGTCAACAAACACCAGGTTATGTTGAAGGAGGTAGTGATAAAGGATAAGAAAACAGATCCATCATTAGCGCATTCTGAAAACCTTAACGGCGCCGGTAATGCCGACCAGGTGTTTACCTCGAAGCAATTGGAAAATACATCATATACAACCCTTAAGGATTTTTTAGCCGCTAATTCACCCAATCTTGAAATTACCTTCGACCATTTTTTATACTCCAGGCGTTCAGTGCCAAACTTTTCGGGGCAAAGGGATATGATGGAAATTATTATTGATGGTATGCCAATGCAACAAAAACCACCGCCGGGTGAGCCTGCAAGTGGACCTAAGCCTATTGATTGGATAGAAACCGGGGATATAGAAAGTATTGAAATAGGCTTTGGTGCGCATTATGGCGCAATTTATGGCAGCCGGGCAGCAGGCGGAGTGTTAATTATCACCACCAAAAGAGGGAAAAATCGAAAATATGAACGCTACACGCCAGGCGTAAAAACATATACGGTGAATGGTTTCTATAAAGCCCGAGAGTTTTATTCCCCGCAATATGATAACCCAAAAACCAACCAAAAAATGGCTGACCTGCGCAGCACCATTTACTGGAACCCGAATATCATAACTGATAAAGACGGCAAAGCATCATTCAGCTTTTTTAATGCAGATGGGAAGGGAACTTACAGGGTGGTAGTGGAGGGCATTGACGCAGATGGCAATTTAGGCAGGCAGGTTTACAGGTATAAGGTGGAATAAGGATGAGATTGTAAATTTAATCGTGACAAAAAAAATAAAAATTAAATTACCGATAGCATTTTGTTTTTTGCCTTAAACCTTATAAATTTAACGCATAACAACCCTAAACTATGCTGTCACTAACAAAACATCAAAATCCTGAAACCGCAGTTAATAAATTATTAAAAGATCTGTCGATTCATATCGCTCCGGAAACCATCGTCAGCGAGCTTGAAAAGCACCCCGATTATCCCAGTCTGCTGGCAATCAGCGATGTACTGAATAACTTTAATATTGAAAATGCGGCTTTCCGGGTTGATAATGATAACCTGGTAAATGTGCCTTGTCCGTTTATAGCCCACACCCACGTGAATAACGGTGATTTTTTAGTTGTAAATAAAATTGATGGCGATACGGTTCTTGTCTCAAACGAAAAATGGAACAGCCATAAAATAACGCTCGAAGAATTTAAAAAGATGTTCAAGGGGGTGGTATTAACCGCCGAACCATCGGCAGCGCATGAAGCACCGGCAACTTTCCCCGCATTTTTAGCAGCAATAAAAGCGCCCGCATTAATTACCGGAGTTCTATTGATCCTGTTAGCTGCACTTTACGGAAATGGTTATTTCGCCAACCTGGGCTGGCAAACGGCGCTATTGTCCGTGTTTAAAACGGCTGGCTTAATAACATCCATATTGCTGCTGATCCAATCAATCGACAGCAATAACCCGCTGATACAAAAACTGTGTGAAACCACTACCAAGGTAAATTGTAACGCCATATTATCGTCAAAGGCCGCAAAGGTATTTGAGGGGCTTACCTGGAGCGAGGTAGGCTTTTTTTATTTTGGCGGTACCTGGCTGTTGCTGCTTTTTGGCGGAGGGTCAATAACTGTTTTGTGGGCACTGGCTATTTTAAATGCGGTAAGCCTGCCATATACGGTGTATTCAATATACTACCAGGCGCGCATAGCCAAACAATGGTGTATACTATGCTGCACCGTGCAGGCGCTGTTATGGCTGGAATTTTTAACCCAGGTTTCAACGTTTACGCATCCGTTTGTATTTACCGGGAGTAATGATGTGATAACCATCTTTATTTGCCTGGCTATACCGGTAATTTTATGGACACTGCTAAAGCCTTTGTTTTTAAAACAGCAGCAGCTACAACCATTAAAACAACAATTATGCAGGTTTAAATATAATACCGAACTGTTTACCAATACGCTAACCGCACAACCCAAATATGCAATCCCGGGCGAAGAATGGAGCATTGTATTGGGCAACGTTGAGGCTGATAACATTATTACCATGGTGAGCAACCCCTATTGCGGCCCGTGTGCAAAAGCCCATAAAGAATTAACCGAACTGCTGGAACAAGGCAGCGGCGCCGTACAGGCACGGATAGTTTTTACTGCCGACAACACTGATACGGATATAAAAACCCCGGTTGCCCGCCACCTGATGGCTTTAAATGAACTCCCCGATAAAACAATAGTTGAAAATGCCCTGCACGACTGGTACGAACAAAAACAGAAGGACTACCAGGCCTGGGCAAAAGTGTACCCCGTGCAATTGAATGAAGCCAACTTTCATAAGCTGGAAAAGCAAAATGCTTGGTGTAAAATAGCAGAGGTAACCGCTACACCAACAACGTTGCTTAACGGCTACCGCCTGCCTGATTTGTACCAGCTCCCCGATTTAAAATACATGCTTGAATAAGCATATAAAGATACTTCTCGCGAAAGTAAAGGAGCATGCATTTTAATACATGCAGCCAGATACCGGGGCTTGGTACCGGTAAAATTAGTCAAATAATAATAAACTTATTTTATGTCAAAGTTTAACAAACTCAGCAGGGCTGAGATGAAAAATGTATTGGGTGGTTTTGTTGCGCCGCCGGAAGGCGGGGCTTGCTGTTCTCACATTCCCGGCGATAGTAGCAGTTGGGATTGTGGTATGTCAATGGATGATGCAAAAAAATCTGCTGCAGGGATGACAGGTGGAAAATGGTGCTGTGCATCATGTTCATCTTTGGGCGCTCCTGCGCCAACTGAGGCATAATTAACTATCCTTAAATTACGCATAATGCCTAAAAGCATTGTGCGTAATAATCTGGAATCGACGTAATGCAGCTACTTAACAAATATTGAAATTGTGCACGTTGAAGTAAGTATTTGCAGAAAAAAATCTATTTCAAAAAATAAATCAGGTAAAAACTTATGCTAAAAAAACTAAAATTGTTTATCCTTTTTGTATTTTCAGTACAGCTATCTTTTTCGAAAATAGTTTTAGGTAACAATAAAACGGATGAAAATTCCAAATTTTATATAAGTTCTTTCAGCGCTGATACGGCAACAATTGATATTAATTTAAACAATGGGCAACGGGCCTCATTTTATTATACGGATGAGTACGGCGATACGGATCCTCCTTTTTTTATTTCTGCAAAAGATCATATTAAAAAACTTGATATCAGGCAGCCAATACTGTTGATAGATTCTTATCATCAAATCCCTTTTCTTATTTATCCCGGCGAAAAACTTACTTTGAAAATTGACGGGGAAGGGCTGCCCGTTTTGACGGTTGAAGGAAACGACATACGAAACAATGAACTTTATTTATTTGTAGAATATTATAAAAAATTGAGTCGTCAAGTAAATGCTGTTTTGTATGCGCCTGCCAAAACTATTGTTGCACCAACGACAGACATTGATTTTCGAAAACTAATTAATTCTGCTAAAAGCGATTCGGGTAAGCGCTTTGCTTTTTTAAGAAATTATAAAAAGGTATTTCCGATAACCAATGGTTTTGCAAATTATACATATGGAATTTTTAAATATTTATACAATATTGATGTTCTCAGGCCAGTGTATTATCGAGGTGTAAATTTGGCTAAATTGCCCCTTCAATATACAAACTATGTCGATAGTTTGAGAGAGGGCATTACGTGCGATAGTTGCTTATCAAATGAATCTTATCGGAGGGCAGTTCTTAACCTAAAGCATTATCTAAACAGGGATTTTAAGCAGAAAAATAACATATTTTCTTTAAGTTATAATAACATAGCTTCGTCATTTACTGGTTTGACCAGGCGATATGTGCTGTTTATTGAATTAAAAAATTATCTATCAGTCCCCCCATTAGATTACGAAAATAAATATGTTGCATTTATTAACGAGAAAGATGATATCTACAGTAGATACTTGATCAGGCAACGCACTTTGGCTAATCGGTTTAAAATTAATGGTGATTCAAAAAAAGAAATAGCCGACATAAGCGGAGTGAAATATACATGGGAAGAGTTATTGGCAAAATATAAAGGGTATATTATCTACGTCGATTTTTGGGCAAGCTGGTGCAGCCCTTGCAGGTACAATTTAACTTTTTCCGAAAAATTAAAGGTTGATTTCAAAAATAAGAAAATACTTTTTTTAGATATATCTATAGACGATAATCCTTCGGATTGGCAAAAAGCAATGCACGAAGAGCATATGGATAAAAAGATGAACTACCTTTTACTTGACGAGAAGAATGCCGAGATTAAAAAACAATATAAGATAAGTTCAATACCGAGGTATTTTATAGTTAATAGAAATGGTGTAGTTGCAGATGATAACGCGATTTATCCCAATGATTCACAGGTAACGAAAGTGCTAAGCAATTATCTGGATCAATGACAGTAAGGTAGATTCTCTCGATATTTTTTAATTTAAGGAGGATAGAATAGTTTAAACGGACAAGTGGTCTTCGCTACAAACAACCTGATTAAATGTACGGTGGCATTCGCAAGATAACATACTCGGCATCCAGAATTAATACTATCATGAATAGAACAATAGTAATCTTGCTTTTCGTTACACGGGTGTCACCGCGAGCACGGATTGAGTTCAACGTTTAAGAACACGGAATTAAAATTCAATGCCGTGTTTATCATCAAAATAAGTATACTTGTTTATAAGTTAATAAAAATTTAACCCCTATGCCTTTCCCCATTTACAAACAACCTGATCAAATGGACTGCGGCCCCACCTGCCTGCGTATGGTGGCAAAGCATTACGGTCGTAATTTTACGGTGCAAACCCTGCGGAAGCTTTGCGAAATTAACCGCGAGGGGGTATCCCTGCTGGGCATTAGTGATGCTGCGGAAAAGGTGGGCTTTCGTTCATTGGGTGTGAAGCTGAATATCGCGCAGCTAAAAGAAGCGGAGCTGCCTTGTATTTTACATTGGCGGCAAAACCACTTCGTGGTACTTTATAAAATTAAGAACCACAAATATTACCTGGCAGATCCCGCCGCCGGCTTGGTTACCCTTAATGAAACGGACTTTGCCCGCAACTGGCTTAATGATGAGGATAAGGTTGAAGGCATCGCCCTTTTACTTTCCCCAACACCGCAATTTTATGAGCAGGACGATGAAAAGGGTACAGCCGTTAGCTGGTCGTTTTTGTTCAGGTATTTGATAGCCTACCGCAAGCTGGTGGTACAATTGCTGTTCGGCCTGGGGATAGGGAGTTTGCTGCAGTTGATAACGCCTTTTTTAACTCAATCTGTTGTTGACATTGGGATTAATACCCGCAACCTTAATTTTATTTACATCATCCTGATAGCGCAAACGGCGCTGATAATCGGGCGGGTAAGTGTGGAGTTCATCCGGTCGTGGATCTTGCTGCACATCAGTACGCGCATCAATATCTCTATCCTAACAGATTTCCTGATCAAGTTGATGAAGCTGCCCATGAGTTTCTTTGATACCAAAATGACGGGCGACATTATGCAGCGGATGAACGACCAAAGAAACATCCAAACCTTTTTAACAGGGTCGACGCTAAGCACGGTGTTCTCCATGTTTAACCTGGTGGTATTTTCGGTAGTGCTGGCGTATTACAACGCGGGTGTGTTTTTTGTATTTGCTGCAAGCAGTACCTTATACATCACCTGGATAGTACTGTTCCTGAAACGCCGCCGGGCGCTTAACTACAAAAGCTTCGAGGTTTCGGCCAAAAATCAAAGCAGCATCGTACAACTGATAGGCGGTATGCAGGAAATAAAGCTGAATAACTGCGAACAGCAAAAACGCTGGGAATGGGAGCATATCCAGGCGCGGCTGTTTAAGTTTAACGTAAAGAGCCTGGCGCTGAGCCAGTACCAGCAGGGCGGCGCAACTTTTATTAACGAAGGAAAAAATATCCTGATCACTTTTTTGAGCGCGCAGGCAGTTATTAATGGAAACCTTACGCTGGGCGCCATGGTTGCGGTGCAGTATATCGTAGGCCAGTTAAGCAGCCCTATCGAGCAATTGCTTGGCTTTATGCAGGGTTTCCAGGATGCCAAGATAAGCTTGGAAAGGCTGAACGAAATTCACCAGATGGAGGATGAGGAACCGGTAAACAAAGAGTGGAACCATAACCTGCCCGAGGATAAAAGCCTGAGCATTAACAAACTTACTTTCCGCTATCCGGGTGCCGGTAACGAGCCTGTGCTTGAGGATATCGACCTCAACATTCCGCAGGGAAAAACTACTGCCATTGTGGGTATGAGTGGCAGCGGAAAGACAACTATTTTAAAATTATTGCTTAGATTTTATGAGCCGCAAAAAGGTGAAATTAGGGTAGGAGAACAGTCCATCCACAATATAGGCTTCAAAACCTGGCGCGGGCAATGCGGGGTGGTGATGCAGGATGGCTTTATTTTCTCCGATTCGATTGAACGAAATATTGCAGTTGGAGATGATTACCCGGATAAAGAAAAATTGCGTCATGCGATCAAGGTTGCTAATATCCAGGATTTTATCGATACCCTGCCACTTGGTTTAAATACCAAAATTGGTGCAGAAGGTAACGGCATAAGCCAGGGGCAGCGCCAGCGCATGTTGATTGCCCGGGCTGTATACAAAAACCCGCAGTACATATTTTTTGACGAGGCCACCAATGCGCTTGATGCCAATAATGAGCGCGTTATTATGGATAACCTTGCTGAGTTTTTTAAAGGCCGGACAGTAATTATTGTTGCACACCGTTTAAGCACTGTTAGTAATGCCGATAATATCATTTTGCTGGACAAAGGCCGCATAATTGAACAGGGAACCCACCATGAGCTGACCGCCTTGAAGGGGGATTATTATAAGCTTGTTAAGAATCAATTAGAGTTGGGAACTTGATTAGAGACCAGAGGTTAGTGATTAGAGATTAAAGGTTAGAGACCAGAGATTAGTGACCAGAGGTTAGAAACTAGTGATCAGAAAGAAAACACATAATGGAAATAGGTGAAATCAATTAAAAATCAGTGAAATCATAACACCATGCCTACAATATACGCTAATGATAGTGCCGCTGAAGGCCGCCATACCGACGAGATGCAGGATATTATTACCGCGGTGCCCGGGTGGCTGCTGCGGTGGGGGATCTCCCTGTTTTTTGGGATCCTGGTTTTAATAGTGCTGTTAGGGGCGTTGATAAAATACCCTGATATTGTTAACGCCCAGCTAAAGGTTGATTCACCGAATTCGCCGAAACCTGTGGTATCGAAAATATCAGGCAAGTTAGTTCAGTTGCTGGTGCAGGAAAATGAAACCGTTAAAGCAGGTGCGCCTTTGGCATATTTGGAAAGCACGGCCAATCATGCAAAGGTGCTGGCCTTGCTTACAACCCTGCAGCAGTTACAAGCGCAGGTATTGCAAAATAAGCCGCTTAATAATGTAGTGTTAAACCAGGCTGATAATGCAGAATTTGGGGAGTTACAAAGCGCCTACCAGGTATTTTCGCAGGAATATATTGCATACAAGGCAACAATTGATAATGGTTTCCTGGTGAAAAAGAAAGTGTACCTGCAGAAGGATCTTACCTACATCTCGCAGCAGCAACAGCAGCTAAATGCCGAAAAAATTATCCAACAGAAAGATTTTGCGCTGGCCGGCGATGAATATGAAATGCACAAAAAACTGGTACAGCAAAGGGTGGAAACCAAAGCCGAGCTAAGGCAGGAGGAAAGTAAATATCTTGCCAAACAATCGCCGCTGCTGCAAACGCAATCCAGCATCATGACCAACGAAAATAATTACGCGGCAAAGCAAAAGGAGATCCTTGAGCTGGATAACCAGGTGCAGGAAGAGAAGACGAAATTTATGCAGGCCTTAAACAGTTTGGTGAGCACCGCCGAGGATTGGAAAAGTAAATATGTACTAAGCGCGTCGCAGGCGGGTAAGCTCTCATTTGCAGGTATCATACAGGAAAACCAGGTGCTTAACCCGGGGCAGGAAGTTTTTTATATCGATCCGGGTAATGAAGCGTTTTTCGGGAACATGACCATATCACAAAACAATATGGGCAAGGTTAAGGAGGGGCAACAAGTATTGGTGAAACTAAAAAGCTACCCGTTTGAAGAATATGGTATGATAAGGGGAAGGATAAAATATATTGCCGATGTGCCTTATAAGGATAGCGTTTTTATTTCGAGGGTTGAGTTTAAGATCAATAACTCATCTGATTTAAAAAAGCCTATTCATTTAAAACAAGGTATGATGGCCGATGCTGAAATTATAACACAGGATGCAACTATTTTACAGCGATTAACAAGAAGCTTTTTCAAGATTCTTGGCACAAAATAGTTGACTCCTAAGGTTTCGAAATCAAATACACCTTGCCCAATACCGTAGCCCTCGTAGCCCGGTTTAAAAAATTGGGCTTCAGGTTTTCCTGCGGATAGTCGATGAACGAGTGTACTACTGTAAATTCAGCATGAGTTTGAACCAGGTAATCCATAGACCGCTGGCTTACATAAAACAGGGATGTTTGTTGAGGTCTGAAGTTTTTAAACTCTTCAATCGGTAAGTAATCTATCGGCTTTTTGCTGTAGAACTGGAAAATATTATTCTCGAACTTTAGGGAGTAGATTTTAAAATTATCAAAGGGTTTTTGGTTGAGGTAACTGGCCGCTGCTATCTCTCCCCGGTAGGACACTATTTCGTTATAAAAAACGGTGTTCAAATAAAACCCTGCAAATAACGCAGCAGCACAGCAGGCAAAGAAGATCCTTTTATAATTTTCCTTTACCGATTTTAAGATCAGGAAAATCATAATACCGAATAAGCTAATATCGGCAACAAAAAATAAATTATTAGCCGGTTTTAAAAGATAATTAAGCGCCACCACTACCAACGGCAACGCAATTGCAAAGATCCATAGTGAAATTGCCCTTAGCGCTGTACCAAATTTACTTAGCTGATTAACACAAAATGGCGCTGTAACAATAGCAAACAGCGGGAAAACTGCATTGGTATAAAACGGCAACTGGAACCCGGAAAATGAAAATAGCAGTAAAAGCAGTAACCCACCGCTTAATGTATAATACTCGGTAAGCCTGACGCCTTTAAATATGTTTTTTACATTTTTAAAAACGGCATAATAAAATAACAGGCACCACGGCGCAAACGCCCACAGCAGCGTATGCAGATAAAAGAACTTACTCCCCGTGGCCGCCCGGCTTATTGGGCCCGCATTTATGAAGCGGCCAAATTGGCTGTCCCATAAAAACCATTTAAGGCCCGAGACGTGATTGGTGCCGAAGACTGTTTTTTCAGGATGCAGGTCGAATTGGATGTACAGGGCATAAAGCTCCGGGATGGTAAAAATGATGGTAAGCACGATAAGCGCAAGCCACTTGAGGCTAAGCAGTTCCCCCAGTCTTTTTTGAAATACCAGTTGGCCGAATAATGCGCCACCCACAGGTATTATCACAAAGATTCCCTTGGTCATAACGGCGGAGGCTATGAGTAGCGCAGCTAAAAGCAGGTGCTTGAAACTATAGCGTTCCTGCAGGCAGGCAACATGATAAACAGAACCCATCAATAACCCCATCAGGTAAGGCTCGGCACGAACATCGGTATTTGATAACAGCACGTGCAGGGCAGTCATTACTATCAATACAGCTGTGAATGCTATTTCGCGGCTATAATATTTAACAGCAAAAAGCCAGGTATACAATAGGCTTAGCGCAAAAAACAACAGCGCAGGCAGCCGGTAGGCCCACTCGCTTATGCCGAATGCCTTAAAGCTGAACAGTACCAACCAAAATGGGAAATGCGGCTTATCAAGCCAATCGCGGTTGTAGGTGAACAGTTCGAGGAAGCTCTTTTTGTAGATGAGATTCTTGGATATTGCGGCATAGAGGCCAGGGTCGTCAGTGAAAAATTTAACGTTTATGCCGGCAAAGTTTACCGCAAGCGCCAATATGAATAACGCCAGGAATATTATTTTATTCGGCTCCTTCATATTAAGCGAAAGAAATGATTTTTGATACGACCAGCATACCCGGCAAATATAAACGATATGTTATAAAATGACGGTTAAAATAAAGGACATAAAAAAACCTCACGCCCTTAAGAGCATGAGGCCAAAAATCACAACAATTGTTTAACCTTTCGGTCAATTCCTAACTGCAATATGATTCTGGTATTTAGAACGTTACAATATTATTTTTGTTTTATAATAAGTATTAAAAAAATAAAATATTTTTCGCTGATTCCGGTAGTTTGCGAGCGCAGGGATTAATGAATGCCATCTCAAAATAAATATCAAAAATTAGGATGCAATAAATCCAAATTTCAGTTTACCTTTATGGAAATTAAATTATAACCAATAAAATATTTTTATCATGAAAGCATTATTTCAATTTAAAGCATTGGCGGTTTTTGTATGCGCTATTTTGGTATCGGTAACGGTAATGGCACAGGAAAAACCAGCAAGCCCTCATAAGGGAGTAAAAGGTACCGTAGCAGGTGCAACCATCACCATTCGTTATGGAAGCCCCTATGTTAAAGGCCGTGTAATTTGGGGCGACTTGGTGCCTTACGCCAAAGTTTACCGCGCAGGGGCAGATTCTGCTACCACTTTTACTACCGACAAAGCCATTAAAGTAGAAGGCAAAGAATTACCGGCAGGTAAATACGCATTTTTTGTTATCCCGCAAAAAGCCGGCAAATGGACCGTTATATTCAACAAAACAGCCGAGCAATGGGGTGCATTTAAATATGACCAGGCCCAGGATCAGCTAAGGGTAATGGTAACACCTAAAAAAATTGCTAAGACTGAATCACTAACCTACGTGATCAATAAAGGTGGCTTCAGCATGAACTGGGATACCGTTTGTGTGCCTGTTTCTGTAAAATAATACTGGTCTATACCTAATCATAATTTAAGGCCTTCTGCTTGCAGAGGGCCTTTTTAGTTACCTGCGCTTACATATTGCTATATTTACCGCAGATGTTTACTGCCGGCAATAAAAAAATATTAATAAAGCAAGCTATCATAATAGCAGCCCTCTTGGTCTTTATTTACCTGCTAATGGTATTTGCCGACTATCCTAAACTTGTTGAGCGCTATTATTCCCAGGGCTTTTACCGGGGAGTTAGTTATTTGCTGCACCCGGTTTTAAATATTTTCCCATTTAGTGTCGGTGATGTATTGTATATCCTGGTTATAGGTTACCTGGTTTATTCGTTGTGCCGGTTTATAAAACTTCTTTTTAGAAGAGAGCTGATGCGTTGCTTGTTAAAGTCCATCGCCCTCATAATAAAAGTGGAAGCCGCTATAATAATTTTCTACCTTTTTTGGGGGATGAACTACTTCCGGCCATCTGCAGGTGAGCGTTTAAGTTTAAATGATACCAGCTATACTACCGAGAATCTCAAGGCTGTTACAACAATGCTTATCGATAGCGCCAATGCCACCCGGGCACGTTTAACTACTGCTGATCTGGCTCAGGATAACGGCGCTATTTACAATACAGCAATAAAGGCGGTTGGCAAATTATCAAGTGATTCTGTAGCTTTTCGAACATTTCATCAGGGCGTAAAGCCCTCCATCCTAACACCTTTATTAAACTACATAGGCACATCCGGCTATTTTAACCCATTCACAGGCGAGGCGCAGATCAACTACCAGATGCCCATATTTAACCGCCCGGTTGTGGCCTGTCATGAAATGTCGCACCAGATGGGATACGGGCCGGAGGATGAAGCTGATTTTGTCGGGTTTTTAGCCGGCATTGGCTCTAATGACAGGTTATTACGCTACTCTGCCTATCACCTGGCGGTTGACGAATTTATGCACGCGCTTTTTTATCGCGATAGCTTAGCTAATAAAGCGCTGAAGCCGCGGGTGTCAAAAACTGTTCACAACGATTTTGTGATCGAGCGTAAATATTGGATTGCCTATCAAAATAAGGCCGAAATAGTGACCAGCCTTTTTTATGATCATTATTTAAAGGTAAACAACCAGCCACAGGGCCTTGCCACCTATAACCGCATGATTTTGCTGGTGATGGCGTTGGAGGAGAGAAAGAAGTCCCTAGTCTCTGAAAAAAGTCCATAGTCCATGGTCGATAGTCCATAGAAAAAGTCGATCGATCATGGTCGATAGTCCATAGCAATAATCGGTTAAATTAAATTCAACCATCGTCCATGGACCATTGACTATGGTCACTCCGCTACAACACGACCCCGTCCGCGGTGAATTTCAGGTCATTATCTCCTGCCAATGCCGCAGTTGCATAGCCATTGTCGTTTATTAGCAGTTTTTCGCTTTCAGCACGGATATGCAGGCTATCTACATAAAACTCGCCACTGATGCGGATAACTGCAACAGGCATATTTACTTCAAGTTCGGCGACTATGTTGTGTTCCAGTGCCATAGCCGAATCGTTATCAAGCTGGTTAATATGGATGATGGTTGTTCCGTCGAGTCTTAAAACATCAACGCTGTCCTGCGTTGTCTTAATGGTATAAGGCGCGCCGGTTACCGGCTTGTTGGATATAATGGTAACAGGAGTTCCGTCGGTGTCTTTAATATCAAGATCAATGTTCAGACTTTCTCCGGAGCCGGCGGCTCCCTGCGAAACGGTATTGATCCGTAAAAAACTTTTCCAGTTTCCCTCTTCGCCGTGGCTGATGGTTTTGCCCCGTACAACAAATGCACTGGAGCCTATTAAAAATGCGTATTTCATTGCTGTGTTGGTTTATATTATACTTAATACAAAAGCAGCAAAAAAGTTTCTTTTATTTTTTAGGCGGAGGATAATTATGACGATAGGGTGGATAATTGGCGGGGAAGATGGACTCAATAAAACAAAAAATGCGTTCCGTATCTCACCCCGGAACGCAATGCAACAGTACCCAAGGTAATGTTGACCAACTAAATCTCAGATCACATGCTTAGTGTTAATCCAAGGCCTTTATGTAACCGGTTGTTAGTCCCGGTAAATTAAATTTCTTTTATTTGAATACTATATCAAATCACGTACCTGATTGCCTAAATTCCGGCTATATTAGCTACAATATGAGGCCTAACGAAATACAATAAGCTTTTATTGTGTAATTATAAGTGTAAAAGTAACAATAATTACAAAATCAAGCAAAAAAAGGCGTTTTATTCATAAATTATTTAGTAAAAGTATAGTTACGATGAAAAAATATTTATTTTTCTTCCTTTTCCTGTCGCCGGTGTTTGCGTTTACGCAGAAGTTTAATGCTGCCGAAATAAAGCGTTTTGAACACGAAGCCTCATTGGTGACCATCGTCCGCGATAACTGGGGCGTTCCGCATATTTATGGAAAAACCGATGCCGATGTGGTTTTTGGGCTGATGTACACCGAATGTGAAGATAATTTTAAAGGGATAGAACAAAATTATTTATACCAACTGGGCAGGCAAAGTGAAGTTAGCGGCGAAAAGGAACTTTATACCGATGTGCAGCTCCAGTTAATTGCCGATACGGCTGATGCAATAAAAGATTATAAAACCGCGGCGCCCTTCTTCAAAAAACTAATGGATGCTTTTGCCGACGGGGTGAACTATTATTTATACAAGCATCCGGAAGTTAAACCTGCTGTTTTTCAGCATTTTGAGCCATGGTATGCATTGATGTTTACTGATGGCAGCGTATCGGCAACTGTAACAGGTGGCATCAATTTAAAAGAAACGGCAGAATTTTATGGAGGCCCGGTCGAAAAGCTTGGCGCGGTTTACAAGCCGGCAATAAACGACAGGGAAACCGGCTCAAATGGATTTGCTATAGCTCCGTCAAAGTCGGCATCGGGAAATGCACTATTGTATATTAATCCGCATGTGCCGTTTTATTTCCGGAGCGAGGTGCAACTGGTAAGTGAAGAGGGCCTTGATGTTTACGGCGCGGTTACCTGGGGACAGTTTTTTGTTTACCAGGGTTTTAACCCGCATTGTGGCTGGATGCACACCAGCAGTACCGCGGATGTTGGCGACCTGTATGCCGAAAAGGTGAGTAAGAAGGACGGAAAATGGTATTATGAATATGATGGCGAGCTAAAGCCTGTTATCACCCGCAAACTGGTTATGAATGTTAAAAATGGGTCGGTAGTTGAGCAAAAAACCTTTACCGGTTATTACACGCAGCATGGCCCCGTGCTTGGCAGCAGGAACGGCAAGTGGATGGCGCTTAAGGCCAATAACCGCTCATACAATGCCTTATTAGAGTCGTGGCTGATAACTAAGGCGAACTCACTGGCCGAATATAAAAAAGCGATGGACCTGGTCAGTAACGCTACAAACAATACAGTTTATGCCGATGATAAGGGAAACATCATTTTCTGGTATGGCAACTTTATGCCAAAACGCAACCCTGCTTTTGATTGGAGTCTGCCGGTTGATGGCAGCACCTCCGCAACCGAATGGCAGGGATTGCATAAACTTGATGAAATTGTGCAGGTTTCCAATCCACCTAACGGCTGGATCCAGAATTGTAATTCAACGCCGTTTGCTTCAGCTGGAGAATACAGCCCGGATAAAAATAGATATCCCGCCTACATGGCGCCAGACGGACAAAACTACCGGGCAATAAACGCTATCAAACTGCTAAGCGATCCCGGAAAACTTACCCTCGACGGACTGATATCAAAAGGCTATAACCATTACCTTGCCGCTTTTGACGATTTGCTGCCGCCGCTATTTAACGCTTATAATGCTGCGCCGGATTCTGTTAAGCAGCTTCTTGCCGGTCCGGTTGAAACTATGCGCAAATGGGACAGATCATCGGCAGCAAACTCTGTAGCAACCACGCTGGCGGTAGAGTGGGGGACTTCAATAATACGCAAATTACCTCCGGCTAAAACAGACGAGGAAAGCACCTATCAAACCAAACGTATAGAAGCATTTATTCAAGGTTTAACGGATAAACAACAGCTGGATATTTTTGCCGAAGCTGTAAATAGCGTTAAAAACCGTTACGGCAGCTGGGAAACAAAGTGGGGCGATATCAACCGTTACCAACGCCCGGCTGACGGTGTTACATTTAGTGACGATGCGCCAAGCCTGCCTGTTGGGGCTGTTTCATCAGCATTCGGGCAGCTGCCATCGTTCCAGAGCCGCACCATGAATACTAAGAAACGCTACGGATATTCGGGCAATAGTTTTATTGCAGCTGTGGAATTTGGTACCCGTATTAAGGCAAAAACTATTATAACAGGCGGCCAATCATTCAATCCGGCCTCAAAACACTATACAGATCAGGCTGGCATGTATATTGAAGGTAAGTTTAAGGATGTTTTGTTTTATAAGGACGACGTGCTTAAACATGCCGAAAAAACATATCATCCGGGTGAGTGATTAAAAGAGAATCAAGAATTTAAGAATCAGGATTCAGGAAGACTAAGAATATTGTGATTTTTTGTCTTGTCTCCTGGTTCTTGACTTCTTGAATCTAAATTCACGCTCTTGTTTACCATTATTAATCAAAGTATATTTGAGTGCTACACTCAATTAGATCACTGCAGATAAAACAATTATCGTTGTTATGAAGAAATACCTTTTCCTGTTATCAGCAATGCTTTTGGCAAGCATGGGCATACATGCACAAAGTACAAGATTTGAGGATTTAATTTATTTCACCAACCTAACCAATGGCGAAGTGTATAATAACTTATTGCAGAGCAACTACTTCAGGCAGGATTACGCTATCGACGTTAATGGAAAGCAGCTCGAGTACTTCAAAAATATCGGCCCAAAACCTGGCACCGAAAAAATAATGGTTGGTGATTATACCAAATTGTATAATGGTACCGTACTGCACACCGTTAACTATACCTCAACAGATCCGCAGCACATCATCAACATGATTGCCCAGGCAAAACGTTTCGGCCTGGAACTCAAGTTCCGTGGCGCTGATGAATCAAATAATATTTATCTTTTCGACAACAGCTTTTATAAGGTTAGTATCTACCTCCGCCGCGATCAAACATCAGGGCTGGTGGAGATAAAACAAAAAGAGTATTTGGGGTTGGATTGACGTTGGTGAGTGGTTGATTGAGTTAGATTAGTTGATTCAGTTAAGACTTACGGTGTTAAATTTATTCACTATTCTCCATTCACTACTCTCCACTCACCACTCTTCATTCACTTCTTCTTCGACGCCTTGGCCATCGGATTAAAATCAAGTGCAAGTTTTATCCAGTGTTCAAAATCTTGTTGTTTGTGAAAGGCTTCTTCGCTTACGTATACGAAATCCTTTGCGGGCCTGTTGGCCATTACCATCTGGCGAACGCCGTTTTCATCTAAGGCAGTTTGCATAGCATCGGCACCTATGCGACAGAGCATCTCATCACCTGCAACACAAACGCACATTTTGCCGTTAACCATAAAGCATACCCCGCGAAACATTTCTTTTTCTTCCACATCGGGCAGGTGCATTAATGCTTCTCTTATTTTATCTGCAAGTTTGGTGTTGTAGGCCATGGGTAGTTCATTAGTTCACTGGTTTATTAGTTCATTGGTGTCGGGTGGAAACCTGTCGTGTTGTCGATCTAAATTAATAAAAATGATAGATGGCAGCTGAAACATTTCTAAACTTTAATAATCAAACAATAAAGTGAATCGAATATCGCTATAAAAACATCTTAAAATCTTTCGGACTTTCGGTCTTTTCCGACTTCCGGACTTTTTTTCACAAATATTAAAATGTTTTAAAAGTGCAATCGTCTTCTATATTAAATAACTTTAAATAAATTGATAACAGCCGTAATGCCAGAAGAAAACCACAAGAACATCATACAAGCTATTGGAGCGTATGGTAAAAACTTGCTGGGTTTTATCAGGCGCAGGGTAAAAAGCGACGCCGATGCCGAAGACATTCTGCAGGATGTTTGGTACCAGTTCAGCTCGGTAATAAATTCGGAGCCTATTGAGCAAACCAGCGCGTGGCTGTACAAAGTTGCACGGAACAAGATCCTGGATAAGCATAAAAAGCATACCGAACTTTTAGTGGATGACATGCTTGCCGGGGATGAGGATGACGATGATGCGCCGGACTTCAAGGCCATCCTGATGACGGAAAGCACTACGCCCGAAACCGAGTTTATGCGCAGCCTTTTTTGGGAACAGTTATTTAGTGCGCTTGATGAACTGCCGGAGGAACAACGGGAGGTATTTATCTGGCACGAGCTGGACGATATCCCGTTTAGTGAGATAGCCGAGAATACAGGCATCAATGTGCAAACCCTGGTATCGCGCAAGCGGTATGCGGTGGTGCACCTGCGCAAGCGGTTAAAACAATTATACGAAGAGATTACACAATATTAAAAGAACATTAACATGAGACCATTTTTTTATAAAAGGCGATTTTTCTTTATCCCACTGGCAGTTGCCGCCTTTCTGTCGCTCATCAGCTTTGTGGTGATGAGTTTGTGGAACTGTTTATTGCCCGGCATTTTGCACGTAGGCGTAATTACATTCTGGCAGGCCATGGGCATATTTGTTTTATGCAAGATCCTGTTTGGCTTTGGCAAGGGAGGCCGCGGTTTTGGTGGCCGGGGTGGCGACGGTGCCCCATGGATGCGCCGCAAAATGGAGGAGAAATTTAAAAACATGACGCCCGAAGAACGCGAAAAATTTAAAGAGAAGTTCAGGAATTGCGGCAGGTGGGGCCATCACGGCGATCACCCCTTCCAAAAATACTGGCAGGAAGCTAAAACCGAAGAAGCTAAGCCGGAGTGAGTATTGAGTCGGGAGTCTTTAGTCTTGAGTGAAGAGAAATCTCAAGACTAAAGGCAATCGGCCCAATAATAAAAAATAATAGACTTTTTGTCCAGTTTTTCCGTTCCCGATAGTTATTACAATTAAAAGCAACCAGATCATAAACCAAGCCGGCCTCCCGTGTTTTTTTGACTAAGGCTACCGGCTTAAAAACTAAAGACTTATGACCGACATCCTGATATTTACAACAAGCGTTGAAAGGCCCGAACAGGTTAACGAGGTAAAGCCATTGCTGACCGCGGTGCCCGCTATCAGCGGCTGGAATTTCGATCTGGAAGATTGTGATAACATCCTGCGCATTGAAGCTAACGACGTATCGCCCCGGTACATCGAATCGCTTTTACAAACGGCGGGGTATCATTGCCAGGAGCTGGAGTATTAATTGCAGATTTTAATACCTTATCGTTAAAATAATTTACAATACTTTACAACACATACAACGGGGTAGTTGTAAGTGTTGTAAACGTTGTAAAACCAATACTTCTGTTTATATGATGACCCTTTAAAAATTACATGCAATTTACATCACTTACATGCACTTGAATTGAATGCATGTATGTGCATGTAAAACGCTGTAATGAAGTAATGATATAATATTTATAACTACTTATATAATACTGATTTACAGTATATTAGATTGAGGATATTGTTTTTTATGTGTTGAGTAACTCGCTTACATCACATACATGCATTTACATGCATTACATCACACTGCATGTAGTGCATGTAAAACGATGTAATTAATTCATGAATCTGTTTTACAGGATGTAAGATGAGTAACTCACTTTACATGCATTTACATGCATTACATCACCATGCATGTAATGCATGTAAAATGATGTAAAAGAATTAAATGAACCTTTATGCATTGCAACACTTACAACGGTGTGTTTGTAAATGTTGTAAGTGTTGTAAAACGTTGTAACGCCTCACACAAACTGCTCAATAACCTGCTGCAATTGCCCGGCCTGCATTACGCCGCTTTGGCGCCATTTGGTTTGGCTGTTTTTAAAGATCATGAGTGTGGGTACGCTTTGAACTTTATAGGCGTTTGCCGCCGATGGGTTTTTGTCGATATCGATTTTGATGATGGTAACTTTATCGCCTAAGGCATCTTTTACCTGTTTTAGTATGGGCGGCATCATTTTACACGGTCCGCACCACTCTGCCGAAAAGTCAACCAATACGGGTTTTTCTGATGCTATAATCTCCTGAAAATTTGCCATGATGTTTTGGATTTATACCAAGATAACGCTTTTTTCAGGGATAAGGTTTATTGTTTGATGAAAATTACGTGGAGGAAACAAAGAGATATTAAAATATTCCCCTTTAGGGGCTAGGGGCTACTAATGCATCACCTTTGGCCTTACTCCGCTAACCGGCTGCAAAATGTTATTATCTGAAAGCCAATCAGCCAACCGCTGCGGCCAGGTGTTGATCGATTTGAGTTTTGAGCGTTGCCCCATGTTGAAGCCGTGTGCGCCTTGTGTAAACAGGTGGGCCTCTACAGGCACCTTGGCATCGCGGTAGCGTTGCAGCAGCTGCATAACCGATATGGAGCAGCAGGGATCGTCATTGGCAGCCAGTAAAAATGCGGGTGGTGCATCTGCCGGAACAACATCCGGAATATAAAGCGGACCGGGATAGATCTGGATCACAAAGGCTGGTTTTGAGCTTTGGCGATCGATGGGGTCAGGTGCATTCGGATCGCCTTTGCCTTTATCAAAAGCTACCATATCAACCACCTCGCCACCTGCCGAGAAGCCCATCATCCCGATGCGGTTGGTATCAATCCCAAACTCCGCCGCACGGCTGCGAACCAGCCGCATCGCCCTAAAACCATCCTGTTTAGCATGTACATCAATTTTATAGGGGGATAAGGTATCGCGCCCTAAACGGTATTTCAACACAAATACGGCAACACCCAGGTTATTCAGAAATTTAGCGGGATCAATCCCCTCCGCAGTATAAACCAGCAAGCGGTGGCCACCACCCGGGCAGATCACCACGGCGGCGCCGGTGGCTTTATCCTTTGGCGGCAAAAAAACGGTAAGCGATGGGTTGTGGATATTCTTCACCCAATAATCCTTAGCTTGTTCAGGCTCGTTACGGCGATTCTCAAAACCCGGCGCGCCTTTGGACCAAAGGGGGATAACCATTGGTTCGGTTTGCGCGAGCAATGCGGCAGGGATAACCAATAAGATGATTAAGCTTTTGAGGTATTTCATAATGGCTGATCAGGTTGAATATGCTGATAAAGATAATTAAACAATCATCCAACAACAACTTAATCTAACCTAATCAACCGGAATTCACTTTCATTAGTAACGAAACCAATTGCATATTGCCTCACCTAAATCCTCTCCAAAGGAGAGAACTTTAACTTCGCTCTTTTTAGAACCCGCTCCTTTGGAGAGGGCAGGGTGAGGCAACTAAGTTTGTGGCGGAAAAAAGCTACTTGTTTTCCTTTAGTTTATAAATCAACCAACCTTACACATTCCCCATTTGCGGGTCGCTAAAGCTTGACACGCCAGTTTCAACACGGCCGGCGTAACGCTTCTCAAACGAAGTACTGCCGCTTACCTTAACGCTGAAATCATACCAGCCATGGCTGTTGGCAAGGTTAAGTACCAGGTTTGTTATACCTGACGGCTTAACGGCAACGGCGTGGTTATTGGTTTTATAAGCATGATCAATAACCTGTACAGAATGTTGTTTGCCGCTTAAGTTATGCAGGGCAAGCTGGATATTGCCGGTAAGCTTTTTACTGTCTGTAAGGCTGTGCTGGTATTCGCAGGTAACATCCAGCTCAGGATCATTGGCGTTGCCTTTAAACTCGCGGAAAAAGCCGTTTGGCCCGTAGGTGCGCAAATGGTAATGGCTGTTTTCAAAATCGGTTAAAGGCCATTCGTCGGCAACGGTATCGCCGGCCTTTGCGGTATAGGCCCAGGTGCGCACATCTTCGTTCAAATATTTACCCGGCGCATAAACGTTAAAGGGTGAACTTAGTGCTTTATCGCCAAAAACCTTATCACTCGCAGTAAATTTTACCCCGAATGACTTTTTATCGGCACTCAACTTACCATCCACATACAGCTGGTAGGGCAGGGCACACGATGGTTTAATACCCTGTTCCTGCTTCGGCATGTAGGGAGATGTGTGCGGCGTTTTGTTTATCAGCGCAATTTCATCAGCATTAAGCAGCTTATAATCGTCAGGCAGTTTTTTGAATTGTGCCTTGTGGATGCTTTCCGCGTGTTCGTCCTTTCCAACGAATTTTGGCATCGGGATCTCTTCGCCGTTATACGGACGGAACGTGGTTGTTAAATCGCCGCAAACGGTACGGCGCCAGTCGCTGATGTTGGGTTCTGTTATTTTCTTGCCGGTTTTAGCGGTCAGGTATTTCTCTAAAAATTGCAGGGTAGAGGTATGGTCAAACACTTCTGAATTCACATAGCCGCCCTTGCTCCATGGCGAAGCGATAACCAACGGTACACGGAAGCCTAAGCCGATAGAGTTTTCCTTTTCATATTTCTCGGGGAAATTATTGCGGGCGAGCTCCTGTTCGCGGGTTACAAACTCAACACGGGTATCAATACCGTCGGATACCTTGCCGGTTCCCGGTTTGTGCGAATGTGGTGCGGTAAACGGCGGCACGTGATCGAAATAGCCGTCGTTCTCATCGTACGCTAAAATGAAGATGGTTTTTTTCCAAACTTCGGGGTTCTTGGTCAGTATGTCCATCACTTCTGATACATACCATGCGCCAAACCAGGCGGCACTTGGGTGATCGGAAAAGTTTTCGGGCGCAGTTACCCATGATACGGTAGGCAGCTTGCCGGTATTCACATCCTCTCTGAATTGGTGGAGCACATCGCCTTTAGGTACTTTGAGTTCGCGCTCTGTACCGTTGTCGTCATATTTTAAGTCGACCAGCGTGCGGTAATGCGGATCGTTTTTGTTGTTGTCAAATGCTTTATAGTGGAGACTTTTTTCCTTATCAGATAATTTATCAAACATCTCCACCTTATAAGTTTCACGTTCTTTAATTACGTCTTTAAGGTATCCCTGTAATTCGCGCAGTTGCTTTTTAAGATGACTTACATGCGCATCCTCGGGTGGCAAGGCAGCGATCTGCTTTTGCAGTTCATTTATCTTCGCGGGCAGTTCCTTTGCACGTTTTTCCATCGCCTCAATGTGTGGTGGGTGCAGGTGGATGTTGTATTGCCCGAAAAATTCCAGCGGGTTATCCTGGAAGTTTGACAGCCACGGATCTTCCTCGCCCTCAAAACCGGTATCTATTGCAACCTCGTTCTGGTAACATTTCCAGGAGATGCCGGCATCTTCCAAACGCTCGGGGAAAGTGGCCCACTTAAGGGTGCCATAATCCATGTCTTCGTTCCAAACGTGCGCGCGTGAATCTTCGTGCTGTTCCTCGCGGATGGTGCCCGTCCAGAAGTACAACCTGTTAGGATTGGTGCCTGTTAAGGCTGAGCAGAAGTTTTGATCACAAACGGTGAAGGCATCGGCAAGGGCGTAGTAAAAAGGAATGTCTTCACGGGTATGGTAGCCCAAAGTTAAAGGCATATTGGCATATTCCTTATTGCCATTGCGTTTGTTATCCAGCCATTTATCAAACTTGCCGTCGTTACGGGCGTTTACCTGGTTGCGCCACGAATGCGGCAGCGAACTCATCCAGGTTGATTTAGTATTTTTTATGTCGAGGCGGAAAGGGGCATAGGTCTCACCCTTTATGTTCGATTGCAGCCACACTTTATTTTTGTTAGGCAGATCAATAGCACGCGGATCGTTATAGCCACGCACACCCTTTAACATTCCGTAAACGTGATCGAACGAGCGGTTTTCCTGCATCAGGATCACAATGTGCTCAGCATCCATGTAGGTGCTGCCCGGTGCCGGGTTAATAGCCATTGCCTTTTGAATAGAAGCCGGGATCAGGCCCGCTATACCGGTAGCACCTGTTAACAGCGCTGCTTTTTTTAAGAAATCTCTCCTGGTATCCATGTTTTTAATACGTGTAAATATAAAAGAAAGTATTTAGTGGCAGTAGCAGTTAAAAACTACTGGCATTAGAATTACTGCTACTTACCGCTGCTACTGCTACTACTAACCAATCCGCTTAGCGAAGTACTCTTCACACAAGCCAAACGATAACGTCATTCCGTTACCGCCAACCCCGTTTATAACGGTTACGCCGGGGGCAATGTCGACTATCAGTTCGGTTGCGCCGTTGGTCATTTTTGGGTAGATGCCATGCCACGACTGTAATAATTTCCAGTCCTTAAAGGTGGCAAAAGTTTGTAAGTAGGAAGTTACCATATCATTAATAAATGCCTTATCGAACGGGTCGTGAACCAAACCATATTCGTGCGAATCGCCGATGGTTAGCTCGCCGCTGCCGTTTTGCGATACCATTACGTGGATGCCCCATTTCAGTTGTTCGGCGTATTGCTCCTCGTAGCGCTTACGCAATGCAGGTAGCGATGCAGCTGCCTGGAAGCCGGGATAGTGGATCATGGATAAGCCACCGCATAGCGAAGGCCCGATGCGCCATTCGTCAGGCTGGGCAACCAAACGCATCATTTGCAATTTGCATTTGTTAATTGGGGATGCTAAAAACAGTTCGGGATATAATGTTTCAAAATCAGCGCCGCTGCAAACAAAAATTTCGTCGGCTTCCCATACGCGATTACCCGACATAACTTTTGGATGTTCGATCCTGCTGATGGCGGTGTTCCAATGAAATTCAACGCCATATTTTTCGGCAAGGTATTTGGCAACCTGCCCCACGGCCACACGCGACTCGATGATCATCTCTTCACCACTCCATAACGCACCCTTTAGCCCGTCCGGATTAACAGCCGGTGATATTTCCAAAGCCTGTTGCGGCGATAACACGCTGCAATCGCGCACATTCCGGTTTACGTCCACATATTCGTTAATCACCTGCAGCTCATCATCATGGTACGCTAAATGCAGCGAGCCGACTTCGTCATGCCAGATGTTGGCTTCAATACAAATTTCCTTCCAGATGCTGCGGGAGAGCATCGCCCGTTCAAATAACGGCCCGGTTGCCTGCCCTATGGGCCAGATCATCCCGAAGTTACGGATGGATGCGCCAACCGCCCTTTCATTGCGTTCAAATATGGTTACCTTGTAGCCACGCATTGCTAGTGCCCTCGCGGTAGCTAAACCCACGATGCCTGCACCTATAATTATCGCGGAGCCCCCTGACCCCCTAAAGGGGGAATTTAATGAATGTGTTTGTGTCATACCGATTGAATATTTAGTTCGCCTTGCGGCTCTTCGCTTACATTTTGTTTGCGGGCGGTTCGCATAAAGTAGACCAGGGAAAATATGGCACATGCCCCGCCAACTATCCCAACTATCAATACACCTTCTTTAAAGAAAGTTGCCCAGCTGATGGATGGTCGCCCAAGTTCCTTAACCAGCAGTATGGTAACGCTGCCAAGGTATCCCATGGAGTCTGATACATAGATCAGGAAACCCACGTTGCTGCGGTAATGGAACGAGGCAATCATTCGCTCGAAGAAAATGGCGTTGTACGGAACATAGCCTAAATAAAGTCCCAATCCGGCTGTAGTCATCCACTCCATGGGGCCGATAAGTTTCAGTTCAAAAAGTATGGTGCCGGATGCAATTAACACGCAGCCACCAATGATCATTAAATGGATTATGCGGAATGCCTTTAGGTTTTTCCTCACCAATATGAGCAAGCTCATAGCCACCAATACGATGACGGAAATTATGGTGTCAATTTTAGCGTAAATGGTATTGTCCTTATTACCCAGGCTGGCCCAGATCTCCACCTCGAAATTATCGCGGATATCGCGCATAATGGTAAGCAGTACGTAGATAACCAGCGTAAGAATAATCCCCGGCAAAAAACGCTTTAAAAATAGCTGGCGCTCTGCCGCATCCATTGGGGTACGTTTTGTGCGGAGTTTAACATCTTCCTCCGTGGGCGGCGGCATCAACTCCAAACAAAAAACAAAAAACATCAACGGAATTACAAATAGTGCCCCGGTTAAGAACGGCATAGTATATTCGCTCACATGAAAGATATCGCGCATGCTGCGTGCTATGGTTTTTACAAAGCCCGACGCAAAAATGAGGCTGATGGATAAAACTGCCGCCATAAACTCGGTCGACTTCCTGCCCTCGAGATAGCTAAAAACCAATCCCCAGATCATGCCTAATGGGAAACCATTAAGAAAAAGGCAAATGATATTATAAGGAGCGGGGATAACGGCAAACAGCAGCAATGCGGCCCACGCGGCCCCAATCAGCACGAAAATGCTTTTGGCCCGCTTACCTGGCTTTAACTCGGCAATGAATTTTATACCGTAAAACTTACTGAGTGTGTAACCAATAACCTGCGCTATTACCAGCCATACCTTATAATCAACATGGAAATATTGTTCGCCGGTGAATGTGCCCGCCGCAAAACCCTTGCGAAAGGCATACATTGAAGTGTAAGTGCCGAAGGCACATACCGCAGCTAATATTGATACAACGGAATAAGGCCATTTAGCAACCTTAACACGCAGCTTATCCATTATTGTCATGGTTATTTGCTGATGATGGTTAATACTTCTGCAATATCATCAATAATATGGGTTGGATTGTACGCCTCCAGGTCCTCACGCGTAAAAGCACCTGTGGTAACACCTATAACATATTTACAACCTGCATTTTGCCCCTCGCGCACGTCAACCTCGGTGTCGCCAACTTTGGCAACTTCCCGTGAGCGTTCTATTCTACCGTCAATCATCATTTTCTGGATCATGTAGGGGTGGGGGCGACCAAGCTCAACCTCATCCGAGCCAACAAGATGATCAATCAATTTCTTTTTAAACCATTGCAGGCGGTTAACTATAGTATCAGCAATATCGCGCGAAAAGCCCGTATTTATCCCTACCTGCACGCCTTTAGCGCGTAATGCAGCAAAAGTTTCCTCAACATTTGGCAGCGGCTCAATACCCGGTGCGGTTTTATAGTGTGATATCATTTGCTCCACAAATTCTTTATGGATCTTAGTTACAAGTTCGGTAGTTATTTTGGCATCGTTATGCTCGTGCAGGCGCAGGATCTGTTTTATAGCCAGATTTTTTTCATAACCCATCAATGGGTTGATGAGTTCGAGCGGGACTTCATAATTTGATTTTAACAGCGCAGCCTGGAATGCCTTGCTTACATCGTGATCGTCTTTAACCGTGGTTCCGGCTATATCAAACACTACTAACTTAATTGACATAACATTGAATTATTGTTTAGCAATACTAAACTTATTTTATTAATATCAAACTAAATTTGTGTTAAGGTTGTGTGAAGTAGTCGGGAAGTCCGAAAGTCAGTAAAGTCCGAAAGATGTTTTGCAAATCGTAGAAATAGAAAATATTAAACCTTTTCTTTCGGACTTCCGGACTTTCCCGACTTACTTCCCCTTCTCTTCAAAAAAATAGATTACCAGCATACTGGCGGTTGTGGTGCCGAGGTTTCTTGGGGTATGGGGGATGCGGCCATCAAACAGCATGGAATCTCCCTGGCTTAGTTGTATAAAGTCTTCGTTAAACTGGTATTCTATTTCGCCGGAAAGGATGTATTTATATTCAAACGCATCTGTTTCAACCAATGGGCGACTGGCGTTTGGTTCTAATTCCAGTATTACTATATCTATCGTACTTGGATTAATGGACTTTGTGAAGATGCGCTGGTAATGGAAGCCGGTGGCATGTTCCTTTTCAAAGTGGTCGTATTCGCTTTTTCTTTTTACGAGGATGGGTAGATCGGCGGTTTTGGATTTGATGTCCTTAAAAAATTCGTTAAGGTCTATTTCAAGCGCCTTGATGATCTCTATCAATACCATTAATGATGGAATGGTACGGCTGTTCTCGATCTGCGAGATCAATCCTTTACTTACATTTGCCCGCACAGCAAGTTCCTGAACGGTGATGTTCTTTTCGCGCCGGCGTTCTTTAATCCGGTTACTGATCTGGATCAGGATGTCTTCTTCCATTGATGGTATAAAAAGATTTGGCGCAAAGTACTAATAATGCAAATGGATGGAAATAATTTTTTTGTTAAGATTAGTTAAAGCGAACCGCTGTTTAGACTGATTTGTTTGATGACGCTGATTTTTTTCTTTCTAAAATCGTCATTGCGAGATTCTGTGTTGATATACAAGTAATTCGTATGATTTATTTTATATTTGTGTCTTAGGCGGCTTTATGTTAGCCTGTTTAGGGCGGCCCTTTTTTAAAGTGGCTGCTCTAATT
>JALYIP010000002.1 GCA_030775685.1 Bacteroidota bacterium
GCCATTTAGGTAGAAAATCCGATGGTCCACCTGGTTTAAAAGCCATTTGGACTGGATACAGGCGATTAATAGACGCTGTGAAAACTTATCAAATCCTTAACCAACAAAATTTGGGTAAGGGGTAGCCTTTGGAGAGGGCAGGGTGAGGCAGCAAAGTTTGTGTAAAAGGTTAATTGGTCGTTTTCCTTTAACCTTAGTCCTACTCCCCCTTTAGGGGGCCGGGGGGCGTGTTAAAAAATGTTAATCTTATCACAGTTAGCCGGTTATATCCTACTTTTAATTGTCGATACTTTAAACCATACCATATGCTGCAAAATTACTTTATCATAGCCTGGCGAAGCCTCTGGAAAAACAAAGGCTTTTCAATCATCAATATTTTCGGCCTTTCGGTGGGGATAGCTTTTACGCTGCTGATAGGCGCCTATGTTTGGGGCGAATTACAGGTGAACCATAATCTTAAAAACGCAGATAACCAATATATCATACAAAGCAAGTGGAAAGACCCGAACATGGGATACGAGCTTGCTACCATAGCCCAACTACCTAAAACATTAAAAGAAGTATATCCCACTTTGGTTGAAAATTACTACCACTGGGATGGCGTGGGCTCCATAGTTTCAAGTGGTGAAAAACATTTCCGCGAAAACATACAAATTTGCGACAGCACCATGTTAAGCATGTATGGTTTTGGTTTGGCTCACGGCGATCCGAATAAGGCATTCAATGATCCGTTTTCGGCAATAATAACCGAAAAGCTGGCAATTAAATATTTTGGCAAAACCGATGTTGTTGGCCAAACGCTGAGCATTGAAAGTTTTAAAGGAGAGAAACACGGTTTCAGTATTACCGGGGTATTAAATAAACTACCCAAAAACTCCGTCACAAATATAAACGACAACAATCAAAACGATATTTTTTTACCGATCAAAGCAGCTGATTTTCTGGGGCGTAACATGAGCGGCTGGGACAATGTGGTGCTTGTGGGATACGTCGAACTGAAAAAAGGCGTTTCCCCAAAACAATTGGAGCAGGCTATGCAGCATTTAATTAAAGAACGTGCGCCGCAGCGAATAAGTGATAACCTTACCCCCTACCTGGTACCCTTGAAGACTTATTATTTAGACGCCAATAACGGTGTGGTGAAAAAAATGCTATACACACTATCGGCAATAGCGTTGTTTATCCTGCTGATGGCGATTATTAATTTTGTAAATATTTGCGTAGGTCGCTCATCATCACGAATGAAGGAAATGGGCATCCGGAAAGTGCTCGGAGGATTACGCAAACAGCTGATATGGCAATTTTTGACCGAAGCGACCATTTTAGTAATGCTGGCAACAATAATTGCGCTGGCAGGCTATCTGCTCGCGAGGCCTTATTTCAGCAACGTTTTGGGCCGGGATATCATTGGGCTTTTTTCGTTTCCGTGGTATGCGTATTTAACACTGGTTTTGTTTACTGTTTCTTTGGGATTGCTCGCCGGGCTTTATCCGGCATTGGTACTTTCCTCCCTAAAATCAGTTGATTCATTAAAAGGGAAATTAAGCTCCGTGAAAGAAAATGTGCTGTTCCGCAAAATATTGGTGGGTTTTCAATTTGGCACGGCGGCTATGGTGTTTATTATCGCCATAATTATCTCACAGCAGGTAACGCTATTTTTAAAAGGCGATCTTGGTTTTAACAAAGATTATGTGGTTTACTCGCAGGTACCAAGGGATTGGTCGGCAAAAGGTATTAAAAAAATGGAAACTGTTCGTTACCAACTTAGCCAGATGCCCCAGGTAAGCAGTGTATCACTTTCATGGCACATACCCGATGGCGCCGGAGATGGTATGCAACTGTATCGGTACGGAACTGATCCTAAAAAAGCAATATCCTTAAATGGTTTAACAACTGATAACCAATTTGGCGTTACTTACGGCATTCCATTAAAAGCAGGAGAATTTTTCACGCCGCAATATGCCCCCGGAGATTCTGCAAAAATTGTGATAAACGAAGCTGCCTCAAAGGCATTGGGATGGAAAAACCCTACAGACGCTGTAGGGCAGCTGGTTAATATGCCGGGTATGGCAGCACCTTTAACTATCTGTGGCGTTACCGCCGATTTTCACCTTGGCTCCATGCAACAGCACATCCAACCGGTAAGTTTTACCAATGTGAATTACACCCTATATTACCGGTATCTTTCCTTTAAAATCAAGCCCGGCGATATGCAAAAAAGCATAGCCGCATTGCAAAAACAATGGAACATATTAATGCCCGGCGCTCCCTTTGAATATCACTTTATGGATGAGGCAATAGCAAACCTCTATAAAACCGAAATACAATTAAAAAAGGCTTCGGCAATGGCTACTGCATTGGCTATAACAATTGTATTCCTCGGCGTTTTAGGATTAATCTCGTTAAGCATTCAAAAGCGCACCCGCGAAATAGGCATCCGCAAGGTATTAGGCTCATCGGTACCGGGGATCATCAACCTATTTTTGAAGGAGTTTTTGGGGATAGTTTTTATCGCAGGAATCATTTCATGCCCGCTGGCTTATTTGATCATGCATGGCTGGTTGAATGGTTATGCCTACCGCATTTCCATCACAGGTTATCCGTTTATCCTGTCAATTTTATTGCTTACCATCTTAACCGTTGTATTAATAACGCTGCAAACAATCAAAACGGCAGTTAGCAACCCTGTTAAGAGTTTGAGAACGGAGTAAAGGCTTGAATCATTAAACAGTTTTAAGGTAAACACAATATCCGCCGTAACTCTTTGCTGCTTAAAGGAAAAGAGTACCAGGGTCTTTTTCTTTAAAGCCAGACTTATTTGCTCTTTCGCGGGAAGCAAAGGCAATGATCAAAAAGCTTAATATAGCAGCGGAGTTTTGTGTTTTACCATGATAACAAATTAGGAGGAGAACTTATTTTCACCTGGTTTATAAGCTATTACGGCACCGCAGTTTTAAACGATACAGAGACGGTGAAAAATTAATTAATAGTGGCAACAACCATTTTGGTTAACTCTTTATCCCTTGTATTCACATTTAAAAAAGGGAGTTGGAGCCTTGTTACGCGGTAGCGATAAAAAGATGCGAGCATTTGTACACGCGTTCCTTTTGCCGCCAACTTGCTTATTTCGTCAGCAGAGGCATACAGCAGGAAAGGCTTTGACGGAAGCGCGTGCTCCCTGTCGATTTTGATTTCGTTAACCGGCAAATTGCTATAAAATTCAAATGGAGCGGAGTTGTAGTCATCAACGTCTGTTAAAGCAACAGGGAGGTTGCGGTTATTATGCTCGTTTATCCATACAGCAGCATCGTTACCAGCCTGGTAATGCATTAAGGACGGGTAGAACGACAGGTTAAGAAAAAGATTAACAATAAATGAGGCCAGCAAGGTTCTTAATGCGATTTTCTGATAGCCGGAGAAATTGAAAAAGCTGGTAAAAAACATAAGCATAATCAATAGCATCAGGAGCGTTAAAACTGTGAACCAGCTAAGCACTTCGGGCCTGAAAAAGTACCAGAGCGCTGAAACCAGCAGCAATAGTAAACTTATTAAAAAGGTTTGTACAAATGCTATTTTGCGTAGTGCCTTTGCCGTTCTGAGGTAATACAAATACTGCGACGTAATAATGGCAAAAAATGGGAACACGATGTTTAGGTAATGCGGCAGCTGGAAGCTGGATGCCGAAAATAGCAGGAAGGTAAGCAAAGCCCCGCTGATGCAATACCACTCTTTTCCCTTGGGATACACTACCCCCTTTTTTATAAACTGGTAAACCGCAGCAAACATAATGAGCGACCATGGCAGAATTGCCCAAAGGGTTGTATGGATAAAAAAGGTCGGATCGCCGCTGCCTTTGATGGGGCCGGTGTTAAAGAAACGGCCAAACTGGCTATCCCAAAAAAAGAACCGGATGCCAGATACTTCATTGTGCCCAAATACAATCTTCTCCGGGTGCAGATCAAACTGTTGATGGAGGCACCAAAGTTCGGGGAGGATGAATATGAAGATCAAAATAATCGCTATCAGCCATGGTAAATTAAATAATGATCGCCATTGCCTGGTAATAATTAATTGCCCCGCAATAGCCCCACCGATGGGCACAAGGGCGAACATCCCCTTGGTCATAATAGCGCAGGCAGTAAATACACAGCCCCAAAGCAGCCGCCAAAAACTATTGCCATTGAGCGCCCTATAAAAATGATAAACAGCAGCAATAATGAGCCCTGTTAAATAGGGTTCGGCGCGAACATCGTTATTTGATAGTACGATATGCTCTGCGGTAAGCAGGATCAGTACACTCCACAAGGCTATTTGCTTGTTGTATAATTCCTTTGCAAAAAGGTAGGTATACCATGCACCCATCATCAAAAACAGGATTCCGGGTAGTTTATAAGCCCATGTAGTAAAGCCGAATAGCTTAAATGAAATTGCTGTTATCCAAAAAGGAAAATGAGGCTTATCCAGCCAGTCGGCACCATGGTAAAACAGCTGTACATAATCATTACGCTGCACCATGGTTTTAGAAATAACCGCGTAAAGTGCGGCATCGGGTCCCTGCAGGGGGATGAACAAACCACTAAAGTTCACCAAAACCGCCAAGCCTGTAAAAAGGTAAAGCAGCTTGCTTTGGGTGGATGTGGGGGTAGCGTCCATCTTTTAAAGTGTTATAAAGATAAGGAATTTGGGGAAATGTGGGTTATAATTACTTCACTATGTCATTGCGAGCGCAGCGTGGCGACCTCATAGCATTACAGAGCGAATATCAAAGTTGCAGACCGTTCAATTCTATTTGCATTGGCGACGAGGTTGCTTCGTCGTTCCTCCCCGCAATGACAAGTTGTATTTAACCTGGGGGGTGTCACCCTGAGGCACTCGAAGGGCGACGTGCGCAGTGGCCTGCCCGCGTGCTAAGCAGGGCGCAGAGGCCTTTGCCCGCATGCTTCGAGTGCCTCAGCATGACACCCTTTTTTGTCGTTTCACCCTCGCAATCCAGCGGATTTTACTTCTCGCAATGACAAGAGTTGGTCTCCCTATCAACATTTTTACACCAAAACCCCACCAGTTTAACAATATATCCCGATATTGAAAACACAAACCAAAGCACCTTAATTATGAAAAGATCTACCCGCCTGCTAAGCCTGCTTTTGCCGTTTTTACCATTCCTGGTATTAGCGCAAACGGGCAAGGTATATGATAACCTTTCGCTCCCCAGTAAAATACTAAAAAGCGACCGCAAATACGCCGTTTACCTGCCACCGGGCTATGAAACTTCAGATCGCAGTTATCCTATCCTCTACCTGTTACACGGCAGCGGCGACGATCAAACCGGCTGGGTTCAATTTGGCGAGGTGCTGAATATCACCGATAAAGCTATTGCAGACGGCATAGCAACGCCCATGATCATCGTAATGCCTGATGCCAATACCGGCCGCAAAGGATATTTTAATGATATTAAAGGCGACTGGAACTACGAGGATTTCTTTTTTAAGGAGCTGGTGCCTTTTGTAGAAAAGAAATACCGTATAAAAAGCGATAAGCGTTTCCGTGCTATCTCCGGCTTATCGATGGGTGGCGGTGGTACGTTCATGTATGCCCTGCATCACCCTGAAATGTTTTCATCTGCCTGCCCGTTGAGTGCATCAGTTGGACCCATAACGCTGGATGATGCGCGCACCTCCATCACCAAAAATAATCCCGGCATTGCCGATTCGCTGATCGTTAAATATTATAACGAGCACAGTGCAATAGCATTGGTAAACAACATGCCCGACAGCCAGAAAAAAGCCGTTCGCTGGTATATTGACGATGGCGATGATGACTTTTTGTACGAGGGAAATTGCCTTGTACACATAGCCATGCGCAAAAAGGAGATCCCGCACGAGTTCCGCATCCGCGACGGTGCCCACACCTGGACCTACTGGCGTGCATCGCTACCCAGCGTACTGGAATTTGTATCGCAGGCTTTTCATCAGTATTAAATATGGTAAGGCAACCGCAAACGACAAATTCGGGTAATAAATTATAAAGTAGATAAAGGGCTTGTCTTGTCACACTGTCACAGTTGTTATGGTGTGATAAGTGTGACAGTGATAAACACCACTGACTAATCTCTAATTAACTAATCTCTGATCTCTAAAACCAACTAATCTCTAATTAACCAGTCTCTGATCTCTAATATCAACTAATCTCTAATTAACTAACAGCTAATCTCTACCACCATGGAACGCCGTCAATTTTTAAGAAACACAGCATTAACCGCAGGCTCGCTTGCATTATTAGGAAATAAAGGTTTTGCAGCCATGCTGGCCGACCCAGCATACCAGTTTAAACCCTTGCGTAACAACGTAGGCATGTTTGCCGAGCAGGGCGGAACGATTGCCTGGATGATCAACAAAGAAGGCATTGTAGTAGTTGATGCCGAATTTCCTGACCCTGCGAAGCACCTGATAGCTGAATTAAAAAAACAATCGGACCTCCCTTTTGAGTGGCTGATAAATACCCATCACCACGGCGACCATACCGGCGGCAATATCTCATTCAAGGGGATCGTAAAAAATGTGGCCGCGCATGCAAATTCTCTGGCTAACCAAAAGGCAGTCGCCATAAAAAACAACAAGGAGGATCAGCAACTGTATCCCGACACCACGTTTACCGATACCTGGAAAATAAAGGTGGGCGATGAGCACATCAGCGCTTATTACTTCGGCACCGGCCATACCAATGGCGATGCCATGATCCATTTTGAAAACGCCAACATTGTACACACGGGCGACCTGGTTTTTAACCGCCGCTATCCCTTTGTTGATAACAGCGCCGGGGCATCAGTAAAGCACTGGCCAATGGCTTTGGAACAGGCAACCAAAAAGTTTGATAAGAATACCATGTTCGTGTTTGGCCATGCCTTTGATCCGCAAAAAGTGATCGGCACTATGGACGATGTTAAATTGATGCAGGATTTTATGGAAAAGCTGGAAGCCTATGTTGCAGGCGGTATTAAGGCAGGAAAAACCCAGGATGAGCTCTTAAAAGCAACATCAATCCCCGGCGTAACCGAATGGCAGGGCGATGGCATTCAACGCGGCATCCAGGCGGCTTATGAGGAGCTGACGAAAGTTTAAAACTCTTAAATCGTCATTGCGAGATTCTGTGTTGATATACAAGTAATTCGTATGATTTATTTTATATTTGTGTCTTAGGCGGCTTTATGTTAGCCTGTTTAGGGCGGCCCTTTTTTAAAGTGGCTGCTCTAATT
>JALYIP010000003.1 GCA_030775685.1 Bacteroidota bacterium
GCTTTTTTATTAACATCGTGTACAAAACCTATTATTCCCCATTTTAGCAGCAATGGTTTTCTAAACAATGACTTCAACCTTATCCAAAATTTGGGTAAGGGGTAGCTCCAAAGGAGAGGGTTCTGAATAAGAGCGAAGCTAAAGTCCTCTCCTTTGGAGAGGATTTAGGTGAGGCCAAATGCAATGGTATCTTTAACTTAATGACATTGACATACAGCACGCAATTCTTTTTTGATTTATTTCTACCAATATTTTGCCCCGTTAGGGCAGTTTCGTTAATATAAGGAGTGAGTTTGTTGTTTTGTATCTACTTATGCAAATTAAAAGAAACCATTGCCCTGATGGTATAACCATTTTGGGAGGCCACAGTGCCCACGTCCCTTATCGCTTCTGAAGGGATGACGGTGCTATGTGTAGCGTAAAATACCGGACCGCCGCAAACGGAAAAGGCAAACTTTGAATTAGCCGGCGCAAAATTTATCGACGGGCCTATCAATAGTTTAGCGCCCCCCTCTGCCTCATCTGTTTCCCAAAAACCTTCCAGGTCTTCGCCAACAGCTTCAAAGCCGGCAAACACTGGGCCGGCAATACGATGCTGAAAGCCAACGCTGGTAACCAGGTCGATATTGTCGCGGGTTTTGCTGAATGCTTTTTCAAAACGCATATTGCCGCCTATGCGCCATGAAGCAGCTTCGAAGGAGGCAGTAACCCGGCTGAAGATAGCGCCTGTATTTGAAAAATCACGGTTTACACCAATGCCCAAGCCAAAGCGGGAACCGAACAATTTATTTCCACCAACAAAATCATGGATCACCTCTGCCTGTTGTGCACTTTCCGTACCTCCCTTGTTCGAAACACCCAGGTCTGCATTAGCGAAGAGCGTAAAGCGATTACCGAGGTAGCCTTTAACGGCAAACTGCTGGTCAACCCCATCATAACCAAAAGGGCCGGCTGTCCGCTCGCCATAGGCGCCGGTATAGTTAGCGCTCCATCCGGCGCTTTCTGCGGTAAGTGTATTAACCGAAAATAGGAATGGCTGCGGAGTGGAGTTTGAAGTAGTTGTCCGTAAATATTGCGGACTTTGCGCCCTGGCTACTATCGCCGTAAATAAAATAAGCAATGCGGTAAAAAGGTTCCTCTTCATAGGTATTAAGTTACAAGATGTAAGGTTACTAAACTCCCTCAAAGTTATATTTCGAATGTTAAGTTAGCTTTAAGTTATGAATTGAGGTAGTTTAAAGTTAGGTCAGCGGGTTATCTGACTTCTAAAACTCATCCATTTGTTTTTTACTGTGCGAATTGATTATGCGGGGTGAGTTTATTTGGAGAGGTTTTCAACACTCCTGCAATGCGTATAAAATGATGGTCAACTATTATTTATCTTAGGCTCGATTTCCTAATCCGTTGCAATTATGAGTATGTTCAAATTTGTCGTTTTCCTGTGCCTTGGGCTTTTTGTTCTTGTTCAGTCTTTTTTACTTGTCCCGGAATTTTCAGGCAAGAAAAAGATTACCGTGTATAAGCGAAATTATATGGATAGCAATTCATACATCAGGGGATATAAATCAGAGAGTGCACATATTGATGTTTTTAATGTAAAAGTAAATCCAAAGGGCTTTTGGGATCGGCTTTTATTAACCAATGAAGAAGACGGCAATTTACTGGTTGGTTTTGCGAAAATATTATTCTGCCTTGTATTTGCATTCTATATGTATAATCTTGAATACGAAAATATTTTTTCGACCCAAAGCTTCAATATATTTACAGCCACGTTGTTTTGTTGTATGTTGGTTTATATGGTATATTACTTTGGCGAACTGCATACCAGGGATTTTTGGCGCGATTTCTACCAGGCGCATACAGGTGACGATTCAAATAGATTCGACTTCCAATTAGGTCTGCAAGACCATAGCACATTTAAAAACCAACTATATCTTTACGTGGTTCCATCAATCCTTTTACAATTATATAAGACGTTTAGAAATAACCATATAGGAAAACCCGACGAAGGTTTTTAATTGCTACAAGAGCGTTTAACCCGCCAATAAAGCTTCGATACATTCTTATCCCTTCCCCTCCACATACCTCTTAAACCCATCCAGCACCGCCTGGCAAAACTCTTGCTGCATGGCATGCGGGTGCTCGTTATTCGGTTCAAAGGTTTCCACCAGCTTTACAGGTGTGCCGGCAGTAAAGGTGATGGTGCTGCTGCGGCCGTCGTTAAGGGTGTAGGAGATGAATTGGTTGGTGATCACCTCGTCGTAGGTGCCGGTAAAGTCGAAGTTGAGGCTGCCGTCCTTCAGGGCCATGGCAAACAGAAATTTTCCGCCGGGGCGCAGGTCGTTTTCAACGCGGGGCGTATGCCAGGTGTCATCAGGGTTGTTCCACTGCATAATGTCTTCGGGTGTATTCCACGCCGACCATACACTTTCAATGGATGCATTTATTTCAACCTGGGCGGTGAGGGTAGTTTTTCCGGTGCTGCTCATAATGATTGTTTGTTAACACAAACATACGGCCTGGCAGCGAAGAAGGCGCAGGGCGGGAATGCCAATGTGAGGGGGCGATTGCGCCATGGGCCCCTTTGTCATAATGAGCGAAAGCGAAAAATCTTCAGCAGGCGACATTCATAGCGCCCCCTATCATTTTTGATAATAAACCCTATCAAAATGATAGACCTGTTTTCTTAAAATTATATTATTTCAGTAATTGCTATTAGTTTAATTAATTAATATACAGATATTTATAATAATTAAAAAATCGCTGGCCTGCCCTTTGCCAACCACTGTGAAAATCAAAGAACAATGAACAATAACCAGGCTATTTCAGGCCATTTCGCTTTGCAAACGGATTTTTTTGCAAGTTGTGCCTTAAGATCTTGGTTATCAAATAGCTATTTGCTTATGGTGTTATGTTTTTTAGTGATCAGGGTCATTTTAACCCGCTGATAACAGGGATACCTTTATAATGCATCATCGTCAACTCTAAATTAATTAAATAAAATATGAACACAATCATTCTCTTCATAGCCCTGCTAATTGGCTGTTGGCTCATTTTTAAATCCATTGACTATTTCGAAAAAATCTAAAAGTTATGTTAGCCCTATTCATCGTAGCAATCGCAGTTTTCATATACATGATATATGTGCTGCTTAAACCCGAAAAATTTTAATTGTAAATCGCAATGAACACTGAACTATTTGGAATTATTGCCTCGTTTGCCATCACCATGCTGATCGCAATTCCGCTTGGCAAATACCTGGCAAAAATGTACGCCGGGGAAAAGGTATGGACTGATTTTTTGAAGCCCATCGAAACCGGAATTTTTAAATTATCCGGCATCAACCCAAATGAGCCCATGAACTGGAAACAGTTTTTAAAGGCAATGATGACCATCAATATTTTATGGCTGGTATACGGCTTTTTTGTATTGATGCACCAGGACAAGCTACCGCTGAACCCTGATGGCAACACAGGCCAATCTGCCGACCTTGCCTTCAATACCATTATCAGCTTTGTGGCCAACTGTAACCTGCAGCATTACTCGGGCGAGAGCGGTGCCACCTATTTTACCCAGCACTACATCTTCATGTTCCTGCACTTTGTAAGCGCGGCAACCGGGATGGCTTGTGCGGTTGCCATATTCAAGGCTTTCAGGGATAAAACAGCTACCGATTTGGGTAACTTTTGGAACTTCTTTTTAAAATCTATCACCCGTTTACTGTTGCCATTGTCAATAGTAATTGCGTTGATCTTAACCTTTAATGGTACGCCAAGCAGCTACGCAGGCAAGGATAAATTTATTTCGCTGCAAGGCGATACCGTAAACGTATCGCGCGGCCCTGCTGCACAAATGATAGCTATTAAGCACTTAGGTACAAACGGCGGTGGCTGGTTTGGTGCAAACTCTGCCCACCCGCTTGAAAACCCGAATTACCTAACCAACATGACCGAAATTGTTGCCCAGTTTACTATCCCGGTAGCAATGATCCTGGCATTTGGTTTCTTTATCCGCCGTAAAAAATTAGCCTGGATGATGTTTGGGGTGATGATGTTTGGGGTGATGATGTTCATGATACCAACGGTAACCGGCGAGCTTGGGGGTAACCCGATGATCGCAAAAATGGGAATCAGCCAGGCAACCGGCGCCATGGAAGGCAAGGAGGTGCGTATCGGGCCAACAGCAACAGCTTACTGGAGCGTGTTGACCACTGTAACCTCAACAGGTTCGGTTAACGGTATGCACGACAGTACAATGGCCCTTACCGGTTTATGGCAATTGTTGGCCATGATGGTGAACGGCTTCTTCGGCGGATGCGGCGTAGGGCTTATGAACTACTTTATATATGTAATTATCGCAGTGTTCATATCCGGCCTGATGGTTGGTCGTACCCCTGAGTTCCTCGGCCATAAGGTAGAGGCACGGGAGGTCAAGATTGCCGCGTTGATAACGCTGCTAAGTCCGTTCCTTATTATGGCGGGAACAGCGCTTGCCAGCTATATGGTAACTGCTCATGCCAATATTGATTGGGCTGTAAAACCATCCACATGGCTCAATAACCCTAAATACCATGGCTTTTCGGAGATGTTGTATGAGTACACTTCATCAAACGCCAATAACGGTTCGGGTTTCGAGGGTTTGGGCGATGGTAACATCTTCTGGAACGTAACTACCGGGATAGTGATCCTTTTAGGACGCTTCCTGCCGATCATCGGCCCGGTGGCTATAGCAGGCTTGCTTGCACAGAAAAAATTCATCCCGGAATCAGCCGGTACTTTAAAAATCGATACGCTCACTTTTGGAATAATGACTTTTGCTGTCATCGTAGTACTGAACGCCTTGTCGTACTTCCCGGCGCTTGCGCTTGGCCCATTGGCAGAACATTTTTCCATGCTTAAGTAATAGATAAATCAGAAAATGAAAAATCAATCAAATAAATTATTTGAATCAGCCCAGGTTCAAACTGCCTTAAAGGAGTCATTCATTAAACTGGATCCCAGGGTGATGATTCACAACCCGGTGATGTTTACCGTGGAGGTAGGTACATTGGTAATGGCGGTAGTAAGCGTTTACAGCTTTTCGCACCATGACCAGGGATCATTTGGGTATAACGTATCCATATTTGTTATCCTGCTTTTAACCGTGCTTTTCGCCAATTTTGCTGAGGCTATTGCCGAAGCACGCGGAAAGGCACAAGCCGATAGCTTACGCAAAACCCGCCAGGAAACACCTGCAAAGGTTGTTATGCCTGATGGAACCATCGTAAACAAATCATCGAGCGATTTACGCAAGGGTGATGTGTTCATCTGCGAAACAGGCGACACTATCCCTACTGATGGTGAGATCATTGAGGGGATTGCCACGATAGACGAATCAGCCATTACAGGCGAATCGGCACCGGTTATCCGCGAATCAGGTGGTGATAAATCATCAGTAACAGGTGGCACTAAAGTATTGTCTGACGAAATAAAGGTAATGGTATCAACGCAGCCGGGCGAAAGCTTTTTGGATAAGATGATTGCTTTGGTAGAGGGTGCATCGCGCCAGAAAACACCAAACGAAATTGCCTTAACAATTTTGCTCGCCAGCTTTACCCTGATATTTATCATCGTTTGCGTTACGCTGCAACCTTTCGCAAATTATGCAAATACCCCTATCACTATAGCAGCCCTGATCTCATTGTTTGTATGTCTGATCCCGACAACCATCGGTGGCCTTTTATCAGCCATCGGTATTGCCGGGATGGACAGGGCTTTACGTGCCAACGTAATTACCAAGTCGGGTAAAGCGGTAGAAACAGCTGGAGATATTGACGTGTTGTTGCTGGATAAAACCGGTACCATCACCATTGGTAACCGTAAGGCAACCCACTTTTGGCCTGCCAGCGGCGTAGCGCCTGATGATTTGATCACCGCCTGCGTACTTGGCTCATTAGCCGACGAAACACCGGAAGGTAAATCAATAGTTGAGCTGGCTGCCGGTCACTTTAAATTACCGGTTGCCCCTGCAAATTCAGAATTTGTGAAGTTTACTGCTGAAACCAGGTCGAGCGGGATCAATACGCCTGATGGCTTGCGCATCCGTAAAGGTGCAGCTGATTCTATAAAGAATATCGCCATAAAAGCAGGTAATCCTTACCCTGAAGAGGTTGAAGAAAGGGTAAAGATCATTGCATCAAACGGCGGTACCCCGCTGGTAGTTTCGCAAAATGAAAAGGTACTGGGCGTTGTTGAGTTGCAGGATATAATCAAAACCGGCATCGCCGAACGTTTTGACCGCCTGCGCAAAATGGGCGTAAAAACCGTAATGGTTACCGGTGACAACCCTTTAACTGCTAAGTTTATTGCTGAAAAGGCTGGTGTGGATGATTATATTGCCGAGGCTAAGCCAGAGGACAAAATGAACTACATTAAGCTGGAGCAAAACGCCGGTAAGCTGGTAGCCATGATGGGCGACGGTACGAATGATGCCCCTGCACTTGCCCAGGCCGACGTAGGTGTTGCCATGAACAGCGGTACCCAGGCAGCCAAGGAAGCCGGTAATATGGTAGACCTGGATAACGACCCCACCAAGCTGATCGAGATCGTAGAGATCGGCAAGCAGTTGCTCATCACCCGCGGAACGCTTACAACCTTTTCTATCGCCAACGACGTGGCCAAGTATTTTGCCATCGTGCCTGCCTTGTTTATGGCTTCAATCCCTGCATTGCAGAGCATTAACATCATGGGCCTGCACAGCCCGGAATCGGCGATCTTATCGGCGGTAATATTTAACGCCATCATTATCCCGATGCTGATCCCACTGGCCTTAAGAGGGGTTGAATACAAACCTATTGGGGCAAGCGCACTGTTGCGCCGTAACCTGATGATCTATGGTGTTGGCGGTGTTATCGCACCTTTTATCGGCATCAAATTAATTGATTTGATTGTTGCACATATCATATAATAACTAAGACAATGAAACCATCATGAGTGGCCTTTTAAAAACAAAAAATAACTCATGATAGCTGAATTGCCTTTAAAAAACAATAAACAAAATGAAAAAGTATCTTATTCCATCCATAAGGATCACCATAGTACTTACCATAGTATTATGTGTTATCTACCCGGTATCCATCATGCTTGCCGGTAAGCTTTCAAAAGGCGCCGGTAACGGCGAAACAATAGTAGTAAACGGCAAGGTTGTTGGCTACGCAAATGTTGGCCAAAGCTTTACCAAGCCCCAGTATTTTTGGGGCAGACCATCGGCAGTGGCTTATAATGCAGCCGGTTCAGGAGGCTCTAACAAAGGCCCAAGCAATCCTGATTATTTGAAGGATGTATCCAACAGGATCGACACCCTTTTGAAATATCATCCATACCTTAAACGCAGCGAGATCCCTGCCGATTTGGTAACCGCCTCAGGCAGTGGTCTTGATCCTGATATTTCTGTACAAGCTGCACAGATCCAGGTGAAACGTGTTGCCCAATTCCGTAAATTGGACGAGCAAAAAGTGGCAGCACTGGTGAGCAGTCAAATAGAACAGCCGCTATTGGGTATATTTGGTCCCGCAAGGATCAATGTGTTGAAGTTGAATGTGGCGTTGGATGGGTTGAAGTAATAAAATTTTCTCTTACCTCTTTACGCGAAGCGAAGAGAGGTCGACGAGCGAAGCAATGTCGGGTGAGTCAACTCTGCGAGCGATGTTCATGCAAATGTATTGGCGGGTCGACTCACCCCGCCCTCGCTTCGCTGGGCACCCCTCTCTGCTGCGCAAAGAGGGGAAGAGAAAGGTAAGAAGATAAAAGAGTTAGTTTTAATAAAACCATGTCAGAAGAAAACAATCCCGATCCGGTAAAAACTTTTATCGAACTTGTGAAACATTCAAGGCGGGGAAAGTTTAAAATTTATATCGGCATGAGCGCCGGTGTAGGTAAAACTTACCGGATGCTGCAGGAGGCGCACGCCTTGCTGCGAAACGGGATCGACATTCAGATTGGTTATATTGAAACCCATAACCGGGCCGAAACCCATGCGTTATTAGCAGGCCTGCCTGTAATACCACGGCGGAAGATCTTTTACAAAGGCAAGGAACTGGAAGAAATGGACCTGTCCGGTATTTTAAACCGGCACCCAGAGGTGGTTATTGTTGATGAGCTTGCCCATACTAATGTGGAAGGCAGCAAGAACGGAAAGCGCTGGCAGGATGTGCTTGACATATTGGATGCAGGTATCAGTGTAATTTCGGCAGTAAATATTCAGCACCTGGAAAGCATGAACCAGGAGATCGAGTCGATTACCGGCATCCCGATAACCGAACGCATCCCGGATAAGGTACTGGAACAAACTGACGAAATTGTTAATATCGACTTAACTGCCGATGAGCTGATAGACAGGTTAAAAGAGGGCAAGATCTACGACAAGAGTAAGATAAATATTGCGCTGCAAAACTTTTTTCAGCCGGATAAGATCCTGCAATTGCGGGAGCTGGCATTGAAGGAAGTGGCGCACCATGTTGAGCGAAAGATTGATATTGAGATCCCGAAACAGATTAAGCTGCGCCCCGAAAAGTTTTTGGCCTGTATTTCATCCAACGCTGAAATAGCAAAGGTGGTGATCAGGAAAACAGCACGACTGGCCAGCTATTATCGCTCGCCGTGGATAGTGCTTTATGTACAAAGCAGCAAAGAAAGCGGCGACCGGATAAAACTGGATAAGCAGCGCCACTTGATAAATAATTTTAAATTAGCTACCGAGCTTGGCGGCGAGGTAATGAAAATAAAAAGCGACAACATAACCAAAACAATGATGCAGGTAGCCGAGGAACGTGAGGTTACCACCATTTGCATTGGCAAGCCGCATCTAAGCTTGTTCCAGGTGATCCTGCGGACAGCAGTTTTTAATGAACTTTTAAATAAAATAGCAGCGACAGAAATTGATTTGGTCATTTTGTCCTGATGTGAATACTAACCAGTTATAGCCATGAAAATTAAAAATAAACTCCGTCTTGGGTTCGGCTTCCTTTTCGTTATCGTACTTTTTTTTGGTGTGGTAGCTATATTTTATATCCATGAAATATCTGACAGCGCAAAGGTCATCCTTAAGAATAATTATGAGTCGTTAAGTTTTGCCCGCGAAATGCGCACGGTGCTTGATGAAAATAAGCTGCCTTTAAACCAAAAGGCCATTACCGATTTTAACCACCACCTGGTGTTGCAGGAAAATAATATCACCGAAAAGGGGGAGAAGGAAGCTACGCTAGGCTTGAGGAAATACTTTAATGTGCTGCAGGCGCCGGGTAGCAGCCCGTTACAACGGGATAGCGCCCAATATCATGCACGGGCGCAGCTCAGGAAAATAGAGCTGTTAAATATGCAGGCGATTGTTCGTAAGAATGATCGGGCACAGGCCTCGGTAAACAAAGCAACCATTTTGCTGGGCCTGGTGGGCACCTTCACATTCCTGGTACTGTTCAGCTTTAGTGTTAATTTCCCGGGCTTTATTGCTGATCCGTTGAGGAAACTTGTCGATGGGATCCGCGAAATAGGCCAGAAAAATTATAACCAGCACCTTAACTTCAGTGCTAATGACGAGTTTGCAGATGTAGCCACAGCATTTAACGAAATGAGCGACCGCCTGCAGGAATGGGAAAACAGCAACCTTGCCACGGTGCTTTCTGAAAAACAGCGGATAGAAACCATCATCGAACAAATGCAGGATGCCATTATCGGTTTAAATGAGAAGAACGAGATCTTGTTTATTAATACCGTTGCCGAAAATATTTTAAATTTAAAGGAGAAAAAGATAGTTGGGCAGCCTGCGGAGAAATTTACAGCCACCAATGACCTGTTCAAATCCATTATAGAAAACAGTGCATTACGATCATTCAAAATTGCGCTTAACGGTAAGGAATCTTATTTCCAGCTGGAGAACCGCGAGATTGTAATTCCAAACCTCGACCCAAATCCAAACGATGTGGTAAGCATCGGCAGCAAGTCGGTAGGGCAGGTGTATGTGCTGCGGAACGTTACGGAGTTTAAGGAGCGTGATGAAGCCAAAACAAACTTTATCGCCACCATCTCGCATGAATTAAAAACGCCGATTTCCTCAATTAAGATGAGCCTTAAATTGTTGAACGATGAACGGATAGGCCCGGTAAATCCGCAACAAACCGAATTGCTGGGGCATATCAAGGACGATAGCGACCGCCTGCTGAAAATCACCAGCGAACTGCTTGATCTTTCGCAAGTGGAAACCGGCAACATCCAGCTGAACTTTGTAGTATCTGATCCCCGTGAGATTGTAAACTATGCGCTCAATTCTGTTAAATTCCCGGCTGAGCAAAAGGGGATCAGTTTACAGGTAATGGCGCCTGCAAGCATTTCGAGGGTTCATGCAGATTTGGAGAAAACTGCATGGGTGCTGGTAAATTTCCTGTCGAACGCTTTGCGTTACAGTGGTGGAAAATCAAAAGTTATTATCGAGCTGAAGGAAGAAGGCGATAAAGTGATTTTTGCTGTAAAAGATTTTGGCAAGGGGATAGATGAGCAATACCAGCAGCGGCTGTTCGAGCGCTATTTCCAGGTACCTACTGACGGGCAGAATAAATCGGGCTCCGGATTGGGCCTGGCTATCTCAAAGGATTTTATAGAGGCACAGCAAGGTGAAATTTGGGTGGAAAGCGCCATAGGCGAGGGAAGTACCTTTTACTTTTCGCTGCCGGCACACCAGGAGATGAAGGGGAAGGGGTAGGCTGATTATTTATCATATTGATAATTATATCGACTCAAAATGAGGTACTACCATGATATGATTTCCCATCCTCGACAGTAAAAAGTCGATCTTTTACACAGTAATTAGGTACTAATTACGCCATTTAACTTTTACGGCACGCGAATGGAATCATTCTTTGATACCAGTAGCTGAAGGATGGAGAAGTTAAAAAGCGTCAATAAAAATGTGTCGTTACGTCAAAAGGACGACATAATAAAAGATGAAGATTTAAAGGCGAAAATTCGAAACCAGGATGACAAGGTTCAGCAAATGCTTTTATGGAGCACAATCTGTTCGGTGTGGAGCTACCTGGTACTTATTGTTGTAATTGCCCGCATCTACAATAGTGTTCATGGCAATCATCCTGGATTGCTGATAGGTAGCATGGTGGTTATTTATGTTATGATGGGCATTTTGATTTGGTTTGCATGGAAGGGAATGAGCAACAGCAGCAGCCATTTTTATGCAACAAGCAGATCGCACCTGAAATATCAGCTTAATAAACTGAGCGGGCAAAGAAGGCTCATAACATTCTACCTGATCGAGTACGCTTTACTGCTCGGTACATCAAGCATTTTTTTCTTTACGGATATCAGCAATGGTCTTCCCTTATTGCTTAGGCTAACTGCCCCGGTTAGTATTCTTACTTATGTACTGGGGATTTATTTTGTAGTGAAATTTACCAGGCAAATGAAAAAGCTGGAAATAATGAACCGGCAAGTAAATCATGCCGCTTTCCTAAAGGATTTTCGGCAAAATTGATGAGGAAGGTACGTTGGATACTAAATTATGTTTACCTATGAAATCGTCAACATTGAAAAGTAAGTTTAGCTGGCTGTATATAGCGGCGACGGCAGTTGCGTTAATTATCGCCGTAATTGCGGGCCTAAAATACTTCGGGAAACTGTAATCCGTGTTATCCTCAAAGCCAGGCAAATATTTTAACCTAAATGTAACAAATTTAGTACAAACTCTCCTTTGCTAAGTTTTCAGTTAAATTTAAAAAGTGCATTACACCCGCGGTGTATGTACCGTTAGCTTAACCAGCCATTATACCTTAAAAGCCTGATAAATGAATTTTCCGACTGCAAGTTATTTGCCATTAAGGGCATATACCCTAATTATAGCTGCACTTGTAGTTGGGCTATTGTCGTCGTGCGGCGATTCCTCTCATCAGCAGATGATAAAAATACTGGCGGAACTCCGGGCAAGAAACAACAGCTGGAAAAATTTAAACGCTCCCGAGCCGCAGTTAATTAAAGTTGACTCTGAGATACGTGCCAGCACAAACCAGGGCGACATAAATTTTTATAACTATATAAAGGCTTCTCTGCTGGTTAAAACCGGGCAGGAACAAAAGGCAGTAGCCATATACCAGAACCTGCTGGAAAGAATGGATCCTGCAATAAGCGCACAAATGCTTCCGGAGGCAGCTATCGCCTGTGTCAGGCTGGGTGAGCGTAACAATTGCATGTTAAACCATACTGGCTCGTCGTGTGTTTTTCCTATCCAGGAACGCGGAGTCCACACCATTCAAACGGGGTCGCAAAAGGCTATTAAGCTATACGAACAAATATTAAAGGACAGTGTAAACGATTTGGAATCCCGATGGCTCCTGAATATTGCTTTTATGACATTGGGCGGCTATCCTAAAAATGTGCCGGCAAAACTGTTAATCCCCAACCTGGATGTGGATACCGGTTACAAGGTAAACCCGTTTACAGATGCTGCCTCAGCGCTTAAATTAACTGTTGATAACAAAGCGGGTGGGGTTATTGTTGACGATTTTAATGGGGACGGCTATATGGATATTATGACATCGGGCATGGGTTTGGACGATGAGATGCATTATTTCCAAAACAACCAGGATGGCACATTTTCTGATCGCACGGCTCAAAGCGGACTGAAGGGAATAACAGGCGGCTTAAATATCCAGCAAACGGATTACAACAATGACGGGAGGCCGGATATTTTTGTATTAAGGGGCGCCTGGCTCGAGAAGGGCTTTGGTAACCAGCCAAGTTCACTATTGCGCAATAACGGGGATGGAACATTTACAGATGTAACTACAGATGTCGGCCTGCTTTACTATCATTCCACACAAACAGCCGTTTGGGCCGATTTTAATGGCGATGGCTGGCTTGACGTATTTATAGGATATGAATCAAAAAGCCCGGATGATATTGAAAAATGCGCCTTGTACATCAATGATCATGGTAAAGGCTTCACCAATGTGGCGCAGCAGGCACATTGCGATGTGGACGGATTTATAAAGGGAGTGACATCTGCAGATTATAACAATGATGGCAAGCCCGACCTTTTTATCTCCGGGATTGACGGTAAAAAATTCCTGCTCAAAAATATTACCAAACCCGGCAAGGCGATCGATTTTGAAAATGTTACCGATAAGGCAGGATTTGCCGGGGATGAACGACCAACCTTTGCCACCTGGTTTTTTGATTACAATAACGACGGCTGGCCCGATATCATAGCCGATAATTTTGATTTTAAAAGTTATAGCACCACATTAGGCTATTTTGCTGCTGCGGAGGCATTGGGCAAACCGGTAAAAGGGGCTGGGAACATATTTTTATACCGCAACAACAAGGACGGCACCTTCACCAATGTAACCGAAGAGGTGGGGCTTAATAAGGTGGTTTTTGCCATGGGCGCCAACTTTGGCGATATAGATAACGATGGATATCCGGATATGTATTTCGGTACCGGCAATCCCGATTTCAGGTCGCTGGTGCCAAACAAGCTGTTTAAAAATATGGGGGGCAAAAGATTTGCAGATGTTACCAAATCTGCCCGTGTTGGTAATTTACAAAAAGGCCATGGTGTTGCCTTTGCCGATTTCAGGAACATAGGCAGGCAGGATATTTATATCGATATGGGCGGTACCTACAATGGCGACGCCTATGCCAATTCGTTATACTTAAATCCCGGACAGGGAACTAACAAGTGGATCAGCCTGAAGCTGGAGGGCGTTACCGCAAACAAAGCCGCGATAGGCAGCCACATTAAGGTAACGTTTACCGAAAATGGGGTTAAGCGAAGTGTATACCGTGACGTAAATTCGGGCGGAAGCTTTGGTTCATCCCCGTTGCAACAGGAAATAGGAATAGGGCAGGCGAAAGTTATAGATGAAATAGCCATAAAATGGGCCGGCAGCCAGAAGACTCAATACTTTAGAAACATCGCACTAAATCAATTCCTGCATATTACCGAGGGCGATAACGTGGCACATCCTATTCATTTAAAACAGCTTAATTTCCCCGGAGTTTCCAATACTGTTTGTTATCCTTTAGTAGCACAAGTAAAAAATAAATAATCTTCCTGGTTAGATATCGAATGATCGTTCTTTAAACTAAATCAAACAGTTTCATTGGCTATCCGCGCAATTATTTTACATTTGCAATCCTAAAAATACGGAGAGGTGTCTGAGTGGTCGAAAGAGCACGCCTGGAAAGTGTGTATACTTCAAAAGGGTATCGAGGGTTCGAATCCCTCCCTCTCCGCCAAGTTCAATATGAAAAACAGATAAAAGCCTGCAAATCAAATGATTGCGGGCTTTTGTTTTTGGATTAAATGACTATAAAATTCACCAAATCGCAACAAAAAAGTGCGTAATTCGGTGAGTCATTTTAAAGATTTACTTACTCACCGGATTATACTCATCTATTTGATATTCAACAAGTTCAACGATTGAACATCTTGTGTATTGTTAATTGCAAGCTTACTTTTGTTTCACTTTTTAACGAGTAAAAACGTATGAAAACCACATTCAGCTTGCTCTTTTATTTAAAGAAGCCAAAAAATTATGAAAACGGGCCAATGCCCGTCTATTTGCGTATTACAGTGAATGGTAAACGCGCCGAAACCACCTCGGGCAGGGAATGCCTGCCTGCTCACTGGAACAATACTACCGGAAGGTGCAGGGGGACAAAAGAAGAGGTCAGGTCATTTAATGCTTACCTGGATAACCTCCAAACGCAGGTTTATGAGGCGCATAAAATACTAACCGAATCGGGTGCTACGATAACGGCAGAATTAATCAAAAATAAACTGCTAGGTAAAAACGAGCAAGCGAAAATGCTGATCGCTGTTTTTAAAGACCATAACAAAAAGGTTGCAGCGTTAGTAGGGAACGAATATGCAGCAGGTACCCTTACCCGCTACGAAACCTCGTTGCGCCACACCCAAAGCTTTATGGCATGGAAATACCAGTTAGCTGATATTGATGTTAAAGCTGTCGACCATGATTTTATCAGTAATTATGAATTTTACCTGCGTTCCGAAAAGAAATGTGCCAACAATTCTGCGGTCAAATACATCAAGAACTTCAAAAAAATCATCCGCATTTGCTTAGCCAGCGGATGGCTGGAGAAAGATCCCTTTGTTAATTATAAAGCCAAAGTAAAGCAAGTAGACAGGATATTTCTTAATGGCGAACAAATCAAGCAAATAACTGAAAAAACTTTCGATACCGACCGCCTGAACCAGGTCAGGGATATTTTCCTTTTTTGTTGTTATACAGGCCTGGCCTATGCAGATGTACAAAAACTAAAACAATCAGAGATCATAAAAGGCGCTGACGGAGAGATGTGGATTGTCACTAAACGTTTAAAAACAGATACACCGACCAAAGTGCCATTGTTACCCGCTGCCCTGACGATACTGGAGAAATACAGTAACGATCCTGTTTGCATGATAAAAGGAAAAGCTTTGCCTGTATCAACCAATCAAAAGATGAACGCTTACCTAAAGGAAATTACGGGCGTTTGCGGCATCAACAAAAACTTGACATTTCACACCGCCAGGCACACTTTCGCAACAACGGTTACTTTATCCAATGGGGTGCCGATTGAGACCGTCTCAAAAATGCTTGGGCATACCAATATTAAAACCACCCAGCACTACGCTAAAATATTGGACTTGAAAGTCAGCAGGGATATGGCGCTGCTAAAAGAGAAATATAAAGCAGGTGCTTTTTAATGAAGAAAATGAAAATTCCAGCAACCAACAAAAAATCAATTCACTTAAATAATTATATTTGTATGAGAACACTAAATTCAACAATGCGCAGTATGACCACGAAAGATCTTCGTTCGCTCCCGGTAATAGATTTGACAGACGAAGAGCTAACAGTGCGGCTGGGAACTATTACTGAAAAGGTTATCGAAAACACCTGGGCTAAAAACAGCTATCTCACTTACTATGACGATTTACTTTGCCCTGACACTACTCATAGCATACATGAATACCGTGACAGAAAAGAGCTGGTTAAGTTAAAAAACGGAAAATCACACCTGGTTAAAATACTTTAGCTATGCAAGAAACCCCGCAATTACTAATTGTAGGGGGACCAAATGGCGCAGGGAAATCCACCTACAGCGGGCGTTTGTCGCCTGTTGGAGGTGTTGTTATTGATATAGATATTATTACAGCCCGAATGCAAGCCCGTTTCTCCCCCGACGTTCCAGTTGAGAGTATTTATTTTGCTGTACAAGCCGCATTTCTTGACCAAGTAGATGAAGCACTCAAGAAAAAACAACACTTTACCATAGAAACCAATTTCAGGGATAGTGAATTAATGGACACTGTAGCACGTTTCAAACAGAATGGCTATGATACCAAAATGCTCTACCTGGCGCTAAATGACGTCGAACGTTCAATTGAACGCGTAGTTCAGCGTGTTAGTGCCGGCGGTCATTTTGTTGATGAGCACAGTATTCGTTATAACTTTGAGGAAGGACTAAAAAACCTGGAGTACTTCTCCGGCAGATTTGATAGCCTCGAGATTGTCGACGCCTCAAGAAAACCTGGTGAATTAAAATCCTTATTGAAAATAAAACAGCAACGACTTGTTTACTTAAACGACGATTTACCGTCAGCCGTTGAAGAAACAGTACTTAATATTGCCGGTCGCTTTAATGATATTTCAAGGCGTGAAAAAAATGATAATGAAGAAGAACAAGGCAGGGATTATAGTTTAGGACGATAAGCCCATTCAGGAAAAGCCGTTTCCACATTTCGCAATGCTGCATTCCGGAAACAGCTTTTCCTTGCCCGCAGGCTAACGTTCGCTATGCTCACGACAGTCTTTTACCACCCCACCGTAGTTAAAATCCCTTTTTTCACCCTTTCGCGAATTTAGGCCAAACCGGGATGAAAATTCAAGGGCATGTAAATGGGCGAAAGTGTTTTTTTTCAGCGGCCGCCCACCCTTGAGTTTTCACCCGGTTTAGCTCAGTTGTTGCTCAAGTTGAAAAAATGAAATCCAATGTTCAATCATACTGCAACTTTATTTTACAGGTAATCGAGCCCGCTCGTTGACCTGGCTAAACAGTTTATCCGGATCCATTCCAGGAAAGTTTATGCTGGCATATTCCCTAAACGATGCATGTGTTTCCGGCTGTTCCCATTCCATCACCGTTAATAACAGTATCGGCCATTGCTTGGTTTCTTTCATAAAACCGTAAACAGGTAAATATGGCGGCGCGTAGTAGAATGAATTTTCTATGAGTTTATCATAAACGGTTTTATTAAACGAGCTTTTCATATCCCGGACAGCGTCGAAGGCAATGATATTTTTACTTCCATGCAGCATAATATCTCCTAGTGCAGGCATCCCTTCATCCGAGAAGAAAGTATGCAGGTAATTAATAAACCCGCTTTCCATTTCGTCACAAAGGTCAATACTATAATGCGCGTACTCCTTTTTAAATAGTTCCAGCGAAAAATCATCAGGATGTCTGGCGGTAATGAATTTAATGACTTCAGTTTCTTTTTTTATCACATCCAGCAGATCTGGCCCTTTTCGGATACCGGTTCCTGGTATGGTCAGTAAATACCGCTCTTTGGAAAGCAACTCGAAATAATAACTCTTAAAAAAAATGGTCCTGCGCTCATAAGTTAGCTGCACATACAGCGGATGCGTGGTTACCCCATGAAAGTAGACCTGCTTTAGCCGGTCATTGAAATAGGTTTTAAATGAGATCTTCAATTTTTTTACTTTTTTTTAAAAAATTATTTTCAGTGCTTTTAGCGGTTTTTGACGGGATATTAAACTTTATCTATTCCTAACCTATTGCAAATAACGCCGATTTGTATTAATTCGAATGAACATAAACCAACTGCAAATATATCATAAGTTTTGATATATTTTATATTATCAAAACAAATTTTTATATTTGCTTTGGTTGCAAAACCGGCTGATCTTCTATAATCCCTGATCGGGGAGCTTACCCATGCCTGTTCAGGGCATGGAGGAATGTCAAATTATTATTTATTCGTGTACTAAACAACTATTTTATGAATGTGGACCTGTTATCAAAGGAAGATTTAAAACTCTTCAAAACAGAATTACTGAACGAGATCAAGGAAATAATCAAGCCTGGCACCGGGCAATCCAAACAATGGCTGAAAAGTGCAGAGGTCCGGATGATGCTGAGCATCTCTCCCGGTACCTTGCAGAACCTACGGATCAATGGAAAATTGCGCTACACGAAGATCGGCGGGATGATGTATTACAAGCTGGAGGATATTACCAAAATACTGGAAGGGAACCAGCGCTGATGCAAACCAAAATAAACCTTGCCTTTGCGGATTACAGCAGGCTAATCAGGCGTATGGGAAAAGACCATCGCCTTTCCAGTACGCATATCAGCTTATGCGCTGCCTTATTCGCTGCCTGGCAAAAAAGCGGCTATGCCAATCCTTTTGGCATTACCCGCAAACAACTGATGGCGTACTCCAAGATTGCTTCGGTGGCAACCTATCATAAGTGCATACGTGAATTGGATGAACATGGGTATATCCGTTACCAACCAAGTTTCAGTCCCAAACAAGAGAGCCTGATTTACTGGCCAAATGGAGAGTAAGATGAAACTCAAGCACGATGAACGGCATGCAGAACAAGTTCAAAGTTCGCAGTGCACTTGTTCATTGCGAACAAGTGCACTGCGAACGCATCAGCCGAGTCTATCGCTATAACCATTTATCAGTCCATCGCTATATCGGCAGGGCAATAATCAAAAATTATAATCATTTTTTATGACCGCATCGAACAAGTTCAGGGATCTTCATCGTCCTTTTCTTCATGGAAGAAAAGGAGCAAGCGGAAGTTGGGCAGAGCCCTACTTTGCTTGCCCTACGCTGCGCTACGGGGGGTTTGCGTATCCTCCGGGGATACTTGAAGCCGTTTTTAACGCCAGAATAAAGGAAAAAAGAATACTTGGCAGTATTCTCTATAACTGGATATCGATGTAAAGCTTTGGTTAAATAAGAGGATTAGAATAATGGAAGATATTAATGTAAGGTCAGTAAGATACCCAGTGGTGGTTGATCAGAAGTTTGAAAAGATCGCACTAAAACTAGGCAGGACAAAACGCCAGGTTTTTATGCAAATGGTGGATTATTTCTACAAAAGCAAGAAAGACCCAATGGATCTGAATGATGAGCTGCTCAAAAATACACTGATGAAGAACCATCAGCAATATGTTGGTTTCATCAAAATGCAGGAACAAATGCTGCTGGTGCCTATCAAATCGCTAATGGAAAAATTAGGTGAATCCCAGCGCCAGATCATCGATCGATTTAATACAGCAGTACTACATCATAATGTAGATGTGTTGAATAACCAGCAAGCCCTGGCTGCCATGATGGGAGAAATTGCGCACTTGATGGAAACGATAATAAACAATCAAACAGACAAAGATAGCCTGAAAGTGAAGTTTCTTTCGATACTTGAGGGATATATAAAAACGCGGGAAACATTTACCATGATGACAGCAGCGCGGGAGAAAGAAGAACTTATTGCCGCGACCAAAAAGCAAGTCACTCTATTATAACAATACGACCTACCAATGTTCATCAATATAAGTGATAGAAAAGAAGCTGCAAATAAAGGCAGCAGCGGCGCACTGGTGCACTACTTGGAAAAAGAGAACCGGCTGGATAAGGAAAGCGAACCTGAATATTGGTTCAACGGCCAGCAAATAAATATAGACCCCTACGAGGTAATGAAAACCATAGATGGGAATATCGCCAAATTAGGTAAGGCTGACGCCAAATTCTTCCTGGTCAATATCAGTCCTAGCCAAAAGGAGATCGCTTTTTTAAGAGAACAATACGGCGATGATGGTGTCAAAGATCAGCTTAAAGGATTCGCGATTCGGGTAATGGATGCTTATGCGCAGAATTTTAAACGCGAAGGCGTAAAAAGCCACGAAGATTTGGTATGGTTTGCGAAGCTGGAGAATTATCGGTATTATAGTTATAACGATCCCGAAGTTAAACAAGGACTTAAAAAACGAGGTGACCGCAAGGAAGGCGAACAAATGCACTTACAGGTCATCGTTAGTCGTAAGGACCGAACCAACGGTATTAAACTCAGCCCGATGAATACATCAAGAGGCAAGAACGAGGAACATTCCAAAAAGATGGGACAGTTTGACCGGGTGGCTTTCAAACAAAGCGGCGAAAGCCTCTTTGATAGCTTATTTGAATTTGACAGGCAGCTTAATGAAACGATGGCTTACGCCAATACGCAAATGAACGGCGGCTTGCATGAACGGATGCAATTACCACTCATCGAACTGGAATTCGCGTCTCCAGCGTATAATGTGCAGCAAAAAGCAAATATAGGCTTACAATCTGTCGCTGTTAAAAACCAGTATAATGAGTTGATCGAACAAATTCTAATTAACTTAACCGACGATGTAGATGATGAGGCTGTATTTGGCAGGAACCGGCATCGCCACAAGAGGCTCAGCAGGTAGGAAGTCTTATTTACAAACTTTTTTATAGACATAAGATGAAAACGCAAAATTTAGCTAAATCGCAAATTATTGATTACGCGATAAACCGGAGATCCAGATGAATTGTTATATCTGACTGGAAGTGCATTGCATTTTTTGCAAGTAATCCGTCAGGTGTATTTAAAGCGTTATCTTCGCGATCATTTACATTTAAAAAAGGAATCAGCCTGATGCTAGCATTTGGGTCAGCTTTAACAACCACCTGTGCGGCAAAGTTGATCGACATTTACAGGTATAGATTGGCATAAAGTTATCGCCTGCAAATGTTGCTGTCTCATAACGAACACGGCTATAGCCGCTAAAGTATCGTCAACCATACAGCAGCTACAAGCGGTTTAGGAACTCAAAAAGAAAAATAACCATGGACCTTGAAAAAGTACTGCGAAAAGATTACCGAATTAAACAGCCAAATTCCCTAGCTGACAATACCTAAAACCAACAATTAGGCAAAACCCAAACGCTACAAAATGAAAAGCTGAGCATGCTTAATAGCCTGATCAATAACTATATGGCGCAAATCTCCTCGCTTGAAGGCAAGTCCGATGCGAACTTAACGGTGGTTATCATCAACATAATTTTAGGCATGGTCAATAATCAAATTCAAACTTAATTCAGGATTACCATTTAATTTCATCGGTGTTTAACCCCTAATTAATTTAACTATGGTAGTTCGTGAGTTTGTAATGCACCATGAAGATCTTGTACAGGTTATTTTCTACGCGTTTGTTATCGTATCCTTTTGGCTGACGGAGCAATTTATTGGGATGTTATCATTAGGTCATAAGCTTTCCCGCACTTTATTGAACGCAAAGTTCATTTTTACGGCACTCCCTATTCAATTGCTGTTGACTTTTTTTGTCATTTTGATCATGAAATGGGTAAATTATAACCATTGGGGGCTCATCAATTTTGTGCCCTTTCATCACATTTTATGGGTGAATTACATTGTCTTGTTTTTACTGATGGATCTTGGCGAATACCTGTACCACGTCATTATGCACAAGCGTGATCTTTTATGGCGGTTCCACCTGGTTCACCACAGCGACCTGCATGTGGATGTTTCAACAACGATCCGCGAGCATCCCGTGGAGACCGCGATCCGGACTACCTTCCTGATGTTGTGGGTTTTTCTTTTTGGGCCGGGTATAGCGATGTTAATGATCCGACAGGTCTTTCAGTCATTCTTTAATGTCCTAGCACATACCGAGTTCAGGCTGCCCGGTAAATTAAGTAAAATATTGGGGTGGGTGTTTATTACACCGAACCTTCACCACGTACACCACCACTATGAGCTGCCTTACACAGACCGCAACTATGGCGATGTGCTCTCGATATGGGACAGGTTGTTCGGCACCTACCAGGAACTTGACTGGTCGCAAACAAAATTCGGTATAGACACGCACATGGATCCTGCTGTAAACAGCCGGTTCTCTAGTGTGCTGCTGATCCCTTTCAGGAAATTTGAACGTAAATCTTAACAATGCGCCGTTACCTGCTCCTTGTTCTTATCATGGCGGTCTGTTTTTCTGCCCAGGCACAGGAGCGCTTCCTGTCTAAACTATATTTCCCCGGTTTGGTCGGACTGGACATCCATTTATATGACGGCCATTTGAATTACAAAAACGGCATAGTGCTCAACACGGGGATGGAATTTCGTCCCGTAAACACCCCCATCTTTTTCCGGTTCAATTATGATGCCCTGGGCAGCAGGTATAAAAGCAACCCGCTCTCAACGTTGCCGACCAATGTAAGCAATGGCACATTGCACCTGAATTATTTTTTGGCGGGTGTTGGATACAGAAAAAGGAATAAGCTTACGGGATGGTACCTTCTGGCACAAACCGGGCTTGAGCAAAGAACATATGACAAAGTAACTGTTACGTCGGATGGATTTACGATAGACCAGGTGGGTAAAAAAGCACTCGGGGTGAAATTCACAGCAGGACTCGAATACTACCTGGCCGAACATTTTGCATTAGTGCTGGAGCCGGCTTTTTACCCGGGAAGCTATTACGCGCTACAGGCTTCGTCCAATAAGAACCTGTCGGTTAGTATAGGCTTCACCACCACTTTGTTCTAGGTGCCGCCATTTTCTTCTTCAGAAATTTTACAGTATTACGTCCTAAATTTACTAAATTAAACATGGCAAAATGAAGGTATTGGTTGTAGAGGATGAACGGGAATTATCAGAAAGCATCTGCCAGTATTTGGAAGGCGAAGATTTTTTGTGTGAAAAGGCATATGAATACCATCAGGCTAATCAGCAGATACACCTGAACGACTACGTCTGCATTATCCTTGACATCACCTTGGCCAATGGCAGCGGCCTAGATCTGCTTATGGAACTAAAAAAAATGGGCAAAGCAGATGGTGTGATCATTATCAGCGCAAAAAACTCACTTGATGACAAACTCCGGGGATTGCAATTGGGAGCCGATGATTATCTTGCTAAACCATTTCACCTCGCTGAACTGGCAGCGCGGGTAACAGCCATTATCCGCAGGCGGTCATTTGAAGGAAAGAACCAGATAACACTTGACGGGCTGGTGCTTGACCTGTCGAATAAAACACTACAGGCTCAAGACCAGGCGGTAGCCCTCACGAAGAAGGAATATGATCTTTTACTCTATTTTATAAGTAACAGAAACAGGGTAGTGACCAAAGAATCAATCGTAGAACACCTTTGGGGCAGCAGTATCGAAATGTCAGACAGCTACGACTTCATTTATGCCCATATCAAGAATCTCCGGAAAAAGCTGCTCGCTGCAGGATGCCCTGATTATATCAGGGTGGCCTACGGGATGGGTTATAAATTCACTTACGAAGGATGAAATTGTTTAACCGCTATAACCGGATCAGCCTTCCTGTCATTCTGGGTATCTTTATGCTGTCCGGCCTGGGCTGCTACTTCTGGATCGATCATTTATTGGTCAGGGATTTTGACGAAAGCCTCGCTGAGCAGGCGCAAAAGATCGTGGCATTCAAGCAAAAAAATGGCATCTTTCCTAAGCCCGGACTGGACGACGAATGGCTGATTACTTACGGACGCAGTAGCGTATCTGGATCAGCTCACTTCGAAACCACTTTGCAGTTCGATCCGGAAGATAAGGACAGCACGACCTATCGGACGCTGACCTACTATTACCAGCAGGGAAAAGAGCCTTACCAGATCAAAATTTCAAGATCAATGGAAGCTACTGAAGGCCTCTCCAGGTCAATCGGGCTTATTACGGTTTTTTCGTTGCTTACCGTAATTATCACTACCCTGTTGTTAAGCCGATTTGTTTTAAGGAAGCTATGGAAACCATTTTATGCCACCCTCCAGTCACTCAAGGATTTCAAGCTCGGAAAACATGAGTCCACCGGTTTCCTGCCTACCGGCACAGAGGAATTTGATTTTATGAACCGCCAGCTTTCGGGGATGATACTGTCGGCAGAATCAGAATATATTCGGCTAAAGGAATTCACAGAAAATGCTTCGCATGAGCTACAGACGCCGTTAAGTATCATCCGCTCTAAGCTGGATATTATTGTGCAGAGCGAAAACCTGGACCAGCGGCAAAGCAAGGCAATGGAAAGTATCTACCTTTCTTTAAAGCGCCTTACCAATCTTGGGCAATCCTTACTGCTGCTTTCAAAGATAGAGAACAACCAGTTTAAGGAAAAAACCGATGTTGACCTCGACGATAAACTAAAGGACAAAATCATCGAAATGGGTGAGATTTGGCAGGAGAAACACCTGCAGATTAATTTAAGGAGTACCAGGGCATTGGTTTACGCGAATGCAGACCTGGTTGATATCCTGCTGAATAATGTATTAAGCAACGCCAGCAGGCATAATAGCAGGAATGGAACGATCGATATTTATTTGCAGCAACATGAAATGAAGGTGATTAATACCGGGGCCGCCATGGCGATCGATCCCGCAAGGATTTTTTCCAGGTTTTATAAGCAACAGCAATACAGTACAAATAACGGCCTGGGCCTGGCAATTATCAAACAGATCTGCGACCAGTCCGGGTTTGAAGTCAATTATGAGTTTTCCGGCCGGCAGCATTGCTTTACCTTTTCGTTCTAAAAACAGCAGCTAGTGTATAATTCTATTAATTTAATTCCTGGAGGCGTGAAGCGATCAGTAACGCGTTTTTTTGTTTTGCGGGCTCCAGTACCTTCCTTCCATACGCTGTAAAATAGCGATGATGCTGCATCAGGTCAAGATTGCCCTTATCCCACTGCTGATCAGAATAAGTTTTGTTTAAACATAATTCCCATTCCGTTCTTAAACGCACTGCGTAAAGCGGGTAATCCTCACTTGCGAGGTGGGCCAGGTCAGCATCGCACATGATTTTTTCCAACAGGCTAACGGGCTTTTGCGGTACCCGTGTTGAATTGATGATCGCAACTACATCCGTTATGAATTCTTCAACACAGTTTACTGAATTCAGAAAGCGGACAGCCAGCGCTGCACTGTCGTCCTCATGTCCTAAATAACTGTTACAGTAGCCGGCATCGTGAAACCATGCTGCTACCAGTAATTTTTGAAGGTTTTGTTTGCTTAGCTTGCTGAATTTCCCCATGCGGTCCACCATATCCACCACATCCAGTGTATGACTTGGGTTGTGAAACTTGAGGTCGGGAGATAGTTGCAAATCAAATAATCGATTGATATAGGCGGCAGCTTCATTAACCAGGTCATTCATATATAGCTATTTTATAAAAAGAAAAAGGCCGCCGCGAGGCGGACCTTTAAAATTTAATCGCACAGAATCTTTAGTCTACTTTAAGAAAATTTCCTTTGTCATCAAAAATAAGGTCTTTTCCCTTCACCTCAGCTTCGTACATAGTAGCGCCTTTTGCATCCGTTACTTTTCCGGCCTCGGTAATTTTAGCACCTTTGTAATGCTGTTTTACGTAGGCCGCAACGCCGGACGGAAGTACGGCCGGTTTAATGGCTTCTACCTGTTCCACGAAGGCTCCGTCGGGGGTATATTGAACGGACATGTCTTCACCGGATTTGCCACCCCAGTTGGCCTCAAAATTTCCCTTCTCTTTTTCCCAGGTAATTTTCGCGGCATTCGGATACTTAGTCATCAGCGCGCTTTTAGCGGCTGCAGGTACATCGGTACTTTTTACTTTCTGTGCATTGGCGATCCCCAGGACGCCCATTAAAAATAATGCGGTTAAAATGATCTTTCTCATATTTTTTATATTTGTATCAATGATAATGAGGGATTCTGAATAATTTTCGAATTCAACCGGGTCACCTGCAATTACTGCATTTTATAAACGAGCACTTTAAAGCTGTTGGGTATGATCTTCCTCGTACTCCCTTCAAACGAGGCGACGCTTAAATAAATTTTGTGCGTAACCGGGTCCAAAGCCATCGTTTTTGCGCGGTTTTGTGTTTTCAGGGTTTGTACGACTTTATACACGTCAGCAGATTCCTGCTTGATAATCGTCGTCGTGCCGTCACCATTTGAACAGAATATAAGTTTCGTCTCCGGATCGAAGGCCACGGCGTCAACACCCGCGCCAATTGGCAAAGTGGCTATCACTTTTCCCGACGCAGCATCAACAACCTCCATCCCCTTATTTTCCCTGCATACGGAAAATATCCTTTGCGTTTTAGTATCCATCGCAACCCCGGTCGGTCCGCCGCCCGGCGCCAGCGGGAAGTTTTTGATCACCTTCAACGACTTCACGTCAATCACGTTTAGGCTATTCTTATCCTCGAGGTTATTGTACAACAGCCCTTTGCCGTTGGACACCGCGAACTCAGGGCCGCCCCCCAGGGCAATGGTGCCAACCTGTTTCAGCGTATTGGGATCTACCACCGATGAATTGTTGCTCTCGCCGTTAAAACAAAAAACGCGGTCCGAAAATGCGTCATAGATAATGGCATCCGGTCCGTTAGCATCTGTAAGTTTTATATGGGCAAGTATTTTCAGCGTTTTCAAATCGAAGGCAACCACTTCGGTTGCCTTACCGTCGCTGATGAAACCACGCCCGGCTTTATTGTCAACCGCAATACCATGGATTCCCTTCAGATCGCCGATCACTCCGGCAGGTTTATTGGTGACCAGGTCAACAACGTTTACGGCGGTCCCATGCGAAACATACAGCCTGTTGTTCGGTTTGTCAATAGCGACATAATCATAGCCGCCCTCACCGGGAAGGTCAATCGTTTGATCAGCTACATAGGTTTGTGCCTTAAGCACAGCAGGAAAAAGACTGGCTACAAATAGCCCTGTAAGCATCAAATTTGTTTTTTTCATTTCTAATCTTATTTAAAGTTCGTAAGTAATTCTGTTTTAAACCCGTTTGACAGCTCCTGTTTCATTCGCCGGGTGCCCGGAATGGTAAAGTATCCTTAACATACTCGGTAAAACGATCAGTAAAAGCGGCAGCGCGATAATAAAACCGCCAATCACAGCAATGGCCAATGGCTGGTGGAGCTGCGCCCCTGCGCCGATCCCCAGTGCCAGCGGCATCAGTGCGATGATGGCCCCGATTGCCGTCATTAATTTAGGCCGCAAGCGGGTAGAAATAGCGAAGATAATCGCCTCATCAACGGGCTTTTCCAAAGCACTTTCCTGGAATTGCAGAAAAGTAAAGATGGCATTCTCCCCAATGATCCCAACGATCATGATGAGCCCGGTATAGCTGCCTACGTTTAAGGGCGTATGGGTGATAAATAAAGCCAGAAAGCTGCCTGAAATCCCCAATACCGCCATAATCAGGATAAGCAGAGCGATCCTGAATTCACGGAAAAGGAACAGGATCACACCAAACACCAGCAGGCAGGAGGTCACGAGGATGATCAGCAATTCCCGGAATGATTGCTGTTGCTCCGCATAAGCGCCGCCATATTCGATATGATAGCCCCGGGGCAGGCTCACCTGGCCGGCAATATTTTTTTGAATAGCCGGGATCACCGAGCCCAGGTCGCTGTTATCCAAACGGGCGGTAATAACCCCCATAGATTGCAGGTCCTGCCGATTTATTTCTGCTTCACCTTCCCTGATTTCCACCCTGGCTATTTCGGTTATCGGGATCAGCTTGCCGTTATTTAAAAAAATGCTTTGATCCCTTATGGAGGATATTCCCAATGAACGGTTACCGGGATAAACCAGCCTTATCGGCGACAATTGCTGTGTTTCGTATAAGTTGCCCACCACATTACCATCAAGCGCCGTTTGTTCCTGAAACTGAAGGCTTGAAGGTGTTAAATGGTATTGTGCAAGCTTAGGGTAATTGGGTACCATGCTAACTGACGGGCCGGCAATAACGATGCCATCGAATACATCCGCCGTTCCTTTAACCGCAGTAACAGCCGCGGCAATTTGTTTGGATAGTTTTTTCAGTATCGCCTGGTCATCGCCAAATACCTTTATCTCTATGGGCTGGGTGGAACTCATCAGGTCGCCGAGCATGTCGGTAATAACCTGGCCAAAATCTACCCGTAAGGCCGGCTGCGTTTTTTCTATCTCGCTGCGGATATCGCTGGTTACTTCCTCTGTCGTCTTGCTGCGGTTCTTTTTTAGCTGAATAAGGTAGTCACCAGTATTCGGCTCGGTAATAAAAAAGCCCATTTGCGTGCCTGTCCTCCGCGAGTATGTTGCCACGTCAGGGTGACGCGCGATCATCGTTTCAATTTGCCGGAGCATCCGGTCGGTTTCTTCCAGCGAGGTGCCGGGGGGCGAACTGTAGTCCATCACAATACTGCCCTCATCCATATCAGGCAGAAAACCGGTTTGCAGCCTGCCCGGAATCAACACGATCACCGCGATCAGAGCCAATCCAAAAACAATACTCAGGAAAGGACGAAGTATGAAAAACGAAACCCATCCCTGGCGTTTTACTTCATGGGTTACTTCTTTTTGGGATTTGCCGGCAACTGTTTTTTTACCTGATGTCAGCAAAAGATAAATGACAGGCAGTCCGATCCAGGTCACAAAGAAGGAACAGACCAGCGTAATGATCATGGTATTGGTCATTACGCTAAAATAAGCCCCTGCCACACCTGTCATGAGCAAGAACGGAACGAAAATAACAATCGTGCTCACCGACGAACCGACCATGGCCGGGAATAAATAATCAATAGCCTTTTTTAATAGTTTCCTGGTCGGCTCATCAGGATGTTCTTCGTGGGTACGGTGGATCTGCTCCACCACTACGATGGCATCATCAATGATTAGCCCGATTGCGGCGGCAATAGCACCCAGTGTCATGATATTAAAGGAATATCCCATGATATACAGCACGATCAGCGTAAGACAGAGCGTAACCGGGATCGTGATCAGGATAGTTGCGCTTGCCTTGAGCGAGCGCAGGAAAATAACGGCCACGATAATAGCCAGCAACAACCCGATCCATACACTATCTGTTACGCTTTTTACAGAATCGTTAACAAAATCCGCCTGTATATAATAGGGCTTGATCGTAACGTCCTTCGGCAGGATCTGCTGCAAGGCCTTTACTTTGGCAGCCATGGCAGTAGATAAAGAGATCAGGTTGGCATTAGGCTGCTTGATGACGGCGATCAACACGCCATCGTGGCCGTTTGCATTAATCTTCGTATATTCGATCGCTTCGCTGATCTCCACCGTTGCGACATCTTTGATCTGGATCGTCCGCTTGCTGTCATTGCTGATCACAATGTTCTCCAGCTGGTCCTTCGCTGTAACGGTTGCGTCTGTTACGGACAGGTACAGTAGTTTATAATCAGAAAGGTAACCCTGCGATTTAATGAAATTGGTCTGCGCTAAAGCGTTGCTGATCATTTCCGGGGTCAGAGAAAGCCTGGTCATTTTCTCCCGGTTCAGCACCAGCCAGTATTCCTTGGTTTTTCCGCCGATCACCCTGATCTCGGAAACCCCGGCAACCTGGGACAAAAACGGCTTTACCGTAAAAGTAGCCAGTTGTTTAAGTTCAATGGGTGATTTGTCGTGACTCTCTAAGGTATATCCGCTAACCGGTAGAATAGAAGGGTTCATTTTCTCCACCGAAATGCTGACATCAGGCGGGAGTGTGTTTTGGATCTGGGCGATTTGCGATTCAATTTGTTGTTTGCTGAGGTCGATATTTGCATTCCAGTTCATGTAGGCAGATATCTCCGCGCTGCCGCGGCTCGTGGTGCTGCGCACCATTTGCAGATCCGGAACCATTTTTATCGCGTTTTCCAGCGGCTTGGTAACAGTGATCATCATCTTGTTGACCGGCTGCAGGCCCGCATCAGCGATGATCTTGATCTTCGGAAAGGTGATCTCCGGAAAAAGAGAGGTCTGTAGTTTGGTATAGGCAAAAACGCCCCCCATGATAATCAGCGATAAAACCATTAATAACGGCTTCCGGTAAAAGACAAAGAAATCCTCGCTCTTGTCATCTTTGGTGATTAGTTTTTTTGCCATTATTTCATAATTTTAATTTTAGCCGTATCTGCAAGCCCGTAATTACCGGAAATTACAATTCTGTCTGCCGCCGTAAATTTTGGCGACGTTATTTCGATCCGGTCACCGGATTCTATACCTTTTGCTACTATCGTTTTAACAGCCGTTGAATCATTGAGAACCCGCATTACCCAAAAAGTTGTCTGTGTTTCGTTGGAGAGGATGGCTGCTTTGGGCAGCGATATTGCATGTTGCTGATTTGTTTTTACAATGCGCGCCTTTGCGACCAGGTTTTCAGGGATCGCAGCAGCAGCATTTGTCCGGATGACCACACCCTGCGTTTGCGACGCCGTATCTACTGAGGGCATAAAAGAACTAACGTTACCGTCGAGCATTGTCCCACCCGGAAGCGTGAGCTGAACAGTCTGGCCGTCTTTCAAATATTGTTTCAGTTCGTAGGGAAGCTGCACCAGGAATACAAAACTTGACCGGTCGCTGATGACCGCCAGTTGTTCGCCATCCTGCACATAATCTCCCTGCTGGTGGCTTAGCTGCGTTACATAGCCTGAAGCAGCGGCCCTGATTTTGTTGATCCCGGAAAACTTAAATGTCGTATCGAGGATATTGATGCTGCTGCCGATGCTTTTGGCTTCCTTTGTCTGGATAGTGAACAGCAACTCCCCTTTGTTTACGTAATGGCCTATGATAGCCGATACACTTTTGAGATAGCCGATGCTATTTGCCTTAAAAAAATTATTTAAAAAAAAAATTTTATTATAATTAAGCTATATAAAAAAAAAAATGTCATCTGTTATTAATTGTGTTACCTGTACCGGCTTTTGAGATACT
>JALYIP010000004.1 GCA_030775685.1 Bacteroidota bacterium
AAAAATTTGTTTTTTTGTTTCCCTCTTTTCCCGAAGACTTCCCTAAAAAGCTATTTTTCAAAAGAAAAAACGGAAAAAAAGAAAGCAAAAAAAGGGTGCCCGCAGCAGGCAAAAGGAAACGGAATAAGTCCCGCAGGGTGAACAGGCCGAGGAAGGAGGGCGGTTCATTATGCCGTAGTCTTTTGCGGTTGTTCAGTAAGTCTTTAAGAAATGCGGGCAAAACCTTAGCTGCCTTTTTCTCCGTTTCGATTGGAAAATAGCACCTTGAAGCATCTGATCTTTTAGCAGTAAATTAAGTGCAGAGAGAAGGCAAGCGCAGCTTTTCCCGGCATAGCGGGTAAACAAGTGAAATCCTGAATGATGCTCTTAATTGGAGTTGAAAGTAGTTTGAGAATTGGCGAATGCTTTTGCAGCGCAGCAAAAATGCAATGGCGGACCTTTCTGCAATCCTAGTAACGGCAATCAACCTGTCAAGGATTGAAAACGGCATCCTTTTCATAGAAAAGATATAGTGGAAAGCCTGGCCATAGGGACAGCAAAGCTAATATACTACCAGATCATGCCTATTAGGGTTACTTTAAGTCGTTTTCAGAGGTTACTTTCGTAATCTTATTGATTACGAAGGTTCTTCTTTAGCATCATAACCCATTTTAATATAACTGGTTAATTGGTCTTGTTTTTCTGAATAAACTCATAGCCTTGACTTGTGATACAATAAATCACATTTTTTCTGCCGGTTTCGGTTTTTACTTCTGCCTGTATTTCAGGTATGATTGAGTTAATTTCAGCGCCGTCAAAAAGCTTATGATAAAACTTCTTGTTGATAGATTTTGCGTCGGACATTTTTAGCTTATTAGCGCTTCCGATAACTCCGTAACAGGGAAATTGGTCTTTTTTAAAATCATTGACCTTTATCCCGTTTAAGCCAAAACAAGACATCATATTCAACAATAAAGTTCCTTCCAATGCTATATTAATATCTTCCAAAAGGGTCGAAAGTTCTTCCCAATTAAGGCTTTCTTTACTCGGTTTGAATCCAATACAATCATCATTTCCATGTGAAACAAAGTTGATGCAAAATTTCCGACCTTCCTTTGCCTTCGCCAATAGCTCCGTTAAGAATTTTATAACTCGTCCTTCGTCGTTGCAAAGACAAGTTGCATATCCTATATCTTTCGCTTTTAAGTCCTGTTCAAGTTGACTGGTTATTTGATATTTTCTCCGCTCATCGTTAGATAAGCAGTCAATAATAGCCACAAAATCTAATTCGATGGCCATTGGGGTGTATCTTATTTGTTCCATACTTATAAATACATCAGATGTTAAAAAACAATCAATTAATTTTCATTTCTAATTACATCCTGTTTTAGCTTCGTTTTTCAGGTGTTCAAGAGGTGCTCTGATTTTCTGATTTTTCGATGTTTTTAACCCATCTAATAGATTACATATCAGTACATTACATCACTTTTGAACACCTAAGTTAAAAACTAATCTCAGGTAGTCAGTTAGGTGTTCAGAAGTTTGGCTTTCTTAAGGGTTGTTAAGGGGGTAATTAATGAGAAAACCCTCTAAATAAGCCATTTAGAGGGTTTTCGGGGGTGGAGAGTTTCCACTTTGTGCGCCCACCTGGGCTCGAACCAGGGACCAAAAGATTATGAGTGGTCTAAACGGTTCGGAAATATCTTGAGCAAAAACTGCGTTTTTGACTTGCTTAGGGCTAATTTACGAAATTATTTTTGTTTTTGCAATTAATTACATGACGGAATGGTGACGGTTTTTCGTTAAATTCAGCAATAAATTATGTTTTTTTTGTTTGATTATTAGAACAAAAGATTAAAGTCCTTACCCATCAATTAAATGAATTCCTGTATTCATTGGGTGAATGCCCGACGTGCTGTTTAAAGAAACGTGTAAAATGTGAGGGATACTTAAAGCCAAGATTATAAGCCACCTCGCTTACTGATTTACTTATATCAAGTATCTGTTCTTTCGCTGCGTCGATCAGTTTTAGCTGTATGTACTCCTGAGCTGATTTTCCCGTTTCTTTTTTTACCAGGTCTCCAAAATATTTTGGAGACAGGTTGAGTTGAGCCGCACAATACGAAACTGAAGGCAATCCCAGGTTTTGCAGCTTTTCCGACTGGAAGTAATCGTTCAGTAATCCCTCAAATCCAGTCAATACATCTTTATGAATATGTTCTCTTGTGAGAAACTGCCGGTCATAAAATCGAACGGAATAATTCAGGAACATTTCGATGTTACTTACGATCAATGTCCTGCTGTGCTTATCAATTGGGTGAGCTAATTCATAACGGATTTTATTAAAACACTCCAGCACTATTTCTCTTTCTGCATCGGATACGTGAAGCGCTTCATTAACATCGTAAGAGAAAAAGCTGTATTCATTAATGCATTTACCAAGATGGGTCCCACGGATCAAATCAGGATGAAAGAATAATCCCCAGCCTGTCGGCTGTATCATGTTTTCACTTTCGTCAAAACCAAATACCTGCCCGGGTGCAATGAACAGAAGTGTTCCCTCTTCGTAATCATAATGACTGCGGCCATATTTCATCTCCCCGCATTTTTCGTCTTTTAAAAAGATCATGTATACGTCCGAAATATAACGTGCCTCTTTTACGGGCTTCGACAGCGACTGGTCAAGAACACTAACTAAAGGATGCAGGGTCTTTTGCCCCCGGTCGTTATTGATCTGGGTCACACTTTCAATTCTAAGGGGATTTCCCATGACTTCGATTATTTGAAGTGAAATTAGATTAAGTATTGCAAACAATCTTACAAAGATACTCCTGAACAGAAATAATGGTAAGAGAAACAGGAATCTGTATAACTACCTGATGCAAAAGTATAAAGAACTTCGCGCCTTAGAATGATTTATTGAGCCATTTTAAATCTATAAGGTAGTTACTGGTTTACATTAACGGATTTTTATTTAATTTCCCATCTCAAATTTGATACTTGAAGGATTTTATAGACCTTAATTAAAATGAACACAGATACACTCTATACGCATATCTGCTCTTACGTTCAAATATCCAGAGATGAATTTGAGCTCTTTTTTAACTTGTTTAAACCGGTTTATTTAAAAAAGGGTGAGTTCCATTATGTAGCAGGTAAAGTTCCTAAATATTGGTCGTTTACTGTAAAAGGCTGCTTGCGTGAATATTGGGTCGATACCGAAGGTAATGAGGAAATTTTCCAATTTTATGAGGAAAATGCATGGGTTGGTCAGATTCAAAGTATGATAACGCAAAAGCCCACGGATATGAACCTGCAGGCACTTGAGGATTGCGAATTATTGTGTATAACAGGCGATGATATGTGTAACGCTGTAAAAACACCATGGATTCAGAACTTTACAATGCATAAGAGTTTTTCTGATAATGCCTCCATAATGGAAAATTCAAACCGAATTAAATCGGCATCACCTGAAGAGTTGTATTTGGAAATTCTTAAGGAAAGACCATCCTTATTGCTGCGTGTTCCACAGCACTATATTGCAAACTTTCTTGGCATCCGGAAAGAAACACTAAGCAGGGTTAGAAGAAGAGTTGCCCACCTATGATTTGTTGATCCAAGTCAACGACATTCAATTTCCGTTCCGGTAATTTTACAGCGAAAAACGATCACCTCAATGTTATCGGTATCGCGCTTTATTCGCGCGGCCTCATAAATCATTGAGTGACTGATTTTTCTAACACAACAAATTTTAAGAAAGAATTAGACCAATGAAAAAAATAATCTATGACCAATACGGCAGTGTCGACGTTTTACATGCTGTGGAGGTGAATAAGCCAATTCCCGATACGCAACAAATTTTGGTTAAGGTAAAGGCGGTTTCTATTAATCCTATTGACTGGAAGATTTTAATGGGTGAAGTCAAACTGATGTCAGGCAAGAAATTCCCAAAATCTGTTGGCTGCGATTTCTCCGGAACAATAGAAAGCACAGGTACGGGTATCCAAAAATTTAAAGCCGGTGATGATGTGTTTGGCGTAACAAATCCTTTTAAAGAGGGAGCCCTTGGAGAATACATCCTGGTGAATGAAAATGAAATTGCTAAGAAACCTGCGGATCTGTCATTTGAGCAGGCTGCAGCAATACCAACGGTCGGCCAGTCAGCTTTACAGATGCTTACTAAAAATCTTAATAACATCAAAGGGAAGGAAATTTTGATAAATGGCGCATCTGCCGGAGTAGGTATGTTTGCTATTCAGATCGCTAAAAGCCACGGAGCGATTGTAACGGCTGTTTCAAGCGCAAAAGGACATCATTTGTTGAAAAAATGGGGTAGTGATTATGTGATTGACTACAACAAAGAAAAAGTGACGGATTTAAAGAAGAAGTTTGATATGATCATTGAACTCTCTGCAAAATTGTCTTTTACCCAGGCAAAAAAATTGATGAAGCCTGAATCAACATATTTTACCGTAACTCCTTCGCTATGGAACTTTGTGCACTCTTTTTCAAATAATATGGTATCTGGAAAGAAATATGAAATTCTTTTAATGAAATCAGATACAGAAAGTTTAAATCGATTGGCAAACTATACGTTAAAAGGTTTTGATATCCACATTAGCAAGACCTATCCTATGTCAGATTATAAGGAAGCTTATAAAACGATAATCAAAGAGGGGGCTTTAGGCAAAGTCGTTTTTAATATCCCATCTTAAAATGCCCGTTTTAGCAACTATTTTTTGACATGCACAGGCCTTATGAAACAAAGTCATGAGGCCTTATTTATTGGGGCAAACGTAGTGCAAAAAGTCGCAGAGAAATATTCCTGAACAGAAATAATGGTAAGAGAAACAGGAATCTGTATAACGATCTGATACAAAAGTATAAAGAACTTCGCTCCGTCCAATGATCTGTTGAATCACTCGACATCGTTCTGTAAAAAACAGTAAAAATAAGAGAGAAAATGAAAAAATTACCATCAATAGCATTAGGTACCTGGTCCTGGGGAACAGGTTTTGCAGGAGGCGACCAGGTTTTCGGCAACAACCTCAGCGCCGGCGATTTAAAGCAAGTGTTTGATGCCGCTATGAAAGCAGGGTTTAACCTGTGGGATACGGCAGCAGCCTATGGCATGGGCTCATCAGAATCCATTTTAGGTGAATTTGTAAAGCAATATCCCCGCGAGGATATCCTGTTATCGACCAAGTTCACTCCACAAATGGCAAGTTCTTCTGACAACCCTGTCGAGGAAATGCTGAATAGCAGTTTGGAGCGTTTGGGAACGGACTTTGTAGACATTTATTGGATTCATAACCCTACCGACGTTAGTAAATGGACTCCTGAACTGATACCATTGCTTAAAAACGGAAAAGTAAAAAGTGTTGGGGTATCTAACCATAACCTGGAAGAAATTAAACTGGCAAACAGTATCCTCGCAAAAGCAGGCTTTAGTATTTCCGCCGTTCAAAACCATTACAGCCTCTTATACCGTTCCTCTGAAGATGCCGGGATAATTGACTATTGCAAAACACATGACATCACTTTCTTTGCTTATATGGTGCTGGAACAAGGCGCATTGTCTGGCAAGTATAATACCCAAAACCCGCTTCCCGAAGGTAGTGCCAGGGCAAACACCTATAATAAGGTACTCCCGCAACTGGAAGAATTAACCGATGTAATGAGAGAAATTGGCAGCAATAAAAATGCTTCTGTCGCGCAGGTTGCCATTGCATGGGCGATTGCCAAAAACACCTTGCCCATTATCGGCATCACTAAAACTTCGCAAATTGAAGACGCTTTAAATGCCACTAAAATTATTTTAACCGCTCAGGAAATAGAAAAAATAGAGTCATTGGCAGCAAAAGCGGGAGTTGATACCCAGGGTGCCTGGGAAAAATCAATGGTATAATTACTATTAGGCCGGAAGACAAACTCACGGCTGAATTGCCTGACAGACATGTAGCATCATTTACAGCCAATTTGCATTCTAAAAAAACGGAGTATTAAATATTTACCAAAATGAAAAAAGCAGCAACTTTTAAAAACAAAGATCTGAAGATGGCAGCGGAAATCCATCTGCCGGAGGATTTTACTGAAACAAAAAAATATCCCGCCATTGTATGTATCCATCCTGCCGGTGGTGTTAAAGAGCAGACTATCGGCATGTATGCTACACGACTGGCAGAACATGGATTTGTAGTGTTGACGTTTGATGCTTCGTACCAGGGAGCAAGCGAGGGTGAGCCCCGTTACCTGGAAGAGCCTACTGCCCGAGTGGAAGATGCCCGTGCCGGTGCTGATTATTTATCAACGCTTCCTTATGTTGATACTGACCGCCTGGGTGTATTCGGAATTTGTGCAGGTGGTGGTTATGCCATCAGTGTGGCACAAACAGAGCATCGTTTTAAAGCAGTAGCTACAATTAGCGCTGCACCTATGGGCGAAGGATTCCGGAATTATCTTGGAAACGAAACACCCGCTTCTGTTTTGCTGGATATGCTAAAAAATGTAGGGCAACAGCGCACTGTAGAGGCAAATGGCGGAGAACTCCTTTATGTGCACTGGGTTCCTGAAACAAAAGAAGAGATCAATGAGAATACGCCCGATCTATTGAGAGAAGGTCACGACTATTATAAAACACCGAGGGGGCAGCATCCACATTCAGTGAATAAATATTTGTTTACCGGTACCGACAGAATGATAGCCTTCTCGACCTTTGACCAAATAAGCACATTGCTTACGCAACCCATTTTGTTAATTGCCGGAAGTAAGGCAGATACCCGATTGTTCAGCGAACAGGCCTATAGCCTGGCAAAAGGCAAAAAAGAATTATTCATTGTAGACGGAGCAACTCACATCGCTCTTTACGACATACCTGAATATGTAAATCAGATTGTACCAAAGCTGGTTGATTTTTTTCAGGTACTATAACAATTACCTTAAAAATATTAAAAGATAAGCAAAATGAACAAAGGAATAGGTTCAAAAAAGGTCTTGTTTGTAGTAACAAGCTGTAATGTAAAAGGGGCTACAGGTATCCCAACAGGATTTAACCTGAGCGAAGTCACTCATCCGCTGGAAAAATTGGAAGTCAGCGGCGTTACTGTTGATATTGCATCAATAAAAGGTGGCGAAGCCCCATTAGATGGCTTAGAGGATTTCAATGATCCGGTTAATGCCAAATATTGGGCAGATGCTGATTTTCGCAAAGCTATTGCAAATACCCTGAAATTAGATGATGTAAAAGCTTCAGACTATGACGCCATATTCTTTGCAGGTGGTCACGGAACCATGTGGGATTTCGCCGATAGCCCCGCGGTCTTAAAGTTAGTACCGGAATTTTATGAGTCCAGGAAAATTGTTTCGGCAGTTTGCCACGGCCCTGCTGCTTTGGTAAATGTAAAACTAAGTGATGGCACATATCTGATCTCAGGCAAAAATGTGGCAGGCTTTACTAATGGTGAGGAGGAAGAAGTACAATCAACCAATGTAGTTCCATTCCTGCTGCAGGATGCTTTAATTAATCACGGCGCTGTTTACAAGCATGCGCCCAACTGGAACAATAACATCGCTGTTGATGACAGGTTGATCACGGGCCAAAACCCGCAATCTGCCGCCAGTGTAGGTGAAGCCATAGTAAAAGCGCTCAAAATTAACAGTACCGGCGCAACAGCATCTAAACCTGCATTTTCAAGTGCTGATGTAAGTAGTGTTTCTCCTTCATTGGGCAAGTATATCGCTGAAAAATTAGTCGGCGAAGTTTGGGAGCGTCCGGGTTTGTCAAAGCATGACCGTTGCATAGTTACTTTATCAAGCCTGATAGCAAGAAACCAAAGCAAAGCAATGCCCCATTACTTTATTAAAGCGCTGAGCAACGGTATTACACCAGGTGAACTTTCAGAGATCATTACTCACCTTGCTTTCTATTCAGGAGTGCCTAACGCCATGTCGGCTGTGGCTGTTGCAAAAGATGTATTTGCAAACTATGGGATATCACAAGCAGAATTACCTTCTATCGACCCATTGATGCTTGATAAAAATGAAGCTTTACCGGGTGATGAAAACAGGATCGCTTTTATTAAGCAAAACATCGCCCCGATAGCAGAAGGCTTTGCTAAATACACCAATGAATTATTGTATGGCGAAGTTTGGCTGCGTGCCGGATTATCATCAAGAAGCAGAAGCCTGGCAACGGTAAGTGCGATGATTGCTGCCGGGGATATCCAATTTCTCGGAATGTATATGGGGCGGGCTGTTGAGCACGGTATTACCAGGCAAGAGATGGGGGAAGCTTTGACCCAACTGGCATTTTATGCAGGCTGGCCAAAACTTGTTTCTGCGTCAGAAATTGTAAAAGAGGTATATGACGGTGCAGGTAAATAATTTTTTTCATTAGCACCAATTCCCTTAAAAGGAGTTTGGGATTAAAATCCCAGACTCCTTCTTTTAAAACAGTACTTTATTAGGATGAGTCTGGCTCAAATCATTTTCAAATGAGCCAATAAACAGTGGAAAACAACTACAATCAAATAGCAGGACAACGCACACAACGCATTGAGGCAATTAGCGATGGCGTGTTTGCCATAGCGTTAACCTTGCTTATTTTTAATATCAAAGTTCCGGTTGGCGAATCCATCAAATCGGAAAAGAATTTGATGGAAGCATTTTTGGGATTAGCTCCTCAAATGCTAAGTTACTTTCTCAGTTTTATTACGTTGGGAATTTACTGGTCTGCACATTCTACCCAGTTTCATTTTATTGTTAAAAGTAACCGGACCCTGAATTGGATCAACTTGTTTTTTTTGCTCTTTGTTTCTACTATTCCATTCACCACAGCATTCTTAAGTCAGTACATTACCTTCAGGTTCGCAGTATTCCTTTATTGGCTCAATATTATTATGCTTGGATTAATACTGGCGCTCCATTGGAATTACGCCAACAGGAATAAGTTTATTTCAATAAGCGAAAACGAAAATTTGATCATAAGCAAGGCCATTAAAAGAAGGGTTGTTGAAAGTTCATTGCTTTATACCATTGGTGCCTCGTTAAGCTTAATAAATTCATATTTAAGCATTATTGTTTTGATTTCCATTCAGTTGAATTATGCGCTGGGTTTGATCTCAGGTTCCCAAAAACACAAGGCATATACACTAAAAGCAGACGGCTAACAGCAAACCCATTATCCATCGGAACTCTTAGGGATAAATTCCCGCAAAAAATACAGATGTATTAGGACGAATCAGAATTAAGATAATATGAAGCCATTAAAAAAAATCATTACCATTGAGGAGCATTTTATCCTGAAAAGCATCTCGCAAAAAGTAGCGGCATTCAACATCAAAAAAAATGGTGGGATAGCGCCGAACGATGCAGTGCAAAAGGAACTAATGAAAATTGGGCCAACCAGCGATGATATGGAAGACGTTGGAGAACGACGGATAAAATTCATGGATGAAAGCGGCATTGATATGCAAGTGCTCTCGTATGGTGCCGGAAGTCCTCAAAATATAACAGACAAAACATTAGCCATTGAACTTTGCCAGGAAGCCAATGATGAATTAGCTAATTTGATAAAACTGCACCCAACAAGGTTTGCCGGCTTTGCCAATTTGCCCGTTGCTGACCCAACTGCGGCCGGAGAAGAGTTGAACAGGGCTGTGAAAGAATTAGGTTTTAAAGGCGCAATGCTTTCAGGAACTTTCAATGGTCGTTTTTTTGACGAACCTGAATTTTTACCCATTTTTTCTAAAGCCCAGGAATTAAACGTACCTGTGTATATGCACCCTGGTTTCATCCCCCCAAATATTGCAGCGCACTATTACCAGAGTAATAACTGGCCTACCGTTGCGGGGGCTATGTTTGCATCGGCAGGATATGGCTGGCATTTAGATTCAGGAATCGCAATTGTCCGGTTAATTGCTTCGGGCATTTTTGACAAACTGCCCGATCTGAAACTAATTTCAGGACATTGGGGCGAATTGGTTCCTTTTTTCCTGAATCGCTTAGATGATCAATTAAGCAAGACTTTAAAATTAGATCGTAAAATCTCCGATTATTATAAAAGCAATATCTATATCACACCAAGCGGGCTTTTTTCCAACACTCAACTTAAATATGTGATTGACGAACTGGGAACCGACAAAATTATTTATTCAGGTGATTACCCTTATTTAATAGATAAAAACACCAGGCAATTTCTTGAAACCGCCCCTATTTCGCAAGAGTCTAAAGAAAAAATCGGTTATAAGAATGCCGAAAACTTATTGGGCTTATTGTCTGCTCTTTGAATGCCGCAAGTTAAAAAGTGTGTATGTCGGCCGTTTTTTACTCTAATCGGAATAATGGTAAGTAAAACAGGAATCTGTATAACAGTCTTGAGCGAAAGTATCAAGAGCTTTGTTCCTCAATACGAGTAATAATAACAAAAAACTAATGAAATTATCAAATAACAAAATTTTAATAACCGGCGGAGCTACCGGCATCGGCTTAGGATTGACCGAAAGATTTATTCAGGAAAATAACCAGGTTATTATTTGTGGCAGAAGGAAAGAAGCACTGAAAGAAGTGTCTGATAAATTCCCGGCAGTAATAACCAAGGTTTGCGATTTATCGGAGGAATCCGAACGTATAGAACTTTACCACTGGATCGCTGAACACCACAGTGATCTGAATGTATTGGTAAACAATGCAGGTATTCAAAACTGGGTGGATATTTCTGATGAGCGATTTTATGATAAAGCAAAAAATGAAATTCAAATAAATGTTATCGCTCCGTTACATTTGACGTCACTCTTCACCGAACTCAAATCATTGGAAACTGTCATCAATGTAACTTCCGCACTGGCATTTACGCCGCTTACAAAAGTGCCCGTTTATTGCGGCACAAAAGCTTTCTTTCATTCGTTTACTATTTCGTTAAGGCATCTGCTGAAATCAAAAAATATAGAGGTCATCGAATTGATCCCGCCCGCCCTCAACACTGATTTGGGTGGCAAAGGGTTGCACAGCGAACACCCTTCTGTAGGTGATTTTATTAAGGCAATATTTCAACAGTTGGAAGAAGGCAAAGATCAATTGACTTTTGGATATAGCGAAATTTTATCGAAAGCAACACCAGATGAAATACAGGGGATGTTTAAAAGAATGAACCCATAAGAAGACCTAATTAAAACACTTAAAAACAGGTATCCGAATAATAACAGAGGCTGATCAATTTATTTTGATACAGCCTCTGTTAATTTTAAAGTTTTTTTGAATGCACCTGGACTTTCCGAGCTATTTCGCAGTCCCTGTTCAGGATTACAAAAAACAGCGCCAAGTCGGATTTTAACCTATTTCCTTAACGTTACTTGTCGTTTGATGTCAAATTTATTTCTTTAATTCATAAAACCAGGCTTATCAGCTTCCGTTCCGGCTTTTTCCATACCGAGGCTTTCATTAACATGAAGATTCGGATCTTCTATAAGTTTTACCACCAGGTCAGCAACGCTTTTTCGGGATATTTCGGTTCCGGTAACCGGTTGGCCTTTTTGAGTGATTTTATAATCAACTTCATCTTTGTTTGTATACCAGGTCGGACGAAGTATCGTATATACCAGGCCAGATGCCTCAATAAGGCCTGCAGCTTTTTGATAGCGTTCCAGAATAGGCCCGATCATCTGCTTGTTCCACTGGCCGAAAGCACCGGGAACTTCATCGTAAATCCCAATGGCTGCAATGAACACAATACGCTTCACACCTGCTACCTGCATAGCTTTTACCGTCTGTTCGGCGATCACATCTTCCTGACCGTTTATATTCACATAGACCATATCCTGGCCTTTCATCGCTTTATTGAGCTTTTTCGTGTCCAGTATGTCACCTTCTACCAATTCAATCCGCCCGGTTTCCAAATGTTTTAAGCGCGATGTGCTACGCAAATACAAAGTGAGATAAATTGAATTGTTTTGTGATAACTTTTCGATCACATGTCCGGCGACTTGTCCGCCGGCTCCCAGTATTAATACCTTTGTCATATTCAGTTTCTGTAGTTAATATATTGTTCTATAATCCGGGCTGCTTCGCACTCCCAATGAGGTTAACGTCTACCAGTTCCAATTTCTTTACCATATGCTCTACGGTAGCCTTGTACTTTTTAAAATGAGGCGTTACAATATGTTTTAGATAGGCGGCACTGTCGGCGTAGATCTCCAGGATGGTTATCCGCGAAGGGTCTTTTTTGTCGGCGACTGCATAATAGGTCAATACACCAGGTTCCAGCCGGACAGCCGTTTGCATCTGCTCTTTCAGTGCTGCATTATATTGCTTGAGTTGTGTCGAATCAACTTCAATTTGAGCTATCCGGATCATGCGCTTATCTGTTTGTGCTTTCGCAGGTAAAATAGAAAGGATTAACATTCCGCAACAGCCGAGTATCCTAAATGATGCCCGCACTGTCGTTCTGTAAAAATGATTGCTGATTTTCATAGATCTTTATTTAGCGACCTTGAGCTCAGTCAGTACTGTACGGGCAGCATCTGCCTGCTGTTTCCCGATGTTGTTTTCCAGTAAGGCAAAAGCTTGTTCCAGTTGCCCTTCCGTCAGTCCGATATTCATCCCCATGCCTAAGTGCGCTTGTAACTGTGCTTCCAGTCCGGCCAAGCTCGCGAGTACTGTTATCGTTGCCAGTTCACGCTCCTGATAAGTCAGTACGCCACGCCCGAAGATGTCAGCAAACAAATGCTCTTTCAAAAAAGCATCAATGCCAGGCGCAAAAGCATTGGCACCCGTTAGCGGGCCGTTCTGCGGCCTACCAGTCAAGGTTTCCAGTGTCTTCCTGCCTATCACATATTTGCTTTCATTATCGCCGGTTACGGCGGTTGGGGCCTGTCCTTCCGGGTCATGAATGCCCTTGGATTTCCGCTCCTCCAGCAAGGACATGAAAGTGGTAATACCGTTAAGACTGCGCGGAAAACCGCAATAGGCATATAATTGCACAAGTTCTTCCCGGATCTGGTTAATGGTCACTCCGGCATCAAGGCCTGCACTCAGGGCATTTTTCAATTGCGGCAGGTTACCCGTTGCGGTAAAGGCGGCAATTAGTATGATATGTTTTTCGTTTGACTTTAATTCATGACTTTGCTGTGCATTCATAGTAAAACTTGTAATTGTTATCAGAAGTGTTAAAACTGTACGGATCACCGTTTGATTATAATGCAAAAGTCGTGCGAAAGTATCAGCCTGTAGTTATACAGACTCCTGAAATACTTACCATTATTCCTGATTGTGAGACAAAGGCAGCTTGTCAGGAAAATCTTGTTGTATGATCTTACATGCAAGAGCTATTTTTTGATTACACAAACCACTAAACATGGGGCACGAAATAACTTGGCCAAGCCTCTCGAAATATTCATATTAACAACCCGACAACCCTTTCTTGAACTTCATCAACAATAGTCCAATCTTTATCAATATAAATGTCGGTTGTTTTATGATTTGCATCGACGTGATTAAGCGCCAATGCGACATCGTTCATGCTAAGTCTACATTTATTTCTTGCCAACGTAGCAAAAGTATGCCTTGCCCAATAAAAAGTAAGTTCCGGTATCCCGGTTAATCCTCTTAAATCTTTCATACCCATGCTTAATGCCTCATCTAGTCCTGTATGAGTTGCATATTTTTCATTTAGAATATCTATGTATTTTTCAAGTAGGGGTTTGGCTTCAGGAATGATCTTAACGCTTATAAATGCATCGTCTCGCCGCATTCTAGTGGTTTTAGAGCGATTATATTCAAGTCTGCCTTCGTTAATTCTATTACTATCAAGGCTGTAAATATCCACCGCATTCATTCCGCACATATAAAAACTCAACATAAAAAGGTCCTTAGCCAATTCAGCTCTGCTACCATTCTTTGGTTTGCAATTTTGAATAATCTTTATTTGCTCAATTGAGATATTTCTTTTGCGGGTTATCGGCGGTGAATCTACTTTTAGATTTTTAAAAGGATTATGTTTGATACGGTAAACACCAAAATCATCATTGTTATAATATTTAACGGCAGCATTGAATAAAGTTTTTAAATCTCGTAAATGATTAAACAGGCCACTACGACTTAATCCGGTCCTGGTGGTTGTTACTTCCTTTTTTAGCTGATTTACCCGTGTAAGTCTTCGATCTGACTTTAAAAACAACATATACTTATTCAGCATATTAGTATTTATCTCATTAATAAGTACGGATTCTTTCTGGAAATAATCGACTAAGCTGTTACGAACTGTTCTGTGATTGTTCGCTGAACCATTCCTATCTTCCTTTCGTAATTGGTCGATATAAAAATCGCAAAACTCGATAAAATCGATTTCTTTTTCGTTGCCAAGCAAATAATTCCGCAAATCATCGACTGCAAATAAGTCAAGCTTATCGGCTATTTCACTAATCACTCTTCTATACTTTAAGAGTGTTTCGTCAAGGATATTCAATACAAATTTATCCTTGATATTTAACTTGGTGTCAAGTTGTTTTTGACTGACGTAATGGCTTGTATCTATAAGCCTTCTTACTCCTTTGTGGTAGATTCTGATCTTAACATTGTAAGTTCCATCTTTCTTTTTGTGGTGGTCGTAAACCACCGCGCTAACAGTTGCCATAATTAAATTTTAAACGCAACACTAATGACAATGCAAAGCCATTGCGTAATACAATAAAAATTATGGAAATTTTAAACTGACAGATAGCCAGTCTCTGTGTGTTGAGGTAAAGGTAAGAATTACCTGTTTAATATTCAAAATTTTTCAGTCTATGTTGGTCTCAGACAGGGGCCTTTATTGACAAAAAGACTATCTGTTTTTTGCTTTTTAATACCTCTAACTATTAAAAACCTGCATTTGCAATGCGCAAACGCCATTTTTAGCAATGAAGACAGAAACAAGTTTGTTTTTTTGAGATGTATTAGGGACGTGTCGAAGTTTATTTTTTCAAAAAGTGCGTTTAAACGCTAAAAACGCGGTTTTTGATTTTTCGAAGATGAGTTAACTTTTTAAGAAAAACGGAGATTTTAAATAAGTAAAGCCTTGATTATCAAGACTTTACTCGTGCGCCCACCTGGGCTCGAACCAGGGACCAAAAGATTATGAGTCTTCTACTCTAACCGACTGAGCTATAGGCGCGGTTGTTTTTGTGAGTTGCAAAGGTAAAAAAAAGTTGTTTACTTAAAAATGAAATATCACAAAATATAGCACACTGTTTAATTTTTGTGTTTTGCGGATCTTTAACGTATTGGTATGTTTGCTATAAATCAGACTTTATATGTCAACTATCAAAAACATTATATTCGATTACGGGAACGTGATTTTCACCCTCGATTTTTTAAAAGGCCAGCAGGCGTGGAAAGAGCTTGGTATTGACGACCCGGCTCAGTTTTATGGGCACCGGGTTCAGGACAGGATCTTTGACTCTTTTGAAAGGGGAGAGGCCGGCGCTGATGAGTTCAGGAAATATATCCGCGGCGTAATAAATAATAAGGACTTAACAGATCAGCAGATCGATAATGCCTGGAACAGTATGTTGGTGGGCATCCCAGCGGGTAACATGGAACTGCTGGCCGATCTGAAGACTAAATATCGCACGTTTTTGCTCAGCAACATTAACCCCATTCACTATGATTACATAATGGCCTATCTTAAAAACGACCACGGGCTTGATGGGAATGATCACCTGTTCGAAAAAACATATTATTCGCATATGACCGGCAAACGTAAACCGGAAGTCGAAATTTTTCAGCAGGTGCTTGACGAAAATAACCTTAACCCTGCTGACACTTTGTTTGTAGACGATAGCCCGCAACACCTGGTGACTGCGCAAAAGCTGGGTATTCAGACTTACTTGATGACAGCGCCGGATAATATACAGAAATTGGGTTTCCTGAACTGACCAGGAATTTAAAGTTCAATTACTGCAGTCGATCAGCGAAATATCGTCAGTTTTCTGGAAGTATTTTATATCAAAAAGTATAAAGAACATATTGCTTTATGTAAGAGAGGTTTCTTGCGATCAGTTAATTTTGATAAATAAATCTGAATTAATTTTTAGCGGAAGGTATAAAACTAAAAACGCGGTGGTTTCAGCCTGTCGTTGTGTTATGCAATCTCTTAGATCGAACAAAAAAGTAAATTACCTTATGAATTATCATGTAGATGCTGCCCAGGTTGAATCCTTTCAAAAAAACGGATTTTTAGTCGTTGAAGATTTTCTGACGCCGGATGAATTGGCGCATTGGCGGGAAACTGTTATGAATGCTGTGAACAACAGGGCCGGGCAGAAAATGCCGGATAAGGAACTGAAAACCGGTGAGTCTGATGGAATAAATGAGGACGCCGCGTATTTTGGGAAGGTTTTTGACCAGCTGCTAAACCTGTGGCAAACAGATGCGGGTGTAAAAGAATTGATGTTTGATAAAAGGATCGGAAAAATGGCGGCTGACCTGGCCGGGGTAGATGGGATAAGGATCTGGCATGACCAGGCATTATTTAAACGCCCCTGGGCCAATCCAACTTCCTGGCATTTGGATACGCCGTTTTGGTCATTTTCTGATCGTAAGGCATTATCGATATGGATTGCGCTGGACGACGCCACTTATGAAAATGGATGTTTGTACTTTATTCCGGGATCGAATAACGAAACCACGTTCGAGAACAAGGGGATAGGTAAAAATATGGATGGTATTTTTGAAGTTTATCCTCAATTTGCGAGGGCTAAATCCGTAGCCGCGCCAATGAAGGCAGGAAGCTGCTCCTTTCACAGCGGACTCACCATTCATGGAGCAAATGCAAACATGACCAGCGGTTTTCGCCGAGCCATGACTTGCGCCTATATGCCTGACGGTAACGTGTTTAATGGTACTGCTAATATACTTCCTGAAAGTTATCTTAAAACCCTTAAGGTAGGCGATTCTTTAGACAGCGAGGCGCAAAATCCGCTGATCTATCATCGCACAAAGGATGATTTATAAATTGAATCCGATAAACGCGGGCATGAATTAACCCGTTGGTGTTTATTTATGTTCTCCTGTTTTCGCATCGATAGTAAAAGGTTTTGGCTCAGGTAGCCATAATTTACCATCGCCGATTTCAACCGGGATCCATAAGTAACGCGAATCCCATTGTGTTTTAGGCCGCCATTGATCGCCCATATAAAGTACCGTTGTTGATTTTGTGCCTACAACTTTTAACAACATAGTTGATTGTGAACCATAAGTATTAGTTTGGGACGGTGCAATGTCCTTGAATTCTGTCCATGGTCCTTCCAATGATGCTGAAGTAGCATACAGGTTAGGGTTAGGATTCCACCCGGTTAATGCCGATCCGATGGCATAATACAGGCCTTTGTAATGAACTATGGCACCGCCTTCCAGTGGTTTTCTTACCAGGCTCATTTCTTTTTCAACAGACATATAGTCGACACTCAGCTTCACAATATGAAAGCCTAAGGCACGATCCTCAAAAACAAGATACGCAGCACCGTCGTCGTCTATAAATTGGCCGATATCCCGGCTTTCATGCCCGAGCGGACGGAAACTTTTTACAAACTTGAAATCTCCATCGGGTTTATCACTTGTAGCTATCCCCACACGGGCATACTTATAGTTACGGGTGTCCAGGTGAAAGTACATAACATATTTTTTCGTCGGCTTGTTGTAATATACTTTTGGTCGTTCCAAAATCCACCTGTAGCCCAGGTTTTCTGGGTCCTGCATCTTTACAACATCACCCAAAAACTTCCAATTCATTAAATCATTGGATGAGTAACAGCTTACATAGCGATAATTGGTATCCAGTCCCTTCCGCCTCTCCTCGCCGTACCAGTAATAAGTTTTCTTTATTTTGATGATGCCGCCGCCGTGCGCCTGGATATGATCGCCATTATTGTCGGGCCAAACCGCTCCCGGATTAATTGTTGTGTTTTGGGCAAACAGGCTTGCACAAATAAAAATTGCGGCTAATGTTATAAAATATTTTTTCATGGTGTCTGTAGCGCTAATTTACAGCTAATTCGTAATAACCAACTTTTTTCTATTGTAACATTTGAATTGATGGTAATAATAAACCGAGCTCTTATTAAACACTA
>JALYIP010000005.1 GCA_030775685.1 Bacteroidota bacterium
ATAATTGCAGGTAAGTAGCAGGTACTTCACCCGAGATCTCGCCCTCTACTGCCTTTTTGATGATCGGCGCCTTTTTACCGCTCCAAGCCATCAGGATGATCTCCTTGGCTTTGAAGATGGTGCCTACGCCCATGGTGATGGCTTTGGTAGGGACGTTTTGCTTGCCGCCGAAATCTCTTGAAGCGTCGTTACGGGTAAGGTCATCAAGGGTTACCAGTCTTGTTCCCGAGTTGGGAGCCGAGCCCGGCTCGTTGAAGCCGATGTGCCCGGTACGGCCGATACCCAGGATCTGCAAATCTAAACCTCCAAGTGCTGTGATCTTTTTTTCGTAGTCCAGGCAAAAGGCTGCTACTGCGTCCTGGTCCAGTGTACCATCCGGGATATGTACGTTTGCTTTATCTATATCTACATGGCTGAACAGGTTCTCGTTCATGAACGTTACATAGCTTTGTGCTGCATCGGGCTGCATTGGGTAGTACTCGTCCAAATTGAAGGTGATCACGCTTTTAAAGCTTAAGCCTTCTTCTTTGTGCTGGCGCACCAGTTCGGCATAAACGCCAATCGGGGTTACACCTGTTGCAAGGCCCAATACTGTCTTTTCGCCTTTTGCTGTTTTGTCTTTTATCAGCTTTGCTATCCGCTGCGCTACTGCTACTGACGCTGTCTGCTGATCTGCATATACCGTTACCGGCAATTTCTCGTAGCGCGTCTCTTCTAATAAATTTAATCGGGCCATTTTGTGCTTTTTTGTTAGTCTGAAACCTGGAGATCAAAGCCCGCAATGAGGTTCATTACAGACTTATAACTAAAGACTTAGACCTGGAAATTGGTGAAAACAAATATATAGGTTTAGCGTGTTGATTTATTAATAAAAAATGCGCAATCGTTTGCGGAAATATTAAACCGCTAAGAAAAGCCTTTTTGATACGAGTTCCTTTTTAATTAATTTGAGCCCATGTTAGCACTTAACAAAAACCTGCAGCGGCTTGTAAATATCGCCCAAAAAGAAGAAAAATTGGGCATCGGCTTAATGTCGGGTACATCACTTGATGGGTTGGATATTGCCCTTTGCCGGTTTACAGGCAGCGGACCACAAACTAAATTTAAGTTGCTCAACTTTATCACTATCCCTTACCAGGAAGATTTTAAAAAAGACGTACAACAGGTGTTTGCGCGCAAGGACGCCAGCCTTGAAAAAGTTTGCCTGCTTAACGACTATATCGGTGCATTTCATGCAGAGTTGATATTGCAGGCACTAAGCGAATGGAATATAAAGCCGAACGAAGTCGATTTTATCGCCAGCCACGGCCAAACCATATACCATGCGCCTAAAAGCCAGCATCAGCAACCTGGCTATCCAAATGCCACGCTTCAAATTGGCGATGGCGACCATATCACTGTTAAAACAGGGATTATAACCATCAGCGATTTCAGGCAAAAGCATATTGCAGCGGGCGGCGAGGGTGCGCCGCTGGCTTTATATGGCGACGTTTTGCTGGGCAGCAAAGCCGGTGAAAACAGGATCCTGCTCAATATCGGCGGGATTGCCAACCTTACTTATTTGCCGGGCGATGGTAATTACGCTAATGTTTTATGCACAGATATTGGTCCCGGCAACACCCTGATTGATGCTGCTTGTCGGAAATATTTTGACCAGCCATATGATGAGGATTCAAAAATCGCTTTAGCAGGAACGGTAAACGAGGATCTGTTAAACGCTTTGCTTTATCATTCTTTTTTCAATGAAGCCGTCCCGAAAACTACAGGGCCTGAATTGTTCAATTTAGCATTTGTTGAGGCGGCCCAACAACAGTCGGGCACGTTATCCATCAGCAATGAAGACCTGGTGTGTACCTTAAGCGAGCTTACCGTTAAATCAATCGCAAAGTTTATATCGGAGAATTTTAAGGCCGATCACGTTAAAATATTCGCCAGTGGCGGCGGGGCCCGCAATATTTATATCACCCAAAATTTAAAAAAGGCATTGCCACAAGCAGTTATTGCAGGCACAGGAGAGTTAGGCATTGATCCGGATGCAAAAGAGGCCATTCTTTTTGCATTGCTTGGCAACGAAACGCTTTGCGGCGAACCGATGGCAATAGGGAATAATCCTGCTGTATTGATGGGAAAGATTAGTTTTCCTTTGTGAACCACCGGGTAAATAAAGATGTCCAACAGGCCAATCGAGCGCTTGATTATCCGTTACTTTATTATTTGCCACAAAATAAAGCCACTGATAATCAACATGTTTCACAGCGTTCCGGGTGTTCCACCTGTAAAAATGAAACACATGGAACGCTTTCTCGACGCCGATTCACAAACTTGCACTTCGCATTAACAGACTAGTTTATCAGTAGCTTGTATCCCCGCCCGTGCACATTGATGATCTCGACAGAAGGGTCATCCCTCAGGTACTTCCTGATCTTACTCAGGAAAACATCCATGCTGCGGCCGTTAAAATAATTATCGTCGTGCCAGATGTTCAGCAAGGCTTCTTCACGGGTTAATACCTCATTTTTGCGGATACAAAGCAGGCGCAATAGTTCCGCCTCTTTAGTCGAAAGTTTTTGCTGAGTATCACCAATGGAAATAAGTTGAGAGGTATAATCAAAGGTGTACCGGCCAAGCTTAAAGGTGGTTTGTTTTTCCTCCTCATGCTTTTCCGAATTACTGGTGCGCTTAAGCAGTGCGTTTATCCGGAGCAACAATTCCTCGATGCGAAAGGGTTTTGTGATGTAATCGTCTCCGCCTAAATTAAAAGCCTGGGTTTTATCTTCGATCATTCCCTTTGCCGTAGCAAAAATAATCGGAACGTGGGCATTGATCTTCCGGATATCCTTACCTAACGTAAAGCCATCCTTTTTAGGCATCATCACATCCAGTATCAGCAGGTCGAACGTGTGTTTGGTAAACGTGCGTAAACCCTCCTCCCCGTCCTTGCATAAAATAACATCAAACTTCCCCTTTAGCTGCAGGTAATCCTGTAACAGTAAGCCTAAATTCGGATCGTCCTCAACCAGCAGTATTTTTTTCATGTTTTTTTGTTAGTCCGAAAGTCCGGAAAGTCCGGAAATCCGAAAGATATTTAGTCCGGAAGACGGAAAAGTCCGAAAGTCCGAAAGAGTGTTTATTTATATAAGGTTATTCAATGCAATTCAATTGTGCAGCGTCTTCCGGACTTTCCGACTTTACTGACTTTCGGACTTTCCTCTCACGCCGCCTGAAACTTTAATTCAAATTCCGATCCTTTTTCCTTTTCCGACTTCACGCTGATAATCCCGTTAAGTCGTTTTACCACAGTATTCACATAGCTAAGGCCCAGTCCAAAACCTTTAACATCATGCAGGTTCCCGGTTGGGATGCGATAAAACTGTTCAAAGATCTTGGTTTGCTGATCGCGGCTCATGCCTACACCCTTGTCGGCCACTTTGATAACCACCTGCCCGTTTTTGTTAAGCGTGCTTATGGTAATTTCAGGGTGATCAATGCTGTATTTAATAGCATTATCTATCAGGTTATAAATTACATTCGAAAAATGGAGCTCGTCTGCGCTTATTATAGCATTTTCGGCATCAAGTTGCAGCGTTATTACGGCATTGTTTTTTTGCAGTTTAAGTTCCATACTGTCAACCACAACGGCAATCATATCGTTAACATCAAGCGGTTTTTTCTCCAGTTTAAAGTCGTTTTTCTCAATCCGGGCAATGTTAAGCACCCTTTCTATATGGCTGCCAAGCCGCTCGTTCTCCTCGTAAATAATATTTGCGAGGCGGGCCACCCGGCTTCTGTCCTGTGCAATTTCATTATCCTTTAAAGCCTCGCTGGCAATCATTATGGTTGATACAGGAGTTTTAAACTCGTGGGTCATGTTATTAATGAAATCGGTTTTCATTTCAGAAACCTTCTTTTGCCTCAGGATCGAGAATATAGTATAACCAAAGCAAAGGATCAGCACCAGTAACAATCCGGCGGTTGTAGCCATCGAGGCAGTCATCTTGTTTAATATCAAAGTGTTTTTTTGCGGAAATGCTACGCGGATAAGCCCCGGATCATTAATCACTTCCTTGCTGAAAATAAGGGTTTGATAAGGGGTTCCGTCATCAAATGTTGGCCTGCTGCCTGTTATGTCGTTCGCTTTCGAATATATCAGCGAGTCCTTATTGGCCATGGCAACTTCATAACTAAATGGCAGGTTGATTCCTTTGTTATGCAATTCAAACCGCAGCAAGGTATCAATCCAGTAAGGATCCAGCCTTAATCTTAAAGGCTCACCATATTTGCCATATTCTTCCGCCAAATTTTCGATAACCGTTGACTTTGTTTGCGGTGTATTTTGCAGCGAATCATTTTCGAGCAACTTTCTCACCTCAACAAGTTGTCTTTCCTTTAATTTCCTGTCCTGTTCACGCGCCCATATTGGGTTAATATGCGTTTCGGTTATTATTTGCTTGCCAAACTGGGGGTCGCTATAAATAAAGCGTACGGTATCAAATTTATGCAGCCTGTGGTTTTTCTTTGATCCCTGGAATAACGGGTTGCGCACCAGTACCGGCGTCATGCGCCGTTGAATAACTCCGGTTTCGTCGGTAAATTCTTCAAACTGTAATTGAAGGTCATACTTGCCACCCTGTGTAAGCTTAGCGTATTCATCATCGAGTTTCTTACTTAATATCAACCGTTGCAGGCTGTCGCGTAATACGGATAGTTTTTTGTCGCGATAGGTAAGTCTTTTTTTTGAAATCCCCTTATTAAGGGGAGCATTAATGGTTCCGTTGTCAATAACGGTTCTATTGGCCCAAATCAGGTTTTGATTATTACGTTCGCGGGTTTTCCTGTTTAAAAAGTCGAGTGCATCCTTGCGGGTAACCTTAGCAACAACATTATTTAAAGCCTCATTAACAGAACGGTCAAAGAGTTCGGATTGTAATTGGTACGATTGCTTAAGAAAGTATAATTGCATGGTTACTACGCCCAAAAGCGCAAAACCCATCAAGCCGATAATAAGTGCAATACTCCTTTTTTTCATCGTAACAACAAAAATATTTTAAATAAGCTCATATATTTTGCTTTTAACAAAATTTAACAATTTATAACCATTAAATAACATATTGACATCTAGTTGTTTGCTACATTTGGAATGCAAAATAAACCTCGTACATGTAACTTTGATGTGCGCAAATAATAATTAGAACCCATTAAAGTTAATTAACTTAAATAACATACCCCACCATGAAAAAGCTTTTAGTAAAACCCGGCTTCGAATTGATTTTCTCAGTTAGTTTTATGGCGATACTTTGCCTGCCGCCAGTATTGCTTGCGCAAAACAAAATTAAGAAGGATATGGACATCCAGATCCTGAATGGCGATACTACCGTTAACGGTAAAAACATAAAGCAGCTATCTGCTGCCGACAGGCAGGATGCATTAACAGATATCAATAACCTGCACAATCCTGCTAAAGGAAAAGTCTTCTTCTTTAAACATATAGATACTACCGGCGGAAAAATCAACCGTGTTGAAATCAGGAGACGAGATGGCCGGAACGACCAGGTTTCGATAGCCGAAAACTTTGTATTTAGGGATAGCCTTGGCAACACTGTTGAAAGACGCCCAAGGGTAATGGCACGCAGATGGGAGATCAGAGGCGACAACAACGATGGAGGTCCTGGCATAAGGAGAGGCGATGACCGCAGGCCGATGGGCCCAATGGCGAGGTTTGACCGCAAGAACAGTCAGAACTTTGAATATGTGAACACCGATAACGATGGTGTAGCCACCCGGGTGAGCTTCCACGTTTCTGAAGCATCAGACGATGATTTAAAAAGAATGCCGTATGTTGAAGGCCCTAAATTTGAAATCAAGGACCTGAACCTGGTACCGCAATTTTCGAGCGGAAAAGTATTACTGATGTTTAACCTGCTTTCAAAAGCGCCTGCTGAAGTTAAACTGAGCGACAGTGAAGGCAAATTCCTGTGGAGCGAAAAGGCAGTTAACGGCACATTCAGCAAAAGCTTCGCCTTAGGGCTTAATGGCATCTACTACCTGCAGATCAAGCAGGGTAAGAGCATTTCATTAAAGAAGATAATGAAGGAAGAATAGTTTGCAGTAAGCAGTTTTCAGTTGGCAGTCAAACTCCAACATAAAAGAAAAGCCATTTCGATCACGAAATGGCTTTTCTTTTATCACTGCAAACTGCCATCCGGCAAATGCAAATTTCTTCGATTAGAAAGGAAGATCATCCTCATCAGGCGTAGCGCTGATATCTGCTGGCGGGGCATATTCTGGGGTTGCTGCAGCACCGGCACCGGCCAATACGTTTATTTTCCAAAGCTGCATAGAGTTGAAATAGCTCTTTTTGCCTGTTTTATCGGTCCATGGGCGGCCTTTTAAGTTGAAGAAAACCTCAACATCATCACCTACCTTAGTATTATCTAATAAGTTGCAGCGATCCTGTATCGCTTCAAATTTTAAGTATTCCGGATACTGAGGATTCTCAATATATTCAAGTATCAATTCTCTTTTTTTCAGTGAATCTGTAACCTGCGTGGTTGGTCCCACTTCGTGTACTTTACCCTTAACTTCCATAATTTCAAAATTAAAAATGTAAAGTTAATAGATAAGAAATAAAATCGGGTGTATTTAATTCATAAATTCGCAAAATATCATGCAAGTTTTCCACACTGAAAATAAAATCATCATAACCTGTAATAAGAGGTTATCGCCCTACCTGCAACAGGAGGTTGAAGAATTGGGCTTTAAGCCCGTTCGCGTTTTTCAAACCGGCATCGAGCTTTTGGGCACCGTAACCGACTGTATCGCCCTAAATTTAAATTTACGCTGTGCCAGCCAGGTTTTATATTTAATAAAAAGCTTTAATGCCGATGACCCCAAGCAGTTGTATGACGAGTTGGTTCAGATTGAATGGGAAAACCTGATCGATTTTTCGGGATATTTCTCCGTTACTTCAACCGTAAATAACGAACATATCCTTACACCGCTTTTTGCAAATGTTAAGGTAAAGGACGCAATTGTCGACCGGATCAAATCTGTTAAAGGCATCAGGCCGAACTCAGGTGCCGAAGCTAATAAAACAGTTGTTCACCTTTACTGGCAGGACAATGAGGCCGATATATTTTTAGATACATCGGGCGAAACACTGGCAAAACATAGCTATCGTAAAATTCCCGGCAAGGCACCAATGCTTGAGGCACTTGCGGCATCAACCATAATGGCTACCCGCTGGGACAGAAAAAGCACTTTTATTAACCCCATGTGCGGATCAGGCACGCTGGCCATTGAGGCTGCATTACTTGCTACCGATAAATGCCCCGGCCTGTTCAGAATGAACTATGGCTTTATGCACATAATGGGTTACGACGAAACCGTGTTTTTTACCGAAAGAAGAAAATTAAAGGACAAGGCAAAGAAGGAAACCGGCTTTAAGATCATCGCCACAGACATCTCGGAAGATGCGGTTGACATCGCCCAAAAGAACGCAAAAACGGCCGGCGTAGAACATTTGATTGATTTTAGCGTTTGTGACTTTGCAGACACGCCGGTACCGGAAGAACCCGGTGTTGTAATGTTTAACCCGGAATACGGCGAGCGCCTTGGTGTGCACAACAAGCTGGAAGCCACTTACAAGCGCGTTGGCGACTTTATGAAGACCAATTGTTTGGGTTACCGTGGTTATGTTTTTACCGGCAACCCCGACCTTGCAAAGGTAATTGGCCTGCGTGCAGCCCGCAAAATTGAGTTTTACAACGGCAAGCTTGATTGCCGACTGTTAGAGTACGAACTTTACGAAGGCAGCAAAAGAGAGCCGAAGGTTTAGTTTTTGGTTGATTGGGTTAAACCCAGATTTCCAGTCAATTTTATTTAAGGATTTACAATATGAAAAGGATCACAATATCAATAATAGCTCTTTTAATAACGGTTAGCTGCTTTGCGCAGGAAAGGGCAATATTCCCCTTCCAGGGCGGCAAGGAGGCTATGACCGGTTTTTTTAGAGATAGTGTCGTGGTTGGCCAAAATATCATCCATAAAAGGGCGACCGGTGTGGTTATTTTAAAGTTCTCGGCAGATTTGCAGGGAAACGTGAGCCAAACCATTATTTATTATGCCGATGATGCAATTTTGGTAACACCTATTATTGAGGCTATTAAAAAGTCAAACCATAAATGGATCATCCCAAACCGGGAGAAGAGCCATGATTATATCATTTCGGTTAATATCCGCTATAATTTGCCCGAAACCGATGATAGTGCAATTATAAAGGCTGCTATGGAAAACTATCGTAATAAACGGCCCATATTCTCAAATAACCAGGTGCCACTCGGTTTGGCTACGCTGTTGCCTGCCGTAACGATTAATTACGATATTATGTAGTGCGCAAGGCCTTGCCCTCTTTTTCGTGGATGTAAACCGTGTTATATTTGTATAACCAGTACGCGCTAAATGGAAAAGGAGCCGGTTCAAGTTTTTCGTAAGATCATCCATATCGATATGGATGCATTTTATGCATCTGTTGAGCAACGCGATAATCCTGAATATCGCGGAGTTCCATTGGTTGTTGGCGGTTTGCCACAGGGAAGGGGCGGAGTAGTTGCTACCGCAAGCTACGAGGCCCGAAAGTTTGGCATCCGATCGGCAATGTCATCCAAGCAAGCTTTACAGCTTTGTCCGCATGCCTTATTTGTACGGCCGCGGTTTGATGCCTATAAGGAAGCTTCCCGAAAAATTCGAGAGATCTTTAGCCGCTACACCGATTTAATCGAACCGCTGTCGTTAGATGAAGCTTATCTGGATGTAACCACCGATAAACTAAATATTGGCTCTGCCATCGAAATCGCGCAGCAGATAAAACAGGCAATAAAGGATGAACTACTGCTAACCGCATCTGCCGGCGTATCCATCAATAAATTTGTGGCTAAAATTGCTTCTGATATCAATAAGCCCGATGGGTTGAAATTTATCGGCCCCTCATCTATTGAGGCTTTTATGGAGAAATTACCAGTAGAAAAGTTCTTCGGCGTGGGCAAGGTGACCGCTCAAAAAATGAAGAACATGGGCCTGCATCTCGGTGAGGACCTTAAAAAACTTACGGAGGACGAACTGACCAAACACTTCGGCAAGGTCGGCAGGTTTTATTATAACATAGTGCGCGGCATTGATAATCGCGAAGTGCAGCCTCATCGTGAAACAAAATCATTAGCCGCCGAAGACACCTTTGCATACGATTTGACCACAATTGAAGAAATGGAGACCGAACTGGATAAGATAGCCGTCACCGTTTGCAATCGCCTGCAGCATTACCAGTTAAAGGGTCGCACTATCACCCTAAAAATAAAATACCACGACTTTAAACAGATCACCCGAAATCAGTCTTTTCCCGCAGGCTTAAACGACCTGGAGACAATAAGCTCAACCGCTAAACGGCTGCTTGCTGCAACCGAACCAGAGGATAAAAGAATCAGGCTATTGGGAATTTCGCTCTCTAACTTTGGCGAGGTCGTGGTAAGAGCAAGGGAGGAAAAGCAAACGGATCAGCTAAGCTTGTTCCCTTTTTAACACTTTTATATTCTGCCGGAGAGACGCGCTATTGCTAAGTGCATTGCGACGCAATTACGATGTAGCCATGAATTTAAACATTGCTATATTTGTTTTAAGTGTAATCAAAAAGCAGCATTCACCTATGCAGGAACCCAATTTTTATGATAGCGTTTATGAAGTGGCCAGGCTGATCCCTAAGGGGAGAGTAACATCTTATGGTGCAATTGCTGCCTACCTCGGCACAAAAGGCTCCTCAAGAATGGTTGGATATGCCATGCAGGCGGCAGGTAGCGCGAATCCGCCGGTACCGGCACACAGGGTGGTAAACAGGCAGGGATTGTTAACCGCGAAATTTCATTTCGGCGGAAACCTGATGGAAACGTTATTAGAAAATGAGGGTGTAAAAGTTGTTGACGACCAGGTGCAGGATTTTAAAACCGTATTCTGGGATCCGTCGATTGAATTGGCTTTATAAGAAACCGGTTATAGCTTGGCTATGCTGTGGATGCTATCGCCCCTGTAATCCGTAACCAGCCAGGTTAGCAGTAAGCAATTTCCGAATATCACATAAAATAATTTACCGTCGGCGGTGTTACCAAAGGCCGTGTAGGCAAGTACGATTACTGCTACAGCGACAATAAACTCAATCAGCTCGTGGATACTAACCGGGACGATTTTAACTATGCCCATGTTGAAATCAGTAAGCAATGTAAGTATCAAATGCGCCACGCCCAATCCGTAAGTAAATACGGCCAAAGTGCCAGTAAAGCCAAAAATTATTGGCGATGCCAGTAAAAACACACAAACCAGTATATCTATAATTCCGTGAACTCTTGGCGACATGAATTTCATAACTGTAATTTTTAATGCTAACTAATTTACAACTTATTATTTAATATACAACACTACTAATCAATCAATTGCAACAATTCCATCCTGTTGCCAAAAGGATCGAGAAATGCGAATCTCTTGCGGCCGGGAATCTCCGGCTCCTGTAATATTTGTACGTTGTATTTTTCAAAAAGTTTCATAGCATCGTCAACATTTTTTATTTCAAATGCAATATGCCTAACCGATTCCGGCTTCGGCGGCTCAACGCCAATATGCAGCTGGATATCGCCGATATCGAACCAGCAACCCGGCGTGTTAAAAAGATGATCGGGACGCTCAATTTGTTTAAGGCCGAGCACCTCTGAATAAAAGACCCTTGCCTCCTCCAGTCTTTCGGATGGTACGCAAATATTGATATGGTCGGCGCGGATAAATTCAATCATTATTCGTCTTCGGCAAAGGTGAGCACATAGTTATTATTGTCGACAATTGAAAATTCGGTCGCTCCATAAAAAGTTTTTTCCAGTCCCTTCAAAACCTTTACCTTGTCCTTTATCAAATCAAAATATTGGCGAATCTCCTTTAGTTTGATATAAAGCAATTGCGAAGCACCGTTCTTCCGGCTTATTTCCGGCAACTCCTCGCCCAGGCTGGCGAAGGTTTGGAACATAAAGGTAACATTGCCGTTCATCATCATGGCCCAGATAAAATCCTCGCCACTGTCGGGCACGGTCATCGCCAATTGAAACCCAATCGACTTATAAAAAGCGACGGTCTCGGTCATACTATCTACGAAGATATTGGGGGAAAGGCTTTCCATGGTATTTGAATTTCGGAGTAATTGAAAGACGAAAATTACAAAAATGAAATTAATCTATATCGTAACTTGCGCCTAAATTATTCACATTATTTATCCCCCAAATCACTAACTCACTAATTCGCCAACTCACTAATTTTACAACTCATGGGAAAACTTATTGACGATTTTGAAGGCTACAGAACAAAAATGAACGACCGGATCATGGAGTCGTCCAATACAAATATCAAACGTTTTTTTGCGCTGGATACAACCACCTATGCTGATGGCGCACTTGATGTCAAAACCAAGGAAATGCTCGGCCTGGTTGCCTCTATGGTTTTGCGTTGCGATGATTGCATAAAATATCATCTTGGTAAATGCCATGAAGCAGGCGTTAAGCACGACGAAATGAACGAGGTGTTTATGATCGCTAATTTGGTTGGGGGATCGATAGTTATTCCGCATTATAGAAGAGCAGTAGAATATTGGGATGAGTTGAATGGTTTCGTGGCGAACAATGAAGATTAAATTTGTAGATTTATCCTTTAACCTTAGGCCATGTACAGGGGCAAATTAAAACGGAAAAATCTTTCAGCAGATATGACAGCTATGTGTGATATAGCTTTCCTGATATTGATTTTTTTGATGGTATTATCGAAGCCCAAGATATTAACGCCCTATAAAATTGAAAGACCAAAGGCCAATGGAGTTGCGGTATATGACCCGAGCGGCGACGAGGTTATTATAACAATAGTGCAGGGACGGGTTATGTATGAAATCCCAATGGAAGAAGACCGGGCATTGATATTGGCAAAAATAGGCGCCAACCATCATATTATTTTCAGCCCGAAAGAATTATCAAAGTTTAAAAAAATTACGACCGTCGGGGTTCCCATTGACAGCTTAAAACAATTTATTGACGGTTATTATAATGATGAAGCATTTGCGAATCAACCAGGGATCCTTTTAAACCGCACACATAACGAACTGGCTGAATGGATAAAAGCGACCAGGGACATTTCTAAGGAAAACTATGGAAAGGACGTGCCATTCACTATAAACGCTGATAAAAAAACGCCGTACCCAACGATTGAAACGGTTATGAATATATTAGGTAGCCAAAAGATCTTTAAGATGAGCCTGTATTACGACGTAAAACATAAAATATAATGACCAAAGAAATACACCGTTGCCGCTGGGCAGGTACAGACGAACTTTACATCAAATACCACGACGAAGAGTGGGGCAAGGAAGTTCATGATGACCATACGCTATTTGAATTTTTAATCCTTGAATCTGCCCAGGCGGGATTAAGTTGGATAACTATATTAAAACGTCGCGAAAACTACCGCAAAGCATTTGCAAATTTTGACGTTAAAAAAGTTGCTGCCTTTAACGATGTTGATGTGGAGCGATTGATGAACGATGCAGGGATCATTCGAAATCGTTTAAAAATATTGGCGGCTATAAGCAATGCCAAATTGTTTATCGGGATTCAGAAGGAATTCGGCTCGTTTGATAGCTATTTGTACAGCTTTATGCCGGATGGAAAATCCATCAATAATCACTCCGGCCTCACACCGGCAAGTACTCCAATCTCTGATGCGATCAGCAAGGACATGAAAAAGCGCGGCTTCAAATTTTTCGGCACTACAATTTGCTATGCCCATATGCAGGCCACCGGAATGGTAAACGACCATATCCCGGAATGTAGCTTTAAGTGATTTCACAGATAGGGTGATGATTTCACCGATTATTTTAGAAATGATTTCACCGATTGATAAAGAATCTGTTGATTTTAATTTATGATTTTCGGGGCTTTGTGAACACCATTTCATCAACATAAATTGTATTTTTGAAACACACTTTTTTCAAAATAGAAGCTCCTTTAATCGGTGAGATCGCCTACCATCGGTGTAATCACAAAAGATAATCGGTGTAATCACAAAAAGACAATCGGCGCAATCAACAATATGAAAAAACTATTTCTCCTGGATGGCATGGCCCTTATTTACCGGGCGCATTTTGCTTTGAGTAAAACTCCGCGGTTCACTTCAAACGGATTGAATACATCGGCAGTAATGGGCTTCACCAATACCTTGCTGGAGGTATTACGTAAGGAAAAACCTACCCATATGGCGGTGGTGTTTGATACCGAAGCGCCAACCGAACGCCATACCGAGTTTGAAGCATACAAGGCCCATCGCGAAGCGATGCCCGAAGACCTAAGCAAAGCATTGCCATATATATTTAAGGTGGTGCTGGGCTTCAACATTCCACTCATCACCTCCGACGGTTATGAGGCGGATGATATTATAGGCACCCTCGCCAAAAAAGCCGAAGCCAAAGGTTACCAGGTTTACTGTATGACACCTGATAAGGATTTCGGTCAGTTGGTGTCCGAAAATATCTTTGTTTACAAGCCTGCCCGCATGGGTAACGAGATGGAGATATTGGGTGTAAAAGAAATATTGGAGAAGTGGGAAATTGAGCGCGTTGACCAGGTGATTGATATCCTGGGCCTTTGGGGAGATGCAGTTGACGGCATTCCCGGTATTCCCGGCATTGGCGAAAAAACCGCCAAGCTGCTGATCAAGCAATATGGCTCGGTTGAGGAGATCATCGCTCATAGCCACGAGTTAAAGGGCAAGCAGCGCGAAAACGTAGAAGCCTTTGCCGAGCAGGGGTTAATGTCCAAACGCCTGGCTACCATCAACCTAAATGTACCCGTTGAGCTTGATGAAGCAGGACTGGAAATGTGTGCACCAAGCAAGGACCTGTTGGAGCCGCTATTTGCCGAATTGGAGTTCAGAACTTTAGGCAGGCGTGTATTTGGCGATGATTTCAGCATTACTGAAACCAGGGCAGTATCTATTCAGACAGATCTCTTTGGAAACCCGGTTGCAGAGGGCCGTACCACCATGACCGTCGATGTAGAGGATATTTACGAGCCGCCCACCCCTGTTGAAATAAAGAATATAAACACTGTCCCGCATGAATATCATTTAGCTGACACAGTTGAAAAGCGCGCGGACCTCATCAGCCTTTTAAAGCAGCAAAAGAGTTTTTGCTTTGATACCGAGACCACAGGTACTGATGCCAACCATTGCGAATTGGTGGGCTTATCTTTCGCTGTAAAAGCCGGCGAGGCCTGGTACGTACCTGTACCTGTCGATGATGAGGGAATAAGAAAAATAGTGCAGGAATTTAAACCCGTGCTGGAAGATGCAGCCATTGGCAAAACAGGGCAGAATTTGAAGTTCGATATCCTGATGCTGAAATGGTATGATGTAGCAGTTAAAGGTGATTTATTCGATACCATGATGGCGCATTATATCATCGACCCGGATACCCGCCATAATATGGATATCCTGTCGGAGAATTATTTGAGCTACAAGCCCGTTTCCATCACCGAGCTGATTGGCGCCAAGGGGAAAAACCAGGGCAACATGCGCGATGTGGAAATTGAAAAAATAAAGGAATACGCAGCAGAGGATGCTGATATCACCCTGCAATTAAGAACAGTTTTTGAACCGAAGTTAAAAGAGGTTGAAAGCGAAAAGCTGATCCATGAAATTGAGCACCCTTTAATATATGTATTGGCAGATATTGAATACGAAGGTGTAAAAATTGATCACGATACGTTGAAGGAATTCTCCAAAGAACTGGAAACGGATATAGCCAAGCTGGAAAAAATAGTTTACGAAAAGGCGGGCGTTCGCTTCAATATTGCATCGCCAAAACAATTGGGCGAAGTATTGTTTGAAAAGCTGATGCTTGATCCTAAAGCGAAAAAAACCAAAACAGGCCAATACCAAACCGGCGAAGATGTGCTGCTTGCTCTTGCTGCAAAAAGCGATATCGTTCGTGATATTTTGGATTACCGCCAGCTGCAAAAATTAAAATCAACTTATGTTGATGCACTGCCGACTATGGTAAACCCTAAAACCGGCCGTGTACATACCTCCTATAATCAGGCGGTGGCGGCAACCGGGCGTTTAAGTTCAACCAATCCCAACCTGCAAAACATCCCTATAAAAACAGAACGCGGCCGCGAGGTAAGAAAAGCCTTTATCCCGCGTGACAGCGGTCACACCATTGTATCAGCGGATTATTCGCAGATAGAATTACGCATTATTGCAGAGATCAGTAAGGATGCGAACATGATGGAAGCATTTGTTCAAAACCTGGATATTCACACGGCAACTGCTGCCAAAGTTTACGGCATCGGTTTGGATGAAGTAACCAGTGAACAGCGCCGCAATGCAAAGGCAGTAAACTTTGGGATCATTTATGGGCAGTCGGCGTTTGGCTTATCACAAAGTTTGGGGATCCCGCGCAAGGAAGCTGCCGAGATCATTGAAAACTATTTCGCTCAGTACCCCGGCATAAAAAACTATATGAGCGACACCATGAATTTCGCCCGCGAAAACGGGTATGTGTGTACACTGATGGGGCGCCGCAGGTATTTACGTGATATCAATTCAGCCAACCAAACCGTGCGCGGTTTTGCCGAACGAAATGCCATTAACGCGCCTATCCAGGGTTCGGCGGCCGATATGATCAAAATAGCGATGATCAATATTCACCGGGAATTTAAAGCCCGCAACCTTGATGCCCGCATGACCATGCAGGTACATGATGAGTTGGTGTTTGACGTTCCCCACAACGAAGTGGAGATAGTAAAGCCCATCATTATGGAGAACATGAAGAATGCTATTAAAACCACGGTACCTATTATGGTAGAGATTGGAACCGGCTTGAACTGGTTAGAAGCGCATTGAGTTTTTAAGTGAGTGGTTGATTGGGTTGGATTAGGTTAATTAAGTTTATTTTAACACAACAATTTTTAAATTCTAAGAGTTATATTTGTGATAAGGGCATAATAATCCATGAGCGATCAGCATAAATATAAAAACTTTATATCTGAAATACCTTCAACAGCGGTAGAGGTTTACCGTATGCTACCTGAGGGTACGCGTTGTGAGGTTATTTTTAATGAATTAATTATGTCACCTTCACCTTCATCGTCGCACCAGCTTTTACTTTCTGATTTGCATGTGCTCATTTATTCTTTTATAAAAGAGCGGAATTTGGGGAAGGTAATATTGTCCCCCTTTGATGTTTATTTTGAAGAGTATGATTCCGCGGTGCAGCCCGATCTGATGGTACTTTCAAATGAGAATTTAAATAAGATCGGTAAAGACGGGTTATATGGGGCGCCTGATATCGTGGTCGAAATTCTATCTCAAAACAGAGCCTACGATACCAAACGTAAAAAAGTGCTCTACGAAAAAGCTGGGGTTAAGGAATATTTCATGATAGACCCGGAAAATAAAACAACTACCTTGCTTACATTGAGTGCCTCAGGTATTTATGAGCAAACCTACGAAGAAACCGGGGTGCTTAAATCTTCTATCCTTTCCTGCACGCTGACATTCTAACTGAAGCATTACTATACCTTCGAAAGATCCACCAGGTCCCTTAAATAGGTTAGCGGGTAAAGGTTTTCGATGTTTGCTTCATCCAGCGCAACAAAATCAATCCAACTGATTCGGGTTTCCATATCATATTCACCAATAAGTCCATCCAATAAAATAAAGGAGGCGTTCTTAAAGATCTTATTTTCGGGATCGTAATTTCTGATGTTTAGCTCGATGCCTATTTTGTCATCCTCCTCGGCATACCTGAAAAATATATCGGCATAGCCTAGTTTAACCGGTCCCATTTTTATCTGGATGGTGTCCCCGGGAATCCGTTGCCTGAACGCATAAAACTCCCAGCTAATTAATTCTGGCGCTTTTTCAATTAACGCAATAACATCAGGAAACGAAGCCTTTATACCATCCGCCGAAATCGAAAACTCACGAACGCCACTTTCGCGGATCGGGCTGAATTCAAATACCAGGTTGTTATTTATTTGCTTTAATTTTTGCGATAATCCATCAAAGAGTTCCTCCTGGTTGTCTTCAAAATGATATAACTCCTCCTGGTGTTTTGTAAACCACTTCCAAAACTCCTTTTGTTTATCTGTGCCGAATAATTTTCCAAACATGCAGGCAATATAATAAGCTATAAAAATAATCCCTAGTAGCGCAAGGAATAAATCGGCATTAGAATGGCCTGAACGATGGCCTGTTAATCAACGGAGAAAATGACCATGGAATAGAGCTTAATATCACCAGCAGGGCAATAGTAAACCATATCGCCATACATTTGAACTTTTCCCTATCTGTAAGTTTTCGTTTTGCCTTTGCAGATCCTATGGTAATTAAGGTGATGGCGATCAGCATCATGGTAACATGCTCCATCCCAAAGAACCTGATTTGCCGCTCATGCACCGCCTCATGAAAGTTCTGCAGGAAATAACTGACTATCGGGCTGATAAAATATAAACACCCCCCTATTGTTAATTGAATATGGGCAATGGTTGCAGTAACAAGCCTAACGCTATTATCAAACTTACTGAAGCTTTTATTAAACAGCCAGCCACGATAAGCCCGGTAAATAGCAAAAAGCAAACTTATCAGTACAAACCAACGAACAAGCGAATGCAGCGCCAAAATAAAAAGATACATAGTAATAAAGATAAGTTGATTACAAGGGCAGACGATTGGTTAGCAAAAACATTTTAATGGAAATTAAGAAAGTGAAGCCACATCAAAGCCACGGCCTGCAAAACTAATAAGCACAAGTTTTTTTCTCCAAAATATAATTTTTAAATTAACTCGTAAATTATTGTTTATCAGTATATTATATTGCGTAAAACTACGCGAGCGTTTTACGGTATTTCAGTAATTCTACGCTTTACATTCCATAGCATCCCGCCTAATTTTACTCAACGAAAACATACGACCCTGGTATGTTGACATTTGCCAATTACTAAGCCCCTAAAATTAGTTTACAATTTACTGCTCATAAATTATATTTTAATGATAGACCTGGCTTTAAATTTTTTAAACACACAATTGGATAGCTACCTGCGGGCCAAACTCGACCCAACGCATGGCGCCCCTTTTATCCAGCTGGCCAATATTGCCTGGAATGATACTGATAATTCCACCTCCAAAACAGACACCACATCAAGCGCCTTTATAACATTGGTAAATATTGAAGAGGACAGGATCAGCAAATCGCCGGACGGGTTTAGCCGCCTGAATAACAATAATATAGTTTACCAAAACCCGCAGATCTTTTTAAACCTGTATGTACTGTTCTCGGTAAACTTGTCATCGTATTCCGAATCATTAAAAAGGATCTCGCTCATTATCCAGTTTTTTCAATACAAAAACGCCTTTACAACGCTTAACTCGCCGGGATTGCCCGATGGTATTGACAAACTGATCCTTGACCTGAGCACCCTGAGTTTCCAGGACATGAATAATTTGTGGGGTATCCTGGGTTCAAAATACCTGCCATCGGTTATGTACAAACTAAGGTTGATCAAGATCAGTGAGGATTTTGTACAGGGCGATGCTTCATTAATACATGAGATAGTTGTTAACGATAAAAGCCTTATGATATGATAGACATAAAATTTGAAGGCCTGTTTACTATTGAATTACTGCACAAGTATTTTACCGATACGTTGTGCCCCGATTTCAGCATCACACCATCAACTCCTACCCTTTCCGTAATAAAAGGGCATAAGGCAATTGTAAAACAATACCAGAACAAACTATACGCAGGTATCCAATCAAAGGCCGGTATTCCATTTATGCCTGTTGAGAGCGGGATGCGGATGACTTTTTACCTGTGGCTGAACAACCCGTTGTTTGCTAATTACACAAATCTGCCCGCCGGTTATAATTCGGAGAAGATCTTTTATTTCACTAACCGTAACAATAACAAGGATGTGCCCAATGCAAAGCAATACCTATCGGTGCCGATAGCCGCTTATGACAAAACACTTCCATACGTTCCCGGCAACCTGGCAAAGGACAATACAAATAAAGTTTACCGGGCAATCCGCTCAAGTAACAACGCCAACAAACACGCCTTAACCGAATTAAACTTCTGGCGGCTGGTTGATAATTTTTCATATGCTGCCGATAATGATGTTTTACAATATCGGGCGGCATTATCAACATACAATTTTTTAACGCCGCAATCATCTGCCGCAATTTCGGTTTTTGGCTATAACAAGGTGATGAATGACTACACCTCTCTTGTTTTTGCAAATGCGCTTAGTTTTACTACCCCAACATCCTCCTTTACCTTAAAGCTGCCATCATTACCAAATGGAAAATATTCGCTGGTTGTAAACGGCGTACAGGAATGGATCTATTTAAATGATGAATTGAGTACAAACAGGCCATTCGGGGTAATTGATATTTTCAATGAGGCCAAGCCCGCATCATGCAACCTTGTTGACAATGTTACAGGTGCGTTATTGTCGCCTAATTATTCCATCTATTTTTTAAACAGGGCAACCGTTTGGAAATACGTGTTGCCGCCTACCAAAACAGGCAGTATAACTGACATGCAGGGTGTTTATAATTTCACAACCGCATCAAACGACATCACATCAAATGCTCCGATACCCCTAACCGACAGTTTGTTGGTCGACAATTTACTGAAGTTTAAGATAACTGTAAACGGTCACCATTTTACACCCATTCCCTCCGCCGATCCGCAGCGGCTCACGTCGCTAACACTGGGGACAGACACCTATGCATGTTCAGAAATCTATATAAATTATTAAAAACCAAAAAATATGTCACAGATAAATGAAAGCACAATTGCGACACCAGGGGTTTATGTAACCGAAATCCCCTCGTTTCCGCCATCCATTGCACAGGTGGCTACAGCCATCCCGGCATTTGTAGGTTATACCGCTAAGGCCGATAACCTTCAGCCTGGTGATTTGAACCTTGTACCAACAAGGCTGTCATCAATGGTTGAGTATCAGCAGTATTTTGGCAACGGCCCTGACCCGGGCATAACCGAGGTTGACATTGATTTGAACAACATTGTTACCGGTGTAAAACGAAATGCCACCTATTACATGTACGACAGTATCAGGATGTTTTTCCTGAACGGCGGAAGTACCTGTTACATCGTATCAATAGGTGAGTTTCCAACGGCACCGAATCCGCCTTCATACGACAAAACTGATTTTGAAAACGGGCTGGATGCATTGCGGAAATATGACGAGCCTACGTTACTCCTTTTCCCTGATGCAGTGCTGCTGGGTGCTGATTTGTACACTGTACAGAATTATGCATTAAAACAGTGTGGCGATCTGCAGGACAGGTTTAGTATCCTGGATCTTTTAGAACCGGCAAGCTGGCCAAATGGTGTAACCGATTTCAGGAACAGCACGGGTGTTGAAAACCTGAATTATGGCGCAGCGTATGCTCCGTACCTGAAAACAAACCTGGGTTTATCTGTAGTATACGGCAATCTGCAAAATAAGATCTTCCAGGCAGGCAGTCCTATCGACCTGAAAAACTTTACAAGCTCAACCGATGCTCAAAATTTAATTACGAGCATGAATAACCTGATACTTGACACAACAACTGTTCAGAATACGGTGAAAGCTTTATTTACAGGCCACAACCTCGATCTTGCAGAGCAATGGCAGTTTTTGGTGAATGAATATCAAACCTCATTCGATTCAACCGTTACCCCACCTACAGATGACGAGCCAAAGTTTGAAGCGCTGGTAACATTCCTTTATACCGTTGCAAAAGTTGTGGATACCTGGGCAGCTGCCGCAGGAGCAAACAGGGTATTAGGAGATTCTGCCGGTGCAGGTTTAAAACAGGACATTCTGAATATCATCACCAGCTCGCTGATTGCAACAATGACAAAAGTGCTGCATTATGATGAAGCTGCAGATACTTTGTTTACTGCAGGCGCATACTATACAGCCCATCACACTGTTATCACATCATTTACAGATGCAACCTGGGGCCATATATTTACCGCAGCTTCGGCTCCGGATGCTAGTATATATGTTGGTGCAAACCTGCCATCAAAAAGATTGCATGCCGTGCCGACGTTTACAACGCTGTTTAATCAGCTAAACAAGGGAGTAGCACAAATACTTAGTTTACTAGGAACATACCAGGCAAACTACGAGCAAAGCCTTTTGCAAACTCACCCGGTTTACAAACAAATTGTAAACGTTGTAAAAAATGCTGCCACAACCTTACCGCCAAGCGGTGCCATTGCCGGTGTTTACGCCAGCGTTGATGCAACCCGCGGTGTTTGGAAGGCCCCGGCAAATGTTAGCTTAACCGGTGTTACCGCGCTTACCTATAATATTGATGATCCTACGCAAGGCGGATTGAACATCGACGCTATGTCGGGCAAGTCGATCAACGCCATCCGTGCCTTTACGGGTAAGGGGATCCTGGTTTGGGGTGCACGTACCCTTGACGGAAACAGCAACGACTTCAGGTACATATCTGTCCGCCGCTTCTTAATAAATGTTGAAGAGTCAGTAAAAATGGCTTCAATGCAATTTGTATTTGAGCCCAATGATGGTAACACCTGGGTAAGGATCCGCGCGATGATAGAAAACTACCTGACCAATTTATGGCGCCTTGGTGCGTTGGCCGGTTCAAAGCCTGAGCAATCATTCTACGTAAAGGTAGGATTAGGTCAAACCATGATTTTCGATGATATCCTAAACGGAAAAATGATCATCGAGGTTGGCCTGGCACCTGTTCGCCCGGCTGAGTTTATCATCCTGCGTTTCTCACAGATCCAGCAACAAGCTTAACCAATTGAGTTTTTAAATTATAGAATTTCATTTTAAGAAGAAAATATTATGGCTAATTACCCACTTCCCAAATTTCATTTTAGTGTTGACTGGAGCGGTACGCGTATAGGCTTCACTGATGTAAGCGGACTTGATATCACCAATGATATAATAGAATACCGCGATGGCGCCAGCCCCGAGTATCACAAGATAAAAATGCCCGGGCAACGCAAATTCAGCAACATTACGCTTAAGCGCGGCATTTTCAAATCAGATAATGAATATTATACCTGGTTCAATACCATCAACATGAACACCGTTGAACGCCGGGACATCACCATAAGCCTGCTTGACGAATCGCTGGCTCCGGTTATTGTATGGAAGATTAAAAATGCATGGCCAACAAAGATCACTTCGACCGACCTGAAGGCAGACGGAAACGAAGTTGCGATTGAAACGCTTGAACTTGCACACGAAGGCTTAACCATACAAAACGACTAACGATGTTTGATTACCCTTTTACCGGCTTCCATTTCCTGGTGGTTTTTGAAATATTTCCACAGGTGCCCAACGACTTCCGTTTCCAGGATGTTACCGGGTTGAGTGTAAATGTGGGTTTGGATACTTACCCGGAGGGCGGCGAGAACCGTTTTGTTCACCGCCTTCCCGGACGCAACACCTATTCGGACCTGGTATTGAAACGCGGAATGACGCTGGTATCAGGGGTTACTGCCTGGTGCCTGGACTGTATCGAGAACTTCAACTATCAGCCAACTAATATGCTGATATCACTTTTAAACGAGGATCATTTGCCGGTATCGTCATGGTACATCACCAATGCAATTCCCATTAAATACGAGATCTCGGGTTTGGATGCCATGCAAAATCAAATCGTTATTGAATCGATGACCCTGCGCTACGAGTATTATAAAACGCTCAACCTTTCAGCCGCCGCATCAGCTGCCATTGGGGCAGTTGCCGGTTTGCTGGGTGGCGGCGCAACTGCCAGCGCAAGCATTTCGGTAGCCTAAGCAAGTCGGACAAAATTAATAGAAAGCCAATAAATAATGCTTACCACAGACCCAACCGCCTCACCCTGCTCTCTCCAAAGGAGAGGGTTCTGAGAAGCGCGAAGTTCAAGTCCTCCCCTTTGGAGAGGATTTAGGTGAGGCCAGTTGATAACCAATTAAAATTTGCAAGCATGCCTGTTGAAATACGCGAATTACAGATCATTACAACCGTGCAGGATTCTGGCGGTAAGTCGTCATCCGGCTCCGCCGGCTCACCCGGCAATTCGGATGATATTGTCGCCAAATGTGTGGAGCAAGTGCTGGAGATTTTAAAAGAAAAAACTGAACGCTAATGAGTTCCGGACAATTATTAAAGATGAAGCTGGTAGCGTATGACGATATCGGCTTTAACACCCCGTCGGGCGATGAGTATGAGGTATTGATTAACCCGGAATCGTACGCGTTAACCTATGCTTCAGAAACCAACCCAAAGAGCGCGCAGGGATCGAGTGAAAGTATTACTTCTTTTAACAAAAGGTCACCGCAATCGCTCACGTTCAAGTTTTTGTTCGACGGAACGGGCGTAATAAAAAGAGGCGGAGGGGGGCTATTGTCTGGCCTGGCTGTGCCGGGATTGCCGGCCGATAAACCGGATGTGATGCAGGATTTTGAGAATTTTAAATCCGTTGTTTACCAGTACGCCAGCGACACTCACCAGCCGCGCTTTGTGCAGCTGCAATGGGGGCCATTGCTTTACAATTGCCAGGCAACCAGCCTTACCATTACCTTCAAATTGTTCAATCCTGATGGCACGCCGTTGCGCGCCGAAGCGGATTGCACTTTCCAGGGGGTGATAGATGAAACAAAACTGGCCGCTATTGAAAACCGGCAATCGCCCGATCTGACTCATGTACGAACTGCGATTGAGGGAGATACACTGCCGCTGATGTGTTTCAGGGAATATGGCGACAGTAAATATTATTACCAGGTGGCCAGATTTAACGGCCTTACCGATTTTAAAAAGTTAACAGCAGGAACAAAGATCATTTTACCCCCTATCGCAAAATAACCTATGTCACTAAGTCAAACATTACCCGGACCACAAAATACCGACCTGGTTACATTCACCATAAAGGTGAATGGCACCGCGCTTGGTACCACCTACCAGGTAGTGTCAATGACTTTTAGCAAGGAGATTAACCGCATCCCGATAGCAAAGCTGGTGATCTATGATGGTGACCCGGCAAAGCAGGACTTCCCCGTAAGTAACGAGGCCACTTTGGTACCCGGAGCTACCATTGAAATTGCCGTTGGCTATCATTCGGATGAGGCGACACTTTTTAACGGGGTAATTTTAAGGCATAGTTTGAAGATCAGGAATAACGGCTCGCCGGTATTGATCCTCGACTGCCGCGACCTTGCTGTAAAAATGACTGTGGCCCGCAAGAACAAATACTTCTACGACTCAACAGACAGCGATGCCGCCACGGAAATTATCGGGACTTATGGATTAGAAAGCGACATTGAAGACACCGCTGTTAAGCTGGAATCAATTGTGCAGTACGACAGTACCGATTGGGACTTTATTGTATCGCGCATGGAAGCTAATGGCAAGTTGTGTGTAGTAGACAATGGAAAGATCAACGCAAAAAAGCCTGACTTTACAACTACCCCGGTATTGGACACCGTTTACGGAGCAACCATGCTCGAGTTTGATGCTGACCTGGATGCCCGCAATCAATACCAAAGTATAGTAGCCAAAACATGGGACTATGCCAACCAGGCAATCACCACAGCAAACGCTGCTGAACCCGGTTTCCAGGAAAACGGAAACTTTTCCAGCAGCGATTTGGGCAGTGTGCTTGGCATTGCGGAATACGATGTGCTCTCGGGTGAGGATCTTACCACCGATGAGCTGCAAAGCCTGGCAGACTCACGTTTGTTAAAGGCAAGAATGTCACGCTGCCGCGGCAGGGTAAAATTCAGGGGCTACGGCGGCCAGCTCAATCCCGGCGATTTGATAAATATCGGCGGCGTAGGCGACAGGTTTAATGGGGCTGTATTTGTTTCGGGTGTTAGGCACGAGATTGTAAACGGTAACTGGAATACCGATGTGCAGTTTGGGCTCACCAATGAGTTGTTCGCTAGTCAGCCGGAAGTTAGTTCGCCATCTGCAGTTGATATGTTGCCCGCTATACAAGGCCTGCAAATAGGTGTAGTTACCAATTTAGAAAACGATCCTGACAGCCAGGACCGCATCAGGGTAAGGCTTCCGATCATCGATGCCAATGAGGACGGGGTATGGTGCCGGATAGCAGCTCTTGATGCCGGGAATAAGCGCGGAATGTTCTTTCGTCCGGAAGTTGGCGATGAGGTAATACTCGGCTTTTTAAACAACGATCCGCGTCACCCTGTAGTTCTGGGCATGTTGAACAGCAGCGCAAAACCGGCACCGTTACAAGGCTCCAACCAAAACAACGAAAAGGGCTACACATCACGCAGCGGTATGAAGATGATCTTTAATGATGATGAAAAATCGCTAAAGATTGAAACACCTGCCGGCAAGAAAATGACGATAAGCGAACAGGATGGAGTGATGAAGATGGAAGACGAGAATGGAAATTCATTTTCGATGGATTCATCGGCCATAAGCATGACCAGCGCCGGCGATATCAAACTAACAGCGACCGGTGATTTAACCATCTCGGCTGCTAATGTTTCAATAAGTCCATCGTCAAGCTTTGCGGTAAGCGCCGGCGGGGCATCAATAAATGCGGGGAGCGGGAGTGCTTCCATGTCCGCACCATCCGTAAAGGTTGAGGGCTCAGGCACGGCAACACTAAAGGGTGGAGTTGTAATGATAAATTAAAGATAAAAAGATGCCATTTGCAGCGCGCGTTTCAGATATGCATGTGTGCCCGATGTTTACCGGGCCGGTGCCCCACGTTGGCGGGCCGGTTTTACCGCCGGGCAGCGCAACGGTACTTATTGGCGGTTTACCCGCAGCTTGCGTGGGCGATATGTGTACCTGCGCCGGGCCGCCGGATGTAATAGCGATGGGCTCGGCAACAGTTTTAATAACCGGAAAACCCGCTGCCCGCATGGGCGATACTACGGCACACGGAGGTTCAATAATAATAGGGTGCCCAACTGTAATTATAGGAGGTTAATATGGCAAATTCATTTTTAGGAACGGGCTGGAGCTTCCCGCCAACGTTTGATAATTTTTCAAATAACCTGGTAATGACCAGCGATGAAGCAGATATACAGCTAAGCCTGCAAATCCTGCTGGCTACCCGCAAGGGTGAAAGGATCATGCTGCCTGATTACGGCTGCAACCTGGATGAGATGCTGTTTGAGCCCATCACCACCACGTTTAAAACTTATATAAGCGAGATGATCAGGACAGCGATACTTTTTTATGAATCGCGGATAGACCTTAACTCGGTTAAAATAGACGACAGCAGGGAAACAGAGGGCGTCATCGCCATCGTGCTCGACTATACTGTCCGTACAACAAATTCAAGGTTCAATTTTGTATACCCCTTCTATAAAAACGAAGGAACAGAAATACAGTAATGGCAAAAAATTGTTTAGACACCGGCTTACTCTCATATAACGGCACCAGCCAGGCGCAACGGTCGCTGGATGCCCTATTGGCAAATTGCCCAAAGGTGGATGAGCGCACCACGGCTGATCTGATCCTCTTTACAAAAAAATATGGCGCCTATTTAAATTTCTACGACTTAACAAATACCATTGCAGGCGACTGGCAGGCCCTGATGGGTAACGACAGTGCGGTAATAATTGCCGGCCTTGCCGATTGGAAAACGCAGGACTATGCACTTTTTATAAAAACCATAACCGACAGCGCCATCAACGCTACAACAGATGCCGATGCAAAAAACTATTTTAAGGTTTTGTTTGACTTTGTCTTTTCGCTGGCTACAGCGTTGGACAAGGCATTTCATCAACTGCCCGATGGCTCAGAATATGGCGAGTTTTTGTCGGTATCCATCGCATCAAGGTTAACCACACCTTTAAATGGATTACTTTATTACTATAACCAGTTTAAAAACAACCTGCCTGATTCGCTTATAGACGAAACATCAACGTTCACCTATAATGGAACGCCGGTTGACGACCTGGTTTTATCGCAAAATTTCAACATCCCGGCGTTAACTGCGCCGTTTAACATCGACACTACCTTCGTTACCAATAACATCCTGATGAGCGGTATATTGCGTGATGACATCAATCATATTTTAACGCATAATTTATTCTCGGGTATTTACCAGTCTTTTATCGATGGGGTAACCAACATCATCAGCCGCACACCCGGATTTTTGGCAAACATGCTGGATACCTATCCATCGCATACACCGCATTATGCCTTATACCTTGCTTTTTTAAAGCTTTTTGCCTTTGCGCAGGAGCATCTAAATCAGTATACCAAACGTAACCTGGATTTTTATTACAAGGATGTTTTAGCGCTCACTAACAACGCCGCGGAAGCTGATTTTGTACACCTAGTTTTCTCGCTCCAAAAAAACATCAACCAGCATTTGATTCCGGCAGGTACTGAATTTAAAGCTGGCAAAGACGCCAACAAAAACGACCTTTTCTATGCGACAACTAATGACGTTGTACTGCAAACAGCAAGTGTGCAGGAACTCAAAGCACTCTATCTAAATAAAGCGATGAGTCCGGCTACCCTTTTTGCCGCCCCGGCTGCAAACTCGCAGGATGGGCAGGGCGCAAAATTGTTAAGTGCCGATGAATCCTGGTTCCCCTTTGGCGATCCTCAGCAAAACATCACTCACGCGGGCCTGGGCTTTGCCTTAGCATCAAATGTGCTATACCTTAACGAAGGTAGCAGGACCGTCACATTTACTTTTAATTGTCAAAATCTCGGCAGCACTACCCTGGCGCAGTTAACCGATATTTTTACCGTTGAGCTTACCGGCGCCAAAGGCTGGTATACCGCGAAAAATTATACTCCACAGCTTGTTAATGGCAGCAATTTCTCTTTAAAAATAATACTTGAAGGCGACGCGCCTGCGATAGTGCCCTATTCAGCAAAAATTCACCAGGGCAATTTTACCCCCGTGCTGCCTATGGTTAGATTTACGCTTAACAGCTACAAATCATACCAACAGGTAAAACTGCTGCGCATAAAGGGGATTAACGTATCGGTAACTGTAAATGCCGTAAAAAACCTGGCCCTGCAAAATGACGATGGTAAAATAGATACCGCAAAACCGTTTAAGATCTTCGGCGATTTTCCCGATGTGGGCGCCTCAATGATCATCGGCAGCAAAGAAGTCTTCCAAAAAAAGCTGAGTGATCTTGTACTCAATTTTGAATGGCAACAATTACCTACTGACCTAACGCTGGTTAATATTTCGTCGCTTGTTAAGGGCGCCTGGCAGCCCATTAATAGTAGCAAGTTAAACTTATATGTTTTAAACATCGACATAAAGCCCGGTACACAGCAGGCCGCTCCCTTTGCCGCGGCAAACGAACTCATGCCAAAATTCAATAAGGCATTGAAGCTAAAGCCTACGTTCGACGTTGAGTCGGGCGGAGGGTTTGTTGAAGAAATGCTTCAGAAAGACGGGATCTCCGGTTTGGAAGATATTGGCAATATAGGTACAGTGGTTAATGAAATAGTATCAGGCCAGGCTCTTAATCCAAAAGACTCGGACACCCTGGGGCTGGAAAATATTGTACAATCGCAGGTCGACTTTACAAAAAATGAACCATGGACCGTTACTATGGTTGACGGATACCTCAGGCTGGTGCTCACGGTAGATACTTATAACCTGTATAATTTTATAAACAACATTCCGCAACCAACGGTAACGGCTACAAGCGATGGGAAAACACCACCAACCATTACCTATGTGGTAAACAAGGTAACCACCCCGGTTGCTGCTCCGCCTGCATTAAAGTCTATCAGCCTTACCTATACGGCCGAAGACACTATTTTATTTACCAATACCGGTACTGCCTTTGATGCGCGAAGCAATTTTTACTATCATATTGAGCCTTTTGGCTATCGCGAAATGCACCCGGCTATTACCACCGATGCGCCACTTACCTTTTTGCCGGTTTTTAACATTGATAATAATAACGCAAGTGATAACGGCGGCGAACTATGGATAGGATTAGCAAATGCCCTGCCCGATGAAACATTTTCGGTTTTGTTCGAGGTGTCTGACGGGAGCGCCAATCCTTTAAAGAACATGACGGAGGTGGATTGGTATTACCTGAACGCCAACAACTGGATTCAATTTGATAAGCAATCGGTAACCGATCAAACCAATAATTTAACCACGTCGGGCCTGGTGATTTTTAATGTTCCCGGGCAGGCAACGCTTAACAATACGCGTGTTGATAGTAGTTTGATCTGGATAAAGGCAGTTGTTGCCCATGATACCGATGCCGTATGTAAATTAATTGCTGTCGACACCAACGCCACTAAAGCGCAGTTTGTACAGGATGCCGCTAAGGGTATTGCATTTACTAACGTGCTGCCGCCAAATACCATCAGTAAACCCGCTATTCCCGATGGAGCGCTAAAGCAAACACAGCAGCCATACAGCTCATTCGGCGGCAGGGTAGCCGAAACCGACGACCAGTTTTATGTGAGAGTGAGCGAACGCCTCCGCCATAAGCACCGCGCTATTACCGCGTGGGATTATGAGCGTTTGACGCTGCAATATTTCCCGCAGATATTTAAAGCAAAATGCCTTAACCACACCGGGTTTATATTTGATGAAAAGACCAACCAGCCAAGGTATTCTGAAACATTGGCCGGGCAGGTGATGGTAATTACCATTCCCGATCTGACGCACCTTAATACCGCCAATATCCTCAGGCCGTATACCAGCATTGGTTTGCTGACCGAGATCCAAGCTTACCTGAAAACATTGACATCGCCGTTTGTAAGGTTGAATGTTTGCAACCCGCAGTTTGAGGAAGTGCAGTTTGATTTTGCGGTAACATTCAGAGAGAATTATGACCCTACATTTTTCGCCAATCAACTGAACGACGATATAGAACAGTTTTTAACGCCATGGGCTTTCGGCAACCCGCAGGCCATCAGCTTTAACACCAACATTCAAAAATCGGTAGTACTCAATTTTATCGAGGAAAGATATTACGTTGATTTTGTGACCTGCTTCAAGATGAACCAGTTTGTTCGTGATGGCGAAACGGTTGTGCAATACTTCCCCGATATTGAAGAAGCCGTTCCGAGCACAGCCCGGTCAATATTGGTGTCGTATTACGACGAAACCACCAAAGTAAAACACCTGATTAGTACACCTGCTAAATGTGATTGTATATGACAGATTTAACCATATCAAAAGCCCCTGTCCTCACGCATGACCAGGACTATGCTTTTCTCCGCGAAGCAGGGTTAAAGTATATTGAAAAATTAGGGAGCACGCGATGGACCGATTATAACGAGCACGACCCGGGCATCACCATTATGGAAGCCCTGTGCTACGCCATTACAGAGCTGGGTTATCGCACCGACCTGCCCATGCAGGATCTGTTGACGCAAGCAGACGGCACCATAGCGCCATCACAAACCTTGTTTACTGCAAAGAATATCCTTACCCAATCGCCATTAAATGTGGATGATTACCGTAAGTTGCTTATTGATATTGTAGGCGTACACAATGCATGGTTTTTGTTCGACGACTTCTTTACCATAAACAATAAAAAAGTACCTGCCGGTGAGGTTGCCATTTATGCAGATTGCAAAGCCGATGCGCTGACTTATGATGTTACCCCTCACCCTATCTTTTTGTCTGGCTTATACAATGTATTGCTCGACCTGGAAAACGATGAGCAATTTGGCGATCTGAATAATGGTGAACTACAGATCTTAAATCCGGCATTCGGTGCATTTGAAGCAGGAACAGTTAGCCTTACAGTAATTTTTCCTGTTTGGAATGATGCTACTGTTGCGGCATTATTAACAGCCGACCCAAAATCAATAACTGCTGTAAGTACAACTTTCCCTGCAGGCGCCGGTATCAACATTAAAGTAAATTTCTCCTATAAATCCGGGGGGGTAAGCCACACTAAAACCCTTAATGGGATAGTAAGCGTTAACCTGCAGCCGTCAGGCCAAACTGTTGGGGAAACAGAGATCCAGGGATTTTTCAGTACCGCTTTTGCATTGCAGGTCATCAACCTTTACATTTTAAAAATCCAAAAAGCGAACGACATAGTTAAGACGGCAATCCTCACCCTGAATAAAAACCGCAACCTGTGCGAGGACTTTGTAACAGTTAATACCATTAAGGACGAGGAAATTGCGATTTGCTGTGACATTGATGTTGCGCCTTCGGCGGATATGGAGGAAGTGCAGGCGCAGGTATTTTTCGCCATTGAGGAATACTTCGATCCGTCTATAAACTTTTACCAGCTAAGCGATATGCAGGCTAAAGGCTATACCACCGACGACATTTTTGAGGGCCCTGTTTTACAGCATGGCTTCATCGATACCGTTGAATTAGAGAAAACACAACTTCGGGATGAGATCTACGGATCCGACATTATCAGCCTGATAATGAATGTTGAGGGCGTATTGGCCGCCCGCAATTTCAGAATGACCAAATACGACGCAGACAATAATCCAATCCCTGCTGAAACCGGTAAAAAATGGTGCATGCCGATCACAACAGGCTGCAAGCCTGTGCTGGACGAAACCAAATCAAAGATCCTGTTCTATAAAAACCAGTTCCCGTATCTGCCGTCTATGGCAGACGTGCGCAGCAGGTTGAACTGGATGAACGCGGTTAAAGCACGTAATAAGTTATTAGGCCATACCTATGATATTGATGTGCCGGTTGGCACTTATTATGAGCTGGATAGCTACACATCGGTGGAAGATCTTTTCCCGCAGACGTACGGCATCAGCGAGGCCGGTTTGCCGCCAAACGCAACAGACGAACGGCTTGCGCAGGCGAAGCAATTGAAAGCATACTTATTGTTGTACGATCAGTTACTGGCCGACTTCTTTTCCCAGTTAAAGAACGCAAAAGAATTATTCTCGACTGAAATAACCGACCAAACTTATTACGCGCAATTTTTAAATACCATAAAGGATATCCTGCCAATTTACAAACAGGACAGCAGCGCAAAAACCATTGATGATTTGGTGATGCAGCACCAGGATTCGGCAAATGTCACTGTGAACAGCTGGCAAAACTTGTACGAGCAGCGCGAAACGTTTTTAGACAGGCGAAACCGTTTTCTCGATCACCTGATGAGCCGCTTTGCAGAATCGTTTAACGAATATGTTTTGCTGATGTACACGCTGGATTATACCACCCAGCAGGAGACCGGTATAAACCCGGTCGACCTGATCAATAACAAGATCCAGTTTTTGGATAACTACCCGGTTACCAGCTACCAGCGCGGCAGGGCGTACAACTATTTCCCGCAGAACGCCGATTTCACTGTTGATACCACGCAACTTTGGGATACCGACAATGTATCAGGCGCTGAAAAGAAGTTGAGCAGTCTTGGCGGCTACAATAATTTTATCCGCAGGTTTTTGTATTGTATTGGCAACGCAACCATCGCTACCACCAGTGATACGCCTGCCAAATTCCAGTTTGTTTTTAGCGACGGCCATGGAAACACACTGACTTCCGTAGCCAGCTATGTTACGCAGAACGACCTGAACAGTTCGCTGCCTGCATTTATGGATTTGGTACTGGCCGGGCGCAGTTTTGTAATTAAGCAAACAGGAAGCAACTGGAATATTTATGTGGTTGACGATAGCGGCAACAACCTGGCAATAAGCAACAACTTTACATCACAAGCAGACGCCAATACAGCGCTGGCCCAATTTATAAAGGAATTCAATAACGAATGCGATGCCGAGGGCATGCACCTGATTGAGCATATTTTACTACGCCCCCGCGATAACACGTTTGCCATGGCCCCCGTTTGCCTTGACGCCGACTGCGATTTTTGCGGGGAGCAGGACCCTTATTCATTCCGCATTTCGGTTGTATTGCCTTACTGGCCTGTTCATTTCCAGAGCATGGCATTCAGGACATATTTTGAAAACATCATCAGGCAGGAACTGCCTGCCCATACCATTGTAAAGGTATGCTGGGTGAATGATGTGATGCTTTACAACTTTGAAAATGCTTACAAGGCATGGATAATCGCGTTAGCTAATTACTCCGCCGATAAAACAACCTTAACCGTTTTTGAGGCTGCAAATAAAACTTTATTACAATTATTATTCACCCTGCATAGCGAATACCCCGTAGCTACCCTGCATGATTGTGTTGAAAGCAAGGACACCAACTCGGTTCAGCTGGGCAAAACAGTTTTAGGATCTTTAAAAAATTGATATATGGCAAATCCATTTGAGTACATCGTGTACGAACCAGACCAGGTGCTTACCAATGAGCACCTTAACGAAACCTTTAACTACCTTGACCAGCAAAACCGCTGGACACGGAACAAGCTAATTGGAATTGGCATTGTTTGCGGTTTGGATATTGTGCTGAATCCCGGTGTTATTGAGGTAACAAAGGGATGCGGAATAACATCGCAGGGATACCTGATTGCCCAGGAAGCAACAAACTATACGTATTATATTCCGTATAGCCCGGTTGAGATCCCCGGCGACCTGCCGTTTGACCATGGCGCAAAACTGCCCTTTTATGCACCGTTTTGGGCGACAAAAAAGATCTGGCAGCTGATTACCGACGATCAGTATGCTGCGCTTGAAAGCTCCAGGCAGCTAACTGCGGTGACCATTTCATCGGCCACCAGCTTTTTGCAGGATTACGTGGTTGCACTCTTTTTGGAAGCAAAGGAAACCGACCTAAAAAACTGCAATATGCAGGATTGTAATAACAGCGGGGCAACCATGGCTTTTGCCATAAGGCCGTTATTGGTTGCCATAAACGATCTGCCTGAAGTATTGGCTGATTCAACAAACAATAAGCCGGCTGCACCTACCGTAAATATTCCGCATCAAATTAGCCTGAAACGGTTTAATGTACCCTACACTGCGCTTAATTCCACCGCTGATGTATTGAACGCTTTTGCCAATATTGTTGACGATACAACTTTAACCCAGGTAAGTAATGCCTATAATTTCGCCTTTCAGAAATATGGTGGCCTGGTAAACGTTGCCACTAATCCGTTTACAAATTTACTGGCTAATTTAAAAAGCTACAGGAATACGGTGCTTACCCAAAACCAGATATTCATTCAATATTTTTATGATTTTGTTGACGATTTGATAAAAGCCTGGTACGAGTTTTCGGTCAAGGTATCAGACATTAACGACACCTGCTGCCCGGATGAAAACCTGTTTCCGCTGCATTTAATTTTAGGGCTGGCTTCTGATGATACCGATCCTTTCACAAAAGATGCCTATCGGGATTACTTTATGTATTCAGGCTTGTTTTCACAAAATGAGGACGCTGTTTCAGGAGCAATGCTATTGTTTAACCGCATGGTGATAATGGCGAATAAATTTACGGTACAATCGCAGGCGCTGCAATTACAGGCCGCCTTAAAGATCACCCCGAGCCAGTACGAATATCCATGGCTTTCAGAGCGCGCCATCCCATATTATTACCAGGTAAATGCCGCGGGGGCCGAATTGTATAAATACTGGAATTATCATAAAACCAGTCACGGTAGTGCGGCCTTTAACCTTGGTTACAACGCAAATCTGTACAACAGTAATACTGCCGTAACCCAGCCATTGTTGTATGATATTGAGTATAATAATTTCTTTAGGATAGAGGGTTTTATAGGCCAGAATTACAACAATGTTTTAACCAATATCCTGAATCAGCGGCAGCAATATAACCTGCCCTTTGATGTGGTGGCTGTATCCGCCGACCAGTTAAAAGCCGGCGCAACCTTACCCCAATGCAATATAAACGACCTTGAAACCGACTATAAACTGATAATTGGCGAAGCGGCCTGCAAAATCCACCTGGTTTTTTGTTTTATCTCCAAGTTACCTTATAGGGTAGTCACCAATAATTCGCGGAAAAAGATGGATACCGGTTTATTTGAAACCGATAAGCCCGTTGCACTAAAATTCTCAGCGTTTAAGGTAAATATTGAAGCAATAGATGCATCGCGTGCTGCGGTTAGCACAGCGTATAAAAAGGGTGACTTTATGCGTCAATATTGCCCCGCGGTAGCGGCCACCATCGGGTCGGCCTATTTAAATTCGCTAAGCTCCACCGGGGTATTTACAAATCCGGTGCAGATTAACCAAAGCGTTCCGGCAACAACCGCATATCATTATTTCTTCGAGTTTATCGATTCGGTTGAAACAATGATGTATGCGCTGCAGACCAATACACTGGCACAATTGGATATGGCAACATTTAATACCATCGTTCAAACTTATCTTACTGATACGCTGCTTACGTTCACCATTCTTACTGAATTAACCGTAGCCTTAACACCCGCAAGTACGGGTGGAGCAAACGCACAGTTTGTAACCCTTGTTGAGGACACTGAACTTGATTTGTTGGTCGATGAAATGGGCGTACTTACTACCATGTGCATCGCTGAGCGGATAGCTGTATTAAAAACAGAGTATACGGCCAGGCTTACCAAATACCAGCAGCAACTTACATTTTTAAACTATTATAAAAATCACCCGGGGCTTGAGCATAAGGCTGGTGTACCAAAGGGTGGCACCTTTGTTTTGGTTTACCATTCGGCCGCAGCCAATGCCACCACACCGCCAGCCGCTGTGGGTACCCTGGCGTTTGATGTGCCCAATGAAGTTGTGGCAAGGGAAAAAGTGGCAGCGGCACAAGCCGCAGCTCCTGCTGCTGCGCCCGCAACCGGCGAAGACACCATTAAATTAATACAAAGTTATTTGAACAGTAAGACAGAAACACTGGCCCAAACAAAGGATAGAATTTTAGTACTGCTGGAAAGGGAAAGAGCGCAGGCACAGCAATCGCGGGCGCAAACAATCCCTGATGGGGCAGTAATAGCCGATTTTTATATCCCCTACCTGTGTTGTTCAGATTGCCCGCCGGTAGCTTATGTACTACAACAACCTGCAACCCCACCTCCGCCGCCGCCGGTAAAACCGGTTGTTACGATGGATACTACCTTCTGCGATAATGATACCACTGCCGAAAAGATAACCGTATCAATACCTAACGGTACGTTTAAAAAAGTACCCGGGCTGGATGATAAAGGCCTCACGTTTACCCCCGCAACTGCCGGGGCCGGCACTTATACCATAGCTTACACGGCAGGTGGAGTAGATGCAGACCCTGTTACGGTAACTGTATTACCGGCTCCTACAAATACCGACTTCTCGGCCAAAACCGAAAAGGTTATTACAAATGAAAACCGCACGTTTACCGTAGACGCAACTTTTGCCGTGGAAAAACCAAATAGTCGATATACCTACAAATGGGAGTTTGGCGACTTTTTCACCGTTAAGGAGGCTACAGGCCCCCTACAGCATATGGAAATAACATTTGACCCGGAACAACAGCAAGTGGAAACCGAAGCAACAGTAACCGCAACAAACGGCAACTGTGCCGACCAACCAGTTACCCATAAATTCTTTGTTAACCCTAATGGGATCCGGCCTGTTCCAACTCTTAAGGAAAATGACGGCGGTTTCATAAAGGGAATAGAAGGCTTGTTTACCAAAAAGAAGAAAAAATAATGAATTGACTGCAGGCTGAATAAAACAGATCCGGATGGCAAGGCACCTTATTTACAAGCAAAAAGTTACGCTTCATCTTTCAAAAAAGGATGAGGCGTATGCCTTGCAGGATAGGGTAAGTCGGTTGCTTCAAAATGGATTAATGGATAACCTTGAGCTCATACTGGACGCAGCATTTCCGCATGATAAAGTTGTACGGATTGATAAGTTGCAGTTAGATCTGGGTAATATCAGTTTTCAAAATTTTGAATCAGAATTTAAAACGCAGTTTATTAGCGCATTAACAAAGAGCCTGGCGGCAAAAAAGGAAAGCCTAAGCGGGGCAAAGGGTGAAGAAGCAATATTTAGTAAAGCACAATCAGTAGAAAACGCACTGATCTTTTTCCTCGAAAAAGGCTATCTGCCCTGGTATAGCCAGGCAGGCAAAAAAATCGACTGGGAGGAAGAAATCTTAGCGTATCTAAATACAGCCGAATACAAACATTTTTTCAATTGGCTAAAGGATAATTACCAGAACCGACCGGTTATTATTGAGCGCATAGTTTTGCAATTTTCGGATGAGTTTATTGCCGAGTTATTATTAAAAATAGCCCCTGTTTTTGATGAGTCGTGGGAGCTCATTTTTGCAGATTTCCTTACAATACTAACCAAGAGCATATCGGCGATTAATGGCAAGCAGAAACAAGAATTTGACGGTACCAAAGAAGCTGAAACCTATAATTTTGCGCTTGGCAAACTTGCTCTGCGCGATAAAATATGGCAATATACTTTCCGCATTTTACTGGAAGACCGCGAAAATGACCCTGCTTTCCGAATCTTAAAATTGCTATTTAGGTATGTTAGAATAAACGGTGAAAACATTCGTGCCTTGCTGGCTGAGGATACCGGTTCTAGCCTTAAAACGAAAACTATTAAGCAAGTTTTTGACAGGTTGGTGCAGTTTTTAATATCGGAAGAGGGCGGCAATGGAACTGGCGAAAACAGTACAGATGATATCAATCGTGATAATGTCAAAGCCGTCCAAAATAAAAAAGATGAATGCAATCTTGCCGATGAAGCTCCTTCCCCAAATAAAAACGCAAACGAATCGACTACAACAAAAACTCCTGTAAAAAAAGGATTATCGGTTACAAAAAAAAACGGCCCGAATGAGGGTGATGTAATTTATGTAAATTGTAGTGGTGTTGTAATGCTTCACCCCTTTTTGAAGCCATATTTTGAGAGTTTGGAGCTAGCTGTTAATGGTAGGTTTTTAACCGAAGATGCGCGGAGCAGAGCCGTATTGCTGCTACACTATATCGCCACCGGAGAAACGGAAGCTGCAGAATTTGACCTTACACTTCAAAAGATTTTATGCGGACAGTCTATGGAAGATACTTTGCCCTCCTCCATAGAACTAACAGATAAGGAAGTTACTGAAACCGATAATTTGTTACGCTCGGTATTAAGCCACTGGGAGCCGTTAAAAAACACATCAATCGATGGGTTTCGCGGTACTTTTTTACAGCGTAACGGCAACCTTGAGTTAAAGGATAGCGGCTGGCTATTAACCGTTGAACAAAAAACGATAGATATTTTATTGGGTAAATTACCCTGGGGGTTTTCAACCATCCGTTTACCTTGGATGCAGGAGATGTTAAGTGTTGACTGGTACTAATTTAAAAAAATGGAAACTGCTAATCTTAAACACACCGGCAATCAAACGCAGGCAAATAAGGCCGCTGACAGTGGGGTATTTTTTAAACCGGTTATTCAGCCGAAGCTTACTGTTAATGAACCTGGCGACCGCTACGAACAGGAAGCTGACGCCGTGGCGGAGAAAGTTATGCGGATGACAGGCCCTGCAATAAATGATAATCTATTTTTTCCACCTGCAGCTACCACCCTGCATCGCAAATGCAAGGCTTGCGAAGAGGAAGAAAAACATGTTCACCGGAAGGAAGGCGATAGCGATGAGGCACATGGCGGCCATGAGCTGGACAGTTATGTAAGTTCATTAAGCTCAGGTGGGCAAGCGATGTCTGAAGGCAGCAGGCTGTTTTTTGAGCCGCGCTTCGGTCACGATTTTTCCGGCGTAAAGATCCATACGAATTCCGAAGCCGCCCGGTCAGCACAGTCAATAAATGCATTGGCTTACACTACTGGCAATAACATCGTTTTTAATACCGGCCAATATTCGCCGGAAAGTGCCAGTGGAAAAAAGTTAATGGCACATGAGCTTACGCACGTGGTGCAGCAGGGGAGCGGAAGCACCATTAAAAAACTCCCGTTGCCGGTTATAGCCGGCGGCGCAGCAGCAGTGTTGGGAGGCGCATATGCCTACTGGGCATACCACTGTTTACAGCCATGTGAGCCTGCGATGTATAATGCAACATTTGGAAACGCGCAAAGAACGGGAGGCTTCAGGCTATGGTATTACAACCAAACACATGCCCCCGTGCCAAGCAATGTATGGGATGCTTACGGGCATTGCTTTGCAGGGTGCTGCTCAAAGAAAAGATGCGGAGGCGTAACGGCTTATATTGCCGGCAGGAGCAGGGAATTTTATCGGGAATATCTGGATTCAGATCCGCATGACAGTTATACCCAGGATGTAAATAACCAGGAAAAAGGACGAGATCTGGCAAATGATCCGAATGTTGATTGTACTGTAGCCTGCCAAAATGAAGCTTTAGCAGGCCACCTTGACTTCAGCGCTCCGCAAGCGGGGTTTTGGTCGCCTGCAACTCCATAAATATCATTATTCAATTACAAATACGATGAAACTGAATACGCATAAAAACGAGGCTGGCAATACAAATTCTCTTTCGCATTCAAAAAGCTTTTTTCAGCCCAAATTAACCATTAACCAGCCTAATGATGTTTATGAGCAGGAAGCTGATACAATGGCGGATACCGTTATGCGGATGACTGACCCGTTAGCAAAGGCAGACACCTTTTTTAAACCTGTAACTAATCATATACAGCGCAAATGCCAGGCATGTGAGGAAGAAGACAAGCATGTTCATCGTAAAGAGATTGGCACAGCTGAACCATATGGAGGCAACAATCTTGACAACTATGTAAGCTCGTTAAGCTCTGGCGGGGAGCCAATGTCTGCTGCAAGCCGCGGGTTCTTTGAGCCCCGTTTCGGGCGCGATTTCTCGGGCATCAAGATCCATACGGATACCGTTGCGGCAAAATCAGCCCAGTCCATAAATGCGCTTGCGTATACTACCGGTAATAATATAGTTTTTAATAGCGGGCAATATGCTCCTGAAAGCGATACCGGAAAGAAATTGATGGCACATGAGTTGACACATGTAATTCAGCAGGACAACAATATACAACCCAAATTGATCCAAAGACAGGTTGCTGGCGTTGATCCGACAACTTCAAGTTCATGCAGGATCCATTTTGTACAGGGCCGCACTGAATTTACTGATGCTCATGAGTTTGCGGACTGTATGGCTCGCATCCGCACCTATTTAGCAGGTGGTGCCGACAGACATGTAACACTTCACGGCTTCGCAAGTGTAGAAGGTACAGACCAGTTTAATATGGATCTTTCAAGAAGAAGAGGAGAAACTGTTTTATCACTATTGCGGTCGGCTCATATTGATACATCTCGTATTAGTGTGACTCCACATGGTGAGGATAGCACTTTTACAAGATTGGATGATAACAGGAGGGTCGAGGTAGTGCTTTCAGAAAGTATTACATTCCCTGACGAACAAGTTATTGTTCCACGCCCGACCCCTGTTCCAACACCAACACCAACACCAACACC
>JALYIP010000006.1 GCA_030775685.1 Bacteroidota bacterium
GCTTTTTTATTAACATCGTGTACAAAACCTATTATTCCCCATTTTAGCAGCAATGGTTTTCTAAACAATGACTTCAACCTTATCCAAAATTTGGGTAAGGGGTAGCTCCAAAGGAGAGGGTTCTGAAAAGAGCGAAGTTAAGTCCTATCCATTGGAGAGAATTAGGTGAGGCCGCTAAATAACCGCATGAAAGGCAGCAATATATTTATCGATGTATTGCTGCTTTGCTTTTGACTTGTATTGCATAATAAATCGTGGGTGCTCCAGCGCCACGATGTTTTTAAAGAAGCCCTTCTCATCATTTAACTTGCGCAAGAATTTTTCATTCTTACCTGTTCCAAAGCAAAAACAGGTGTCGGTATAATTGCCGAGGTCTATTTGCTTTTGGATATTCTCCACCATAAAATCATAAACGGCTGCTATTAGCTCCTTGCTATCGTAATAGTTATAGTTTATTTCCTTGCCATCCTTTGTATTTGCGGTGAAGCCGAGCGGGCACATGGAGTTGATATAAATGTGTTTGTAGAATGCCTCCGGCCCGCCAAACGCCTCAATCACCTCATAAACAAATACCGACGACGGTTCATGCGTTTCTTTGCCCTCGTAGTTGATGTGACATACCGATTTTAGCCGTTTGGAATCAGTGAATGGAATGCCGGTAACGCCGCCGCCAAACCTGCCGGGATTAATGCCTACTATCAAATGGCGCTTTTTATCGTCATTATAATACTTGCTGTAAAACTGTTCCATTATAATATTGGCCTGCGCGTTTTCCTTAAAGGGATTCAGGATGTTGATCCCCGGCGGTAAGGTCCCGTTAAAGTCGAGCTGTTTGTTGAATTGAATTACTTTTTCGGCGAAGGTCATGTTGATGGTGTGTGAAGGCTAAAATAAATGGATCTATCCAATTTGTATCCATTTGTATCCAAAAATAAAAACGCCCCAGCAAATACATATCTGCCGGGGCGCTTATTTTATCTATTGAATATTATTGCTGAATCGCCTTTCCATCGAAGGTTGCCGATTTCAAGATTTTTTCTGCAACCGCAACAGCAGCTGGTGATAGCGGTGCATAGTTCAAATCATTACAGTACTTCTGCCCGTTATGAGTGTTCCACCAAAGTAGTTTTACCACTTTTTCAGCACGGTCCTTAGTGCGGCCGTTATAGTTTTGTTCTTTGTAGATCATGGCCCAGGTAAACCCACTGATAGGGTAGCCATCCTTAGCATCCGTATTGCTTAATGAAACTTTTGCATCATCAGGAATGGTAATATTCCCTGCGGCACTGGTTGAAGCAACCGTTGGCGTAATGTAGTTGCCGCTTTTGTTCTTCACGTCGGCAAAGGTCATTTTATTTTGAATGGCATAGGCAAGCTCAATATAACCGATAGCGCCCGGAGTTTGTTTGATCAGACCGGCAACGCCCTCGTTACCTTTACCGCCAAGGCCAACGGGCCAGTTAATAGCAGAACCTTTACCTGGTTTGGTATTCCAATCGGTGCTAACCTTTGAAAGATAGGTGGTGAAAATATTTGTGGTTCCGCTGCCGTCGCTGCGGTGAGCAATGAAGATACCGGTAGATGGTAGTTTAACACCCGGGTTTATCTTGGCAATTGCCGCATCGTCCCATTTGGTGATCTTCCCTAAAAATATATTAGCTAAAACATCCGGATCAAGTTTTAAGGTGCTTTTCAAATCAGGCAGGTTATAGCTGATAACTACTGCGCCGGCACACATCGGGATATGCAATACATCGGCTCCCATTTTTTTTGCCTGGTCATCATTCAAAGGCGCATCAGAATCACCGAAGTCGATGGTTTTATTGGTAAGCTGTAAAATACCGCCGCCCGAGCCAATTGATTGATAGTTTACCTTAATACCGGTTTCCTTATCATATTCGGCAAACAGTTTTGAAAAAAGCGGGTAAACAAAAGTACTTCCTGCACCAAGCAAAGTGTTTGCATCGCTTGTCGAAGCGGTAGCAGCAGCGGGTTTCGCTGAAGTATCGCTCCCCGATTTTGCATTGTTTCCACCGCAGCTAACTAAAGCTGTCTCGGCCAGCAGCACAGCTGCAAACGCCAATTGACTAATCTTTAAAAATTTCATGAGTAATGTATTTTAATGGTTAACAATGAAACACCGGCTTGGTGTTGTTATGTATGTTATTTTATTGTTAACAAATCTACAAAATGTATGTATGGGATGAAGTGTGTAGTATTTCGCGCAGAATTGCTGGCCATTTCAAAGGTTATGTGAGGTGAATGACGAAATATCAAATATAAAAAATACTATCAAAACGACAAAATCTTATAAATTTGATAGCCATATTTAGCTATAAAAATAAATAATATGGCCTGATTACTGCTTTTTTGATAATTTGAAAGTAGTGTGTAAATGCTATGAAATTATTTGGCATTGATTTAGCTTTGATAAAGCAATTCGCACTTCGCCTAAAATTCTACGTCGGGGTAATATCCTCAACTTAAACCAATTGTAGGTGCTTTTGCTATTTATTTACTTAGTATAGATTTATATGCTTATCGAATCATTTGAAATCGGCGCTTTAATTGCAGTGCTAATTTTACCCGTATTTTTTCCGTATAAAAAGAAGGTAAAAGCCATTAAGATCCCAAAACACTATAACGATACATCGGAGGCCAATTACGCTATTAATGAGAATGGCTTTTTAGAAGAGATCCAGCACGACAAATTAAAAAGTCATGCTAATTAGCAAGTACTAATTCAGCCTCTGCCGCATCGGTCAGGGGCTTTTTAATGCAAAATTGTATAGTAACTATATAGGATATACAGCTTCTACTGATAAATATGCAGCTTATTTGGTATCAACAAATATTTACCTGGTCAGTAATTCCCCGTCAACTATTTCTTCTTTAAATTTTATTTCTTAATCTTGGATTAAATCCACCTAAATATGAAAATTCGTACCTACGCAGGCTATAACGAAATGTGCCGGGCTGCTGCCGAAATGATCGTTAACCAGGTAAAGCAAAAGCCAGATTCGTTAATTTGCCTAACATCCGGCTATACGCCGGCCGGCATTTATAAGCTGTTGGTACAATATACTAAAGAAAAACGGGTTGATTTTAGCAATTGCTATTTTGTTGGACTGGATGAATGGGTGGGAATGGATAAAAGCGATGCGGGCAGCTGCACTAATTTTCTTTATGAGTCGTTCTTTACTCCGGCAAAGATAAAAGCTTCCAGAATGATGGTTTTTGATGCCAAAGCCACAGATCTTGATGCCTCGTGCACGGCGATGGATAATTTTATAAAAGTGCATGGCCCGCTGGCCATTATGCTGGTTGGTGTGGGTTTGAATGGCCATATCGGCCTGAACGAACCTGGCGTCGATTTTAATTCCTATGCCCATCATTCACCTTTGGCGCCGATTACAATTGAAATAGGCCAGAAATACTTTAAACAACAAACCCAATTAACCGAAGGCATAACCCTTGGACTTAAACACTTGCAGGAGGCGCAAATCCCCATGTTATTAGCTTCGGGTAAAAAGAAAGCTGAGATAATTGCTTTGGCTTTACAGGGCGAGGTGACGAACCGGGTGCCCGCATCTATTTTTCAAACACTTCCATCAGCTTATGTAATGCTTGATGAGGCTGCCGGATCGCAATTGGCTGATTAAGGTTGAACAATGATTAAAGGATGGAGGGACTAATTTAGATAAGTTCCTTGTTGATTAATCGGAGAATCCTAAAATCCTTTAATCAGGGTTCAAAATCGCCATAGGATCATTTAATTGTAACAATCCATATTACAGCCCAACAATTAATACCAAAACGTGTTAAATTGCATAATTGCCGATCCCAAAAAAAATCATAAATAAAAATGAAAACAGAAGAATTGATCAGTACCGCCGCTGCACTTATGGCAGGCGATAAGGGCCTGCTGGCCATGGACGAAAGTACCGGAACATGCAACAAACGTTTTGAAGAAGCAGGTATCCCCCAAACAATTGAATACCGGCGTGCTTACCGCGAGTTAATTGTAACCACTCCAAACCTGGGCAATTGTTTAAGCGGCGCTATTTTGTTTGATGAAACCATCTACCAATCGACCAAAAAGGGCATGTTGTTTATTGATATTTTAAAAAAGGCAGGAATTATTCCGGGGATTAAGGTTGATGAAGGCACCGTTAATATGGCCAACTTTCCCGGAGAAAAAATTACTGAAGGGATTGATGGGTTACGTCAGCGCCTGGAGAAATATTATGATCTGGGCGCACGTTTTGCCAAATGGCGCGCGGTGATCACTATTAGCGAGGAAACACCTACCAAAGGTAGCATTGAAGCCAATATGCACCTGCTGGCCCGCTATGCAGCACTTTGCCAGGAAAACGGTATTGTTCCTATTGTTGAACCTGAAGTATTAATGGATGGCGATCACAGCCTGAAAAAATGCAAAAAGGTTACCGAAAAGACATTGAAGATCCTTTTCAAAGAACTGGAAAAACAGAAGGTTGACCTTCGCGGCTTGATCCTGAAACCAAATATGATATTGGCCGGCTTGAAAAGCGAAAAACAGGCCGGTATTGACAAGGTAGCCAAGGCAACAGTTACAACGCTGTTGAAATGTGTGCCGCCAACCGTGCCCGGCATAGCATTCCTATCCGGCGGCCAATCGCCTGAATTGGCTACGGCTCATTTAAACGCCATGCACGTAAAATATAAAGGCAAGTTGCCTTGGGCGCTTACATTCTCGTTTGCACGGGCTATTCAACAACCCGCAATGGATATCTGGAAGGGTGAGGACAAAAATGTAAAGGCCGCGCAAAAGCTGCTTTTTGAAAGAGCAAGTTTGGATAATGCAGCACGCAGGGGTGAGTACACGCCTGATATGGAGAAGAAATAAGTCTTAAGTCCGGAGTCGGTAGTCTTGAGTCAAAGATTGATAAAAGAATTGGACTTTTGACTCGAGACTAACGACTATAGACTATAGACTCAAGACTCAAAAATAATGGAGAACCTTCAACTATACCCCCTTAAGTTTGATCCCATTTACCAATACCGCATTTGGGGCGGTCGCAGGCTCAATAGCTTACTTGAAAAGCCGTTGCCAAAGAACGATCCGATAGGTGAAGCCTGGATCCTGAGCGACCGCGACGATCATCCAAGTAAGGTGATCAATGGCAAATTGAAGGGCAAAACAATTAAGGAGCTTTTTGAAAATGCTCCCAAACAATTGCTCGGCAAGCTGCAGGGCAAGTTCGATAGGTTTCCCTTATTGTTGAAATTCCTGGATTGCCAGCAGGTGTTATCCGTACAGGTGCATCCATCTGATGATCTTAAAAAGTATATCCCGAAAGGAGAGAACGGAAAAACGGAAGCCTGGGTGGTATTGGAAACAGGTAAGGATGCCACAATATATGCAGGTTTAAACTCAGGCACTACCAAGCAAAAAATAGAAGCTGATCTGAAGAAAAATGAGGTCGCTGCCGATCTGGCCAGTTTTAAGCCAAAGGTTGGTGACAGCGTTTTAATAGAAGCCGGAACGGTGCACACACTGGGCGATGTAGTGGTATTTGAAGTGCAGGAAAACAGTGATGTAACCTATCGTTTATACGACTGGGACCGCGTAGATGAAAAAACCGGCAAACCACGCGATCTGCAGGTTAATGAAGCGCTGGCCTGCATCGATTTTGATAAGGTAGAGATAAAGCCAATTATAACCATCGTTAAAAGTAACGAACCAGTGCTAAGGGAAACCTTGATAGAAAACCAGCATTTCAACCTCTGCCGCGTAACGGGCGAATATCCGTTTATGGTAGGCAAGGAGGCGATGCCACGCGTACTGGTTTGCGTTGATGGCGAAGGTGAAGTAGAATACGGCAACGAGTTTTACCACATTACCAAAGGCGAAGTGATGTTACTGCCAGCTACTGCCGGAGCCTGTCCATTTGTTCCAAAAGGAGAAGTGATCCTGCTCGAACTTTCACTTCCAGAATCTGCTCTCGCATGACCCGCTCGCTAGGACCAATGAACTAATGAACCATTGAACAAATGAACCAACTACATGAAAAAACTAATTGTTTTTGACCTCGACGGCACGCTTGCCGAAAGTAAGGCTGCCATTGATAAGGATATGGCCGAAAGGCTGGCTGCATTGTTAACTGTAGCGAAAGTTGCCATCATATCGGGCGGCGACTGGCCCCAGTTTGAAAAACAGGTGCTGGGGCATTTACCAAAGGGCAGTAAGCTGAAAAATCTATCTATCCTGCCTACCTGCGGTACAAAGTTCTATCAGTATAAAACAAGCTGGAAGCAGCTTTATGCTGAAAACTTTACTGATGCGCAGAAAAAGAAGATCGTCGACTCATTAAACGAAGCGGTTGAAGCATCCGGGTATAAAGCCGAAAAGACCTGGGGTGAAACCATTGAGGACAGGGGCAGTCAGGTAACCTATTCAGCATTAGGACAGGCGGCGCCACTTGATGAAAAGAAAAAATATGATCCTGATTTTAAAAAGCGGGATAAAATAAAGCAGCATTTGGATAAACTGATCCCGGAGTTTGCTGTGAACCTGGGCGGGGCAACATCTGTGGATGTAACCAAAAAAGGGATCGACAAGAAATATGGGATGCATAAGCTGCACAAGATCCTGGATATAAAGATCAGCGAAATGATCTTTATCGGCGATGCCATTTTTCCGGGGGGTAATGATTATCCCGCAAAACAATCGGGCGCTTTTTCAATTTGCATAAAGGACCCTAATGAAACAAAGCGTGTTGTTGAGGGTATTATAGGTAGCCTGGACGACGGGCATTTTAAAAAGGGATTTTAACATCCTGCACAAATTTATGGTATCAGTAAAAAAAGAGGGTGTAATATTAAGAGGGTCGGACCTGGATTTTGAGAACGAGAGCGTACTAAATCCGGCGGTAATGCAGGTGGGGGAAAAGGTGCACGTTTTTTATAGGGCTGTACACACGAAAAATCAATCATGCATAGGTTATTGTCGGCTTGATGGCCCCTTAACCATCGAACAAAAAGATGATAAACCATTCCTCGTACCTGAGTTCGATTACGAAAAGCATGGCATGGAAGACCCGCGAATTGTTAAGATAGACGATTTGTATTATCTAACCTATGTGGCCTTTGATGGTGCAAATGCCTTGGGTGCACTGGCTACATCAACAGACCTTGTTAATTTTCACCGGCAAGGTATTATTGTACCGCAGATCAGCTACACCGATTTCGACAGGCTTACCAAACACAAGCCTGTATTAAACGAAAAGTACTTGCGTTACAACCGTGGCGCAAATATCCTGGCCGATAAGGATTTTGTGTTTTTTCCGCGGAGGATAAATGGTAAATTAACTTTTTTGCATCGCATTAAGCCGGATATACAAATAACCTCAGTTAATAGTTTAACTGAACTCAATAACCAATTTTGGGAAGATTACTTTTCGCATTTCAATAAGCATATTATGCTGGGGCCGAAATATCCGCATGAGGTAAGTTATGTAGGCGCGGGTTGTCCGCCGATTGAAACAGCGCTTGGCTGGTTGCTGATCTATCACGGCGTAAAGGATACGGTTAAAGGCTATGAGTATTCCTGCTGTGCGGCCCTGCTTGATTTGGATGATCCCCGGAAGGAAATCTCCCGATTATCCTACCCATTATTTAAACCCGAGCTGGATTATGAACTCGATGGTGATGTGGACGATGTTTGCTTCCCAACCGGTACCGCTCAATTTGGTGATACCTTATACATTTATTATGGCGCAGCCGATGAGTTGATCGCCTGCGCCAGTGTGAGTTTACCTGCCTTGCTGGATGAATTAATTTCGATAGCTAAAAATTAAACAAGCACCGCGCCACCGTCAATTACCATATTTTGGCCGGTTCCAAATTGCTGTTTCATCAGGTATAAAAATGCAAGGGCGATGTCCTCAGCCTCACCAACCCGCTTTAATAATAAAGCGTCAGCTTGCGATTTGTATAAGCCCTCTCTGTCGGCTTCGCTCATGCTGCCCCAAAGGTTGGTTTTAATAACACCCGGCACAACAGCGTTCACCCGGATAGGCGCAAGCTCAACAGCCATAGCCCTCACAAAACCTTCCATTGCCCCGCAGATACTCGATGCTATTGACCATCCCGAACCCGGCCTTGCACTTGCGGTGCCGCTGGTTAACGAAATAGAGCCGCCTGCATTGATATGGGGTGCGCCATATTTAACTGCGGTTAATGCACCCCAGTAACGCAGGTTAAAGAAAGTGCGGGCCTCATCCATGTTAGTTTGGTCAATAGTGTTTAAAGTTAGGTTTTCGCCGGCTGTATAAACCAAATGATCAAAGTTGCCTGCATGTTCAAAAAATGTTTTTATGTTTTCTTCCTTGCTTAGATCAACAGAGAATCCGGCGCTGCCTACGGGAAGTTCTGCTAATGCATTATCTATTCGCTGCTGGTTCCCTGATACGATAACTACATTAGCGCCTTCTGCACCTGCAGCTTTAGCAGTAGCCAGCCCCAGGCCCGAGCTGCCGCCTAATATAATTACCCTTTTACCCTGTAAAGATTGATTGAATGTTATTGGAGTTTCCATTGTCTTATTTGTTTTGATAAGACAAAATTGCGGTGATTTTGAGGGGATGCACTTACCAAATGGTAAATTCGGTTTCCCCTCATTTTTTTGAACCATGATTTACTTGATTCAAGGATTGCCCTGATCCTATCAGCGTAAAAGATCAAACAATCCTCAAATCAGTCGAATCATGGTTCAAATTTTATTTCCCCAGCAACTCCAACACCTCATCCCAATTATTAACCCGTTGATGGTGGTCGTAATTCACGTTATGAAAGGCATGGAACATAATGGTTGTTCCTTTAAAATAATCGAGGTTTTTGATGTGGTCATCAATCATATAGTCAGTATTGATAACGCTTTTATCGCCGCAGAAAATGATATGCCGCCAGTCGATAAATGGAAAATGCTCATTCAACCATTCCAGTTTTTCGGCCAGGGAGAGCGGGAATTCCATTGCTGCGGAAACGATATAAACCTCGTAGCTTTCCATCAAGGTTTTTACTGCTTCAACTGCTCCGTCCATGAGCGGCAATGTCCTGAAGAACCCGGGAGTCAGCACATATTTGCGCGATTGGGTTTTATCGGGAAAGATCTCCTTTTCATCCAATCCCTGGATCTGGTCTAAGGAAATCCTCACACCATAGTCTCTTTCGTACCAGTTTAGTAAATGTGTTTCGGTATCGGCAATTACGCCATCCATATCAATAGCTATAGATTTTTTCATGGTTTAAAGTTAGAAAAATAGGCGTTGTTATGGGTAAAAAAGACCGCCTGAACGATAAATTAGCTGTAATATGAAAGGAAGATGACGTAGGCAGGATGTCATGGTGAGCTTGTCGAACCACGACGCGGGCAAAGGCCTCTGCACCCCGCTTAGCAAGTGGATAGGCCTCTGCGCTCGTCGCACTTCGAGTGCTTCAGTGTGACATTCCCGTTTGTAAAGTTTACACCAGCTTTACCCCTGATAACCGCGCACATTCCGCCAAAAACTTTTCCTGTGTTTCATCATATGCTGCCGCCGGGTGAAAGGGTCTTAACTTTTTATGATAGAAATATTTACCACTAACCATGGCCTCGGCATCGTTACTTACTGCCAGCCATGCCTGGGTTTTTGGTCCATCGGCCAAACTATCGGGTGCGCCTGGGCCGCCCATTTTTGTGGCAACCCAGCCGGGTTCCAAAGCGTTTGAATAAACATTGGGCCATTTGCGGGCAACTGCAAAAGCAAGTATTACGTCGTGCAGTTTTGAATCGGCATAAGCGGCGTAACTGTTCCAGCGTCTGTCGTTCCAGGTGAGGTCTTTTAAACTTGGGTCGCCATCCCTGTGTAGACCAGAACTTAGATAGATCAACCTTTCGGGTTTATCAATTAAGCAGGTCAGGATATAAGGTGCTAAACTGTTTACGGCAAAAACAAGTGGCAGGCCGTCAACTGTATTCCCGCGGCCGGGTTCCTGGTAGCCAACACCTGCGTTATGAATTATCGCATCAAAATGCCCAAGCTTATTTACCTGTTCGGCAACATGTTTAGTTTCGGCGATGCTCGATAGTTCGCCGGTTATAACCGCTTCAGCACCTGGCACTGCTGCCATCGCCGCCTTCGCCCGACTTTCGTTTCGTGCGTGCAACACCACTTTGTGCCCATCGGCAACTAATAATTGTGCTGCCATTTTGCCCAGCCCGTCTGCCGAACCGGTTATGAAAATCCTTGCCATAATATTTCCTTTTCTTTATATAACAAAGGTCGGCTCAAAAATGTGAGCGTAACTTACCAAATGGTAAAAATGCCATAGAAGTCCGGATTAAAGCTTCCGGTGCATGATATATGCATTGGTCAAGCCGTTTTGCTGGTGATCAAATGCTTCCGGAATTTCGCCGATGATGTTAAAGCCCAATTTTTCCCAAAGCCTTACAGCGCGTTCATTGCTCTTGATAACAAAATTAAACTGCATGGCTTTGTAACCGAGGCGTTTGGCTTCCTCGATAGAAAATTCGCCCATTGCTTTGCCAATACCCAGGCCGCCTGTATCCGGCGATACCATATAAGCACCGTTTGCAATATGTCTTCCCAAATCTGGCTGGTTATCCTTTAAAAGAAAGGTGCCTGCAACTTTGCCGTTAGCGGTGGCAACATAGGTATGTTTACCTTCGCCGCACCAGAAATCCAGCATTTTTTCGCGGGATGATGCCGGATCAAATACATAAGTATCTCCTTTGGCTATCACCTGCCTTATAATCTCCCAGATTTGACCATGATCCTCCGGGGTTGCTTTTCTTATCTCAATCATTTTTAACTTAAATTTTTGCGAATGCGACTCAACGATTGCGGTGTAATGCCCAGGTAGCTGGCAATATCCTTTAACGGCACCCGCATGGCAATATCCGGGTGCTGCATAATAAAAAGCTTATATTGGTTTTCGGCATCTTCACCCAAATAGGTGTTGCGTACGTTTACCTTTTCTATAAGATGCAGCTGGTTCAGGTTATCGATGATCTCCTTCATGTAAGGAAGCTGTTGATAAAGATCCATCAATCGGCTTTTGCTGATCACCAGGATCTCCGCGTCGCACGAAGCCTGTATAGCTGCTGGGGTTGGTACTTCATTATTAAAGCTTTGCAGGATAGAACAAAATTTATTCTCGTTATAAAAAAAGTGCGTAAGCTCAATTCCCTTATCGTTAACCGATACTATTCTTATCACGCCTTTGCAAACAAAGAACATTTCCCGGCTCACCCTGCCATCGCCTTTAAATAAATAATCGCCCTCCTTAAAATTCTTGAGCTCGAAATGGGAAGTGATGATCTGCTCATCTTCCGGGGAAATGTATTTTAAAAGCTTTAAGTAGGCGATTAGCGGGTTCATAAAGCAAAGATCAATAATATTGATTGGTTTATCCGGATTCCCTGCGTTTTTACGACCTATTCGCGATGGGTTGAAACCCATCGCTACAAAATAAACCGAGCCGATGGCTCTAAAAGGCTAAAAAGAATTTCATTATATCTCAAGATCAGAGGCATCGCCTCGGCCGATATTGTAACAACGGATTTTAATCCGTTGATTAATCCTATCTCATGACATTTCACCGATAATTAAATGACAATTAAATGAATACGCTTTGTAATTTATCGCTGTACATTTGCTTAACGGTGTTAAATTATTTAATGCCTATACAAAATGGCTAGTAAAGACAGGATATTACGATTGAAGGAAGAAACCAGGTGCAACATCCTGGAGGCTGCGCTTCAGATCGTTAAGGAAGAAGGATGGCAAGCCTTGAGCATGCGCAAAATTGCCGACGTAATTGAATATACCGCACCTATTATATATGAATACTTCAGCAATAAGGAAGCAATTTTGCTGGAACTTAACCGCCAGGGTTATTTAAAACTTGCAAGGGAATTAACAGAAGCCCGCGACAGGCACCGCTTACCGGCCAAACAATTGGAAGATATGTGGCTAACCTATTGGAACTTCGCTTTTGCAAATAAAGAGCTTTACCAGGGTATGTTTGGAATAACCACCAACTGTAGCTGCGAGCTTGTAAATGGTTTACCTGAAGCAGATATACCTTATGACTTATTCAGCGAGGTGATTGGGCAGATGATGAACATAGAAGATTTAGAAGGGGAAGCGATCTGTACAAAGTATTATACCTTTTGGTCGGTTGTACATGGCCTGGTATCAATTAATTTATTGAGCCGTGGTTCTTCTGATGAGATCAACCGGATAGTATTGAAGGATGCTATCAGTGGTATTATTAGAACAATGACACCGTAAGTTTTTTGAGATAAAAATTACACTGTTAAATTATTTAACAGTGTTAACATAAAAGATACAATCAATACATATATTATTAACAACTAATCCCGTAAGCTATGAAAACAATGAATCAAACTATCGCCCCAATATCTAACAGTGTTAAACAATTTAATGATGTTAAAACAAATAATGTTATAGCAAGCATCTCAACTTCATATAACCCCTGTTGCAGATAGCAACGATCAGGAATACAATCCAACAATAAAAACACAACATATAATGCACTTATACAAGAATAATACAATCATGAAAAATTTAATTTTAGCGATAATCGCAATTTCACTATACAGTTGCTCAAGCAAGCCGCAGGCACCTGCAGCGCCACCGGCGCCATCATTACCGGTAGCTACCATAGTTACGGGTAACGATACTACTTTCCAGGAATATCCTGCTTCAATAGAAGGTACCGTTAACGTAGAAGTTCGCCCGCAGGTAAGCGGCGCGTTAGACAAAGTATTTGTTGACGAAGGTGCTTTTGTAAGCGCAGGTCAGCCGATATTTAAAATTAACGAGCAGCCATACCGTGCAGCTCTGAACAATGCCATTGCAAGCCAGCATGCAGCCGAAGGCGCAGCAGCCAGCGCACAACTGGAAGTTGACAAATTAACTCCCCTGGTTCAAAACAAGGTGGTTTCTGACTATCAGCTTAAAACAGCAAAGGCAGCTTATGATGTTGCCAAAGCAAACATTGAACAGGCAAAAGCAAACGTTAATACCGCACAGATCAATTTAGGTTACACATTAATAAAGGCACCTGTAAGTGGTTACATTGGCCGCTTAAATAAAAAACAAGGTAGCCTTGTTGCACCTGCTGATGTTGATGCCTTAACTCAGTTATCAGACGTTCACGACGTACATGTTTACTTCTCATTAAGCGAAAAGGATTTTGTAAGCTTCAAAGAACAATATCCGGGCGAAACTTTAAAAGACAAGCTGAGCAAATTGCCAACAGTTTCTTTACTACTTGCCGACAATTCAACTTACGCCAAACAAGGTAAAGTTGATATGATTGACGGTCAGTTCGATAAAACTACAGCAGCGATCACCTTAAGGGCTAGCTTTTCAAATCCACAAGGTTTATTGCGGAACGGCAATACCGGTAAGATCCGCTTAAGCTTAACACACAAGGATGCTTTACTGGTTCCTACAGATGCTACTATCGAAATGCAGGATAAGGTGTTTGTGTTTACCGTTGGAGATAGCAGCAAAGTTAAAAAAGAAGCTATCGATATCATCGGCAAGAGCGGTGCCAACTACCTGGTTAAAAGCGGTGTAAAAGCCGGCGACCAAATCGTATTAAGCGGCATCGATCACTTACAGGAAGGTATGGTTATTCATCCTGAAAAGGCAACTGACAAACCTGCTGCATTAGCAAAAAACTAATTAAGAGAATCAAGAATCAAGAAATCAAGAGTCAAGAAAAAGCGTCATATCAGATAAGTAAAAGACAAGTAATTCTGTCTTGACTCCTAACTCTTGCTTCATAACTCTACAAAAACACAAAGTCATGTTTCAAAAATTTATAGAAAGACCGGTACTCTCAACTGTTATCTCCATCTTATTGGTGATAGTAGGGGTACTTGGTTTAACAAAACTGCCCTTAGAACGGTTCCCGAATATTGCCCCTCCGGCGGTATTGGTGTCAGCCGTTTACCCCGGCGCTAATGCCGAGACCATTTTACGCTCCGTAACGCCTTCGTTAGAAGAAGCCATTAACGGTGTGGAAAATATGACCTATATGACCTCTACTGCCAGTAATGACGGTTCACTGGGTATCACTGTTTATTTTAAACAGGGTACGGATCCTGATCAGGCTGCGGTAAATGTTCAAAATCGCGTGTCGCAGGCCACAAGCCAGTTGCCTGCCGAGGTTGTTCAATTTGGTATAACCACAACCAAACAGCAAAGCAGCTTCATTGGCGCGATGGCGCTCTATTCAGAAGATCCGAAAAAATACGATCAGACTTTCGTAGCCAACTATGCGCAAATTAACATTGTGCCCGAAATTAAACGTATCCCGGGTATAGGTTCTGCCGCCATATTTGGTGGTGTTAAGGATTATTCTATGCGTGTTTGGCTTAATCCGGGCCAAATGGCTACCTACAAAGTAACGCCTGCCGAAGTTATGGCAGCTATCCAAGACAAAAACCTTGAAGCCGCCCCGGGTAAATTTGGTGAGCGCAGTAACGAGGCTTTTGAATACGTTATTAAATATAAAGGTAAACTTACCAAACCGGAAGAATACCAGAATATTGCTATCCGTGCAAACGCTGATGGTTCTGTGCTGCGTTTAAAAGATGTAGCACGCGTTGAACTTGGCGCTTATTCGTACAATAGTGTGAGTAACCTGAACGGACACGATGGTATTATTATAGGTTTGGTACAACTGGCAGGATCAAACGCCAATCAAATTCAGATCGACGTTGATAAGCTGATGGTAAAACTGTCAAAGGATTTTCCAGCCGGCATCAAATACAACCAGTTCTATCGCACCAAAACCGACCTTGATGAATCAATCAACCAGGTTGAGCACACATTGGTGGAAGCTTTTATACTGGTATTTATCGTAGTATTTATATTCCTGCAGGATTTCAGATCTACGTTGATCCCTGCTATAGCGGTTCCGGTAGCTATTATCGGCACGTTCTTCTTCATGAACCTGTTTGGCTTCTCTGTTAACTTGTTAACCCTGTTTGCATTGGTGCTGGCCATAGGTATTGTGGTGGATGACGCAATTGTGGTCGTCGAGGCGGTTCACGCCAAAATGGAGCACAACCCGGGAATGAGCCCGAAAGTGGCAACTACCGAGGCAATGCATGAAATTACGGGTGCCATTATATCTATTACATTGGTTATGGCAGCTGTGTTTTTACCGGTTAGTTTCATGACGGGTTCAACAGGGATCTTTTACCGGCAGTTTGCCTTAACCATGGCCATAGCCATCATTATATCGGCTGTTAACGCTTTAACTTTGAGCCCTGCATTAGCTGCTTTGTTCTTGAAGAACAAGCATACTGCCGATGGTCATGATGCACCTAAAAAAGGCTTTGTAGAAAAATTTTATGCAGGCTTTAACGGTGGGTTCAATTATATGACCACCAGGTATGTAGGTGGGTTAAAATTCCTGATCCGTAGAAAATGGCTTAGCATAGGTGGTTTGGCATTAGTAGTGTTAATTACCGTTTTCCTGGTAAACAGGACAAAAACGGGCTTCATTCCTACCGAGGATCAGGGCTTTGTGGCCGTAGCAGTTAGCACACCATCCGGAACTTCCTTAAGTGGTACCAACAAGATCTTCAAACAAGCCGAAGATCAGCTTAAAACTTTACCATCACAAAGGTTTGTTACAGCGTTATCTGGTTTCAACTTTTTAACACAATCCAGCAGTCCATCTGCCGGTGTAATTTTCTTATTGTTAAAGCCTAACGAAGAAAGAGGCGCGGTAAAGAATATTGACGATATTCAAAATATAGTAAGAGGGAAATTAGCCGGCATCCCGGGTGGTACGTTCTTCGTGTTCAGTTTTCCAACTGTGCCAGGATTTAGTAACGTAGAAGCTATGGATGTGGTACTGCAGGATAAAACCAACGGCAGGCTGGATAAATTTAGCGGCGTTGCCAATAACTTTATCGGCAAGCTGATGGCTAAACCTGCAATTGCCTACGCCTTTACCTCCTACAAAGCGGATTATCCTCAATTACAATTAGAAGTTGACGACGAAAAAGCCGATCAGTTGGGCGTTAGTGTTAAAGATATCCTTGCAACTATGCAAGCCTACTTTGGTACCGCCCAGGCATCCGACTTTAACCGCTTTGGTAAATACTACCGCGTAGTGGTTCAGGCTGATATTGCTGATAGGACCGACCCGACAGCTATTGATCGTGTATTTGTAAAAAACAAAACAGGCGAGCAGGTGCCAATCAATACGCTGGTTAAGCTAACCCGTGTATATGGTTCAGAAACTGCTTCACGTTTTAACCTGTTTAACTCTATTGAGGTTAATGCTATCCCTAAGCCGGGTTATAGTTCAGGTGATGCGATCAAGGCTATAGAGGAAACAGCAAAAGAGCAATTGCCAACAGGCTTTGCTTATGAGTTCGCTGGTCAAACACGTGAGGAGATCTCTTCGGGCGGACAATCAGCTATAATATTTATGTTGTGTTTGGTGTTTGTATATTTCTTATTATCAGCGCAATATGAAAGTTATATATTGCCATTAGCAGTAATACTTTCAATCCCAACTGGTATTTTAGGTGTGTTTGTGGTATTAGGTTTAACCGGCATCGAAAATAACATTTATGTACAGGTAGCGCTCATCATGCTCATCGGCTTGCTGGCCAAAAACGCCATCCTGATCGTCGAGTTCGCGGTACAGCGCCGCAGGGCAGGGTTATCATTGGTGTCGGCGGCAATTGAAGCTGCAAGGTTGAGGATTCGTCCAATCATCATGACATCGCTGGCATTCGTATTCGGTTTATTCCCGATGAGTATTGCGACAGGACCATCTGCACAGGGTAACCACTCTATCAGTATTGGTGCTGCAGGCGGGATGGTATCAGGAGTTATCCTGGGGCTGTTCATCATACCAGTGTTGTTCGTGATCTTCCAGGGCTTACAGGAAAGAATCTCCGGTAAACCGGAACCAGTTCTGACAGCCGATGGTGTAAATCAGCCTGAAGTTGAATTAGTATAAAGAAAATCAAACAAAGGCTTGTGCGGTTCCCTCCTTGAGGAGGAGGGCTGACGGGATTAGTGAAATAAGCACTCTTCCACAGGGTAGGAACCGCAAAGCTTTTGTTTATAAAGAATATCATAAAATGAAAAATTATATAAAAATATCCACCATGATACTGGTATTAGCAGTGCTAAGCGCCTGTAAGGTATCAAAGGATGTAGAGACACCCAAACCTGAGCTGCCGGGATCATTCAGGAACGCAGTAACAACCGGCGATACCAGCAGCATTGCTGATATACAATGGAAAAGCTTTTTTACCGAAGCAACTTTGCAGAAGCTGATCGATAGCGCTATAGCTAAAAATTACGATATGCAAATTGCGGTTAAAAATATCGAGGAATCGCAATTGCTGTTTAAGCAGGTAAAATGGAACAACGTTCCGCAGGTTGACCTGAATGTTACGGCTAATTCACAGCGCCCGTCTGATAACAGCGTTACCGGGCTAAGCTTAAGCCAGTACAACATCGGCACAAAACACATTGAAGATTATTCTGCAAATGTGGCCATTTCATGGGAAGCTGATATCTGGGGTAAGATCCATAACCAGCAGCGTACAGCGTTAGCCACCTACCTGCAAACACAGGAAGCCAGGAAAGCGGTCCAGACAAATATTGTAGCCAGTGTATCGCAAGGTTATTATAACCTGTTGATGCTTGACGCACAGCTTGACATCGCACAAAAAAATGTAAAGCTTAACGACAGTACATTAAGGATAATCAAGCTGCAATATGATGCAGGCCAGGTTACCTCGTTAGCCGTTCAGCAGGCTGACGCACAAAAGCAAGCCGCCGAGCAATTAGTGCCGCAGTTTGAGCAGAACATAGCTATCCAGGAAAACGCTTTACGGATTTTAACTGGCGCATTGCCTGATAAGATTGAAAGAAGCACAACCCTTGATGCAATGGTGATCCCTACAAACGTAGCAACCGGGGTACCATCGGCCATCGTGAGCCGCAGGCCCGATGTAAGGACTGCCGAACTTGCGTTGATGATTGCCAACAGCAAGGTTGGTATCACCAAAGCCGAAATGTACCCTGCTTTGCGCATAACCGCACAAGGTGGTGTAAACTCGTTCAAAGCCAGCAACTGGTTTAATATTCCTGCATCATTATTTGGTGTGGTTGCAGGCAGCGTGGTGCAGCCATTGCTTGACCATAAGCAGTTGAAAACTGATTACGAAGTTGCCCAGGTTGACCGCGAAAAAACTGTATTGCAGTTCCGCCAGTCGGTACTAAATGCAGTCGGCGAAGTATCTGACGCATTGGTAAAAATAGACAAGCTGAAAGCGCAGCAAACAATAGCTACTAACAGGGTAAGCACTTTGCAACAGGCTACAAGAAATGCCGACTTGCTATTTAAAAATGGATTGGCTACCTACCTTGAAGTAATAACTGCACAGGGTAACGTATTGCAAAGCGAACTGGAACTGGCATCGATAAAAAGAGATGAATTAAGCGCCGTGTCTGATCTGTACAGGTCGCTCGGTGGTGGTTGGAAAAACTAAAAACAATAACGATGAAGGAATTTGTAATCTCAAGAGGCAAAATGCTTTACTGTTCAATAAGAGATTGGAATATAACTTTAGCATTTTGGGCCATTGTAGTAGTGGTTGAAGTGGTGATGAATGTATTGAAATAAAAGGTATTTATATAGATCCTGTTGTTGGATCACAAATCATCCCAGACGGGACAACACCATAACCTGGTCTGTTGTCCCGTTTTTATTTCATTTAACTTTTTGGTAAGCGATAAAAAAGTAGATTAGCAAATCGGTTAACCGCATACTGAAAAACAACGAAGATGGCTTTGGCACGGTTAATGGCAAATGATCAACATATACACAACTAATAAATGAACCCGGCTACAGATCTCAGTAAAACAAAAAAAATAGGATTAGCGCTTTCAGGCGGTGGTGTAAGGGGTGTCTCTCATTTAGGTGTAATGCAGGCATTAACCGACAATGGTATTGAATTTTCGCATATATCAGGTACAAGTGCGGGAGCAATTGCCGCGTCCTTTTTTGCTGCCGGATATGCGCCTAAGGAAGTTTTACAGATTATTAAAGAAACCAAGTTGCTTAAACTGTTACGGCCTTCAATTGGCAGTGCCGGTTTACTCTCTATCCTAAGAGCCCGGTTTTTATTTGAGAGATATATTCCTCATAATTCCTTTGAAAAACTTAAAATACATGTTACTATCTCGTCTGTTGATCTTGGGGAGGGGAAACTGGTTTATTTTACCGATGGAGAACTGGACCTGGCAATTTTAGCCTCCTGCTGTTTACCGGGGATTTTTAAGCCCATTATTATTAATGAGCATATGTATGTCGATGGCGGGATCCTCAATAATTTCCCGGTTGAACCATTGGTAGGCAATTGCGATGTGATCATTGGTTCATCATGTAACCACTTACCGGTAGTTACCGAAATTAAATCATTTGGGAGCCTGGTTGACAGGGCCGCTATGATTGCTATCAACTCAAGCCTTAATATGCATAAAATTTTATGCGATGTAGTTATTGAGCCGCATGGCCTCGGTGGCTACGGCATATTTGATACCGATGCTGCCGATGAAATTTACAGGATAGGTTACGAAGAAGGATTGAAAGCTATTAGCGGGAACGAAATACTTAAAGGCATTGTGGAGGTGCATAATGAAGCAAAAAGGGCATCCGGGGCGTAATAAACCGCAGCTTTAGGTAACTAATGACTGTCTGTTCGTCCCTGGGTAACTTGTTTTATTTATCGCACAAAACCTGCTAAATGAACTGGATGCGGCGAATAATGGTTTTATTCGCCGCATTTTTGCTGTGAATAATTTGCATGTGCGGTAAAAAACCTTTATATTCACCGCATATTTACAGCGAATATGTATATATATGAATTAGAGGCATGGCCAAAATTTACGTGGGATGATACGATGCTTTCCGAAAAACTGGGGAGGGTAAGGCATAATATGGGGTTAATATTTGGTCAGATGAATACTTCAGGCTTTAAACAGAGAGAAGAAACACTCCTGAAAACGCTTACACTGGATGTTACTAAATCAAGTGCCATAGAGGGAGAAATACTAAATACAGAACAAGTCAGGTCATCAATAGCCAGGCGTCTTGGAATAGAGGTGGCCGGTATGGTAATATCAGACCGTCGTGTAGATGGTGTTGTAGAAATGATGCTCGATGCAACACAATACTTTAATTTACCTTTAACTGCTAACAGGCTTTATGGTTGGCACTCATCTCTTTTTCCATCCGGAAAAAGCAGTCTGAATAAAATAACGGTTGGTGATTGGCGAAACGATGAAACCGGACCTATGCAGGTTGTTTCAGGGCCGCTGGGTAAAGAACGCGTGCATTACCAGGCACCTGATGCCAAAAAGGTTCCGGTTGAAATGGATCTGTTTCTTAAATGGTTTAATGAAGAACAACACCTTGATCCGGTTATAAAAGCCGGAATAGCGCATCTTTGGTTTGTAACTATACATCCTTTTGATGATGGGAACGGACGTATAACCCGGGCTATAACAGACATGCAATTGGCAAAGGCTGATAAATCAGCTCAGCGCTTTTACAGTATGTCTGCACAAATAGAAAAAGACAGAAACGCCTATTATGACATATTAGAAAACACACAAAGAAGTAAGTTAGATATAACAGCATGGCTGGTATGGTTTTTTGACTGCCTCGGCCGCTCATTAGATAATACAGTTGATGTATTGGAAAAAATATCCATAAGGAGCCGGTTCTGGGATAAACATCGGGACACTACATTTAACGCCAGGCAAAAGAAAGTTACAGATATATTGCTGGATGATTTTTTTGGAAATCTGAATGTCTCAAAATGGGCGAAGATAACTAAATCATCAACAGATACTGCGTTAAGAGATATCCGCGATTTGATGAATAAGGGTATACTTGCACAAAATGAGGGTGGTGGCAGAAATACAAGCTACAGCATAATATTAAACTGAAATCCTTACCTTTCAAACTCAAAACAACACGCTTCTTTCAATGAAATTTTTTACGTCAAAGCCATTATCCTTTAAGCTTATAACCCTGTTAGTTTTTATCAGCTTTAATGCAGCAGCACAGGAAATTAGCAGGTATCCGTTAATACCATATCCTGCAGAATTGGTTGCCGGTAAAGGCTCTTTTATTATTACTTCAAAAACAAGTATTTCACTTGCTGAGCGGTTTTGGAATGAGGCAAATGAATTAAATGATTTGCTAAGCAAGGGCCTTGGCAAAAAATTAAGCATAACTAAAAACCCCAATCCCCATGCTATAAAATTGGTATATGATGCATCCATTACCGCCCCTGAAGCATACAAGTTAACCATTACTCCGCAGCAGGTAATTATAGCGGCTAAAGAGCCCGCAGGGGTCTTTCATGCAGTTGAAACTATAAGACAACTGTTGCCGGTTTCAATTGAGGAGGGCACTATAGCGAAGCAGTTATCGTTACCAGCGGTAACAATTGAAGATCATCCGGCTTATGAATGGCGCGGCATGCATTTGGATGTATCGCGGCATTTCTTCTCAATTAGTTATTTGGAGAAGTTTATCGACAGGATGGCGCTTTACAAAATGAATAAACTGCACCTTCATTTAACAGACGACCAGGGCTGGCGGATAGAAATAAAAAAATATCCTAAGCTTACCGAAGAAGGTGCATGGCGAACTTTCAACAACCAGGATTCTGCATGTATGAAACGCGCGGTTGATAATCCTGATTTTACTATCGATAAAGAACACATCATCCAACGCGATGGCAAAACGTTATATGGCGGCTTTTACACGCAGGAAGAAATGAAAGGTGTTGTAGCTTATGCTGCTGCCCGGCATATCGATGTTATCCCCGAAATTGATATGCCCGGCCATATGATGGCGGCCATAAATTCGTACCCGTTTTTAACCTGCAATGGCGAGAATAAATTTGGTGAGCTTTTTTCAAAACCCATTTGCCCATGTAACGAAAATACGTTTGAGTTTGCCGAAAATGTATTTAACGAGATTATGGAGATCTTTCCATCTAAATATATCCATATCGGTGGCGATGAGGTTGACCGGTCCGACTGGGCAAAATCTGATGCCTGTAAAGCTTTAATGCAAAAGGAAGGAATTAAAGACCTGCCAGCATTGCAAAGCTATTTCATAAACCGCATGGAAAAGTTCTTTAATTCAAAAGGGCGCAAGATGATTGGTTGGGACGAGATAATTGAAGGCGGCGTAACCAAAACGGCAATTATAATGTACTGGCGTGGATGGGTGCCTGATGCGCCTGTAAAAGCGGCTAAAAATGGCAATACCGTTATCATGACACCCGGCGAACCGCTGTACTTTGACGCCCAGCCGGATCAATACTCCATTTCTAAAGTATACCATTTTAACCCTATCCCCAAGGTGTTAAATAAGCAGGAAGCAAAATCTATTATTGGCGCGCAGGCAAATATCTGGTCGGAAATGATCCCTTCAGAAAAGCGTGCCGATTACATGTATATGCCCCGCATGACCGCTTTAGCCGAAATGCTTTGGACGAATGATCAAAATAAATACGATTCCTATTTAAAGCGCCTGGTTCAGCAATACAACAGGATGGATGCGCTGAAGATCAATTATCGCCTGCCTGATCTCCCGGGCTTGCTAAATGAATATGTGTTTACCGATGAGGGTAAATTGAGTATTGCTAAACCATTACCAAGCCTTACTATCAGGTACACAACCGATGGTTTGCCGCCTTCTGCAACTTCACCGAAACTGCCATCGCCATTAATTATTAAGACCTCGGAACTGGTAAAGGTAGCCGCCTTTACACCAACAGGTACCCGTGGCGATATTTATAGTCTTAACTATACACAACAACTGATGCTTGGCCCGGTAAAAATTGCCCCGCCAAAACCGGGATTGCAATGCACTTACTACAAAGCCTTTTTTAAAGAAACTGCTTTAATGCACGATGCAAAGGTTGATAGTACATTTATTACCAATAAAATTGAGGTGCCCTCCACAGTAAAAGCACCGTCATTTGGAATTACCTACAAAGGGTTTATCGATGTTCCTGCTGACGGTATTTACAGCTTTTACCTAACCTGCGATGATGGCGGTGTTTTACGCATCGGGCATAGCGTAACTGTGAATAACGACGGCAACCACTCGGCACAGGAACGCAGCGGGCAAATCGCATTGAAGATGGGCACACATCCGTTTAACCTTGATTTCATTGAAGGCGGCGGCGGTTTTAAGCTTTTATTGAAATATAGTTTAAATGGTTCGGAACCAAAGGAGATTCCCTCGACTTGGTTAACGCATTGAGATAAATTAAGATACAATACCAATTTACGCCGCTTGATTGCTCCTTTAGGAGCAACATATTGGTAGCAAAATAATTAAAAGAGGTTTTTTCGCTCCATAGGTGCGTAACTAATTTGCGCTATACAGAGATATGTTATTCACCTTAAAATCTCAATATTTTAAGGTAAAATAACAATTCGACATTAAATATTTAAAAACTTCTATTAACCTTTATTCCTTCAGGCTCTACTTTTTATCAAAACAAATTGCTAATAATATTAGTATTTTTGATTGATATGAATGTGGATAGGATAACGGAGAAATTGAACATCCTGGCCGATGCAGCCAAGTATGATGTATCGTGTGCATCCAGCGGGAGCAAGCGAAAGAATGAGAACAAGGGACTCGGCAATGCCAGCAACGGCATCTGCCACAGCTATACGGAAGACGGGCGATGCGTGTCGTTATTGAAAATCCTGCTAACTAATCATTGCATTTTTGATTGTGCTTATTGTGTGTCCCGCAAAAGTAACGACATTAAGCGCGCTGCTTTTACCGTTCAGGAAGTGGTTGATCTCACCATTAATTTCTATCGCCGCAATTACATCGAGGGCCTGTTTTTAAGCTCCGGTATTTTTAAGGATGCCGACTATACCATGGAGCGCCTGGTAACCATCGCCAAAAAACTCCGTACCGAAAATAACTTTAATGGTTATATACATTTAAAATCCATTCCCGGCGCAAGTGATGAGTTGATGCGCGAGGCCGGTCTGTATGCCGATCGCCTAAGCGTTAACCTCGAAATGCCAACCGAAGCCGGTTTAAAGCTGCTTGCCCCTGATAAGAACCGCCAGGATATGATCGACCCTATGGCATTTTTAAATAAGGAGATCATCCAGCGTACCGAAGAGAAAAAGCTTTTTAAAAAAGCGCCGATGTTTGCGCCCGCCGGGCAAAGTACGCAGGTAATAATCGGTGCAACGCCCGAGAATGATCAGCAAATTCTTTACACTGCCAATCACTTTTACAAAAACTTCAATTTAAAACGGGTTTACTATTCAGGTTATGTGCCGGTACTGGCTGACAAGCGCCTGCCCGGCTTAAACACAGCCGTGCCAATGGTTCGTGAAAATCGCCTTTACCAGGCTGATTGGCTGATGCGCTTTTATGGTTTTAAGGTAAATGAAATTGTAAACACCCAACAGCCGTTGCTTGACCTGGACATCGACCCAAAACTTAGCTGGGCAATCCGCAATATGCAGGCCTTCCCTGTTGATATTAACAAGGCCGATCTGCAATTGATCCTCCGCGTGCCGGGGATTGGTGTTCAGTCGGCACAAAAAATTGTTAATGCCCGAAAGTTTGCGCCGCTAAATTGGGATCAGCTTAAAAAAATCGGCGTTGCCATAAACCGCGCCAAATATTTTATCACCTGTAAAAGCAATGATTTTGAACGCAGAGATCTTACCGGAACTAAAATAAAGCAATTCATCCTGGCCGAGTCTCAGAGCAAATACTTAAAGAGCACGCAAAACCAGTTGAGCATTTTTTGACCATGACAAGGCTGATATACGATGGCACATTTGAAGGCCTGCTAACCGCTGTTTTTGAAGTTTATGACAGGAAACTCATACAGGTAAATCTGCAAAAAAACGGGAACGCAAACAGTGCTATGTTTGAAGATGTACTGCAAATTATAACCGATGATATCCGGGCTAATCGGGTACTAAAAGGCCTGAATCAAAAGCTATCGGCTAATGGCGTGCAGCGTATTTACATTGCGCATCTCTCTGAAATGGAAAACGAAGAAAATAATATTTTAGGTTATATCAGGTATGCGTTTGACAGTAAACAAAATATAGAAGACGATTACGGCAATAAATACGTACTTCGGATTTCGGAAATTGTGAGGATGATGCGCCGCGAAAAACACCGTATGGAAGCATTTATCCGTTTTCAGAAGCTTAAGGACGAAACTTATTATGCAGGCATCGAGCCTGATTTTAACGTTTTACCTTTATTGATCAAACATTTCAAAAGCCGCTATGCTGATCAGAAGTGGATGATCTATGATATTAAACGCAATTACGGTTTGTATTACGACCTGCACGACGTCGAGTTTGTTTGCATGGAGTTTTCATCTGTAAAGTCACCGGGTAAAGTGGTTGCTGCTTTCGGGGAAGATGAAGAAACCTACCAGCACCTATGGAAAAATTATTTTAAAAGTGTGAACATAGCCTCACGTAAAAATACAAAGCTGCATGTAAGGCACATCCCTAAACGATACTGGAAGCATTTGACGGAGAAGATCTGAATATTTATCGTTTTTAAATAGGGCCGTTTTGTACAATTTTTTCGTTTTTGCACAATGTAGTTTTGGCCGTAATTTAAAGATTAAACTAACATGAAAAAGCAAATTTTATTATCAGTTATCCTCTTATTGCTGTGTTTTACCTTTAACAAAGTTGCCGCTCAAAGCGATTTGGCTGAAGCTAAAAAAGCAATTGCCGTAAGTAACAGTATCTATTTTCAATCGTACGTAAAGAACGATCCATCTATTTTTATCAATCGTTACGCAGAAGATTGCCTGATTATGCTGCCAAATGCACCCGCAATGAAGGGGCATAAAGGCGTACTTGACTTCTTTAAAATGACCAGCCATAAAAAAGGAGGGCTCTGGAACGGGAAATTTATTACTACTGATGTTTATGGCCTTGGAAATGGCTATGTGACCGAAGAGGGGGTCTGGCAATCATTTGATAAAAACAATAAAATGATTGATAACGGAAAGTTTTTGGTGTTATGGAAAAAGACTGCTAAAGGCTGGAAAATGTTCCGCGATTCGTTCAGCAGTGATAACCCGGCTAAATGAGAAAATATCAGTAAATTTACGTTATGGAATTTAAGCAGTTTTTTCCATCTGATATACTGAAGCCTTATGTCAGGCATTACTATATCTTTGAATCTGACTCGGATATTGAGTTTGAGGATACCGTTTTCCCTAGCGGCGATATGGAATTGATCTTCAACCTGGGTGGTGGCACCTGGGAGTCATCTATTGAAAATAAATACTCAAAAACGCCCGGCATTGAACTATGGGGGCAGGTTACTAAACCGCTCCCTATCCGCTCAAGAGGAAAGCACACCATGCTGGGTGTTAAATTCTTCCCGCATTCGGCGGCCTATTTTTTAAATGATGAAATAGGTTTGTTTAATGATCAGATCTCAAATGCCGCCGATGTAATTGGTGAGCCGGTTAAAGTTCTTTACGCACGTTTGCTCGAAACATTGAATCCCGGTAATAGAATAGGGCTATTGGAGGCCTTTCTGATCAAACAGTTAAAGGAGAACGAAAAACGTTTTTTCAGAATCGATAAGGCTGCCAATATTTTAACCAGTATAAAAAAAGATCCCGCCGAAAATAACCTGAACAATATTGCACTAAAACATGGCATTACCGCGCGGTACCTGCATAAACTTGTTTATCAGAACACGGGCCTTTCGCCAACTGCGTTCAATAAAATAAACAGGTTCCAGTTCAGCCTTAAGCTTATTTCAAAAAACGATCTCTCACTTACTTCAATAGCTTACGAAAGCGGCTACTTCGACCAGTCGCATTTTATTCGCGATTTTAAACTGTTTACCGGTTTTACCCCCTCTGCTTACCTGCACAACATTACTCCCGTTAACCAGCTTTTACAGCAATAATTTTACCAGTTCCTGTTTGTACAATTTTGGCATTCGCCGCCAACGTAGCTTTGTTTAAAATTAATTAACAAGCTAAAAACATGAATAATTTTGAAGCATTTGTGCAACTGCACAACAATCCGTCACCGGTTGTTTTAGGCAACATTTGGGACGTTCACAGCGCTACCGTATTTGAAGCTGCCGGTTACCAGGCCATTGGCGTATCAAGCCAGGCCGTGTCAAACTCGCTCGGCTACGCTGATGGCGAAAACCTGCCGTTTGATCTGCTGCTACGCCTTGCAAAAAGAGTGGTTGAGGTGGTGAAAATTCCTTTTTCTGTTGATATGGAGGGAGGATATGATAAAACGGCGGCCGGTATTATCAATAATATCAATAAACTGCACGATGCCGGTGTAGTAGGTATAAACCTGGAGGATACAATCCCCGGCGCATCACGCCAATTCCAGTCGGCGGAAATTTTCCGAGGCACGCTTTCAGCAATAGCAGACCATATCAGCCAGAATAACATGCAGCTGTTTTTAAACATCAGGACGGATGGTTTCCTTATGGGCTCACCAACTGCGCTAGAAGATACGCTTGTCCGTGTTAAAACCTATGAAGACGCAGGCGCCCAGGGGATCTTCGTTCCCTGCATTACCGACGGCGGTGATATTAAAACAGTTGTAAAGGCTACCGCGCTCCCGGTTAATGTAATGTGCATGCCCGCACTTCCCGGCTTTGATGAATTGGGTGCGCTGGGTGTAAAGCGCATTAGCATGGGGCCGTTCCTCTTTAATAAATTGTATAACAACGCGGGCGCACTGGCAAAAGCAGTCCTTAGTGATAACAGCTTCGCGTCGATTCTTTAAAAATAATTTAATCATCAATAAAAACTAAAAACAAATGAACTTACCAACAAGAGCGCAAGACGCTCACTCTACACTTGCAGCCGCCTTTAATACAGGTGATGTTGCCACTGTTATGAACATGTACGATGTTACCGGAATTATTGTGCCAGAGCCGGAAAAGCCCGTATCGGGCAGGGAAAAGTTTGAAGAGGCCATAAAAGCCATTTTATCTATAAAAGGAAAAATGGAGATCAAAACTGTTTATTGCCTGCAAACAGGCGATGTTGCCCTTGGCCGTTCGGAATGGAGTATTAAGGATGGCGACGAAGTAAAAATAAGCGCTAAAGGCATCGAGGTAATGAAACAGCAGCCCGATGGTACCTGGAAAATTATAATAGACCAGGCATTTGGCGCGGAAGCTAGCCTGGTGGCGTAAAATGAAAAGCCTTAAGCCGGAGCATAACGCTGCGGTTTAAGGCTTCCTGGCAATTTATAACGTTACTACTGCTTCTTTATCTCTACTCTTCTGTTCAACACCCTGCCTTCTTCAGTACTGTTATCTGCAACAGGTTTACTTTCACCATATCCCTTTATAGCAAGATTATCACCAGAAATTCCGCTGTTAACAAGATACAGTTTTACAGAATTTGCTCTTTCTACCGATAGTGCCATGTTGTGGTCAGCGGTACCCTCAGCCGAAGAATTACCGTTCAATACAAATTTTACAGAGGGGTCTTTCTTTATTTCGGCGGCAATCTTATCTAAAGTAGGATATGAGTCGGTTTTTAAGATGCCTGAGTTAAATTCAAACTGGATGTTTTTAAAGTTATAGTCGGGTTTTGCAACCGGTGGCGGCGGTGGCGGGGTTTCCTGCTGAACAGGAGCAGCCGGCGGTGGCGTTTCCCTCTTTACAGGTTGCGGATCGGGCGGATAGGTAACCGGTGGACGCGTAACTATCGGCTTTTTAGCCTTACATGCCGGCAATACGGCCACTGCGAATAAAATACTAAATAACAGGAAATACGATTTGATAAATTTCATAAATTATGATGTATGATGTAAATATAAAAACGCAGCTTAAATTAGCTTATTGTAAATTATAAACATACTCACACTTTTTGCAGGCACCAGGTGGTCATACATCGTAGATTTTGCACGTTGGTGGTTTTTATGGGTTCAAATAATTGTCCCTTTAGTTTTAGGGTGTAGTTAAGCAACATTTGCTCGTTCACTAAAAAACGAACTGAGCCATCAGGCAATAAATAACGCCGGTTCTCAATATGTTTTACTTTGTCTTCTATTCCTATGTCTGATGCCAGCCGTGCAAAAAGATAGCCGCCTGGTTTTAACACCCTCCACATGGATGTTAGCATGTGTTCGAAATGGTCCTCATTATTCGCAAAATGCAGTACCGCACTGCTGATTACCAGATCGAAAGTTTCATCACCAAACGGCAGCTCTTCAGCCGCGGCCGTTTTAAAATTGGTTAACGCAAGATTTGGTGCAAGTGTGGCTGCAAGCGCTTTTACAGCTTCCACAGCTTGCGGGTTTGAATCTATCCCATAAACATCAAACCCGTTGCGTAAAAAATAAATAAGGTTACGCCCGCCACCACAACCGGCATCAAGGATCTTGTGGCAATTATCAAAACGCCCTTTTAATAGCTGGTCGAAAAGATAAATATCTATATTGCCATAAAGCTGGTGTAGGTTTTGCTGCATGGCGCTAATGTAAGCCGAACTATCCGGAAATTAAAAATAGTTTAGGATTGTAATTTTTTTCTATCTTTGCCGCAATTCCTGATTTGTTAATCATTTAAATATCAAGGAATCATGACAGAGCAAGTCCACATATCGCCCCTTTCGCTCATTGCCTAAACGGCAGGCAAAATCCTTTTTTCATTTTTTTTGAGATAAAATAACCGGTTACTTTTTGTGATCGATAGGTTTTTTGTGCTGCGATAATTTTTACGGTTGTTGAGCTTCAGCAAAGGGTATCTCCCCACTGAGGGATGAAGCATTTTAATTAAATCAATATTGAATTTTTAATCCAGGATACTTATGTACCCGCCCAACTTGCCGTGCCGTTTAATCCCGGCCTCAAATAAATTAACAAATCAAAAATAACGCACGTGTATGCAATCGGAGACGAAATACACGGACAAAATATATAAACCCCACATGGGCAATTTAAAAACAAAAGATCTGACAAAAATAGGCTACACCAATAACCAGCTGATAAGCCTGGTATTGGGCATAGCCTCAAAACATTTTAAACACCATAGCAATGATCAGCTGATCGGCTTGCTGACGGAGATTAAAAACAACCCGGAAGAATACCTGTATGATGAAGTAACAGGTAAGATAGCCGAAAAAATAATTGGTAAAGTAGCTGAGCCCGAGTTTAAAGCTTTTGAGCTGATGGCAGCGTCCGCACCATATAAAATTTTTGGCGGCAAGGACATTGAAGCCGTGGCTAAAAAACAAATGGATTTGGCAATGCTGCTGCCCGTAAGCGTTCAAGGCGCTTTAATGCCCGATGCACACATGGGTTTTGGTCTGCCGATTGGCGGTGTGCTGGCTACTGATAATGCAGTGATTCCTTATGCGGTTGGGATGGATATAGGCTGCCGCATGGCGCTAACCATTATTGATGAAAGCGACACGTTTATTAAACGCTACGACTACAAACTAAACCAGGCCTTAAGAAACCATACTCATTTCGGGATGGAGGGTGGATTGGATGTAAGGCAGGAGCACGAAATTTTAGATAGCGCTGTGTTTGGACAAATCCCTTTCCTGAAACAACTGCGGAGCAAGGCAGTAAGGCAATTGGGCACATCAGGCAGCGGTAACCATTTTGTGGAGTTCGGCGAAATTGAGCTTGCAGAAAATAATACCCTTGGTTTGCCCGGTAAAAAGTATGCGGCGTTGCTTTCTCATTCCGGCAGCAGGGGTTTGGGCGCCGCTATAGCCAAGTACTACACGCAGGTTGCTATGAATACCTGCAAGCTTCCGCGCCATGCACAACAGCTGGCCTGGCTCGACATGAACAGTGAAGCCGGGCAGGAGTATTGGCTCACCATGACCTTAGCCGGCGATTACGCCCGGGCATGTCATGAGCGGATCCACGCCAACCTGTTAAAGGCGCTGGGCTTAAAATCAATTATGGTGATTGAAAACCACCATAATTTTGCCTGGAAAGATACACTGGCTGACGGCCGGGAAGTTATCGTTCACCGTAAAGGAGCAACTCCCGCACATACTAACGAACTGGGTATCATTCCGGGTAGTATTACCACGCCTGCTTATATAGTAAGCGGCAAGGGTACTGATAATTCACTATTTTCTGCATCGCATGGCGCCGGGCGTGCTATGAGCAGGCAGAAGGCAAAGGATAACATGACTGTTTCAGGAATGAAGAAGCTGCTGGCAAATGCTGATGTAACCCTTATTGGTGGCAGTGTAGAAGAAAACCCGCAGGCTTATAAGGATATTGAAACCGTGATGCAGGCACAAAGGGAATTGGTAAACATCGAGGGGAAGTTTTTCCCGAGGATTTCAAGAATGAACAAGGATTAAAACAATGAAAAAGGTAATTATACAAATTACAGCAGGCAAGGGCCCGGCAGAATGCTGCCGGGTTGTTGCCCTTGTACTGCAAATGCTGTTAAAGCAGGCAAAGCAGCACGGGATTGATACAGAGCTATTGGAAACTATAAAAGGTGAATATCCTGATACATTATTATCAGCAACATTAATAGCGCAGGGCGATGATTTGCAGGCTTTGATTTCCGAATGGCAGGGCACTATCCAATGGATCGGCCCAAGCCCGTTCCGAAAAAATCATAAACGAAAAAACTGGTTTGTGGGTGTGGCTATTTTCGATATTAAAGAACTGCCTAAGTGGGATTTAAAGGATGTAAAGCTTGAAACTACCAGGGCCTCTGGGCCGGGAGGTCAAAACGTTAACAAGGTTGAAACGGCGGTAAGAGGTGTGCACTTGCCGTCGGGTATCCAGGTGTTCGCCATGGACAGCCGGTCGCAGCTGGAAAATAAAAAATTATGTTTAAGCAGGTTAGAAGGAAAGGTGCTGGCCCGGCAAACCGGGCAACTGGTTGAGCAGCAGCAAAGCAAATGGCTGCGGCACCATTCACTTGAGCGCGGCAACCCGGTTAAAACACTAAGGGGTAATTTATTATAGGTTAATAATTTAACCTTAATTTTCATTAGTCGTAACAAAATAATGTATTATTACAAAACCATACAGAATATTGAGCATATTTTTTATATTCGTTTTATATGCCGGACCATTTGATTGATAGCGAATTAATTGATCGTTTAAAACACGATGATGATATTGCTTTGTCAATTATCTACAAAAAATACTGGCAAATGCTGTATGTTTCGGCCCATAATATCCTGAAGGATCAGCAGGCATGCGAGGATATAATCCAGGAGCTTTTTATAAAACTCTGGAATAATCGTCATGCTGTCGAAATTAACGTATCCTTAAAAGCCTACCTGTATGCGTCAATCAGGTATGAGGTTTACCGGCAGATTAAATCAGGTGCGGTTAGGGACGATATTTATGATAACCTGTTAGAGCGTTTGCAAACGCCGGAAACCTATCATAACATTGAATATAAGGAATTGATAGGCCAGATAAATTCAGTAGTAAACCAATTGCCCGAAAAATGCCGGGAAGTTTATAAGTTAAGTCGCGAGGAACAACTGTCGCACAAACAAATTGCCGAGCGGCTTAACATATCCCCCAAAACAGTGGAAAACCAAATAACAAAAGCGTTGCGGTATTTGCGCACGTCATTAACCACTACGCTTATCGCAGCTATTGTTTATTTTTTGGTGAGATAGTTTTCCGTTTCATTATTAACCCTGGGGAGTAAACAGCTTCCAATGTCCTTCAGAGATGACTTCGACAGCGCCGTCGGTTACTTTAATGGCGGTCTGATCGTCAATCGCGTATGACGGTACAGGTATAGTAGCGGCTAACCTTTCTATACTAGCCAGTGAATTCTCCGGAAACCATTCGTGATCAAGGTGCGGATGTATTGCAAAATCAACCAGGTTCAGCGATTTGACGGTTTCAGGCGGCAGGACATGGTTACCGTAGGTGGTTCCAAAGCGGGTCATGATCATGCTCCCGGCGCTCAGGCCTACATACACCGTTTTGCGCAGCAGCGACGGCAATAGGTCTGCCAATCCGGATTGTTGCATCCAGTAGCACAGGTATTGGCAGTCGCCGCCCCCGACTAACAAGACGTCAGTTTCCTGCAGCATCGGAATCCAAAGCTCTTGTTTGATGCTGGGCAGGGCCGTTAGCTCCAGCAACCCCAGCGACTTCCACCCCAATTCGCAGAAAGGGTCGCCTAATGATCCGCAGATCACCCTTCGTATTATATTAGCGCCGCCATTTATCCCGTATATCGCGGTGGGGACGAAAAGTGCGCTAGCCTCGGCAACCGGTTTGCCCAGGAGTTCAACAAGGGCGTTATGGATGCTCGTGTTGCTGATACCGGCGGATGTAAGAAGAAGCTTCATAATTTGATTCTTTGACAGTGGCGTCGCCTGCTTGATAACCTATTCTTAAGTTGTCAATGGCCGGTGTTATTTCAAATATTGAAATTAAATCATAAATTTCAAATATTTAAGATATCAGCTAATCGACCTTTTAAACAACAAACCCTTCAATTAGTGCAGACTGATCACCCGCGTAATTTTCCAGGTTCCGTTCACCTTTTTCCATGTATGCACGAAACGCGCAAATTTCGAATTCGGGCCGGTGTCATGAATACTATGAAACCGGTGATAGCCCATTTCAACGGCGCCATAATCTTTAATTGGATAAACTTCGATACTGCCCTTCAACAGTTCTCGGGTAACTTTTCCGCAAATGTTGTTCTTGTAGGCTTCCATCAGCTTTGCTTTTGAGGTGAGCAAACCGCCCTGATCGTGAAAAAATTCGATGTCATCCGATAGCAATTGATCCTGCACATCCATCTTGCAGTGATTATAAGAATCTTCCCAAACACTATCCATCCTGACGATCTCGTCGTAGAGTTCCTTTGATTCAGGCTTGTAGGCCGGGCGCGTATAAGCTTGCTTAGTGTGGCATGCGGAAGCCAGGATGAACATCAGTAGTATACAGAGGAGGGTGATTTTTTTAGTTTTCATAATATTTGAGCAAGTTTTTATCTTATCGTTTTTTAAATAAGACGATAAGATTTGGAAACAGGTTACATGAACCGGCCTGAAATAGCTATGCGTAAAGCTGAAGTAGCGCCGTATCGCCAGGGCTCATGAAAATAGTGCCACTGTATTAATTACATAATGACAACAAGCATCAGGCTTCGAAAAATATTTTCAATCCGCATAGGGGATACCCTCGTTTTTTTACTCTTCCTATAAAACCAAATTAGTTTTGAACCAGCAAGAATTCCGTCAGCTTATTGATAAGTATTTAGCGGGCAACGCTTCCGTTGAAGAGGAACAGTTGCTGCTGAACTTTTTCAATAGCTTCCAGTCGGACGTGGAGTGGGATAATGATGTGTTTGGCGCAAAACAACAGCTTGAAGATAAAATGCTGAGCAGGTTGCAAAACGCAATTGCTCAATCAAACAATAAAAAGCAAAAAATATTCTCTATACCTGTGCTAAAGCACGTTGCTGCGGCGGCTATATTTTTAGCCGCCGCCAGCACTATTGTGTATTGCATAATGCACGGGCAGCAGCAAAACCAGGTGGCTGTTAACAAACCCGCTGTTACGCATGATGTTAATCCTGGCGGCAACAAGGCCACTCTTACCTTAAGCAACGGTGCAACCTATGTGCTTGATTCTGCCAAAAACGGCATTTTGGCCCAAAACGGGAAAATCAGCATAAAAAAGGAAAAAGACGGGCAGATAGTATACGCTGCCGATGGTGTGAAAAGTACTGCTGCCGATGAGAACATGTATAATACCATGACCACAAAGGCAGGTGGCCAATACCAGGTTTTACTGGCTGATGGTACCAAAGTCTGGCTAAATTCAGCATCATCGTTAAAATATCCTACCACATTTAAAGGCAGCCAGCGTACGGTTGAGCTTACCGGCGAGGCCTATTTTGAAGTAGCTAAAAATGCAGCCATGCCTTTTATTGTTAAAGTGAATAATATGCAGGTAAAGGTTCTGGGCACACATTTTAACATTATGGCCTATAACGACGAGGCTGCCGTGAAAACTACGTTGCTGGAAGGCTCGGTAAAGTTATCCATCGGGCAGGCAAGCAATGTTTTAAAACCTGGTCAGCAGGGGATGGTTAATAAAAACGGGCAAATTAAGGTTGTTGATGTTGACACCGACCTGGCTATAGCCTGGAAGAACGGCTATTTTGAGTTCGACCGCTCAAACATACAGGAGATAATGGCGCAGCTATCACGCTGGTATGATACAAAGGTTACTTACGAAGGTAAAATTCCGGACGATGAATTTGTGGGTAGAATTGAGCGAGGCGTAAAGCTTTCGCAAGTGTTGCGGATACTCGAACTGAGTCATGTGCACTTTAAAATTGAAAACAAAAATATAATTGTAACGCCCTGAAAAACGCAATAAGTAAGTAAAACCCATTAAATCCCTTGCTATGAAAAGACACCGACAAAGTCATAAATAATACTCTCCCTAAGTCCCTTATCCCAAAATGAAAAAACCGGCGGGTGCTGCAACACCCTCCGGTTTTAAAAAATGGATGGGTTTACGCTATCATCAATAGAAATATAAACCAAAACATTCAAAGTTATGACATTAAACGCTAGTGGTAAAATTTTTATTGCCACCAAAAAAACAATTCAACAACTGTTTTTGATTATGAGGATAACAGTACTATTAATTATAATTGGCTGTTTGCAGTTAAGCGCCAAAAGTTTTTCGCAAACCATCACATTAAACGTAAAGTCTTCACCCATTCGCAAGGTGTTTTCGGCTATCGAAAAGCAAAGCGGGTATGGGTTTTTCTACCGCTATAAGGATGTAGAAACGGCAGCACCCGTTACCCTGCAGCTAAACAATGCAACGCTTGAGGATGCGCTGGCACAATGTTTCAAAAATCAGCCGTTTACCTATACCATCGAAAACAAAACCATTGTTGTAAACAAAAAAGATATACCTGTACAAAACATAACAAAAATTACAGTGTCTGGTGCGGTTTACGATAATACGCATTTGCCGCTGCCGGGTGTTAACGTGAGAATTAAAGGCACTACTGATGGCACGGTTACGGGCACCGATGGGAAATACAGCTTAACGGCCGATGACAATGCCACCCTGGTATTTTCATTTATCGGCTACAAAACACAGGAGATCCCTGTTAATAAGAAAGCAGCTATCGACGTAACCCTGCAGGAGGATAATACCGAAATGAAGGAGGTTGTGGTAATTGGCTACGGCAACCAGGAACGTAAAGATGTTACCGGCGCCGTTGGGTCTGTTAAAATGGCCAATATAAAGGAGATAAAAGCAGCGAGTATTGATCTGAAGCTTGCAGGGCAGCTTGCCGGGGTTACCGTAAACCAGGTAACAGGTACACCGGGCGGTGGGGTTTCAATAAACATTCGTGGCGCAGGTTCAATTGGCGCGGGCGATGATCCCCTGTATGTAATTGACGGGTTTCCTGTATCGCCGGGTTTTGATCAATATTCAAATCCCTTAAGTACCATCAATCCGGATGATGTAGAAAGTATCAGTGTTTTAAAGGATGCAGCTTCGACCGCTATATACGGTTCGCGCGGATCAAACGGTGTTATCCTGATCACCACAAAAAGAGCAAAAAAAGGCGAATCCAGCATAACTGTAAACACCTCAACCGGTGTTCAGAGCATCCTTTCGCAAAGCAAGCTAAAAATGATGACCGCTTCGCAATTTGCACAGTTTCGCACAGAAGCCATACAGGACGCCAATAAGGTGAATGGTACGAATGACCCTATCCCTGCTGCGTATCGGAACCCCTCGTCCCTTGGCAAGGGAACCGATTGGTTTGATGCGGTAACCCGCACCGCACCTATGCAAAACTATGATGTTACCGTTGCTAATGGAACTGATAAAGTAAGATCGTTGTTTTCTGCAGGATATTTTGACCAGCGGGGAACAGTATTGAATACAGGCTTCCAACGCTACTCATTAAAAACTGCGATAGATGCCGACCTGATAAAGAATTTAACGGTTGGCCTTAGTTTGGCGCCTACCTATAGCCTAAGAAATTTACAGCAAACAGATGGCCATTTCGATTCTGGTGTATTAAGCCAGGCTGTATTGGAAAGCCCGCTTACTCCGGTTAAACAACCCGACGGATCGTATACCAATGTAGTTGGCTCGCCCGGCACATTCCAGAATGCAAACCCCGTAAGCCAACTGGTAAATACCACCAATAAGTACAGCCAATTTAGAACACTCGCCAATATTTATGCCGATTGGAAGATTGTTAGCGGGCTTGATATAAAGTCAACTTTTGGTATTGATTATCAAAACAGTACCGGCGATTATTTCAGGCCATCATTCCTTGGTGGGTTTAACGTGCCAAACCGCGACGGGCAGCAGGTAAAAACAGCCGCATCCTTTAATTCGTCAAGCACATTGAACTGGCTGAATGAAAACAGCATCAACTATAAAAAAACATGGGGCGATCATACATTAACC
>JALYIP010000007.1 GCA_030775685.1 Bacteroidota bacterium
ACAACAAGTTATTTAATAACTATCTTTAAAAAAAGAACCTGTATAGTATATACAGGATTAACACAATGTTGTATAGTTAGAATAGGATTTACTCACAAATCTGTATAGCTATTTCCGGACGGGTCAATTAACAAAAAAGTGGGTTTACATGGTTTACATAATTCATGATTTACACCAATACATGTTATTGATAATCAATTGCTTAATAATTTTTTCTTAAAAAAGATGTAAACCCACTATTTAAACACTACTGGTTAAACATCGATTCATAGTTGACACAGCACTAATAGACCGCCTAAAAAGCAAAAACCGGGATTGAATGATCAACCCCGGTTTTGCGCCTCAACTTTTCTTAACTATTATTACCAAAACTTGTTAAGCATATCTAAACTTACTTTTGCGCATTAAATATGGCCGACAAAAGTGAATTCGCACCAAGCACGTCATAATCCTCGGCCCACAAATACGATCCCTTAAAACCGTTATTTTTAACCCAGGTAGCTTTTTTTGTGATCAACGGCACGCCGTTAAAATAAATGCCCTGCCCCATGTTGGTTTCCTCTTTGCCAAACGCCGTCGGATCAAAGGCTAAAATGTCCTTATAGGCAGCGTAGCTGTATGAGCCCCAGCTCAGGTTATTGCCACTTCCGTCCAGTTCGTCGTAACGCAACCCAAAGGCAGGCATACCTACAACAATTTTATTGGCCGGTAAGTGGAAATTAGTCCAGATCTGCGCGCTTGACACCATAAAGTCATAGCTTGATGACTGGCCAACCGGTGCACCCGGCCCAATGTGAATGTTGTCTTCAAATGCGTGGATGTTCACCCAATCTGCTGATGAAAGATCCGGGTATCCCCAATGCTGGTAATTAACTGTTACTGTAACTGTGATAATTTTACCGGGCAGTGCTGTACGCAACGCCGCTAAGAATGGCGCAATTGCAGCCATATTATCCGGTGTTTGTCCGGAGTTAATATCGGTCATCATGATATCAACGCCATCCATGCGTTTGTTGGTCACATAGGTTTTAACTGAATTCACCAGCGCCGCTCTCGAAGTAGGGTTGATTATAGCCGTTCCGAAATCATTGGTTTCGTAGATGGCCCAGCCGTCAATGCCCGATAGCCTGCCGCTGATGCCCATTATGATGGGAATGCCGTTGATGTGTGATCTTGCCACCAATTCATCGGCAGTTTGATTGATCTCGCCAGTTGATACATCAAGGCTACCATCTGGTGATACCAATCCCACTTTATAAGCTACGTGGCTAACTATTCCCCAGTTGATATTAGCAGCCGCGCCGGCGCTTGTTAAATAAGCCATCGTAACCTTGTCGAAGCTTTTCAGGGTATAAGTTGTAGGGTTTACCAAAACCTTTGTGCTGCGCACGCTACTATCACCATTATAGGTAATTTTTAGCTTTATGGTGAACTCGCCGCCGCCGGTAGGTTTAAAATTAAAAGCGGTATCGCTGGAAGCTTGTACCCCATTCACCAACCAGCTGATCTTTACCTTGCCGGCCGGTGTATATTGAATCCCGCTAAACTTTGCAGTTTCACCTTCGCTGATGATCCTGTTGCCCGCAAAATCACGCAGGTTATCGAAGATCCTCGGTGAAATCGGGTTGGCTGCTTCCTGCTGCGCAACCTCGTCCTTCTTACAACCTGCAAACGCAAATAGCACCATTACCAGTAGCAACGGATACCTGAATTGTTTTAATTTTTTCATTTCTTAATTTTTTAAATGTTATACCCGGCGCATTAGTTAGCAGGGTTTATAGTAGCGTTTATAGTAGTTAATAATGATTTGCTGCCCGCAGCATCCTGCATAAGCTGCCATACCATAACCCCGCCCGCACTTTTAAGGGCAAGCGTTGTTTTATTTTTTATGGTTGATGTACCATTGTAATAAATAATGCCGCCGCCGGTAACCGTAACCTGGTCAGAATTTTCTGACCCCGGATATTGAATCACCAGGTCATGGAAGCTGATATCAGATGGTGCACCTGTGCCAAAACCGTAACCGTAAAAAGGTAAGCCAAGGCTGATCTTATCCTTAGCTATTCCCCTGGTATTTGTCCAGTAATCCAAATCAGATACAGCCATATCATAAGGCGAATGCTGACCCGGATTTGCAGGATTCCACGGTCCGGTTTTATCATACGACATTACATTTACAAAATCGTACTTAGCCAGGGCATTATCGGTATACTGCGATTTATAAGCGGTGGCAATGGCAGATGTGAGCAATTTGCTTTTGGGCTTTAAGGCCGATGAAAGTTGCGTAACAAACGCTTCGTAGTTGTTATCTATCCGTTCACCCTCAAGGTCCACATCAACACCGTCGAGGTTATTATCGGTAACCAACTTTACCAATTTGCTCACAAAATCAGCACGCATTGCATCACCCAATAGCGTATTATAATATGCCGGGGCCGAACCCCCGCCTATGGATATCAACACTTTTACTTTTTTTGCGTGGGCGACGTTTACCACATCGCTTAATCCCGATGGAACAGTAAAATCGCCGTTCGCATCAGGATTGATAAAAGCTATGTTTAAATGTGTTATGGTGCTAAAATCAAAGGCTGCGCCGGTTCCGTCAGCAAGGCTATAGGTTGGTAAGTAACCAACCACCCTGAAATCGGTATTCTTTTTCGCGGCTACAGGCCCGTCAACCTTTGCACTCCCTTTATTGCAGCCGGTAACCAGCGTTATCAATAGTATGGCTACCCAAAATTTGTTCAAACTTTTCATCATTTCCTTGTTTGTTATTGTTTATCCCACCAAACTCTTGCGTTCCAGTCGTCAGTTCCGCCAAGAGCTGTAATTGCTTTAGCTATATTGACCGAATTTTGTTCGGTTTCCGTCAGCGGATATTCAAACCTGCGTGGTGTTGTTGTACTGGTTGATTCCGCAGTTACTGCTGGCACTAAAACCGGGAAGCCGGTCCTGCGCCATTCTGCATAAGCTTCGGGGCCGTTTAATAATAAGGCTGCCCAAAGCTGGGTATCTATCATTTGCAATTCCTTGCCCGGTGCTAAAGGATTATCGGTTTTAAACTGCTGGATCTGCGCGTCAGTAATAACCGGTCCGTTTTTAAATAGTGCCAGTTGCTGGCAAGCTGCTGCCATCCCGTTGTGGTAATGCGTTGCAGCGTCGGCACCCAGGCTTAAGCCCCAGCGTTGGGTTGCTTCAGCCAATAAAAATTCTACTTCGGCATACGTTAAATGCAGATAAGGTGCATCATTTGTGATCAGGAAATCAGCCAGTTGTGCTTTTTGTCCGTTGTTTGGTACCGAAACCGTTCCGTGGCCGGCAACATCAACATTTATCGATCCTAAATAATCGTCATAATTATACTTACCAGGCCCTACTCCTATTAATCCAATTTGAGCCTTTACGCCATCGGTAACATCGATCCGTTCTGATGGCTTATCAGGATTCACCCAATAATCACGGGCGATGTATTGTAAGCGCGGGTCGTTTGTTCCCTTCATTTCGTCAATCAGGGTATTACAAACCCGTGGGCGACCATCGTCAGGATATTGGTTTATAGCTACCGAAACGCCGTTGCCACGAATATCGCTATAGCTATTCTGGATATCTGCATGTTGGGTTTTGCAAATATCATCGTTGCTGGTAAACACGCCGGCAGAATAGGCCGCCATTACTTCGGTTTTAGCCTTCTCCGGGTCGATTTTGCTTAGGCGCATTGCCAGCCTTAATCTCAACGAGTTGGCGAACTTTTTCCATGCAGCGATACTTCCCTGGTAGTAAATATCCTTTGGAACAGCATCTTTTGAGGCATCAAGCTTGCCAACTGCAGCAGCTAATTCGGTAAAAAAGCTGTCGTAAATTGCCTGTTGCGTATCAAATACAGGTCTCACTGCGCCTGTAGTATATGCCTTTCCTGCCTGCGAATAGGGCACATCGCCATAAAGGTCTGTTATCCTCGAAAAAATATAAACCTTCATGATGCGGCAAATAGCGTTCAGGTTACTTTTTGTTGCATCGCTTGCCGTACGGTCAACCGCATCGGTAATATTCAACACATCATTAGGGTATCCAAGTTCCCAAAGCTCACTCATGTACTGCTTGTTTTTGATGTACTCAAAGCCGTACCTGTTATAATAAGCCCCGCCAATTTGCTGTACCAGCGGCATGGTCATTATTATGGTGGTACGCTCATTAATAGTAAGCTCACCCGAGAATCTCAATTGTACCAGCGCTAACTGGTTGGCCGGGTCGAGGTTACTTGACTTTGTTGGATCAGTATTCACATCACCAAATTTTTTACATGATCCCAATATCAACAGTATCAACATTGGTATTATCATCCGTTTTGTTAAATCTCTTTTCATTTTATATGTGATAATTGTTGATGTTTAAAATTTTAAATTAAGGTTAAAACCCCAGCTTTTTCTTGAGGGTAATGAACCATATTCCAATCCCTGCCCGTTACCATTGTTATAATTGGAGTCGGGGTCAACATTCGGTACATTTTTATGAATGATAAATGGATTACGCGCAACTAACGCAACTGTAATATCCTTTATGTGCCATTTTGAAGTTAATGACGCCGGGATCTGGTAGCTTGCAGTTATCTCACGCATTTTGATATAACTGGCATCATAAATAAATGGTGTTGCTATGCCGTTACCATCGCTGTAATAATTGGCCCAGTATACTGATGGATCAAGCGCTTTGGTATTACGGGCATAAATCGGGTTTCCCTTTGTATCGGTTCCTGTTTGTACAACACCCTGCGGTACATAACCCTGTACTTTTCCGGCAGCCGCCCATTGTTCTGCGGACATTCCAGCCGTTTGTCGGGCTTCTTCCGATTTTATCCATTCGGCACGGCCAGGCAAGGTGGCCAGGCTGCTTCCCCTTATCACGTCGAATAGGTTGGTCATAGAGAATAGGCTAGAACCATGTTTTATGTCGATAACAAAGGTTAGTCCGAAATTTTTATAGTAAAGCGAGTTGGTGATACCGCCAGTCCAATCCCAGGTTCCCTTACCCAGCACGGTACGGTCGGCACTTTGTACAGGCGCAAGGGTAACAGGATCAAGAATAACATTGCCGTTCGGATCCTTCTGATAACCATATCCGAGGATGGAACCATAAGCCGCACCCGGTTTTGCAACTACTGATACACCAAGCCAACGGGCGTCGGACAGGGTAAGATATGGTACACCGGCAGCAAGCGATTCAACTGTATTTACGTTACGTGCAAAATTAACGCTTACATTCCAGTTAAAGTTCTTAATAGCTAAAGGCTTACCTGACAGCATTATTTCGACACCCTTATTATCAACCACACCGGCATTTATGATCTCCTGTGCGAATCCGGAAGAGAAAGGCAGCGCAACAACGTTGATCTGATCCTTTGATTTGGAAGTATAGTAAGTAACATCAAGACCTAACCTATCGGTAAAAAACTTCAGTTCGGTACCTGCCTCAAAGCTGGTGGTACGGGTTGGCTTTAAATTTTTGTTAGGTAATATAGTCGTCGCAATGCTGCCTAACGATTGTCCGTTAAAAGTTTGCGGATATAAGTTGTAGTATAAATTAAGCTGGTATGGATCGGTATCATTACCTACTTCAGCGCCTGATAATCTTATTTTACCGAATGACAGGATCTTTTTATCGATCTTAAACGCGTCGGTGAAAACAAAACTGCCTGCTAAAGACGGGTAAGTATAGGTGTTGTTGTTTACCGGCAACGTTGAGGACGCATCTCTGCGTAAGGTTGCATCTAAATATAAAAAGCTCTTATATGCAGCGGTGAATAACCCATATATCGAGTTTGTTTGCTTGCGGTAACGATTTTCAACGATAGTTTTATCCGAAAAACTGTTAACACTAACCACATCGGTGACAGTCATGTCGATATTATAACCGGTAGTACCTGGATTATCAATTCTCGAAATACTGGTACCCAGTCTTGCAGATAACCATAATGATGGCGTAACCTGCTTTTGAACCGACAATAATAGGTCAGCTTCAGTTGTTTGCAGCTTTTGGTTGATGTCGTCCAGTTCGCCTGTTAAAGAGCCGGGAGTAGAGATTGGGCTGAATTTTGTATAATCAAAATAGGTAAAATCTGTTGACGCCCTGCCTTGTAAGCTTAACCAACTGGTAATATTATAATTTCCCGTTGCACCTGCTATAACACGGTTTTTGGTCGTTTCATTCTTCATCTTATTGATCACCCAATATGGGTCAAGGCGATATTGACCGCCGCCCCAATCAACATAATTACCCTCAACGTCCTGGTAACCCTGCTTAAATGAAGCCTGGTCAACATTGTTGGCCAAACCAATAAAGTTATTACCAATATTACCTGGATCATCAGCTAACGATGGGCGGTTAACCACATCTTCGTTCATGTACATTAACCGGGCTTCCATGGTTACTTTGCTGCCGAATTTTGAGCTTCCGCTAAAGTTGAAGGAATTGCGCCTCATGTGGCTTCCCGGTAAAATATCGTTGTTTCTCATATCAGAAGCTGACAGCCTGAATGATGTAACATCATTTGAGTTAGAGAATGCAACAGTATTGGTAAATGTTGAACCGGTACGGAAAAAATTCTGAATGTTATCCTTTACCAGGGCATAAGGCCTGTACTTGCCATCGAAGCCAATAACCTCCAGGTTTGGATCTAAACGAGGACCGAAATTATTGAACAATGTATTTTTAGCCTGATCGGCAGCAACAACTAATTGTTCACCGGTGCCCTGGCCGTAAATGTATTGATTACCATCCTCATGGGTTAACTGGGTTTCAATTGATGAAGTACTGTTGTATTCAATACCCAGCTCCTTCTTGTTACCGCCTTTTTTAGTGGTGATTAAAATAACGCCATTTGCAGCGCGGCTACCATATAATGCAGAAGCAGACGGGCCTTTAAGCACACTGATCTTATCAACATCATCCGGGTTGATGGCTGATATGGCATCGCCAAAATCCTGTCCGCCCGAATACTTTCCACCGCCTACCTGGCCATAGTTTGAATTGTCGATAGGCACACCGTCTACTACATAAAGCGGTTGGTTATTGCCCGTGATACTGGTATTGCCACGAATGATAACACGCGATGACCCTGCCGGGCCACCTGCGCCGCCTGTGATAACCAAACCTGCTACCCTGCCCTCTAATGAGTTAATAATATTGGGTTCGCGCGCTTTTTTCAGATCATTGCCATCAACTTCCGAATAGGCATACCCCAAGGCACGTTCCTCGCGTTTGATGCCCAGAGCTGTAACTACCACTGTTTTTAACTCTGTGCTGTTTGGTTTGAGTGTGATAGTAAGATTTTTTTCCTTATCTGAAGCTGTGATCGTATTGGGATCAAAGCCAAGCATTTTAAATACAATTACATCGCCATTGTGAGCCTCTATCACAAAGTTACCCTCGCTGCCCGACGACACCGATTTTTGTGTTGTGGTATTGGCAATGCTGACACCCGGTAAAGGCAAATGGTCGTTGTCAAATACCTTGCCCGCCAGCTGAAAAGCCTCCGAACCCTTTTGCGTTTTGATCGCCTTGATCATGATGGTTTCACCATCAATTTTATAATTGATGCTTATTTGTTTGGCAACCATGCCAATAACCTGTTCAAGGTCTTTATTGCTTACTTCCAGGGTGATCTTTCTTTTAAGATCGATATCCTCCGGATTGTAAGTGAAATGAACTTTGGCGGCATCTTCTATCTGCCTGATAACGGTTGATACGGTTGAGTTTTGCCAGTTAAATGAATACAAACCCTTTGAACGGGACTGCGCATAGGTTGTCGTTGAGATGATCAACAGCAACACTGCCGCCATCCGGAGCAGTATGGGTTTGGAAAGTAATTTACTGAGTAATTTTTTTTGCATAGTGATTAGTTTTGAGTTGGTTGTTTGGTTGGTTGGGTTAATTTGAGTTTAAAAATTTAGGGTTACTGTATTTCCATTTTGTTTATAGGTAAAGTGATTGGAAAAGCCAATTGCCTCTAATACTTCAGATGGCTTTTTATTAATGAAAGTGCCTGTAAACAGTACACCTTCGGCAGGAAGATTTGACGCAACTATGTTTATGCCGTAGATATCTTTAAACTTGGTGGTAATTTCTGTGAGATCTGAATTCGAGAACACCAGCTTCCTGTCGATCCAGTTTTGCAGGTTTGAATTATTGTAGATCGATTTTTCGAAGCTAAGCTGATCTTGCCTTAACACCGCCTGCTCTCCCGGAGTTAATTTAACATCGTCGATATTGGTTGATTGTGTACTTTCAACTTTAACCTTACCGGTAGCAAGCATAACAGTTGCAGTAGTTTCTGATGGGTAACTCTGTACCTTAAATGAGGTACCCAAAGCAGTTGTAGCCGTTTTACCTGTTAAAACCACGAAGGGGCGTGAATGATCTTTTTTAACCAGGAAAAAGGCTTCGCCGCTCAATAATACATACCTTGTTTTTTGATTGTAGTTATTGGCTATTTTTAAGGAGCTTGAGCCATTCAGTATAACAGAGGTTCCGTCAGGCAAAACCACTTTTTTACGTTCGTCAAATGTCGTTGCAGAGGTTAAATGATAGGTCGATGTGCTTACCTGGCTATAAAGGATTGCTGCAGCAGGCGTTGAGGAAATATTATATGTTAAATATATTGCAGTTAAAATTAAAATAGACGCCGCTATGCTCGCCCATGCCCAAAGCTTACGAACCGGCCTGTTTGATATGCTAATGTTTGAATTACCTGCCTCAAGTGCTTCTATCTCAAGCTTTAACTTACTTAATTGTAATGCCTTTTCTGTTGGTGATACCTTAATTGCAAGCGAGAGGCATAATTCGCGAGCCTGCTCAATATTGTTTTTAAATTCAGGTTGGGTCACCAATATATTTTCCCAATATATTATATCGTCCTGATTTAGTTTGTAACAGTAATTTACAAAGCTTTCGTTGGTCGCTAAATTCTCAATATTAAAATCTGAACTGTTCATGCTTTTTATTAATTTGTACACAAGTGCAGCAGATCTTGAATTTTTACCAATGCTTTTTAAATTTTTTTATAAAGTATTATTTAATTAAGACTATTTTTAAAATCTTGAGTATCTTTCCCTTAGTTATAAATGAGTTTCAAATCAAAACATACAGTAAAGAACTGGCAGTTGCTTGCGGATGGTGAGCAGCAGGGGCTTTATGAATGTTTTGATGTTTTCTATGACGACCTGTATAGATTTGGGTTATCTCTATATAAAAACCCGGAATTGGTTAAGGAGAGCATTAATAACCTGTTTATTGAATTATGGAAAATAAAGGACAAACTATCGGCTGTTAAAAATATCCAGCAATATGTTTTAACTATATATAAGCGGGTATTATATAAAACCTATATCAATAATACCTGCGGGATGCCCTTCGACGGCCTAGACCAGGAAACAATAGAGGCAGGATTAACAGAACAATCCTACGAAACTATATTGATAGCAAGTCAACACGACGAGCATTTAAAGAAACGCCTGCAACAGGCTTTAAGCCAGTTATCGCCGCGACAGAAGGAGATTATACGTCTTCGTTATTTTGAACAAACCAGCATTGAGGGAATTGCTGAACTAACAGGTTTAACCGAACGCACCATCTACAATACAATGTATAACGCGATAAAGGTTTTAAAAGAGGTTTTTGCCTTCCTGGTGGTGTACAATATCCATATCAAGTAGATCCCCGCTCATCTTTTTACATTGTTTAGCTGTAATTGCAATTTTCATCGTTAATTAACAACTCTTTTACATAATTTGTCGTTTAACTGGGCTACATTTATCGGAAATACAAAAAAATGCTGCAATAAATTAGCAGCTTGTTATAACCGTTGGCATTTTCAAGTATTTTCGTTTTTAAACCCGGTATTGATTAACCGCTAATTAATACGCCAACACTTTAGCCCTGCTCATGAAATTTTTATTATTATGTTATTCACACTTCCGAAGTACGTTCTTTTTAATCACATGCCTGTTTTGGCTAAGCGGTTTAAGTTCGTGCTCAAAAACTGATTCGGCAGCGCATAATGAGATAAAAAAACAATTGCAGATTACCGACAGCCTGATCATTGCCGGCAAGGGCGATAGCGCGATAGCGTTATTACAGAAACTACGCACCGGCATTCCGGCCTCTGATCCATTAATATGTACTTACTATTATTTACTTGCCTCGCATAATTTTAATAACCCGACTCTAATGAACAAGTATGCCGATAGTGCGATAGCATTTTTCGGGGATCAAAAAACGATCGAAAAATATCCAAACGAGTATTTCCAGTCGGTGTTAACAAAGGGAGATGCCTGTTTGAAAAATAAGGATTACATCGGTGCGCTTAAGTATTATTATAAAGGACAAGAGATATTACCGGCCGGCATTTGCGACAATGGTAACCTGGCGAGCAAAATAGGCGTAATTTATTTCGCACAAAAAAACTACATAATGGCGGCCAGGTACCAGGCAAAAAGCTACAATCGGATTGGACTGTGCAAAGAAGGAATTACAGCTCAAAAATTATTTTTCCTGAAACAGGGAACTCTTAATAATACCGGCTTTTCCTATCAAAAGGCAGGAATGCCAGATAGTGCAATAAAATATTATATAAAGGATGTCGCGCTGATTGATAGTACTGAACGCGCCCGTCAAATTGACGAGAGATACATCAATTCAGCCCGGTTGATTGTTTATGACAACCTTGGCGGGATAAACCTGCAACAAGGTAACCTGCAACTGGCAAAAAACTATCTTGATAAAAGCACTGCCCTTGACAAAGGAGATATGGATGGTGCCGGCATCCCTCCGTTATTAAAGCTTGCAGAACTGAACCTTAAAACCGGGAACTACGCCGATATCGACGGCATATTTAGTAAAAGCAGAATTCTGCTGACTCTTTATCCCGATGGAAATATCGACTCTGAGCTTAAATGGAATCGGTTATATGCTCAATATCTTTTTAAAATCAATGAACCCGCAAAAGCCTATCATTTTCTAAATACATACCTGGATTTAAAAGAGCATGAAGATAAAACCTACTCGGATTTATACAGGTTAAACATCGATAGCGAGCTGAAGTCCCTACAGCAAAGACAAGCCCTGATTAAATTACAGGAACAAGACAAGGTAAAACGAATGTACATGGTCGGTTTTGCCATATTTGTTATTTTTTCCATCGCTATAATTTTGATGATCACCAGGATTCTTAGACGAACTAAGGAAAGCCGCGAAAATGTTACTAAGCACAACAAGGAGCTACAGCGTGCAATGGATGAGTTAGAGCGGGTTAATAAAAACTATATCCGCATTATGCGGGTAATGGCGCATGATTTAAGAAATCCATTATCGGGCATCACCGGGCTTGCTGCAATGTTGATGATCGAGGAAGAGTTTTCTGAAGACAGTAAAAACATGCTTAGATTGATAGAGACAACGGGCCTGCATTCGATGGAAATGATAAATGAGTTGCTAAAGTCGGGTCTTGCGGACGAGAATGAGAAACTTGTAAAACAAAAACTCGACTTAAACTCGCTACTTTATGATTCTGTTGAATTGCTCCAATTTAAGGCAAGGGAAAAAAATCAAACAATAGCATTTGAACATGATATTACTCCATTGATGGCCGAGGTGAATCATGAAAAGATCTGGCGGGTAATTAATAACATTATTGTAAATGCGATAAAGTTTAGCCATGAGGGTGGCATTATCAAGGTAGGAATCTCAGGGAAAGGGGGCAAGATCCTTATTTCAATTGCCGATAACGGGATTGGTATTGCGGAAGAGCAAAAGGATATTGTATTTGAAATGTTTACCCCCGCTAAAAAAAGTGGCACCAACGGTGAGCAGCCCTTTGGCCTCGGCTTATCAATTTCAAAGCGGATTATTGAATTGCACGGCGGTAGAATTTGGTTTGAGAACAATGCAGGTAAAGGCACCATATTTTATGTGGAGTTGCCTGGCCTAGATTAGGTTGTCGCTTCTTGAAGCGTGACAAAATATCCTACAGATGCTCGTAAATTGAGATACTTCTTATTTATATCAGAACGCGCCATTATCGGCTCGAAAAATAATTAAGCGCAGAAATGCGCTTTTTATTTTATAAAATACTGAAAGTTAACTGTTTTAAACCTTGAAAGTTCAATAACAAACTTCGGATTATTCTCAAATAATCTTTTTCTAAATTATTTTTCGGTTTTATAAAACCGCCGCGGCTCTATTCTTCGTAATTGTAACAGAAGTGTAAATTTTATAAGCACTTTTTAATCAAATCAGTAAACAATTAAAAGAGCCCCGCATGAAAAAGACAATTAAAAAAATCCTGCTTTACAGCCTCTCCACTTTTTTGTTCCTGGTGATCGTTCTTGCTGTTCATATCTATTACGTTTATCGCCCCGCACCCGATGCTAACACAAAGGTTATGGCGCGTATTGACATTAAGCAGCAGATCACACAGGACGATGCCAACAAGATCGCATCGTGGATGTATCATCAAAAAGGAATTGACCACGTCCTGGTAAATCCACAAACCAACATTGTTGTTTTTACTTTCTATCCTGTAAAAACAACCGGCGACCAGATCACAAAGGATTTTAAGGCATCGTTTGCTTTAAAAGCCGAAAGATTTATGCCGACCCAGGAAAACTTAAAAAGCAGTTGCCCTGTAGCAGCTAACTCACTTACTTACAAAGCATACAAACTTATAACTCAAATAATTTAAAAATCCAATCCGATGAAAAAACTTACATCATTATTATCAGCCATTGCAGTAATTACAATATTATTTGCGATTGAGTCTTGCAGCAAAAGCTCGACTGTTAAACCTACAGTGAAAGCAACTCTTTATGATTCCTTAGGCGGTTCAGTCATGGTTTCAGACCCTGCCAGCCCCGGAAAAACAATTGAAAAAGGCCGCTTAGGCATCCGTTCAGTTATTGACAGTACAATCTTCGTTATCGCAGGTGATACAAGGATCAATGGCCATTTTACCGTATTATTAGGCGAAGTAACTAAAGGTAATCTTTCAGGCTTTACCGAATTAAGTGATAATCTTACCACATTTGTTGCTGTTGCCACAGGTGCAAAAGATTACAAATATGATGGCCTAAGTATGACTGATGCACACAACCCGGCCACAAATTCAAGGATGAACGGCAAGGCATCAAGTGCAGACTTTGATGCGTTTGTTGACGACCTTGTGAAGGGAGCAAATAAAGTTGGACTTCCATCAAACTTGTTAGGTTCAGTTGGGAAAATTGTCGTGAGCTTAAAGGCTCAGGTAGTTCAGAAATAACAAGTTACATTGTTTTATCAAAAAATAGAAAACCCGGGATTATAAGTCCGGGTTTTTTATTGAAATAATAAGTCATTTCAAATGACAAATAAATGACAAAATATTGCTAAGGTGCTGGAAACCAATTATGTTTAGAATACGTAATTATATTAAATACGGAACAAATGCAAACATTTAGACTCAACGAAACCTCTCATTTTTACGCTGTTGGCATCAACTATAAAAAAACTGATGCCGCTGTCAGGGGGATGTTTGCTATTAATAATAATGCCTACGAAAGCATTTTACAGCTGGCTCCTTCTGCTAATATCGATAGCCTTTTCATTTTGTCTACCTGTAACCGTACTGAAATTTATGGATTTGCTACAGATGCAGACCAGCTTATTAATTTGTTGTGCACGCAAACAAAGGGCACAAAAGAAGATTTTACACGGCTTAGTTATACAAAAAGGGACATTAACGCGGTTGAACATTTATTTAATGTTGGAGCCGGATTAGATTCACAAATCCTTGGCGACTACGAAATTACCTCACAACTTAAGCAGGCAGTAAAGTTCTCAAAAGAGCGTGGTTTTATTAATTGTTTCTTGGAAAGGCTATTTAACAATGTGCTGCAATCATCAAAAACTATCAGGAACGAAACAGCTTTAAGCGGCGGAACTGTTTCCGTTTCATTTGCCGCTATTCAATATATAAAAAGCCATGTCAAAATTAACGCTGCTACTCAAATTTTACTTGTTGGTACAGGAAAGATCGGAAGAAATACTTGTAAAAATCTGGTCGATTATTTGAAAACCAAAAACATCACGCTGATCAATCGGTCAGAAGGCAAAGCAGCAGAACTTGCTGCGGAGTTTGACTTAAATTGTGCGCCGTTAATCGATTTAGAGAAGTATATCAATTCGTCGGACATAATTTTGGTTGCCTCAAATGCGTGCGAACCGGTTATTTTAGCATCGCAGCTAAAAAATGCAGGCAGCAAATTAATCATTGATCTATCTATACCTTATAATGTTGAGGAACAATCCGGTGCGTTGCCTAATATTCACCTGGTAAATGTTGATATGCTTTCAAAAATGAATGATGAGACATTAAGGAAACGCGAAGCCGAAACTCCAAAAGCTAATGAAATAATTTCGAAACAGCTGATCGATTTTATAGAATGGTACAATATGAGGCGGAACGCCCCTGCGTTAAATGCCATTAAACTAAAGCTGAACCAAATATACCAGCAGCGTGATACCAGTTTATTATCTGAAAAAATTTGTCCTGTTTATATCGACAAAGAAAAAATTCAACGTATTGTGAACGGAGCTGCCAGTAAAATGCGGCTTAAAAATCAGCATGGTTGTTATTACATCGAAGCTATAAACGAGTTTATGGCTATTGCATAAATTATACCTATACTTTTATTAATATATGTCAATCATCAGTTAATCTGAAGCTTAACATATAAATTCCTTATTAGGCTACCAATGTGTTTTACTAAATAATTGTACCGGCATGCCTGTATAGCTACTGCTATACCCTAATTTAATTAACCTAAATAACCCTAATTAACATGGAAGACCTTCACTTACAAAAACTAATAACGGGCTGCATTGGCCAAGACAGGAAAGATCAAAAAGCTTTGTATAAAGCTTATTATGGTTTTGCTATGGGAATTTGCATTCGTTATGCAGGTAACAGGTATGAAGCGGTAGAAATTATGAACCAGGGTTTTTTTAATATTTTTACCAAGATAAACAAATATGACAACGTAAAGCCCTTTAAAGCATGGGTTGGTTGTATCATGAAGCACTCATCCATAGATTTTTACCGAAACAACTGGAAAATAAAATATACCGATAGTCTTGAAATGGCCGATGAAGTACTTTCAAGTGATTCTATCGTTGGAAGACTGGAATATGAAGATCTGCTTACTGTTATCAGGCGTTTGCCACAAACCTACCGGGCCGTTTTTAGCCTCTATGCAATTGACGGTTATTCACACCAGGAAATTAGCCTAAAACTGGGTATATGTGAGGGAACATCAAAATCAAACCTGTTTAAGGCAAGAGAGAAATTGAAGAAAATGTTGGTGTACGCTTATAACTAAGCTGAAATAGTTTGTCAGGAATTTGGCAGCGGCCAATGGAAGCAAAGCAGGTAACCATCCGGATCTTCAAAAGTTAACGCCTTCCAGTTATAACGGGTTATTTCGGGCTTATTTACGCTCACTTCACTATTTATCAGATGGTTATACAACTCATCGGTATCCGGGCAACCGAAATACAAAGTGGTGTCACGGTGAACGGCAATGCGGTCTGCTTCCGGGTGTAGCGGTCTGAATTCACGTTCATAGGCTGTGTTAAGCATTAGTTCGATATCGCCAAGCCTCATCAGGATCCAATCTACATCATCGCCCTCGCCGGAAGACATCACCACTTTGAAACCTAAAACATCTCTATAAAAATGGATGGATATGGGCATATCATAAACCTGCAACAGCGGTGCCATGCCCTCGATCCTGAATTTTGCTAATGTTTCCTCCTCTTCCATTTATGTAGAAATATCCTTACTAAGATAAACAGTCTATTTGTAATTTTCAATTAGCTTCCCTACACGTTCGTCAAAATTTATTGGATTGACGCCGATAAGTTTGTTAACAACCAGGAAAAAACTATCGTCACCTTTTCCACAGTTAAGCAATTCCTTTACTCCCTCCACTCCTTTTTGACGTTCCACCTCATAGCAAACCATACTGGCCAGTAATGATCGCACTTTGGTTTGATTCGTGAGGATCAATGGGTTTTTGTAGAACAGATTGAGCAAACTAGCCCCCGGATGCTGCTGCAAATATTGCTTTAACTGCGGTACCAATTGTTTGGGCGATATAATTTCCCCGTTGTTATCGGTGTAGTAAGCGTTACCCCAACTGTAGGCCACGCCCTCATCTGCAGCCGAGTTACGTACATTTTTCCTGAACTTTCCGGAGTAATAATGAAAAGTATCATGCGAGAAATCCTCGTTATGCATAGTCGAGAAAATCGTACGCGCATCAACGCCATAACCATCGGTGGTTACTCCTGCCGATTCACTATTATACTCATAGCCCAGCAAGTGCATTATCTCCTGGTAATTATTGCAGAGGTAAAAATCCAGCGGTTCAGGTTTTAAGCCAAGCTTTACTGCAATGTTCGTATTCTTTTTATCGAATACCCTGGCTCTGCCGATATTGATTTTATCAGCGTAATGATAAGTGATATTACCAACCTTAGTTGTTTTCCAGTCTTGGGTGATATAATAAACCGGGATGGAAAACGTAACCTGGCTATCATTTAAGCTCGCTATAAAATTAAAGATCACCCTGATTGGAACTCCCGGCGCGGTTTGATTTACATAGGCAAGAGAAATGATATATCTTTCATTATCAATTGGATATAAGTTGATAAGCCGCGGTTTATAGTAGTGCTTATCCCCTGCCTTCTCATTGTTTTCAATTCCTTTCAGATCATTTAAAATAGATAAAGTTAACGCATTGCCTACAGGATTGATTTCAGATAATACTGGCTTTGAGTTGTTAATGCGGATCAGCAGGGCATCAAGGGCATCCAATAGTTTTACCCGTGTATCATCGGATATTTGCGTATGCAGTTCAATGCTCCTGTCTATAGGTGTCTGGGCATAGTTATAGCTGCAAATGCTTGTCAATAAAAGGATTATCCAAAAGCGCCGCCTCATTATTTAGCGAATTGAACGTTTATCGCAGTTACCATTCGCACACACCTGGCAGGTTTCTTCTCATCCTGGATAACTATATGGAAAGGCCCCTCTGTGGTTGATAGCGGCTTGCCATCCATTTGGGTTGCTAGGATAATTAAACGATCAGTAAAACCTTTATCAAGCTCGGCAATAGCAAATACCACCTGGTAACCATCACTGGCCTCAACCTGTACAAATTTATTAAGGTTTTTTCCATGTAGGTCTTTGCCCAAAGTAGCACCGGCTTTTTGTAGGATATCCGATAACAGCACGCCGGTATAGGTATGATCATTTCCATCTTTATCCTTCCGCTTTACTTCTACTTGGGGAAACTGATTTAAATCGGCAATTTTTAAATTAAGCGGAATTATAACCTCGCCGTTAACTTTTACCGTTGCCTCTTGCGTAGTAACCTGGGCCTTTAAAAAAAAGGGACTGGTAAGTAAAGCAAGCAAGCCTATTAAGATGATCTTATATTTCATTTTATGATTTGTTACGTAGTAAATATAGTAGCCTTAAGCCAAAAATTGCCAGTACATTTTTTTAGATCGGTGATTAGTGACATCTTTTTCTAAAATATCAATCTTCAAAATAAGCCATCCATTTTTTAATCAACGCTACCCTGTCTTTTAAAAACTTAGGGCCAAAAAAAATATTCGACCAATCCTCAAAGTTATCATGTTGAAAACCAAGGTAAAATACCCAAAATCCAAAGCCCAGGTACGGGATGGCCTTAAGTTCGTCACTGTGCAGCGCTCTTACCTTACGGTAACTCTCAACGAAAACTGCAAATGCGGTATCCGCCTGCTCGCGGGTTTGCCGATTCATAAATACTTCCATGAAGTAATGAATGTATAAGGAAGTGATGTCATTGGCCAAATAGCCCTTTCCGGCAAAATCGAAATCGAAAAACGTTAGTTTGTTATGCTCATCAAAATGAAAGTTCTTTGGCAAAAAATCATAATGGCAGTAACCATAACTAAAGTTAGTAAAATCGAATTCGTTAAGCTTTGCTATTACAGTTTTTGAGATGGCGATGAGGTCGGCATATTCGTCCTCTAAGTCAGCAAACGCCGGTTTTACCGTTTCAAGTGGCTGGATAATGGTGGTATCGATATTAAACTCAATTCGTTTATGATTTAGCTGGATAGATGAGGTAATGTTATGGACGGTTGCCATTTCCTTGCCAAGGGTTGCCAGTTGTTCTTCGTTCATAACGTTAACAACCTTACCTTTTGCGTAGGTAAATAACATGCCGTAGCGGGTTCCCTCTGCTGCATTAAAAGATTGTATAATAGTACCCGATAGATCCTTGATAGGATACGATACACAGGCACCCTTATCGTTTAAAATAGTAAGCAATTCCGCCTCGCCCCCGATCTCGTCAAGCTTGCGGTGCGCATCACGATAAATCTTAAAGATATACTTGTCGGTTTGATTCTCAACCACATAGGTATCACTCACATTCCGGATAAGCAGGCGACAGCTGGTGTCCTTTAGTCCGTATCGTTCCGAGATAAAAACATTTAGTGCTTCCGACGAAAGCGTTGAATACCGGGTTGGGAAAATTTGCATGGATTTTGTGATTGAAGCACGCATTTAAAATCATTACTTACAAATGCCCAATTTATTTGCCGGCATTGCCCATGGCATACTCAATTCCACCCAACAAGTGTTTCAAATACAAGGAATCAGCGTATGACTCGTCAGTATGCCCTAATTCAGTATAAAACGCGCGCCCCCCGTCATAATCATGATACCATGCCATTGGATGATTGTCGCCGTTTAAGCCTCCTGTGTAGGTTTTTTCATCGATTTTTATTAGCACGTGAAGATTTGGCGCAATCCATTTAAAATTATACCATTCATCAAACCTGCGCCAATCTGCCGGCAGGTGTTTGGTTGCTATAAAATTACGATCAACCACATGCAATACAGCAAACTGCTGCGCGGGGTGAATCTTAAAATAAGCGCCGACCAGGTTACCATACCACGGCCAGTCATACTCGGTATCTGTAGCAGAATGCACGCCGACAAACCCGCCGCCATTCCGGATATACTTTTCAAACGCTGCTTGTTGTGTATCATTCAAAACGTCGCCGGTAGTACTCAGGAATATTACAGCTGCATATTGCTTTAAATTATCAAAAGTGAATTTAGCACCATCCGTTGTAGTATCTGCATCAAAGTTATTCTCCTGGCCCAGCTTTATTATTGCGGGAATCCCAACAGCAATTGAGTTATGATGAAAGCCCGCTGTCTTGCTGAATATTAATACTTTTTGTTTCGCAGTCACGGCAGAAATAAACACGCATAACATGGCGAAAATGAATAGGATATGTTTCATAGTAATAGATTTTAGTTTAATCGGTATTCAAAAATATCCATTAATTGCTTTATTACAAAGTTTATCACTACCTGGTTTATTTACTCCAACTTTCATGAGGTTGTTTTGTTAACATTAGCCAGTTACTACAAAATTTAGTAATTTGCAGCAATTTACCATCATGAGCATCACTACTTACGGCTTACAGGATATTAAAAAAGAAATTCAGCACTTACCGCAAGAGCAGGTTGCTGAACTTTGCCTGCGCCTGGTAAGGTATAAAAAGGAGAACAAGGAGTTGCTGGCTTACCTGTTGTTCGAGGCAAATGATGAACATGCTTTTGTCGAAAAGATAAAAGCGGAAGCAGGGTTTATGATGAGCCAGCTGCCATCGCACAGTTACCTGGCTTCAAAAAGCGTTCGAAAGGTTTTACGGCTGATCAGCAAGTACGTTAAATTTATTGCATCGAAGCCTGCCGAAATAGATTTACTGTTAAGTTTCTGCTTTAACTACCTGCAATACATCAATCGTAACATGTCATATAAGCCATTACGGACGATATTGATAAGGCAGGTGCAGAAGATAAACACCAGCATCAAAAAACTGCATGAGGACCTGCAATTTGACCATAGCCAGGAATACAACAGGCTATTGGACGAGGCTCAAAATAAATTCCCATGGTTTTACAAGAATGATTATTTGTTGTAACATCTTTGGCGTTTTAAAATCTAACTAATAAAATTAACTGATAGTGGCAGAAAAAGAAGCAGCTTTTAAGAAAATTTACGAAGCCAATTCAAAAAAAATCTACCATTTATGCTATGGTTATACGGGGGATGATGATGCTGCGAGCGATCTTTTACAGGAAACATTTTTGAAGGTTTGGCAAAATCTTGATAAATTCAGGAACCAGGCGATGATCTCAACCTGGATCTATCGCATTGCTGTTAATACCTGTCTTACTTACCTGCGTTCTGAAAAACGACAGGCAAAAGACGAGCTTACACCCTTAATTGCAGAAACAAAAAAAGAAGAATTATCTGAAAAGAATGAGCAGGTTACCTTGCTCTATAAGTGTATATCGAAGTTGGAAGAGTCGGAAAGAATTATAATTACTATGGTGCTTGATGAGGTGCCATACCCGGAGATAGCAGATATCTCGGGAATATCGGAGGGAAATCTGCGGGTGAAGATTTATCGTATTAAACAGAAGTTAACAGAATTGTATAACCACTATGAAAGAATTTGAGCACTTAATGTCGGTTTGGCAGGGACAGCCAAAACACGACAAGCTTTCGGTGGACGAGGCGCTTAAGCAGGTAAAGAAAGGGATTCGTGGTATAACCAGCAGGTTGTATTGGGGAATTGTGGCAATGATAGCGCTTATTGCATGTGCATTTATCATAACGTTCTTTTTTGCATTCCGGTCGCCTGCTACCATTGTAGGCATCCTGATTATTTTGGTCACAATGCTGATGTACCTGTCCCTCATTGTACGTCATTACCATATCTTAAACAAGCACGATCTTACTCAAAATCCTACCGAATACCTCAATACCCTTAAAGACTACCAGAAAAACAGGAGCAAAGTTATTGGCTGGTTTTATTATGTTTTTATGCTGTTGATCAGCGTTGGTTTAACTTTATATTTCATTGAGGTACTGGAAGATGCACCGACTTACTTCAAGTTAGTAACGTACGGATCAATCATCTTATGGTTTCTGTTTATTACTTTTTATTTAAAGCCCAGGATGTTTAAGAACGAGGAAGAAAAGTTAAACCTGATGATCGACCGCCTGATCCGTTTACAAGAACAATTCGATTAATTTATACCAATGCCTTCTGCTAATATAACCATTGTTAAAGCTGAAATAACCGATGCCGCAGTGCTGCTCGAATTCAGCAAAGCCACATTCTTTCATTTCTTCGGCCCGTTAAATGATGCCGCAAACATGGAGGCTTATGCTTCCGTGGCATTTACTTCACAAAAAATGCTTTCGGAGTTGATAAACCCTGGTTCTGAATTTTATTTTGCAATGATCGGCGATGAGATAGCCGGTTACCTCAAACTGAACTTCAACAATGCCCAAACAGAATTCAGGGAGGCCGATGCAATGGAAATTGAACGCATTTATGTTTCACAGGATCACCAGCGAAAAAAGGTAGGACAGCAGCTTTTGGATTTTGCGATAGAAACCGCAACCAATAAAAAATTTAAATATGTGTGGCTAGGCGTTTGGGAAGACAACCACAATGCCCTCGCTTTCTACAAGCATAACGACTTTGAAATGTTTAGCAGCCATGAATTCATTTTGGGTGATGACGTGCAAACAGACTTGTTAATGAAGCGGCTACTGAACTAAGATTATTGGATTAGCAGGATTTTAAGAGAATTCTCAAGCTTCTGTAAATCTTAAAACTCTTAGTTACATGGTCGGTGCCTGCTCATAAATACCCCAGTATTGATCTTTAGTATTCGTTTTCTTAGCCAATATGATCTGTGAGTTTACACCGCCTTTTTTATCAGATGTCGTCACATACAGATCTGTGCCCTTTAATTTTATCATAAACACGTCCTTGTCGACCCTTTCAAATTCATATTGCTGTGTGGTTGCAGTTGTATTGACAGGCTGTTCTTCAAGCGCGACGCCGACTTCGCTACTGCTTTTTGGCTGAAAGGTTTTATTAGTGAGCAGGTTTTGCAGCTGATAGGTATTGCCGTCAACATGCTTGAAATTCCAGGTCATACATTTCCAGTTTTCGGGATAATAAGCAACCAACGGCGTTCCGTTTTCTGAATGTGCGTCCTTAACCCGCAACAACATCCCTGTTTGGACATTTTTAATGGCGTAATTTCCCTGAATTACCTGGGCAGATGCTGTTAAGGTCAATATCAGCATAAAACAAAAGCCGGTTATTGTGATTAGTTTTTTCATGTCGAACCAAATTAATAGATGATAAAATAACGATAAGATAAGGATTTTGTTCTTAAACTAAGATTTATTGGATTGATAGGATTCTATGATCTTGTCCTGCTTTTAAAAATCCTAAAATCAATCGCATCTTATAAATCTTAGTTTAGCCACGCATAAACGGATTAAAATTCCTCGTCCCTATTGCCATTCCGGCCGCCCGGCAAACGGTTTTTTCGCCAAATTTAAAATTGATCTTATCCATTGCCTGGTAAAGCCTGATCTTTTCCTCGTTGTCTTCAAAAAGATTGATCTGGTAACTCGCGCTGCAAAGATTACTTAGCCTCACACCTATTAATCTTATCGGCCTGTGTTGGTTCCAGGCTTTTTTGAGCAGGTTTTTCACGCCGGGGATTAGGATATGTTCCGCTGCTGTTAACGAAATCTTTTCCTGCTGGGTATGCGTTTCAAAGTTGGCGTAACGCACTTTTATAGCAAGGCACGAGGCTACTTTATTTTCCTTGCGCAGTTTTGACGCCAACTCTTCAGTCATAGAAACAAGTATTGTTTCGATCGTTTGCCTATCGGCTATGTTGGCATGGAAGGTATGCTCTGTGGATATGGATTTGCGGTCGCTGTGCGGTACAATTTCACCATGGTCAATACCATTGGCCTTTTCCCATATAAAGGCGCCCATTTTGCCGAAAACGGTCTCCAGGAAGCGGATATCCATTTTTTGCAGCTGACCAATTCGCTCAATACCATATTGATGCAGTTTGGCGGCAGTACTTTCCCCAAGGCCCGGAATTTTCCCTATCGCAAGCGGCGCCAAGAAGTCTTTTTCCTTACCATGAGGAATATAAAGCTGCCCGTTTGGTTTAGCTTGGTTGGTAGCCATTTTTGACACTGTCTTACCCGAGGACATACCGAAGGAAATAGGCAAACCAGTTTCCCTCATAATCTTTTGCCGCAACTCGCCGGCATGTTTATAGCAATTATGAAAGCGATCCATCCCGGTATAGTCGATATAAAACTCATCGATGGATGTTTTCATATACAAAGGTACCGCGTTGTGGATGATCTCAGTAACTTCCCTGCTGGCCTCGCCATACCTGCCGTGCGAGCCACGCAAAAATATTGCATGCGGACAAAGCTTTGCAGCCTGCCGGCTTGGCATAGCTGAATGCACCCCATATTTACGCGCCTCATAGCTGCAACTGGCAACAACGCCCCGTTCTGCCGATCCGCCAATAATTACCGGCTTCCCTATAAGCGACGGATCGAACTTACGCTCAACAGATACGAAGAACGAATCGAGATCGATATGCATTATGGTGCGTTTTGCAGGCATGAAACAAAAGTAAAAAATAAATTGAAATTACTAAATATATTAGCATTTTAGCGTCATAAAATTATTGTTACTGATGACTGCCTACACTGATTATTTGATGATAATTTCTCTACCGGGTGAACTGGTTAAGGAGATCAGCAGGTATAAGCGGGCATCGGTAAATGCTATAGGGCACTTTGAGGGAATGCACAATAGGGCATACATTACTGTCACACACCAGGTGCGTTGTAAACCTTTTTTGGCGCAACCCGCTATCGCCAGAATGGCGCAACGTTTAAGCACAATGCCACCTGTGGAATTGTATTAAATGGTTTCGGTAAATTTAATAACAATCAGTTAAACAAGACAATATATGCAAAAACAAAACTAACAGATCGCGCCAATAAATGGTTTAAACTACTCAGCATGCAAATGGGCATCAGGCTTAATAACTTTGTACCTCACATTACAATTGCCCGTAATATCCCGGTAACTGCATTCAATAAACTATGGCCAAATTTTGAGAACCGGGAATTTAAGCACTCGTTTATTGTTAACCATCTCACCATTTTGCATCGCGACACCTTTGCTGAACATAATGAATGGAAAGTTTATCGTGAGCTGCATTTTGGAAACAGACTGCTGGCATTTTAGTGAAAATTAAATTTTAAACTATTTGCAATTACTAAAAATATTAGTAATATTTGTTTTATTAAATCATAGATGTTATGACAGGTTACCAGGATTATTTAATAGTGCTTACCCCATCTGATAGTGTGTGCAAACGCATAAAACGAATCAAAGAGGATAGCGCTGCCATTATTGGCGATTATGAGGGTAAATATTCAAAGGCGCACATCAGTATTCAGCAATGGCCACGGAAAAAACCGGTATGGATAGATGCATTGATGCCAAAGCTGGAACGGGAACTATTAACCCTTCCCCCATTGCCAATCGCGGTAAACGGGTTTGATTTTTTCCATCACGAGGAAAACCCAACCATTTACGCAAGACTGGAGCAAAACCCCGGAACCGCTATTTGGTTTAAACACTTGAAACGCTTTTTTAGCGGCGGCCACTTTGTGCCGCATATAACCATAGCCCGAAGCTTACCGTCGCCAGCATTTAAAAAACTTTGGCCCTATGTTAGCAAACAGGAATGGAGCGAAGAATTTAAAGTAGATAAATTAACCATCCTGCGCCGGGATATGATCGGCCACGACAGAAGTTACAAAGTTTATAAAGAATTACCCTTTAACCGTCGGCTGGATTTTAAAACCTTCGTTAATTCGAAGCAAAAAGCGCCGGCGCCTGCAGAAAAGGCGGTTGTTTCGTCACAGTTTAGCCTGTTTTAATCGCTGTGGAGCTGTTGTTCCCAAATAAATCGCAGTTTTTTAAAGGCGTTAACTAATTGTATTACAATAGTTCAGCATATAAAAACCTAAACCTTATCACAATAAATTTCCTTTTTTAACAATTTATTAACCGAAAACAAACCTTTTTCTATCTTTGCGCCGGGGTAAGTCTTTTACGGCCAGCTCCTCTTGAACTCCCCCAGGGTGGGAACGCAGCAAGGGTAGAGAGTTGAGCGGCGCGATAAAAGTAGCTTACCCTTTTTTGTGCCTTTATTTTTCCAGATCTGGAAAAAGCTTATCTCCTCGTTTCCGTTTCCATCCCCAACTAATCTCTAATCTCCGGTCTCTAACCTCTAAAATCCTTATCTTCGCACAAACATCTTCTTAAATGCTCGATATACTCATCATAGGCGGCGGCCCGATAGGAATAGCCTGCGGACTGCAAGCACAAAAAGCAGGACTTAGTTTTTTAATTATCGAAAAAGGCTGCCTGGTTAACTCGTTATATAACTACCCCTCTACCATGACCTTTTTCTCAACCTCAGAGAAATTGGAAATCGGTGGCATCCCATTCGTAACCATCAGCAACAAGCCTACCCGTTCTGAAGCGCTGGAATACTATCGCAGGGTGGCTACTTCAAATAATTTACCCATTAATCTGTTTGAGGAAGTTACCGGGTTAGTTAAACAGGATGATATTTTCACAGTTACAACCAGCAAGGCAACGTACCAGGCAAAAAAGGTAATCCTCTCAACAGGTTTTTATGATATTGCCGTTACGCTTGATATCCCCGGAGAGGATCTGATCAAAGTAAAACATTACTATAAAGATCCGCATTATTACGCCATGCAAAAAGTGGTAGTAGTTGGTTCAAGTAATTCAGCCATTGATGTAGCGCTCGAAACCTACCGCAAAGGGGCTGAAGTTACCCTTGTTATTCGTGGCGAAGAAGTTAGCCACCGGGTTAAGTATTGGGTGCGTCCGGATATCATCAACAGGATCAAGGAGGGCAGCATACAAGCCTACTTCAATTCTAATTTAAAAGCCGTGCGTGAGCATGAAGTTGATATTGAAACGCCTGCAGGCCTTGTCACTATTCAGAACGATTTTGTTATGGCGATGACCGGCTACAAACCCAACTTCGACTTCCTGAAAAAATTAGGGATCACTTTAACAGACGATAAATTTATACCAAGCTATAACCCTGAAACCATGGAGACCAATTTACCCGGCTTGTACCTTGCCGGTGTAGTTTGCGGCGGTATGGATACACACTTATGGTTTATTGAAAACTCAAGGGTGCACGCGGAGATGATTTTGGCGGATATATTGAGAAGTTGAAATGTTGTAAAGTTGGAAGGTTGAAACGTTTATTAAAGTTTCAATTTACGATAGAGATTTAAGTTTAGTTGCATATAAATCATAACATTGCAACTTTACAACCTTAAAACCTTCCAACATCAAAACAATTCACTTTTTTCTTGCATAAATAAAAATTAATGCAATACTTTGCACAAAATTTAAAAAACAATAAAAACAACATAAAAATGAATCAACAAAGCTTAAATAAGCCATTAATCAGAGCAATATTTGCTCCGGTTGCAGCTGCTTTGGTTTCAACTGTTTTTTTATTTTCGCCTTCACGACGAAGGCCGTACATGCCCCGGGTTTGATTTATTTCTCTTCCTTAACCCATTGAGGTTTATATTAAACCTCATCAAAAAAAATCATCTAATTATTAACGCTTTAAATGGCAAATAATTTAACGGTAATTTTTCTATTTCAATGATTAAAGATTTTGACATACAGGTTGCAACCGCACAGCATGTAGATTTTGCCCCTCAAATTTGTGATGAGATGGCCGAGTCTGCTAAGGCACGCGGTACAGGTATTGCGCAACGCTCTCCCGAATATGTAGCCAACAAGATGCTGGAAGGCAAGGCTGTTATAGCATTTCATAAAGATGGTACCTGGGCAGGTTTCTGTTATATAGAAACCTGGAGCCATGGTGATTTCGTTGCGAACTCAGGTTTAATTGTAAGTCCGCAGTTCCGGAAAGAGGGGCTTGCCAAGGCGATAAAGGAAAATATTTTCAAATTGTCGCGCGCAAAATATCCAAATGCAAAGATTTTTGGTCTTACAACCGGCCTGGCTGTAATGAAGATAAACTCTGAACTTGGGTATGAACCGGTTACCTATTCTGAACTTACACAAGACGAAGACTTCTGGGCAGGCTGCAAAAGCTGCGTAAACTTCGACATCCTGACCAGTAAAGGCCGTAAGAATTGTATGTGCACTGCCATGCTGTTTGATCCTGCTGAGAAGCAAAAGGAATACGAAGACAAGATGAAAAAGATCACGCATAAGGCAACGCTGCTTGAACGAATTGAAAATGCGATTAAAAAGAGAATGGATAAATTCTCATACAGCGCAACGTAGAGACACAATACTTTGTGTCTTTGAATACAAAGGAATAAATAAATGAATTACAAGAGACACAAAATATTGCGTCTCTACATAAATACACATCGATGAAAAAAAAGGTTGTTTTAGCTTATAGCGGCGGATTAGATACCTCATTCTGCTGCATCTATTTAACACAGGATTTAGGTTATGAGGTTCATTCCGTAATCGTTAACACAGGTGGCTTCAGTGAAGAAGAATTAAAGGGAGTTGAAGAACGCGCTTACAAGATGGGAGTTACCTCTCACCACGTAGTTGACGAAACAGAAAACTTTTACAATACTTGCGTCCGCTTTTTGATCTATGGTAACGTATTAAAAAACAACACCTATCCCCTTTCAGTAAGTGCAGAGCGGGTTAGCCAGGCTACTGCCATTGCTAACTACGCGAAAGAAATCGGCGCCGAATTTGTTGCCCATGGCAGTACGGGCGCAGGTAACGACCAGGTTCGCTTTGATATGATCTTCAACATCCTTGTTCCGGAAGTACAGATCATCACCCCTATCCGTGATTTGAAACTAAGCCGCGAGGAAGAGATCCAATACCTGAAGGATCATGGTGTGGAAATGAATTTCGAAAAAGCTAAATACTCTATCAATAAAGGTATTTGGGGAACATCAGTTGGCGGTAAGGAAACGCTTACTTCTAATTTGGGCCTTCCTGAGGAGGCATGGCCAACCCAGGTAACTTCAACGGAGGTAAAAAACATTGAGCTTGTATTTGAAAAGGGCGAACTAGTAGGGATAGATAAAGAAAAATTTGATCATCCGACAAAAGCTATCCAGGCTTTGCAGGCTATAGTACAACCATACGGCATCGGCAGGGATATCCATGTGGGTGATACGATTATCGGCATTAAAGGCCGTGTAGGCTTTGAGGCTGCCGCACCGATGGTTATTATAAAGGCTCACCATACGTTAGAGAAACATGTACTAACCAAATGGCAGCTGTCATGGAAAGATCAGTTATCTTCCTTCTACGGCAACTGGTTGCACGAAGGGCAGTTTCACGACCCGATCATGCGTAACATCGAGGCGTTTTTATCAGATACTCAACAAAACGTTAGCGGTAAGGTATTTGTACAATTGCATCCATATCGTTTTCAAATTATAGGAATCGAGTCAGCACATGATCTGATGTCGAACAAATTTGGCACCTATGGCGAGATGAACAACTCATGGAGCGGTGAGGATGTCAAGGGTTTCTCAAAAATATTTGGCAACCAGGTAATGATCTATCATAAGGTGAATGCCCCCCAGCCCCCTGAAGGGGGAGTTATTTAAACTCTTTAAGAAAAACTATTATGAATTCAAAAAGTAATGATCACGCTAATCAAGCCTCCCCTTTAGGGGGCGGGGGGGGCATCGTCCGCGCGGGCATTGTTGGCGGAGCGGGTTATACTGGTGGTGAGATGTTGCGGATCCTGATCAATCATCCAAATGTTGATATTGCATTTGTACACAGCAGTAGCAATGCGGGCAATCATGTTTATGACGTGCATACAGATTTATTTGGAGATACTGATCTTAAGTTTGCAGCGGAGTTGGCTTATAATATCGACGTGCTTTTCCTTTGTGTTGGTCACGGTGATGCGAAGAAGTTTTTAGAAGCTAATCCAATTCCTGAAAATATTAAGATCATCGATCTGAGCCAGGATTTCAGGTTAAAGAACGATGTATCGAGCCATAAAACAAGAACCAAGGAGTTTATCTATGGCTTGCCCGAGTTAAACAGGGAAGCTATAAAAGAAGCCAAAAATATTGCTAATCCGGGTTGCTTTGCTACCTGCTTGCAATTGGGTTTGCTCCCGCTTGCGTCAAAGGGCTTGCTGAATAGCGAAGTGCACGTTACCGCCACTACTGGATCAACAGGTGCGGGACAAAGTCCATCAGCAACAACCCACTTTACCTGGCGAAATGATAACCTGTCGGTTTACAAGGCGTTTGAGCACCAGCATTTAAGCGAGATAGGCCAGTCGTTAAAACAACTGCAGGCAGGCTTTGATCAGCCGATAAACTTTATTCCTTACCGGGGTGATTTTACAAGAGGCATAATTGCATCTATGTATATCGATACCGATCTAACAGAAGCCGATGCATTAAAGCTTTACCATCAATATTACGACGCGCACCCATTCACACATGTAACCAGTCGCGACATCGACCTGAAACAAATTGTGAATACCAATAAATGCTTTATCCAGGTAAAAAAGCACGGCAACAAGCTTCTGATCATTAGTATTTTAGACAACTTGCTTAAAGGCGCATCTGGTCAGGCCGTACAGAATATGAACCTGATGTTCGGACTTGATGAGAAAGCGGGTTTAAAACTAAAAGCCACCGGCTTTTAGAAGAAATTATTGTTTAACTTTTTAAAGCCCCTTTAGGGGTTTGGGGCATATGAAACTATTTGACGTTTATCCTATCAATCCAATTAACATAGTTAAAGGTGTTGGTAGTCTTGTTTTTGACGATAAGGGAACTGAGTATTTAGATCTTTACGGCGGTCACGCTGTGATATCTATCGGGCACACTAATCGTCATTATGTTAAACGACTGGAAGATCAACTTCACCAAATAGGTTTTTATTCAAATTCAATAGATATCCCCTTACAAAAACAACTTGCTGAAAAGCTGGGACATGTTTCAGGTAAAGAGGATTACCAATTGTTTTTATGCAACTCTGGTGCCGAAGCAAATGAGAATGCGCTAAAATTGGCATCGTTTTACAACGGCAAAAAGAAAATAATTACTTTTAAGGGTGCCTTTCACGGACGTACTTCACTGGCCGTTGCTGCTACAGACAACCCGAAGATTATTGCCCCGGTTAACGAAACCGAGAACGTAATATTTTTACCATGGAAGGATGAAGCGGCGCTGGAAGAGGCGTTTGCTGAAAATGAAATTTCATCTGTAATTATCGAGGGGATTCAGGGCGTAGGCGGCATCCAGGTGGCTCCGGAAGGTTTCTTACAAAAGATCCGGTCGCTTTGCGATTCAAATAACGCTGTATTTATTGCAGATTCTGTACAATGCGGTTACGGGCGTACCGGTAAATTCTTCTCGCATGATTTTGCCAGTGTCAATGCCGATATTTATACCATGGCCAAGGGGATGGGTAATGGCTTTCCTATCGGCGGCATTATCATCTCGCCTGAAATTCAGCCTGCCTACGGTATGCTGGGCACTACTTTCGGTGGTAATCATTTGGCTTGTGCGGCAGGTTTAGCTGTACTTGAAGTGATGGAGCAGGACAATCTGATGCAAAACGCTGCTGAAGTTGGCAGCTACCTTGCTGATGAAATTAGAAAGTTTAAACAGGTAACTGAGGTTCGTGGTCGCGGGTTAATGATTGGGATCGAGTTACCTGCCGAGTTGGCGCATGTACGGAAGGAACTTTTGTTCAAGCATCATATATTTACCGGTGAGGCTAAACCAAACGTAGTGAGACTTTTACCTGCGCTCAACCTGACCAAAGCACATGCCGACAGATTTTTAGAAGCTTTTGCAACTATTTTGAATCAATAAAACAATTTATACCCTACCATGAAACTATTTTCTTCTGTAAATGATGTTCCTGATGTAAACGCCCTTGTTAAGGAGGCCCTGCATCTTAAACAAAACCCTTACGCTTATAAGGATCTGGGAGAAAATAAAACCATGGCATTGGTATTTTTGAACCCGAGCCTCCGTACCCGCATGAGCACCCAAAAGGCTGCTCTAAACCTTGGCATGAATGTAATGGTGTTGAACATGGACAAAGAAGGCTGGGCATTGGAATTGCGCGATAACGTAATAATGAACGGCACAACCGTTGAACATATCCGCGAAGCAGCCGCTGTTATGGGGCAATACGCGGATATTATCGGAGTACGTTCCTTCCCCGGATTGAAGGATCGCGACGAGGACTACAGCGAGATGATCTTTAACAAGTTTGTGGAATTTTGCGGTGTGCCTGTGGTGAGTTTGGAATCGGCAACCCGTCACCCGCTGCAAAGCCTGGCAGATTTGATAACCATTGAAGAATTAAAAACCCGCAGCAAGCCCAAGGTTGTTTTGACATGGGCGCCACACATAAAACCATTGCCGCAAGCAGTACCCAATTCATTTGCCGAATGGATGTGTAAGGCTGATGTTGATTTTACCATAACCCATCCAAAAGGTTATGAACTTTGTACCGATTTTACCAACGGCGCGAAAATTACCAACAACCAGGATGAAGCTTTAGCTGACGCGGATTTTATATATGTGAAAAACTGGTCGGCTTACGAGCCCTACGGGCAGATCCTCCCCGGCAACGAGGACTGGATGCTTACCAACGAAAGATTAAAGATCACCAACAATGCAAAAGTAATGCATTGCCTGCCGGTGAGGCGTGATCTTGAGCTCTCATCAGAAATATTGGATGGCAAACACTCAATTGTAGTTCATGAAGCGGCTAACCGGGTTTGGGCCGCTCAAGCGGTATTAAAAAGGATGCTGGAAGCCAACCACTAACTTAATTAGCCAACTCTATAAATGTACATCCCATCCTTTAACCAATTCCCAAATCATAAGGAAGTCATCGACTTTATTAAGCGGTACAGCTTTGCGACGATAGTAACGGTTAAGGATAACATCCCCACTGCAACACATTTACCTTTCATCATTAAGGAAATCGACGGCCAGTTACTTTTATTATCTCATTTTGCAATGGCGAACCCGCAAGCAAACGATATTGTAAGTAACCGCGCCTTAGTGATATTTACCGAGCCTCATGCCTATATCTCCCCCAAAAACTACGAGAAAGAGCAAAATGTACCAACCTGGAATTATCTAGCTGTGCATGCTTATGGTGATTGCTTTTTGTTAGACGGCGAAGAAAACAAGGCGGCGTTATTAAAGGAAACCATTCAATATTATGAGGCTGACTATCTAAAGCAATACGAGGGTTTAACCGACGATTACAAACAAAAAATGATGAAGGGCATTGTTGCCTTTCAAATAATTGTTGATGACCTGCAGGCCAAAAAGAAACTCAGCCAAAACCGGTCTGAAAAAGAACGGGAGAATATCATTCAGGATTTAAGTACATCAGGCAATACAACTGAAAAAGAGATTGCTGATTATATGAAATCATTGACAAAATAACTTTCACTTTCGTACTCCTGACCCCATCGGGGTCAAATATTGGCAGAAAAATAACAAATTAGCAGTTGGCTCCGTAGGTGCGCAACCCAGCGTTTTGTTACGCACCTACGGAGCGAAAATTCTTTATTTATGTTTTTCTACCAATATAACGCTCCGATGGAGCGAGTTACAGAGGCAACCGATGGTTAATTTGCGGCTTTTTCCTTCAATGAAGAATTTATCAATTTATTCAAAGTCAGTCCCTGCACAACAATCGAAAATATCACAATAAAATAACTCCCACACAATATGATGTGCCGGTAAGGGCTAGTTGGTAATGACAAAGCCAGCGCGATGGAAATACCGCCCCTCACCCCTGCCCAGGTTAAAATATTGATGTTTTTATAGTTCACATTTAGCGAACGCCGCAGGAAGGTTAGTGGCAATAAAATACTCAGCCAGCGGGCAATTAAAATAAGCAGAATAGCAATTCCGCCAGTTAACCAGTAGTTAGTTATGTAAGGAAGGTTAACCATTTGCAAACCGATCATTACAAATAGAATGGTATTCAACATCTCATCTATCAGCTGCCAGAACTTCTCCAACGCTTCGTGTGAACGTTCTTTTTCGTCGATATTGATCGTTCGGTTCCCCATAAATAAGCCGGCTGATACCACGGCTAATGGGATAGATAGATGGAGATAGGTTGCAATCACTGAAACGCTCATCACCACTGATAATGAAACCAGCACAATGGTTTGAAAGTCGGTAATTGATTTCATCAGCCGGAATCCGACAAAACCTAAAATTATTCCTAATACAATACCTCCAAAAACCTCCCTGGTAAATAACAAAGCAGTTTGAGCAAAGGTCACATTAGAAACACCTGAATTTATAGCTTCCAGGATGGTTATAAAAAGTACAAGCCCCACACCATCGTTAAACAGCGACTCCCCGGAAATAATAGTAGCCAGGTTTGCGGGAAGTTTTGAAGTTTTGATGATGGCCCCGACCGCTACAGGATCTGTGGGTGAGATCAAGGCCCCAAATAAAAGGCAATAAACAAACGACATGTGGATATTAAACAACATCGTTCCATAGTAAAAAAGAACGCCAAAAATAGCCGTAGAGAGTATAACACTCAGTGTACTCAAAACAAAAACCGGGCGCAATTCTCTTTTTAAGCGCTTTGTGTTTGAATTGAATGAGCCTGCAAAAAGCAAAAAGCCCAGCATTATATTTAATACCGCGCCTGAAAAATTGATGTTCTTTGCCAAAACAGTAAGGTAACTCGCGATAGCCGGATCAAGCTTATCGATAGCGATGGTGACTACCGAAACTATTATAGCAATGGTAATAATGCCGATGGTACCCGGCAGTTTAAAAAAGCGGGCATTCACATATGAATAAAAGGCGCTGACTACAATCAACAGCGTTATGATGAGGAACAAGCCCATTGTTGAATATATTTACTTAGTAATGTAAAATGCCCAACAATGTTTTAAAACAGAATGTTTTCTATTTTGACGCTTCGTTTGTTCTCCGGGTCTCGGTATTAAAGCTTCTTACGATCAGTCTGTTATCGCTATTTTTTGTAAAATAGTTTAAAAACCAGCTAAAGAATATGATGCCCTTGTTCGCAAATCCAGCAAGAGACATTAAGTGTACGACACCCCAAAGCAACCATGCAAAAAAGCCTTGGAAGCGTAGTTTACCCAAATCGGCAACCGCCTGGTTTCGTCCTATAGTAGCCAATGATCCCTTATCCTTATAGACAAATGGTTTCGTCGGCTCATTCTTAATTAAATGAACCAAATTTTTAGCCAGCCACTGACCTTGCTGGATCGCCGTTGGCGCCACTCCCGGGTGCCCGTTTGGTGTTTCGGGGGTTATAATTGCAGATACGTCGCCGATTGCAAATATATTCTGGTAACCCTTTACCCTATTGATTTCATCGGTTTGAATGCGGTTTCCGCGGGTAATAGTTTCAGCCGGGATCCCATCAGGAACCTCACCCTTTACCCCTGCCGCCCATAAAACGTTGCGGCTTTTTATAGTCTTGCCGTTATCAATCGTTAAGTAAAAACCATCATAACTTTGCACGTGTGCACTATTGAATATGGTTACATCAGCATCTGTCAAAAACTTTTTGGCTTTTTCAGATGCTTGTGGCGACATAGCGGCAAGCAGTCTGTCCTTACCCTCAACCAAATAAACCCGCATATCGTATTTGCTCAATCCATGATAATCCTTTCCCAGGATCAGATGCCGCATCTCGGCTAAGGCACCGGAAAGTTCAACGCCAGTTGGGCCGCCACCAACAACCACAAAGGTCATGAGTGCAAATTTCTCACGCATGTCCGTAGTAACCAGGGCTGTTTCCAGGTTTTGGAGAATCAGGCTGCGCAAATTCAGCGCTTCGGGAATATTTTTCATTGGCATAGCAAAATGCTCAATTTGCTCATTTCCGAAAAAATTAGTGTTAGAACCGGTTGCTATAACCAGGTAATCATAATGAATGGTTCCCACATCCGTTGAGATGGTATTACTTTCAGGATTTACCTTTTGAACCTCGGCGAGGTTGAAACTGAAATTATTTTGCTTTGTAAAGATCCTGCGGATGGGGAAACCTATCGAATCCGCCTCAATTGACCCTATAGCGACCTGGTATAGTAAGGGCTGAAATGTATGATAATTGTGTTTGTCGAGCAACAGGATATCAACTGGTGCATTTTTTAATTTTTGAGCTAAGGCAAGGCCGCCAAATCCACCACCAACAATAACTACCCTGGGCCTCGAACTATTAGTTTTATCTTCAGATGTAACAGTAAACATATTTGTTTGTAAATTTCAATATACACAATCTTTAATTAATGTATTGTAAACTTATTGACTGCGGCAATTTAAATACAATTGATTGACGCTTCAGTTTTATAAAAATATCTGGTGTGATTTTATTAAATTTGCAAAACCATTTAAAAAAGTCCATCCTTAAACCTTGACAATTCTTCACGTTTGACATTGAAATGTTCATTTTATCTTCATTTATTTAACTTAATAGGCGATTTTTTAGTAATTTTATCCCATATAAGTGATTAATTGAAGTTTTTTAACTTTTATTTGTTAACAACCGGTACAATATGAGCAAAATCAATACGGTTTCAACCAATAACAAGGCGAATAACAACCTGTACGTTATAAAAATTGGTGGAAATGTTATTGATAATTCCGAAAACCTGCATAAATTTTTAAAAGATTTTACTGCTCTTAACGGCTATAAAATTTTGGTGCACGGAGGCGGTAAGGTAGCAACCCAACTTTCTGAAACGTTAGGTATTGAACCTAAGCTGGTTGACGGCAGGCGCATAACAGATATTGAAACGCTGCGTGTGGTTACTATGGTGTACGGCGGCCTTATCAATAAGAACATTGTGGCTCAACTGCAAAGGTTTGGCACCAATGCCATAGGGTTAACCGGGGCCGACGGTGATTTTATCCGCGCGAAAAAACGTCCGGTAAAAACTATTGACTATGGTTTTGTGGGCGATATTGATGACAACTCTATTAAGCCGCAAAATTTAAAAAGCTTAATGGATGCTGGCTTTACCCCTGTTTTTTGCGCTTTAACGCACGATGGCGAGGGCCAGTTGTTAAACACAAATGCAGATACCATTGCATCGGCATTAGCTGTTACGCTGTCTGAGTTGTACGATACCACCCTTATTTACTGTTTTGAAAAGAAGGGGGTTTTGAAGGACGTTAATGACGAGGATTCGCTGATCCAGGATCTTGATCCGCAACGCTATGAAGAGTTAAAATTACAGCAAATAATACACAGCGGGATGTTACCCAAGCTGGATAATGCCTTTGCCGCCATATCATGCGGGGTAAAAGGCGTAATAATAGGTCATTCCGATGACCTTGGTAAATTGAAGGACGATAAACCATTTGGAACACTTTTAAGCAAAAGCAAATGAATTCACAACAGCATATTGCCATTTTGGGCAGCGGCAACATCGGCCTTTCATTAGCAAAAGGGCTTGTAAAGGCGGGGATCTGTAAGCCGCAACAAATTTCGCTAACGCGCAGAAATGTGGGGGCACTTGCTCCGTTCGCAGAGCTGGGATACCATGTAACCGATAATAACCTAAAGGCAGTAAGAAAGGCCGACTTTGTGGTGTTAGCGGTTTTACCTCATCAGCTAAATAAACTTTTAGATGAAATAAAGCCATCAATGAAGCCTGAAAAACAACTACTTATATCAGTGGTTTCAGGTGTTAGTTGTGGTGATATCCGTACGCAGCTTGATTTAAATGTACAGGTTGTACGTGCAATGCCAAACACTGCTATAGCCATCGGGCATTCCATGACCTGTATTGCCACAGATAACGGCACGCCAAAGAATATTAACTTTGTACGCTCCCTGTTTGATACTGTTGGGGTTACTATCCAGATAAATGAGGAGCTGATGACTTCGGCAACTGCTTTATGCGCCTGCGGAATTGCCTTCTTTTTAAGATCTATCCGCGCAGCATCACAAGGTGGGACGGAAATAGGCTTCCATGCACATGATGCTTTGAAAATGGCGGCGCAAACAGCAAAGGGAGCTGCCGATTTGTTATTACAACTGGCATCGCATCCGGAACAGGAAATAGATAAGGTAACGTCACCAAGTGGTTGTACAATTGCCGGCTTAAATGAGATGGAGCACAATGGCTTCAGTTCGGCCATGATCAAGGGTATAAAACTCTCAGCGGCAAAGGCAGGCGACCTCTACCATAAGCCTGAATAAACGTGTCATTTCGATAAAAGGCTTATCAAATCAGTAGCAAAATATCTAACTCAAAAAATCAATATAAACCATAATAGCCTGTATATCAATTTTTAACAAAATCCATCTATATCAGGCATAGTTTTTAATACCTGCGCTTATAGCGTATATCTTTTATAATGTTAACAGTAGAAAAAATTGGCGGTACTTCCATGACCGCACTTAGCGATGTTATCAATAACATCATTCTTTTTAACCGCAGCGGCCAGGAATTATACAACCGCATTTTTGTGGTATCGGCATTTTCAGGAGTAACTAACCTGCTGCTTGAAAATAAGAAGACAGGTGAGCCGGGCGTTTATCATAACCTGGCAAATTTCAGAGATTTTCACAAGCCGCTAAGCGAGCTTATCGTAAAACTTAAACAGATCAACAAGAGTTATGAGAGTTTAAGTTTGAACATCGATGATGCAGACCAGTTTATTGAAAAACGTGTAAAGGAAGCGCAAACCTACCTTGAAAACCTTGCAAACATTCTTACATCAGGCTATGTAAGTAATGAGGGAATTCTGCAGGCTGCACGGGAGATCCTGGCATCTATAGGCGAAAGTCATTCCGCATTTAACTTTGCCAATATTTTACAAAACATGGGTATTAACGCTACCCTGGTTGATTTGAGCGGTTTTCATGACCACCACTCCTACACCATCGATCAGCGCATTAAACGCGAGTTGCAACATATTGACTTTGAGAATACTATATGCATTGTTACCGGCTACGCAAAAGGTACTGAAGGGATCATGCGTGAATTTGACCGTGGATACTCCGAAGTAACATTCAGCAAGATAGCAGTTGCCGTTAAACCACAAGAGGCTATCATCCATAAGGAATATCACTTATGTACAGCTGATCCTGTTTTGGTAGGCGTAGATAACTGTTACCCGGTTGGTAATACCAATTATGACGTGGCCGATCAGCTTGCAGATGTTGGTATGGAGGCAATTCACCCAAAGGCATCAAAACCATTGGAAATCAACAACATAAACCTGCGGATAAAAAATACTTTTGATCCGGAACATCCAGGGACCCTGATCACTAAGGACTATATCTGTGAACATAAACGCGTTGAAGTAATTACCGGCACCGAAAAGGTAATGATTATTGATATTTATGATCCGTCAATGGTAGGCACGCCCGGCAGTGACTTGAGCATCATGCAAACTTTTTACGATCACGGCATCAGCTATAACTTTAAGGCAACCAATGCCAACAGTATCTCGATAGTGATCTGGGAAAAGGATTTTAACAAGAAGCTGATCCATGAGCTGGAAGATAGTTTTGAGAAGGTAACCGTTGAAAAGGCAGCGATGGTATGTTTGATCGGCTCCAACATGGACAGACCGGGCTTATTAGCCAAATCAGCAAATGCGTTAGCCGAGAATGATATTAACATTAAAAGCGCCGGTTTTGCCCTGCGTAAGGTAAATATTCAATTTTTGATAGCAAGAGAGGATTTTGATACCGCAATAATTGCCTTGAATAAGGCGATGGGTTAAGAGATCGTTGAAGCTAAACTGCAGTCATCAAGTTTTTCAAGGAACAATTTATGCTCACCTTTTTTGATCTTTATCAAGGTCATATCAATCGAAAAGTTCGGTTTGATCTTGAACACTTTATATTTCACAAACTCGCGTAGTCTGTAGAAAGGAATTTGATTGACATATTTTCGCGGTTCGTATAAATGCACATAAAGTATTTTGCCATCTTCTTCGACTATTTCTTCAATATCTTTCCAATAATATTTAAATCCTTCATAATGGTCAAAAATAAAAGTGTCATTTGCAGTAAGAATTGGCCGTTTTAAAACTTTCAGAAAAAAAATTGTCAAAACAGGTCTCAAAAAAACGCACCAGATTAAAAGCGTCACTAAAAACCCATAAAAATCAAATTTTCCTGTTTGATGATAGCTTTTAACCTCATACAATATCGGAAATGCAAGAAATAGAATTTCGCTATAAAACCATTGCGTAAGTTTCGTATAGTAAGTCATATGAGCGGTATTTTATAATAATTGATTCATACCTACTTTCAAAACCTAATATAAACGATTAATTTCAATTTTTAGCCCTGTAAATAATAATGTCTTATCCTGTTCAAACCCTCATCCAGCTCATAAACTAAAGGCACACCTGTTGGCAGATCCAATTGTGTAACTTCTTCGTCAGTAAGATGATCAATATACTGTATCAACGCTCTTAAACTATTGCCATGAGCGCATACGACAACCTTTTGATCGCGACGCATGGCGGGTACAATAAACTCGTTCCAAAAGGGTAATACCCTGTCCATAGTTTCACTCAGGTTCTCGGTTAAAGGTAATTCGCGCTCTGTAAGGTCTTTATAACGAAGATCCTTTCCTGGGTAACGATCATCATCCTTTGTTATGGCAGGTGGCAGTTCGTGCGGGTCGCGCCGCCATTTTTGTACAAGTTCAGGTCCGTACTTAGCTATGGTTTCGTCCTTGTTCAGCCCCTGCAGCGCTCCGTAAAAGCGTTCGTTTAAGCGCCATGATTTTTGAACAGGGATCCAGAGATGATCCAACTCTTCCAGCACGATATGCAATGTTTTTATCGATCTTTTCAATAACGAAGTAAAACCAACATCAAAGTTGTACCCCGCCGCTTTTAAAAGCTCTCCCGCCCTTTTGGCTTGATTAACGCCCTCTTCAGACAAATCAACGTCGGTCCACCCGGTAAAACGATTTTCCTTATTCCAAACGCTTTCGCCGTGGCGCAGCAGCACTAATTTTTGCATAGTTAGATTGTTAACCATAAAGTTACAGATCAGTTTGCAGAAAAAATTGGGAAATGTGAAAGGAACAGTTAAATTGCATTATAAACCAATTATAAAAACCTTTAAACTATGATTCCAACAACTCCGGTTGCGATTAAGGATGGCATTGCCAATCCTGCTCCGCTTGGTCTGTGCGCCTTTGGCATGACCACAGTATTACTAAATTTGCATAATGCTGGTTTCTTTGAAATGAATTCAATGATACTTGCCATGGGAATCTTTTACGGTGGCCTGGCGCAGGTAATTGCTGGTATAATTGAAGCCAAAAAGAATAATACTTTTGGCTTAACGGCATTTACATCGTATGGTTTTTTCTGGCTCTCGCTGGTGGGCCTGATTGTTATTCCCAAATTTGGTTGGGCAGCAAAACCATCAGAAAGCGCCATGTGCGCCTATTTAATTATGTGGGGACTGTTTACACTCTTCCTATTTTTCGGTACGCTTAAATTGAACCGTGCTTTACAGGTTGTTTTTGGAACTTTAGTAATATTATTCTTTTTGTTGGCTGCTGAGCATGGTACCGGTAGTGAAGCTATAGGTAAATTAGCTGGGTATGAAGGTATATTCTGCGGGGCGTCAGCCATTTATGCGGGAATTGCCAATGTATTGAATGAGGTTTACGGGAAAACTGTATGGCCGCTCGGATAATACTGTCTGAATCAGAATTTTCAGGATTAAAGAATTTTCAGAATCCTTTATCGTACGCTTAGATTCTGTAAATTTACAAATTCTGAAAATTCTGATTCAGATAAAAAACATGAAAGACTTTAAAAAATATTATCGCTTACCCGCAACCCCCGAAGAAATCTATACGGCATTAACCAATCCGCTTACCATTGAGTTGTGGACAGGTGAAAGTGCTGAAATGTCGACAGAGCCGGGATCTGAATTTTCCTTGTGGGAAGGAAGTATTGTGGGTAAGAATATTGAATTTGAAGAAGACAAAAAGATAGTTCAGCAATGGTATTTTGACGGGCAGCCGGAAGCATCGATAGTAACTATTAAAATGCATCCCGATAAAACCGCGACATCAGTGGAATTAAAACACACCAATATTCCTGATGCTGATTACCAGGATATTATTGAAGGATGGGATAATAGCTATTTTGGTTCGCTGGCAGAATTTTTTGAAGTTGAGTATTAATCAGCTCGAATTATTACAACAAAGCCGCTTAATGAGCGGCTTTGTTGTTTCCAAAAACTATGCAGGTTAATTATGTTAGCAAACCTGCATTATCCTTGAGGGCAACACCTGACAATTTTCGTTTTATAGCTTCATTAACAAGATAGAATATTTTATTCGCTGCATGCTTATAGCTCAATCCACCCTTACGGATATTTGAAATACAATTGCGCGATTCGTCGGTTAAGCCAAGGCTGGGATTAAAAGTAAGATAAGCACCCATGCTGTCGGCTGAACTTAATCCGGGCCTCTCACCGATCAATATGATTGAGAGCTTGGCTTTTAAACCACCGGCAATATCGTCGCCTATGGCAACCCTGCCCTGTTCAACAAGGCAAAGTGGCGCAATGGTTAATTTAGCAGCACTTAACATTGGAATTAATATTTTCAGCAATCCAAAGGTATTTTCGTTAACGGCAGCAGCTGAAAGACCGTCGGCTATAATTATACATATATCAGGGCTAACTATAGAATCATGTAACTGGCTATGTGAATCTTCGCTTAACAGGCGGCCAAGATCGGGCCGTTTAAGGTATTTATGGCGCGTGCTTGCCTGGCTATGCAGGTGCAAAACGGGCAAATCAAAAATTTTAACTTTTTCTGTCAGTCCGTCGAGATCCAATGTCGAATATACCGCATCCCTGGCATGTGCATGTGCCAGGTTAAATTCCATCGATTGCTTGAGGGGAATGCTATTCCCTGTCCTGCCGATTGCTATCCGGGCGGCGGTAAACTCCCGCAAGGGAGCTAAAGGATCATTTTTTGATAAGTCATCACTCATATAATTCCGGATAGCATTTTATGTGATGGGTTAACAGGCAGCAAGTCGCCTGAATCGTCGGTAAATCCTTGTTTTATCAGCCATTGTTCAAATTCGGGGGCATGCTTCAAACCTAAACTTTTCCTCAGGTACAATGCATCATGAAATGACGTTGACTGGTAGTTGAGCATAATATCGTCCGATCCGGGGATTCCCATTATGAAATTACAGCCGGCTACACCTAACAAAGTGAGCAGGTTATCCATATCGTCCTGATCGGCCTCGGCATGATTGGTATAGCAAACATCCACACCCATAGGCAAGCCCAGCAACTTACCACAGAAGTGATCCTCAAGCGCGGCACGAATAATCTGCTTGCCATCGTATAAATATTCCGGGCCAATAAAGCCCACAACTGTATTGACCAACAATGGTTTATATTTCCTGGCAATTGCATATGCCCGCGCCTCGCAGGTTTGCTGGTCAACTCCGTGATGTGCATTTGCAGAAAGTTCACTCCCCTGTCCTGTTTCAAAGTACATCACATTTTGCCCTACCGTTCCGCGGTTAAGCGACAAGGTAGCCTGGTAAGCTTCCTCAATTAAGGCCAGGTTGATGCCAAAGCTGCTGTTGGTCTTTTCAGTTCCGCCGATCGACTGAAAACAAAGATCGACGGGTGCTCCCCTGTTAATCAACTCTATTGTTGTAGTAATATGGCTCAATACACATGACTGCGTTGGAATTTCAAACTGCTGACGTAAGTTATCAATCAGGTTAAGCAAATTTAAAACTACTGCCGGGCTATCTGTCGCGGGGTTAATGCCAATACAGGCATCACCACTGCCGTATAACAGCCCGTCAATAATACTTGCAGCTACGCACCTTGGATCGTCTGTAGGATGATTTGGCTGCAGGCGGGTTGAAAAATGTCCCTTTAAACCAATAGTGTCTCGGAATTTGGTGACAACTTCACATTTTCTTGCTACCGCGATCAAATCCTGGTTACGCATGAGCTTTGAAACGGCTGCCGCCATTTCGGGCGTTATCGCGTTTTCAACTGATCGCAATACATCGGTATCCGTTTCATTGCTTAACAGCCAGTCCCTGAATTCGCCTACCGTTAAATGGCTGATCAAACTAAAAGATCCAACATCATGGCTATCAATTATTAACCTGGTTATTTCATCCTGTTCATAAGGAATAATAGCTTCGTTCAGAAATGTTTTTAATGGAACATCGGCCAAAGCTATCTGCGCTGCTACCCGCTCCTCATAACTTTCGGCGCAAACTCCGGCAAGCACATCACCAGTACGATACGGGGACGCTTTTGCGAGTAATGTTTTTAGATCTTTAAACCTGTAAACTTTATTGCGTATGGTGAAGTGGTATGACATTTAACACGATTTAAGGATTTGATTGATTTTCAAGATGGGTTCGTTTTTTGCTTATTGATAACTTTTACAAAATCAGTGAAATCATTTCTAACTAATCGGCGCAATCATTAAATCTTCAACCAATTTAACTTTGTGTTTTCCCATCAACATAAAAATAACCGATATGATAACCAAACCAGCAAAAAACAAAAGACTAAGGCTGAAATAGAAATAAATAATGGTTATCAGCGTAACAGCAGATATTATCAGCGCTATTGCCGGGAATAATGGATAAAGAGGAGCTGCAAATGGTCGCTCTAACGCCGGCTCCTTTTTACGGAGGATGAAAAGGCTGATCATACTCATCATATACATCAATATAGCCCCTATCACCGATATAATAACAACCTTATCAGTAGTTCCGGTATAAAGCGCGATAAAACTGATAACCCCACCGGCTATAATTGCCCAGTGCGGTGTTTGAAATCGATGATTAACTGTCGACAAAAATCTTGGCAAATATCCGCTGCGCGCCATAGCAAATACCTGCCGGGATGAAGCCAATATGGTACCATGAAAGGAAGCAATAAGCCCGAAGAGTCCGATACTGGCAAAGATACTTGTTAAACTGCTGGCTTTGCCTAGCACAATACTGATTGCTTCAGGTAAGGGATAATCTAGGCTGCTCAATTTTCGCCAGTCGGTAATACCGCCGGTAAATACCATAACGCCAAAGGCCAAAAATATCAGTGTAGCCAAGCCAGAAATATACCCCTTTGGTATATTCCTCTTAGGGTCTTTAACCTCTTCAGCAACCATTGCAACGCCTTCTATGGCCAGGTAAAACCATACGGCATAAGGCAACGAAGCAAAAATACCCGATAATCCGAATGGCATGGGGTGACTCAAAAAGTTGTCAGCCTTAAAATGTGGGGAAACTATTCCCAGATAGAGCAATAATTCAGCAACAGCAAGCAGTGTAATTACTAAGGAAAATCTTGCGGACTCCTTTACTCCTAAAATATTTATGATGATAAAAACAACATTGAAAAATAACGCAGAATATAAAACAGGTATGTCAGGATCCAAAAAATGAAGATACGCCCCCAATCCAAAGGCTATTGCGGGGGTGGCAAACAGAAAATCAATAAGCGTTGCGTAGCCGGCGACCAATCCCCCAATGGGTCCCAGCGCGCGGTAAGCATAGGCAAATGCACCACCTGCATGCGGAATTGAGGTTGTCAACTCGGTATAACTGAAGATAAAAGTTATATACATGATAGTAATAACCACCGTTGCTATCAAGAAGCCGATAGTTCCGGCAGATTTCCAGCCGAAGTTCCAGCCAAAATATTCGCCGGATATAACCAGGCTTACGGCTATGGCCCAGAGGTGAATAGGTTTTAAAACGCGTTTTAATTGTTCCGATTTTGTAGCCGTCATAGTTGATGCAGGGATTAATTTAATTACCGCTTTAAAATACTTAAAGACAACGTTATTTCAAAATGGCACGTATTATGTAATTGTTAGGAGGTGGTGTTGAAAACTATGTAAAACTTAACAATAATTAAATGTAAAATTGTTAAAACACCTTTAACTTTACCGTGTTGAACAATTACCGGACACACCGTAATTTGACAATAAAATTATGCTTCATATAACTGTTTCTTCTGCTAATTCGAATCTTAACTTCTCAGCCTTTGAGGAATATCAGCTACCGGCACCGCCAAGCGGAGTTGACGCGGAAATTAATAACGATTTGATATTGAAATTTGAGAATGAGGAGGAGGCCATTATTTACGCAGCACAATTAGAAAATTTAGCCGACGAACTGGACGATAAGTCGACGCCCCAATATATTGCTATTAGCGACGTTATTATGGCTATACGCAATGACGAATTTGTACAGAGTTATACAGGATAATTTAAGCACTAAAAATAAAACTTATGTTACGTATCAACATTCCAACAGGCCAAACCAAACTAACAACAGCTGATTTTAAAAACTACCATTTGCCAACTCCATCAAAAGGCATTAAGGAAAAAGGCGACAGCGAAACTGAGCTAATTTTCGACAATGAGTATGAGGCAGTAGTTTATGCAGACCAGATTGAAGAGATTGTTACAAACGTTAGTAAAACGTCTCCCTTAAGAAGTATTTTAAGAGATTTAGTAACTACCATCCGTAATGATGATACCATCAGGAATTACCTGGAGTATTCTACCATTTACCAATGGTTAAAAAATCGCGTTAGTACTATCAGGATAGCAATTAAACCGACACCTGCATCGTAAAAACTTTACTTATTTGGTTGTTGTAAAAACATAACGGCAAAAGCCGCCCTGGATTACTTTGGGCGGCTTTTGCTTTTTTACAAGTTACGGTTTCAGCGTATTTTCAATGTAGTTGAAACTGCTGGCTATGCTGGCAAAAGCATCTTTCGGGTTATCGTGTTCAACAAAAAAGTGTTCCATTCCTGACGAAGCTTTATTGTCAAAAATTCTTTTAAAATCAATAGTGCCGCTGCCTACCGGCAGGATATTTGTATGTGATGCATCCAGGTCTTTCACATGCCACAGCGGGAACCTGCCCGGGTGATCTTTAAATAACTGAACCGGATCTTGCCCACCTTTAATTGCCCAGGCCAGGTCAAGCTCCATCTTCACATTATTGGCATCGGTTTCTGTTAACAGTAAATGATAGGGCACTTTTCCCTCAATTGGTGTAAATTCCATATCGTGGTTATGATAAACAAACTGCATACCTGCCTTTTTTGCAGCCGCACCAGTTTTATTCAAGATAGCGATAGAAGATTTTATCTCATCGAGCGTACCGGTAGGCGCGTTAGCACATACCAGGTAACTCACTCCGCCTTCGGCTGCTTCATCAACCAATTGCTGCATATTATCTCTAAGGTTCATCATTGGCGGGATTACCATCGGCTTCCCTTCGGCACCTAAAGGCATTTTATAACCTTTGGGTACTTTAAAAGGAGCCCCTATCACATGATGTGATTTCCAGCTCATCCCCAAATCATTAACCATTGCTTTAAATTCTTTGGGCTTCAAGCCATAATAGCCGCCATTTTTGCTGAAAGCTGATTCCATTTCTTTGTAGCCAATCGCAGCAATCTTGGTAAGGGTTCCTTTAACATCATCGTCTATTATTCCGAAGAAAGTAAACAATTGCAACCCTACAGGCTGCGGAACCATCCCGGAAAGAAATGAGCCTGCTTTGCCCTGTAAAGCCATGCCGCCAAGTAGCAATGTACCCGCGCTTTGTAGAAATCTACGCCTGTTGTAATCCATTTTTAATATTAGTTTAGTAATTGGTTTAGTAAATCTAAATGTTAGAAACAGCAATAAAAAATTATTGTGTCATTTTAAAACATTAATTAAAGATTTGTCTATCAAACTACGCGATTGATATCCAGAAGATGATGATAATTGGTATTAAAGTTTAAGCTTGTCCGATCGGATCATCAAAATTTTTATATATTTCAACCTGAAAACAACATCTGTCACAATTATTTAAATGCGTAACAAACCACTGGTAATAAGCTTTTTGTCGTTACTTATATTAACGGGCATTAGCTGTAAGCACCACGAACCACAGCAAACCGACAACAACAATATGGCGCTTGGCAACCCGAGCAACGCAAGCAAAAGCCTCTTAAATGCCGATAATTATTTAATAGATCACCAATATTATATGGAGAGTTATAACAGGGATAAAGGTGAACCCAACTGGGTAAGCTGGCATTTAAGTATCAATGACCTGGGCGCTACAGATAGGTTGAATAATTTCCGGCCTGATGAAACGCTGCCCGACGGCTGGTACGAAGCAGATAACAACAGCTATAGAAGATCGGGATTTGATAAAGGACATAACTGCCCAAGCGGTGACAGAACCAGCACCACGGACGCGAATTCAGCAACATTTTTAATGGATAACATTATTCCGCAGGCACCCAACAATAACGAACACACCTGGGAGCACCTGGAAAGCTACTGTCGCGATAAGGTAAAAAAGGGAAATGAAGTTTATATAATAATGGGAGTTTATGGCGCTGGAGGTACCGGGAGAAATGGGTTTGCCACCGCTATTGACAAAGGAAGAATAAATGTACCCGCGCATATTTGGAAGGTTGCAGTTATATTGCCTGAAGGAGATGATGACCTGGCTCGAATTGACGAGAATACGCTGGTTGTTGCAATAGACACCCCCAACGACAACAACATTTCTAACAACTGGATGAATTATACCTGTACGGTAAAAAACATTGAGGACGCAACCGGGTATAATTTATTATCAGCGTTGCCGCAACAGGTTCAACAGTCTTTAGAAAATAAAAAGTTTATTGGCGGGAATTAACCTATTGAAATAAACAAGTAGCAATTAACCCTGTCCAACCGGTTTGATGTGATGCACCAAGACCTCGTCCTGTATCACCATCAAAATATTCATAAAAAAGGATGTGATCGTTAAAATCCGGATCATTTTGCATTTTCTCGTACTCACCAAAAACTGCTCTTTTACCATCCTTGTTCCTTAAAAATAAATTGGAAACCCGGCGATACAATTCATTAGCTACCTGCTGCAGGTTCATGAAATTTCCCGAATTGGTAGGACATTCTATTTTGAAGTCGTCGCCATAATATTGAAAAAATTTATGCAGGCTCTCTATCAGCAAATAATTCATGGGCATCCAGATTGGGCCACGCCAATTGCTGTTACCGCCAAATAAGCCGCTGTCGCTTTCTGCCGGGGTATATTTTATGCTGAACTCTATTCCATCAATTGCCACATGATACGGGTTGTTCAGGTGATATTTTGAAACTGAACGGATACCATAATCACTTAAAAATTCGTTTTCGTCAAGCAGATATTTGAGTAACGATTTCATGCGGTAGCCACGCAACAAGCTTACCAAATGCTTGCCGGGCGTTTTGGTTTCATTCCACCTTGATACCAGCGATGCAAGGTCGGGCCGGTTTTCCGTGAACCATTTCATTCGGTTACTGAATATCGGGTTATTTAAAATATCGTTTTCATCCAGCACTTCAGCAGCAATTAACGGAATCAGGCCGACAATGCTTCGCACCTTCATTTTTTGCGTGCTGTTATCCGGGAGACGTATCTGGTCATAAAAAAAGCCGTCTGCATCGTCCCAAAGCCCCTCGTTATCTTGCCCGATGTTTGATATGGCTCCGGCAATGTAAATAAAGTGCTCAAAAAACTTACTTGCTATATCATTGTAAGCTTTATTGCTTTCAGCAAGCTCAGCGGCGATGCGGAGCAGGTTTAATGAATATATTGCCATCCAACTGGTACCATCGGCCTGTTCCAAATGTTCGCCCATCGGCAGACGCGTATTTCTGTCGAAGACACCGATATTATCAAGCCCAAGAAAGCCACCTTCAAAAATATTATTGCCAGATGCATCCTTTCGGTTAACCCACCAGGTAAAGTTTAACATCAATTTGTGAAAGATGCGTTCTAAAAAATAAGTATCTCCCACCCCGTTACTTGCAGCTTTATCCTGCTGGTAAATTTTCCACGTAACCATTGCGTGTACCGGCGGATTGGCGTCATTAAAGTCCCATTCATAAGCCGGTAACTGGCCATTGGGATGCATATACCAGTCTTTTATGAGCAAAGTAAGCTGATGCTTGGCGAATGACATATCCACCTTAGCCAAGGGAATACAATGAAAAGCAAGGTCCCAGGCCGCAAACCATGGATACTCCCATTTGTCTGGCATCGAGATAATATCTTTGGTATTAAAATGTGTCCACTTGCTGTTACGTGCATTTATTCTTGCAGCAGGTGGTCTTGGCTCTGCCGGATCACCATGCAGCCAGTGATTAATATCGTAATAATAAAACTGCTTGTTCCAAAGCATTCCGGATAATGCCTGGCGCTGAATTAAAATTCTATCAGTATTATCAAGCCCTTTATTTAAATCTAAGTAAAACTGATCCGCTTCCTGCTTTCTCGTATTAAATAATTTATCAAAATCATCAAAACCATTGCTTGCGTTGTTCGATAGCCTCAACCGCAAGGTAACACTTTGCTTTGCAGGTACATCTACATCAAAATTTACAACAGCTTTTGTTCCGGTTTTTTTTGGGTTGATTGTATCAGCGCCGTGGATAAGGTGATCGTTTATGCCATCCTTATAAAACTGCTTGCCATCGTCCGAATTGTAAAGACGTTTGGTATTGGTTTCGTTATCACAAAATAAAAGATCAGGCTCTCCTTCGGCATTTAACCACAGTTGCCCCAAAGCCTCATGATATACTTCGATCACGCCATGCGAGTCGGCTGTTAGCTCAGGTGTATAGTTATCATATCCCCAGGCCCAGGTATTACGGAACCAGATAGTAGGCAACACATTTAAGGCAGCATCCTGGCTGCCCCTGTTGTTGACGGTTATTTTGATTAAAAGATCGTGTTGTGTATTCTTCGCATATTCTATGAATACATCAAAGTAAGCGTCCTGGTTAAAAACACCAGTGTCTATCAACTCAAATTCCGGTTCGTTGCGGCTTCGCCGTTTGTTTTCGGCCACCAGCCAGGCATAGGGATATTCCTGCTGGGGATATTTATAAAGCATTTTTTGATATGAATGCGTAGGTGTATTGTCAAGGTAATAATATAGCTCCTTTACGTCCTCGCCATGGTTCCCCTCCGGATTGCTCAATCCGAAATAGCGTTCCTTTATTATGGGATCCTTTTTATTCCAGAATGCCACTGAAAAACAAAGCAATTGTTCGCTATCACAGATTCCCCCTATACCCTCCTCGCCCCAACGGTAAGCTTTGCTGCGTGCCATATCGTGGTTGATATAATTCCAGGCGTCACCATTCGCGCTATAATCCTCACGCACAGTTCCCCATTGCCTGTCACTTACATACGGCCCCCACTTTTTCCAGGTTGAATCTTTTAATCTCGTTTGTTCTGCATTCATATTATTAGAGAGGTGATTACACCAATTATTTAATGATTACACCGATGCGATTTTACTGATTTATTTAATTTGGAATTGGCCACGATACTGATATTAAAATTCAGAATTATAATATTTAAAAAATCAATCTGTATAATCTTTTTGCTATCGGTGAAATCATTCCTAATAATCGGTGAAATCATAATCAATTTATTTCCAGGCATTTCGTAAAAACATTAACCAGTTGCCTTGCATAAGGTTTTCTATATCTATATCACTATAGCCCCGTTTTTTGAACAGGGCAGGTATTTTTTGTAGATCAGCAATTGTTTCCAAATCATAAGGGCATTGTTCGCGGCCAAATGCGCCGTCCAGGTCCGAGCCTATGCCCACGTGTAAGGCATTTCCTGCAATCTGGCAAATATGATCGATATGATCTATCATCACATCCAAATTGCAATTCATTTGTTTTGGATCAGATTTTCCTCTTACCCAGTTCGGCACCATCATCCATGCGTCTAATGCCCCGCCTATCACTGCGCCCCGGTTTATTAACTCCTTAATCTGCTCGTCACTAAACTGCCTGTTATGGTTAACAAGGGCACGACAATTGTTATGACTCGCCCAAACGTGCCCGTTAAAATGATCAAGCGCTTCCCAAAAGCTGTCATCGCACAAATGAGTGGCATCTAAAATAATATTCAGGCGTTCCATTTCCTTTAACAACTCATGGCCTGCCTGTCCCATATATCCGGTGGCATCTGTCCCTTGTGCATAGCGTCCGGGACCGTAATGAGCAGGTCCCACAGCCCTTAACCCGTAATTGTAAGCGCGTTCCAAATGTCCAATTGTAACTATTGAATCAGCGCCTTCCAAACTTAAAATGTAACCGATAGGCTTGGTTTCATTAATTGATCCATCAGCCCAAAGGCCAATATGTTTTTCAAGGCTATCCAGGTTGTTTATCTGAACCATTTCGCCAGCATCTTCCATTGCATTATACCAGGCAAGCTGGCCCTGTGTTTGCGCCCAAGCCTGTTCTGGTGAATGCCAGCCCGGCAATGGATTACTTGGCGCCACATAACGTGCTATTTGCGTGCCTACAACCAGGCCGATATTACCTTTCCGTAATTCCGGCAACGAAACTACGCCCTTTGCACGATCCGGCTTATCGGTCAACCCTTTTTCACGCCCGTTGATTTCGGCAACAGGTTTTCGTAAATCGCGGTTCCATTCCAGCGCGTTCATACTAAGGTCTAAGTGGGCATCGATGGTAAACATGTGTAAATCATTTGTAGAGATACAATACTTTGTGTCTCCTTGTGTGTAAAGGTATTTCAGAGACGCAAAGTATTGCGTATCTGCATAATAAAAATCATATTGTTATCTTCCTGTCCCGCGCGATATTTTTCCATTCGCCGCTTATTTGGTTGTCTTCTATTGTAATTGCCCGTTCATACAACGCTACTGTAGGGCAAACATGATAAGGCATCCCGTAAATTACATCGCCAACTTTGTAACCGTGCTCTTTGCCAGCTTCTACAACCAGGTGCTCCTCGCTTTGACTTACAGCTTCCAATCCGGGTGCGTCTATCAAATAAACGCGTGTTTTTAATTCTCTTTCAGCAGCGATTGATTTATGTCCAAGATCTAAGCATAGCTTTGTTTCATCAGGAAGCGAAATAACCCTTGACACAACCAACGCTGCAGGTAAAAATGCCTGCTCTTTAAACGATGTTTGATACCCCTTGTCCCAATAAACAAAAGTTCCGGGACTGCATTCAATTTTCTTCCGCTTTGCATGGATTGGAAATGTTGGAGAGCCTCCTGCAATAATTACGGGTTCCGCAAAACCTTTTTCTTTTAGAGTTAACTGAAGCTTACTTACAGGCTCAAAACTTTTGTCGCATTCTTCGGTCCGAATGTGGAGATCTGGTTCGTGAATATGCCCATCGTAAGCATGCAGGCCCAATAGTTCGATCCCTGGCAGAGCAGAAGTATCCGTATATAGTTGCAAGGTGTTATTATCTGGTTTGATACCGGTCCTGTTTTGACCTACGTTCAAATCGATATAAACAGCAATTTTTATTTTATGTTGAGTCGCCGCCCCGGATATTTTAATAGCTGCCTTAATATTATCAACGAGGCATGAAAACCGGGTATTTGGATAAGACAATATCAGATCAACAAACCGTTTTAACTTGGGCCCAATTGGTTGATAGGCCAACAAAGCATCCGGAGCATTACACATTCCCAGTATTTCAGCTTCGGCAATGGTGGCACACTTGAATTTAGTAATACCAGCCTCAAGCATTAACCGTGTTACATCTTTGCTCTTATGTGTTTTAACGTGCGGGCGCAACCTGTTAACATTGTCAATCATATCGATAAGCGTCGCAATGTTTTGCCTTACCCTGTTGGGATAAACAACCAAAGCAGGCGTGTCTAATTGATCAATATCTTTTATAATATACCAGTCCTGTTCTTTCATTAGGAAGATCTTTTATCTTTCGGACTTTACTGTCTTTCCCGACTTTCGGACTCCATTAAAATAACTCAAACAAAGCTTCTATTTCTACCGGAATATTGTCCGGTAACGAGCCCATGCCGACAGCGCTTCTAACACCAATGCCATTGTCCTCGCCCCAAACTTTGGCGAATAATTCGGAGCAGCCATTTATTATAAAGGGATGTTTTTCAAAATCAGGTGTGCAGTTTACCATTCCGAGTACCTTAATTACCCGTTTAACTTTATTTAAACTGCCTAGATTTGCTGTTATAGTGGATAGTATAGCAAGGCCTACCTGTCTTGCAGCCAGTTTACCTTCTTCCGGAGATATAGATTCCCCTATTCGGCCCATAATGAGCGTTCCATCATCCTTCACGGTGCCATGTCCGGATACATACAGGTATCTTCCGTCAATTAAATACGGTTTATAAACCCCAAGTGGTTTTGGTGCCGGGGGAAGATTAAGGCCCAGTGCGGCAAAATTTTGATCAGCTGTGTTCATTTGTAAATGCAATATTTAGAAACAAACATAAAATAAAAAAGCCGGGTATCTCACGCCCGGCTTTAGAAATCAAACGATCAACTAAAATTAAAATTTAAAGGTTATCCCCACATTAATCACGTAATCGGCAAAAGCGGCATCGCCTTGCGTATAAACGCCTGTTAATTGGGTAGTTCTTTTATCAGGTACGCTTTGCGTTCGATCGCGGATTATAGCGATAGGACAATAAGCATACAATGAAACTTTCTTCATCCTATAAGTAACTCCGGGCTCAGCTCCAATAATGTAGCCTGGTCTTCTGAAACCATCGCTGTTACCAAAAAGGTCTTTTGATGGCAAACAATCGTCACGTACGCCTAGTGAAAAATCAAATTTGTTAACGGCTAAGCTGGCTCCAAACCTGATCAGCATTTGATCCGGTACACTTAGCACATCGCCGGTTACAGCAATAGTTGTCGCGCTTGCCGGGTTGGTTGACCTAAGTACACCGTTTACGTCTTTAGGGCTGGACAGGTAATAAAAGTTTCCGTAAAAACCAAAACGATGCGAAAGATTGTAATACGCATTTATTTCGGCAGTTATTCCGGTTCCACCATCACCCAATTGAATCGATTGATCAACCGCACCGAGCGTTTTACCACCTGTTGCATTTAAAAAATAATCCTGGTAATTATAAGTGCCGGTGGCGAATTTAAGACCAAGTCCAACCTGGATATTGCCGTTTGTTGCCTTTGCAGGATTAAACAGCCAATAATATCCTGCAGCATGGATGTCACCAATGCCAAATGAATGGGTGGAAAACCGCTTGCCAAGGGTGCCCTGCACCTGTGAGCGGCTATTATCCGCCATCGGCAAATTCACGGAAATTGACCATCTCTGATCCAATACCCGTGTTAAGGTCAAATCCTGCGTATAAACTTTATTTATTACGTTGTTGTGCAATGCTATCCGTTGAAACTGTTCCTGCTTACCAACGAAGTGCCTGAAGGATTTATAATAACGGCTATTGCTGTTAAACAGCCAGTAACCACTAGCGTTTGCGCTATCCGGATGTTCTGCCATTGTGCAAATGCCGCCAGTACTCCTGATGGCTACGCAGCCTTGTGCAAATGTGTTAGATTGCGTAAAAAATATAAACAATGCTATTACTGAAATTATTCTAAAAGTAGTCTTCATATATTAGTGTTCTGTGTATTTGTATTGGTTTAATTGGTTATTATAAATAATTGTTGGTTTAATTTCCGGCCCCATCTGTCTTGCCTCTTTGTACAGCATATTGTCCAACTTTGCCGCCCGTAACCATCCCCGTTTCTATATCCGACCGGTAATGTATAGCGCCATATAATCTTGATAACGAGGCTTCGTTAGCCATGTCGTTAAACTTACTTCCCCTATCGGGTAATAAATAACTCAATACGGTAGCTGCGGCAGCGCTAAAATTCGAGTGGCCTGATGTATAAGCCGGAAAATTCGGGATCCCGGTTAAGGTTTTGATTTTAGGATTAGCCTGCGTTGGGCGTTGGTTAAAATAGAAATACTTGGTATCCCAGCAAACAATCGCTGCGTCCATTTCGGCCATATTTAAAAGGGCAAAATTACGTGCCCAGCGTACCTCACTGTAATTCTGTTTTACAAATTCATCAGCAGCAATAGCATTCCAGTGGCCCGGAGGCGTGTAGGTACCAACACCATCAGCCCAAAACTCTACAATTGCCTGGTGTTCACGGGTTGGGTTTTCACTGTAGGAAAGTACTTCAGCTACTTCTTTTTTAAACGCATCAGAGTTTGTTGCATTAGGCGGGCCGGGCCTTAACGCGGCAACGGTAAGTGTATCGAACAAGAATGGTAAAACTCTGCCAAATAATGGTAACATCGGCGGCCTTAACGGCGACTCCTGGCTCAGCCAAAATGTTTCACCTCTTGCAGTTGTTTTGGTCTGCAGCGCCGCCCAATCAGCTGGTGTGCCTATAGCCTTACCTGCACGGTCAGTACGGGCGCGTGCGGCAAAAACATCAGCTACTTGTGTACCTAAGGATTCGCCTGCATTTAGCTCGCCTCTTACGTTAGCGCCGGCCATAATCCTATATTGCTTTTGCTCAGCCTCTTTCTGCTCGATGTAGTCTATATCACCGGGGAATAACAATTTCATGATCTCCACAGTAGCGCCTGATACCACTGCATCCTCACTTGGGTAAGACGGCAGTGCTGATTTCGGTACCAATGCCTGGATATTAGCATCAAAAGTGTAGGGTGCAACCCGGTTGTAAAGTTTTTTGAAGTGATAGGCGGCTATTAATGCATCATATTGTGCTGCACTTACATAAGCATAAGCCCTTGCCGCATATGGCGGATTTGAAAAAGGGAACAGTGGATAAGCAAACGGATTAGCCGCACTAGGTATAGGATAAGTTCCGTCTGCATTTTGGTATGGAGGCAAATTATGCTTAGCCACCAAATCGCGTAAAATCTCGTTCCACCTTAATACAGCGCCTGCACTCCAGTATTTTATTGTTGCCCTTTGCTCACTGGTGAGTTTGCTTTGGTATGCCTTAATTTCGTTAAGATCTGCCACATAAGCCGGAGATGTAGTAGCATCCGGAGCAGGCACATTAAATACGCTGGCATCTTTAATTAATACAGGTTTCCAGCTATCCGCATTCAGGTCGATATTGGCAGGAGCAAGAGCCGGATATAATGTTGTACGATCAACAACAGCTTTATGGCATGATGCTAAAAAAGCTGTTATTGTTAACAGTAGTGATATGTTTTGTATTAGTCTTTTCATAATCTGGTTATTTGGTCTTTTTAGAAAAATCAAGGATGTAGTACACTGATGCAAATAAATTAGTGGACTGTCCCACGTTCCTTCCTCTTACCACGTAGTTACCACCCACGGTAACCTCAACACCTGTAATATCTTCAAAACTGTATTTTGCAAGCCCGCCAACAGTTGTCATGTTCATTCGGTTACTTGGGAATGGCATATCGTTTTTGCGAATATCAAAACCGCCTTGTGTAGTGGTCTGCGAAACAATGCCTTCAACATTTAATTTAAGGCTGCGGTAACCTGCACTAATTAATACGTTGGATACATTTGGCATGTCAACCTGGTTGCTGTAAATCAGCTGATCGGTATAATAAGAGTTTCTGTCTATAGTAATATTGCTCCTGAACACATACTGACAGGCACCAGCAACAAAGAACCTGCCTACCTGGTAGTTTGCCAACCCGCGGATAGATAAGTTTTTGGTGTGCAAACCAATGGAAACAGGTAAAAAGTCAGGCTCATAATTAGATAGAGGAATTGATCCCTCGGCAATTGCATGAATGCTGAAAAGGCCCTTGCCTATTTCCGTATTAAATGCAAGATATTTTAAACCTACTGTCAGATCTTGTACACCGCTTTGGCCTTTAAGTGTTCCTTGCGAAGCGTTGGTTTTAATGTAAGGCGCCATAAATAAAAAATCCAATTTGTTTGTTACGCCATAATTACCGACAACAGTAAAAGCGTTTGACGACAATGTGCCTATATTGGCATTACTACGTTTAAAAGTTCCTTCCCAGTAATTCTTCCAGTCGCTGTGGGTATATACTACCCCGGTGCAGAAGTAATTTTTAGGGATCATCAATGCGTCGGCATCTGTTTGGGCCTGTGCCGTTTGCCAAAAGGCAAAAAAACAGCATGTAGCCAAACAGTACCTGGTAAAAAACAGGTGTAAAAATTTAATCATGGTATTGGTTTAAATAAATTAAAAGGGTTAAGAAAGTTACTGTGTTGGATAATTAGGGCGCCTAAAGAACACTCCAGATTATGAGGAAAACTGCCGGATACCCGGTACCAGAAAATGCCGCATTGTTTACCATACATTTAAGTATATGGCATCACAATTCACAATATAAATGATACAATAGCCCAATAGATAGTCACGGGGCAATACAAGGAATTATACAGCAGCTTTAAGAAATGGCGTTAGGCGGTTTGCCCGGAGAGTCGATAAACGGATCGTTTAACCTGACGGTTACTGACTTGTTATTAGGTTTAAGTTGCGTTTCAAACGCGTGATAATGGTATTGAAATGCTTGCAAATTATATTCACTAAGCGTACTTGCCTTCTTCACGGCAGCATCATGTGTTTTTTTGTTTTGCGGGATGTCATTAATCTCTTTCGATGTCGAGATCTTTGCATTTACCAATTGAGTTTTTGCAGTATTTGCGATACAAATAAAGTAAGTAGTGTCGCGAGTCATTTTAAGCTTTACATAGTTATAATATGTACCTTTCACGTTAATTTGACCTTGCACAACTTCATATTCGATCCAGTCCTGTATAGTTGGCATGTTAACAGGAATCTTTATTTCGACAAATTTCTTGTTATCTATTTTATTATCGAAAATCTGATTTACCATCTGCACATCCGATTTATGGATGTAATATTGAAACAGCAATGCATACCCGCCCATATTAAACAGGTGAATACTCAATAGTATTATAGCAGCAAAGCGTTTCAAAAAATCAGGTATATAAGTTGGTTTACTCTTAGGTAGTAAATATATATAAATTTTTTGTTACAATGCAATATATTTTTTCAAATATTCCATAACGATTTAATATTTAGAAATATTCTATTTAGCAATCTTTTTTGCGCTGGCCAATCGGCCCGGCAGGTATTGGGTATATTTGTCAACCATATAATTTAATAGCTATGGATAATTTTATCGCGGCCCGGTCGCAAATGGCCATCTCGCTGGGGTTTCATATTATATATTCTTGCATCGGCATGGTTATGCCTGTTTTTATGGCCATTTCGCATTATAAATGGATAAAAACAGGCGATGCGGTTTATAAAAATATCACACAAGCCTGGAGCAAGGGCGTAGCCATTTTTTTCGCTACTGGTGCAGTATCGGGTACTATTCTTTCATTCGAACTAGGTCTGTTGTGGCCCAAATTCATGGAGCACGCCGGTCCTATTTTCGGGATGCCATTTTCATTAGAGGGTGTTGCTTTCTTTATTGAGGCTATCGCTTTAGGCTTTTTTCTATATGGATGGAAAAGGCTTAACAAGTGGTTTCACTGGGGCACTGGAATAATGGTCGGAGTTAGTGGTATTGCATCGGGGATTTTGGTGGTATCGGCAAATTCCTGGATGAATAATCCCGCAGGGTTCGATTTTGTTAACGGGCAATATATTAATATCGACCCCATAAAAGCCATGTTCAATGGTTCCTGGTTTTCCGAAGCCCTGCATATGACGCTGGCGGCCTTTTCAGCAACGGGTTTTGCTGTAGCAGGGATCCATGCATTGATGATCGCCAAAAAACAAAACGTCCAATTCCATAGCAAAGCATTTAAAATTGCCATAGTATTTGGAGCGATAGCCGCGATTTTACAACCTTTCAGTGGCGACATTTCTGCGAAAAATGCCTCAGTTAAGCAACCTGCAAAATTAGCTGCAATGGAGGCATATTTTCATACGCAGCCATATTCGCCGCTCACCATTGGTGGCATTCCGGATACGGCAAATAAAAAGGTTAATTATGGGATTGAAATACCTGGCCTGTTAAGCTTTTTAGTTTACGATAACTTTAAACAGCCGGTTAAGGCATTGGATACCATCCCTGTTGAAAATCAGCCACCGATAACAGTAACCCATATAGCTTTTGAAATAATGATATCAATAGGATCTGCAATGATGCTTATTGGTGCCCTATATTTTGTGGCAATCTGGAAAAAAAGAAGCTGGCTTTCAAAAAAATGGTTCTTATACCTTTTTATAATAGCTACGCCATTTGGATTTATCGCAGTAGAATCAGGCTGGACAGTAACCGAGGTTGGCCGGCAACCGTGGATAATACAGGGCGTGATGCGCACTAGTGAAGCCATTACACCCATGCCAGGTATCCAATACTCATTTTATTTATTCACTGCCGTTTATGTTATATTGAGTATTGCAGTTATATTTTTATTAAAACGGCAGATAAAAATGGTTCCTGAATTGTACGACCGTTAATTTGAAACTTATGCTGTACATTGTTATATCCTTTTTGTTTTTAGCCATAGTTTTATATTTTCTATTAGGTGGCGCCGATTTTGGTGCGGGCATAATTGAGCTGTTTACATCTGAAAAAAATAAATCACGTACCCGCAAAACAAGCTATCAGGCTATAGGTCCCATTTGGGAGGCAAACCACATGTGGCTGATAATCGCTGTGGTAATTATGTTCGTAGCGTTCCCAACTATGTACAGTACTATGTGTACCTACCTCCATATTCCGTTGCTAATTATGTTAATGGGGATCACCGCACGCGGTACCGCATTCGCATTCAGGAATTATGACGCTATAAAAGGCGAAAACACACAAAGAATTTATAACAATGTATTTGTTTATTCAAGCTTTATAACGCCGTTGTTTTTAGGAATTATCGCTGGCAGCGCTATTTCAAGGCAGATAGATCCTGGCGCCACATCATTTACAGACGCCTATATATTCAGCTGGCTAAATTACTTTTCGGTTGCAGTTGGGCTATTTACAGTAGCGCTGAGCGGCTATCTTGCTGCCATTTATCTTATCGGCGAAGCAGATAATGATCATGACGCAAGGCGATTTATTATAAAGGCCAAAGCCATGAATATATTAGCGGTGGTCTTCGGAGGATTGGTCTTTATAGCTTCAGAAATAGAACATATCCGCCTGGCACACTGGATTTTTGGTAACCCGGTAAGTCTCATTGCCGTTATTGCCGCGTCAATTTCTTTAATCGCATCATGGGTGCTGATCAATAAAGGCAAAAGAAAAATAATAAGAATTGGCGCAGGTTTCCAGGTTACAATGATCCTGCTGGCCGTTGGGTATATGCACTATCCTTATTTAGTGATGATAAAAGGAGGACAAAACCTTTCCATGTTTGCCTATCATGCCCCTCAAAAAACTATCGAAGTATTAGGCTGGGGCCTTTTAATAGGGAGTATATTAATCCTGCCGTCGTTGTTTTACCTGTACTACAGTTTTCAAAAGAAAGAGATCGTTTACTAAATGTCTGAATCAGAATTTACAGGGTTTTAGAATTAACAGAATGTTATACGCGCATCTTGAAAATTCTTTAATTCTGAAAATTCTGATTCAGACAACCACCCTACAGCCGCTTCACCTTTATATTTCTAAAAAACACCTCGTTGCCATGATCCTGCAAGAGTAAGTGCCCTTCCTTAGCTTCACCAAAGTTCTTCCAGATCACGTATTTACTGATCGCCACCAGGTCCTTATACTCCTTTGAGCCCCGGTCATATTCAAGCACTTTAATGCCATTTAAATAGTGTACAACGTGATTGTTGGGTAATACAACTACTCTACCGATATTCCAGGCGCCTATCGGGTGTACAAAACGATCCTGTTTCTTAGCCGGGATCAGGTCATATAATGAGGCCAGGGTACGGTCGCCGTTGCGGCCAAGTTTGGCATCGGGATGCAGTTTATCATCCAAAACCTGGTATTCCAACCCTATTGCGGAACCTTTGGTAACTTCACTGAGTGTAACAAAATATTTCACACCGCTATTAGCGCCAGGAGTTAGTTTAAATTCAAATGAAAGATCAAAAGCGCTGTACAGGTCGTCAGTAACCACGTCACCGCCGCCTGATTCTTCCTTTCCTTCCGACGGTAAAACGTGCATTACGCCATTCGCGCATTCCCAGCCTTTTGTTGGAAATGTGGCAAGCGTTGCGCCATGCCAGCCCTTAGGCGTTTTACCATCGTATAATAACTTCCAGCCTGAGGCCTTTTCATTTGCAGAAAGTGAGTTTGGCGACAAGTTTACCGTGTATATATCCTTAGGAAATGGCGCAAATTTTAAGTTTTTTGTTTGAATGCGGATATTTTTGAAAAATACTTTTTTACCAGCTTGCTCCTCCTTGCTTACCGCGTGCACCTGTAAGCCGATAAACCCCTTTGCATCAACTGTATCTACCACATCGGCAATTGCCGTACCGTTTATCCAGGTACGCATTTCGTTTCCAATGCATTCAATTTTTATGTGATTGTAATCTCCAACCTTAAAAACATCCTTTACGCTGGCATGTAAGTCAAGCGGATAAAGCCAGTCTCTTCTGCCCTCATCGTAAATCCCGCCCGACCATTTTCTATCCGATGGATCAATTTCAAATTGCCGCCCGTAAACCAACCCCTTACCCTCATGCCCTGCCGGATCAAAATGGCTGCGGGTTTGTACGCCGGAGTTACTCAACGGGCTTTCAATTTTGGTATCCATTTCCAATATAAAATCTCCATACTCCTTATCTGTCACCAAAAATGTATTACCTGAGTTTAGTACAGTAGTGCCAACAATTTGGCTGTCCTCAACTTTGTAATCTGCCGTACCTGCCAGGCGATGCCAACCCTTTAGCGTTTTGCCGTCGAATATTTCGGGGCTGCTTTGAGCTTTGGTAATAGACGGTATGACCAGTGCCGCAAATAATACTATAGTCGCATAATTTATTGTTAGTTTTTTCATGTTAGATATAGACGTTGTAATCAATTCAATTAATATAAAATTTAATCAGACCAGTGAACTTAAACCTTTGGCTCCCATCCTTTTTCATAATCCCTTTTCCAAAGCTTCATAGCTTCAGGATCATTCAATATATGTCCGTTTGTTGGGTCGATATGTAATACCCGGTCAACACGGTAGGAAATATTCCCCAATTGAGGTAACAGTGTTGATTTAAACCCGGTTTCAATAGGGCAATTTAGTTTCTCTATTCCACGCACCGATTCAATAAAGTTCTTCATGTGCATCCCATCAAGCGCCTCTGTCGGGCTTACCTTATTGGTAGCGTCAACCGGAATTTCATCCTTCACTTCCCTTACCAACTTATTGTCGCCATCATAAATTTTATAGCCATTGCCGCCGGTGTAAAATAAGGTACCCTTATCGCCATAAAAAATAACGCCACGGCCCAGCCCTTCGATATTGTAGCCATTACAGCTTCTTCCCTCCCATTCTGCTGCCGTATTATTCGGGAAATTGTACAGAATGTTTTGCGTGTCAGGTGTTTGCCAGTCGTCCTTAAAATGAAAGCGTCCGCCCGTTGATACCACCTTATTCGGAAAATCAACCCCTAGCCCCCAGCGGATCACATCCAATTCATGAGTGCCATTATTTAATGCTTCGCCGGTGCCCCAGTTCCAGAACCAGTGCCAGTTGTAATGGATCAAATTATCCTGGTAAGGCTTGCGAGGAGCAGGTCCCTGCCATAATTCATAATTAAGATTTGCAGGTACGGCAACCTGTTTGCCAATACCAATACTTTCCCGGTGATTTGTGTACCAACCCTTTGCATAGTATGTGCGTCCAATTACGCCATCATGCAATTCCTTAACCATTGCCTGCACGTTGTTAAACGAGCGGCGCTGGCTTCCCATTTGCACCAGTTTATTGTATTTCTTTGCAGCAGCAACCAACATTTCACCCTCATGCGGATTGTGGCTGCAAGGTTTCTCAACGTATACATTTTTTCCTGCCTGGCAGGCCATTATTGCCGCCGGTGCATGCCAATGATCAGGTGCAGCGATAACTATTGCATCAACGTCTTTTCTTTCTAACAATTTCCTGATATCAGTATATCCTTCGGGCTTCTTCCCTGTACGTTTATAGATATCTGCAATAGTACTTTCAACCACCTTCGAATCCACATCGCATACAAAACCAATTTCGGTATTGGCTATTTTTGAAAAATTTTGGGCAAGATATAAACCCCTGCTGTGGGTTCCCATCATACCTAAAACCACCTTTTCATTTGGCGATCCTTTGAAAAATCCGGCCGCCTTTCCTAAATGAGGGGCGAGCAGGAAGCTTGTGCCGGCTACCGAAGTAGTTTTAATGAAGTTTCTCCTGTTGATCATATTTGTAGTTTATTAATTTTGATTAAACCGATTCTTAGACGATTACACCGATTAAGAATTAATCATTTAAAGCCGAATACACCAGCACTTTAAATTTATCCGAAAGCTCGCCATGCGGGTAAGGCCATTCCTGAACAAATAACAGGCATACCATATGTTCCTTAGGATCGGCCCAGTAAATGGTGCCATAAAATCCACCCCAGCTAAATGAACCTTCTGTTTGTCCTAGCTTTGCCCGCCCATCCTTTGTAGCTATCTCGAAGCCTAACCCAAATTTGTCCCGATCCAGGTTCAAATTGCCGATCTGGTTCATGGTCATTATCTCGACAGTATGCCGGGATAATAAACGATGCCCGTTGTATTCGCCATTGTTTAGCATCATTTGTAGAAAAGTGGCATAATCTTTTATAGTCGAACTTAGTCCAGCACCGCCCGCAAAGTAAGTACCGTTGGTTAGTGGGTAATCCCAGTTTATGCCGGGAAAGGTTGTCTCGTTAGCTTTAACAAGATGCTGTGTTTTGTCTGGCGTGTATACGGTTGCCAGCCGGGAATATTTTGACTGAGGCAGGTAGAAGTAGGTGTCATTCATACCCAACGGTTGAAAGATCCGCTCCTTGAAAAATTGATCGAGGCTTTTGCCTGATATCTTTTCGACCAAATAGCCAAGCACATCAATATTTAAACCGTAGGTAAACTTTTCGCCGGGCTGATGCGCCAATGGCAGCGTACCCAGTTTATTAATGGCATCTGCAAGTAGTAGCCTATCGTACACAAATCCCGCATAAATTTTGTTCTTGGCGTATATCGCCTTCATGCTGTTTGAGCCTATCTGTGCATAATCAACACCTGAGGTATGGGTCAGCAAATCGCGGATAGTAATTTCACGCCGGGCAGCAATAGTTGTATAACTTGAATCCTTAGGGTTAAACTCTGCTAATACCTTAGGATGCCCAAAGGATGGGATGTATTTGGAGATGGGATCGTCCAGCAGGAATTTTCCCTCTTCAAACAGCATCATCACTGCAACGCTGGTAATGGCTTTGGTTTGCGAGGCGATCCTGAAGATCTCGTCGGTTTGCATCGGGAGTTTTTTCTCTGCATCAGCCATTCCGAATGCTCTGTTGTAAAC
>JALYIP010000008.1 GCA_030775685.1 Bacteroidota bacterium
ATAATTGCAGGTAAGTAGCAGGTACTTCACCCGAGATCTCGCCCTCTACTGCCTTTTTGATGATCGGCGCCTTTTTACCGCTCCAAGCCATCAGGATGATCTCCTTGGCTTTGAAGATGGTGCCTACACCCATGGTGATGGCTTTGGTAGGTACGTTTTGCTTGCCGCCGAAGTCACGGGAAGCATCGTTACGGGTCAGGTCATCAAGGGTTACCAGCCTTGTTCCCGAGTTGGGTGCCGAGCCTGGCTCGTTGAAGCCGATGTGACCGGTTCGGCCGATACCGAGGATCTGCAGATCCAGGCCTCCAAGAGCCGTGATCTTTTTTTCATAGTCCAGGCAAAAGGCTGCTACTGCATCCTGGTCCAGGGTACCATCGGGGATATGTACGTTTGCTTTATCTATATCTACATGGCTGAACAGGTTCTCGTTCATGAACGTTACATAGCTCTGCGCTGCATCAGGCTGCATTGGGTAGTATTCGTCCAAATTGAAGGTGATTACGCTTTTAAAGCTTAATCCTTCTTCTTTGTGTTGCCTTACCAGTTCGGCATAAACACCAATCGGGGTTACACCTGTGGCAAGGCCCAATACTGTCTTTTCGCCTTTTGCTGTTTTGTCTTTTATCAGCTTTGCTATCCGCTGTGCTACCGCTACCGACGCTGTCTGCTGATCTGCATATACCGTTACCGGCAATTTCTCGTAGCGCGTCTCTTCTAATAAATTTAATCGGGCCATTTTTTAGGTTGAATTGTATTTAGATATTAAAGAATTCTCAAAAAAGCATTACAAAGAAAATCCCCGCCTGGGCGAGGATTTTATTCAAACCAATTTAACTATAATTCCCCTTACCGACATAAGGTTGATGTAAAGTTCACCTATCATTAGCGTGCAATGCATTATTTAAAACAAACTTAATAAAAATATTTTTACAAATACAATACTTTTTAAATTATTTTAATAAGTAACTATAACACTGTTGGAGTACCCAGATATTATCTTTTTATAATAGAACTTTATCCTTTTTCTGTAACAGTGTTAACACTAATAGCATATTAATGAATATCTTATTAAATTAGCTTCATTAACTGACCGAACTAACTAACATGAAGAAACAACTACTCTTAATCGGGTTTGTGCTGCTCTGCACTTTCACCTATGCCCAGGCACCTGTAGATACCGGCTACGTCCGCGAGCACTACACCAAAATGGAAAAATATATTACGATGCGCGATGGTAAAAAACTGTTCACATCCATTTACCTGCCTAAGGATCAAACGAAAAAATACCCGATCCTGATGACGCGTACGCCTTACACCGTATCACCATATGGTGAAAACGCGTACCGGAAATCGCTGGGACAAAACAGCCTGCTTTTAATGGAGGGCTTTATTTTTGTTTACCAGGATGTACGCGGAAAGTGGATGAGCGAGGGCGATTTTATTGATGTGCGCCCCGATATAGAAAACAAAAAGGGAAAAACACAGGTTGACGAAAGCTCTGATACGTATGATACTATCGACTGGCTGGTAAAGAACCTGCCAAATAACAATGGCAAAGTAGGCATCGAGGGAATCTCCTATCCAGGCTTTTACTCAACTGCATCATTGCCGAATGCGCACCCGGCTTTAAAAGCCGTATCGCCCCAGGCACCGGTTACTGATTGGTTCATTGGCGATGACTTCCACCATAATGGTGCGCTGTTCGTGATGGATGCTTTCTCGTTTATTACCAGCTTTGGCGTTCCAAGGCCGGTTCCAATTACGCCGGCTCAATTTAAAAACGGCATCAAATTTAAAGCGCCTGATAACTATAGTTTCTACCTTAAATTAGGTGCATTACCAAATTACAAGAAATACTATTTTGGTGATTCGGTGAAGTTTTGGAACGATATGATGGCGCATCCAAACTATGATAAATTCTGGCAGGATATGAACATCCGTCCGCATTTGAAGAACCTTACGCCTGCTACCATGGTGGTTGGCGGTTTCTTTGATGCAGAGGATTGCTTTGGCGCCCTGCACGTGTTTGACGCTATCGAGAAGCAAAACCCTGCCGATCTTAAAAATATGCTCGTAATGGGCCCATGGTACCACGGTGGTTGGGAAGCCGCCGACATCCAGCACTTCGGCGACCAGGATTTTGGCTCGAACACCAGCAAATGGTTCCGCGAGAATTTAGAGCTTCCGTTCTTTAAATTTTACCTGAAGGGTGAGGGCGAAATGGATCTGCCTAAAGCAGCTATCTTTATTTCGGGCAGCAACGAGTGGAAGAAATTCAGCAAATGGCCGCCTGCAAACTCGACAGAAAAAACTTTATACTTCCACTCAAACGGCAAGCTGTCATTTGAGGCACCAACCGGCGGCGATAGCTTTGACGAATATGTGAGCGACCCTGCGTCGCCGGTTCCATACCAGGATGGCGTGCAAGCCCGCCGTACCCGCGAATATATGCTGGACGATCAGCGTTTTGCCTCACGCAGGCCCGATGTAAAGGTTTACCAAACCGATACGCTTACCAACGATATGACCCTAACCGGCCCGGTGGTTGCTGACCTGTTCTCATCAATCAGCACTACAGATGTCGATTACGTGGTGAAGCTGATCGACGTTTTCCCGGACAATTATCCAAACCCAACTCCAAACCCTAAAAACATCATCATGTCAGGCTACCAGATGCTGGTTAGGGGCGAGATTATGAGGGGCAAGTTTCGTAATTCATTCGAAAAACCTGAGCCGTTTGTACCGGGTAAGGTAACCGAGGTTAAATACAACCTGCCGGATGTTGGCCATACGTTCAGAAAAGGCCACCGCATCATGATCCAGGTGCAAAGTTCGTGGTTCCCATTGGCTGACCGGAATCCACAAAAATTTGTGGACATCAACCAGGCTAAGGATTCTGATTTTCAGAAATCAACCATCAGGATCTATCATGACGCACAGAATAAATCGAGCGTAAAAATTACCGTATTGGAGTAATGATTGCACCGATTATTGAATTGATTTCACCGATTGGTGAATGATTGCACCGATTTTTAAGAAAGATTACATTGATTAATAAAGATAAATGAAACTATACAGATCATTAATTACTTGCGCCCTGGCATTAGTTGCCTATGGCGCTAATGCGCAACTGGGTGCAAAGAAGGAAGTATTTACACGCGCCGATTCATTGCGCGGATACCTTTCGCCCTTGCGCACCTGCTACGATATCAACTATTACCATTTGGATGTTAAGTTTGATATCGACAATAAATTCATCAGCGGCAGCAACCTGTTTAAGTTTACTGCCACGCAGGATTTTACCAAACTCCAGTTTGATCTTTTTGCCAACTTAAAGGTTGAAAAGGTGGTTTACAAAGGCCGTGAGCTACCTTTCACAAGGGAATTCAATGCAGTCTTCGTTACCTTCCCGGCTACTATAGCCAAAGGCAGCAAGGATGAGTTTACCGTATTTTACTCGGGCAACCCAACCATAGCCAAGCGCGCTCCGTGGGACGGGGGCATTGTATTTTCAAAAGACTCACTGGGCAACCCATGGGTAGCAACTGCCTGCCAGGGCATTGGCGCCAGCATCTGGTGGCCGAACAAGGATCAGCAGGCTGATGAGGTTGACAGTGCTTTGATCAGCATCAGCGTACCTAAAGGCTTAACCGATGCGTCAAATGGTCGCTTACGTAAAGTAACTGATCTGAAGAATGGCTATACCCGCTTCGATTGGTTTGTGGCTAACCCTATCAATAATTACGATATCGAAGCCAACATCGGTAAATATTCACACATCAGCGATACTTACGATGGTGAAAAAGGTAAGCTGACTTTAGATTATTGGGTATTAAGTTACAACGTAGCCAAAGCAAAAAAGCAATTCGGCGAAAACGTTAAGGATATGATCAAGGCTTTTGAGTATTGGTTTGGTCCGTATCCTTTTTACGAGGATGGCTATAAGTTGATAGAGGCTCCGCATTTAGGCATGGAGCACCAAAGCGGTACTGCCTACGGCAACCATTACGGCAACGGCTACCTTGGTCGCGACCTTTCAGGCACCGGCTGGGGCCTTAAATGGGACTTTATTGTTGTACACGAAAGCGGTCACGAGTGGTTTGGTAACAACATCACCTCTAAAGACCTTGCCGATATGTGGATCCATGAGAGCTTTACCAATTATTCTGAGTCTTTATTTGTGGAGCAGCGCTATGGTAAGCAAGCCGGGCAGGAATATGTACATGGCACCCGCTTCGCCATTCAAAACGATGCTCCTATCCTTGGCGTTTATAACGTAAACAAAGAGGGTTCCGGTGATATGTATTATAAGGGTGGTAACATGCTGAACATGATCCGCACCATCATTAACGACGATGCCAAATGGCGCGACATCCTGCGTGGTTTAAACAAAACCTTTTATCACCAGACCGTAACTTATGATGAGGTGGTTAATTACATCAACACACAATCAGGTAAGGATTTGTCGCCGGTGTTTTCACAATACCTAAAATACAGGAGCATCCCGATCCTTAACTTTATGCAAACAGGCGGCAAGTTATTTGTTCGCTGGATCTCGGATGTAAAAGGATTTGATATGCCGGTGCGGGTAAAGCTTAAAGGCGGCGAATACCAGTTTATAACACCGTCAACCAGGTTTAAACCAGTAGAGATCAGCGGTGCAACAAAAGACAACATCGAGGTAGATACCTTTAATTATTATATCGGGGTGATGGTGGATTAGGGCCCCCAGCCCCTAAAGGGGAGCAAAGAATAAAAATGCCGGGTTTTGAAATTCAAGATCCGGCATTTTGCTTAGCTAAACGCCCGTTGTCATTGACGCGGTGGAAAGGGTTTTATGCCAATGCCTGTATTTTTTGTAACAGATGTTTCAGGGGATTACAGGTGTTACAGGAAATACAGCGGGAGCTTAACCATTAAGGTACTATCGGCATACAGTTCGCTGACTGTTCTTTTTAGTAGTTTGCTTTGTTCCCTGCAATAACAATGAATGATGGATATTGGCATCAAAGCTAATTTTCTTTAATTTCGATGCAACCTAATGGTTAAAACAACGTCTCATTAAACAAAACTAATAGTACTATGAAATTGATAAGCAAATTTTTACTGGCGGCTGCGCTGTTAACAGGCACCGGATATACTTACGCAAAGCCTGCCGCAACCGTAATGGTAAGCCCTGCAGAAACCCAGGATCGTCATCTATCGGGCTTTAACGGGATTAACGTTGCCGGATCATTTGATGTGTTTATTACCCAGGGATCGAACGAATCTGTAAAGGTTGAAGCGCCGTCTGATGTGATCGACAAGATCCTGACCGAAGTAAACGGCGGCGTATTAAAAATATACAGCAAACACGACAACTTTAACTGGGGCAACTGGTGGGGCAATCATAAAAAGATAGCCATTTATGTAACTGCTAAAGAGCTGAATGCAATCAGCATAACCGGATCGGGCGATGTTTCCTTTAAGGACGGTCTTACAGCAAACACGTTAAGATTAAAGATCAGCGGATCTGGTGATATGTCGGGCAAGGTACAGGCGAAAACACTGGAAAGCAGCATTTCCGGATCAGGCGATATGAAGCTTACCGGACGTGCCGAAAGTTCAACCGTTAGCCTGGTAGGCTCGGGTGATTATACCGCACGCAACCTTGAAACCGTAAGCACTGCAATCCGTCTTACCGGTTCGGGTGATGCATATGTTAACGCAAGCGAAAAGATAGACGCTGCGGTACATGGCTCAGGTGATATTCATTGCTCGGGCAATCCTAAAAATGTATCCAAATCAAAAACCGGGAGCGGCGATATTTACGTTAATTAATCAGCCCTATTCAATGCCTCCCAGAGGGGTAATCAACATATATAATGCAAAAAGCGTCACTGAATAAAATCAAGTGACGCTTTTTTATTGCCGGTGATATCTATACCGAAGGAACTCGTTTCAGCGAGATGTTGCCTACAGGCTTCACCACCAGCGGGATCTTTTCTACATACGTTTCGCTGGTATCCAAACCAAAGGCTTTTGCCTCCGACTGTGCCAGCTTCTTGATGGCGAAATAACTGTTCAATATAAAGCCCTCCTTTACACTGAACGAGTTGTTGTACGACAGGAATTTCTCCATGATCACGAACCTGAAATCGGCGCTAATTTTGAACTTGTTTAATGATTCGTAACGACTGGTGATATCAACCTCCTGACGTGCAACCATATCTTCAATAACCTTACGGAACAGCACATTTACCCTCGGCTGGATCCTGAAACCAAGCCTGAATTCAACCCTGATGATCTTTCCGGGCTCCAGTTGGTCAACGCTGTATTCCATGGTATAGGGCTCGTTGGTGGTTTCAATATGGATAAACCAATAGGTATCCGCCCGCTTTGGCTTCCGGCTCATGATGGAATAGAGGATCTTCTCTTCTATCTGCTTGGAGTTATTTGCCTTGGTGAGGTAAATAAGATGGGTTGAATATTTACTTACAGACGTATCGGCGCTTAATGCGTTTAGTAATGGGATCTGATCCTTTAAATCAACAAAATGCAGGAAGCGGTTATTGATCTTGCGGGCCTTAAACCAAATATACATGGTAAAGATCAACCCAAATTCAAACACCAGGAAGAAGAGCCTTTTAAGCAGCTTGATAGCGTTTGCCACGAAGAACGAGAACTCTACCGTTAAGAACACACAAAGGATAATGGTAACCAGCCAGACCGGCCAATGCTTAACGTACCGCATAAAGTAGTACATCAGTATGGTGGTCATCAGCATGGCTATGGTGATGGAGAACCCGTAGGCAGCCGTCATTGCCTCTGAGGTTTGGAAGTACAGGGAGACTGCTACGCAGCCAAAACACAGGATCCAGTTGATGCTGGGGATATAGATCTGTCCGCGAATGTTCGACGGGTATTTTATGGTGATACGTGGCCAGAAGTTCATACTTACCGCTTCGCTGATGAGCGTGAATGAACCGCTGATCAAAGCCTGGCTGGCGATGATAGTTGCCATGGTTGCCAATGCAACACATGGGATCATGAATACATGCGGATCGGGAACTATCTGGTAAAATGGATTTACACCGGTAAAGTTCTTGCCTGCAGGCTGCATTAATACCCAGGCACCCTGGCCCAAATAACTTAAAATAAGCGATATTTTTACAAAGATCCAGCTTACCTGGATGTTCTTACGACCGCAATGCCCAAGATCGGAATAAAGGGCCTCGGCGCCTGTTGTACACAGAAACACGGCACCTAAAAGGTAAATAGCCCTTGGATGCGTCGTCAATAGTTCTATACCGTAATAGGGGTTTAAAGCTTTAATAATTGCCGGGTTGTGTGCAAACTGGATGCCGCCTAAAACGCCGATCATCAAGAACCACATCAGCATTACCGGCCCGAATGCCGAGCCTACCACCTTGGTGCCAAATTGCTGAAAGAAGAACAGCAACAGCATTATCCCGATCACAATACCTAAAATAAGCTTGTTGCCCGGCACAAATATGGCTGCCAGCGATGGTACGTTGCTTAAGCCCTCAATAGCCGATGTTACCGAGATAGGGGGGGTGATGATCCCGTCGGCAAGCAGTGTACCTGCGCCAATTATTGCAGGGATAGCCAGCCATTTTCCGTAGCGCCTTACCAGGGCGTATAGCGAGAAGATGCCGCCTTCACCGTGGTTGTCGGCCTGCAGGGTAATGACAATGTATTTAAAGGTAGTTTGCAGGGTGAGCGTCCAGAAGATGCAGGAGATGGAGCCCAATACCAAAAGGGTGTTGATCTTGCCGCCCTCAACCAGTAAGGTTTGAAAAACATACAGCGGCGAGGTACCTATATCGCCAAAAATTATTCCAAGGGTGACCAGCGCACCGGCAAATGAAAGTTTTGTTAAGTGTGAATGCATGAACTAGTAAATAATATGAACAGGGGATTGATGAAAAACTTGAAGATGTTCTGGCCGAAATGAAGCAATTAAACAAGCCGGAAGGGAAATTATCATTTTGATAGTATCAATTAATTTGAAATGGGACAGTCAATAGCCGTACCACGAGGCCTTAAAATGCCATTTATCTACTCAACTAATTGGATTACAGTAAATTAACATATTGTACAAAAAACACCAAGGCCTATCAAAATGATAAGTCGATTATCATTTTGATAGGCCTTGAAAAAACCGGTTAACGGTTTGTACGGGTGTTTAGTAGCGCAGAGGGCGTAAGCTTTACGCCCCTACGGGTGGTTTACAGCTTTTCGAACCGTGCTGCCCAGCCACCGCCGGATGCCATTTTGATGTCCAGCTTATCCTTTGCGGTTACGGTTATGGTTTTTGTGGTGTAATCTGTGGCGTCCTTGTTGGCGTTTATGCCATCTTCAAATATGATCGCCTTATAACTGCCATCGCCCAAAAATGAAAGATCAACAGTTAGGTTTCTTGGGTTCCAGTTGGTCATTACGCCGGCGTACCAGGTGCTGCCCTTTTTGCGGGCGATGCTCACAAAGTCGCCAACCTTGCCGTCGAGCGATACGGTGGCGTCGAACGTGGTGGGCACTGCGGTGATAAAATTGGTGCTTTCCTGCTCGCGCTGGTAAATGGATGGGTTGTCGCTCAGCATTTGCAGCGGGGCCTCAAATACGGTGTACATAGCCAGTTGGTGGCAGCGGGTTCCCTGTGTCATCGGGTTTGAGTTTACCGGCCTGAACGCGTCCTTTGTGGCATTGCGCATGCCACCGGGCGTATAATCCATCGACCCGGACATCATGCGGATATAAGGAATGCTCACATCATAGCCCGGCTGGTTATCCGTTCCCCATTTCATGTTCTCCAGCCCTTTTACACCCTCGCAGTTGATGATGTTGGGCCAGGTACGCTGCATGCCGCTTGGTTTATACATGCCGTGGTAATCTATCAGCATGTGGTGCGCGGCTGCTGTTTTGGCAATGGCATACAACGAGCTTACCATTTTCTGATCATCCCGGTCTATAAAATCAACCTTGAAACCTTTTACGCCCATCTTTTCATATTTCGCCAAAATCCCCTCGGTATCCCGCTGAAAGGAATACCAGGTAGCCCATAATATCACCCCTACATTTTTTTGTTTGGCGTAATCTACTATCTGCTGCACATCAAGTTTGGTTTTGTTCAAATCATAGTCGTCCGACCAGCCCTCGTCGATAATAATATATTCCAGCTTGTTTGCTGCCGCGAAATCGGTATAGTACTTATAGGTTGGCACGTTTATGCCCGCTTTAAAATCAACATGGGTAACGTTCCAGTCGTTCCACCAGTCCCAGGCAACCTTGCCGGGTTTTATCCACGAGTAATCTGTGATCTGCGATGGCTGCGCCAGCTTCTGCATCATATCGTTATCGGCCAGCTGCCTGTCTTCGGTGCTGATCACCACCACCCGCCACGGGAAACTGCGGGTACCTGCGGTTTTGGCGATGTAATTGGCACGCTGCTTCACCACGTAGTTGATCCGTAAAATGGCTTCCTCTGTTGGATACTTTGCAAATACGCCGTGCAGGCTATTACCCTCGCCTTGGGTAAGGTACATGCCCGGGTAATCCTGCAGGTCGGCTTCCAGGATCACCGCTTTTTTAGGGCTGCCCACATCAACCAAAACAGGTAAAAATGCCAGCGTATCTTTTTTTATGGCGGATAGGCTGATGTTATCGTAATGCCCCTCGAACGAGGTGGTGAACTTATCCTTGTTGCGAAAATCGCTCACAAAAGGTAAAAACGCCTTATCATCATCCTTGAATTTAAAATTGGCTTCCTCGTTAACAATGGTAATATCGCCCTTTTTTTGTGTGATGAAACGGTAAGCAGCGCCATCATCATACACCCTGAAGACAAGCGAATAATCGCCTTTAAAGCTTAGGGTTAGCTGGTTGTAATTATCCTTTACCTGGCTTTTTTTGTAGATGGGCGTTATAATGGTGGTATTGCTCGAAGTCGGGCTTGCCTTTTTTACCACGGCGTTTTTACCCAATACTTCGCCGTTATCCAGCGTCATGGAGATTTCGGAGGGCATGATCACTTCGGTATCCTCGTGCTTAACCGACCAACTGACAGCAGCACCCGCAATAATGTTTACGCTGATCTTGCCATCCGGCGATTTTACCTGGTAGGTTTTGCCGGTTTGCGCCGTTGCACACAGCGAAAACATGAAGCACAGCAACAGTAATACCTTAATTTTCATGAACGTAAAGGGTTATGGTTTATAATAATCCGAAACTAAATAAAATGGATGAATTATTAGTGTAGAAATGACAAGTTTTCCTTTCGCCGAAAACCAATCCTCACCCGCATTGTTGTTCCTACCCTTGACAAGTTATTTCAACTTGGGCGGAGGTGTCACTCTGAGGCACTCGAAGAGCAACGTGCGCAGAGGCCAATCCGTGTGCTAAGCATGGTGCAGAGGCCTTTGCCCGCATGCTTCGAGTGCCTCAGCATGAACTGTGTTTAAAAGCAAATAATATTTGAATAATTTTCGTTATATTTTGTTTGTTGTTTAGCCATTGCAAAAGCTTGTTTTAATAATTTGTTAGCAACAGCAAT
>JALYIP010000009.1 GCA_030775685.1 Bacteroidota bacterium
GTCCACCTGGTTTAAAAGCCATTTGGACTGGATACAGGCGATTAATAGACGCTGTGAAAACTTATCAAATCCTTAACCAACAAAATTTGGGTAAGGGGTAGCCTTTGGAGAGGGCAGGGTGAGGCAAGCCGCTTTTAGCTATACGCAACCAGCGTTTGCTTAGCCTCACCCAATCCGTCAATACCCAATTCAATTACATCACCTGCCTTCAAATAAACCGGTGGCTTCATACCCAGGCCTACACCTGCCGGTGTACCGGTTGAGATGATATCCCCTGGCAGCAAAGTCATGAACTGGCTGGTATAGGAAATCAAATGCGGGATGTTAAATATAAAGTTCGAGGTGTTGCCATCCTGCATGGTTTGCCCATTCACCTTTAACCAAAGGCGAAGGCTGTGCGGATCGGCAATTTCATCCTTTGTAGCGAAGAATGGGCCTATCGGTGCAAAGGTATCGCAGCCCTTCCCCTTATCCCAGGTGCCGCCGCGCTCAATTTGAAATTCGCGTTCAGACACATCGTTGTGCAGCACATACCCGGCAACATAATCCATCGCGTCAGCTTCTTCAACGTAGCTTGCCTTCTTGCCGATCACGATAGCCAGCTCAACCTCCCAATCAGTCTTTACAGAGTTTTTCGGGATCGTGATATTATCAAAAGGACCAACAATAGCAGTGGTCGATTTCATGAAAATCACAGGCTCGGTTGGTGGCGTTGCGTTGGTTTCTCTTGCATGGTCGATGTAATTCAATCCTATACAAACTATCTTTGAGGGTCTTGCCAGCGGACTACCCAAACGCACATCTTCCGTAATTTCAGGTAAAAGGCTATCCTCCAAAAAATTGCTTAAACGCGTCAGGCCGTCATTTTCAAAAAATGCTTCGCCATAGTCCCCGCCAAAGGCAGAGGTATCGTATTTTTTATCGTTGATGATAACCCCGGTTTTTTCCTTACCGGCTTCACCGAATCGTATTAGTTTCATAGTATGTTGATTTCGGAATTCGGATGTTCGAATTCGGATTTATTTTGTTAGTTGTTTAGTGTGATGAATCCTCCATCAATCGGATAGTCTGTACCTGTTATAAAGCCGGCCTCATCAGAACATAAATAAAGCGCCAATGCTGCAACCTCTTCCGGTTGCCCCATCCTGCCTATTGGCTGTGATTTGGAGAGCTTTTCAAAGATCTCGGCTTCCTGTCCCGCATAGTTTTTGGCAATGAAGCCATCCACAAATGGGGTGTGCACCCTTGCCGGCGAAATACTGTTACAGCGGATGTTATCCACCATATAATCCCGCGCAACCGATAAGGTCATAGCATGGATAGCGCCTTTGCTGGTTGAATAGGCAAAGCGGTCCACTATCCCCACATGGGCAGCAATAGAAGCGGTGTTTAATATCACGCCGCCTTTGTTGGCTTTCATTACAGGCAGCGCTGCAAAAAGGCAGTTGTAAACTCCCTTAACGTTTACATTATACACCCTGTCAAAATCAGCCTCGCTGGTGGTATCTGCCTTGCCGATGTGGGCGATGCCTGCATTGTTTATCAAAATATCGATCTTGCCAATCGAACCAAAAACATCCAAAACCTGTTGTTGGTTGCTTACGTCACATTTATGAACAGCAGCATTACCGCCTGCTGATTTTATTTCAGTTACCGTATCGTTGGCGGCATCTTCGTTTAATTCGATGATGTGTACCGTTGCGCCCTGCTTAGCAAACAGGATTGACATCGCTTTGCCGATACCGCTGCCACCACCGGTTATTATTACTTGTTTGTTGGTTAGTTTAAACATGAGGCCCTCCCAACCCTCCCTAAAGGGAGGGCTTTTAAATTGTTTAGTTTGTTATTAAAAAGTCTCCCCTTTAGGGGAGATTTAGAGGGGCTCACAGCGAGATCCCCCTCTTCCACGGAATCCAATCATCCTGCCCTAATCTTACCGACGCAGGTTCCGCTTCGCCGCTGGCAACCTTGATCACATAATCCAGGATGCGTTCGCCGGTTTGTTGAATTGTTTCTTCGCCTTCTATAATTGTTCCACAGTTTATGTCGATGATATCCGGCATTTTGTTTGCGAGGATGGTGTTTGTTGAGAGCTTGATAACGGGAGTAACAGGGTTGCCCGTTGGCGTACCAAGGCCTGTGGTGAACAATACGATGTTGGCCCCTGCTGCTACTTCCGCAGTGGTACTTTCCACATCGCTGCCGGGAGTGCACAATAAATTCAGACCCGGTTTTGATACCTTGGCCGGGTAGTCCAGCACATCGGCAACCGGTGAAGTTCCGCCTTTTTTCGCTGCTCCGGCTGATTTAATGGCGTCCGTAATTAATCCATCCCGGATATTGCCCGGCGATGGGTTGGCATAAAACCCGGAACCATCTGCCTCTGCGCGTTGGTTATAGTTGGTCATCAGTTGCATAAAGTAGTTGGCCTTGTCCTCGTCCACACAACGATCGCTTAGTTCCTGTTCCACACCGCAAAGCTCCGGGAACTCGGATAAGATCACCGAGCCGCCCATGGTTACCAGCAGATCGCTCACATAACCCAATGCCGGGTTTGCCGAGATCCCCGAAAAACCATCCGACCCGCCGCATTCCAGTCCGATACATAATTTTGATAATGGAGCAGGCTTACGTTCTGTTTGGTTAGCCTGCATCAAACCGGCGAAGGTTTGTTTCACGGCTTGTTTCAGCAGGTCGCTTTCCGTACCTATTTTTTGCTGCTCCAGGATCACCAACGGCTTGCTGAAGTTGGCATCTCGTACTTTTATTTCCTGCTGTAAAATACTTACCTGCGCGTTCTGGCAGCCAAGGCTTAATATTGTTGCACCCGCCACGTTGGGATGGGTAACATAACCTGCTATCAACCCACATAAAGTTTGGGCATCGCTGCGGTTACAGCCGCAACCCATTTCGTGGGTAAGGAATTTTATCCCGTCAATATTTTTAAAGAACTTCTTTGAATTTGCTTTATCTGCTGAGTCCTCTATATCTGCATTCAGGATCTCCTGAACAGATTTCCCTGCCTGGTAAAGGCTCATCAACTGTTCAACGTCGCCGTCATAGCTTTTGGCTTTTTTGTAGCCGAGCTTATCCACTAAAGCCTCTTTCAACACATCAACATTGCGGTTTTCGCAGAATACCATCGGCACAACAATCCAGTAATTACCGGTACCTACCGAGCCATCCGCACGGTGGTAACCGTTAAAAGTTTTGCCGGTGTATTTGCCGGGATCGGGTTGGTGCCAGTCCAGCTTGCGTTTGCCAAGGTGGAACTCGCCAGAGGCATGGTGAACCGTTTGGGTGCTGATCGGCCCTCCCTGCGGAATGGCTACCGTTGCCTTACCCACCAATACGCCGTACATAAAAATTTCATCGTCGGGCTGCAGCGGGTTAATGCTGAACTTATGCTTGGCATCTATCTTTTCGGTAAGCTTAAAGTTTTGACCCTCGAAGTTTATTTCCGTGCCTTGTGCCAGGTTTTGCAGCGCCACCAATACGTTGTCCTTTGGGTGGATGCGAATATAACTGTGTTTTTCTATCGACATTATTACAAAATTGGGTTATTGCAGCGTTAGCTCAACAACCGGGATCTCGAAATTGGGTTTTTTAGTTGGAACGGTCAGCACCAGGTCGTCCGGGTTGGTGGCCGATGGCTTGTACAATAGTTCCGACGCATCATTTAAGAACGCGGCATACTTAATTTTATTAGCATAGCCCGGTAAAGTTATGGTGCCTCCTGCCGGGTAATCGTACAAATGTACATACAACCGCTTGGTTTTAGCGTTATAAGTTAGCTTATCGTTTTCGGGGATCTTAAAGGTATCCGGTGCATAGGTGCAATTGTAGATTGCCCTGTCATTAGCATGCATCCAGGTCGACAGGCTATCCAGCGCGCGGGTTGCACGGTAATCAAATTCGCCGCGGGCGGTTGGGCCAACATTCAGGATCAGGTTGCCGCCGTTGCTAACCGAAGTGATCAGCAGATCAAGCAGCTGGCGGTTGGTCTTCCAGGTATTTTCATCCCGGTAGTAACCCCATGATCCGCTAAAGGTTTGGCAGGTTTCCCAGGTTCTGCCGCGGTATTTGGCCAGTTCGGCGGTGCTTACCTGTTCAGGGGTTTCAAAATCTTGCCCATCCTTATATTCATTCAGGTCGAGCCTGTTATTTATTATTATACCCGGCTGTAATTTTCTCGCAAGTTTCAACAGCTCTGCCGATCCCCAATCCTTAGCACCCTTTCCGCGTCCGCGCCGCTGTCCTTTTTTATCCCACGACCAATCCAGCCACAGCACATCAATTTTACCATAATTGGTTAGCAATTCGGTAATCTGGTTGCGCATGTACTGCCTGTATTTGGCCATATCGCGCCCCTTATTTAAACGGTCATAATTTGCCTGGCTGGTATCTACCTGCACAAGGGGATGCGCGTCGTCCATGGTATAATCCGGGTGGTGCCAGTCAAGTAATGAATAATAAAACCCAACCTTTAATCCCTGTGCCCTTACAGCATTTACATATTCGCGCACCAGGTCGCGTTTTGCGCCGGTATTGGTAGATTTATAGTCGGTATATTTTGAGTCGAACAAACAAAAGCCTTCATGGTGTTTGGTTGTCATCACCATATATTTCATCCCGGCAGCTTTAGCCGCCTTAGCCCATTTTGTCGGGTCGAAATAGTCAGGGTTAAACTGGTCGAAATATTTCTGATACTGTTCATTGGTCAGGTGCTCATTGTGTTTTACCCACTCGTGCCTTGCCGCACCCGAGTAAAGGCCAAAGTGGATGAACATGCCAAAGTGGCTATCCGCCCACCACTGCATTCTCTGCTTTTTCTGCGCGTCGGTTTCATTGCCGATCATTTTCTGGGCAAACGTTGCATGGCTGAGTATCATCAGCAGCAACAGAAACGGTAGTTTTTTTAGCATGGTAGATTTATTTATTGGTTAAAGCCTTTTGTCATTCTGAGCGATAGCGAAGAATCTTTTCCATGCTATAAGTAGCGCGCTTGCCTAGCTCTTCGGCTTGCAATCGTCAACTTGTCAATCGCAGACCTTTCGCTCTTTCAAGATTCTTCGCTCTCGCTCAGAATGACAAAAATGATTATTTATATCTATTTGTTTTTTCTATTCTCCACTCACTATTCACCACTCTCTACTCTCCCCTCACTATTCACCACTCACTATTCACCACTCTCTACTCTCCCTACAACTCAAAAATCCTTTTCATCATCACCCACTTCTCCCCTTTTAAGCTATTTTTCATGGGCTGCTGGTATTTCCACATCAGGTTTTCCCACTCCTGTACTTTGGGGTTGGCGGCATCCGCCTGGCCCTTGGCATCAAAGCTAAAGGTATCATCAACCTCCATGATCATGAAGAGGCGGTTATCAAAGCGATAGATCTCCATCGCTGTAATACCCGAATCTACAATACTTTTCCTGATCTCGGGCCATATCGCCTCATGATGTTGCTCATATTCCGCTATCAAAGCCGGATCGTCCTTTAAATCGAGGGTTAAACAGTACCTGGGCATAATGCTATTTTAGGCTGACCAATTGGTGTAAATGTCAATCGTACAAGTATAGAAAATTTACGTGAAAGAAAAAAGAGGTGAAAGGCGAAAGCTAAAAGGCGAAAGGTTTTTTGGGGGAAGTCGGGAAAGTCCGAAAGTCAGTAAAGTCCGGAAGATGGTTGGCGGGTAAGCAAACATAAAAAAGCGGCAGCCCCGTGCGATTTCCCTCCCCTGGGAGGGCGCAGGGAGGGGTTTCTGCGCCATGCATTTACGCCACCCACAGACATCACACCCCGAGAGATGATTGGGGTAAGCAAACATAAAAAAGCGGCGGCCCCGTGCGATTTCCCTCCCCTGGGAGGGCGAAGGGAGGGGTTTCTGCGCCAAGCGTTTACGCCACCATTCGCCATCCTGCTAATCGACGAATACCTTTAACCATCCGAAAAACCACAAAAAGTGGGTTTACATGGTTTACATAATTCAATGTAAACCATATGGAGTAAATAGTTATAAATAGCTATAAATCAATTATTTGAATTAATTTATTAGTGAAAAATCATAGTTTACACTGATTTTAATGTAAACCATGTACACCGGGTTTATTTAGTATTTCAAGAGGGATTAGCAACCTGCCTTTTTTAGCCATCGCAGACTGCAAACTGCCAACTCAAAACTGCCAACTGGATAAAAGGGGTTTACAGGGGTTTACATAGTTTAGGGTTTACAAAGAGCATAAAAAACTTAAAATCAATTATTTAAAATGTTTTTCCGGGGATTTTAGAGGGTTTACATCAAAGTGTTTCCAACAGCGTTTAGGCGAAGCGAATTTTTCACCCACGCGTTCCAAAGCGTTCCATTTTTTTACGTGGAACAGGTGGAACGCTATGAAACATACTGATAATCAATTCTTTAACATTTTGACATTGTAAATGACTGATAACCAGGCAGTATACTATTTATCCAACCCGTCTTTGCGAAGAACAGTCTGCCCCGATTTTAATCGGGAAAGCAATCTCTGAGCTGTGCAGATCAATGGTACGGGTTGGTATGGCGGGGGAAGAGGTCGCATATGTATTATATGGTAAGCATTTTACTACTGGGCATGTGAGGCACTAGTAGCCCACCTTTTTTGGCCGACGTGGATGTTAGCGCCAAGGGAGGGCATTCGGCAGTTTCCTGAATAATTTCTGCTATAAATTTGTTAAATTAGGTTTATAAAACCCCTTTTTGCGGCTTGCTGCTTAGTGCAACTTGATAGAAGCACCTCACAGAGATCATCAAGATTTCCCTTCAAAATTAGCAAATGATCTGCAAGGCGATTGTAATTATCTTCAACCATACCGACCAACGCAAAAATGCCGTTCTCATCAACCGCGAAGTTATTAGCCATGTCTTCATAAAAAACAGCTAAATATTTTGTGTATAAATCAGGTTGATTTTCTTCTAAATGTATCAGATTGTCTAATAACCTCCGGACCAGCGTGTACATTATCATAAGGTTCTTCTCATACGAATCTTCCGGATTTTTAATCTTATTAGCATCGGCGAAAATTTGTTTTAAGTAAGGGATGCCAAAATTAATGATAAAATTATCCTGATCGAGTTCTGTCAGAATTTCAAGCACGTTAAAGTGCTGAAATAAGTTACCCGCAAATTTCTCTGGGCGGCTTAGTCGCTCGTAAACTTTAATTTTCGCGTCTTCTGGCTGATTGGAGATATGAAGCGCTGTGAAGAATTCCTGAAAAGTTTTGTGACTGTAATAATAAAATGTTCCTTCTTTTACAAAAAGGCCCAGTGATACCAACAAATCTTCTATGATTTTTTCGACTTTGCCAGACGAAGAAGCCACACTTATTTGTTTCAACATTTCTAGTTCTGAAAAGGATACTTGCCCCGTGAAATAGGTGTTAGCGGAAAAGACGCATAAAAAATTCAACATTTCCTGTCTGGAAAAGCCAGACACCCAAGTTCTTTGAAATTCCCATTTTTGATTATCATGTAAATAGGCTATTGTTTCGTAAGCATGAAAATAAAATCCGGACTTTTTTAATGGAACATCCTTATTGTAATCATACATCAACAGGAACATGGACAATAACAAAGGGGAGTCAATAAACTCTCTTAAATTTGTATTAGCGTTATAGTTATGAGCGATATAGTAACTTATAGACTTGATATCATAATTCAAGCGTATATTATTCATTCTTTTAAGATGACGTTTCGTAAAACCCAAAATTTCCTTTAAATTCATTTTGCTGATGGAAAAACTTTGGAACCCATCCAGTGAATTGATGTTGGTGTATTGCCGGGAGGTGACGCAATATTGGTGGTGGGGGTATTTTTTAATAAAGGCATCCAACTCTTCCAAAACACGAGGACGGATATCTTGGTTAAGTTCGTCGTACCCATCGATGAGAAAGATAAATTTTTTGTTGTAAAAAAGCTGATTGGTAATGAGTTTATTCACCGCCAGTTTATGAAAATCAAATATTTCTGCAAAAAGATACTCAATAAAATTACCCTTAAATAAATTCAATTTGCGCAATTCTATCTTTATCGGATAGGCTTCCTTAGATTGATAAATCGTAATGTAAAGAAGTTTCATTATAGTCGACTTACCGGTGCCTGGGCCACCAATCAATAATATCTTCCGATTTTCATCAAGGAATTTTGATGCGGTTTTGGCTGCAATTCGAAAAGTAGGTCGTCCGAAGCTGGTGAATTTAATGACATCAATGGGTTGAAAGATAGCGAGCAAATCGACTGGTTCGTGACGAAACAAAAACGTTTTGGTAAATCTTGTCCTATTGTATTCTTCTACCTTATATTCAAGGAGTTTATTATTAGCCGCCTGGTCAAGATAAGAAAGTATTAAATCAAATGGCTTTTTGAGTTTGAACAGTTTATCAATGATGCCGGATAACATGGTCTGGTTTTTAGTAAACTTAGTAAATAATAAAGTATAATAACACGTTGGCGGAATTAATTACCGCTTGAATCAAATATAGCTCAGAATAAAATCTTACAAGTGTATAATTATATTTTAGTGCAAAAACTCTATATTATATAAGGGTAGCAAAACAGCTTACTTGTACGTCCAACAGCATAAAAAACACTTTGATTTTTTAGGTATATTTGAATATAGCGTACCATCGCTATGGATAGATAAGATAGCAGAGAATGAAAAAACTTCAAAAAATGTTGCAACAATTGCTTCAAGAATTCTAAAAATGGATAACCCAAGATTAATTACAAATGAATTTTGGGAAGAAATTAAATCAGTTGCAGCATCTGCATTAACACAGGCACCCGATAGAGCCACCCCACTTTATGATGCCTTAGTTGGTAGAGCTTTAAAATCACCTAGTTATAAATCACTTTCAGATTTATTAGGTAGAAAACGCCAAAGCGGATTTGGGCAAAAGTAATTTATTAAAAAATTAACCTTCATTTATGCAGCCTCTCTTTAAATACGAGGGGCTTTATTTGTTTTGCAACTCTTGATAGATTTGAAAATTTGCATTCACAAACTGATAGTACACATCTTCAGACCCAATTTCTGTATAGAGCATCAAAAAGTGTTCTGTGCTTCTGGTGTAGATATAATCGATATCAAATGCTTTTAATATCTGTTCAAAGCTCATGTTAGAATATTCAGAAAAGTCATGAGAAATCTCTTCATATATTGGTTTGTTGTTTTCAATTCCCTCATTGGTATTTTGAAATATCCATCCATATTCTGATAAGTCATAAAACTTATACTTTTTAATGTTTTTAATTGTTGGTAGTTCGTATTGTTTCATTTTTGACATCAAATTTGGGATAAGTTAACTTATTAATTCCGGTATTGACGTGTCAAGGAATTTATTCCCATCCTGGCGCTATGCAGCACCGGCCAAAAGAGGTGGCGTACTAGTGTCCCGCGTTTAGGTAGCCCCATATGCATTTTAGCAAAGTGTTTGATTAAGATGTTCATTATTTTACCTGTTGAAATAGTTATATTAGTCGTCGGTAAACCCAAACCATTACATGAGCTTCCAATTACTTAATAAATACCTTTTTAGAATCATCGCTGCGCTTATCTGCCTCTTGTTGATATTAGGTGGTGGCACGTTCGTAGCTGAGGGTTTATATGCAAAAGGATTAATCGGAATCGTGGCCTCTCCTATCATTATCGTTATAGCAACTAAACCACCTACCGTTAATCATGGCTACTAATGATTGGTGTATTGTTAATTACCATGTTTATTGTCGGAGCAGTACACAGCTATGAAACAAGCACTCACGTATAGTTTAAAAGTTTGGTTAACCGTGTTGTTAATCACGCCCATCCCGCTCATGTTTTTTAACGAAGACAAAGGGCGCACTTATCGTTGGTATGCCACTCAATACTTGTGGGGCTTCGTTGGTGAATTGATGGTATTCTCAATTTCGATTGCGCTATTTGTGTGGTACACAGCCTGGGCAAATAAAAAGCCCTGGACAATTAAGAATAAAAAGGCAGCTATATTTGCGCTGTCCGAGATTACTTTTTTATTGAATTGCGGGCCTCTGTTAGCTTACATGGTGCATACAAACAGCTATGATAAACAATTTTTCTGGTCCTGTTCAGCCTACGCCCTGGTTATCGGCTGTGGAATTTTTTTGTATCAACTGCAACAGCCCAAGAATAAAATTGCAGTTCAATCACAGTAATGAATCAAGCGCTTTCCTTATGTCCGACGCTATAAAGCTTAAATTTCTCAACCCAAATCCTTAACTTACCTGCCTGATGAAAAAGCCAAGCCATGAAGACATCTTCGGATCAATTTCAAACGACTGCATGGTTAGCGTTGATGCGGATTTTATTGAACGGGAAGGTAAAATACTATTCGCAAGTCCTGCATGCATTGTTATAGGAATTGGAGATTTAACGCATTCGTTATTTACAACACCGGAATTTACCGTAACGCTTTTACCGCCAAATGTTGCAGCAAATATTCACGAAGTAAAGTGGATTATCCTGCAAGTTACTTTTTCCGAGGGATCCCAAATAAAGAAAAACTATCCTATCCCTCAATGGCTAAGCGATTTCAAAAAGATTGAACTCTTAAAGCTTGTTAATGCAGACCTTGACAACCTAATTGATATAACAGGTTTGCCGGTGCAACATTTGGTTCTTGAAAATATTGGGTTCACTGATTCTGATAACCTGGTGGCTACCATTCAGCAATTCAAACAGTTAAGATACCTGGCGTATGATGAATCATTCCCGGTGCAGGTGGTGGAAGCCATAGCTAAATTAAATTCGGGCGTTACGTTGTTAACGGTGAGTGAATATATTGCAAAGGGTTTATTTGGGGCGGAGTGAAGAGTTTTGGCTACTGAGCAAGCGGCTGCAAGTTCCAATCAGCATAAAGGTCCGTTGATTGTCCTGCGTAGAGGTTGCTTCGTTTCTCGCAATGACGTGAGGGTGAGGCAAACTAACCATCACGTCATTGCTGTAGTGACGCGTTATATTCAACCTGGGGTGGGGTGTCACCCTGAGGCACTCGAAGGGCGACGTGCGCAGAGGCCAATCCACATGCTAAGCTAGTCGCAGAGGCTTTTGCCAACATGCTTCACTTCGAGAACCTCAATGCAGGCTTGTGCCTCAGCATGACACCCTTCTTTTGTCAATTCCACCCTCGCAAACCATCCGATTTTACAACCCGCAATAAGGTTACTTCTTTGTCAATTTGTATCTCAGGTGGGTTGTCAGGTCTGATGGGATTACTTCTGCAATTTGAAGATCATACTTGTCTTTGTCAATACCGTCGAACAGCCGGATCCCGCTTCCTAAAAAAACGGGAGCAATGTGAATAAAAAACTCGTCCACAAGCCCTGCATTCAAATATTGTTGAATGGTATCCGCCCCACCCTGGATCCTGATGTCCTTTCCCTTGGCTGATTGTTTTGCTTTTTCTAATGCGCTTAGTATGCCGTCGTTAATGAAATAAAATGTTGTTGTCCCCTTTTGAACCCAGCGCTCGCGTTTTTCGTGCGTCAGCACATAAACATCCGCTTTATATAGATCTTCTTTCCAATGCACCTCGCCTTCCTCAAACATTCGCTTTCCCATAATGTAAGCACCTGTTCGCGCAAACACATCATCAATTAGTTTACTGTCAGCACCGTACTCTTCACCGCCTTCCATGTTGACATTTTTCCAAAATGCTTTTTGTTTAAACATCCACGTGTGAATTTTTCCTGCAACGCCGCCCATCGGGTTGTCCGGACTCCTGTTATCGCCTGCGAAAAAGCCATCAAGCGAGATCCCGCTGTCAAAGATAATTTTGCTCATAATTTTTATTTATTGATTATCAAGTGAATATTACCCGGGTAATTGCCCGGTTAGCAGTTTATTTAATTTATTAAACATCATGATCCAGCCGGCATAAGCGCCAGTTTTCCTGGCTTCCGCTTCAGAAACAGCTTCGTGGATTGTTGCTTTTGTTTGATTACCTATCGGTTCAAACGTTACGGTGGTCAGGATTTCGCCGGGCCATTGCGCTGCCAGCCCGCCTGCCGATGCATCCGGTATATCACCATTTTCATTAGTAATTCGTATGGTGAAAACCAGTTTTCCTGGTCGGGATATTTCCAAATAAGTGCCCATAACCCAGGCGCCGCCATGTACCGGGTGATGAATGTTGTAATGGAACTGCCCTCCCTGTTTTACTTCAATAGACTTGTATGTTATGGTACATCCATCCGGAGCATACCAATGCCTGAGTTTTTCAGGGTCGGTCCACGCATCAAAAACCTCCCCGGTGGGAGCATCAAATAAGTGGGTTATTAAAAGTTCTTTGTCCTGCGATTTCATATTTATAGTTTTTTTGTTTCAGCCAAAAATCTGTCCAGTTTCTCAAAGCGCTGGCCCCACTGCTTACGTGATTGGTTCACCCAATCAACCACCTCATCTAATTGATCAAGCCGGGCTTCACAAAATTGTTCCCGGCCTTTTTGCGTAAGCGTAATCATGCCGCATTCATTCAAAACTTTAAGGTGCTTGGCAATCCCTTGCCGGGTAATCCCCGAATCTTCTACAATTTGACCGATATTTAACGCCCCGCCCGATAACTTCTGAATAATCATTCGCCTGGTAGGGTCTGCAATAGCCTGGTAAACGTCCCGTCTTTCGATCATAATACAACCATTTGGTTGCCAAATATAAGTACAACCAAATGGTTGTGCAATTTTTTTTGTTTTTTTTTTAGATGCTATTCGTTTTTTGAGGGAGAGGCAAAGTAATGATCACTTCATGATGACGTGGTGGGTGAGATTATGCATGTCGGCAGCGTTTGCATAACTAATAATTAAACAAGTATTATTCTATATTATTTGGTTTAGCATATATTTTTTCACCCCCTCATAATTTTGCAAATTCTTTAGCGTTACTCCTTTAAAGAATGTAACAAGAATATTACAATACCCCTTAAAATAGCGTCATGAGAAAATTAAATCCCCTTGCAACTACCTGCGCAGTTGCATTAATTTCACCCGCATCAAACTTCGGCTCCTCTGTTTCAGTCACTATCCAAAGTCACTGTAAAACCAAAAACACGGGCTAGTCGCCAAACGTTTCCGGGCAAGCAATAAAAATCCTGGTGTGATCAGCAGCTTCGTAAAGTACTGATCAACAAACTAAACCATTTACCAGCTAAATGGAGGGGGATTTTTATTGCCTCATTTCCAGGTGGCTTTTATATAAAAAGCAATAGCCCGCGCCAGCCAAATTCAACTCACACATGAAACAAACACCCTTAATTCAATCTCTCCATGAAAAGGTCAATCATTATTTCCGCTTTATTAATAGCGGTATTTTACTCATGTACGCACGACAATCTTAAACCTGGCAATACAACCGGCACAGGTTCCAAAACCGGGGGAGTAACCCCGCCACCTCCTCCGCCGCTCTCCGACTCAGTTTGTTTTAAAAACGATGTGCTGCCATTGTTCCAAACCTATTGCGCCAGCACGGGCTGCCATGACGGAACCTCGCGCGGCGAGGATAATAACCTCGCTTTAACAAACTATGCAAATATTATGCAGGGGATCGTCCCTGGCAACGCGGGAGAAAGCAGGTACTACACGATTATTGCTGAAGGGACAATGCCGCCGGGAAACGCTCCCAAATTATCCTCAACCCAGTTAGCAACTATTGCCACATGGATAAACCAGGGTGCGTTGAATAAAACCTGCACGGTACCTGTTTGCGATACCACAAAAATGACCTACACCAACGGTGTTTCGCAAATATTTGCCACTTACTGCAATGGCTGCCACGGCGTAGCACCGGGTTCGGGAAATGTAGTATTAAGCAGTTATGCTTCTGCAAAAGCTGCGGGAACAGGTTTAAAAGTCGCTTTTTTAAATGCGATCAATTACACCTCGGCTAACGCGGCCATGAACATGCCACAGTCGGGCAAATTAAGCAGTTGCCAAATCAATCAAATAACCAGGTGGATCAACAATGGTTGCCCGCAATAATTACCACAACCATGAAAAAATTACGGAATATTTTAGCTTTTGCGGCCCTTTTTGCCGTTACTGCCGGCTGTTACTATGACCATGCAAACCTGGTGTATCCGCAGCAGTCTGCTGCTGCATGTGTTACCACCAACATCACTTATAGCGTTACGGTAACCGGCGTGCTTACTACAAACTGTTACAGCTGCCACAGCGGCAATGCATCGGCCGGCGGCGGAATAAAGCTGGACACCTATACCTCGGTAAAAGCATATGTAACCAACGGACAACTCATTAATTCAATAACCCATACCGGGGGCATCCCTGCTATGCCTTTAAATGCTGCGCAGTTATCGCTGTGCGATATCAATAAAATTCAAGCCTGGATAACTAACGGATCTCCTAACAATTAAAAAATAAAACATGAAAAAGTCAATCATCTTCCTTGTATTAGCATGCGCAAGTTCGGCGCTCCGTGCGCAAAAAATTTATGCCACGCAAACCGGCCAAATTAAATTTAACGCCAGTACCCCGCTCGAAACGGTTGCCGCTGTTAACAACCAGGTCGACAGTAAAATGGCAGATAAAACCGGGCAAATAGTGTTCAGCGCCCTCATCAAAAGCTTCCGTTTTGAAAACCAGTTAATGGAAGATCATTTTAATGAAAACTACCTGGAAAGTTCAAAAATACCCAAGGCCGAATTCAAAGGGTTTATAACCAACATCTCGTCAGTTAATTTTTTAAAGGACGGCAAATATCCTGTCACTCTTGATGGCACCTTAACTATCCATGGCGTTCCGCAAAAGATTTCGCCCGGTGGCTTTTTGGTCATCACCAAAGGCAAGCCTGCCATTACCGGCACATTTAAGATCCATCTAAAAGATTATGGCATAACAGGCTCATATATAGGCGGTAAAATTTCCAACGATGCTGAAATAACTATTAACTGTAATTACGAGTAAGATGAAACGCCTTCAAATAAAACACCCCGCCATTTCACGCAGATCTGTTTTTCTGCTGGTATTTATTCTTTTTACCTCGTTGCGGTTAGCAGCGCAGAATGTTGATCTTTTTAAACTCCAGGATGAGCAGGATAAGAAAGAGAAAAAGGAGAAAACTGATATAACAACTTCTATCTTCAAAACCACGCGCCTTATTAACGGCCAATCAATTGAAAACACCGGCGCGGGAATTTTAGATCTGAAAATTTCGCACAGGTTTGGAATGTTAAATACAGGCTCGTATAATTTTTTCGGGCTTGACCAGGCAACAATGCGCCTCGGCGTTGATTATGGAATAACAAACAGGCTGGAGGTTGGCATAGGCAGAAGCACCTATAATAAAGAGTTTGATGGTTTTTTAAAATACCGGTTGTTACGGCAATCAACAGGCAAAGTAAATATGCCTGTGTCGGTAAGCCTGGCGGCGTCAGCTGTTTTGCGCTCGCTGAAGGACCCAACCGTTACCACCCCAACCAATTACTCCGACCGCTTTAGCTTTACCGACCAGGTACTTATAGCCCGAAAATTCGGCGATTATTTTTCCTTTCAGGTTACCCCTACTATGGTTCATTACAATATTGTTGCTACAAAGGCAATCCCTAATGATCTTTATTCGGTCGGAACCGGTTTTCGCCTTAGGTTATCAAAAAGAGTGAACCTTACCGGCGAGTATTACTACCAGATAAACCAGTTCCAGGGAACAACAAATGCGTTATCACTGGGATTTGATATTGAAACAGGCGGGCATGTGTTCCAGCTTCACTTCACCAATTCAACCGGTATAAACGAGAGCAGCTTTATTACGCAAACAACGGGTAAATGGGGAGACGGAGGCATACATCTTGGCTTCAATATATCACGGGTTTTTACAGTTGTTAAACACAAAACGATCAATTAACATAAATCATACTCAAATGAAAAATAGAATAGTATTCGGTATATTAGTAATCATAGCGATAAATGTATACGGAGGGTTATACTTTGTTTTCCAATATTCCAAAACACACCATAGGGACGCAGCCACCGAGAACGCCATCGTAATACCGGCTACGCAGATAGTCAATGATTTCCACGCCAACGAAAAACGGGCCAATTTAAAGTACTTAAATAAAGTTGTTCAAATAAGCGGCACGGTTTTAAAACAGGGTAAGGACCAGGCAAAGAACACCACCGTTACCATTAAAAGCGGAGATCCCTTTGCAAACATCTTCTGCACTTTAAAATCGAGGGTTAATTTAAGTCGAAAAGATTCAGTTATTGTGGTTAAGGGCATCTGTTCTGGTTTTTTAAGCGATGTGATTTTGAATGATGCAGTAGTGATGAATAAAGGTAAGATTCGCCTTTGAGTAAGGGTTCCGGGTTAAGGTGATTTCCTTAATCCGGTTACATTGATGGATTGTTTAGTTGTGGATTAATCGGGCTTGCCCGAAATGGTATTTTGAGGCCCCGGCATCACGGTTTTTTGATTATTTTAAGCAGCGTTTGCTTCGTTCCCGCAATGGCGGATGAATGAAGCCCCCCTCTCCACCACGTCATTGCGAGACTGCCTGCTTGCAAACAGGCAGGTACGAAGCAAACTCTGCACTATGCTAGTATAAAACCAATAAATAATACGGCTACCGGGCAAGCAGGTGCTAGGCTCCATTGGCATTTAGGTTCATTGATTGTCTCCCCGGGGAGAGCTGCGAATCCTTAATTACAATCCGCCAAAATTTTCTGCTGCAATAATTGCAGTTCCCTTTTTTCTTTAATTTCTGCTTCCAGGGCTTTGCAGGTATAAACCGCAATGCCAAAATCTGCATCAAGCTGGTATTTCAGCGACAGATTTACCAGGCTGCAATCCCATTCAAAAACATCGGCATAAGCATCGGGCCTGCTTGTAAACTGACCATACCTGGTTAAAAAATTCTCCAAAACCTTAAATCCGTCACTTTTGTCAAAAAGCACATAAATGTTTACAATTTTATAGTTGTATACCCTTATGGCTATAAATTTAATTTTCAAATCTTTACCTATCTGCTGCACGTCTTCATCCTGGTATTCATAAAATATACAGCTATCGGTATCAAGTTTTGGAAAATTTTCCAGGTAAGCAAGCTTGTGGCCTGAGATCTGCTCAATTTCCTGTCCCAAAATCAGTTGGTTAAATCCGTTATCGCGTTTTAAGCCATCAATAGTTCCCGCCTTGTAGGGCTGAGAAATGGCTAACAACGGGCCAATAACTAATATTAAAACCATTCTTCCTCTCATGGGGGGCATCATAAATTATGGGTAAGACCCCGTTTTTTTTAGTTCCTAAACCAGGATCTGATAATCAAAGTGAGTAATTTTTTAAGGGCTTTTTATGCTGCTGAATACGATTGTATCGCAATTTGTAAAGTTGTGTAAACACTTTTCAACCAATACTTTACAATTAATTAACCGAATAACACAGGAGTATTAGTTTGGGTATAGATATGGATGCCATGGTGTAAATGAGTTAAGTAAATATTGGAGTACGCCACAACGGGATTTCTAATACATAATCGCACCTGGCTTTGCTTTTGAAGCAGTCCCCACCCGGTCAACTGATTTTCTGACTTTCCCGACTTTACTGACTTTCCCCCATTCCCAACTTTTTCTCCCCTACTTCAGAAACTAATCAGAATTAATTGATATGTTTACAAATAACTAAAAATCACTGTGTAATACTTTATGGCGCTATAATTACGTTGCATTAGTTCCTTATTTAATATTTATTTATAATATATTTTGTTGGTGATTTTTTGGAGTGGAATAGCAGGACTACCTTCCTTGCTGAACGGGATAATCAGGTTTCTTGAATTTTTAAATACCAGGCGGGTACAAATAACAAGTTGCCTTGTTTTTATGCTGATTAGTTTTTGCGCCGCTGCACAACAAACTGATACTGTTAAGAAAGCCGCCGATACCGTAAAACCTTCCATAGATACCACTCATAAAACAGTGATACCGGCAGGCGTTGTTACCGAAGTAAGCGGCCGGGTTATTGACGTTACTACAGGTAAAGGGCTGGCGTATACCGGTGTAAGCTTTTTTGGCAGCGTTTACAGCACCCATGCCGACGAACAGGGAAAATTCGTCCTTAGCGCACCGGGAAGTTTCAATCATGTCGTTTTCTCAAATGTTGGTTACTTGTCTGTAAACCGGTCCATTAAACCGGGCCAGGCAAATGAGCTGCAAATCCGAATGAAGGGCAGCCAGACACAGCTTAAGGGAGTTACCGTTGTCTCTGCCAAGAAAACGAAGTACCGCAACAAGGGCAATCCGGCGGTATCGCTCATCCAGCAGATCATTAACCATAAGGACGAGAACCGGATGGCGAGCTCAAACTACCTGCAATATGACGAGTATGAACGCATCGGTTTGAGCCTGTTTAACCTGTCGCAGAAGTTTATAAACGGCAAGTTTTTTAGTAAGTATAAGTTCATGCTTGATAGTGTACAGGTAATAAACGGCGTAAAACAAACCACGCTGCCGGCGCTTTTCAGCGAAAAGCTGTCGCAATATTATTATCGTAAAAACCCGGAGAAGTCCATCAGGATCCTGAAGGCCCAAAAGCAAACCAATATTCTTAAATTTATTGATACGGCAGGCTTCGATGTTTACCTGAACAGGTTATACGGTAATAACCTGGATATTTATGAGAACAATATCTTCATAATCGCCGTTCAGTTTTTGAGCCCCATCTCTAACCACTCCCCAGACTATTACAAGTTCTTTATAGCTGATACCATCAACACACCGCACGGCAAAATGGTAGAGATAAACTTTACCCCACGCAACAAGGGCGACCTGTTGTTTGAAGGCAAGCTGCAGGTAACACTCGACGGACATTACGCGGTTACCGGCTGCGAGATGAACGTAAACAAGCAGATCAATATTAATTTTATGCGGAGCCTGAAGATCAGGCTTGACTTTACAAAAGATAGCCTGGGCAGCCGCTACTTGCTCACCAAAAGCGACGTAAGGGCCGATTTTGGGATCAAAAAGGATAAGGGCCTTGGTGTTTTTGGTGAGCGGACGGTATCCTATTCCAACTATAAGCTAAATGCACCGCAGCCGGCGACCTTTTACGATGGCAAGAGCCAGCAGGTAGCGCCAAATGCCTATCGTGCTGATACGGCTTATTGGACGAGTCATCGTACGGATACATTGAATCGGCAGCAGGCGCAAATCTATGGCAAGGTGAGCAGGCTTGAACAAATGCCATCCTTTAAAAGGACCACCTGGATTGCCGACCTGCTTACCGGCGGCTACGGCAACCTTGGGCCGGTGCAGTTCGGGCCTATCGGGCAGTTTTTCGCCTTTAATAACCAGGAGGGTTTTAGGTCCCAGGTAGGCGGCAGAACTACGCCCGAGATGAGCAAATGGCTGTATCTTGAGGGTTATGCCGGTTATGGCACCAAGGACGGCAAGGCCAAGTATAATTTGATCAGTTATTTCTCGCTTAATAATGTAGCGCCATACAGGTTTCCCAACAATTACTTCAGGATCAGTTACCTGAATGATGTTGATGTGCCGGGGCAAAGTTTTACCATTAATAACAGGCAGGCCGCACTTTCGTCGTTCCACACCGGCAAAACGGATTACTGGATCTATCATAAAATTTTCCGGGTGGCCTATGTTAAGGAGTTTGAAAATCATTTTTCGTTTAACACGGTTCTAAAAAATTGGAACCAGCAGGCGGCAGGCACCCTGTTGTTCCAGCTTAACGATGCGAATAATACCCTGGTTCATAACCTGGTTACCACCGAGGCCGACGTACACCTGCGCTATGCCCCGCATGAGCAGATTTTAGAGGGCACACAGATGCGCCACACCATTTACAGCAAGTATCCTATTTTTAATATGGAGATTGATCATGGCTTTAAGGGCGTGCTCAATGGGTCATACAGCTATACCAACATCAGCGCAAATATTTACAAGCGGTTCTATTTTTCACAGCTTGGCTATTCGGATGTTACATTGCTGGGGGGCTATATTGCAGGCAAGGTGCCGTTCCCGCTGCTGAATATCAGTACAGCCAACCAATCCATAGCCTACGATCCGGATGCCTATAATAAGATGGATTACCTGGAGTTTGTGAACGATCATTACATCGGCTTTAATATCACCCAAAGCTTCAACGGATTTTTGTTGAACAAGATCCCGCTCATCCAGCATTTGAAGTTAAGGGAGTTTCTATCGCTCAAAGTATTATACGGCGGCCTGCGGAATGAGAACAACCCAGCGTTCTCCAACAGTGTGTATAAGTTCCCGCAAGGCGTCAACGGCGCGAACGGCACATTTGCATTAGGCAATACGCCTTACATTGAGGCCGGCGCCGGGATCGGCAACATCTTTAAAATTATGCGGATAGATGTGATCAAGAGGTATGATTACCTTAGTCATCCGGGCATTGCGCCTTACGGTATCAAATTTAGCTTTCAGCCGGATTTATAAAGGATAGCTATGATAGAATATAAAAGGGCAATAATTAATGATATCCAATATCATCAATTATTGCCCTTTAGCTTTACAAGCTATTTTATTTTTATTTAAACCCGAGGTTTAACGAGATCACATCAGAACTTAATCCTGTTGTTTGGGTATAATGGCCGTATCTTATCTCAAGTTCGTGCAGGTTTTGCCAGCCGAAAACTCCTTTGGGTGGAGCCAGCCTGAACCCCGCGCCAAAAAACTGGCTGTTGAATTTTGCGTATTCGTAATTGCTGGTATAATACTCGTCGTTGGCACTATGCTCCGCGTAAGGCGCAAAATATTTCGCCGCCGACTGTGAGTAAAAACGATAGAACGGCGATATCGAAAAGAATGGGGTAACTTTATAAGTAACTTCCAGGTTCGCGGTGTTTGCGTGGCTCCCCCAGTTGTCAGCATAATAACGGTAGTAGGAGCGCAAAATAATATTATCGCCCAAAAAGTAATTCGCCCGGATCCCTAACGGTAATTTAAACCGGGACGACGGCAGTTTTTCAATGGTGTCTTTCTGGTTTGTAAAGTACACACGGTGAAATGGCAGGCTCAGGTAACCGTTTTGTGCAACAACGTCGGCCAAAAACATTACCTGGAACCTTGAATTTATAATTTGCGAATAACCAAATGATGCTGTGTACGTATTTCTCGGTTTTGTTGGCAGGCTGGGTTTTGATTCGCTCGATCCGCCGTTGCTCAGCACCACGTTACCGCTTGCTGTAGTTACATAAGTTGCCCCTGTTGAAACCGGTGTTATCTGGGTTATAAATTCCGAAGGATAGATCATTGTTACATGATCCATATAAGCCTGCAGCTTCACACTAAATTCGCCGTTTTTATCTGCGGTTTTCTGCGAAAAATGCAAATCGCCGCCAAGTGACTTATAGTTGTACTCGCCCGAGTAGTATGCCCCTAAACCAAAAGTGTTCCCTGTTTTAGGATTTTCTACCGTCCAGTCGAACGAGGGATAAATTCTTGTACCTCCCTGCTTACCAAGGCCTGTGGTGGTAACAAAAGCTGACGAGGCTGAGGTATGGTGATCATATCCAATCCCTAACGATATAGTGTTCTTATTCTCATTGTCGCCAACCCAAACCAACTTCATATCAAGGCCATTGGAAATGTCTGTTACTTTTTCAGTTCCGATCCCCCCGGTTATGGCCGAGTGGTTTCCGTTTTGCCCGTAGTAGCTGGAAACCAGGTTAATTTCATCGATCCGCAATGCGCGCGGATTGTAATCAGTTGCCGGTGGATCAGCGACTACCGGCTGGTATAAACTAAATGGTTTTTTGTTTTTACTGGTGTCTTGTTTAGTTTGGGCATGGGCGCCAAAACGACATATAAGCGCAAATCCGAATACGGATAGATATACTTTTTTCATGTGTTTTAAGGAATAAAATAATGGTAATTAGTTACAACCACAGCCGCCACCGGTTTTGCCGGCATTAGCTCCTGACGCGCTTTCGCGGTAGGACTGGAAGTTCAATTCGTTTTTCTCAACCTTTCGGTTACTTAACGCCATTTCAGAATCATTGATCCTGTTTTTTTGGTACTCCTTTAAGTGTACACATGATGTTATGGAAGCCACCAACAGAAGGCCGGCCATTAATTTTAGGGGTTGGTTTGTCATTTTATAGGGGTTATTAAGTAATATTTATATTTCGCGATGTGTAAAGCCGGTCATCGTCATCAATAATTATAGCTTCGATGTCCTTCATCTGGTTTATCAGATCCAGCCCTGCGCGAACACCCATTATGGTTACCGGCGTAGCCATCGCATCGGCAATCTCCGCATTGGTGGTAATAATAGTGACGCTTTTAATGCCGGTGACGGGTAATCCCGTTCGCGGGTTTATGGTATGCGAATATCGCTTGCCATCAATCATTACAAATTTTTCGTAATTGCCGGATGTTGCAACAGCCAGATCTGAGATGTTGAGGTATGAAAATACCTGCCCGGATGCGTCTGGATTTACAATGCCGATGGTCCATTTTTTGCCATCCGGCTGAAGCCCCCAGGTATTTAAATCGCCCGAGGCATTTACAACTCCGCTGGTAACGCCCTGTTGCTGCAATATTTGTTTAGCCCTTTCGGCTGCGTAGCCCTTGCCAATCCCCCCAAAACCAATCCGCATGCCCCGCTGGCGTAAAAAAACTGTGCAGTCGTTTTCATCAAGCGTGATGTTACGATAGTTAATCAGGCTCACCATTTTTTTTGCCGTGGCCTCATCGGGTAACGAGGTCATATCCTTATCAAAGTTCCAAAGCCGTTTATCAAGCGAGCCATAGGTAATATCAAAAGCGCCCTGGGTTACTTTTGATATTACAATTGAGCGCTTAATCAGTTCGAAAGTTTCCCTGCTTACCTTCACCGGAGCAATGCCGGCATTAACGTTTACCTGGTTGGTTTCGCTATCGTCGCTAAACGTTGTTAACAGGCGCTCAATTCTTTTTATTTCATCAACGCCGGCTTCAATTTTTTCGGCGGCCCATTGCTCGCTTTCAGCAACCACACTTATTTCAAAGCGGTTACCCATCAGTTTACAGGCTTTTTTAAAAATTTGAAGATCGGACATGGCTGGTACAGAAACTGCTAATGACAACTAAGAATCGACTAATGATTTTGTATCACCAATGTTACCTTTAGAATCTGTAGATAGCATGAAATTTGCCTTTCACACCTTTTTTTGGTGTTTTTTTAACATTTATTAACATAAACGACAACCAATTTTACTCAATGAGATGGCAATAAGAAGCTCCGAAACAACCGGGCTAAATGGAATAGTAAATTGGCACCATTAAATGGCTTACTAAAAGGCTGATAGAATTGAGTATTCTATTTTTCGGCTTTCTGAAAGATATAAATAAAGATTTCCTTCCTAACCGTAAATCCTATCGATTCATAAAGCGAAATTGCCCGGGTATTGGTAGTAAGTGCGTTCAGGAATGGGATCTGTCCGGCTGCCTTTATGCGGCGGATCTGATCCAGCAGTAGTTGAGCGGCGTAGCCTTTGCCAAGATGATCCGGATGGGTACAAACGGCACTGATCTCGGCGTAGGGTACCGGGTTTAACCGCTGACCGGCCATGGCAATAAGTTTGCCCTCTTGAAAGATGCCGCGGTAATGACCCATTTCAATGGTCCGTCGTAAAAACGGTCCGGGGTTGGTAAGCTTGGTAAGCGCCAGCATTTCGGGTACGGTTTGTTCAGTTAAGGGAATTATTTCTGCTTGATTAGCCATAGGACGTTCAATTGGATTCTCACAAACCATTTGTACGATGTCCATTTCGCGCAGCATTTTCCAGGGCTGTGGGAAATCTACCTTAACCGGTGTCATTATGCCAAAGGGGCCGTCAACCGGGGTGATCTCATGCAACTGCTGAAAGTTTTCTAAGGTAGTTGCAGCCAGCCCTGTAAACGGGGAAACATCAGGCGAAAAGTATTTAGCAAATTGATTCCCGTTTGAGAGGCTATTGTTGCCGGAGCAAAGCGCATTCCAGGCAGGGTTATCGAGCAGGTGTTCCATCTTGGCGGTAAAGCTAAAAATAATTACAAAAAACCTTAATGCCTGCATGCCTGTTAAATATGTACATCAACAACTAATGACATGAAAAACACAATCATAATTGCAGCGCTGGCCTGCAGCATCTGCATCCTCTCTGCCTGCGGCGGCGACCGCGTACCAAAAAGCGGCATGGCTGACACCGTTAAAAGCACCTACGGCAACACACCAGATTCTTCAAAACTTGATACCGGTAAAGCCACGGGAATGGATAATAGCGGCTCGGGGGGAACGAAGTCGGATAGTTTAAAAAAGGATACGGCAAAAAAATAAATCAACCCCAATTATTCATTCCTAAAATCCAAAAAATCTTAGTTTAATCTTAGTCAAAAAAGCGCCCCGGATCTCACCCGGGACGCTTCGTTACGATAAAAATCAATAACAATCAACTAATGCAGGCGGGGCATCTCACCTCCCCGGCCTTTCCTCATGACCTATAGAGATCAAAAGCTCTTTTATACAGCAACATTGCTGTTAACCGTATGTATGACGCGTAATTTAAAGCGTCCGTTGCAACAAATTTTATCAATCTGCCGATGGACCGCCCGGACCGCCACCACCAGGGCCGCCACCACCTGGAGGCGGGCCACCAAATCCACGTCCGCCTGGGCCACCCATTCCCGGGGCCTTACCTGCCATTTTTGAAAACCGGTAGGTAAACGTTAACAAGTAGTAGCGGCCAAGCTTGTTGGCATTGGTTTGGGTAACAAAGCTGCCGTTTTGGGTGCTGGTATAGCCGGTGTTCTGGTTAAACACATCATACACACCTGCGCGCAGGGTAGCCATGTTACCCTTCAGGAAACGGCGCTCAACATAGGTGTTAAATATATTGGGGTTTGTAGCGCCTTTGTATCCGTAATAAAATGTCTTGGTATAATCGTAGCTGTATGTCCAGTTCTTCCACAAGTAGTTTTTGCCGTTAAGGCCTAATTGCCACGAGCGGAAGTTATCGTTTATACCCGGCTGGTCGATTGAGTTTTTTGACGAGTTGATGGTATACTGCGTATTTGCTTCGGCATCAATAACATCGGCAATATCAATCCTGAATTTAATGGCAGGCGAGAATACCAACGTTTTTGCGGTGTTCTTATCTGTAGTAAAATCGAAGGTGTTTTTATCTACGTTAGTGATGTACGATATGTTGTTGATATAAGAGATATTACTCTGCAAAAACAAATTGTACTTGCGTTTTTCCCATGGCTTGTTAAACACAAAGAAACCCTGTGCCTGGTAATATCCGTCGGCATTTTTGTATTGAGTTTCAATGGTACCCGCTAACTTTTCATTGGATGTGTAATTGCTCGGATAGGTAATGGTATTTGATACAATTTTATCATTCGTTTTAATGAACGAGAAGTTACTGAAAAACACATTACCTGTTTCGAAGCTGAAATTGTTATACCGGAAATCGATCTTGTTATTATACTCAGGCTTCAGCTCCGGGTTACCCGTAATTGGATACGATGCATTGCTGAAGTCGGTTACCGGCTGCAATTCAGAATACGTTGGTTGCGTACTGTAGCCGCTGTAATTGGCGCTGAATGATTGCGAACGCGAGAAGTTATAAATAAAATGCGCGTTAGGCGATACATTAAACGCTGTGGATTTGGTAGGCAGCCCCGTAGTTTGCGAATACCCGTTCAAAACCGATGGCTGTGCTGTAACACCCAGTACATAATTATACTTCTTCTCAACGAAGCGATAATTTAAGCCAAACCTGTTTGTAATGAATGTAAAATTGTAGTTATTGCTTAATAGGGGATAATTATTTATTTCAGTGCTATTAGTAACCAATGTATCGGTTTCTTTATCGGCAGCAGTATATGAATGGCGGAAATTATAGTTAACCTCAAAGTACGATTTCCTGCTTAACGGCTCGATGTATGAAAAATATGCACCAAGTGTATCCGTATGGCTGTTGGTGTTAATAAACTGGTCGAGCGGTGCATTTGCTGCGCCATCTATATAATCGTATACCGGGTTTTGATACTGGCGGCTTGTGGACCTGCCTACACCAAAATTGATGCTAAAATTACGGCCATGGCTGTTAAACTTGTGATTAAATAAAGCATTAACCCCATAATTTGGCGCCGATGAATGGCTCAGCGATTTAAAGTTATAGTTTGATACCGTAGTAGAATCGTTCGTCAGCAAGTTGCTGCCGTTTTGAGTTGTGCTAAGGCCGGCGTAGCTGAATGACGGACTAACCTTTAAATAGTTAACAGTATCCGGTTTATACTCCATGTTGAACGTAAGGCGATGGTTCCTGCGTTCGTCCATTTGTGTGCTGCTTTGTTTATTTACGCTTGGGTTTGTAAGCGAGATATTATTCTGGATAGTCGAGCTGATGGTATTTACTGAGTTATCAGAAAAGCTGTAGCTGCCATAAACGGTGATCTTTTTTCCCCACGAGTCGCGGTAGTTAAAGCCAATGGAGCGTGCGGTTGTTATACCGGTTGAGTTACCGCTGCCACCAGGGCCACCGCCGCCGCCCTGCCTGCCACCCGGACCGCCAAAGTTAAACAGGCTGGTATTGGTATTATTCAGGTTGCCTAAAACGGCTATCTGCCGGGCGCCGTCAAAATTAAACAGGTTACCTTGCGCTATAAAGCGGTTTCCATCCTTGGTGCCATCTACCTGTGGTATGGCGTCCCTGCCCTCGCCAAGGCTAAACTGGCCGAAGATACCGTGGTTGCGGCTGGGCTTTATGTTGATGTTCAAAATGGTTTCCGGATCGCCGGTTTTTATGCCCGTAAGATTGGCCTGGTCGCCATAGTCGTTTATCATCTGTACGCTTTGAACGGCGTCGGCAGGCAGGTTTTGTGTGGCTGTCTTTAAATCGCCGCCAAAAAACTCCTTGCCATTAACCCTCACCTTGGTTACACTCTTTCCCTGGAAGGTAATATTGCCGTCCTTGTCAACATCTGCACCCGGCACCTTTTTTATAACATCTTCAATGGGGGCGCCGTCTCTAACTTTATAGGCCGCAGTGTTAAACTCTATCGTATCTTCCTTAATTTTAACCGGCACAACGTCGCTTACCACAACGGTACCGAGCATGATTGTTGATGGTTTAAGAATGATCGGCTTTAAAAACACCGTATTGTTGGTGTTATCAAGGGTCATGTGTCGGCGGATCGGCTCATACCCTATTGATTGTATCACCAAACTAATTTGCGTAGCCTTTATCCCGTTAAAGATAAAAGCACCCTTCGAATCTGTTATGGTAGTAACGCTGTCCTTATCGGTTATCAGCTTAACGCTTGATCCGGGAAGGGTGGCCTTGGTTGAGTCAATGATGGTTCCCCGAACATCGCGCCCCGTTTGTGCAAAGCTGTTAATGCTTATTAAAAGCAATGCGGCAATAAAAAAGTATACTGGTTTCATATATGTTGTTCTTTTTTAGAAGTTGCAAATAGAACCTAAAACAACAGCATCCTAAAACACAATAGACGGCAATGAATATCAAGTAGACAAAAGCCTGTTTTTAACCTATAAAAGTCATATTTTATCGATGATTGGATAGTACCTGATTTGGGCGATAGTTTTTGCCTGCCTGTCGGTAAACTTTGGCTGCCGATAGATTTACATTAAGCTTATGTAACTTTACTGTGTAATATTGTTGTTATAAAATCAACACCATAAGCGTTTGATTTTAAAATATTTGTGGAAATGATAGAACAAAAATCGAAAAGCAGGCTCATCACCATAATCATCCATATACTAATATGGGGAATCTTTGGCCTGGTATATTTTTTTCAGCCAATGTACTTCAACGTTAACCTGCCATACCAGCTTTGGATAAAACAGGCTATTATATGGGGTTCACTTATAGTTGCGTTTTACCTTAACGCGCAAGTGCTGGTGCCCCGGTACCTGTTAAAGAACAAAACCGGGATCTTCTTCCTTTTTGTTGCAATAATAGTAGCGGTAATCGTATTGCTGAATATCTATGTAGACCAATGGCTTAACCTGCACCAGCTAATGGAAGCTGCCTTTCATAGAGGGGGGCCGCCTAAGCACCACAACCGGGGAAGAGATTTTAACTGGGATGCCGCCATGATTGCTACAATAGCGCTGGTTATTGGCATCAGCACCAGCATCACCGCCATTCAAAAATGGCAAAAAGATAAACAGCTGCACCAGGACCTGGAACAGGACAGGGTTACCTCTGAATTATCGTTCCTGAAGGCACAGATCAACCCGCACTTCTTTTTTAATACGCTTAATAATATTTACGCGCTTACCCATGTTGATGCTGATGTATCCCGCAAGGCCATTCACCAGCTCTCGCGGATGATGCGTTATGTATTATATGATACGCAAAACAGCACCACCCAACTGAGCCAGGAGATCGCCTTTATAAAGGATTATATCAGTTTGATGGAACTGCGCTTAACGGATGTGGTTAAGGTCGATTTTAGTTCGCCGGTCGGCTTAAAGGACATGGCTATTGCACCAATGATATTTTTACCCTTTATTGAAAATGCATTTAAGCATGGGGTTAGCGCCACCCAGCCCAGCCATATTGGTATCACCATAAACCAAAAAGATTCGGTGATTGAATTAAATGTAATTAACACCATAATTAAGGAGCAAAGTGGTAACTTAGAGGAAGGCAACGGAATTGGCTTAAATAATACCCGCCGCAGGCTCGACCTGCTTTACCCGGGCAAACATGATTTAGTAATAAACGAGAGCACTTCCGAGAATATTTACATGGTGCATTTAACGCTTAACCTGGCATGACGATTAATTGTATAGCTGTTGACGACGAACCCCTCGCACTTGGCCTGGTATGTGCATTTATTGAACAAACACCATTTTTAAATTTAGTAGGGCGATATTCAAGCGCTGTAGATGCCTTAAAGGCTATTCATGCGCAAAAGGTGGATGTGCTGTTCCTTGATATCCAGATGCCGGACCTGAACGGCATTGAGCTTGCCCGCGTACTCGATAATAGCAAAACCAATAAACCCCGCATAATTTTCACTACAGCCTATAACCAATTTGCACTTGAAGGCTATCGTGTTGATGCGCTCGACTACCTGCTGAAGCCCTTCAATTACGAAGAGTTTTTGCACGCTGCCCATAAAGCCCTGGCTTATGCCCAACTGGTTGAAAAATCGAAAGCAACACCTGTTGCGGCCGCCCCAGCCCCTGTTGTTGCTGAAGAACGGATAGAGGATGAATACCTATTTTTAAAGGTAGAGTATCAATTGGTACGCCTTGCACTCAATGATATTCTTTACATAGAGGGATTAAAGGACTACGTAAAAGTATGGCTGCAAAGTGCCGAAAAACCCATCCTTTCCCTAACCAGCTTGAAATCGCTTGAAGAAAAACTGCCCTCCAAAAAGTTTATGCGCGTGCACCGCTCGTTTATTGTTTCGCTGGATAAGATCAATTCAATTACCCGTAACGCCCTGCAAATTGGTAAGATCAACATCACCGTCGGCGACCAGTATAAGGAGGCATTTAGCCAATTTTTGAGTAAGTGGGTGTAGCAGGAATTGTTGGAAAGTTGTAAGGTTGAAAAGTTGTAAGGTTGATGCAGCGCCATTCTTAAATCCTGCGTAAAGAACATAAAAGCTTCATTTTTTTGTAACAGATGCCCTTTTCACGCGTCATAGCAATTCAGGTTTATTTAAATAACAGGGCAAACTGTTTAAAATAAAACCTATTGGATTGAAATAAGTTTCCCTCTCCCCTAATTAGAAATATGTTTACAACTTGAAGATGAGTTGGATAAGCAGCAATCAGGAAAATGATGATAATAACATTTAAAACTAAGCTTTAAAGATAAAATCAACCATGTACGTGATTAAATAATATTTCAAACCCTATTACCGGCCCTTCGCCCCTGTTCTTAATTAATGCTCATATATTTGCCGGCCTTATAAGGCTATCCATCATCAAAAAATGAATACTAAAAACTATATATACAACTCATTACCCCGTCAATTTTCATACCGTGTGATAAAAGCGGCGCTACTGGCAATCCCGGCATCGTTGTTATTGTTCTCGTGCGGCGGCAAAGGGAAGGGCGATGCCCAGGGTGCCCCGCCAATGGCAACTTATAAGGTGCTTACCCTTGAACCACGTTCGGCAACTTTAAATGCAGATTATCCGGCGAGTATCCAGGGGCTCCAGGATATCGAGATCAGGCCCAAGGTTGATGGTTTTGTAGAGGCGATTTATGTAGATGAAGGTACCATAGTAAAAAAGGGTCAGCTGTTATTTAAAATAAAGGCCCCCCAATACGAACAGGATGTCCGCACTGCCGAAGCCGGCATCCAAACCGCACAGGCCGATGTAAATACAGCAAGCTTACAGGTAAATAAGGTAAAGCCACTGGTTGAGAAGGATATCATCAGCCATTATGAACTAGAATCTGCACAAAATACCTTACAAACCAAACAGGCTGCATTGGCGCAGGCTAAGGCATCATTAGCCAATGCAAAGATTAATTTGGGTTATACAACCATTACCAGCCCTGTTGATGGTGTGATAGGTTCGCTGCCCTATAAATTGGGAAGCCTGGTAAACAGCACCACAACCGACCCGCTTACAACAGTATACAACACCGCAACCGTGTATGCGTACTTTGCCTTGAACGAAAAAGACCTGCTGGGCTTTAGTCGCGACAGTACAACACATACCTCGCTTAAATCAAAACTGAATAATATGCCAAAGGTATCGCTCATCTTGTCTGATGGTACCACTTATGATCATGCCGGCAAGGTTGAAACGGTGAATGGTTTGATCAACGCCAATACAGGTTCAGCAAACTTCAGGGCGGCCTTTGCTAATCCAAAGGGGCTGCTGAGAAGCGGAAACAGCGCTACCATTCGTGTTCCTAACGTAGTAAAAACTGCTATCCTGGTACCGCAAAACATCACCTACGCATTGCAGGATAAACGTTTTGTTTACGTTGTTGATGACAAAAATAAAATCAAGAATGTTGCTATCACTACCATGGATAATACCCCGGGACAGTTTTACGTAGTAACAGCCGGCATAAAAACCGGCGATAAAATTATTGCTGAAAGCGTGAATAATTTAAAGGATGGCACAGAAATAAAGCCCGCCGAAGTTAATGCAGACGAGGTTTACAAGGGTTTAAAATAAGTCATTAGTCCAAAGTCCGGAGTCCTAAGCCTGTAGTCTTGGATCCGGTTTAAAAGCAAAAACATTTTCTGACTTAGGACTACAGACTTAAGACTCACGACTGAAAAACATATGTTAAAAAAATTCATAGAGCGGCCCGTACTTTCAACCGTTATTTCGGTACTGCTGGTTATATTGGGGGTAATTGGACTCATCAATCTCCCTATCTCTCAATACCCCGATATTGCACCGCCAACCGTTTTCGTATCAGCAAACTATAGCGGTGCAAATGCCGATGTGGTACTAAAAAGTGTTATCGTACCACTTGAGGAGCAAATAAACGGCGTGGAGAACATGACCTACATGACCTCAAGCGCAGGTAACGATGGCTCGGCGCAGATCACTATATTCTTTAAGGTAGGCACCAACCCCGATCTTGCTGCGGTAAACGTACAAAACCGTGTATCAAGAGCGGTAAGCCTGTTACCACAGGTTGTTACCCAGGCTGGTGTTACAGTTGCAAAAAGCCAGAACAGTAACCTGTTAATCTTCTCGCTCTACAGCGAAAACCCTGATTACGACGATACCTTTTTGCAGAACTATTGCCAGATAAACCTGGTGCCGGCCATCCAGCGTGTTAATGGCGTCGGTAACACACAGATCTTTACGTCAAAGGATTATTCCATGCGCATTTGGCTAAAGCCGGATGTAATGGCTAGCTACAAGCTGATCCCCGATGATATTACCAATGCGTTAAATGAGCAAAACATTGAAGCTGCGCCCGGAAAATTTGGTGAAAACAGTCATGAGGCCTTTCAATATGTAATTAAATATACCGGCAGGCTTAAAACCGCGCAGGAATTTGGTAACATCATTATAAAATCTGTGGGCAAGGGCCAACTGCTGCACCTGAGCGATGTTGCCCGCATAGAGCTGGGCGCGCTGGACTATTCCGCCATTTTGAAAACCAATGGGTTGCCATCCATCGGTGTGGGTATTACCCAGGCGTCGGGATCAAATGCCCGGGATGTGATCAACAACACCAAAAAAATATTGGAGACTGCCGCCGAGTCCTTTCCAAAAGGCATAAAGCTTACCTATTTGGTTGATGCCAATGAGTACCTGAATGCCTCTATCGAAAAGGTGATCAGCACACTGATTGAAGCATTTATATTGGTGTTCATTGTGGTGTTCGTTTTCCTGCAGGATTTTCGCTCCACGCTTATCCCGGCCATTGCGGTTCCGGTTGCAATTGTGGGTACGTTCTTCTTCCTGGACCTCTTTGGGTTTACAATTAACCTGCTTACGCTTTTTGCGATGGTGCTGGCTATTGGTATTGTTGTGGATGATGCCATCGTGGTGGTTGAAGCCGTACACGCCAAATTGGATAAAGGCTACAAATCTGCCCGTAAGGCTTCTGTTGACGCAATGAAGGAGATCTCGGGCGCCATTGTTTCTATTACATTGGTAATGGCGGCGGTGTTCTTACCTGTAACATTTATCTCCGGGTCAACAGGCGTTTTTTACAAACAATTCGGCATTACACTGGCTGTAGCCATTTTGCTTTCGGCAGTAAACGCGTTAACGCTAAGCCCGGCATTGTGCGCCATGTTTTTAAAGCCACATTCTGAAGAGCATAAAAAGAAACGATTTTTCAATTGGTTTTATACCCGGTTTGATAAGGGTTTTTTAACCGTAACTAAAAAGTATGAAAAGTCAGTAACCTGGCTGGCAGGTAAAAAAGCGATCGTGATCGCAGGGATCGTCATATTCGCGGTATCACTAGTCATTCTTATTAAAACCACGCCATCCAGCTTTGTGCCAAGTGAGGACCAGGGTACTATATTCGCCAGTATCAGCTTACCGCCGGCATCCGGTATGGAACGTACCAGCGCCATAACCAACCAGGTGGATAGCATTGCCCATACATTTTCATCGGTACAAAATACACTGCAAATTATAGGCTTTAGTTTTACCGCAGGCAGCGGAAGCGCCTACAGTATGGACATCATCAAGCTAAAAAAATGGAGCGACCGAAAAAACGATAACATTCAAAGCGTTATCGGGCAGCTCTATGCCAAGATTGGTGCAATTCACGGGGCCAGCATCTTCCTGTTTTCACCACCTACCATCCAGGGGTTCGGATCAGGAAATGGATTCTCGTTCGAGTTACAGGACAAGGGCGGCCATACCTCTGCCGAAATGTACAAGGTAAGCACCGACTTTTTGGAAGCCTTAAATAAGCGTAAGGAAATTCAAAACGCAAATACTGCCTTTAACCCTAACTTCCCGCAATACCAGGTGGATGTAAATGTGGCTAAATGCAAGGACGCCGGTGTTGAAGTAACCTCCATCATCAATACGCTGCAGGGCTATTACGGTGGCCTGTATGCTTCTAATTTTAACCAGTTTGGCAAGCAATACCGTGTAATGGTTCAGGCCGACTATGCCTACCGCAACAACCCGGAAGGCCTGAATAAAATTTTTGTAAGAAACAGTGCCGGTACAATGGCGCCCATAACTGCCTTTATCACCTTGACGAAGGTATTCGGCCCGGAATCAATCTCCCGCTTTAACCTGTTTACATCCATATCAGTCCAGGGGCAGCCCGGACCCGGATTTAGCTCGGGTGATGCCATTGCAGCCATAAAGGCCGTTGCAACCGAGAAACTGCCTGCCGGCTATGGCTATGAGTTTTCGGGCTTAACCCGCGAGGAGATCTCCAGCGGTACGCAATCGGTTTATATCTTCCTGCTTTGCCTGGTGTTTGTTTACTTCCTGCTGAGCGCACAATATGAAAGCTATATTCTGCCGTTTGCGGTATTACTTTCATTGCCAATAGGTTTAACAGGCACATACCTGTTTGCAAGGATAGCTGGAATCGACAGCAATATTTATGTGCAGATTTCGCTTATCATGCTCATCGGCTTACTTTCAAAAAATGCTATACTGATCGTAGAGTTTGCGCTCGATCGCAGGCGTGCAGGCATGCCAATTTTACAGGCGGCCATTGACGGAGCCGAAGCCCGTTTAAGGCCAATTTTGATGACCTCATTTGCCTTTATATTCGGCATCATGCCGTTGATGTTTTCAACCGGGGCAGGCGCAATCGGTAACCGTTCAATAGGAACAGGTGCGGTAGGCGGGATGTTTATCGGAACGTTGTTGGGTGTATTTGCTATCCCGGTGTTGTTTATCATTTTCCAAACCATACAGGAAAAATTGAGCGGGGCGCGTCGTTTACGGAATTTGGCAGAGGATGCAGAAGACGACGATGCAATTGTGCCCGCTAAATAATTTGAATTACAAATGAACAGATCATATATAAAATATACTTTACTAATCGCATTGTTAAGCGCAACGCTGTCGTGTAAAATTACCAAAACTTACAAGCAGCCTGATCTTAACACCAACGATCTTTACCGCGGCAAAAGCACAACAGATACAACAACCATCGCAACCCTGCCATGGGAAAAACTATTTGCCGATACCGTTTTGCAAGCCCTGATCCACGAAGGTTTATTTAACAACCTTAACTTGAAAATTGCTGTACAAAAGATCTACGAAGCGCAAGCTGCCCTGGGACAAAGTAAAGCCGCATTATTGCCGAGCCTCAGTGCCAATGCAAGTGCAACCCGCTCAAAACAGTCGGCAGCTAGTTTAAATTATCCACCGGGAACAACTATCAGCACATTAACCACCTCCTACCAACTTGGGCTCAGCACTTCATGGGAAGCAGACATTTGGGGTAAGCTAAGCAGTGCAAAGCGGGTCGCATTCAATAATTTATTGCAAACCGATGCTGCAAAAAGAGCAGTACAAACACAACTGATCGCAGATATCGCCAATAACTATTATACGTTGATTGCGCTTGATAAGGAACTGGACATTACCGTCCGCACCTTGCAAAACCGGATTAAGGATGTAGAAACCATGAAGGCGCTTAAGGAAGGCGCGGTAGTAAATGGCGCAGCCGTAGTACAAAGTGAAGCCAACCGTTATGCTGCCGAAGTTGCCATCCCGGATCTGAAACGCAGCATTCGCGAAACTGAAAACGCGCTTGACATATTGGTTGGTCGCCAGCCGGGCGCCTTAAACAGGGCAAAGCTCGATGAACAAAAACCAGTCGACAGCCTGCAAACCGGCATCCCATCCCAGCTATTAAAAAACCGTCCGGATGTGCAGCAAGCGGAATATACATTCAGAAGCGCCTTTGAAAACACCAACCTGGCGCGTACCTATTTCTATCCATCGCTAACCATTACCGCAAGCGGCGGCTGGTCGAATTTGCAGTTGAAGGACTTTTTTGTAGGATCGGTATTTTACAATGTGGCAGCAGGTTTAACACAACCCATCTTTAACCAGGGGATCAACAAGGCCCGTTTAAAAACAGCCCAGGCACAACAGCTGGAAGCATTATACAGCTTTCAGCAAACCTTACTGGTGGCAGGGCAGGAAGTATCTAATGCGCTTTACGCCTATCAATCGTCAACGGAAAAAACCGGCGCCCGCAGCAAACAGATCGCTGCCCTTACAAAGGCAGTAGATTACACGCAGGAACTGTTGCGCTACAGCTCGGCTACAAATTATACCGATGTTTTAACTTCAGAACAAAACCTGTTAGCTGCGCAGTTGGATGGCGTTAACGACCGGCTGCAACAATTGCAGGCCGTTGTTAATTTATACAGGGCACTTGGTGGTGGATGGAGATAGAAACAGTCAAATAATAGCCTGTTTTCAAACTAATAATCTCCGGAATACGTTATTGGATTATATAAAACTAATTGCTTAGCTTTATACAAAGATACTGCAGGCCGCTTTTCTCCAAAGCCCCCGGTTGTATCATAACCAATTTATAATCTTAAAACCGGAGGTTATTATGAACGTGGTTCACCGTATTGAAACCTGGGGCGATACTCACCATCCCAAATTTATCGACGTTATCCGCTTTGCGCTTGGCGCATTCTTACTGTTAAAGGGCATCTCGTTTATGAACAACACGGAGTACCTTAAGCAATTAATAACAGACCAAAATATTGTAGATTTTTCAGGCACTTTATTAGTGGTACTCGTTTACTACGTGGCATTTGCCCATATGGTTGGCGGCGTGCTGATAGCAGTCGGAATCCTGACAAGGTTTGGCTGTATTATCCAGATCCCTATTGTTGCAGGTGCTATTTTTCTGAGTGGATTCTTCCAGGACGCGATCAACTACATGGTATGGCCATCGCTTTTAGCATTAGCGGCACTGGTACTGTTCCTTGTCATAGGATCCGGACCGTGGTCGTTAGATAGGTATTTGAGTGAGCAGTGAGGTGGTGAGTGGTGAATAGTGAGTTGATGAGCCAACATTTAACCATTCACTACTCTCCATTCACTACTCACCATTAATACTCCGCCATTTCCTCATCCACATAGCACCAAAGCCAGCGCTCGCCCGGCTCTGCCGAGATCACTACGGGGTGATCAGCAGCAGCGGCATGTTTACTTGCATGTTGGTTAGGCGAACTGTCGCAGCAAAGCGTGACGCCGCAGGTTTGGCAGGTGCGCAGGTGCATCCAGCTGCTGTGTATTTTTATACACTCCTCGCAAACATAATCCTTAGGATGCTTTAAGCTTTTAATGGCGCCCAGGTGCTTGCATACTTCGTCTTCCATGGTAGTTTCTTAAATAATTAATAAATCAACCCAAATAACATTAAAACCTTACAACATTCCAACAACTAAACTTCCGCCAAATATTTGTGCACAAAGCTTATCGCCATTGAGCCTTCGCCTACTGCCGATGCAACCCTGTTCATCGCGCCTGCCCGAACATCGCCCGCGGCGAAAATGCCGTTGCAGCTGGTCTCCAACAGGAATGGATCACGGTTTTGCTTCCAGATCTTCGCAAAGTCGTCATAGCGCCGTAATTCCCTGCCGGTTTCTATAAAACCCTTCTCATCCTTAAGGATATCCAGTTTCAGCCAGTCGGTATAAGGTTTTGCGCCAATGAAAATGTAAAGCGCTGCTGCCTCTTTAGTAACTGATTCTTTTGTTTTAACATTGAACAGCGTCAGTTTTTCAAGGCAGTTATGACCTGAAGCTTCGGTAATCTCGGTATCTATCAACAAATGAATATTAGGAAGGTTTTCTATCTGCTGGATCAGGTAAGCCGACATGGTATAGCTCAAGCTGTCCCTGCGGATAATGATATAAACGTTCTTTGCAAACTTTGAAAGATATACCGCCGCCTGTCCTGCTGAATTACCCCCGCCTATTACGTAAACTTCCTTATCCTTACAGGCAGAAGCCTCGGTAGTTGCTGCCCCATAATAAATGCCGGCACCTGTATAGTTCTCTACACCTTTTACATCCAGCTTACGGTAGTCCACCCCGGTAGTTATAACCACGGTGCGGCTTACAATTTCGGGGCCGTCGTCCAGTATAATAGTTTTATAACCGTCTTTTTGTTTGATGTCGTTTACAGCCTGCGGCGATAAAAATTGAGCGCCCAAACGCATCGCCTGGCTAATTGCACGGCGGGTAAGATCGGCTCCGCTTAAACCTGCAGGAAAGCCAAGATAATTTTCAATCCTGGAACTTGTACCTGCCTGCCCGCCCGGTGCCTTACGTTCGATCAACAAGGTTTTTAACCCTTCTGATGCGCCATAAACAGCCGCAGCCAAACCAGCGGGACCAGCCCCTATGATCACCACGTCATAAATCTCGTTGGTAATCTGCGGGTTTACACCAATTTTTTCGGAGATGGACCTGATGGTTGGTTTGCAGGAATAAGTACCATCATCAAAAACCACCACCGGCAACTGATCCATGGGTACTTTGTTCAATTCCAGCAGTTCTTTTGCATCCGGATTTTTCTCAATATCCAGCCATTTATAGGGGATAAGGTTGCTGGCCAAATAATCCTTAACCGTATGCGATTGCGGCGAAAACTGGTAACCCACCACTTTTATCCCTCTAAAATCGGGCACATAGTGGCTTTGCCAGTCATCAAGTAAATCGTCAATTACCGGGTATAGTTTTTCCGAAGGTGGATCCCATGGCTTCATCAAGTAATAATCAAGCTGAACATCATTTATCGCCTTTATAGCGGCTTCGGTATCTGAATAAGCAGTAAGCAAAACGCGCTTGGCTTTCGGGAAGATCTTGATGGCCTTTTCTAAAAATGCAACGCCCTCCATTTCGGGCATGCGCTGGTCACACACAAACATGGCAACCACATCCGAGCTATTTTTATGGTCAACAAGGCTTTCCAGCGCTTCGTTAGCCGATGTTGTATTGATGATCCTGTATTCCTTACCGTACATCGATTTCAGATCCCGGCTTATGGCACGTAGCACCTGCGGATCATCGTCTATCGAAAATATTATTGGTTTCTCCATGGTATAGGTGTATGGTATTATTATTTATTAAACAAAGGTAAGTATCATTAATTGTTCGACGCATTAAAATCCGAAATCGAAAATTCAACATCCGAATTCAACTATCCATCGATCGGGAAACAAACCACAAATTCGGTTCGTCCGGGCACAGATTTTACTTTTATCGATCCCTTATGCTGGTTAACAATCCGCTGCACTACTTCAAGCCCCATTCCGGTTCCCTTGCCCATCTCCTTGGTGGTAAAAAACGGATCAAATACCCTGGATCTGATGTCTTCCGGAATCCCCGGCCCATCGTCAATGATAGATACCTGCACAAACTCCCTATCCCTTTCCGTTTTTATGGTTAAAGTGCCTTTATTATTTGGCTCCATGGCATCAAAGGCGTTATCAATAAGGTTGGTCCACACCTGGTTTAGCTCGCCTATCAATGCTTTAACTGGTGGCAAATTATGATCGTAATCTTCAACAAGTGCTATATTGCCCTTCTTTTTCCGGTAACCGAGCATGGTAAGCGTATTGCGGATGCCAATGTGGATGTCGGCATATTGCTTGTCCGATCCCCTGTCCATGTGAGTAAAGGTTTTTACAGACTTCACCAGTTCAGCAATCCGGCGTGACGATTCCTGGATGTCCTCAACCATTCGCTCAGTAACCAGTAAGGTATTTATCCACCCAAAAATAGGCGATAAATATGCCGCCGGGATATGGCTCTTAAAATTTTCCAGGTCGGCAACCTTAAAATTAAAGTCTACAAAGTTTTCGGCCATATCATAAGCATCTTCAATTCCCAGTTCATCTAACCAATCGCTCAATTCTTCTTCGCGTTTGGTTTTTTCCTTGAGCGTTAGCTTTGGCCTGTCCGTTTCTCCAAGCACCCGAAACATTTCACCGGTTACTGCGTCTACCTGCTTAGCATCCATTTGTATGGCGATGACATCCTTGAATGTTTGAGGCTCCAGCCTAAGGTGTTCACGCAATGAAATTGAATCACGCACAATGGCTGATGCAGGGTTATTAAGCTCGTGGGTAAGACCAGCAGAAAGCTTTCCAAGCGCCATCATTTTTTCATTTTGTTGTTGAAAGGCTGTAAACTCCCTTACCCTGTTGCTCATAACATGTACCAGCGCCTGGGTAAGCTCAAAATGGTCCCTTACCATCTCCCTGATCTGGTCTGTCGGGTACGTAAGAACCCGCACCTCGGTCCGGGCTTTAATGTATACATTTGAATTTGTTCCCCTTGAGTACGGAAGATAGCCCGTGATTACCCCATTACCAAAACTACCAAGCTCGCGCTTGCTACCGTTCAGCATAATGAAAACGGCTAATTCGCCATCAACTATAAAATTAGGCCCTGTCATTTCATCGCCGGGCTTGGTAACAATTGTACCTTCAGGTATAATGCGTTCCTCGCACATGGTTATCAGCCATTTCAACTGCTCGTCCGGAACGCTTTGTAAAGCTTCAAAATTTTTTAAGGTAGATACGGTAATGGGTTCCATAGTAGTAATCAGAGAATGGAGATTAGAGATTAGTTCGAAAATAGGCTATTCTTTATAAAAAAACTAATCTACAGCAGCTAACCTTTGATTCCATATTCTAATTATATTAATTTTACAATTAAAAGAAACTAATCTCTAATCTCAGGTCTCTGATCAACTAGCAAATGCAGGTACAGAATAAAAATGACAGTAAGCGCGGAGCTTTTTTTATTGAGGACGACGGCAAGGAAGTTGCCTTAATGCATTACATTTTCTCAGGCCCCGATAAATTTATCATAGACCATACGGAGGTTGATGAGGCTTATGAAGGTAAAGGTTTGGGTAAGCAACTGGTAAGAGCCGGGGTTGAATATGCCCGTGAGCATAAAATGAAGATCCTGCCTCTTTGCCCGTTTGCTAAAAAGATCTTTGAACTTACGCCGGAATTTGCGGACGTTTTGTTTTAGTTCATGGTTCATTGTTGATGGTTCATGGCCGAAAATTGTTTGGCGAATGGCATGTAATAAATAATTAAGATAAATGGAATACATATTAGATAGCCCGGTTGCAGCAAGCATTGGCATGGAAAAGTACAAATGCACTGTTGTCTGGCGCAATGGCGAATTTATTTCGGACGAGCCGGAATTTACAGGCGGGAAGGATTTGGGACCTGATCCATACACCTTGCTGCTTTCATCTCTTAGTTGCTGTACGCTGGCAACACTGCGCATGTATATCGACCGTAAAGGTTGGGACATTCCGCAGATAGCAGTCGCCACAAATATGTTTTTTCAATTGGAAGACGGCAAAAAGGTCACTGTTATAGACCGCGACTTGGATTTTATATCACCAGTAACCGACGAACAGTGCGAGCGCCTCACCCAAATAGCCAAAGTTTGCCCGGTATCAAAAATATTAGAGGGCGAGATCCGGGTACGCACATTTGCCTATACAGGCACCGAAGTTGAAAAGACCCATAGCTACACCAACGGCGAAGTCACCGTTGAATGGCGACCTGAACTTTGTAAACATGCTGCACGCTGTGCAACGCAGTTACCACTGGTTTTTAACCCGGCCGCAAAACCGTGGGTTAATATGGATGGCGCATCGAGTAAGGAAATCGCAGAGCAGGTTAGTAAATGCCCGACGGGGGCGTTGAAGATGGGGAACGGAGATCAGAGGTTAGAGACAAGAGATTAGTTAAAGCGATGATCTAAAATTAATTGATCTCCCATATTCCAACTAATCTCTAATCACAAGTCTCTGGTCTCTAATAACGCCCTATTCATAAATTTATAAAAAAACACCGCCCCAATGCTATAAAGCAGGGCATCTATCCAGTCCCCGGTATAGGTTTTGGAAACAAGGGGTAGCAAAACTTCAAAAACTAAAGTAACATAGGCAGTAATGAACACCACATGCCACACAGAAAGTACGTAATAGTTGCTTTTGAAAATGACGACTCTTTGAAAGCAGAGCGCCAGGCTGGCAATAACCGGGATAGCTATTGCATCATCAATATAGCCGTTAATATAGGGAATCGGGTGGCCAAGTTTACGGGTGGAAATTACGACCAACCAAATTAAACAGCTTGCAATAAACCACTTGTTAAGCAGGGTTTTCATTAGCCGGGGATCAGGCTGATCAACACGATGATGATGGTTACCACAATAAAAAATGCAACCTGCAGGTAAATTCCCAGCCAGCGGAAAGCGCTTATAGAGCGCTTCAATGCCCGCTTAACCGGACCATCACCAGGGCGGATATACAGAAAACCGCTTTCTCTCATCGCTTCTTCCCTCGCCTTTTTTTCTATCCCGCGCGAGAAGCTGTGCGACTCAAGGAAGCTGTTGCAGTACAGGCACCTGTCGTTAATGTCGCCTTCCCATAGCGTCCATTTTCCGCATTGCGGACATTTTATTTCTCTAACCTGGCTCATATTGTTTATAGCAGTCTGCAAATATACGCAAACAGTTTAGCTGCCGGATACATGTTATGGATATGGGAATGTCTTTTATTGCGCTACAACAACAGCCGCGCTTCCTGCCGGCACGTTAACTATAAAATTCCTTTTGGTTATCGTTACGTTTTCAGAAGCCGAAGGGTTAAAGGTACCATCCGCATTTACCTTGCTGCCTGCGAAGGTAATCCCCTCCTTAGCAGTAATCGATGGTGCAGAAAGTCGGTAAACCTTTGCAGACAACACACTCTTGTTAGGGATGATATTAAAATCGTAGCTTTTGTTGACGTCCTTATTTATCAACGTGATAGAATAAGTGTTATTTATCACAGTGGTATGCGCACTGCAAACAAACGTATTATCGGTTGTAGTTGCAACAAGCCGACCGTTTGCGCTGCCATATTTAAAGGCCAGCATGGCATAATATTCCGGCTTGGTTACAAACACACCATTTTCATTCATTATAGGCGAGTAAAACAGCCCCTTACCTGTATGAAAATTAATGCCCTGGCAACTTTGATCTGCAAATGCCCACATGATATCAAGCGCCCATAATGCCGAGGCAAATACGTCACTAACGCCAGGCTTACCACCTCCGTAAACATTATTGATTTCGGTTACACGATAAGGCTGAACCTTAGAAGCCGCCTGAACTCCGTCAAGCAATTGTCCGAATTTGTAACTGCGGCCAAGGATCGTGTTGTAATCGATACCCATATCAGTAGCAGGTCCGGCTTCATAATAATGACCGTCCTGCAGTTTTGTTTCGCTCCCTTCGTTTTCGTGAAAAGATGTGATCCAACTGCTGTTGAAAGCTATGTCCGGGCCTGCAAATTCTGCCCCCGGAACTGCTTTTTTTACAGCGGCATGATAACCTCTCCATTCTGCAAGAAAATCATTAAATCCGTAAGACGGGTTTCTGTGATGCGTATATGGTGCGTAAGCGTCAGGTTCGTTTCCAAACTGAAAGGCATACAAATTAGTACCGATGCTTTGATTTACATAGGCAGCTTCATCGGCAGCCAGCGCAGGGTCATTGTTACCAAGGTTTAAACCAAATAGTACCGGCCAGTCTATCGCCCGTGAGAATGCGGCCAGCCGATCAATGTCAGTAGTTGTAATCACATCCAACGGTGTTCCTGGATTGCGCATGGACCGGGACCAGGTGGTAAGGTCGCTGCTGGCACCGCCCATTCGTAAAATACCCGGGCCAAGATTCTTCATTAACTGAACAACCACTTTATTATTAGCATTCAAAAAACTTTCATCTTCGGCTAAAATGCTGTTCTCAAAACTTAGCCCCTCATACGTCGTAGGCACTAAATCCCCGGCAGCCGCAGCAAAAGTTACGTTAACGGTATGATCGTTATTAATCAATAAATTCGTATTGTCTTTAGTTCCGGGGTGTTCTTTATGACAGGAAACCAGCACTAATGCCAGTAAAATTAAAATATAGATCTTTCTCATTGTGACAGGTTGTAAGCCCGCATAAATATAATAAAATACAATTAACATAAGGTACAGGATCCGCCTAAAAATCAATGTAATTGGTATCCAGTTTATTAAAATCCAACTATCTCAGCAGCTTGATTTTAAATCGCGTTTTTCTCCGGTTTCATCCATTACCTAAACCTCTTTATCAGCGTTCAGTAGCTCCTCGTCTATTATTATCGGTTCCTATTATTTTTATATTTAGTTTTAGATAAACAAACGCAAGGATATGAGCGTTCCGTTTTTATTAAGGTGCAGTTAAATTACCGCGATGAAAAAAATATTTTCGGCACTTATTTTCGGATTATTGTCGGCAACGTTCGCATTTGCTCAAATTGATACCGGCCGCTGGCAACTTGTTAAAACAACCAACAAAGCCGGCGCCCGCAGCGAATGCAGCCTGGTTGCCGTTGATGGCAAATTGTATTTAATTGGGGGCGATGGCCCGGCCAACCCTGTTGAAGTTTATTATCCCAATACCTCAACCTGGACAAAAAAAGCACTGGCCCCGTTTACCATGCACCATTTGCAGGCTGTTAGCCTTGGCGATAAAGTATACGTGCTGGACGCCTTTTACGAGGGCGGTTATCCCGATCAGAACCCATTACCAAATGTTTACAGCTACGATACGCAAAAGGATACCTGGCAAAAACTTACGGAAATTCCAGCCGACCGCAGACGGGGCGGAGCAGGTGAGGCAGCTTACAACGGCAAGCTGTATATTGTTTGCGGCATAACCCACGGACATCGCAGCGGTACCAATAGCATGTTTGATTGCTATGATCCGGCAACAGATAAATGGACTTCACTGCCGGATGCGCCACACATCCGCGACCATAGCATGGCCGTTGTAGTTGGTGATAAGCTATACGCAATTGGCGGGCGCAATACCAGCCTGCATGATGCAAATAACTTCATGTCTTTTTTTGATAAGGTGGTGCTTGATGTGGATTGTTACGACTTCAAAACCGGCAAATGGAGCACACTGGATGCGAAGTTACCCTTAGGCACAGGCGGCGGCACAGCGGTTAATCTTGATAACAAGATCTATTATATTGGCGGTGAACGCGCTACTGCAACCAAACCCAATGGCCCGCAAAAGGATGTTTTTGTATTAGATCCGTCAACCCAAAACCAATGGGCAAAAGCTGCGGGTTTAAATATGGCTCGCAACGGCGTTGGCGGCACGGTGCTCGATCATAAGATCTACATAGCAGGCGGTGCTGGCGGAGGCCCGGGCGGTCCGCCGCCTATTGGCAAACCAGGAATGCAGGGACCACCGCCAACCAACGGTCAGCCGGGTAATACTCCACCACCAAACAGGCCGCCGCCGGGACAAAAGCCAGGCGGTGATCAAGGCGACATTGCTTTGGAAGTATTTAGCCTGAAATAATTATTCCAATATCCGTCTTAAATAATTTATCTGCCCTAAATGGTAGTTGAGGTGCCCATGGAACAAGGTAAGGTAATAAGCAGTGCTTTTTTGACCGAATTTATCCTGGGGATAAATTTCGTCAAGCTTTTCACGGGATATTCCGGTTAAGGCAGATTTAACTACTTCAATCAAATTATTAATGCCGGCTATCAGTTCCTCACGCGGAACGTCAGTTGCAGAAAATTCGTATTCCCGGTCACGCACATAGCCGTTTTTGGCAATTTGTGTACCGATGCCAAAATTCAGGTTGCCCAGCAAATGCAGCACCAGCGTACCGGCGGAATTGCTAACGCCTTCCTTTGTGCGCCACAGGTTGTACTCATCCCTAAAGTTTTTTACTTCGTCCCTTAGTTTTAAAAGGTCGCGTTCGTAAAATTCAGCAAAATAGTCTTCCATAAAGTTGTTGTTAATTGGCTGTGTAAAGATACCATGCAATAAGTTAAGCGGATGTAATATTTGAAGCACCTAAAAGGGCGGTAATCCCATTGCATTTCGGCCTCACCTAAATCCTCTACAAAGGAGAGGACTTAAACCTTGTACTTCTCAGAACCCTCTCCTTTGGAGCTACCCCTTACCCAAATTTTGGATAAGGTTGAAGTCATTGTTTAGAAAACCATTGCTGCTAAAATGGGGAATAATAGGTTTTGTACACGATGTTAATAAAAAAGCGGG
>JALYIP010000010.1 GCA_030775685.1 Bacteroidota bacterium
TTGCTGGGAGAAGGCCACATCGGTATCAGCATGACCGAAAGCGGCGATCCCCTGGAGAACGCACTTGCAGAGCGGGTAAATGGAATATTAAAAAATGAGTTGTTAGCGGAAAAATATGATCATTATGACCAGGCACAATCAGCGGTAGCCAAAGCCATTGACCTTTACAACAATAAGCGGCTTCATAGCAGTATAGCAATGCTTACTCCACAACAGGCGCACGGCAAGACAGGAGAGATAAAACGGTGTTGGAGGAATTACTACCCAAAAAAGCAATCGGAGGAGGTAACGATGGACGGATAAGTTCTTCACAAAGATGGCTGCTTTTTTAAAAAGAAAAAAGAAGCAAAAAAGAAAAACGTACCGCGAATATGGAAAACTCTGCGAGTTTCCCACATTCGCGGTACGACAAACAAACAACAAAGGTTTCTTTAAAACAAACCTATTATAATTGTATTTAAAAATCTGTCAACTTTTTTTAAGGAAAGTCAAGTGGAACACCTGGAACGGTGCGCAAGCAGTGCCCCGCGTTAAAATAGTTAGTAGTCTATACCGCAAATCAGTGTTAACCCCCTGTTTTTATAGATACTGGATTGCCAATAACATAAGCCTTAAATTTTTGAAATTATGTTAACCCTGTTAACCCCTCTCTGCAGGCAAAGTGATTTCTTTTTGCCATCCTTCGCTCTCGTTCGCGATGACAAAGCTAATGGTATTAAATTAAAGAAATATCTTTATAAATAACATAGCTCCCCTTACCCGCCTCAAGCACGGTAAGTAATCCAAAATCACCTGTGAAATACTCTAGTTTTCCCACGTGGGGTCGAACCACGATATCCTGATCCAAAACCAGGCGTGCTGCCGTTGCACCACGGGAAAATACGAGGCCGGTACAGGGATCGAACCTGTAAACAATTCTTTTGCAGAGAATGCCCTTACCATTCGGGCAACCGGCCAATATTGTAGTGGAGAACCCGGGTAACGATCCCGGATGTCCGGGTTTTCGGCCCGGCGCATACACCATGTTTGCTAATTCTCTGGTTATCAACGTGGAAATAAAAGGACTCGAACCTTTAACCGACACCGTATAAGGGTGCTGCTCTAACCATTGAGCTACATTTCCAATAAAAATAGTAGGGCAACCCGGACTCGAACCGGGAACCTCCTGCTCCCAAAGCAGGTAATCTGACCAATTGATATATCACCCTGAAAAATGCACCTAAAACAAAAAATCCCCTTAGATTTATCTAAGAGGATTCAAGTATTTTATCTGTTAAGTCAATACATAGCCTATCCTCTCTGATAAATCAGTTGGGGTATAAAGCAAAGTATTGTTGTTGTTTTCATGGCACAATGATACACATTATTTTAATAAATCAAGAAAATTTCTTTATTTTTTTAAAAAGATAATATTGCTGTAGTTATCAAAGGGCATTATATTCCTCATCGGTAACACGGTCCAGCCATTTTACCGGGCCCTCAGGTGAATCATTGGTGATTACGATATGAGTAAGGCTGCTGTCGTGGGCAGCGCCGTGCCAGTGTTCTACATTAACCGGGATGACCACCACATCGCCTTTAGCGAGCGGCCTTGCTGACTGGCCTCTTTCCTGGTAGTGGCCATTGCCGTCCGTAACCAGCAGGATCTGCCCTGTGGCATGGGTATGCCAGTTGTTGCGGCAACCGGGCTCGAAAACCACGTTGCCAACGGTGTATGTGCCTGTCTGGTCTTTGGGTACCAATATTTTAACCCATGCAGTACCATTGAAGTAATCTGTGGGTCCTTGGTCGCCCCTGGGGAAAATTTCGTTTTGATCTTTAGTAGTCATAACCTTTATAGTTTTATTTAATATTAGTTGCCCACCCGTTTTTGTAAATGTTCCGGGTAGCGTGCGCCTTCGATCTTGATTTTTGAAGCAGCTTCTTCAATTTGCTTCAAGTCGTTTGTTGTCAATTCGATCTCTACAGCGCCCAGGTTTTCTTCCAGGCGATGTAACTTCGTGGTTCCGGGGATGGGTACGATCCACGGCTTTTGCGCCAGTAACCATGCCAGCGCGATTTGTGCAGGCGTAGCTTGTTTTTCCTGTGCGATCCTGGCTAGTAGATCCACCATTGCCTGGTTAGCTAACCTTGCTTCTACTGAAAAGCGCGGCACAATATTGCGGAAGTCTGTTTTGTCAAATGTAGTGTTTTCGTTGATCGCGCCGGTCAAAAATCCCTTCCCAAGTGGGCTGAACGGAACAAAACCAATGCCTAATTCCTCCAGTGTGGGCAGAATCTCGTTTTCAGGCTCACGCCACCATAAGGAGTATTCGCTTTGCAGGGCGGCCACGGGTTGAACAGCATGTGCTTTACGAATGGATTGAACACCGGCTTCGGACATGCCGAAATGCTTAACCTTTCCCTCATGTATCAGCTCCTTAACCGTTCCGGCAACATCTTCCATGGGGATCTTGGGGTCAACACGATGCTGGTAGAATAGGTCGATATGGTCAGTCCTCAATCGTTTTAAAGATTCTTCGGCAACCTGCCTGATCTGGTCAGGACGGCTGTCCACACCTTTGGATGAATCACCCTCCAGGAAACCGAATTTCGTAGCGATAACTATTTTATCACGGTAGGACGCAAGCGCTTCACCCAGCAGTTCTTCATTTTTAAAGGGGCCATAAGCTTCGGCGGTATCAAAAAAGGTAACACCTTTTTCTACCGCAGCATGAAGCAATTTGATCGCGTCCTTAGTATCGGTGGCGGGGCCATATCCAAAGCTTAATCCCATACAGCCTAATCCAAGGGCAGATACTTCCAGTCCGCTTTTTCCTAATGTTCTTGCTTTCATCATTCTATTCTTTTAAGATAAGATTGTTATTGTTTGACGAATACAAAGGTCGGCCTTAATTTTTGTCATGGTGTTATATATATTACTGGATTACCTACCAATATTACTGATTCCTTATCGGGGTACTGAAAACAATAGATGAAGCACTAACTTTGAATTAGTTAAAGTGTAAAATGATAGATAAAGTAATTAAATTCGATACTGTTGGCCAGTATAACGCATTCAATAACAACGAGACGCTGCACCCGCTGGTGAGCGTGGTTGATCTTTCAAAATCAAACGAAAGACATCATGCCCGGCAGAATTTTGGTTTTTATACCATATTTTTAAAGGAGATCAAATGCGGCGACCTGAAGTACGGCTGCAATTATTACGATTACGAAGAGGGGACACTGGTGTTTATCGGACCGGGCCAGGTGATCGGGATCGAGAATAACAGCGAATATTTTCAGCCACATGGTACCACATTGATTTTTCATCCGGACCTGATCAAGGGCACCTCTCTTGCGCGGCACATCCAGGATTACACCTTTTTTTCGTATGAAATACATGAGGCGCTTCATTTGTCTGAAGCTGAAAGGATGATCATCTTCGACTGCCTGTCGAAAATTAGGTTCGAATTGGAGCATGCCATTGATTAGCACAGCAAAACACTGATCGTTACCAATATTGAGTTGTTCCTGAATTATTGTGTCCGTTTCTACGACCGCCAGTTCATTACCCGTGAAATCGCTCATAAAGGCATTCTGCAACGGTTTGAAGATCTGTTAACGGAGTATTTTCAGGCTGATAAACCTCAAACCCTGGGGCTGCCATCGGTAACCTATTGTGCGGAGCAGCTAAATCTCTCAGCCAATTACTTTGGCGACCTGATCAAAAAAGAGACCGGAAAATCGGCGCAGGAATACATTCAGTTAAAATTAATGGATGTTGCCAAGGAGAAGATATTCGACCGGAATAAATCAGTGAGCGAGATCGCTTACGAACTTGGATTTAAATATCCGCAGCATTTTACCCGCTTGTTTAAGCAACGGGTAGGGTATACCCCCAATGAATACCGGATGCTGAATTGAAGGCATTGTTGATTTGCTTTTTAATATTGAATTTAACTTCTCAGTATTTTTTCCATTTTCTTGCCTTTGGCCAATTCATCTACCAACTTATCCAGGTACCTGACCTGTTGCGTCAACGGATTTTCAATCTCTTCTACGCGATAGCCGCAAATGAGTCCGGTAATGAGCGTGGCGTTGGGCTGGAGCGAAGCCTGCCCAAAGAAGATTTCAAATGTTACTTTTTTGTCGATCAGGTCCTGGAGTTGCCCGTTGTTAAAGCCTGTCAGCCAGGTGATGACCTGGTCCAATTCTTCTTTTGTCCGGCCTTTCTTTTCTACCTTGGCAAGATATAAGGGATACACAGAGGCAAAGCTCATTTTTGCGATGCGCTCATGATGGGTATTGCTGTTATTCATTTTTCTGGTAATGAAGGGCTATTGCGCCGGATTTGAATAGCTGGGTGTGCTGTAATTGGAAGTTGAGTTTTTCCTATAGGTCTTGGCTTTGATCGTGTTTTATAGGATGAATAGATGGTTCATTTATCCATGGCGCGTTTCAATGTGGTATGCGTCGATCTCGTGCCCACCCGCAGGCTTATCGAGTCACCATCGGCGTAATATCTGCCTTTGTTTTTAATTTTCATGGTATTGATATTAGCAGTGAACCATAAGCTGTCGCCTTTCACTATGCCATCCGAAATATTGAAGCTGCCTATCGAGGAGGTTACTGTACCCGTGAGCGTCGTGCCATTGGATTTAAAGGTATAAGTTATGGGGAATTCATTGCCATCGGGCCCCTTTAGCATAGCAGACCATTTGCCATCTAAGTCGGCGAAATATGCGAATGCCACGCCAAAGGAAACGAGCAAAGCCACCGTTGTTAATATCTTTCTTTTCATGGTATGGGGGTTAATTGATTTGTTAAAAGTAAACAATAATTCTAAAAAGCCCCCGATGTCCATAGATTATGCCTACTGGCTCCTGTTTGTGGAGGTGGTACCGCCGCGATGGCCTTTCAATGGTGAATGTTAGGTTCCTGATCTGCCAGTAGATTAAGAGCGCTCCGAAAACAAAAAGCCGATTAGCAAAACTAAGAGGCTTTTATCAGTGCGCCAAAATGTGCAACTTACGCACCATTTTTTAGATGATATGCGGCTTCTTGCTAACTTGTTAAATGATTTTGATACCCCTTAATGTGCAACTTACGCACCAAATTTTTATAAATATTTTCGACAATGTTGCACATCTTATATTCTGTCAAGACGTTTATAGAGGATAATTTTTCTAAGCATTTTTTTTAGAGTTTATAGAATTCGGCTAGGTGGTAGTCATTAATAAGCTTGAAACGGATAATGTCGAATAAGATGGAAACGCCGGATTAAGGAGCACTAATTTTTTGAATTTAATCGTCTATTTTTGTAGCGGACATTAATCCTTAAAATTTTAAAGTCCGGTTAACAAAGTCAATATGGTAGTAGAAGATGGTAATGCGGAGAAATTCTTATCCGTCATGTTTAATTTGAATAATGCGATAAAAAGCGAGTCAGAGTATTGCTGCAAGGTCTGTGGAGATCTGAACGAAAAAGAATTATTTGTTATCGCATTTATCGGGGAAAAAAGGAGTGTCAAAATGAGTGATATCGCTGATTTTATACAAGCGCCACTGAGTACTTTGACCACTATTGTTGATAAACTCGTTACGAATAAATTCCTTTTACGGTATAATTCTAATGACGACCGGCGTGTCGTAAAAGTTGAACTTGACCGGAAAGGAAAAGCCTCTTATGTAGCATTCAAAAATCGGAGGGAAACCGTTGCCAAAAAGGTTTTAGCACATTTGAGCGAATCGGAGCAGGCAACACTCATTGCTAATCTTAAGCAACTCGTGAGTTCAATTCAGCTGTAAATTTTTTTGTTTACTTATTTCGTTAGTCGTACTATTCTATATCCGAAATAAAATATCTACTTTATTTGTTTGATTACTTCGATAGTCGTAATATTGCATAAACGAATTAATTTGTCTTAACCAAAACAACAGAAAATGAAAACACTAAAAAGTGCATTATTTGCCTTGTTAATGGCGACTACGTCATTAGTAAGTGCACAGGGGCAAATGACGGCAAACAAATCCGCAGTCGAAAAAAACAAAGAAGTAGTAATTAGAATCAACAAAGAATATTGGGAGATTGGAGAGGTAGAAATCGCCGCAGAATTATTGGCAGATAATTATGTAAATCATTATGCGCCGCCCAACGGACCAAATGGTGCGAGTTTAATGGTTCAATTCATACAGAGCTTTAAAAAAGGTTTTTCAAATGTTACCGTTGAATGTCACGAAGTGTTAGCCCAGGGAAATAGAGTGTCTCTCATAAAGACAATAACTGCTACTCACACGGGTGATTTTATGGGCAAAGCGGCAACGGGAAAAAAAGTCGTAATAAATATAGTTGAAATTGATGCTTTGAAAGATGGCAAAATAACAGACACCTGGGCTTTAAGCAATTTGCCGCAAGTAATTCAAGCGCTTTAAACCAATGGAAGGCGGAACAAATAATACTTATAAAAAACAATAATAACCAAAAATCAAGGGTATGAACACAGTAGAGGAAAAATCAGCAATCGAACAAAACAAGCAAGTCGTAATCAGATTCAACAATGAATTTTTTGGGAAAGGAAATACAGACATTATAAAAGAGTTGTTGGCAGAAAACTTTTTCAATCATTCAGCACCACCCAATGCACCTACTGATGCAAGTCCAATGGTAAAATTTGTCACTGATTTTTTTCAAGGGTTTTCAGGTATTTCAGTGCAAATCCACGAGATTTTTGGTGAAGACGATAAGGTATGTGTTAGAAAAACAATTACCGCAACCCATACCGGTGAATTCATGGGGAAACAGGCGACGGATAAAAAAATAGTATTGAGTATTTTTGACATTGAGGTTTTGAAAGACGGAAAAATAACGGACCGCTGGAACAGCAGCGATTTTCCGCAGATATTTCAAGGCCTATAATTTCCAAATTATTACCCGACACACTTCAGGGGCTACTACAAAGGATCGGTCTGTTTAATTAGTAACTTCATTGTCAACTAATTTATTATTAAAAAAAAAGGATAGAAAAAGAACGAAAGTATATTAATAACCGGAGCAAATGCAGGGCTTGGGAAAGAGGCTGCCCGCCAGTTAGCATTGAAAAAAGAAACAAAAAAGGTAATCCTTTTCTGTAGAAACCAGAAGAAAGCCGAGGCAGCAAAAAAGGATCTTGAGGCCCAAACGGGGAAAAAGATTTTTGAAATTGTAATTGGCGATGTTTCGGATGCCAGTTCGGTAAGAAATGCAGTAGCAAATATAATGGAACCTATTGATGCAGTCATTTTAAATGCCGGTGGAATGGTTGGAAAAACTGCTGCGCAAGGCACGCCTTCCGGTATGAATCAATTAGCTGCTACGAATATCTTAGGTAATGTCGTTTTAGTAGAGGAATTAATCAAACGTGATTTGTTAAAAAAAGCAGTGCTATTCGTAAGCGCAGAAGCTGTGCCCGGAGTAAAGAGTCTCGGAATGAAACCGGTTGCCATGAGGACATCTTCGGTCGATGAGTTTGCCGACGTTCTTGATGGAACTTATTTTGGTAATAAATTCGATGTAACGCAAGCATATGGATATGTTAAATATGCAGGAACGATGTGGACGTTAGCCATGGCCAGACAATATCCTGACCTTAAATTTGTTGTGATGAGTCCCGGGAACACGAAGGGAACCGGTGCACCGGATAGTTTGCCCCCGGCAATGCGCTTCATGTTGAAATATATTATGATGCCTATTGTATTTCCGCTATTAAGAGACATGGTGCATAGTTTAGAAGTAGGTGTAAAACGCTTTGTAGATGGCATTTCGGAAGATCGATATAAAAGCGGCGTTTTTTATGCAAGTAGAGAAGGTAAGTTATCAGGCGATGTGGTCGACCAGAGCGATTTCTATACTGATTTGAAAAATACTTCATTTCAGGACAATGCCAATGAGGCAATTCACCGTTTTATCAAACAGGCTTAAATAGCACTACATATATATGGGAATCCGGAATATTCATAATAGTTAAAAGCGGCATTATTTTGGGGTTGTTTTGCGTTTATTGGCATTTAAACCAAGTCAAAATTGGAAAAAAAGTAAAAGAAAATGGAAGGAAGCATCTTCAAAGAAATTGCTTACTACTGTAAAAAGGTTACATTTCTGATTGAGAAAAAGCAGATGCCAATATAAGTATGCATGAGAAACTGGAGTTGAGGATACACTTGGCAGGTTGCTCCGATTGCAGGATTTTTGAGCAGCAAAGTTTAGTGATTAATAAATTGGTTCATGATCTGTTCGATGAGCCTAAGGCCACCAAACTTGACAACGAGTTTAAAAAGAAAGTGCAGGATCAGATTATGGAAAAGCCTGAAAAAATTAAGTCGCCAAATTTGAGGAGAGGAATTAAGGCTTCTCGCAATTGTGGTGTATCTCGTAATATTTGCCTTATAGAGCACGCGTTAGATATTTCCAGATAATACACATCTCAGAAAATCATTGGCTTAAAAACTCAAAACAAAACCGGCGGAGAAAATCTTTCCCCGCCAGTTATGGCCTTGCATTAAATGTCAAACCTTGTGCGCCCACCTGGGCTCGAACCTATCTTTATTATTAGCTTATTATCAACAACTTATGTAGAAAGTCAAAAATCAGGTGCTTAGTTAGGTGCCCACTTTATTGACTATTCAAATATACGATTTTCTCTTTATTTATTAATTTTTGCGTAAAAGAATGCGGCCTCAATTCCCGGTGTAAACATTCGGTCAGCCTTTAAATCTTCTGTCCGACAAACCATTCAACATACTGCGGCAATGCTGTGCCGGCGTAATAGGGCAGATTCATTAACAAGTATGGTTTCTTATTGGGAGTGTTCGCTTGCTCCACCTTGAACGCACCTCCATACATACGGATAGCGTATGGATGGTCTGCGGCTTCAATAAACTGGTGTAGTGATTTTAGTGATCCCGTACTGCCTGATTTTATTTCTATGGGAATAACGAACTTATTATAAACGTACAGCAAGTCAACTTCTGCATTGGACTGGGCTTTTTCCCTTACCCAAAAGTTTGGCGTATGTGCTGAAATACTCTGTAGCGATATCAACTCTTGTGTTACCAGATGAGGTATAATCGCTCCTTTGTAAGCACTGTTCAAATCATCCATAGCCAGCATTTCTGCCTGTATACCTAATGAATAATTCACCAGGCCCGTATCTAAAAACTGCAGACGTGGTGCTTTCTTTAAGTCGGATTTTAACGGTGGTGCCAAGTCCGTGGTTGGATAGATCAAACGCACAATCTTAGCTTCGTCAAGGGTTCTAAAGGCTTCTCCTACCTCTCTCGACCGATAATTTGAATTTCCGAATCCTTGGTACTTGATACGTTCGTCAAGGTATAGCGGCGAAGTATCCATTAAATGTTTTATGATTTTCCTCTCCGTATCGTTGGATGTATATTTTTCAACATCGTTTTTATAGGTTCCCCAAATGCTTTCGTAGATAACCCGCAAATCTGAAAGGCTATGTTTATCAACATCTGTTTTTATCACTTCAGGCATGCCTCCAATTATCGCGTAGCGATGAAAGGCATCCATTAAGGTTTGATGTGCAAATGCTTTTACCGGAACTTGTGCCAATTGTTCCAACAAGGCATTTTTTCCTGTGGCTTCCAGATATTCTTGGAAATTCAACGGGTGGAGATATAGAAATTCTACTCTGCCTACAGGAAAGCTGTGTACTTTCTGCATGGCAAACTCTAACAACGAACCAGCACTGATCACATGAAGCCCCGGTATTTCTTCATAAAAATAGCGCAGCAGTTGAATGGCCTTCGGACTTTCCTGTATTTCATCGATGAATAAAAGTGTATTTGTAATAGCCGATGAAGGTATATTATGTGCTAAAAACAGCGCTTCAACTATCGTTTGAACGTCATCAAATTCATCGAAATAGCGACGGTCGGTTGGCTTTTCAAGGTTGAGCACAATAGTATGTGCATATGTTTTAGCAAAATCACGGATCAGTGTGGTTTTACCCACCTGACGCGCTCCCCTAATAATAAGTGGTTTACGTGTAGCACCTGATTTCCAGCGATTAAGATTACTTTCTATACTCCTTTTAAATGCCATAACAGGTGGTTTTGCATTGATTGTAACATAATAAGGGCAAATTTAAGTTTATTTTGTAATATAATAAACCATGTTTTGTCCTTTTCTTGTAACAGAGTAAGGGCAGTTCAAAAGAAATAATGGCGGAATGACATTCTTTGGCGTAGTCGATAGTCACTTTAGTATAAAATTTAAAACTTATGCTTGCTGAAATATTACGCTTAGATTCTCTTATTGCAGATTGTCTGGTAGAAACTAAAACTCTAAAATCAAATGTTGTTAGTTTGTATCAATACGAATATGCCGCCCAATTAAGGGACTTTGAAAAGCAATTTGAAAAGATCAAAGAAAGTCTGTCAGGGCTTTCGTTTCCAATTATTCCCTCTAAAGGACTTACCCGTAACGGTGCAATCTACTCAAGTCAATTGTTTAGCTATGGGCAATCCAGGAATTGGAAAGGTCTGCCAGACTATATTTGCGATTTATTAAAGAGCCGCAATAAAGAGCTAAACAGCTTATTTCAATTTTCTGACGTTGAAACTCAATTTTTTGTAGAGTTTAATATGCACCTTAAAGTGGAAGAAAATCGTATAAATGTTTTTATCAACTCTCTTATAGAGGTTTATGAAACCAATCATTTAGAAACCATAATCGATGATTTTAGCTACGGTGGGATTGTTATTCAACTTTTAACATCAAAAGAATTTATAAGGTCGCCCAGAAAGGATGATGTTGCCAAATGGTCTTTTTATGAAATAGAAATATCAATGGAAGATTGGAATATTAATCGTAAGGTATATTATGATAATAATGGCAATAATTACGATAGTGCGTTTTTAAACTATCTTCCAATTGAAGTAAGAAATCAGCAGGTATGCTACCTGTTTAATTATTTAGGTGGAAACGGTTTACTCGCTTTACAGGATATGATGAATATAGGTCAGGTATTGGTTAGTTTTCCTTTTTTGTGTCGCCTTAAAAGAGTCTGACGTTAATTATACTGTTTTGATGTTTTCTGTAAAGACCCAAAAACAAGTTTTCTTAAAGAGGCAGGTTCAATTACTTCAACATCTTCACCAAATGATCGTATCTCCATTAAAAGATCATGCGTTAAATGAAGTTCAAGAGAAATTCTCAACCCATTTTCATCATCAATCAGTACTTTTTGGGAAAGATGTAATGGGAGTGATTTAATGTATTTTCCTTGAAATGGATCAAAGGAAAGTATTATATGTTCCGGTGGCTGTCCATCCCCCGTAATAATACCGAACGAGTGCTGATATACGTCATCAATGTAAATTTTGTCGTTCCTATTAAACTTGGTGGGGGTAATTTCTAATTCGCTTATCCGATCAAGTGCAAATGTTTTAATTGCATTTCCTTTAGATTCAATTGTTATAACATACCAGCGATTCCGAAACTCTTTAAGGAAATAGGGTTCTACAACACGTAATTTTACTTCTTCATTCCAAAATTTACGGTATAGGAATTTTACCTGATGGTAATTTTTGATAGCATGCAATAACCCATACATATTTTCGGTTCCTGCCGGCCTGCGTTGCTCTGCTGAAACAAATGATGCTAAGTCCCTTGTCATATTCAAAGAACTGAAAATGTCAAAGGCTTCTATCATCCGTTGAAAGCCGGATGATTCATATTCATTTGAGTTAATGCAATATCCCTTCCGGGAGGTATCATAGGTAATATCAATCCCAAACAAAGTTCTGATTTCTCTTATATCGCGCTGAAGCGTTCGTTTAGAAAAACCCATTATCAGCGTATCATCCTGCATATGCAAGTTTGATAATTGCCGGGTAACATAAATTTCGAGGTCTTCAAAAGTGCTGAAAGGTTTCCCTTTCAGCCTTTTGATAAGCATCATGTATCTTGAAATGTAGCCTCTTTTAGACATTGCGGTTTATTTTACCTTATAACAATCATTTAGGCTGCCTGGCCGTTTCCACCCGTTATATAGGTAGCAAGCCTTTTCATCAGCTGTTAAACCCATGTATTTGGACTGCCCATGGTTATCAAGCAATTTTTCATCTTTAATAATTTTCGTAACCCATGACATAGTGGTTTCAACCGGAGTAAAATCATCAACGACATTTTGAGGTGTTTTCTTTACTAACTCCTTCATCAGCGAACGTAAATAATGGCGCATGCCATCATTATATGCAAAGGCTTTCAGGTCACCCATGTTTTCTATGAGGCACCGTTTATTGGTCTCGGTATTATAACTCCAACTCCACCAATACACATAAAAACGATTATCGCCGATAGTAAGCAATGCTCTTCTGAAAACGTTGCTTACTTCATTGGCAAGGTAGGTGTTGAATGCCTTGGTATAAGCATTTACTACTTCGACATCAACACCGGAGGCATCACTTTGGTGCAAATCCATGCAATAAAGTCCGAACATTATGCGGCCACGACAAAAGTTAGTGTCCTCCATTGCATGGAACACTTTGTTTGATAAACCAAACTGGTTAATAAGTTTGGCTTTGCGCAATTCTTCTTTTACCTGATTATCTGCAAAATCTGATTTCACCTTGTTACTCGCCAAATAAGCATAAATATCTGGGCAGCCTGCACTTAGTTCATTTACAAGTCCAATGGCTCCTATGAAACCTGCTGCTCTGTCTATGGTTGCATGTTCAACAATATTGCGGATAACACGCATCCAGTTAGCAAGTGCCTCACCCATCGTTAACCCGGTTAACAAAAAGGCAGTTTGGGCATAAAATAACACACGCTGTTTGTAGGTTGTTAACCCCTTTGGCCTGCTAAATTCATGAAGCAAATCGGAGTTGGCAGAAAAGTCCCAAAGCGAAAGGCCCTGAATATCCAGGCCGGCGACGTTACGGTAAATCTTCGCATATATATTTAGCCCTTCTGAGAGGTAACCCAGGTCTTCTGGTGACTGAAAGTCGGCCTGACTGAGCTCATCCGGCTTATTAAAGAGTGTTTCTATCCGTTCTTCAATTAACGCGCGTTTTATAGCTTCTTCTGTTACCTTATTGGTACTGCGCTTTTGCAACGCTGACCGCATGCGTTCCCGGTCTGAATCTTCCGGAATGAACTCCTCACGCAAGGCATATAAGTTGATAGCAATTCCGGCAAAATATTTAATAAATGCCGCATCAATCTGCTTCGGATCATTTACGCGTCCCCAAAAGAGATCGGTCCAGGTAGTATCTACATCATGCGCAAATTTCGATGCTGCCTTCTCGTCCCATCCATCCCGGTTGATATGCCGTTCGAGCCTTGCTTTAAAGTTCTCAAAGGGCGTAAGGGCTTTGCCACGGGCATTCATTTTTATATACAGATCATCAGATAAACCGAAGTTCTTTAATTCAATATAATGAAAGCTAATAAGCCTGTTGCCAGATAGCTTTGACCAAAGGCTTGACACATCGCAAAATAGTGCATCAATATCGTCCAGCATATTGAGCATAGCCAGTATAGTCGGATCTTTCCACCAGGCGAGGAAAAACCACGGTGCATCAATTATTGTTTTTGAAACACGGTTTTGCAAATCTTGGTCAGCTGGAATCAATTGATCAAAATTAAGTCCGTGTTTAGCCAATTGTTCACAAAAGTCTCGCGAACTGTAACGTGTTTCGTAGGTAAACCGCTCAAACGCTTCCGTGAAATCTAAGATAATATTTTCTTTACAGGCAGCATACCAATGCAGTAAAAACAAAGTGGTTAAGCGCTGCTGCCCATCGAGCGGCTGCATAGAGCCACTTTCCTTACTCCCATAAATAAAGTCAAGTTCAAGGGTTGTACCCGCAGTAATGGCATCGTGTAACGCCCCTAAAAAATTCTGACGGACTTTTACTTCCGAGGTACGGCCTTGCGCATAATCGCGCTGTATAATGGGTATCTCTATTTTTGTTTTTTGCAAAAGCTCCCAAAAGCTGGTTTCTTCTGCGATAAAATTTTGGTCTTCCATGTCGGGATAATTATTGTGGTAGGTAATCGGCTAAAACTTGTTTAATATTTGCGAGGTAGGCTGTCCTGTCGGCATCGCCCCAAAAGCTCATGTGCTCTACTTGTGTGTTATAAAATTTCATGAATACGTTGCGGGTACAAACGGGAATGAATGTGCCCAGCCTATCTTTTTCAATAATTTTACTGCGTTTTACCGGGAAAACAGAATTCCCATAGCCTCTATTGGTGTTTGCATCAAGCAGTGTAAGGTTTGCTATTTCATTAGATTCGCCACGTTTATTAAAATGAGAGACTATTTCCTCATATATTTTTTGAAAGGTATCCTTTTTATAAATAGCCGCCTGCTGCTTTAAATCTCCATCTGGCAAATGGGCAACTGCTTCCTTCAGCCAGTCTTCCTGGTGCTTTTCGTTAGCCGGCATCTTCTCGGCACTTGCCGATACATGCTCAATATCCCATTGTTCTCTTTTATAACGGTCGAACGGAAAGCGACTGGTTTCATCATTGTTCAGCATAGTAATAATATTATGCAGTAATAGAATGTTTCTAACCGGGCCCTTTTTGTATTCTACATTTTCAAGTTTGGCTTTAACCTTTTCTTCCACTAATGTTTTGAGCGACTTGCGGAAGCTATGTTTTGTTGGTTTTCCTTCATTTAATATTAAGAGGTCGCGAATGTCTGTACCGGTTGCAATTAAAAATCCAATGATGTGGTAATAATAACGGTCGTTGAACCATTCCTCTAAGGTTTGGTAATAGGCTCTAACTTCTTGCCAACCATCTATAATGGCCTGTTCGCTCTTATGCTGTTTAAATCGCTCATTAAAATCACTAAAGGTTTGGTAGTCTCCTTTTTCCTCCGGTTTTTCTGACATTAACCTAAAGATTAACTCAATTCTGGTAACAAGTTTATCTTCACCGCCCGTAAGGAAATACCAAAATGAATCTTGTTGTAGGGCGTATTCCATTGCATCCCATTGCGAAGCGATTTCGATCTGCCTAAAGCGCACTTTATCACCCAGCCCATTGGTAAAGTTAGAACTATTAAGAAATAAGGCTTTTATCAACTCTGCATCTGTAAGCCTTATCTTTCCAATATTTAACCTTGTGAATATCGCTATCTCATCTTTATCGGTTGTTTCATACCATATCACCCGGGTGGCATGGCTAAACTTTGATTCAAAATTATTACGATCAAAAGTTGGACCCGCATCTTTAAACCATTTTTGGATGCTTTCATATGCTTTGGTCATGTGCCAAAAATCAATGTTTTTATCACTTTCTTCCCCTGTGCCTAATTGATCCTGTAAGAAACGTGCCGATTCAGGACGTGTTTCATAAGATAATTCAAATAAAGGTGTCCTGTCTACTTCTAAATAGCGCCTATTGAAATAATGCAAAATAAGATAGATGGTAGTGAGCCGTTGTTGCCCATCTATCACGTTCCATACATCGTTCTTTTTCTCACTCTTCTTAACCACAATTGGTTGTAGGCAGTACCAGGTTTTGTTTGTTGTGCCAGCAATTTCTTTAGGCGTAAATTCATTAATGTCTTTTAAGAGGTCTGTAACCTGCTCGACATTCCAACGATAACCGCGCTGATAAGCCGGTATAAAAAATCTGTAACCAAGCAGACCAGCGACTGTTTTTAGATCAATGGGAAGATTATCGTTCATTGTTTGTTATAAGGTTTTTAAATGTATTTGGTAAAGTTCTGCACAAGCCATTGCATCACTTAAAGCGTCATGGTGATTCAAGGAAATTCTATACTCTTTACAACATGCGGCTAATCCCTTACCGTAAATTTTATAAGTACATTGTTGGAAATACTTAGGAGATGATATATTGTAATATTGAAGCGTCTGCGATAAACAATTAAAATCAAATGCCCCGTTGTGCGCAACTACAGTTTCATTTTCTATGAATGGTTTTATTTATGGCCATATCCTATTGAATCCCGGAGAATTACAAGTATGGCGAGCGCTTATTCCATGAATTTGCGTATTCATGCTGAAGTATAAATTATCGGGCGGGCAAACAAGTAAATTTAACTTTTCTACGATTTTGGCATTTTCCACTCGTACTAAGCCAACTTGGCAAATGCTCCAGCGCTTTCCTTGGGCAGTTTCAAAATCAATAGCTGTGAAGTTCATTTTTGATTAAGGTATTCGGTAATTGTGATTTGCTAAATATATTAAGCTTTTAATGATATTATTATTGGAATTGATAATAATTCTAAGCTGCAAACATACACCTGTTGGCGACAAACCGTGTCGCTACTTTAAATAAAATAAACGGTGTCATACTTTGGCGTAGCAAGTCATTTTATTTGGTACATATTATTTAATAGATTTAAAGTCTTAAACTCTTTTTCACTATATGTCAATCGTATTAATTAAAAACGGCAAGGTTGAGCTTCGCAAAGAAAACGGCTCCCTGATACGCACAATAGGTAACGGCCACGCCATAGATGCTAATCTGAACGGTGATAGTACTTTAGTTGTAGTAACTCTTGAAAATGGTCATGTTGAATTGCGTAAAGAAAACGGGCACTGGTCAGAACTATAGGAAATGGTCATGCAACAGGTGCAAAATTCACTGGTTCTGATATTCTCATTCACTTATCATCCGGCAAACAAGAGTTGCGAAAGGAAAACGGATCGCTCATTAGAACCCTCTAATTAAAGCTATGGATGAACCTCGTAAATTTCGCCATAACGCCGGATTTGGCAAGCGTATGGAATATTATGTCTTAGGCTTAATGCTAAAAGAAGGCATTGATTTATACGTTCCGCTTGTAGATGATTTGGGAATAGATGCAATTATTAGAAAGCCCGACGGAACTTTCATCGAACTTCAGATAAAAGCGCGTTCCAGCGAAGTGATCTTTGGGGACGCGGCATTGTTTGCCGCAATAACACATGAAATTAGACCGAACTACTACTTTTTATTTTATTCATCCAGGCTAAATTTAACTTGGGTTATGTCGTCGGAAGAATTTTGCAATGAAAGTGTCTTAAATAAAACAGGAAAGAATAAAGGTAAACGATCAATATGGTTTAATGGAAAAAGCACTGTCAAACAAACAGAGCATGCCCATGCGCGATTTGACAAGTACCTTGATACAAATTTTAGTCGTTTTAAATGATGAATTCTTTAGACCATATACCGCCAACTATCAAAACAGGCGATGAGCCGATGACTTTTCATGATGAAAGCCTGAACTTTAAATTGCTTGATTTTTGGAGGTGGAGCGTGTCAAATATTTTAAGTAATGCGACTCGTGGCAGGCTGGCAGAATTTATAGTAGCAACGGCAACTAAGATTGATATTAAACAAGTTAGGGACGAATGGGGGCCTTATGACCTATTAACACCAGACGGAATAAAATTAGAAATAAAGTCGGCGGCTTATTTACAATCCTGGCAGCAAAGTATTTTTTCTACCATATCATTCAGCACTAAGCTCGCAAGGCATTGGGATTATTTAACAAACAAACGTGCAGATAGACCACAACGACACGCAGATGTTTATGTGTTTTGTTTATTAAAACACGAAGACAAACAAACGGTCAATCCTTTAAATCTTAACCATTGGGATTTCTATGTTTTAGCGACGCATGAATTAAATAATTATACAAGAAGTCAGCATTCAATTACCCTAAAATCATTACAAAATCTAACATCTGCGATAATGTATAACGAGATAGATGATAATATTAAATTGAAAAATCAATTAAACGTTAAATTAGAAAATGAGTAAAAGTGCAGCTAAACTATTGCCCATATTTCATAATTCATAACATCCTCAAAAGACTACGGCATAAACGGTTTCCTCCCCAGAGGGTTTCCTCCAATTATTCCGTTTCCTTTTTCCTTTCGGGCAATGATTCTTTGCTTTCCTTTTCCCTCTTCTTTTAAAGTAAAATTCTAAAAACCATATTAAATAAAAAATCCCGAGCACTCGCTGCCAGGGATTTTTAACCTAAACCTTATCACAAAGTTAAGTGTTACCTTAAACTGTAAATAGTTTTCTAATATATACGTTTAATTGCCACTTATCAAATAGATAGTTATGAAAAAACTACCTTATTCAGTCTTCTATCATTCTCCTGATGGTTTTTTGTTTGCAAAACCGATTTCTTGGATTTAGATCAAGCAGAAAGGTTTATAACATCTGGTATATTTACTCATGATGGGGCAGAGTTTCATTTTATACTTAAAGATGGAAAACGACTTATTAAAGGAGAGCCAAAAGAACGCACTGAAAAATACTATTCGGATTTGATGAAATTCGCTGTGTAGATACCATTGTCAGCATTTACAAATGTCAACTTAAATTGAAGCGCCAACTGTTTTCACCAAAGATCATAAACCATAAACAGAGGGCGTTCCTCGGGCGGGCGTAGCCCGCCCGAGGAACTTCAGAAATAAGAGGACGATATCCAACCACGCAACTTAACTATCTAATTCTTTAATGTTGTTTATTTTCCACTTGTCGCCGGTAAAAACAAGGGTAGCTTTTACTTGGCAGTTTTTAGTGATTTTATAACTCTCCAAAAGTTGTCGTGGAACATAATAATCTGATATAAAGCCAAAATCTGGCTTTACTCTATTTGCTTCTTCAATGTCTTCAATATCTAAATCCTCGTATTCATGAGTGACACCCTGCACCTTAAATTTTAGTTTCAACAGACCAACAATGTCTTTTCTGAGACTTTGAGAAGATTCGTCAGTAGGTTCGATAGATAGAACTCTTATTCGTTGTTTGTTTTGCTTTTTATCGAATTTTACAACAGTTGATAACTTGATAAACTCTCCTTCTTTTGGTCTAAGTTTGGTTTCAGTAAATTTGATAATTCCCTGTAAATTCTGGTTAATAACAAAATGAAAAAGTTCTTTCTCTTCGTTTACTCCATCGACTATTGCAATATTACCTTGGAATTTATCAATTACATTTTCCTTGTCAATTTTCTTTATGTCTTTTAGTTCTATTCTAATTTCGTCCTTTACTCTTTTAGTAAAAAGCTTTGCTTTTATAAAATCGCCAACCTGTAATAGGGTTTTACCTTGAGAAAAAAAAACTTCTTTGTTATCAGCAGTTATAGCGTGAATCACCTTCTTTTCGACATTAATGTAGTCTATTGTCGCATATACATCAATAAGAATTGACCAGTCGCTTTTGTCTGTCTTCTCAACAATTAATGGAATGAATTTATACTCTGTGATGGTCGTTTTTGCCATCCAGGTAAATTTGGCTTCAACCTCTTTTTTAATTTCTTGCTTGTGTAACTTAAATTTATATACGTTACCAATTGACGATTGCTTTAATAAGCTAAATCTTCTGCTTCCAATTGAAAAGTCTATTGTTTTACCGTTTGTAAAAGAGATTCTTTCTTTGTCTTCGTCATTTTTCCATTTATCAACCAATACTGCCTCCGTCCATTCTATTTCTTTATATGAATATTGTTCAGCAATAGGAATATACTTTTCATAAATACATCTGTTGTCTTTTAAAATTGTAGTCTGATTTTTTGTTTTATCTGAAATCTCATTAAACAATTCTGATAGTCTCCATCCTTTTTGTTCTCTGTGACGCTTGTAGGAATTTAGTTCGACAAGACAATTTTCAACCAGGCCATTATCAAAAAGAGCATCGGCTAATTCTAAATGGATATCGCCGAGAAAATCTTCATTTTTTTCTAATTGAATAGCTTTTGCAAGCATTCCAATTTTTAAGTCCTTATCAGTAGCGAAACAGGAAGAGAATTCATTCCAGATATATGATTTGTCGCCTAACTCCAAAATAAGTTTTCTATAAATTTCGATTGCTGATTCGAGTCCATTGTTTTTAATGAGCAATAAAGCATTCTCCCTTAAAAGCCATTCATCATTGGGGAAAAGCTTAACTGCCTTAGCATAGATGGGCAGTAACCAGCTTTCATTAAATTCTTTGTTTTGTGTTTTGATAATATCGAATGCTTTTTTTAAGCATTTAATAGCAAGTGGCTTGTAGGTATTATCGTCTTTCTTAACTTCTTTCCAGTCCTCATCAAGAAGGTTTTCAGGATTCCAATTTTTGAAAAAATCTAAAAATCTCCATTCTTCGGTTTCTTGCATATAACGTTCAGCGATATTTAAAACTTCAGAATGCCATTTTGATTTTTCAAATTTTGAAAAGGTCTGATTGTATTTGTTGAAAAGAATCCATAGCTCAGGTTGTTTATTTTCCTTATGAAACAGTTAATAATCTCCAAAAAAATGGCTCTCTCAATAAATCTAATACCTGTCGAGTAGAAGAAACGCTACTATTCCATGATTTTAAATTAACATTTTCAATAAGATAATCAATATCTATAGTTAAATCCTTATCCGTAAACTCTCTGAAAACCCTTGCAGTTATTGATGGAATTTCTTTACCATTGAAATGTTGCTTCTCTTTATCTTCACTTCTTAAATTTGAAGGATTCCATAATTTGAAGAAATTATAAAGATTGAAATCTGAATGATCTTTTGAATAATGCAATCCAAAGTTTAATATCATCGAATGAAGCATTGATGGTCTTTCATTATTCAGATTCATATAATCTTTTAAAAGAGTTCTAACCTGGGTTGAAGTTAGTTCGGCTTCCTTGTCTTTAATATATCTATAGATAATCAAACCATATGATTCGTGATGTAATTCAGCAAGACGATTTTCAGCAATAAAATTTTTGAAAATGTTTAAAGCGTCTTGATGATTTCCGATTTTGCTTAATTCTTCTGCTTTCTGAACTTCAGAATAATTAACATCAATTTTAGGACGGAGAAAATTCTTTTGGCTTTCTATGATGGTATCTTCTTCCTGAAAATTAATTGAGAGAAGTTGGTTATAGTAAATACCGGCTTGACTGACATTTTTATTTGAGATGTAATATTTACTTAAATCAATTAGCGTGTAAGCAAATGCCTTTTGAATCCATTCATCGTAAGGTTCAACTGAAAACAATCTTTGTGCAATATTTAAAGCCTCAGTTAATTTATTAAGTTTTGAAATGCCTTCTAAATTTTTCGCTTCATTTCTAAGGTCAAATACCCTTTTGGAATCCATTAATAACTGTTTTTTAGAAGTTCATTAATTTCATCAGTTAAACCTGTAGTTCTTGTTGGGATGATTTCCGTTTTCTTGAAGATATTTTTTCCGTCATACCAAAACTTATAAGTAGCGATTAATCCGTTTTTTTTGAATTCATAAATTTCGCAGTAAGACTTATGCTCTATATTTTTTATTGCAAATTTTGAAGATGAAATTTTAATTTTCACAACCTCATAAAACTCTTTCAAAAATGGTTTGTCAAATTCAAAATGGTTTTCGCTTGTCAATTCAACTACTGTTTCTTCATATAAAACGATAGTTTTATTTTCAAGTTGCATTAATGTGGAATTGATCATTTCAATAAATGCTGTCGCGTTTGAAGGCTTCTCAATTCTTGAAATCTTATTTTGGTTGTTAAAATGAATTTTAAAGACTACTGTCTCATTACCTTGTGAAAATGTATAATGTTCCAAAAAACTTGTATGCTTGATTGTGTTTATTTTCACGTTTGCATCTTTCAAGAGATCACTGATCGCAAAAAAAACATTTTTTAAAAACGGGATTTCAGTCGGAAGGCTGAAAGGGATTTCCATTTCCAATATTTCACTTTTTAAAATAAGCAAATCCTGTCTTGGTAAAATGTTTTCGATTCTTGGCGGTTGAAGATTGCTATCAATTTGAAAATGTGGTTCGTCAATGGTAAACAGATTTTCCGTTGCTCTTGTTATGCCTGTGTAGAGCCAACGGAAATAACTCGAATTGAAATACCCCATTGATGTTTTGCAATTCAAAAAAGTATTTTTCCATTCTCCACCTTGTGCTTTGTGACAGGTGACAGCATAACCAAATTTAATTTGCAAAGCATTAAAATAGGGATCAGCCCTTAAGCTGTCCTTAAACTCTTTGGTTCCTGCATTCAGTTTAGCATTTCGAATTTTGAAATCAATATAAATGGCTTTGCGTTCATCTGAGCTTAAATCTCTCTTATTCGAATAGAGTAGGTTTTCGATGATTTTGCATTCAATGCTTTGCTTATTTTGCTGGTCGTCGGTAAAAGCAATAATCGTATTACGAAAGTTCAATTGAACTTCAATCTCAACTAATTTCCCATCTCTATTTTTCCTTTTTAATTTTATTACTCTGCGTTCATTTATTGGGGCCACTTCTTGTACAAATCCAAAATCGCCATTGAGCAATTCTATTTTTTGATTGTAATTATTACTAACTAAAATCACTTTATCGCCTACAGTTAAAAATTGTTGATTTGGAAAAAATGGTTTCTAACAAAATCGTTATATTCTTTGACCGATGAGTTAGAATGAGCTATAATTATAGTTTCGTCATCAATAATGTTGTTGCACGCCAATAAATATTTTGCAAGCAAATCTTCTTGTTTTGTCTGATCTATATCCTCAAATTTTGTTTCAATGTCCAGTTGATTGAAAAGATTTGCTTTTAATGATTGACGGATTCTTGTTGCGTTAAAAAGAATTCCGCTATTTGCCTTTTGCCTAACAACATCTGTAAGTTCAAACTCTTTTGATTCGATGTTGCAATTCTCTCTCAAATATTTGCTATCGAGTGCAGGCGAAAAGTTCATATTAACAGGTGGTAACTGCGCGTCGTCGCCTATGAAGATGATTTTTTTGTGATGGTCATTGTTATCAGCATTGATATACGTTATTAAATCTTTTAATAAGTAGCCAGTGCCAAACCTGAAAAATTCACCCTCTGAATAAACATTTGAAAGCATTGAAGATTCGTCTATTATATAAATGGTGTTTGATGGGTCTCCGTTATTTTTCAGGTCGTAATAGAATTTAAATGTTTCCGTTCCTTCTTCGTCTTTTACTTTAAATTCCTTTATATCCTTGCTTGAATAAATCGTTTTATGAATTGTGTATGCTTTGTGCTTTGTCTTTTGTGAAATAACCTTTGCCGCTCTTCCTGTTGGCGCGGCAATTCTGAAACTTCTTTTATTAAAAGTAAGAAAGTCCGAAAGACCCTTCATCAAGAAAGTTTTTCCTGTTCCCGCATATCCCTTTAGCAAAAAACATGTCGAGCTATCAGTAAGAAACATATCCAACTCATCTACCAGAGAACTTTGTCCCGTAGTGAGAGTGTATGTGGCAAAAAATTCCTGGAGTGTCATTAAATAGGCGTTTTATCTATAGTGAACTTAGGTTTGTTTAAGATAGGAACAAATATATCTTTTCAAGTAGAGAATTTACGATAAGTATTTTAGTTTCCATATACATTGTCCTCTTGGGAAAATCGATGGAACTGTATTATCATTTGATAAATATTTAATAATTTCTATAGATGCCACTTTTGTATTATTAAAGCAGTGTGAGCACCTTTCATCATCTTAAAAGCGCCCCCTGTTTTCACCAAAGATCATCAAACAATAAGAAAACAGGGGGCGTTCTTCGGGCGGGCGTAGCCCGCCGCCGGGAAATTTTAGAAATAAGGGGGATTGCTCCCCCTTATTGTAATTTAGTTATAAATCAATGCTTCGCTTCCCTGCGCTGCAAAATCACGGCAAAGATTAAAAGCGGTTTGTGCCCGTTGTTTGGCAGTGCCGTCCATGATAGATTTAAACTTAGCTTCATCACTTTTGAAACTGCGCACATTTTGGAAATAACCCGTTACACTATTATATGCGCCAAATAACGTTCCTGCGGTTGTTTCCATCTGCTGGGTCTGGCTTCCTAAAGCATACTCATAAACATTATCTACAATATTGGTGTAGTGCGTAGATAGCAGGTCTAATTTGCCCTCCGCTAAATTTTCTAATACTTCCTTATTTGGTGCCATTGCAATCTGTATGAGTTTTTTAACCTCTGCATCGGTGATACGCACTTTTGCCCATTGATTAAATAAACCTTCAAATTCACTTCCTAAAGATTTACTGATACCCATTAAGGTATGCGCCTGTTTAAGCCTTTCGGTAGCAGAGGCCGTATGACGGATTTTAATTGCCCCTGAATGGTTGTTCATGGCAGCGTTAAGTGTATTGTTGCAAACTATCCTGATAGGCGTAAAAGCTGCGGTAATGCTTCCCAAACCATCATGCGTTGTGATCAAAAACAAATATTGCTCTATCCAGTCCTTAACGCCAACGCGAATATAATCGGGTAATTTGGCGGTAATAAAAACCCGTTCCCCATCACCCAAAGCGCCCGCAGTTTCATATAGAATACCATCGCCACCGCCCACAATAGCATCAAAGAACGAAAAGGCATCACGATTTTGTACTACTTCGTAATCATTGCCGACTACCCCTAAAACCTGCTCCGTATCGGCTCGGATGGTAGCAAAGAAATTAGGCACTGCTATTTCAGGGATAATAATATCGTTGTCGGGGTCGCCTAAATGGTTAGCAGTATCATAAGTGAATAAAGGGCGTTTCTCAACAATATAATCCAGTCCAGCTTGTTCTATCGCTTCGCTACTGGTCGGATAGCGGTCTATAATTTGCCCTAAACCGTGCCAGGCTTTTTCTTTTACGCTCATAAAGCTGTTTTTGCCTGTTTTCTGATTGAAATTTATTTGATGTGCCATGATGTTTAATTTAATGTGTCCGTGTCTTTAATTGCATGATCTCTGTATTCAAAACCTTTACGTTTTTGGTACTGCTCACCTGTAAATCCGTTTTTGATTGCAGTTCCTGTATAGCATCGTGAATGTTGCTATGCATGGTTTTGATGGTGACTTTCACCAGTAAAAAGATTTTATCTTCCATCGCCTTATGATTGGTAGGTGTTCATAAAATCGCTTAATTCAAATTGAAACCTTTCGGGGTTTTCCTGCGCTAAAGTTTCAGCGTAACCCTACCAAAATATTTGGTTGGTTAACTCTATAAATTGCTCGTACATACGAATTGCTATTTTTTGTGAAACCATAAAAAAATGCCCCCGACTATATGCCGGGAGCATAATTGGTTTAAGCATTGGGGAAAATGATATTTGCTTCAATGTCGGCCAGTTTTTCGTGGCAGGCCTCAAATATGAACTGTGAAACCATGCGGATTAGGTTTGGCGTATTGGTGACAAACTCCCTGCCTTTATCGTCTTTGATAATCAGCTTGCAACCCTGATATGGGTTTGCTTCCAGTTCGTCGTTTTCTTCAATCAGTTTTACCTCAAAATCTTCTAAAGTTTTAATACGACCAATCAAGGCTAAACGCTGAATGCTTAGGCGGTGCAAGCCGTCAACTGATTTTAAGGTTTGTTCTAAGTTCGGGACGAATTTTTTAGGCTCGGCTTTTACTTCTTCCACTTTGGCGGGTTCTGCTTTCGGTTCTTCCGCTTTTGCCGGTTCGGCTTTCGGCGCTTCGTCTAATCCCTGTCCTGTGGTGTAAGGCGCAACGTGAGCGGGTTGGTTATCCACTGTAGCGGGGCTACTGGTCTTAACCTCGGCAGTTTTGGTTGCCTCAATTTCCGAAGTTTTGGCAGGTGTTTGATTTTTTGCGTTTTCATCTTCTTTAGCTTCCTTTCCTGTTAAGCTTGGGCGGTTTTCAACTCTGTTTGCTGTTTGGTTGTTTTTTGCTGCTGTACCTTGTACTGCGGTTGCATTTTTTTCTGCTGTTTTCATTTTTTAAATGATTTAAAAGGGTTAAAAATTTGTTTTTTTGTTTCCCTCTTTTCCCGAAGACTTCCCTAAAAAGCTATTTTTCAAAAGAAAAAACGGAAAAAAAGAAAGCAAAAAAAGGGTGCCCGCAGCAGGCAAAAGGAAACGGAATAA
>JALYIP010000011.1 GCA_030775685.1 Bacteroidota bacterium
GCCTGAGCGGAGTTGCTCTAAGGCTTTCTTTTTCATTTGCTCATACTCGAGCGATGCTTCTTGTTTCATTCTAAACTATGTTAAAGGTAATTAATTACACTTTGACACAGTTTATTTTACACTCTCAAAGATCAGGGTGTCTTCTTCCTGGTTCTTGATTCCTGGCTCTTGATTCTTCTTTGAAAACCCCCATTTATAAATAACATTCTCCAGGCGCTCAATGGTGAATGGTTTACTAATGAAGTCGCTCATGCCGGCAACTTTGCACTTGTCTTCATCTTCGCTAAGTACATTGGCCGTCATGGCAATAATTGGCGGGGCGGCAGGGTCGCTGGCAATAATGTATGCGGCAGCCTGTAAGCCATCCATTTCCGGCATTTGGATATCCATGAAGATCAGGTCGTACTTTTTATGCTCCACCATATCTATCGCAATGCGGCCGTTATCGGCAATATCAACATCATAGCCCATCTTTTTAAAGGTTTTTCGTGCTATCAGCTGGTTCATTTTATTGTCTTCGGCAATTAAAATATTTAGATGAACAATTTGCCTTAACGACTGGTTATTAACTTGTTCAGCAACCGGCGTATTAATAGAAACGACATCCAAAGGGACGCTGAAGGTGAATACCGAACCCTGGTTTTCCTCGCTTTCTGCCCAAATCTTGCCGTTCATCATTTCAACTAATTTTTTACAGATGGAAAGGCCAAGGCCTGTGCCGCCGTATTTACGCAGCGCGGTTGTGTTTACTTGCGTAAAGGGCTTAAAAAGTTGCGATAACGATTCCTCGCTGATGCCTATGCCCGTGTCCTTAACACTAAAGGTAACTTCCTGGATGCCGCCGGCACGGTTTGATGCAGAAACGCTAAGCTGTACAGATCCTTCATCAGTAAACTTAATGGCGTTGCCTATCAAATTCACCAGGATTTGCTGGATCCGGCTCTCATCCATTTTTAAATATTCGGCAAGGTTATCGTTTATATTGCAATCTAACGTAATGGCCTTACCCGGAATGGCAATCCCCGGCTGACTTATTTCAAGCACCGTTTTGATACAATTGCGGATATTAGCCGCTTTTGGGTGAAGCGTGAGCTTATCGGCCTCAATTTTTGAAAGATCAAGGATGTCGCTGATAATATTGATCAGCAGGTTACTGCTCGATTGCAGGGTTTGGAGTAATTCGCGCTGCTCGGCATTAAGATTTGAAAGCGACAATAACTGGGCGGTACCAATAATGCCGTTTAAAGGCGTACGGATCTCATGGCTCATGTTGGCCAGGAAGTTTGATTTGGCAACGGTAGCGTCCTCGGCGCGATCTTTAGCGGTGGATAGCGCCGCTTGTGATGACAGCAGCTCCTCGCTTTTTCCAATAAGATTATTTTTGTCCTTCTCGTGGCTTCTTTTCAGAAAGCTTACCAACAAACCGGCCATTAAAACATTCATTATGGCTGATGAGATAAGGTCTGATTCTTTTTGTGCTGAATTTACCGGCAGGCTTACCCATGAGGGGTGACTTTTTTCCAACAGGTAACAGGTATAAAATACGGCCATTAAAAAGCCGATATAGTACAAATGATATTTGCGTTTAAGCAGCATCATTACCAGCACTATCATGAAAATGCCAATATGGGTGGTTGAGCCCTCAACACCTCCGTTAAAAAACCAACCAGGTACTAACAGCATGATGCCTGCAATAGTATATCCCAGCGCCAAATTTTCTGAATAGCCAATATACCTGCTTTGATAAAATGCCTGAGCGCACATACCGCAAACAAATAACTCAACTACTATAAGGTATAATGGAAAGCCTAATATTATATTGTTTGTTATGCTAACCAGCATGCTAATGCTTAAAAACAGGCATACCGCGTTGAAAAGTTTGTTTTCAAGCGACAAGGCCGGATCGTCAAATCCAATAAAGCTTTTTATATACTTTAGTACCTTCATCTATTTTATTCCTGGTAATTATTTGGCATCGTTTACCTCAAGCCAAAAACCATCCGGATCCTGCAGGTAGATCTGTCTTACCCCGTCGGCCCGCAGCTGGATCTTCTTTTGCTCACCACCCCAATTGCCGTAAACTATTTTCATATCATCAAGGTGATGAATAAAGGCATCCAGGTTTGGAACGCTAAAACATAAATGAACACCAATATTATGAACCGCCTGCGGGCAATCGCCTTTAATAATATGCAGCGCAAGCCCTTCGCCTATTTTTAGCCAAACGTGTACGGTATCATTAAACGGGTGATGGATTTCCTTAAGCTGAATTACCGTGCGGTAAAAATTGGCTGTTTTTTTAAGATCCTTTGCGCATAAGGCAAAATGATTAAAAACCGGCTGATTAGCGTTGTTCGCGTCCTGAGCCTTTACCAATAATGGTAAGGCAATTGAACAAATTATGGTTAAAGCAGCAAGGCGAATTATTTTGGAGAGAGATGATTTTAAATAAATACTCATTTTTAGGTTGTTTAAGGTACTAAACATAAAAAATAAATGTCACTTAAACGGCGCGTAGCCATGTAATTTATCAATTTGGGCAAAAATTATCAAAGGGTGGTGGTAATAAAGAGTTAGTTACCAGGCCATCATCTGGCTCAGGTTGTAGTCGATGGATGCCACCGTGATGGTATTATGGCGATTCCAATCCTCCATATCAATTAAACCAGGCATGGTTTGGTAATGGTCGTCATTTTTTGAACATTTCACAACATATCCTATATCCTGCACCTGGGCGATTACGGGGCGTGCACCGCACTCCTTACAAAGCTTGCAATAAATCGAACCCGGTATATTTACATATCCCCTCATAATACTTTATTACGGGATTGAGTAGAAGAAGTTGCTGCTAAATCGCTTTTTATTAAAAATAGTTGAGGGAATATTAGCTTTGAAAATGCCTCCCGTAAAATATTTAAATTATTGTTTTCCTTGCGCTTAAGTTATATCGTATACGAAGATTTTTCCTAAATTAGTTTATCAATCACTTTAAATGGAAAACACCGCCGACCTTACCCACAACAAAAAAATAAAATGGGCTTACACTGCATTAGTTGTACTCATCACCTGGTTCTCGCTTGTACTACAATTTAGTATTTCAATACCGGCTTATATGGCTAAGGGTTGTTCGCTTGGGAGTACGCTCATCCAGTTGTTAAGCTTTTATACTATATTAAGTAACCTGCTGATGGTAATTTGCCTTACCACAATTTTAGTGGCGCCAAAATCCGGATTGGGCAGGTTCTTTTTACAGCGATCTGTATTAACTGCCGTTGCGTTTTATATTGCCATTGTTGCTATTATTTATAACACCCTATTACGCAACATTATTGAACTTGAAGGAGCTTCTGCCTTAGCAAATGAGCTTCTGCATGTAATAAATCCGGTGCTGTTTTTAATATATTGGTTTGCCTTTGTTCCAAAAGATGGGCTAAGCTATAAAAATGTATTACCGTGGCTTTGGTACCCACTAATTTACTTTGTTTATGTACTTATTCGCGGCGCAATCTCGGGCAATTATCCCTACCCGTTCTTAAATGTAGCTAAATCTGGATATCCGCAGGTAATGTTAAACGCGTTGATTCTTGCACCCTTAATGTGGGGATTGGGTGCGTTATTTATCCTGGTAGCCAAATATTTAAGCAGCCGCAATAAGTAAATTCATAATTAATTGTAGTAAATGCAGTACAAAACGCAGCATGTGCTTTTTGTTCTAATACCGTTACTCTTCGTAATCAGCGTGTATCCTCTTTGGCATCCTAATTGCCTCACCCTGTATATCTATCAAAAAAACACTACTATGAAAAAGTATATTTTAAGGATTGTTGCGTTGCTGATACTTGCTTCTGCTGTCCTTCCGAGTTGTTCTATTGAATACCGTCAACGTCATGGTCGTCATGATGATCATGGTCATGATCACGATGGTGATCGCGATCATCATTACCGCGGTTACTAATATAAAGACAAAGCCTCCCGGAAATCCGCGAGGCTTTGTTAATTTGTATAGGGTTGGTTTTCTATTTAGCAGGCTTAGTTACCAAAACCCAATCCACAATTGTTTTTGCCTGCCCGGCTTTTATCTTATTAACTGTAGTTTCGGATATACCATAATAAGGAGTTTTTATCTTGTTTACTCCACCCGGATAGCCGCCACCAAGCGCAAAGTTCAGGATAATGAATTTGGGATTGTCAAAGGCCCAGCGGCCATATTTTTCAACCATGGCCCTGGTAACTGAATAGGTAACCTTGTCATCTACCTTAAATATCATACTATCAGCAGTCCAGTCAACCGAGTATACGTGCCATTGGGTAACGTCAGTCCCGGCAGGGAAGAAGGCTCGGTAAGCTATCGGCGTATTGCCAAAATAACCGGGCCCATGCATGGCATTGCTGATCCAACTGCTGTCGCCAACGGTTTCCATTACGTCAATTTCTCCGCAATCGGGCCATTTGCCATTGCCGAGCGCCCAAAATGCCGGCCATAAACCTGCGCCGCTTGCCATTTTCATCCTGCATGAAGCGCTGCCGTAGGTAAATTCCATTTTATGCCTGGTATTTATGCGACCTGAAAGAAAATCGTATTTTTTATTTTCCTTGCTGATATAGCCAGGATGATAAAGCGCCTTTAATACCAATGCGCCGTTTGTCGCGCCTTCTGTACTTGCATTATTTAACAAATAAATAGTAGTGGCCGAATCTACATAAGCCTCCTGCTCGTCGTTAACAGTGTTACCGGTTACCTCAACGTTCCACTTGCTGCGGTCGAGCGTTTTTTGGTTGAAGTCCTCAAAAAAAACAGTATCAATTTTTTTAGGTTGATTTTGCGCTATTGCTGGTGTTATTGCGCATAAGGCGATTATTGCGGTTAGGCCGATGAATTTCATGTGGTTTTTATTGGTGGGATAAAAGTAGGATTTAAAAAAAAATAAACATAATACTTGCAACGTACGTTTTTAATACATACCTTTGAATATGACATTGTTTAAAAAGGATATAAGTGCGGAAACAGTACCCACAAAAACAGAAATGGATGTGTTGCAGGTGCTTTGGCAGTACGGCCCATCAACCGTTCGCTTTGTGCATGATAAGCTAAATGAGCAGAAGGAAATTGTACAATATACCTCGACATTAAAGCTGATGCAGGTGATGAAGGAAAAGGGGATGCTCGAACGCGACGAAACCAACATGAAGCATATTTATAGTGCTGCAGTAGCGGAAGGAAAAGTAAAGGGCAATATGCTGGGCCGCTTTGTTGATTCGATGTATAATGGATCGCCGAGCAGCCTGATGATGGCATTGCTGGATAACGACAAAACATCGGGCGAGGAATTGCAGAAAATAAAGGAAATGTTAAGCAAAATGGATAACAATAAATAAGTTATGGCACACTTACTTTTGATAAGCACTACATTAAATAAAATGATCACCGCGTTTAGCTGGATGCTGATCCATTCGTTATGGCAGGGATTATTTTTAGCTATTGTTACCGGAGTAGTATTGGTGCTTGCCAAAAAGTCGGATTCGGTATACAGGTATAACCTGGCGCTTGTTTTATTTATGTTGTTTATTGCAGGCTGTGGCTTAACCTTTATTTATGAATGGAATAACGCTGCATCTTCAGTTTCGTTAATCCCGGCTGCGGGTAACATTATCGAAGGGAAGTCCTTCAGTTTGTTTAACGCCCATACCGCTAAGCAGCTTATCAATAGTTTTACAAACTATTTTTCGGTAAATGCGCCGTTTGTTCTACTAATCTGGTTTATGGTTTTCCTGTTTAAAAGCGTAAGAATGATCTCATGCATAGCATACAATCAGCGCATTCGTAATTACCAGGTTTACCAGCCATCAAAGTATTGGGCAGATAAGGTTGAGGCTTTTTCGAAGAAGTTGAAGATAGAAAAGGCCGTTACCTTGCTCCAATCTGGTTATATTAAAGTGCCGGTAGTTGTTGGGCATTTAAAACCCGTTATCCTGATGCCTGTAGGTTCGCTTGCCGGCTTGCCTGCGGAACAGGTTGAGGCAATTTTACTGCATGAACTGGCCCACATAAAGCGGAACGATTACTTCATTAACTTTGTTCAAAACGTTGCTGAAGCTGTGTTCTTCTTTAATCCTGGTCTGCTGTGGATCTCATCATTATTAAAGGAAGAACGTGAGAATTGCTGCGATGATATCGCCCTGCAGCAAACCAATAATAAGATGGAGTTTGTACAGGCGCTCATCAGCTTTAAGGAGCACGAACTTTATGGCCAGGCTTATGCCACAGCCTTCCCCGGAAAAAAGAACTACCTGATGCGCCGTGTAGTAAGGATCCTTAACAATAAAAATAAAACAATGGGCATCGGCGAGAAGGTCTTTTTCACGCTGAGTATTTTGATCCTATCTGTTTTAATAACTACGGTTACCGTTGCGCAGATAACGGTTGGCACCCGTGCAAAAGGGAAGCACGCAATTATTTCTGCTCTTGCTCATAAGATGGAAAACACGACTCAAAATGCAGTAATAAAATCAAATAAGCAAGCAACCATCAAGCCAATCAGTTCGCTGCATAAGATGAAGAACAGCATAGTTGACATACGGGAGGAGCCGATGTTAAATGAACAGGTAGTTAAAATAGCAGAACCGATAGCAGCGGTTATATCAGCAGCGAAAAAGCAACCCAACAACGATCAAGTACAGGCCGAGTTGGATCAGCAGCAGGCTAAGCGAGACCAGGCGCAGGCCATGAGAGACCAGGAACAGGCAAAAAGGGATCAAGAACAGGCGAGGCTTGACCAGTTGCAAGCTACTAGGGACCAGGCGCAGGCTTTACTTGCCCAGGCGCAGGCTAAGCGCGATCAGCAGCAGGCTTTGAAGGACCAGGCCCAGGCAAAAATTGATCAACAAGAGTCAATTAGGCAAAAGGCGGAGATGGATGCTGCAAATGTCAAGGCAGATAATAACAAGCAAATTCCACAATAAAAGTAAATACAATTAATAAGACCCATAATTAAACACGCTGGATTTAACATTGCAGCCCGCGCAACTGTGAAGTCATAAATCCGGACAATTAACCAAATAGACCGCAATATTTTAAAAGCCCGCAAAAAGCAGGGTGGCTATCCTATTGCATTTTTTTAACTTTAAAAATCAAATTAAAATGAAAACCAATTTCTTAAAATACAGTGTGCTCATAATAGCCACTGCAATTACAACTGCGGCTACGGCTCAGAAAAAACCTGCGACACACAAGGCACATACTTTTTCTGGATATAGTAATATGTATTCTGAAGATGGCAGCCATGAAACAATAAAGACCAATGAGAATGGAACCGAATATGAGCTAACCCTTGAAAATGGAAAGGCTGTTGAGTTGTACGTGAATGGCACTAAGATAGACGAAAGCAAATTCGGCGATTATAAGGGCGTCATAGACCACTTAAAGGAGCAGATGAGATTGGCTAAGATCCAGGCGAAGAAGGACCAGGCACAGGCACTCCTTGACCAGGCGCAGGCAAAGCGGGACCAGGAGCAGGCGGTTAAAGACCAGGCCCAGGCTAAACGTGACCAGGAACAAGCGACGAGAGACCAGGAGCAGGCTAAACGCGACCAGGAACAAGCAGGCAGGGATCAGTTACAGGCAAAAAAGGATGATGAAGAAGCCCGGAAAGCAGAAGCCGAAGCAAAGCTTGACCAGCAGCAGGCAGCGCGCGACCAGGTGCAGGCCAAACGCGACCAGGAGCAAGCCATGAAAGACCAGGCACAAGCTAAGCTCGACCAGAAACAGGCAGAAGAAGACCAGCGGGTAATGAAGCTAATTACAGCAGACTTGATAAAAGATGGCCTTGTAGCCGATGAACAAAGCTTGCATTCATTAACAATTTCGCCAAATGGGATGACCGTTAATGACAAACAAGTACCGGATGAAGTGTACAAACGTTACAAAATAAAGTACAGCAGGTTTGCAAACAGCGCATTTTCATTCGAGAATTCAAATAATTCCCACAGTATACGCATCAGCAAGCCATCACACTAAAAAACAATGCAAAATAGCCCATAGGGTTATAAAATGAGGGTTTTTATAGGGAAGCACAACGATAAAACGTGGCGTTTCCCCTTTTTTATTTGTAAATGATTTAATCCTTTTATCAATTTTTTCATCAAACCTGTAACCTTATGAAATTACGAGCCGTAGAAGAGGACATAATTTGATAAATTATATTACTGATAAATTAATTGATTACTAACAATTTAATGTACCCAAAATCATGGAACACAAATTAAACACCCTAAAAAACGATCTACAAAATGTATTTGTTAACGGTAACGCTAACAGCATCCAAATGGCAAGAGTATTTATGCTATTAGCAGTGCCTTTGTTAACTATCTGTATGATAGCAGTGCGTCACATTGTTTACTAAAAACAAAAGGCCATCAGTTGGTATATATTTAATACCAGATAATCAAAAGGTTGATAAAATTTAAAAGAGCGTTGCAAAGTTTATGGTTTATATAGCGCGAGGCTATTGCTAAACTAATTTAGGTATAAAGCAAAACAGCTATTACATCGCGCAATAACTGTTGCTAACTAAACTAACTAACTAATCGCTTTATTATTAATTACGCTGCCACTTTTCATTAAGGGCGAGTTTGTAATTCTTAAAATTTAGATAAGGATTGTAAATTTCATCGGGTTCAGATATCCTCATCATTGTACGATAAGGCATAGATGAATTATCAAGCACAGGTTCGGTATTCATGCTTTTAAAGCTGTTTACCCCGTAAGGAGCAATATTTGACGTTTCCTTTTTTAATGTATTGTCAGCAGAACTTTGAGTTTTGCCGGTGGGAGACTTATGTCCGTTTATCTTTACCGGTGACGGAAACATTTTGGCACACTGTAGAAATATGAGTGATGATACAACGAAATACAGAAAATAAAGTAAAAGCTGTTTCATAAGCTGTAATTGACAGGTAGTTTATAAATAATGCAATAAATGCCTTATTTGTTTCAAAAGTAGATAATAACTTATAAAGTACTTTGCGAAATTCTACTGAAATTCCGTACGTAGTTTTACGTATCTTATCTATTTTGAAACGACAACAAACGAAAGTTGGCTTTGTTTTATTTTTTTTAACGATAACCCATTGCTTGCAGGTTAAATAGTTCGGCATAGCGGCCTTGTTTAAGAAGAAGCTCATTATGGCTGCCGATTTCAATGAGTTCGCCTTTTTCGAGCACAAGGATCCGGTCGGCCATGCGTACGGTGCTAAACCGATGGGAGATAAGCACCGCCGACCTGCCTTTGGTGAGTTCGGCAAACCGTTCAAACACGGCATATTCCGCACGGGCATCAAGGGCTGATGTTGGCTCGTCTAAAATTAACAATTGTGCATCGCGCATGTAGGCCCTCGCGAGTGCGACTTTCTGCCATTCGCCGCCCGACAGTTCAACACCATCGGCAAAGCGTTTGCCCAGTTGCTGGTCATATGCGCCGGGTAGTTTTGCTGCCAGTGTATCGGCAAGGCTTTGTTTAGCTGATGCTTCGATAAGTGGCCGGTTGCGCTGCTCGTTAATATTGCCTACAGCAATGTTTTGGGCAAAGGTCATCTGGTAACGCAAGTAATCCTGGAAAATAATTCCCACATTCATTCGCAGATCGGCAATGTCATAATCGCGCAGATCATTTCCATCCAACATGATCCGGCCTTCTGTGGGGTCGTAGAGCCTGGCGAGTAATTTTACAAGCGTAGTTTTGCCGGCGCCATTTTCACCAACTAATGCTAATTTCTCGCCGGGGTGCAGGGTAAAGCTTAAATGCCGGTTCGCCCATCGTTCGGAATTTGCATATTTAAATCCCACATCTTCAAAAACAAAACCTTGCTGTATCTTCTTCGGGAACGGCAATGGATTTACCGCCATCTTTATTTTGGGTTTGATATCAAAAAATTCAAAAAAATCACGCAGGTAAATTGCTCCCTGCGATACAGAGGTAAACCTGCTTAAAATTCCTTCCAGTAAACTGCGCAATTGCCTGAATGATCCGGCGAGAAAAGCCAATTCACCGATGGTTACCGTACCGTCCACTGCCTTTATTATGATCACCACGTAAGCTGCATAATAGCCGAGGCTGCCCATCATAGCAAAAAATGTACCCCACAATGATCTTTTTATCGACAGTCGCCTGTTAGCAGCATAAAACTTGCCGGATAATTGCCTGAACCTATTTATAATAAAGCCTGAAAGATCAAAGATCTTTACCTCTTTTGCCGTCTCATCGCTTGCACCAAGGTATCGCACGTAATCAAGTTCACGACGCTCCGGTGTTTGTCCGCGGGTAAGCGCATAGCTTTGGTCGTTAAAATATGATTCGC
>JALYIP010000012.1 GCA_030775685.1 Bacteroidota bacterium
GTTTATCTCCGCAAGCCTTTAGATTTGCTACTGCCTTTAAAAAATAAGCTTCGCCCTGCCGTACTTTGCCATTTGAAATAAGAATTTCCCCTAAGCGACAGTCACTCTCGTTTTTCAAATCGTTTGCGAGGGGGGTGATTTCAGCCGCCAGAATGTGTGCTTTATTTAAATAATACATTCCACTGTCCAAATCCGTTTTATCGCGGTTTCTTTGAGCAAAAAAACTACCTAGGTCAAGCATTACCTTTAATTTATCGGTATCTGTATTACATTTTTCTAGTAAATCATGTAACTGATTAAAATTTTTTGTACCTGTTTTTAAATATAAAGATTGGCCTGTAGCAACTAAAATACAAGAGACAAAAACAGAAAGAAAAATAAATATTTTGAAAATACGCATTGATATAGTTTTAGTATCAATTTCTTTTATAGCCTATAGATAAACAAGATCTTAAATAGGTGGGAGGCGATTTAACGGTTAAACTTCTCGTAACTACTTCTCATATTGTTTTTTTTAATAAATATAATATTTAGTAATTTTAATATGTATGCTTGTGCGTTAATTAAATAAGGTAGGGTTCGATTTTAGAAAAGATTTACTTTTTATTTGTAGTTCTTTTGAAAAGAAATCAAGAATTGTTTTTGTACGTGCGATTTATTCTGACCGCATATGCGCTGAACAGCTATCTCTTGATTCATCGGAGCTTCGGTATAGTAGAAGTCATGCAGCCAAGAGGCGGCGGATATTATAAACTGTTCATCTGTATCTGAATTTAATGGTTCAGCAATAACAAAGGCTGCTTTGAGCGGCTTACGGCATCTTCCGAAAGTACGGAACGTCAACTCTTTAAAAGGTGAGTCCGCGTAGCTCTTCTTTACAATCTGACGGATTTTGTTTGATGGCTGCTTGTCTTTCACACAAAAAATTGATTATGGTTCACAGCTATCCCAATATTATACCAGTTAATTAACTATTTGATAAACAGAAAGATAAACTCCCCAAAAAAAACGGAATTACTTTATTTCGTTGTTTGACGATTTATTGGCGAAAAGAATTAATTGACCACTCAAAACTGCACCACTATCAACACACGAAGTTCCTATTTTGGAACTTCCGGATCATCGAAGTAACTGAAGCGCTTGACCATAGAGATGCAGCACCTTAAAGATGTTTCCGATGCTGATACTCCCCTACATTTAAAGAGCATTGTTAATGCTGTACATAGTAGCCTTATCTTGAGCATTAGTTTGAATTTTAGTAAGACCTGATCGTTTGCCAGGTTGTTATCATTCCTTATACCTCCCCAAAAAGCCTTAAAACTATTTCAAGCAGTTCAGCGCTTTAAGGAGAGGCATTCTTTTAAAGTTAGTACAATTAAATTTTTGATCGGTATTAACCGCCGTATAGTGATTGCTCACAACTTCCAGAAAATTCATGAGATTATACGATTGCAGCTGTAACGAGTAACTTTGGTTGAGATGGTGAATATCCAACAACGTAAATGGTAGCTTACCGAAATATATCCGCCTACCGTGCTAAAGTTAGTATAACCTAGATTGAACTAATAAAAACGCTGGGTGATGTTGCCAGTTATATTTTCATAGTTGTATTTCGCTCCCAGCAGGCCTTTGAAGCCCTATGATATCTTAAAGTGAAGATGGGTATATTCGTCGGGTATAGAGGTAGGGTAAAGTTTACCCTGATAAAATCTATCCTTCTGTGCATACCGAAGTTCGGTTCTCCGTTCCATCACATGGATACCTTTCATATCATTGACACTTCCACGAATGATATTTAGATAATAATAGTCCCGCCGATACTGCTGCTATTGCTTCAATTTTACTTTGTGAAAAATCGTTCAGGTACTGATGGACATAATCCAACCAAAGATTTCACTATAAAGAATGACATCGTTCTTACCTTGTGTGAGAGACAGTAGGAAATTATCTTCCTGCAAAAACTAAAATTCCTTCCCCATATCTAAGTATCGTGCTGAAAACTAGCCCAAAAACAAATAAAAAAGCCCGAACTAAAAATTCAGCTCAGGCCCATCAATCACCCAACAAAAATTATCTCGCAGCAACTATATTTATGTTCAGAATAAATTCATCATCGATCGCTTTATCTCCGATGCTTTCGAAAAAGCTTTTCGACCCAAATTTCATATTGTATTTGGTGCGGTCAACTTTGACATTCGCTGCTTTGGCGGTCAGCGTATTTCCAGTCAGTGTATAGGCTGCCGAAAATGAAATTGGATTAGTTATTCCTTTAATGGTCAGGTTTCCTGTGATGTTCAGGTTTCCGTTCCCGCCGTCTGTAATACGGGTTGCCGCAAACTGTGCCGCCGGGTATTTATCGACGCTGAAAAAATCTTCAGACTTCAGGTGGCCCAGCAATTTGGTTTTGGTTTCAGCATCGGTCAGGTCCTTATTGGTTATCGAGGTCATATCGATCACAAAATTACCCTTTACCGGAACCTTGCTCTCGGTGGTAATAGCTCCTGAGGCCAACTTGATCTCACCATGGTGTTCACCTAACACTTTTTTTCCTGTCCACTCGATCACACTCTTTTGGGTATCGATCCTGTACGTTTCATTTTTTGCAATTTTAAAGGCAGAAGCTATCGTGACTACTGCGCCTATTGCGATCATTGTTATCTTTTTCATATGAATTAAATTAATAGCACAAAGGTAATTGCAAATTAGATGTTTAAACATCTAATTTGCAATCATGGCTTGTCGCTGACAATAACGTTATACCGCCGTTTTAATAAAACAATTACGAAATATCATTAGCAGGCCTCTTGTTCTTAACGATAAAACACTATTAATCTGTTAGTTAATGAAATGGTATATTGATTGAATACAGTAGGATAAACTAAATCAAATTTAATGGAACTGATCATTTACATCATTACAAGAGTTATCCTGGTGGCCTGTTCGGTAGTAATCATCTATATTATTGCCTTACCGGAAGAAAAAATATCAGACTACTCTGATATTTGGTAACGGCAAAAAAGCCTTACAGATCTACAACCGAAAATTAGGCGAAACAAACGGATACCAGCCTTCTTAGAAATGGCCGGCTAGCGGCTGCAAAAAGGTTAAGCTAGCCGGTGTAAAATAAATGCCGCCGCCGCTTCCTTGGTGCCATTTATCTGAGTGTTCGCCGCCCACCCAAACCCTGCTGGCATCGTAGACGCCGATGATCCCTAACTGACGGGTATAATGCAGCTGGCAATATCCGCCAGTTTGACCCTAAGCTTTGTTATTGTGCAAGCAAACCCACCCCTGCATGATCAACTGGCTGTAAACATTAACATTTTTTAACAGACGTGTAAATATACATTACAGTACATTTGTATAAATGTATAAACATAATGAAAAAGAAAATCTTATTACTCTTCGGTTTATTAATATTCTGTATCAGCCTGGCTATGGCACAGCAAAGGCTTACCATCAAAGGTGAAGTTAATGGCGACCTTAAAGGACTCACCCATGTGTACCTGTATGGTAAAGGACACGCTATGGATACCACAGAAATAGTAAATGGCCGTTTTCAGTTTATCATTCCTTATGTGAAAGGATTTATCCCTATGCTTTGCGATGAGTATTGCTTAAAGACTTATGGTGGATTTAGGGTTTTCCCGATATTGGTGGATAGGCCCGGAACTATCGAGATCAAAAACATCGATATCGCTAAAGACCTGGTAAGCGGCACCATAACAGGTATAAAATCGGCCGAGGATTTCCAGGAGTATAGTAACCAGGAAATGAAATTATCTGAGGAAGTAACAGCTGGGCTGGTTAAGAAACACGGAAGTATGCCCGCATTTCCTGCCGATGGCAAAGTAACACCAGAATTGGCAGCATTTGCAAAAGAGCAGCAGGAACTTACCAACAAAAAATTAAGCAGGGTTATTGAAGCCTTTATTAAAAGTCACCCCGATTCTTATGCATCGGTATTTGTACTGTCCGGTAGCGGAATCAATGCCCTAGAACCTCCTGATCTAGAAAGGTTGTACCACATGCTATCTAAAAACCTACAGGGTTCTGAAGAAGGTATGAGCATCCCCAATTACCTATTGGGCTTAAAAAACTCAAAAGAAGGTAATGTGGTGAACGATTTTACCTTAACTACAGATAAGAATACCGCGCAAAGCTTTAAACAGTTAAATGGCAAATATGTGCTGATAGATTTTTGGGCAAGTTGGTGTGGCCCTTGTAAACAATCATTCCCCCATATGAAAGATATTTACGAAAAATTTAAAAGCGATAAATTTGAGATTTATAGTATTTCTATAGATAAAAAAAAGACTGACTGGCTGCGCGAACTTAAAACCCAGCAACTACCCTGGTTACAAGCCATTGACGATAAAGATATTGCCCACAAATATTTTGGCGTAACGGCCGTACCTACTACCTTCCTGATAGATCCCAACGGAAAAATTGTAATGAAGGAAATAGGATTTTCACCTGATGGGCTTATTGAGAAAAAACTGGTTGATTTGTTTGGCGCGATGTAAGAAGCTGTTTAAAAACAAAAAGAAGTGTCATAGCCTTTAGATTAGCTTCAACAAAATAATATAGGTTGTTATTATTGTTGAAGCTTTCTTTTTGCTTCTTTTTCTGTGTTAATAACCTTGAATTTTGTGGAAAAGTTAACAACGGTAAGGGTACGTTATTGTCATTGCCAGGCTTGATCACAGGGTTAGCGTGGGGCACATGGGCTGCATGGATGCTGGCCGCTGAATTCGTCACCTACCCAATCCACCGCAAATGTGCCCTGGAGATTTCAGGAAGCAGCTTGTCCGGCGTCTTTTCTACGCTGCGCAGTACCCATTCCTACCCTGCTTTGTCAACCAGCCGCAGCGATTTGGGTTCCATCCCACCGCCTTGTTTTACTGGCGTTAGGCCGCCGTGCCAGGTTGACAAGTGTAACACGGGCAGTTTGACCTCCATCGCCCAGTTCTTACGATAATTTTCGCCATAAAGCAGCGGTGTATACCGCTGACTTTATTATATGAAGCATGAGCGGTTTGTAGTACGCTGTCTCTTTTATATACCTGCCCGTCGCTATTTTGCGCGATCAGGCTGTTGACTGTGAAACAATAAAAAAGGATAAGCGTCGCTTTTTTATACATGATCTTCAGCTTATTATTGTTAGCGGTAATCAGGATCTATTAAGGAAGTTTTATCATTCAGGGTCATGCGGGCAATGTCATCTTTGCGCATAAATCTTACCCCTTCATGCTGTAAAGCATAGGTCAGGAATTGATCCATTACATTCACCTGGGGCGGTGTACCGCTGATGCGGTCATGGGCGCTGAAAGACATCATCCGTTTTTTGGTCGCCCCTTCTTTATACAATTGATCAAATTCCAGTTTCAGGGTTTCCAGAAATTGAGCCGATGTAAAATTTCTGCCTTCTAACAAAACGATATCGTTACAGCGCATGGTGTAAGGAACAACAGCAAAGTTTCCCCCCCCAACCGGGATTAAAAATGGCTCGTCATGGCTCAGGTCATCGATGTGGTAGATGAAACCTAATTCCTGTAATATTTTAATCGTGTTCGGGCCCCTTCTTAACCAATTGCAGTTATAGCCTAAAGTGGTCTGACCAGTTATACTTTTAATAAGATCAACGCTGTCTTTGATAAATTTCTTTTCCTCATCATACCCCATGGCATATTCGGGTGTCCAGTATAAACCGTGGCCCGATAATTCATGGCCGCGTTTGGCAATCTCCCTGGCCAGATCAGGACTTTTCTTTGCGGCCCCGCCAATGATATGACTGGTTACTTTTACATTGTGCTTGTCCCAAAGGTCCAGCATACGGGAAATACCTTCTTTATAACCATAACTAAACCAGGTCTTAGCCGGCAGATCGGTGTATCCTTTTTCCAGGTTGGCCGGGAACGGGCTGTCAAAACCAGTTTCCGGTTCACCGCCCGCTTCGAACTGCATGGAAACCGAAATAACCAGCCGGGTGCCGTCTGCCCATTTAGAATTTTCTGAAAATTTGGGAGCTGATCCCGGGGTTGCTGAAAAAACGGTACGGGGCAGCAATAAGGAAGCTGCGCTTAACAGGGCCGAACTCTTTAAAAATTCTTTACGTGTGCTCATGATGAATAAATATTAAGGTTGGTTTAATTAAAGGAGCGGCTGCAGCTCCGACAGTTTGATAATGAATAACGGTGACGATGATGAAAGCGAGCATGGCTGTGACCAGTCCGAACATGAAAACGGTGTAGGCGACCCGCAGTAAGCGGTATTTTCTGCCAACCGCCGTTCCCTGACCAAAGAGGTCATCGATCAGCGTACCGTATACCTGTTCATTATCTTCCATGATCCGCAGCATGCCTGTCCTGAATTCACTCAGGTCCATCCGGTGAAAATTGCCATAAAAAAGCATGTTGACCTCGCGTTTTTCAAATTGATCTTTTGAAAACGTCCCTGCGGTCAGATGGGGCCGGATAGCCAGAATCGCGAACACGATACTTACTAAACTTACCCCGATCAGTAAAAAGGTCGGATACGCTAGGTAGGTATCCTGATCCAGCTTTTTTAGTACCAGGCTGATAATGGCCGAAAGTATGATCGCATTGACCGTGATCAGGATGCGGGACTTATTATCCGCCATAGCACTGATGCGCTGGTTATTGGCGGATGCGATCTTGAACATGGTGTCAATGCCTTTTTCCGGGAAACTCTTATTTTTTTTTGACGGCCTGCCAGCTGCCTCCGCAGTGCCCGCATAGTGATCTTCCAGATCCTGCTGATGCTCGGGGAGCTCATTTCTAATTTTCGTCAGGTTCCGCTGCTTTTTATCTTCCAGCAAAGCACGGGCGGTGGCTGTAAAATAATGGTGGTCAGCGATCCAGCAAACTGTTTCCTTTAACCATTCTGCCCTAGTAATTTTCTGATGCTGAAAGGCTGACTGTTCTCTTCGCTGAAGTTCATTATTTTTGAAAAAAGAACGTTTAGCGAGATAATAGGTCCCTGCATCACACATGATCTCTTCCAGCTGATCGGCCGGCTGGTGGAACCCCGGTGTGATCAACAACAATTTGTTTACCCTTTCAATCAGTAGCTGTTCGATCCCAAGCGAGGTGAGCAATTCGTTCGAGAGACGGATAACTGCCGCTTCATGATCCGTCGGGTCTATGGTATATCCAAGGTCATGCAGCCAGGCGGCGGCATTTAGTATCAACCTTTCTTCCATTCCCAATTTAAAAGGTTCTGAAAGAATGGCAACTGCTTTGACCAACTTTTCTGATCTTTTATAGTTATGGAACGATAAGTCGCTAACAGGTGAATCTTCGTACCGCTTTTTTACAAAACGCCGGATCTTTTCTATAAACTGTTGCTCTTTCATATCGAATGGTAATATGACAGGCTTAACCAATGCTGTTCCATTTAATTAACTGCCTGAAAAACAATTATATATTCGCTAACCAAGATTAACCGGTTACTTTATTTCGTTATTTGGCGATGGATTGGCGAAAAAAAGCTGTCGCGGACAAAGCTGTGACGTCGATGGTGAAATAACAGCCATAAAAAAGGCCATGGAGTGATCCACGGCCTTTCAGGGTGATTGTTAGAATTAAAGATGTTTTTATATAGCTCCCTTCAGTAAGCCGCCTTCGGCTCTGACCGCAGCACCATTGGTCGCCGAAGCCAGCGGGCTGGCCAGGTAAGTGACCATATTTGCCACTTCACTGGTGTGCAGGAAGCGCTGAATGATCGAGGTAGGCCGAACCGTTTTGAAGAAATCGGCTTCCACGTCAGCGATGGTCTTGTTCTGATCCTTCGCCAGGTTTTCGATAAATCCGCCGACGCCTTCCGACATGGTGGGGCCGGGCAACACCGCGTTAACTGTTACCTCGGTGCCTTTGGTCAACTCAGCAAGGCCGCGGGAAATCGCCAGCTGGGCAGTCTTGGTCATACCGTAATGGATCATTTCTTCCGGGATCTGTACAGCAGATTCGCTTGAAATAAAAATGATCCTTCCCCAGCCATTGGCCAGCATTTTAGGGAAATAAGCACGCGCCAAACGGATGCCGCTCATGACGTTGATTTCATAAAAACGCAGCCAGTCCTCATCTGTAATGTCCACAAAAGCTTTCGGTTCGAAAATGGCCACGTTGTTGATCAGGATGTCTAACTGCGGCAGCTCACTGATCAGTTTTTTAATAGATTCGGCGCTGGTAAAATCCGCGATAACACCGCTTATTTGGTTATTGCCGGTTTCGGCTTTGATCTGGGCAACCGCTTTGTCCACTCTATCAGCGGTGCGCCCATTGACGATCACTGCGGCACCTTCTTTTGCCAGCTGAAGTGCCGTCGCATAACCGATGCCGGCGGTCGAACCGGTAACCAGCGCTTTTTTGTTTTTCAATTGGAGATCCATGGTATTTTCAAGATTAATGTGTGACTAAATTAAAGATTGTTATTTGATGGAGAAGGCATAGGCTACGTGAACACCTATCATATTTTCTTTACTGTTTTGAAAATCATTAAACTTCGTTGAACCCTCATACTGCACACCGGCATCCAGGTAACTCCCGCTATTTAAAGGAAGCATGACACCAATGGTCGGGCTATATAAAAAGGCAGTAGATTTAGTGTAAGCGGCGTCTTTCTTATTTAAAGAAAAAAGTGCACCTGCCTCACCCTGAACATAAAGGATTCCTACAGGAAAATACTTCAAACCTGCTTTAACCGGGATCAGGTGATCATCAGTGGCTGTATACCCAGTACCCAGTACATTTTTTTGGCCGAAGTTATTTTGGTAACCGGTGTTGATCGTGGCATAGAACTGCTCAGCGACAGGGATGTCCGCGCCAACAGAACCGCCCAGGCTCCATTTATGCAGGTCTTTCGCACTGCCCAGCGCTAAGCTGGATTCAACACCTACGCTGTAAATGATTCCGTTTGACGCGGTAGTTTTGGTTGTTTGAGCTTTTGAAGCAAGGGTGCTGCCCATAATAGCTACTAAAAGGGCGGCGATTTTAATTGTTGTTTTCATGTGTTGTTTTTTTAATTGTTGATGTTTATTTATAAAGGATGTAGAATAGCTGGATCGCCTGCAGATAAGCGCCGAACAATCGGCCTTTAAGCAGACCTAAAGTGTGGCTGATCTTTTTTTCATTTAACAGGCGGTTCATGATATTTAATTTTTACTTGTATGCCAGATGGTATACCAATCAAATACCTAAATCATAATTAATTATAAATCAATTATTTGCATAAAAATAAACTTCATCAATGTCACTTTATTTCAGAAAATGGCGACGCTTTAACGATATTTAGGAGTTCAGTGCAAAACAAAAAACCCTGGACCTTTAGGTCCAGGGTTTCTGATTTTCGGGATTTGTTTCAGCTTATCGAAGGAGAAGTTGCCAAAAAAACTTCTGTTTTAAATGCTATCTCTATTTGGACACCATGGTCTTCAGTCATTTGGAAAGTACCGCCCAATTGTTTGCTTAATCCCCTCATCAGGTTCATGCCGAGCGATTTGATCGTAGCCGGGTCAAAGCCCTTTTTCAAGCCGGTCCCGTTATCTTTAATCAGCAGGATATTCTGGTTATCGGCGACTTCCTCCAACTGAACCTTTATAACGCCTGTTGATCCGGCCGGAAAAGCGTATTTGATCGAATTGGTTATGGCTTCATTGATGATCAGTCCCAATGGTACTGCCTGTGAAACATCCAGGAGTATTTCGGCTATCTGTTTATCAAATATGATGCGGTTACCCAGGTCGAAGCTTTCTTTCAAATGATCGATCAGTTCCTCAATATACTCCGGCATCTGGATCAGGTCCAAACATTCCGATTGGTAAAGCTTTTGATGGATCAATGCAATAGAGCGCATCCGGTTTTGGCTGTTCTGGATAGCGGCAAGCGCCACATCGTTATCAATATAAGCCGATTGCCGGTTCAATAAGCCCATCACTATTGCCAGGTTATTTTTAACCCGGTGATGGATCTCTTTTAATAACCATTGCTTTTCTACCAATAGATTGTCTTTTTCTTGCAGCAACCCATCTTTCTCCAGCACCAAACTGTTCAATGCTTCGTTTTTACGCTGTTTAAAACGATAACTGTTATAAAGCACCGCCATAAATAAGAGTAATAAGACAATGCCGGCCAGTGTAAGGTTTCGCATATAATTTGCCCGCTGCACTTGGGCCTGCTGAACCAGGCTATCGCTTTTAAGCAACCTTATGTCTTTGTCTTTTTTCTCCGTTTCAAATTGCACCTGCAATTGTTGGATCTGCTTAGTTTTTGCCGAGTTGAAAACAGAGTCATTGATAATCTTAAACCGCTGAAAATGGTTGATGGCAGCATGAAGATCGCCACCTATGGAATCAATTTTAAAATGTAATAGTTCAAGTTTGCTTGATTGCAAGGCATCGTCTACCTTTTTTAAGGGTTCGAGATAAAAGGCTGCCTGTTTAGGTTTCTTTTGGTTGATATAAAACTGCGCTATGTCCATGCGGGCCAATTTTCCAATATCACTAAAATCCTGACCAAGCCCCTTCATCACTATCTGGTAGTTTTCTTCGGCTAACTCAATCATCCCCAGCGCTTCATAACAATAAGCTTTTATCTGGGCTAAAATACCAGCTTCATACTCGCCATCGGGCGGATGTTTGTGTTCCATGCTGGTAATAAACGTTAGCGATTCGCCAGCTTTTTTCTTTTTGATGAACAATTTTACTACAGAGCGCCCTATTTCATAAATGAACTTTTGCTTAGGATTCTTTTTCTCACGGATGACAATCGTTTTTTTGTAGTAATAAATACTATTGTCAATATCGCCGAGGTCTTCATAAACCTGCGCAAGCTCGCCATATAAAGTTCCGCCTTTTGTGGTATCGTTAATCATCGCCATTCGCCGTACACCGCCTAAAGAGTAATACAAGGCCTTTTCTAAATTACCATTGGTTCTGTTCATTGCAGATGCTACGTAATAGCTCATCTCCAGATTAGGAAGTTTTGTATTCTTATATTTCTCGATCGTCTGCACAGCAATTATGATAGCAGAATCTACATGGGCGGAATAACCCCTGTCCAGCGCATACAAAAAGTAATCGTAGATCACCCGGTCTGTTTTGTGCACCTTTTCATAAAGTGCGATAGCCTTGGTAAAATAACCTGCCGAGTTTTTTTCTGTAAAACTAAGGGCATCCCCCATCCGTTCCCAGCCTTCTGCTTCAATTGCCGGTTCAAGTTTCCTTTGAGCATAAGTTATGCTTTGCATAAAATATCCTTTACATTCAGGTACATTATGCTGGCCGAAAGCTACTTCACCTAAACTCATCAATATTTGCGGCCTGCTGTATTTTGAGGTATCGGGCACTAAATGGCTAAGCGGTAAGGCTTTTAAAAACCAGGTTTTTGCCGTGTCAAGATCGCCAAGGTTTTGACCGTGCCTACGTTTCTTATAAAATTGGCCCAATTCGTTAAATATTCGCAACCGGTTAGTATCAGTCTTTGATTTTCTAAGCTGCTGCAATAAAGTCTGCTGCGCGTATAATTTGCCTGTTATTATGATTAAGAGGATAATTACTGACAGTATTTTTTTCATCATCTATAATAGTGATAAGCGTTAAAAATCATAAAAAGGCAAAGCACCCTGCAAAGGTGCAGGGTGCTCACCATTATTGAGACCAGTGTATTATTTAAGCAAAAATGCCAGCAGATCTTTTTGCACCTGCTGCGTGTTTTCCTGTACGACCCAGTGCCCGGAATCTTTAATTACAGATTCCTGTACATTTGTAGCGACCAGCCTGATGTGTGTTGCCAGGAACGGGGCTGCAAAATGGTCGGAACCCATCGTTAGTACCGGCATATTTATTTTGGTTTTAGCAAATTCAACATTATCCTTCGCATCCTGGTTAAAATAACCGAACCAGTGGAATGCGCCGGTAGTCGCACCGGGAACGGAGTAAGCGCGGATGAATTCCGCACGTTCAGCCTTAGTAAAGGAATTGTTTTTAAAGCCTACCACTGGCCAGAAGTCGGTTAAGAAGAGACCTACCTTACCCGAAACCAATTCCCCTGCATGCGGCTGGGCGAAAAAGCCGAACCACCAGGCCTGCGATTTTACCTGGCTCCATACCGGCTCGATGCCCGGAAGCAAAGCATCCAGTAATGCCAGTTTTTTGACATCATCCGGGAACTGGGCCGCATAAGCATAAGCCACCATTAGTCCGATGTCATGACCTACAACATTGACATGATGCAAGCCTAATTTTTTGGTAAGTTCATGCATGTCGACCGCCATGTTTTTTTTGTCATAACCGGCAGCAGGTTTGCCTGACTCGCCAACTCCGCGCATATCCGGTGCGATCACGGTGTAATGTTTCGACAATTCCGGCAGTAAACGATTCCACATATACCAGTTCTGGCCAAAGCCGTGTATCAGCAGCAAAGGCTCACCTTTACCGCCGATTACATAATGGATCTTTACACCGTTAACTGTTGCATACTGATGTTTGAAATTTGAAGGAGGATTAGCCGGGTTTACCGTAGCGAATACATTACCGACCAAAGCTGTGAAAAGCAGGGTGATAAACAGGTGTTTCATCTCAGTTATTGTTTTCATGATTTTGTTGTTTTATATTAATTTGATTGGTTTATTTATTTCTGTTGGCGCTGATGTCTTTGTAGGCATTAGGCAGGTTATAATTGTAGTGCAGCCAGTTGAAAAGCACGTAACCTTTATCATAATCTTTCATGGTAACGGTTGCTTTCGTTTGCTCAAGGGTTAGGCCTTTTGCAACCGCCTCTTCGACCTCTTTTTTTAATTCAGCCACATAATCAATGGTGTATTTGATGCCCGCTTTGTTGGTGATGCGGCCATGACCGGGAATGATAATGGCATCATCCGGTAAGAAATCGTACACTTTTTTCAGATTGGTTGCGGGCTCTAAAAAAACGCCATCGAATAGCCAGGGTATGGCAGGACTTTCGGCAATAAAAGGATTGCCGGCCCAAAACACTTTTTGACTGGGCATCCAGACGAATAGATCCGCCTGTGATTGCGCCGGGCTTATATTCAGCAGCTCAACGATCTTGCCGCCGCCCATATCTACCTTCAGATTACTATTTTTGGGGATTACGATATCAGCAGGGCGGAAAACGGTGTTTTCTATACCTCTGTCGGTACCGAATAATCCTACCATGAAGGTTTTTATTCCTTCATAATTTTTCGACAGATTATCCTTCGCAAATTCATTTTGAATGATGCGTGTACCTGGAGGTAACAGATAGTTACCAAAACAATGGTCGCCATGATCGCTGGTGTTGACCGCGTAAATGATCGGCTTATCGGTTACCGAGCGGATCAGCTTAATTTCCTGGTCATAAAGTCTCTTGGTCAACATGACTTCGATGAGAAATACTCCTTTTTCGCCGACGATAAATCCTCCTGTAGTGGCTTGGGGAATCCCTTTGCTGGTTTCCGTTTCAGCTGTGGTGGGGATGATGGCATAGACATCATTGGTGATTTTATGAAGGCCTAAAGTTACCTTGTTAGCATCCCATATCGGGATTACCGGCGGCATTTGTGCAAAAGCCTTGCCGCATAGCAGCAGGCAAATGCCTAACAGTTTTAAAATTGAATTTTTCATATGGTTGTTATGTTTGAGGTTTATTTTTGATAGCCGCCGTAGTAATTCACTGGCGACCAATTGGGTAGAGCCGCCGCGATGGACGGGCATTGTGCGGCACAAGCGCCAGCGGCATACACCACTTTGCCATTCACCACAGTCATTAGCGAAGTAATGTGTTTTACCTTTTCAGGTGCAGCGTTAAAGTAATCGTCAGATAGGATGACCATATCGGCATACATGCCCTTTACCAGCTTTCCTTTTACATTCTGCTCTCCCGAGCACCAGGCACTGCCAGAGGTATAAAGGTTTAATGCGGTGAACTTGTCCAGCACCTGGTCCTTAGGCCAGAACTGCATACCGCCGATAGTTTTGCCCGTTAGCAGCCAGTGAAGCGCCATCCACGGGTTGTAGGTAGATATGCGAGGCGCATCTGTTCCCATTCCTACCGGTATACCCATAGCCAGCATTTTTTTAATGGGCGGTAACTGCGTTTTTGGCTGCCCATACATTTTAGTGTAAAGTTCGCCCTGGTAATACATGCGGAACTGCACGGCTATGCCGCCACCCAGCGCTTTGACGCGGACCAGTTCAGGATCAGTGATCGTTTCCGCATGATCAAAGAACCAGCGCAGGCCATTGAAGGGCGTATCTTTATTTACTTTTTCAAAAACATTGAGCATGCGGTCGATAGATTCGCCGTAGGTGGCATGCAACCGAAACGGCCAGCGGTTCTTCACTAACAGGCGGATCACCGGTTCCAGATCGCTTTCCATTTCGGGCGCCAGCACAATGCGCGGTTCGAGAAAGTTTTCGAAATCAGCGCCCGAAGCGATCAGGTTTTCACCGGCACCTTCCATGGCATAACCATTGGCCATCAGGATATGATCATTCTTATTGGGCTGGGTAAGCCCGATCCACTTTTCATAATCGGCCAGTTCCTGGCCTTTTTGCTGCGCGAATAAATAGTAAGCGGTACGCACAGTCAATTTACCGGCTTTGGCCAGTGCCAGCGAAGCCTGGTAATCTGCATCATAATTTTGGGAACCGCCCGCTGCATCTACCACGCTGGTGATACCAAAGCTGTTGATCTCGCGGTAAAAATGTGCTGAGCTATTGATCCGCTCTTCAGGTGTAAGTTTGCCGGTCAACGCCAGGGTACGGTAGATCGCCATCGGTGTCTCTTTCGCATAGAGCAAACCTGTAGGAATACCGTCTTTGTCCAATTCGACCAAGCTACCCGGATAATCCGTATGCTTATCATAGCCCAATACTTCGATGCCTTTTTTATTTAGAAATGCCTTGCCGTACAGATAGGTAATGAAAACCGGCTTATCCGGCACAGCGGCGTTGATCTCGTCGATTGTCGGTTGCCTTTTTTCTTCGAATTGGAACTCGTTCCAGCCGCCCACCACTTTCACCCAGGCTCCGGGTGGTGTCCTGGCTGCCTGCTCTTTCAGCATCTCCATCGCACGCTTCAATGTCTTGACACCGTCCCAGCGCAACTCCATATTAAAGTTCAGCCCTTCGCGGATCGCATGCATGTGACTGTCGTTCAAGCCAGGTATCACGGTTTTTCCTCCTGCATCAACCAATTTGGTCGACGCACCTTTATAGGACTTTAAAACAGCCTGCGTGCTACCGGTCGCCAAAATCAGTCCATTCTGCATGGCAATGGCTTGTTTAAATTCGCCGGCCTTGGCCATCGTGGCTACCTTGCCGTTATAAATGATCAAGTCTGCCTTTTGCTGTGCATTTGCCGTAAACAGCATTGCTGCGAAAATCAGAGTGAGTAATTTTTTCATGCTCTTATTTATTTAATAACCAGTTTAAAATGTAGTTAGCGATCTCCTGCCAGCCGGGCTGACCCAGAACAAAGTGGTTCCGCCCAGGAAATTCCTTGTAATCAGTCACTGACTGGGGGTGACTGTATTTTTTGTAGTTGCTGTAATTAAGCGACGCTGGTATAAATCGATCCTCGCTACCGGAAAGGAAAAGCAAGGGAACATGCGGCCGGACAAAATCAACTTTGGCCGCAACTGTAGTTGCATCACGTACCACCAGCTTCGATTCCGGGACCAGGAGCTTATAATAGGCATCCTTCTGCTCCTCATAGGCCATTCCGTTAGTAAAAGCATATTGCCATTCAGGAAAAGTCATGAGATAGGTTTTTTTGGTATCTGTAAAAAAACCTAATGCGTTCCAACCTGCCTTATAAAAGGAGAATTTAAAAGTAAACAGGCCCCGTGGTTGAAGTGAATGTATCGCAATACCCGCAGTAGCCAGGCCTTCTTGCACCAGCAGCTGGGTGATCAGACCGCCCATGGAATGACCGACCAGTATCGGCTTTTCAGGCAGTGACTTTACGAAATCCCTGAAATAAGCGGTCAGTTTATCCAGGCGCTGGCTGGCAACATCGGCGTCAGGATGCCGTTGGCGCAGGGAACAGGCAGGCGCGTCCTTGTAGGGCCAGGCAGGTGCGAAAGTTCGGTAACCGCGTTCTTCAAAGTAGTTTTTCCATTCGGTCCAGCAATCACTGCTGACAAAAGCACCGGTAATAAAGACAACGGTATTGGAATTGATCTTTTTCATGATAGAGTTAGATTTATTGCACCACCGGGTTAACGATAAGGCCGCCGTCGATCACCATTTCTGTGCCAGTTATAAAAGTGGAATCATCGGACCCGAGAAACGCCGCCAGCTGAGCTATCTCCTCTGCCTGGGCAAACCGCTTTAATAAGATCTTATCACTGAGTACTTTGCTGAAACCTGCGATCTCTTCCGTGCTCAAGCCGAGTTTTTGGTAAACTGGTGTTTCAACGGGACCCGGCGAAATGCAGTTGACCCTGATCCTTCTGGGAGAAAGTTCGGTTGCCAATACACGGTTTAGTGCGATAAGGGCAGCTTTACTGGCGGCGTAAACACCTGAGTTCGGCATACCAATCTTAGCATTGATAGACGCATTGAAAATAACAGAACCACCGTCACTCAGCAAAGGCAATAATTTTTGAAGGGTGAAGAAAACGCCTTTTATATTGATATTAATGATCTCGTCGAAATGCTGTTCGCTTGACTGTTCAAATGGCGCGAAATTCGCGATGCCGGCATTTAAAAAGATGATGTCAATTTTGCCGAAATCTGTTTTGACGGAAGCAGCGAGATCATCAATGGCCTGCATGTCGGCCTGATCTGCGGTATAGCCGGTAACCGCTAATTCGGCCGCTGTCTGGCTAATCGCCTGAGCGTTGCGGCCGGTAATAATGACGTTGGCGCCTTTTTCTTTAAATAGTTTTGCTGTTGCATAACCTATTCCGCTGTTTCCACCGGTAATGAGCGCTGTTTTTTGATCTAATATGTTCATGATTGTGGTATTTGTTATGAACGGATTGATACAAGGCGATAGCCAAATTCACAATAATCTCAAAATCAGTGTTTTACATTTTTAGCGTTTTCTAATTTGGCTTTATGTCGTTATTTGATGCGATCTGGCAACGATATAAGGTAAGATGGGCCACAACAACGAAATGTCGCTGTACTGAAACTGGCACAACGAAATTCAGTAGGGATACCGGACTGTGCCCCCCTTTTGAAGCAGAGCAGGAGATTGGCTTGCTTTATGCAGCCAGGTAGGTTGATGAAGATCTCTTTAGCAATTTTACTGATTCTTGGCTTTTCCGTTATCGCTCGCGCGCAACGGCCAGACTCTCTCAGGATGCGGGTATTATTTCAGCAGTGTCACATTGATTCCTTACATGGAAATTACTTAGCGGCTGTTAAACACTGGAACCAGTATCGTTCATTAAGGGATTCATTACTGGAGGAATATAAAAACCGTCAGTCGGCCTATCTTGAAAGGCAGTATCAAACTGAAAAGAAAGATTTGGAAATACGCTCAAGAGAGAAGAACATCAATTTACTAAGTTCCCAAAACCGGCTGACAGATCAATTTGTCACACAAATCCGGCTGACCCGAATTATCATCATTTCAGCAGGAATTGCCGCTGCGCTACTGCTGGCGGCCAGCCTATGGCAATACCGCCATAAAATTCTCGCGAATCGGTGCCTTGCAGAACAGCAGCTGGCTATCAGGGAACAGAACAGCCGTTTAGAGTTAACAGCGCAGCTTAAAGATGATCTGCTGGGAGAAAAAGAATTACTGATTAAGGAGATTCATCACCGGGTGAAGAACAACCTTCAGATCGTGATCAGCCTGCTCAATACGCAATCTGCCTATTTAAACGATCCGCATACCGTTGCAGCTATCAGGCAAAGTCAGCACCGCATGCAATCCATCTCCCTTATCCATCATAAACTTTATCAATCTGAAAGCCGGGCCCTGATCGGCTTTAAGGAATATATCCATGAACTGTTGCAATACCTTCGGCAAAGTTTTACTATTGGAAGCCGGATCGCATTTAAAATTACTGTTGAGGATATCGAAATGGATGTTTTAAAGGCTGTACCGCTTGGTCTGATCCTAAACGAAATGATTACGAATGCGCTGCGATATGCTTTTGAGGATGACCATCAAGGCGAAATTTGTGTTGAATTAACTTGTACAGTAAACGGTGGCCTCAGTCTGATGGTCAGTGATAACGGCCGGGGCTTGCCTGAAGGATTCGATATAGAGTTTTGCGACACATTGGGCATTAACCTCATTAAAAATATGTGCAGGGAAATAGGAGGAGTTTTGGATTTCCGTCGAGAACGCGGTTTATCCATGATGATCGAAATTCCATCGCCGTCAAATGACGATATATGGTCATTTGACGGCGACTTAAAGTCAATACCGTTTATCATAAATCACAATTAACTATATATCAATAAGTTAATAAATGGGAGCTATTATTGCCGTTCGGATCACGGGACATGAAGTGTTATATGAAGAATAAAGTAATTCGAATGGTCATCACCAATTGTCTTTTGCTAATTTTTGTTACCAAAAGCTTTGCACAAACTAAAGCACCCGTGAGCCAGACCTACCGGTCAGCACAGGGTTCCCTGATAACAGCAAAAAGCCTTCGAGACAAAAAAGATATGGCCGGGGCAATGAATTACCTGCGGCAGGCGAAGGCCGCTTTCTTAAGTGAAGGTCATTTCAGAGAGGCGGCAGAAGTGGTTTTGAATTTTGAAGAATATTTCCAGTATTTTGGTGGAAAGGACATGAATGTCAGGATTGCGTACTACGAGCAGGCGTTGCCATTATTTCAAATGTCAGGTGCAAAAGACAGGCAGGAAGCAACCTTGAAAATCCTAGGCGATTTTTACCAGGTCAAGGGCAACTACCCTAAATCACTGGAATACCTCCTTCAAGCCTTAAAACTAGAGCATTATATTACTCAGGGTGATAAGGAAGGCTTATATGACCTGTTAGGCAGTGATTATATGGTGATGGGCAACTTGAATAAAGGGCTGGAATATGGACTGTTAGCGGTCAAGATCAGTGAGCAACTCAAAGATAGCACAATGCAGGCCTGTGCAGTTTATAATCGTGTGGGGATCACCTATTTTCAAATGAAACAAATGTTGGAAGCCCGGCAGTATTATGAAAAATCAATGGCGGTTGCAGTAAAGCTAAAGGATGTTGGCACCCAGATCGGGCTATATGTCAATATTGCACAGGTAATGATAAACTTGGGAAAATATGAGAATTGCGTCATTATGCTTAACGGGGTGAAAAAAAGGTTTCCCACTGGTGTTGCCGCTGATCCCGTAGGTGTGGATAATAGTTTATTAAAGTGCTATACCAAGTTAAAACGCTTTAAGGATGCAGCACCTTACGTAGACCGTTTAAAGGCTGAAAGTCTCACCGTTGATCCGCTTGGCAATGACCAGCAGATCATTCAAAGTACGCTTTCGACCTATTACGTAGCGACACGGCAGGACGAACCGGCCCGTACACATTTAGCACAGCTTAAAAAAGTCGCCACCGCGCAGCACAGTCTTTTTGCGATGTCCATTGCTTTTTTGTTGGAGGCCAAGCTGGATTCCCTGGAGAATAAGTATGCTTTCGCTTACAGCAATTACCGTAAAGCAGATGAGCTTAGAGATTCGCTCTGGAATGTAAAACAAAGCCGGCAGGTGGCCCAACTTCATATCCAATATGAGATCGAAAAAAAAGACCAGGATCTTAAGGTCAAAGAAGAGCGAATCCGATTGCTGAAGTCTCAATCCCGCCTTAAACATATCACTCTTAAACAGGAGAAAACAACCCAGTGGCTAATCGCGGGAAGTTCTACGCTTTTGGTTATCTTATTGGCCATCAGCTATCGTGCTTACAGTTTAAAAAGCAGGCTGTACAGTCAATTACAGTTACAACGTCTGGAGATCAACCAAAAAAATGAATCGCTGACTCGCCTGGTTGATCTTAAGGATGGTCTGCTGAACGAAAAAGAATGGTTAATGAAAGAGATTCATCACCGGGTTAAGAACAATCTTCAGATCGTGATCAGCTTATTAAGCACGCAGTCCAAATACCTTGATAATGACATCGCTTATAACGCGATTCGCGAAAGCCAGCACCGGATGCAATCTATTTCCCTCATTCATCAAAAATTGTATCAGTCAGAAAACCTGGCACTGGTTGAGATCAGCGCATATATCAGCGAACTGGTAGGTTATCTGCGGGAAAGCTTTCAAACCGACCCGAACATAACTTTTGAGATAGATGCCGACCATATCGAGCTGGATGTCACGCGGGCTGTGCCTTTAGGTTTAATCCTCAACGAAGCCATTACTAACTCGATCAAATATGCATTTCCTGCTAACCGGCCCGGAAAAATAAGTATTCACCTGAAAAAATCGGGTTCGAACACCCTGTCGCTTAAAATACATGATAATGGCATCGGTTTGCCGCTAATAATTGATATTCAGAAAAACAAGTCATTAGGGATGAGCTTAATGCGCGGCTTAAGTAAACAACTGAGCGGAACCCTGCGCATAGAAAGCGGAGATGGTATGACCGTAGCCGTCGATTTTATCAATGAAAGTCTTTTGAAAACTGTCTAACACAATGTCACATGAATAAAAAAATACTTATCGTAGAGGACGAATTTATAATAGCTGATGACTTGTCTTTCATTTTGAAAAATGCGGGTTATGACGTTTGCGGGATAGCGGACTCATTTGAAGAAGCAACACAAATGATCAGTGAGCATCTACCGGAGCTAGTTTTACTGGATATCCACCTTAAAGGCCGTTTGACTGGTATTGACCTGGCCAGATGGCTCAGTGAATTAAACATAGCATTCGTTTATTTATCAGCCAATTCGAACCAAAAGATCCTGGAAGAAGCTAAAGCTACCAATCCCTATGGATTTATGGTTAAGCCATTTCGCGAAAAAGATGTGCTCGTTAGCCTGGAGATCGCGCAGTACCTTCATAATCAAAACGCTATAGCACGCAAAAACAGCGAATTGATGCTTCAGGGAACATTAATGGACGTACTTTCCGAAACTGCTGCCTGGGAACACAAATTATTGAAAACAGCTAAATTGCTGCAGTCTCATATCCCTTTCGATTACCTGGCGATCGGAATGAAAAATTTGGGTAACCTGCCGTACCATGGCCGCGGATATTTGCGTGTTGGATTTAATGAATACCAAACAATCGGATTTAATGACCTTTTAACGATAGCCGGGATAAAGAAACAGGAATTGTTAAAAATTCAGGAACCTGCCGAGGGTGATGACAAGACGACGATCCTTAATGCGGGAGATTTTATCAGTAGCTGCAAAGTCAATGCCGAAAAAGCCCTCGTTGCCCGAACTTTCGGCATGAAAGCAAACTTATCCATTTTCATACCTGTAAAGGGGCAGCAAGGATTTACGCTATCTTTTTACAGTCGTCAGAACGATATTTATAACAGCGCTCATACAGCGCTGACCAAAAGGCTCCAAAAAAACCTCGCCCAGCTGTTCGACGGTATTATAAGTATTGCCGGAACGGGCGATGCTCCAAATAATGTCCCTGATCCTGTTCTTCAAAAAAAAGTCCCCGGCAAAACGGAAAAAGCTGGATTCGAAGGAATCATTGGCAGCAGCCACTTACTATTAACCGCGCTGGACCACCTCTCCCTGGTGGCGCCAATGGAAACTTCCGTATTAATCTTAGGAGAAAGCGGAACCGGCAAAGAACGTTTTGCCAAATCTATCCACGGATTGTCCGCCCGTAAGGATAAGAAATTGATCACGGTTAACTGCGCCGCCTTACCGACCCATCTGATAGAATCGGAATTGTTCGGTCATGAAAAGGGGGCGTTCACCGGTGCTGTAGACCGGCGTATCGGCAAATTTGAGCAGGCCAGCGGAGGGTCCATCTTTTTGGACGAGATCGGCGAATTACCGCTGGAATCTCAGGCGAAACTGCTTCGGGTTTTGCAGGAAAAAGAAATTGAAAGACTTGGTGGGCGTGAAACCATTAAGGTTGATGTCCGGGTGATCGCCGCGACCAATTGCAACCTGGAAAAAGAAGTAGCTGCCGGAAAATTCCGGTTAGACCTCTATTATCGTTTGAATATTTTCCCAATCACCCTGCCTGCGCTGCGTGATCGAAAAGATGACATTCCTGATTTGGCGGCATTCTTTGTCAGTAAATACAGTGAAAGGGTGGGCAAACCGGGAATGACCTTATCACAGCAGGCCCTAAACGACCTTGCCGCTTATCACTGGCCGGGAAATGTTCGGGAACTCCAACACCTTATCGAACGAAACGTTTTGCTGAATAAGGGCATGATGATCGAAAATATCGCTATTACTAATCATACCACACCGATCGAGTATCCCATGACGGATAACCGCATCAAATCCATTGAAGACAACGAAAGAGATTATATTTTAATGGTACTGAAAAAATGCAACGGGCGGATATCAGGCCCGGGAGGCGCGGCAGAGCTGCTTGATGTTCCCTCAACCACACTCAATTCAAAAATGAAAAGGCTAGGAATTACACGAAAACATGTGAGTGGACTTTAATCCGGCCACTCCATGGCTTCTGCCAAGATCTCCGAAAATTCATGGATAAATAAGGTGCAAAATATCAATATTTTCCTGTTTCCGGGACTCACTATAGGTAATTCCGCGTAAAAATGGTGGAATTTCCTGAGCACGTTATGGCGGTCGATCACCTCCATATTCATCCAGATATGATAAGCGAGTTTGATCTTCGGAAGGGTCAGGATAGGTTCCGCGCAGTTCCCGATGATCTGTAGTTCAGTTCCGCAGCCATCGATCACCAGGTATTTCCCTAGTTCATGATTAGCAAAAATCAGGCTGAGGTGATTTTCCAGGCGCCGGCGCAAACCGGCCGAATCAATTTTACACTTGGTCATTTTATTTTCCATTTGCCAGCACTTGATTGTTAAGCCCTAATATTCCATTGGTAATTAAGAGTCCGCGATGACCCACCTCAGTATCGATGGTGTGGACATATTGGTAACTACGGGTGAGCAGGTCATAATTGCAGTCAATTAAATTGACCCGCAGATCTTTAATAGCGAAGCTTTCCCCGTTCTGCACGCATTGCACTTCCAAACTATTTATTGGCAGAAAATCATCCGTATAGCCTATCTGATGAAGGCTAATGACCCAGTTGGTCAGCGCCGTGTTCAATCTTCTTAAAGGTTGCTGTTTCATGTGATATCGTTTTGGCTATATAGTCAAGGAGTATTCCATTAGATTAAATTGCTATTAATCAGGCATTTAAGTATTCGATACCGATTTCATAAAACGTTATATCGCAATTTCCTGGAAGCCGCAACGATATTTAGCAAAAACAACTGACAACCTGTTAGTTAGCAGGATAACTGCTGTGGTAAACTACAACAACGTTATTTCGTAGTATAACCGGCCAAACTCCGAAATAAAGCAACTATACAGAATGGAGAAATTACAATAGTCTGTTTTTCAATAAGTTAGATCACGGGCACTACTCTTGGCCTAATAGTGAAAATTGAACAACAAAATTTTAACTGTATGAAACCATCACCAGAATTACTTTCCCCAGGCAATCATGCTTTAGTACTAATCGATTTTGAAGGCCAAATGGCTTTCGCCACTAAAAGCATTGATATCATGACGCTGCGTAATAACATAGGCCTTATCGCCGGGGCTTCTAAAATATTCAATGTAGCGACCATTGTAACTACAGTTGCTGAGGAGTCTTTCAGCGGCCCGGTATTCCCTGAGATCGAAGAAGCCTATCCACAGGCCACCTCCGGCTATCTCGATAGAACATCGATGAATACCTGGGAAGATCAGGCTGCCTTTGATGCCATTACCGGCCAGGGCAAGCAAAAACTTGTTTTTGCCGGCCTGTGGACCAGTGTTTGTATCGTTGGCCCCACACTTTCGGCTATCGCCGCGGGTTACGAAACTTACATCATAACTGACGCGTGCGGCGATGTATCGCCCGAAGCCCATGAACGTGCGGTTGAGCGGATGATACAAGCTGGTGCAAGGCCAATGACAGCCATGCAGTATCTTCTGGAACTCCAGCGTGACTGGGCCAGGCAAGAAACTTATGCTGCTGTTATGGCTCTGGCGACCAAACATGGTGGCGGCTATGGGATCGGAGTGCAGTATGCACACCATTTCCTTACACACTAATTCGAGCGGCTCTACATCCCATTCCTTATGAAAACTATCGCTATCCTATTTTTTAGTTTAACTTCCTGCGCCTGCCTGGCGCAGGAAGTTCCTTTCAAACAGCTGCGGTATGATGAAAATTATACTGCGCTGTCGAAAGATACCTCCGCCAATTGGTACCACCGGTTAAAGTTCAACCCGGTATCAAAGGATAAAGCCACTTACTTTAGTTTTGGCGGCGAGGTCCGATATCAATACTTCCATTTCAACAACCAGGATTGGGGTGAGACACCGGAGGATAAGGACGGGTTCGTCTTAACGCGCTACCTCGGGAATGTTGATTTTCATGCCGGCAAACACTTTCGCACGTTCGTGCAAGTTCAAAGCAGCCTGGCAAACGGGCAGGTATACTCTCCCTCACCGGTGGACAATAATCCACTCGACCTTCACCAGGCCTTTTTTGATGTGTCGATGCCTTGGAGTGGCGGAGAAAACCTCACTGTCAGAGTTGGAAGACAGGAAATTTTATATGGCTCTCAAAGGCTTGTCGCTGTAAGGGACGGCCCGAACAACAGGCAATCGTTCGACGGCGCAAAAGTGATGTTCAGTAAAAAGAACCTGTCATTGGATCTGTTCTATACTCATTATGTGAAGTCGAAACCCAATATTTTTGACGACGGTTTTAACAATGACAATCAGTTTTGGGGAACCTATGCTGCGTTCACTAAAGTTCCTGTGGTTCAAAATTTTGACCTGTATTATTTGGGTATATGGAACAAGGCTGCGGTGTTCGAGGATGGAAAAGGTACGGAAACCCGGCATTCGATCGGAAGCAGGATATGGGAATCAACACCCACCTGGCAATATGACATTGAGGGTCTGTATCAATTTGGCAGTTTTGCCGGCGGCAATATATCCGCTTACACCTTATCGACCAACGTGTCCTACACTTTTAACCAGATGCCTTTAAAGCCGCAGGTCGGCCTAAAGACGGAGGCGATTAGTGGAGATAAAACCCCTAATGACGGGCAGCTGAATACTTTTAACCCGCTATTTCCGAAAGGAGCCTATTTTGGATTAGCCGCGCTTATAGGGCCGTCTAATTTATTTGATTTCCATCCCTTCGTCCAGTTGTCTTTGGCCAAAACAGTATTAGTCTCTGCTGACTATGATATGTTTTGGAGGATGAATAAAAATGATGGGGTATATGCTGTAAGCGGAAAACTGCTTTATCCAGGAACGAACATCGAATCCAAGCAGATCGGCCAGCAGTTGGCAGCGTATCTCGAATATACACCAACCAAATACCTGTATTTCCGGCAGGAACTGACCTGGTTCAGTGCCGGTGATTTCCTGAAACAAGCGGGGCCGGGCAAAGATATTTTAATGATCGGAAGCACTATCACCTTTAAATTTTAACCGGATGAATATTGATAAGATACTCTACAACGGCAACATCCATACGGTTGACTGCGATTACCCGAATGCGACTGCCGTAGCCATTAGTAACGGCAAATTTGTGGCCGTTGGCAGCGACAAAGATATCCTGATCTACGCAGATGATGATACACTGCTGATCGATCTGAAAAAGAAAACAGTTATCCCAGGAATCAATGATTCTCATACCCACCTCATTCGTGGAGGGCTGAATTATAACCTGGAACTGCGGTGGGACGGCGTACCGTCACTGGCTGATGCGCTTCGAATGCTCAAAGAGCAGGTAGATCGTACTCCTTCACCGCAATGGGTACGCATCGTTGGCGGCTGGAGTGAATTTCAATTCGCGGAGCGTCGGATGCCCACGTTGAAAGAGATCAATGACCTGTCACCGGACACGCCTGTTTTTATCCTCCACCTTTACGACCGGGCCTTTCTAAACAGGGCCGCTTTAAAGGCTGTGGGCATCACTAAGGATACCCAGGCCCCGCATGGCGGCCAGATCGAATACAGCGCCAACGGCGAACCGACAGGCATGATCCTGGCCACGCCCAATGCCATGATACTTTATTCCACTTTGGCAAAAGGCCCCAAATTATCCTATGAGCATCAGCTGAATTCGACCAGGCATTACATGAAAGAAATGAACCGCTTCGGTATTACCAGTGTGATCGATGCCGGTGGCGGCTTTCAGAATTTTCCGGACGATTATAAGATCGTGGATGAACTGAACGCGAAAAAACAATTGACTGTACGCATTGCCTATAACCTTTTTACGCAGCACCCTAAACAGGAAGGTGAAGACTTTGAAAGCTGGACCAAAACCGTAAAACTTTATCAGGGAGATGATATGTACCGCCATAACGGTGCCGGAGAAATGCTGGTATTTTCAGCGGCTGATTTTGAGAACTTCCTGCAGCCAAGGCCGGATCTTCCTGAAAATATGGAGGCTGAACTGGAAAGAGTGGTCAGGATACTGGTTGAAAACAGGTGGCCTTTCAGACTTCATGCTACCTACAACGAAAGCATTACGCGGTTCTTGAACGTATTTGAGAAAGTAAACCGGGAAATGCCGTTTGGCGGCTTAAACTGGATCTTTGACCATTGCGAGACCATCGATGAACGAAATATGGAAAGGGTCAAAGCCTTGGGCGGCGGGATCGCAATCCAAAGCCGTATGGCCTTCCAGGGTGAATACTTTACCGATCGGTACGGCCAGGAGGCCGCCGAACAAACACCACCGATAAAAAACATGCTGGAAATGGGTATTCCAGTTGGCGGGGGGACCGATGCGACACGCGTATCCAGCTATAACCCCTGGCTCGGCATATACTGGCTTACTTCGGGTAAAACGGTTGGTGGTTTACAGCTCTATAGCGACGAGGGCCGTTTGAGCAGGGAGACCGCTTTGGAACTTTATACGCGCGGCAGCGCCTGGTTCTCCAACGAACAGGCGAAAAAAGGCACTATAAAAAAAGGACAATTGGCCGATCTGACCGTCCTTGACCGGGATTACTTTACAGTTGCCGAAGAAGAGATCAAAAAGATCGAAGCCGATCTTACGATGGTTGATGGCCGCATCGTTTATGCCAAAGGCGAATTTTCCAAGCACAACCCGCCGCCTATACCTATCCTTCCGGACTGGTCGCCTGTCCGCCTTTATAATGGCTATTATCCCGGAAGCAATCATCTGTCACCAGCGAAAAGCAAGCAAGCTGTAGCTGAAGAGCGAAAGATCAGTTTGGCTGCGCAAAAAAACGAAACGCTGGTCGCTGTCCATCAATGTGCAGGTAGCTGCGACCTGCATGGGCATGACCATAACCAGGCCAGGATGAGTAATATTCCGGTAAATAACTATACCGCTTTCTGGGGCGTTTTCGGATGTTCTTGTTTTGCATTTTAATCTTTAAATTTTAAAATCATGATAGAATTATTAAAGACCATTTTACAGTCAAATGCGGGCAGCGCAGTGAATAATTGGGCGCTGCTGGGTTTCCGGGTTCTATTAGCGCTGGAACTGTTCCGGGTGCATGGCATGAAAAAATTCAAGGGGAATAACGGTCAACCGGAGGTTGTCCCTAATCCCCTGCATCTGCCGCAGCGGCTAAATAATCTCGTGGCTACATTTTCCGATACGGTTGTCCCGGCGCTCGTTATACTGGGCATTGCGGTGAGACTGGTTATCCTGCCAACGATCGGCGTAACAGCTATTGGTTATTTTGTGGTCCATAGGCACGACCCCATCGAAGTTAGGGATGTTCCTTATATCTACACGGTCTGTTTTTTATTCCTGCTGTTTATCGGCGCTGGAACGGTGTCGGTGGATCATTTACTTTATAACTTACTCTAAAATCATGGAAGCAAATATCGGGATCAAACAGATCCAACTGGAAAAAATAGCACACGCGCTTAATGTTATACTGGCAGACGAATTTTTGCTGTATACCAAAACCCGAAACGCACACTGGAATGTAAAAGGCCCGGATTTTCATAGCATGCATCTGTTTTTTGAGACGCAGTACGAGCAGCTGGATGAATTGATGGATGATACAGCCGAGCGAATCCGCTCACTAGGTCACTATGCGCCGGCAACACTAAAAGGCTTTTTAGCATTGACCCATTTTACAGAACAGCTGCATATCACCAACACCGGAGAGGGTTTTATTAAAGAATTGCTGAGCGATCACGAAAGTCTCATTATTCACCTCCGTGGAAATATTAATTACCTTGCCAATGACCTGCAGGACGCGGGTACCAGCGATTTTGTCACTAACCTACTCGAAACTCACGAAAAAATGGCCTGGATGCTAAGGTCACATCTCAAATAAACGATCATGGAAACAGAAAAATTCATCAGAAATACCACGCTGCTGCTTTGCTTTGCAGCCGGCTTTTGCGACACACTTACTTTTGTAGCCGCTGGCGAAATCTTTTCAGCACATGTCACCGGTAACTTCATTGTATTCGCATACGATCTCATCAAACATATAGATCCGCACGGCTGGCAAAAACTAATGACCTTCCCGATATTCGTACTGGCAGTCATGCTGGGCGGGCGTATCGCCAGAAAATCTGCCAATATGTATACCTTGCTGATCCTGGAAAGCCTGTTACTGATCGTGAGTGGAATACTTTCAGCCACGCTTTTGAAAGAAGGCCAGGATAGCGGCTGGGAGGTCCAGCTGATCGTCGTTGTGATCGTAACAGCCATGGCATTTCAGAATACCTTTGGTAAACTCTACAATAAGGCCACTTACGGATTAACTACCGTAATGACCGGGAACGTTACACAAGCTTCACTTGATCTGATAAAGGCACTGACAACCAGTCCCGCTGACGGCGAAATCTGGGCAAGTTTTAAGAAGCAGGTTATCCTGATCACCGGCTTTTTAGCCGGGTGCCTCGCCGGCGCGCTGATGGCCAAACAATATGGATTGGTAGCTGTGTTGCTTCCCGGCATTATGATGCTGGCCTGGCTGGGCGCGAACAAGCTTTTAAAACAACCCCAGGCCTAAAAGCTAAGCGCCGAAGTCCTTGCGGATACCCAGTTTTTTCATTTTGGAGTTAAGCGTTGTGGGCGGCAGGTTTAATAAACTGGCCGCCCCGCCTTCGCCCCAGATCTTGCCGTTACATTTCTTCAGCGCGGCCATAATATGAGCACGCTCCCCATCACTCATGGAAGTTACCACCTCATCCTGCTGAGCAGCGGTTGCCGGCTGCTCCAGTTGTGTAGGAAGTAGCATACTGTTGATCATATCATCGCGCGTGAGCAGTACATTCCGTTCGATGAGGTTTTCCAGTTCGCGGATGTTTCCCGGCCAGTGATAGTTTTTCATATTTTCCAACACCTGCGGCGTGATCCCCCGAACGGTCTTTCCGGTCTTTCGGACATAGATATTTAAAAAATGGTTGGCCAGGTCGGGAATATCTTCCTTCCTTTCCCTGAGTGGCGGCATAACGATCGGGAACACATTGATCCGGTAAAACAAATCAAGCCTGAACCGGCCTTCGGCCACTTCCTTACTAAGATCCCTATTGGTAGCCGCAATGATGCGGACGTCCGTTTTAATGGTGACCCGCCCGCCGATACGCTCTATCTCCTTTTCTTGTAATACCCTAAGGAGTTTAGATTGTGACTCGAGCGGCAATTCCCCGATCTCATCTAAAAAAATAGTACCTGTATGGGCCTGCTCAAACCGACCTATCTTCCGCTCATGCGCACCAGTGAACGCGCCTTTTTCGTGACCGAACAATTCTGAATCTATCAATGAGGTTGGCAGAGCAGCACAATTGATCCTGATAAATGGTTTGTCTTTGCGTAAGGATAAAGAGTGTATGCGCTCCGCTATCTTTTCCTTACCTGTACCGCTTTCACCTAATATCAGCACTGATGAGTCTGCTTTGGCTACCTGGATCACATGATCGAATACCGTCAATAAAAGGTAACTTTTACCAATGATCCCACTGAATGGGTTTGGTAGGTCGGTGTCGGCTGCAAGGTGTTTAGCCGTGTAATTATCTCTGACGCCTATCAGCGGACTGTCCCCGCTATATACTATTTTCTGCGTAAAATTATTTAATACCGGCTGCAGGCGGCTGCATAACATCAGGTGGTCGGCCTGGTACGCGTCAGGCCGGCGGCTGTAAAAATTGAAATAGGCATATTTGCCGTCATTTAATTCGATCGGCCATTCCAGGTGGGAAAGCAAACGATAAGTTTCAGTATATAGTTTTTTCAATGAAGGCATTTTCAGGAGCTCTCTCATCTCACTTTCATCATACCAGGTAGCCATCGAACCGTTGAGGTCATTTGACTTTAAACTGGCTAATTCATGATGTTTATGATTAGTGATCATCATTAATTCATTGGCCCCGATCAACTGGTATTCGTCAAAGCCAATCCTTGAGAAACCTAATTCATAAAAACTGTGCGGCTCTTCCTGTTTCAGGCCAAAGGATAAGAATTCAAAAGGGATATAAGGCTGAAGGGTTTTTGCCATTTGCAGCATCTTCAATTCCCAGGATTGCGCTGAAGAAAGTATTTCCGCCGCTTTTTTTTGTAGAACAGCAGTTTGCCGTGAACCGTTTTCCAACTGATGATCGTGACGATAAACGGCGATATCCAGAGCTGTCAGGACATCTTTATCCCTGAACGGTTTAATTACAAAGCCATAGGGGCGGGTCATTTTCGCGGCGTCCAATACTTTTTGATTGGAGTTTGCCGAAATATAAATAAAGGGAATATTCAGTTCAGCCAGTTTATGGGCCAGGTCGATACCGGTGAGCTTACCTTTTAAATAGATATCCAACAGGACAAATTCCGGCTTAAATTCAGCGACCATTTCCAACGCTTCTTTTACACTATCTGCAATTCCGCAAACCGTGTAGCCAGCAGTTTTTAAAATATTAGCCAATACGTCCGCAATAATAAATTCGTCTTCAACGATCAGGATCTTTTTTTTACTCATTGCTTAAGGCTTTACTGAAAAATTCTGTTTTAAAGATAATATTAATTGTACATCCCTGTTCGCTGCTGATCTCCAAGCTGCCACCGAGCTGTTTAGTTAATCCACGCAATAAATTCATCCCTAAGGAATCAACTTTATCTATATCAAAATCCGGAGAAAGTCCAGGCCCGTTATCCGCGATCGTCAACTGATTGTACTGATCTTCATTTTTAACAAACGTGACGTAGATGACGCCGGCCTCATCCGGTTGGTAAGCGTACTTGATCGCATTGGTGATCGCTTCATTCAGAATCAGACCCAGCGGGACAGCTTGAGCCACATCCAGGCTGATCTCGTCTAAATGTTTCTCAAATACTACCCTGCTGTCCAGTACGCAGCTGTCTTTTAAATAGCTAACCATTTCCTCGATATACTCCGGCATACTAATGAGGCCGAGACTTTCAGACTGATACAATTTTTGATGGATGAGTGCGATCGCGTACATCCTGTTTTCACTATTTTGTATGGCCGCCAGCGCCTCGTCATTGTCGATATATGCCGATTGTCTTTGCAAAAGGCCGGTTACGATCTGCAAATTGTTCTTAACGCGGTGATGTATCTCTTTAAGCAGCCATTCTTTTTCCGTGACCAATTGATTGAGTGACTGGTTCTTTTTATTTATCGCTTCACTACTTTCTTTATTGAGACGGTAACTTTTATACAAAAGAATTATAAAAACAATTAAGATTAGTGATCCGCCGATCGTGATATTCCGAATTTTGTCTGATCGTTGAATGGTTTCCTGTTGCAAGACGCTGTTTCTTTGTAATGCAACTATACTCTGCTCTTTTTGCCCGGTCTCATACTTTATTTTCAGTTCTTCCAATTGCCCGGTTTTGGTCAGGTCATATAAAGAATCCCGCAGGAAAAAATACTTTTTGTAATTATCAATGGCGGGCAAAAAATTCCCTCTTGCGGAATCAGCCTTAAAACCCATTAAATAAGCCTGAAATTCCCTGCGTTTCATTGAATATTTAATTGCCTGGCTTTTAAACAGCGGCGTGTATTGAGCTGCCAGCGCAAATTGTTTATTGTTGATATAATATTCTGTCAGGGCATTTAAAGCATAAACCGAGGATGATTCCTCCCGAGAAAGAAAATTTGTGCTAAACAAGCTATCAACATATTTTTTAGCCATCGCGTTATTATTCAGCTTGGAATAGATCCCGATGAAATTAGCATAATTAACGGTAACTGCCTCATTTTCAGTAGGCGGATATTTCTGCATTGTGCTTTTGAGTAAAGCAAGTGCTTTACCATATTTTTGCTCAGCCATCATGGCTGTGAAAACACTTTGTAAAACCACTCTGATCGCGGCTGTATCCTTGAATTTTTCGGCAATTGCCAAACCTTTATAAAAATAGTACGTCGCTACATCGAATTTGTTGATCGCATAGTAGGTCGCGCCTATTCTTTCGTAGATGGTACACATTAAACGGGTGGTATCTTTCTGGGACATCCCAGTCTTTTCAGCCAATAACCCATATTTAAGGGCTTCCTGATAACGGCTTTTCTGCATATTGACATAGCCAAGTAAATCATAGGTGGCCTGAAGCAATGGATACCCGGTTTTTTTATAAACTTTTAATGCCTGGTTCAGCCTGTCCAGCGCAAGGTTCTGATCATTGACCAACTGGTAAAAATCTCCAAGCATATTTAGGGTAGCACCCTCTCGGTTAAACGCATGGGCTTTATGAAACAAGGATTGTGCCTGCTCATAATAACCGATCATCACCTTATAATCTTTGCCACCGGTAGCTAAATAGAATTCTTCCATATTTAGGTAGGCCTCAGCTGCATCACCATAAAGGTCGTGGGCTAAAAATATCGCTATTGCTTTTTTGATCAGTTCATCACTTTTCTTAAAATCCTTATTGTCAGACCAGGCCTTGGCCATGACCTGATAACTCAGACCGACTCCCTGGTAGTAATTTAACTTTTCTGCAAGCACCTTCGCCTTAGTGCCCGCTGTAATGACACTATCGAGCGTCGCATGTTTTTGCAAGGCATGTCCATTGTAGTATCGACAAATATTTATCAATAAAGTTACCCTGCCTGTATCGGATTTACTTTGCTTAAGCTGTCTATATAACAAAGCTAGGTCACCGGGAATAGCAGGCTGTGCCAAAGCCAGTTTACCGGCCACGAGACAACAAAACATTATCAAATATTTGATCTTATTCACGATTTGCTAAAAATTTCTGTTTTGAATAAAATATTAACAGTGCAACCCTGGTCATTGCTGACCTCTAAGACACCGCCTAATTGTTTGCTTAAACCACGCATCAAATTAATCCCTAAAGAATCGACTCGTTCCAAGTTGAAATCTTCCGGAAATCCCGGCCCGTTGTCGGCAATCGTTAATTGATTGTACTGTTCATTGCTCCCGGTAAAGGTGATATAAATCACCCCTTTTTCTCCTGCCCGGTAAGCATATTTGATCGCATTAGTCACCGCTTCGTTCAGGATCAGACCGACGGGAACTGCCTGCGCTACATCCAGGCTGATCTGTTCCAAATGCTTTTCAAATACGATTCGGTTATCCAGATCAAAGCTTTCCTGCAAATAGCCGATCATTTCCTCTATATAGTCAGGCATGCTGATTAGATCAAGGCTTTCAGACTGATATAAATTATGATGGATCAGTGCGATCGTATGCATTCGGTTTTCGCTATTTTGAATGGCGTTCATCGCTTCATCATTGTCAATATAAGCTGATTGCCTTTGCAAAAGCCCGGTGACGATCTGCAGGTTGTTTTTGACCCGGTGATGTATTTCCTTCAATAACCATTCTTTGTCAGTAACAAGCTGATTAAGGGTTTTATTCTTCTTACGGATTGCACGGCTATTTTTGACGTTGAGCCGGTAGCTTTTAAATAAAAGGACGCCTATCGCAAGCAGAATCAGAGAGCCGGCAATAGTTATATTACGTATAATTTTCGCTCGTTTGATATTTTGTTCCTGAAGGTGTTCATTATTTTTCAGTTCAGCGATACGCCGTTCGTTTTGCTCCGTCTCAAACTTTATCTTTAATTCGTTCAACTCACCTGTTTTGTTCACATCGTATAACGAATCCATCAAAAAATAAGAACGGCGGTAGTTATTGATCGCTGAAACATAATTCTTCCTCGAAGAATCAACCTTAAAACCTATCATGTAAATCCTATACAGGTTGCGTTTCATGGAGAGTTCTGTTGCGGTTTTTTTTAAAAGAGGAAGATATTTGGCTGCCCGGTCGTATTGCTCACTTTTTACAAAATAAGCCATCAGCTCATTCAGCGCGTAAACCATGGTGGACCCGCCCCGTGAAAGCACATTTGTGTTCAGTAAGGTATCGGCGTACCGCTGTGCCATTTTGTAATCTTGCATTCCGGAGTATGCCCTGATATAATTAGAATAATCTACGATCATCTCGTCCGGGTCATTGTTGGGAAACCTTTTAATTAATTTTTTTTGTAATTTCAAGGCTTCAGTATATTTACCTTCACTCGTCAATACGGCAAATAAACGCTGCATATCAATTCGGATGGAAGGCCCGTCTTTAAAGTACTCCGCAACTGCCAGCGCCTTATTAAAATAAATACCGGCTTGTTCCAGATTCCTGATAACATAATAGGTACTGCCAATCCTAGTATATATGGTGCAAGTTAGCAACGCGTGATCATTTCGCTCAATAGCGGTCTTTTCTGCCAATAAGCCGTACTTAAGCGCATTCTGGAATTGATCTTTTTGCATGTAAATAGCACCGATTAGATCATAGGTACCTTCCAGGTCTTTCATTCCCACTTTTTTGAAGTCTGCCAAGGCCCGGAGCATTAGATCCAATGCCTTATCATATTGTCCGAGAATCTGATAAAAATCGCCTAGTAGTTTTAGCGTAGCACCTTCGCGATCGAATGCTCCAGCTTTTCGAAATAATGGCTGAGCCTGCTCGTACGGGCCGATCCTTCCTAAGTAATCTCTGATACCGCCTGCGGCATTGTGAAATTGCTCAATATTGAGGTAAGCTTCGGCAGCATCACGATAGATATTATGTGCTAAAAAAATAGCTATCGCTTTTTTGATCAGCTCATCACTCTTTTTAAAATCTTTTTTATTGCACCATGCCTGTGCTATGACTTGGTAACTCAGACCTATACCTTCAGCATAGCCTAACTTATCAGAAAGCGTTTTTGCCCTGCTGCCGACGGCCAGCGAGCTATCAAGCAGCGCAGGCTGCTGAATGGAGTTCTCATTATCATAACGACAGATCTTGATCAAAATACTTACACGACCTGTATCGGCCTTGCTTGTTTTTAACTGGTCATATAGGCTATTTACATCTTTAGGTATCGCAGGCGCAGGTTGCGCCGAAGACAGTTTACCGGCAACGAGGCAAAAAAACAATATCAAGTATTTTTTCTTATTCACGATTTGCTAAAAATTTCTGTTTTGAATAAAATAGCAACAGTGCAACCTTGATCATTGCTGATCTCTAATATACCACCAAGCTGTTTGCTTAAGCCCCGCATTAAATTAACACCTAAAGAATTAACTCTTTCAATATTAAAATCTTCCGGAAATCCCGGGCCGTTGTCGGCAATGGTCAGCTGGTTACACCCATCATTGCTCCCGGTAAGGGTAATATAAATTATACCTGTCTCCTCACCCGGATACGCGTATTTGATCGCATTGGTCACCGCTTCATTAAGGATCAAACCGACCGGAACAGCCTGGGCCACATCCAGCCTGATCTCTTCCAAATGCTTTTCAAATACGATACGATTATCCAAGCCAAAACTATCCTCCAGGTAGCCGATCATTTCAGCAATGTAATCGGGCATGCTGATCATATCTAGGCTGTTTGACTGATATAATTTTTGATGAATAAGGGCTATAGAATGCATTCGGTTCTCGCTGTTTTGAATGGCAGCCATGGCTTCATCGTTATCGATGTAGGCTGACTGCCTTTGTAAAAGTCCGGTAACGATCTGCAGGTTATTCTTTACCCGGTGATGTATTTCCTTTAACAGCCATTCCTTTTCGGTAACCAATTGGTTAAGGGAATCATTTTTTCCGCTGATAACTTTACTGTTCCTTTGTTTAATCCAGTAGCCTCGATAAAGAACAATTACAATAATTAACAGGCATACCGTAGCAATTAGAGTGAGATCGCGCGTATGATCTGCCTGCTTAACACGGTCAGCTTGCAAAAGCCCTTCCTTTTTTAAAGAGATGTTATCTTTTTCTTTTTTTTCAGTTTCGTATCTGATTTTGAGCTCTTCTATCTGTTTGCTCTTTTTAATATTATAAACGGAATCTCTTAAAAAAGTATAGTGCTGGTAATTATCAAGTGCAGAAAAATATCGCTTTTGTGATGAATCAATTTTGTAAGCGTATTTAAAAGAGTTGGTAAGCCCCGCTAAAAAATGAGCCTGAGTACTCAATTGTTTATATATCAGCAAATGCTCACGGGCCATTTCAAATTGTTTAGCGGCGATAAAATATTTGGTGGCCGGCAATTGAACCGACATCTGTATATTCCTGTCTATGCCAGGTCCGTTTACCAGCGCGAGCATTCTATTACAATATACTCCAGCCAGGGAGACCTGTTTCAGGTCGAGGTAAAGCACCACAAATGTGGTTAAGGTCATCAGCTGATAATCTTTACTAACGGTGGGGAACTTTGCTGTGTAATACTTTACTATTTTAAGTCCTTCGATCGACTTGTGCACATGAAGCAGTGCGTCCGCATCGTTCAGCATAACCTGGAGAATAGTGGCTGTATCCTTGAACTTGACCGCGATCTTTAAGGCGTTATCATAATATTTCGCAGACTGTTGATATTGGGTCAAGCGATTATAAGTTACGCCGAGCCGGTTATAAATAGTGCATAGTTGTAAGCTGTAATCATTGACCGACTCGGCTGTTTTTACAGCTAATAAACCATATTTGACCGCTTGTTGATAATCCCCAAGCTGCGCGGCCGTATAGCCCAGCAAATCATATAATCCTTGCAACTCCCGGACCTTAGTTTTCTGATATATTGCCAGCGACTGCTGAAGAATGGTATAGGCTTTATTAATATCGCCCTGAACCTGGTAAAAGTCACCTAAAATCTTTAACGTGGCGCCTTCTCTTTCAAATGCACCCACTTTATGGAACAGTGGTTGTGCCTTTTCATAATAGCTAATTCTCAGGCTAAAGTCTTTTCCACCTGCAGCCCGATAAAATTCCTCCATATTCAAGTAAGCTTCGGCGGCATCGTGGTAAAGCCCCTGAGCCAAAAAAACGGTCAACGCCTTTTTAATCAGTACATCACCTTTTTTAAAATCTTTCTTGCCGCACCAGGCTTGTGCCATCAGCTGGTAGCTTAAACCGATTCCTTCAGAATATCCTAATTTATCGGAGAGCACTTTTGCCCGGTTTGCGACAGACAGGGCACTATCCAGCAGCGCCGGCTGCCGGGCGGAGTTCACAATGTCGTAACGACAGATCTTAATAAATATACTTACACGGCTTGTATCAGCATTGCTTTTTTTTAACTGCTCATAAAGGCTATTCACCTCTTTGGGAATTGCAGGTTGCCCATAAATCACCGCTGTTGATAAAAGAGATAATAAAAACGCGATGATTAATGACCTGGTCATTCCTACTATTGTGAAATTGTGATTGTTTGCATACTCATATGGTCATTAACCCTGCCATAATAGTTAGAAACTTGCCAGGGTTCAAACTATACTACAAAATACTTATTTTTGCAGTAAGATTTCAATTTACCTCAAAAATCAATGTTTTGATAGGCTGTAAAAACAACGAAATATCGTTGCTATAGCAACGATATTTCGTTGTGCCCGATAAAACAAATCACTTCCGACAAAATCCTTTTCTAATTTGATTGAGGATACTCCACTATAACAATCCATAGTCGGTATTCCCCATTTCAAGAATTAGTAGTGCGATTATTCAATATGTACCCAGCTACAGTCAAACTCTTCTGCAAATTGACATCTTTAATTATTAAAAAAACTAAGTGTTAGTCTGTTAAATTACACCTTTGATTATTTAAAGCCGTATTTACATAGGTTACGGAACTCATTTTGTATTATCTTTATATTCCCCGGGCTTTGTATGATATGGGTGTTATTGACTTTGAATTCGGTTTGACTCTATGGTATGCACAGCAGCATGAAAAAATTTCTGATCACATTTTGTTGGCTAATAGCAGTTGGTCCTTGTTGCTTTGGCCAAATACAACCTCGAAACCCTATTGGAATTCTACATTCTGAATATAAAAAGGCACCTACCGACACGACCCGTCTCCGCCTCTTACACGCCGAAGGTGATTATTATTTTACAGGATACATTAATAATCAGCAGAATCTTAAACTTCTTGACACAGCTTTTCAACGTTTTGATGAAGCATTAAGAATAAGTACCAAACTTAGGTTAGACACTGGTTTTGGAAAGTATCCCAGTTTGGCAAAGCTTGGTGAACTATGGATATTAAAAGGTGATACCACACAGGGGATGCGGATTATCCGCCAAGTCATCGGTTTTTATCATAATAAAAGGGATTTATATAAGGAAGCTAAAACGCTGCATCTTTATTATAAATATATGGCTCACTACGACACGACGCTTGCAATTAACGGATTCCATAAACTTGAGGCGATTTACATGCGGCTTGGTCAAAATGACGCTGCAATCCGCGCGGGATATAATTGTGTGATGCTAAATTATTATCGCGATCAAGCTCTATCGGAGCAAATATGTCTACAACTGATCAAAGAATTCAGATATAAAAGATCCACGAAGCTCTGTCTTGTCTATAGCATATTGTCTATAATATATCGTTATCAGGGAAATCTGAATAAGTCATTGCAGTATACATTGGATGGGGTTAAATGGATGGAGGAAACACAGGGTGCCCAGGCAGCGATGATCGCACCTGACTTTTACGGAGAACTGGGACTAATCTACCAGGATCTCGGGCAAACCGAAAATAGTATTTATTGGTATAAGAAAACGATCGAAGGGAGGGAAAAGCTAAGAATTGATCAGCGCTTGATTTTTCGTACTGCAGGGTTTATGATCGAGGGACTGATCAAGTTGCACAAGACAAAAGAAGGACTTGACTATTTGAATGCGCTTGTTAAGCGAAAGCCACCAGTGAGCGACCTTGAGCGGTCGGACATCGCCCAAATAAAAGCCTATTGTTATGATGACTTGAAGCAGTATAAACTAGCTGAGTTCTACTATAAATCAGTACTGCGCCTGGACTCGAATGAAATGCAAGGAGAAATACTTTGGCGCTCAAAATTAGATGCAGCCGCATTTTATGTTAGGCAGAAAAAGTATGTGGAGGCCGCCCGCCTGCTAAAATCGCAGACCAATAACGACAGGCCACTTTCTTCCTCAAGGGACCTGTCCCTGCTTTGGTTTAAAATAGACTCCTCGCAAGGCCGGTCAATCGATGCCATCAGACAGTATCAATTATATAAAACTTTGAACGATTCAATTTTTAATGTTGCTAAAAATAAACAGATCGTTGAATTGCAAGTCAAATATGCTTCAGATCAAAAGGAAAGCGATATCCGGTCTTTGAAAAAAGACCAATTGTTGCAAAGCGAAAAATTCAGACAGGCGACCACTACGCGAAATATGATATTAGGTGGTGTCGTGATGCTTTTTATTGTTTTGGGCATCCTTTACAACAGCTTTCGCATCAATAAAAAGAGCTCCCGAGAGATTGACCGGAAAAACGCGGCATTGAACCGTTTGGTCGGAGAAAAGGACGACTTGTTGAAGGAAAAAGAATGGTTGATCAAAGAGGTGCACCATCGGGTAAAGAACAATCTACAAATCGTTATGGGACTGTTGCAGCGGCAATCGTCTTTTATCAACAATAAAGTAGCGTTGGCGGCGATACAAAACAGTGAATTAAGGATGAACTCGATCGCGCTGATCCACCAAAAGCTTTATCAGTCAGAGGATTTAAAACTGGTGGATATGGTGGAGTATATCGACGAAATGATCGTCTATTTGCAGGACAGTTTTGATTTACGGTCACGTATTACCTTTGAAAAAGAAATTGAGGAAATAGATCTAGATATCTCCACCGCAGTGCCGCTGGGCTTGATCTTAAACGAGACGATCACCAATGCCATAAAATATGCTTTTCCAACCCATGAAAAAGGTTGTATAACTATTGTCCTTCGTCAAACTGGCGAGGATTCTTACTATCTACAAATATCAGACAATGGACGCGGCTTGCCTGATGACTTCGATGTAACGAAGGCCGATTCCATGGGCTTCAACCTGATCCGGGGACTGAGCAAGCAACTTGACGGCAAGGCCATTACCAAAAGCGGACCAGGCTTCAGCTTAACGATTAGCTTTAAAGCTTGACGAATTTTGCAAGCAGGTGAGGCATATGATTATTATGCAATGATATTCGTAGTCAAACAAATATCCTGAGGACTCCCTCGAAAACAAAAATACAAAGCATATTCAACATAAGTTGTTATCAGATTTATTGAAATGGCTATGCTCATCTTAATTATCCACCAGTGTTTAATCTAGTTTATCGAGCTTAACGCAACTATATTAAGTGATTTCGCCAATCATTTACGACATCTCGTTAAATGTTTCCATTATAAAACAAATCAATTTACTGGCTATCAACCATTTAGAATAAAGGCACATGATTAGCTTAATAGGTTTCAATCAAAAAGCTATAATCATGACGACAAAATGGAAAATCGATCCTTCACACAGTGAAGTACAATTCAAGGTAAAACACCTGATGATCACCACTATCTCCGGCCACTTTCATTCTTACGATCTGGAAGTTTTAACGGAAGGCGATGATTTTACGACCGCTTCTAAAATTGAATTTTCAGCCGATGTAGATTCGATCAGCACTAAAAACGAGCAGCGCGACGCGCATTTAAAGTCGGCAGAATTTTTTAACGCGGAACAGCATGTGGTGATCAGCTTCAGTGGCAAAAGATTTGAGCCAAGCGCTGATGAATACCTATTACATGGTGATTTGACCATCAAAGGGGTTACCAAGCCCATAGTACTTCATGTGGATTTTGGCGGCATTGTTGTCGATCCGTATAATCAAACCAAAGCGGGCTTTACGGTAACCGGAAAGATCAGTCGCAAAGAATTTGGACTGACTTGGGATGCGGTAACAGAAGCGGGTCAGATCGTCGTAAGCGATGAGATCCGTATCAACTGCGATATACAACTGATCAAATCCTAATCAGCACGCGACAGCGGGAAGAAATGAAAAAGTTATGCTATATGATTATAGCTTACTGGGTTTCAAGAAGATTCAAGAAACCTTGATGTCCTGACTGTGACCTTTAATAATCAGTTCCGAAGATCTCCATATTAGTCTTATAGCAAGCGCCCATGCGATCGCATGGAGCCGCTATTCGTGCAGAAGGAGGTTTGGTTAAAAATACTTTTTAACGCAACATAGCTGAAGGGAAGAGGCCCTATCACCATAATTACTTATGAAATAGCCTTTTTGACCTAACATTGCCAAAGTTAAGCGACCTGCTAAAGAATTAGCAGGTTCGCTCTAACAATTAACTATTTGTTCATTAACCTACGAAAAAGAACAAAAAGTTCATAAGACTTTTTAACATTTGCCATTTACACATTGGCTTAAGCTTTCGCGTTTGCAATTATAAATTTCAATATAACCGACGTGGGAATAACAATACAGCTCACTCGGCTGTACCTTGCAATGTTTATTCCGCAGAAGTGTAAATCCAGGTCAAATACAGGTCCTCCACACCTGTCCGCTGTAATTGTCGCGTCAGTTGAGAATGCCTTTTTAAAACCGTCTCTTCGCTCGCTTTTACCTCCAGTGAAGGCTTCAGCCGGATGGTTATACTTTATCTTTGGAACGACACCCAATACAACGTTTTTTGTAATATTGGTTCCGGATCTTTTTAGCGCTATTAAAAGGGTATCTCCCGGCCAGTATTTCTGGATTTCGTCAGAAAAGTCGTTATCCTTTTTTGTCAGGATGCCATTTACGCTGATGAGCTCGTCGCCGACTTTGATCCCAACCAAGTCGGCAGGTGAACCCGGTTTTATCCATAAGATGGACACAGGCTGCCGTTTGTGAACAGCAGTGGCTCCTAAAAAACCAGCGTTCGCTATCCTGGGCAAATCAAACGCGGCGCTTCCTATAATACCAACAACGCATGCGGTGTCCAGCAGCGGAGAGATGAGAAAGCCTCCCGGTCTAACAGTCAAAAGTGTGTCTTTAAGTAGATCAGCGAATTTTATACCACCCTTAAGGTCGCTAACCGGCTGCAACAACACCATATCATTATCCCTATCCCGGCTGATGATTCTTGCAGGTATGTTCCTGCCGGGTCCTATCACCTGCGGGTCCTTTCCAACCAGCGAGCTTTTGGTAACAATAACAGTTTCCGCTATTCCATCCCTGAGGTCTAACCCTTTTAATGAGAAAAGCGTACCTGCAGCCTTTTGTATCCTGCCATTTAAATTACTGCTGATGCCTACTTCTCCTTTTTTAAATTTAGACGTGCCTGTAAAGAGCGCCATATTTTTCAACTTGGATAAAGAAATAATTTTGCCGCCCGAGGAATCCATCCTCACCCTATCTGTTAACTCAGGGAATGAATGGTAAATTGCAGGAATATTTAGCGCCGTCCAGTATTTTTTATAAACGTCTACGGGCACTTCATAATTTGAGCATTCCCCAACTTCTATTGCGCTATGCAGCCCAATTACATGGCCCATATAATCAAATAAAGGCCCCCCGGAGTCACCGGGCTCCATCTTACAGGTAGATTGTATGAATCCCCGCGGATTTATTACGGCCGCGATATAGCCGAACCTTATTACGGGAAACGAATAGGGCAAGCTTTCCGGATAAGAGATACTTATACATGGCTCAAATTGCTTTAAATTCGCCGAACTCCCCAATCCGGCAAATGGCCAGTTACCTTTGGAGATAATTTTCATCACCGAAGCGTCGGGACGGGTCCTGTCTGCTGAAAGTTCAATTTTACCAAGCGCTCTTGCTAAACATTCCCTGCCGTCAGGAAACATTACCTTATAGGTATTTCCCGGCGTTGTCACATGTGCCGCTGTTAGGATAGAACCTTGATTGTCGACAACAACGCCACTAAACTGAGCGCTAGTTCGCTGATTAGCGACTGTGTCATAACCCCAAATGCGTACACATGCTGGCCGAGCCTTTGCAATAGCTTCGCTTATTTTTCGCTCTAATCTTTTCGCGTCAGCTTGCTGGCAATTACCATAACGAGAAAACACAACAATTAACAACAAAACAAAGACAGATTTTTTCATCAAACAGGATAATTATGTGATAAGGTTTGGGCCAATATTTATTTAAGGTTAAGGCAGCAAGTATTATAGTCTGGCCAAATTTTAAAATATGATGATAGCCGCACCAAAAAAACCGGGTGAAGCCCTATTGAAAATCCTTTGGCTTAGTTTGCAGGGTCTTTAAATAGCTCCGCCAGTTTATTATCTAAAGTTTCACCGATTAAACCAATTCCAATTATTTTGCCGTCTTTGTCAATCAGAAAATTTTGAGGAACGGCCCTTATACCGTATAAACGACTTACGGCATTATTCCACCCTTTCAAATCGGAAACCTGGATCCATTTCAATCCGTCTGTTTTTATAGCATTTTGCCATTTGCTTTTATCGTTGTCCAGCGATACGGAAATAATTTCAAAGCCTTTATTCTTATACGACTGATATTGGCCGACCAGATTGGGGTTTTCGGCACGGCAAGGAGAGCACCAGCTTGCCCAAAAATCAATCAACACGACCTTGCCCTTCAAATCTGCCAGAGAAACCGGATTGCCATTTAAATCTGCTTGTGTAAAAACAGGCGCCTGAGCGCCAATGGTAATATCGCGCGCTGCATCAATCCGCTGGCGTAATTCTTTACCCACATCAGTTTCCCGGTATTCTTTATTCAACGCATTATAGATAGGTTCGATACTAGCCGGATCGAATTTTACGCCAATGCCATCTGATAAACTTACAAGGGCGAAATAAGACTCAGGGTGATCTTTTGCAAACTGCATCTGAGCAGCAGTATGCTTATCGATTTTTTCATGATATTTGGTGCCCACTTCTTTGATGAATTCAGGGTCATTCTGGAGCTCCGGCGCACTGCTGATCGCCTCGTTGGCTTCTTTTGCAAACTGCATGATTGTACCGCCCGTAGTTTTCACATACGCTGCATATTCATCATAAACCTTTGAACCGGTAAATACCGCATTTTGCAGAGAGTCCTTTGAATTAATGGTAAAATTCTCCCTACCGAAATAAAAGTAGATTACATCGCCATTTGGACTATAAACAGCTTTATTTTTACCGCCGCCGTCATGGTCAAGCGCCATTCGAGCTGTACTATAGCCAGGCGTATGACCTGTGAATTTGAAAGTTCCGTTCACTAAAACGGCCGAATCCGTGTTACTTACGCCATTATCCATATAGTCCAGGTACACTTTGGCCGGGGCGCTCAAGTTACCAATGCGGCCTGTAAGTGTAAATGTGTTTTGTTGTGCCGATACGACGCAGGGTGCCAGCGCCGCAATTAATATTAATAGCTGTTTTTTCATTTTAAGTTTTTTGATATTAGAATTCAATTGATGTTATAAGCTCCACGTTGGGATCATAGTAAAAATACTTTATAGCAATAAGTCATTCATATAGCCGGCGTATGGCTATAGCTTAGCCAAAGCTCATCTACACTTTTACCCGTTAACTGTTTCCAGGAACTGTCTGAATAAGTATGCCCCCGCAGCTGGCTATCCAAAATTTTCACAAGGCCAGGTTTAACGTGAGACTCGAGCCAAATTAAGAAACGAGCCGTCACCCGGTAACTGTCTGTGTAATGCTGCCCTGAACGATACTCGGGCAGCGACCAGCCCGCCTCGGAGTTAAAGACCCCGAAATTATTACGGGCGTAGTCTGCGATTCCTTCGGTCAGCCATACAGGGCCATCACTATTACCATAATCCTGAACGATATGCATTACCTCGTGCGTAACCACGTCAATATCTAAAAAATTGATCTTCAAGTATTTATCACTAAAAACAACACGCGATGAGGCTGTAGCAGCCACGCCGTCATAAGCGGTGTCGATAACGAAAGTAACTTTCCTCGAAGTCCTTGGATTATATTCGGATGCAAGGCGGGGATAAACATCAAAGAAAACGCTGACAAGTTTTTCTCTTTCCTTCGGGTTGAAGGCAGGGTCTTGGCTTTCAAATAATAAGGTGAAGCCTTTCCTTTTATAGGTTGCGCGTGTTTGTGCGAAAGCAGTAAGATTAAATAAAGCAAACGGAATAAGTACAAAAAAAAATGATCTGGTCATTTAAAAAAAGATAAAATTAAATTTGATTTTTCTATTAGAAACAACTGGAGATGTAAGCCCTGTTGTTTCGTTGGTGTCTAATTAAAAACAGCTTCTTTCTGCTATTAATGATCATGTGTCCAGAACGTTAACTCCTCCATGGCCATAAAATCCGAATCACCCCAGTTTGATATTAACTTAAATCTTAAGTATCTTACTTTAGGGGTTCCGGCCGGAAAGACAAATTCTTCACCAGCCTCGGCATAGGCTATATCTTCAGGCGTGTTTTGGCCAACAGGTAACCCTGATGGTTTCACCGACTGGCAGGACAGCAGCTTGGTCCAGCTGGCCCAGCTTCCGTCAGGATTGGGATTATTACTTCCCCATACCTCAAACGATTTCACACTTTGCTGATCATAAATGCGGTCCAGCGGCTGCCAGGTTTTAAACCTGCTAAGTGTAGAGGTCACGCCAGTATCAAAGGTAAATGATTGCGGCACGCCTGACGTGGTGGCAAACCCCGGTGGTGTATAAACGTCGTCCCACAAGTATTGCATAAGCCAGCCGTAGCCTCCCTCCTGCGCGTCTGAAGGAAGGACCATTACGTTAAATAATGATTTATTGAGCTGACGTTCAAAAAGCGGCAAAGTAACAGAAGTATAAGGAGACGAAAAGGTATCGACGGAAGCTGAATCAGGTTTAAATAACGACCGGTACATCAAAGTGCTTCCATACTTATAATTCGCCAGCGTTGTCGTCGTTTGCGACAATGGCACGAAGAAAGACTTCGGCGCGCCACTATTATCGCTGTATTTCAACTGGATACCAATCTCCCCAATAGCGGGCGTTCCCCATGTTAGCTCAAGGGCACTACCGTCCGGAGCAGGGCTGAGCGACTTAAGATTTCTGTTGGCTAAAGAACCCAGGTAAGTACTTCCATAAACAAAACCTCCTACATTTACCACCACAGACCTGTGATTAAGTTTATCGTAAGTATAGATTTCAAAGTTGTAATTTCCTTCCTTCAGGTTAGGGATTACCAGGTTGACAGTATCATTGCCCGGAAAATATTTTACCGGAAGCTCAGTAGAATCCTGGCGGTTATTCCAATAGACCTTCGCTTTAGTTACCAGGGGATCATTCCCCAAAACAATTGAAAGCTGGGCGCGAAGATTTCCGGAATGAAAGAATACCGAATCCGCTCTTCCCGGATAAGTAAGCTCTCCACCTTTTTCATAATTTTTATAAGCATCTTCCTTTGTACAAGCGGCGAAGAATATTGCCATACAGGAGATAAAGATCAATGCCGGATATGTTAATGATTTCATGTTATCAATTTTAAATTATTAGCCTATTTAGTATCTCCCCACATTTCAATTTCATTGAAATTCACATAAGTTCCATCAGACCAGTTACGTGTTGTTAAAAACCTGATATACCTGACCTTTGGCGTGTTCAGGGGAAATGTGATTGTTTCCCCGGCAGCGGCTGCGGCAATATCATCCTGCGACAGCTGACCTTCCGGTAAACCTGAAGGCTTAATCTGTTCATGCGTTGCCAGCAAGGTCCAGTTCTTGAAGCTGCCATCCGGGGTCGGATTATTTGTCCCCCAAATCTGCACATTACGCGGATTATGCAATCCGTAATAATAATCATAGCGCATGAACCAAACCAAACGGCTCAATTTAGCTGTAACCCCCATGTCATAAGTGAACCATTGGGGCATTACTGCCGCATCTCCCGTATGATAATATCCACCGGCATTGGTAACGTCACCGTCAAACAAGGCGTCGATATTGCCGCCGTAACCAATTGGCGCATCTGAAGGAAGTATGATCCCATGCATTTTCGTCCTGTCCAATTGTGCTTCAAAAAGCGGGGTAAGTTGAAGAAGCAGTGTATCTGAAACATTGCCATACCTGTCTCTTACATAGAACCCAAATTTGGTGTTCACCGATTTTAATCCGCGGCTGGAGAAGTTGCCGTTTTTCAGATTCGTGTAAAAGGTGTTAGTTGGCGTAAAATGCCCCAGGGAATCTGTCGCAAGTACAACGATCGCAAGGCTACTTTTGGTCTGGTTGAAAAAAGTAACGTTTACACCGCCAAAATCAGGAATAACAGCAAGGCTATCACGAACAAGTTTAAATATTGGTGTTTTAGGATGTACTGTGACTACCAGCGGTGCGGAAACATTGTCACCTTTATCAACTGCGTTTAGTGTTACCTGAACTGCACTGGTATCAGCAAAGCCATCTACCGTAATACTGCTATTATAACGGCTAACTTCCGTCTGTCTTACAACCCCTTGCCTGGTTGTATACTTCGCTTCTATATATAACAGGTCGCCATCCAAAGGAAGCGAATAGCTAATGGTTGCAGCGCCGTTAAGGTTTACCACCGTCGCATTTGTAACGGGACCGGGAGGGATTTTATCGTTTGCAACCGGTCCGAGCTTGTCCTGTTTGCAGGAATGCACAACTAAGGCTGCAAGCCCCAGGGACATTATTATTAATATCTTTTTCATTATTGTATTTGCTTTATTGAAAGAATAGTGATTACTCAACATCGTCGTTACCAACCCGGGTTTTGCACAAGGTTTGGATTTACCTGTATATCGCTTTCCTGAAGTGGCCACAGGTAATCTCTCGGACTGACAAACTGCTGATTAAAAAGCAGCACCCTCCGGTTATAGTCCTCATACGAACTCTGGACGATGTCCCAGCCGTAAATCGGAGCATTCATCACCTGCGGTGCAGTTTTCCAACGACGAAGGTCCCAGAAACGACTTCCCTCAAATGCCAGTTCTATTCCGCGCTCCTGCTGAATAATTGCCCTTAGGCCCGTGGTAGTGGTATATTTTCCCGGCTGCGTAGAATAATTGGTCCATGAGCTTTCCACAGACTTAAGCCCCGCCCGTGCCCTTATCATATTCAGATATGGTAGCGCAGCAGAAGAATTTCCACTTTCATTCAGCGCTTCAGCGTATAAAAGGTACAGGTCGGCCAATCGCATTACCGGCCATGGATAAGGGTCAAGTGTTTCAGTTGTTGGCGTGGCTACAAGGTTCCAGTTCACCAACTTTTTGGCATAATAACCAGTTACAGAATAGAGGCGGCTTTGTTTCTTGCCGGTGTACTGTCCTGACTTACTCTGGATATTAAATGTGCCGTTGTGCATGAACCAAAGGGATCCGTCAAACGCTATATCTGCATAAAACCGAGGCTCCCTGTCAAAATGAAGACCTACTGTTTCGTAATTCTGTTGCAATACATCGCTGTCTTGTGCTGCTGTTGCGCGTAATTTATACCGGTCTGCATAATCGTAGGTTTTATCTTCCGTGATCGGGACCCCATTTTTCGTATAGAACAGTTCTGCCATCTTCATGGTTGGCGCTAGCTTTCCTTTCAAGTCCAGATTGATATTGTTCGGGTCATACTGAGGACAGGCAAACAATTGCAGCCAAGTTGTCGGCGGGTTGCCGCCGGTTGTCCATCCTGATGTAGAGCCCCAGATCAGTTCATTGTTCCACTTTTCACATACGGCATTCCGAATGCTCATTTCGGTAGATTTTGCACTGTCAAGGTCGGTAAGGGACCCGTCAAAATGAAATAGTTGAACGCCGGCAGCAGCAGCGGCATCCACAGCCATTTTGCATGCATCAGCCGCCCGTTTCCATTTTGCCGCATCATATTTTGGATTAAAAAGCAGCTGACCATTTTTGTTGGTGAAACCGCTGTAATCCGTATTTCCATTAAACAATGGGCTTGCAGCGGTAACCAGCAACCTCGCTTTTATTGAAAGAGCTGCAACCTTGGTTATTCTTCCAAGTTCATTTGCCTGATTCGTAATTGTGATGGGTAAACCGCTGTTAGCATCACCCGCTGTTGCCTGGTCAATCAAGCCCGCTATGTAATTGACCACAGAGTCAACGGGCTGCCTGGTTACCTTAGCTTCCGGAAGTGAAGCCGTCGTCGGCAAATTCTTATCCAGGATAGGGATCGGACCGTACATTCGGAATAAGTACCAGTGAAAGTAGGCTTTTAGAAACTTTACCTCCGCTATCCACCTAACTTTCAGATAAGGTTGCAGGTCACCTACCTGGTCAACATTTTCTAAAAAAATATTGCAATTCCTAATGCCCTGCCACAAGTTGCGGCCGTTAGCATTATCCCAGTAGTTTAGCTGCGGGCTCGCCTGCGTCTGCAGGCCGCGGGCAATGTTATACGGATCCAGGAAAAAGTAATCCTGAGTCATCGGCCAGTAGGTCCAAAGCTCATCCCCCCCGCTAAAGCCCGGATTAAGATCAGGGTGACCTTCCTGCGGAAGATATGAATAACAGGTGAAGAGGAATTTCTCTGCCTGGACACTGTTGGCAAAAGCATTGTCAAGTGTGGCTACGTTATCGGGCACGACATCAAGAAAGCTTTTTTTGCAGGAATCATTCACGATTAACAAAAGAAGCAGGACTCCAAGCATGATACCCTTGCGGCTCAGTAATCCGGTGTATTTATCAAAAATTTTCATATCTGTATATTAAAAGGTATTTAGAAATGTATGGTCACACCCAGGTTAAACACTTTCTGGATAGGGTAGCCGAGACCATTACTGCCCTGTTCCGGATCCCAAAGCTTGAAACTGCTGATCAGAAATAAATTACTTCCGTTTGCATAAAACCGAAGACTAGAGATGTGGAATTTCTTAAGTGCCGTTTCTTTAAGACTGTATCCAATTTCCACCGTCTTCAGCCTCAGGAAAGAACCATCCCTTAGCCACCATGAGGACGGTTGGTCGTCGTTGGCATTTAATGTAGAACTAAGGCGGGGCCACAATGCGTAGGAATTCCGGTTATCTTCAGACCAGTGGTCCTTGGCTATCGCGTCTAATAATCCGTTTTGTCCACCGGTTCCGTTTAAAATAAATGGAGAAATTGCTTTCGGATCAATAAAAAATGAGGATCTGGCCGAACCTTGAAAAAAGGAGCTGATGTCGAAATTCTTGTAACCGAATGAAAAACCAAAACCATAAATAATTTCAGGAGTTGTTGGATAACCCAGGGGAACCATATCCGCAGCGGTGATCTGCCCGTCTCCGTTCAGGTCCCGGTATTTGATGTCCCCCCCTCTTGTTTCACCGAAAGCCTGTTTCGGCGAATTTTTAACATCTTCATCATCAATAAAAAGCCGCTCAGCGATCAGCCCATAACTTTGACCTAGCGACTGTCCGACCTGCGAGAGGTAAAGTTCATTTGCGGGATAATCCGGTTCCTCATTTACCAATAATTTGCTCGTTGCGTAGGTAAATGTTCCTCTCAGTTGGAGCCAGGAGCTACCGAAACTCTTATTGTAGTCCAGCGAACCTTCAATTCCTCTTGATTCTGCGGCCCCCACGTTGGCTTCCACGGGCGCGGTAAGCCCCAATGTTGTGGGGAGCGTATTCCTAACCATCAGTATATTACTCCGATGTTCCTTATATGCGTCGATTATAATGTTAAAATCACCCAGCAATCCTATATCCATACCAACGTTCGCCTTGCGTGATTTTTCCCAGGTGATCTGGTCATTTGCGTATCTTGATATCGAAACCCCGTTTTTGGTATTGGCGTAATTGCTTCCGAACGTATATGCATTATTCGGGTCGGCCAGGTTTACGTTCGAAAGGTAGAAGAACCGGTCGGAGGCCAGGCCGATCTGGTCGTTACCCACCAAACCATAAGTTGCGCGAAGCTTTAAGGAGGTCACAACTTTTGAAAGTGGCTTAAAGAATTTTTCGTTACTGATATTCCAGGCTACACCCGCGGATGGAAAAAATCCGTACCTGTTATTAGCAGCGAATTTCTCAGATCCGTTATAGCCAAAATTTGTTTCAAACAAATAACGTTTGTCGTAGCCATAGGTCAGCCTTCCTGACACACCCTGGTTCCTTGCCGGAAGGGAAGACTGAAGATCCCCGGCATTACCATTAAGAAAATCCTGTTCAATGCCAACCAATAGGCCACTCACTTCATTTTTTCCAAATGTCCTGTTATAATTAATGGCAGCCTGGCCATAGGTAGTTGTATTGACCAGTTTTGATCCTTCAGCATAATTCAAATATTCTGTTGCCGTTGCTTCATTAAGCAGTGACAACGTATAACCTTTTGCATCCGTTGCGGAAGGATTGGCAGCATAATAAAAAGGATTATACTGCCTGCTAAGCGCGAAATATGAATATCGCTGCGTATATACCATCATGGATGCAGACAAGCCCTGGGTTATGCCTTTAAGATCCTGTTTCAGCTCCAATTGAACATTAAGTACGGAAGAATTGTACTGCTGAAACCCGGAGACCATACTGGCGTAAGGGTTACTATAGGTTTGCCCGTTTGTGCCGAGTGATGCATTCCCGAAAAGCGGGTGATGCACCCCGGGAAGTGCGGAAGCCGGAAATACTGCGGGAAAAAGAACAGGGTTTGCATTAAGTGCGCTTTGAAAAACGGCGCCCCCGCCACCTACCGGTCCATTATAGTCTTCTATGTCACCTGATGTCCGAACAGTCGCGTCAGTCGTCGGGGTCATTTTGATGGTAACATTCGAGCGGATCTGGTAATGTTTCAGGTCAATGTTATTGCTGAAGTTACTGTTGTCAACGGTCTTCAACACGCCATTGTCCTGGTTGAATGTACCTGATATATAATATTGGGCTGCTTTTCCGCCGCCCGTTACGTTCATATTCACACGCTGGTCGAGTGTGTAGGGCTTTATTAGCAAATTTATCCAGTTATTATTCGGATAAAGCAGGCTATTATTACCGGCGATCGTATTATCAATTTTGTTTTGCGAATATGGTAACGGGGCCACAGGGTTACGGGTGAGTACAGCCTCGTTTGCAAGATTCATATAGGTGATATTATTTGCCAAGCGAAAATTTTCGGTGTTTGATGACAGGTTATTTTCAAACCGTACATCAAACTTCGTATCACCACTTTTACCTAATTTTGTGGTAACCAATATCACACCGTTTGCCCCCCTTGCTCCATATAGGGAAGAAGCAGCTGCATCTTTTAAAATGGAAAAACCCGCTATATCATCCGGCTGAAGCTGCGCCAGTGAATTTGTTGTTGATTCCATTCCGTCGATCAGTATTAGCGGATCAATCTTACCGGAGCCAAAGGTTCCGACGCCCCTTATGAAGAAGGATGCATTATCTGCCCCGGGTTCACCACTTCTCTGATAAGATATGAGCCCGGCAAGCCGGCCGGCGAGCATGGTGGTCAAATTGCTGGTGGGGCCTTTTAGCTCTTTGGGATTGATGGCGGTAATGGAACTCACCATACTTTCCTTTTTCTGTTGTCCGTAGGCCACAACAACAACTTCCTTTAAAGAGTTATCATCGTCCAGCATAACCACGTCGATAATGTGCTTCCCTTTTACAGCTATCTGCTGTTTAACAGAACCTATAAATGTAAAAACGAGGGTGTCGGTTTTACCCGGAACATTTATAGCGTAATTACCCAACGAATCGCTGACGACTCCCCGCGTTGTATTTTTAACAACAACACTTACACCCGGCAGCGGCAATTGTTTCGCATCGGTTATCTTTCCCTTTACAGTCGATACAGACTGCGCGCTGCCCGTCAATCCCGACAGCAGGAAAAAGATAGTAAAACCCAGGTACTTAAAGTTCGAATAAGTAATTTTTTTTCTCATAGTGACCAATTAGGTGAAATAACAATTTTTAATGTATGTACATAATTACATTATTAATTTCACATTACCAAACGAGTCTAAAATAATTTCTAATATTGAATCAAAAAACTATCAAAATGTCTATATTTAACTAAATAACAGCGCATAGTAAGCAATATGATCTGAATAAATACATCATATTATGTACATACATTTATAAAGAAGAATAGATAAAATTTTTTAATATACTTTCGGAGAAAGCTTAGAGAAATTAATTCGCGGAATAACGCAATATCATAGCCAGCTGGTTATTTACTATAAGTGCCCGTAGGCCTCGTTATTCACGTTTATTCCTTCACTATCACAAGAATATAACACCTGCTAAGACGGAGTCAATGTCCTATCCATAATTCCTGCACGTCTTCCAGCGACTTTCCTTTGGTTTCGGGAACCAATTTGTACACTACAAAAAAAGATACCAGGCAACAGAAAGAAAAAAACCAAAAAGTAAATGCCGGCCCAAATGAAGTTAGAAACACCGGGGTAAGCTGGCCCACAATCGTATCGGCTACCCACATTACCATAATGCTCAGCGCCATCGCCCTACCACGTATTCTTGTAGGAAATATTTCTGTGGCGATTACAAATTTCAGCGGGCCAATAGAAAAAGCAAAACAAGCCAAAAAGCAAATGATACTAATTAGTAGTAATAAATGGCTTCCACCATTGTAAAAGCTAAAACCTGTAAAAAACAGGCATATAGTGGCACCAAGGGAGCCCACAATGTATAAGGGGCGGCGCCCCAGTTGGTCAACCTTCCATATAGCGATCAGTGTAAAAAGGAAATTAGCAAGTCCAAAAACAATTTGGTTAAGCAATGCGGTGCTAATGTTGATGCCAGCATCATTTAATATACGTGGCCCATAATATATTACGGCATTTATACCACTGAACTGAGAAAAAAGCGGAAGCAGTAAACCGATCAATAAAGGTTTCCTCATGGATGGGGAGAACAACTCTCTGTACGAACCGTTTTTAAGATCTGAAGAATTAACAGGTAGTTCCACGTCGCTTTTTATAGCTCCACATTCGGCTATTTTTCTGAGGATATCGTCTGCTTCCGCTTGCCGTCCGTTATGGATTAACCAGCGGGGGCTTTCCGGAACAAATAACACACCAATAAAAAACAACAATGCGGGTATAGTCCCAAGCCCGAGCATGCCCCGCCACACCTGTTTGATTAAAATAAAATCAAAAACAGTTCCAGACAAGTCGTTCCGGTGATTGAGGGAGAAAGCAAGCAGCCCCGCATTGGTGAGATAGGCCACCAGGATGCCTGCTGTAATTGCAAGCTGGTAAAATGTCACCATGCGGCCCCTGATATTTGCTGGCGCAATTTCAGATATATACAATGGAGCAACGATAGACGCAACCCCCACGCCCATCCCACCCGCCATCCGCGCAGCAATCAGGTAAATAAAGGAACCCGCTGCCGCTGTGCCTAAGGCAGATAAAAAAAATAAAACTGCAGCCAGCATTAGCATACTTTTCCGCCCAAGCCGGTCACTTAATTCCCCGGCAAAGGATACACCTATAATGCAGCCTACCAGCGCGCAGGAAACAAACCAACCCTCAGAAAATGAAGTCAATGCGAACTGTTGTTTAATAAATGGCAAAACGCCTGATATGACTGCCATATCAAAACCGAACAGCAGTCCACCCATAGTGGCAACCGCCGTAACAGCTATTAAAAACAATTTCGAATTCCTTTTTTGTTGCTTTTTCATAAACGGATTGATTACGTGAGGTTGTGGTTTTGGCGCTTTTTATTTATAAGCAAACGTTTCTTTGTCGGTCAACTATAAAATATAAAGCCTATTGTTCTATCCGTACGGAAAGCACGCTCTTAGCATGAATCATAAAATTATTCTTAAGAACTGATTTCCTGTCTTCCGTAATATTACTTTCCCATACTTTTACTGCCGGTACATCGCGTGGTGAAATATTGACCATCGCATCTGCATCACCTGTGCTCACCAATTGCAGTACTACCCCTTTTCCGTCTTTCGCCGGTTTAATTGCTTCAACGTAAACGTCTTTTCCACTCAAATTAAAGAAAAGTCCTTTTTCAATATTTTCAGTAGCTGAGGTGACCATCAATGGTTGGTGATCGTCTATACCGGTTTGGTTTGCGACATCGTTATTGTACCCGCCGTCATGCGTTTTTATAAAATAACGGAAGGACACAGTGCCCTCCTGGTCTGCTTTGAAATTGGTATGCCATATATTATTCATTACCCAGGAATAGATCAAAGAATTCTGTGGCGTGAATTGCGCCCATTCCGGCGATTCATGCAGATCTGCCAGCAGGTTATATTTTCCAATTTCGAACAACGGCGCATCGGGAGTTGACCAGGTTACGCCGAATGACGAATTGGATATATCAACCCAGCGCTGAACAGTATACCAGTTCCTGTTTGAATTTGGAAATTGTTCTGATTCTGCATTTACGCTTCCCCACGGAATGCTGTACCTGACCTGCGCATTCGGAATATTAAAAGGAAAAGCAAAATGAATGCTTTCTTTGTTGCGTACGGCTTTTTTGTTAATCGTATTGATCAGTTCTACGCCGTCGATGCCGCTTACAAGCCTAACTTCCCTTGTCAGTCCGTCCGTACCTGCCGCTGTTGATTTTATGAGTAAACTAACAACGAGCGGGCCATTCTCTTTTATGGTCACTGTAGTTTTCAAGTCCGTTTTGATCTGTTTAAGCGAGTCGCCGGACATGTACACATATTCATTAAATCCCGCTGAATCTGACTGAATGTAGTTTCTCGTTGAATTCGTTCTCGACAGCCTGGTGATATTGCCGGTTTTATCGTTGATCTCAACTTTATAAATTCCATTGCTTAAACTATTCAGGGAGGCAATGCTGTTGCCTTTCGCAAAGGCCCTCCCGGCATTTATAGTATAAGTTTTCTTACCAAACTGCGGCACGTTTTCAGCGGCGAAAGCAAGTTCCCCGGTTGTTAAACGTTGAGATGGCACCTTGTTCCCTGTAGCATCTTTTACCAGATCGCCAACTTTGCTTATATCAGCGGGTACATAAACTAATCCGGTGCGGCTCCATGACACCGTATTATAAACATCAACTGCATTCTTTTTTCCTGATATGGGTTTTAGAGATTGCCCCGTAAGTGAATCCACCATTTTCTTCGCATTCAAAACATAGGATTGTTTGACAGCCCACTCACTTTTGACCTTCCCGTTGTCAGGTTCACTTACGCTATTGTAAGCCCCCCAGGTATGCTCGTTATAAAGTAAAAGGTTTTTCCAGGTGTCATCGAATTTTTCTTCCGGATATGTCGGCAGGTTACGGATTGCCCATATCGCATCTGCTTGTTTCAGCTGGTCAGATACCTGCCGGCTGAGCGCAGTTTCCTTAGCTGCCGATGATACGCCGTCTGTCCAGTACTCTGTATAGTCTCCGGCAAAATAGGGGATCTTTTCTTTATATTTTTTTTCAAAATCGTTAAAGAACTGTTTGGTAGAGGTAATGATAAGCTTTGGAGAGGAATAGTGTTCATTCCATAGCCTCACAGCATCCGGCAACTCCGGGTCAATAGGTGCATTGTCACTCATGGCCCAGGTAATGATGGACATATTGTAAGGAAAATTCTTTTGCTCCAGATCTTCGAGATATTCAAAGATGTAAGGGTTTAAAAAATTCTCGGAAGGATGGCCGGTATAATAAGGTTTAGGATCTTCGACTGTAAAGAAATTGGGGATTTTGGTACCTTTCAATGAATAGCCGATTGAATAAGGCTGACATTGCCAGAAAAGTATTTTCTCCCTGCCCGATGGGGCCACCCAATAAAACGGCTTATCCTGCCACTTTGGAAGGTTGCCAATCCTGTCGGAAGCATTTGGCCCCGAGAGAAAATACCTGATACCTGTTTGTTCTGATTGTGCCGCTAAACCCCAGGAGGCCCCTGGAACATCTCCCTGGAACATGGTATGTATTTCAATTCCATGCTCTTTGGCAAGGTTTTGTGATTTTGCGAACAGCTGCATGAGCTGCCGCGAGTCCGTCATGCTGGTATTGGTATTTCCGTAAGCACCATCCAGGCTTATCCAGCCTTTTTTGACAGCGTTCCAGAAGCGGTCTTTTTTTTCTGGGCTGGCAGCTTTTAAATAATTATCCACCACCCACATTGCTTCAGTCGTCCATTTAAAACGGGCTTCTTCGGGATAATTCTGTGTTTTTTCTGCCAACTTAATTGATTCATCAATATTTGACATATGAAGCTTAAGAACTTTAGCCTGTGTGTTGGTGTACCCAATATCAACGTGCGAGTGAGGCAAAACATAAACGCTCCAGTTATCCTTTGCTGGTTCAACAATACAGCTTGCCATGTATACTTGTCCGCTTGTTTTCAGGGTAACATTAGCCTGTACAGCAACCTTAACGGGCACCCCCGGCAATGGAATTTCAAAAAATTCCTGGCCATTCGAAGTTTCGGGCATGATTACAGAGTCTTTTAACCCGTTAAATGAAATAGTAGCCCTCGCTTCCTGGTAAATTTTTCCGTTATTAAATGTCACCCTTGCCACTCGGCAGTTTTGTCCTTTATATTTGATATAGGCTATTGTTGGTTGTAACGCGATAGACTGAAAATTTTTGTGGATTTGTGCAAAGCTGCTGATGACAGACAACAACAGGAACGGAATGATTTTTATAGAAAGTGATTTCATGAATATACTTAAAATAATAAGGTTTTAGTTTTGTTATGATCATCTTTTACAAAGGCACAAATAACCTTTGCCTTTACCGCTCCGGCATTTCGCATAGAATAGGTTTTCGCACCGGCCGGAATGATGAATGTTTCAGCGAAATAAACCAGTTGTTCAACCTCGCCGGTTCTGACAATGATACAATCTCCTTCGACTAAGTTCAGGATATGGCACTGGCCATTGGTTTCAGCTTCAATTTCGGTATCGAACTCAAAGCGCTGTATGGCATAAAAGTGCTCCGAATGTGTCGGGAGTGATATAATGCTCCAATCGGATCCTAAGGCGACGGGCGACTGTTCTGAAATAAGGGTTTTACTTACAACGCTGCCGCTTCTTTCAAAGTTAAGATTTTCGAAAGCGCGGCCGATATTGAGTGGCCGCGGAATTCCGTTGAGGTCCGGGCGCAACCAATCGTACATTTTAAAGGTAAAAATATACGGAGTGGCGCTAATCTCAAGAACCATATTGTTCCTCCCTGATCCATGTACAGTGCCGTTCGGGATAAGGAACAGATCATGTTTTTTCGAAGGAAACTTTTGAACATACTCTTCAATATTCACGGGAATGCTCAGCCTGGCACTATTCTCGAGCACTGATTTGAACTTTTCCGGATCGATACCTTCCTGGAATCCCAGGTAAACTGCGGCATCAGCTTCTGCCTCCAGTATATAGTAAGTTTCATCCTGCGTGAAATCCTCCCCAAAATTAGCTTTGGTAAAAGCAACCGAAGGGTGGCACTGAAGAGAAAGGTTGCCTCCGGCCATTGTGTCGAGAAAATCAAAACGGATTGGGAAATTATATCCAAACCGTTCCGCTGCCTTTCCTAAAATCGCCTTATTGTTATTGAACAGCAAAAAGTCAAATGAAATTTCGAGCATGATGTTATCGTGCTCAATTATTATCCCGTTTTCAGGGGCGATCAGTTCAAACGACCATGCATAATTTGGCACATCATAATTTAAACCTTTGACATGTTTCTTTAACCATTGCCCGCCCCAAACTCCCGGTTCAAACCATGGCCTGGCCCGCAATACGTTAACTGACATCTTATTCAGCGCATCGCGCAGATTTTGCCCTGTTGTCCAGGAGATTTTAGTGATCCGTTGTTCGTCAACAATCACATCAATTTCAGGCAACAATTGTTGTTTATGTTTGTTTAATACCTGCCAGTCAATAAAATAAAAACGCTTGTACTGGATTTTCGGATCCTCCGGACAAACTTCACCAATATTACAAACCTTCCCTGCCCTTGAACGGAACTGAATTTCGTTCTTAGGAACGTCCAGGTAAATAACCGCCCCCTTCCAGCCTGCCAAAGCAGCACCGGTTCCATATAAAATATTTAAAACACCATCGCATGGTGCCAAAGAGCCAAGAATGGTGGGGTCAAAAAAATCTTTTAGCTGCCCGGTGTATAAACTCCCGAAAAGCGGATCTGTTCCGCCCATAAATGGTGCGATCATCTCCCTGATATGTCCAGCAGGCATGAGTGCCTTATTTATATCGATCCAGTTTACATTAATCCCTTTCTGTACAAAATGATTATTTAACTGATCTGTAAAAACCTCCCATAATACTCCGCCATAACCGTCGATAACAATATTCTGTTCATAAGCGATGATCCTTTCAGCCAGGGAGTCGAAACCCTGGAATACCGGCCCGGCAATTTTAAAGGACGGGTAAATATCATATCCATTTTTTTTACCACTCTCATTTACTAACGGCAGATGCTGCTGTTCCGTATTCCGGAAGTCGTCCGCTATAATCTTAAAATCGTCTACTAACTTATTCAAAACTCTATTTATGTTATTATGTACAAACATAATAATCATTACATAACTTTCAAAATATTTTGTTTTTATTTAGCTATTTCTCCGGGCTTCCACTGTATACACAAAACTGTCGGCCTTATAATAACCGAGGTTATATTCCATTGCCCTGTCTCCCTGGTCAAAAACAAATCGCTTTCTGAAAAGTACCGCGCTGCCCGGATCAATTTCCAGTTTTGCAGCAATAGCTTTATCGGCGGTCCGGGCGCTTATTTCTTCCTTTGACAGGTTGGCTACGATGGCATGCTCATTTTCAAGCATTTCGTATAGCGGTTTCTTAAAATCCTCCTCGCCTGTTAGCCCGATCCTGGGGTGGAAATAAGATACAAAATAAACAAACGCTTCTTTCGTATTTCCCCGAACCCGCTCCAGTTTCATGATTTTTTTATCAGTTTTTATATCGAAAAAATTAGCTATAAATTCATCGGGAAAGACCCAGCTGATGTGTAGTTCATAATTCTTTATAGCAATCCCTCGCGCCTCCATTTCCTGCGAAAAGCTAAGCCAGTTCATGGATTTAGAGCTCATTTTTATGTGTGCAACCTTTGTACCCAGCTTCTTCTTCCTGACCAGAAGCTCTTCAAAAACCAGTTTATTGATAGCCTGTCTTAAAGTTGTCCTGGAGATTGCAAGCTTTTTAGCCAACTCAACTTCGTTCGGAAGAATCTTGCCGGCCTGGTATGCGGGATCTTTAATAAGTTCTCTCAGTAAATTCTCAGCCTGCGCATGAAGAGGAATTGGACTTTTATGATCAATAGACAGTTTCATCAAAACTAGATCGTTTATATAAGACTGTGAAATTAACAATTATGATTTGATTCTCCTATATCATAAAAATATATCCCAAGCAGGGCTGCTAAAGTCAATGTCTATAAAACTCCAAAAAATGTATATTGTATCTTAGAGAATGTCAGACTCGCCCTGGTGAAGGCCGGTCAATCAACATTGCTGACTTAACAGGAAGAAAATAATCGAGTTACTGTTATGAGAATATGCAAGGACGCTAAATAAATTTTTTAAGATACCCCGAATGCTTGTTAAAAAAAAACTTCACAACACTTTTTTATTGTTCAAGCAGGCTAAGGGAAGATTCTAATATTGATTATAGCTAAGAGCGGGAATGTTTATCACATCGACGACCCGCCAGAATTATCTTAGAGCCGCAGGCAAAAAATCAGCAAAATCTCGGCACCCGCCCTCACGGCGCCGGGCTTTCCGCTATATCTTTTTCAAAGGATGCCGCTGCAATCCCTGGTGCAGGCACTGCTCAAAAATCAGCTGCTTTCATTTCACTTAGCTTTATTCAATCAGCAAATTATAAGCCCAGTGCAAAAGCCTGGCTGTCGGATTTCCGCCACTTCAACCCGAATTTTAAAGCATACGCGCTGCTTTAAGCCTTAAATTCTGCCCGCTCATCCGTCAGCCAGGCATTTGCCTCTCCCCGAAAAAGTAAATGGCATTTTTTAAAGTTGGTAAATATTTTTAGGCTAAACGGGTAAAAAGCGCAGCTAAAATCAAGCCCGTAGTTTTGTTGGATTGCCAAAAGGCAAAAGACTACGGCATAATGGAAAGCGAAGATCGAGCGTTCGGTTTTGTTTCAAAAAGTAATGTGCTCGCCATTGCTTTTATAGCCAAAATAACAAATTGAAAAGTGGTGTCCTTTATTAGACGAACATCGCCATTTAGAATTGGCGTATGAAATATATCATTTTTACGTACAGGCTGAGCTCGGGAGAGTTGCAGCCTGTAGACGCTAACCTGTCGGTTAGCCAGTCATTTGTCAAATCGGCATCAATGAAATCGTTACGCAGAAACTGCGCGCACTAAAATTCGAGCCTGATTTGAAATCATTCAATTTCCTTTTAAAGGAAAAAGAGGTAGTTGTGGAGGGACAGGCATACCAATTGCAGGAACCGCCTGAATCGGATTTCCTGATCAGCGAATGAGCCCCGGAGGCCGTCACTAAGTGGCTGCCTCTCTTAATTGGTTGGGCCCGCCGGGTACTTTAAGTCTATCTGGAATGGTATCTTTACTTCATATACCAACAACCTTCGATGGACTTATTCAAATTTCCGTTTCTTTCTGATGTATGGGGCACAGTTTCAGATTGGGTGATGATTGCAGTGACCACGATCACTGCCATCTTTCTTTACAAAACCCTGAAATCGCAAAAAGAGGTACATGGAGATTCTGATGAACCAGACCACCTGATTCCGGGGCAAGCTGACCACCAATTCCGGGGCAAACTGACCAGGGGATTCCGGGACAAACTGACCACCCTCAACGTGTAGCAAATGCTGTAGAAGCAACCATCTTTCGGAGGCAACATATACCTCCAAACATGGCCAATTCGACGATCAGCATGAGTAAGATTAGAAAGATTTTAAGGATGTACAGCCAGCAGCGGCCCATAATGACCATCGCTGCCCAGACTGATGCATCCCGGAATACCGTAAAGAAGTACCTGGCCGCCTTTAAAGCCAGCGACTTTACATTTGAAGAGATCGATGCCCTTAACGATAAGGAACTCGAAGACCTCTTCGGGAAAAGCAAAGAACACCCGCCCACCAGCCGTATGCAGTCCATGCAGCGCTGTTTTCCCCAAGTAGATAAAGAACTCAAACGCACCGGTGTCAACCGGTATATGCTATGGGAATCCTACCGCAAAGAGTTCCCTGACGGCTACCAGTACAGCCAATTCTGCTTTTATTACAACCAATGGAAAGCCAGGGTCAACCCGACCATGCACATGGATCACAAAGCCGGTGATAAGCTTTATGTGGACTTTGCAGGCGAAAAGCTAAGCTATACCGATAAGGATACCGGTGAAGTTATTGCAGTAGAGGTCTTTGTGGCTATCCTTGGAGCCAGTCAGCTTACCTATGTAGAAGCGGTTCCGAGCCAGCAAAAGGAAGACTTTATAGCGGCCTGCGAGAATACCCTGCACTTTATCGGCGGCGTTCCTGCCGCCATTGTCCCGGATAACCTGAAGGCGGCCGTAACCAAAAGCAGCCGTTACGAACCTACTTTAAACGAAACGTTTGAGGACTTTGCAGATCATTACGGCACCACCATACTACCAGCGCGGGCGTACCGCCCGCGTGATAAAGCACTGGTAGAAGGTGCCGTTAAGATCATCTATACCAAGATCTACGCGCCTATCAACCGGGTTACCTATCACTCTTTAAAAGAGCTGAATACGGGTATATGGGAAGCATTGGAAACCCATAACAGCCAGTTGCTTAAAGGGCGCAACTACAGCCGCAGGCTACAGTTTGAAGAGATCGAACGGCATACCCTGATGCCGCTGCCTGTCCTGCTTTACCAGTTCAAAAAACACTTTTATGCTAAGGTGATCAAGAATGGCCATGTCAACCTTGGCCCTGATAAACACTATTATAGCGTGCCTTACCGCTTCATCGGCAAGCGGGTTAAGCTATTGTATTCCCGCACCATCGTGGAGATCTACTCCAACTATGAACGTATCGCCCTGCATAAACGGGCAAAGAACCCTTACGGTTATACAACTGATAAAGACCATATGGCCACTACGCACCGCTTTGTAACTGACTGGACACCTGATAAGTTCTTAGATTGGGCAGCATCCATCCATGAGGATGTCAGGCTGTATATCCTTAAGATCCTTGACCGGAAGCAACACCCGGAGCAGGCTTACAAGTCCTGCCTGGGTGTTCTTGGCTTCGCCAAGAAAGCCGGGAATGAGCGCTTAACGATGGCCTGCCAGCGTGCGCTCAGCTACGGTATCCATAACTATAAAACGATACAAACCATCCTGGAGAACAAGATGGACGGCTATGAGGAAAGTTTGTTTGCCGACGAGCTGCCGATGCCTAACCATGATAATATCCGGGGAAAAGACTATTACAAATAACCATTAAACAACAAATAACATGAACACAAGTACACTAGACAAACTGCGGAAGATGAAGTTCTTCGGCATGTTCCATGCCTTCAAAAGCAGCATGGAAACGGGTAAAACGAATGATTACACAGCGGATGAACTGCTGGCTCACCTGGTAGATGCAGAATGGGACGACCGGCAAAACAGGCGTATCGAACGGCAGATACAGTATGCCAAGTTCCGCTATAAAGCCTCTGTGGAGGACGTTCATTACCATGCCGACAGAAGTATCGACCGTAACCAGATCATGCGTCTGGCAGACTGTACCTTCATTGACCGCAATGAAAACATACTGGTTACGGGCAGTACCGGTATCGGTAAAAGCTATGTGGCTTCTGCTATAGGCTATCAAGCCTGTATGCTGGGCTACAGGGTGTTTTATGCCAGTACACCTAAGCTATTCGCCAAACTGAAGATGGCTAAGGCAGACGGCTCCTATATCAAAGAACTCGCTAAACTGGAAAGGACACAGCTGCTCATACTGGATGACTTCGGTATCCAGCCCTTTGATGCACAAAGCAGGGCTGCGCTAATGGAACTGATTGAGGACAGGCATGGCAAGACCTCGCTGATCATTACCTCACAGTTACCGGTAAGCAAATGGTTTGAAGTGATCGGTGAAAAAACGGTTGCTGATGCGATCCTGGACCGGATCGTTCATGATGCGCACCGCATCGAACTAAAGGGAGAATCTATGAGAAGAAAACGTAACGTGGAACCGGAAACCAGCTACTAATGAAAATACCTTTTAAATAACTATTTTTGTACACGCTTTTATAGCGTTTGCTGCACGCCCCACGTCAGCTAATTGCCTGGTCAGTTTGGCCCGGAATCAGGTGGTCAACATCTCCATAACATACAGTTTAAGTACCACTTCCTTTATTGTAGCCATACCGACGAAATGCGTTGTAAAACATTTGTAAAACATTTTCGTCAAGTTGGGCAGTTTTTCGTGTTAAACACAACGCATCAGCTTTCGACTGACGAATGTTATTTTTTATTGAAAACTGCCTCCAGGGCATAAAAAAAGCCCTTTTACTGCTGTAAAAAGGCTTTTATAAAAGGGGTAAATGATGGGGCTCGAACCCACGACCCTCGGTACCACAAACCGATGCTCTAACCAACTGAGCTACATCTACCGTTTTTCGAGATGCAAAAATAGGAATCTCCCGCTGATTTGCAAAGTCTTTTTTTATTTAGATTTTACCTGCTGTAACTTATTAAAAATCAGCTATCCGAAAACTAACCCAACGCAGTGATTGTGATCTTCGTCATAAATCAATTAAAATTACAATGCAGTTACCCATTTATTCAGAACGATTTTAATTAATGGGTAGCTTTGTATCATGGCGGAGCAATTGGTAGAATTAAACGTGACTGGGATGCATTGTAATAATTGCGCCTTGTCTATCCATAAACTTTTGGAAAAGAAAGGATTGCAAAACATCCTGGTGGATTTTGCAGGCGAAGAGGTGAAATTTTCAAATAACGGCGCCTCTACCCTGCCCGATATCATTAAGGACATTGAAGGGCTTGGCTTTAAAGTGGTGGATGATCCCTTAACCCACATTACGCCATTCTATGACAAGGTTGAGAATAAATTTATCTTCTGCGCCATACTCACTGCGCCGTTATTACTGCATATGTTGCTGCCATGGCATTTTCTGCATAATCCCATAGTTCAATTGATATTGTGCCTGCCTGTTTTTTTGGTGGGATGTTTTCATTTTGGCAAAAGTGCCGTCAACTCCGTCAGGGGCGGCGTGCCCAATATGGATGTATTGATCTTCGTGGGCTCTTCGGCTGCATTTATTTACAGCCTGGTTGGAACCATTCAAAATCTTGGCCAACAATACCAGTTTTACGAAACCTGCGCCACCATTATTACACTGGTTTTGCTGGGTAATGTGTTCGAAAAACGCTCTGTTACGCAAACAACGTCAGCGGTTAAGGACCTTGTAAAGATCCAGCAGGTAAGCGCTAACAGAATGGTAAACGGACAGGTGGAAGTCATTAGCGCGAGGGAAGTAAAGGCGGGCGATACGCTTTTAGTAAACACAGGTGACAAGGTGCCGGTTGATGGTGAGGTACTTACAGGAAATGCCTCAATTAACGAATCTATGCTCACTGGCGAAGGCATCCCGGTAGAAAAGGGAAAATACGACAGCGTTATAGGCGGTACCATTGTACAGCATGGCAACATTACCATGCTTGCCACCAAGGTGGGTTCAAACACTGTACTATCGCAGATCATCGAGCTGATGAAAAAAGCGCAGGCCGCAAAGCCACCCGTTCAGAAACTAGGCGACAGGGTTGCTGCCATATTTGTTCCGGCTGTAATATTGATCTCGCTGATCACTTTTGCGCTTACTTTCCTTGTGGGCCATGCTACAGTGCAAACTTCACTTATGCATGCCATAGCCGTGCTGGTGATCTCGTGTCCCTGCGCCATGGGGCTGGCCACGCCTACCGCAGTAATGGTCGGCCTCGGCCGTGCTGCTAAGAACGGGATCCTGATAAAAGGCGGCGATACTATTGAAGCAGTTGCAAACACAAAATATGTTGTCTTTGATAAAACAGGCACACTAACTACCGGCAAGTTCCGCATCAATGAAATAAAAATTAATGGGGATGCCAGCGTTGAACTGGTGAGAGGCATAGTTATGGCGATCGAGGAACGATCGAACCACCCGATTGCAAAGTCGCTGGTAAATGAGCTGAAAACATTGCCACAAACCAAGGTGATCCTAAAAACAGTAAAGGAGGAAAAGGGATTGGGGATGCGTGCCGAGGATGTGGAAGGGAGCCATTACTTTTTAGGATCAGGTAAGGCGGCTGATAACAGCGGGTTTAATATCTCCCTTTACAAAAACCAAAAACTGCTGGCCCAGATTGCTATTGATGATGAAATAAAGCCCGATGCAACAACCCTCATCGCGCAGCTTAAAAAAATGGGCATCATTCCCGTTTTATTAAGCGGCGACAAAAAGGAAAGATGTCTGAAGGTTGCAAAGCAAATTGGAATCACCGAAGTGCATTCAGAAAAACTCCCTGACGAAAAGCTTACAGTTATTGATATCTACAAGCAAAAAGGCAAAACCATAATGATCGGCGATGGCATTAACGACGCCCCTGCCCTATCAAAGGCTGATGTAGGCGTATCCATGAACGACGCCAGCCAGGTGGCTATACAATCGGCAAGGGTTATTCTGCTAAACATCGATCTGCATTCAGTAGTTAAGTTCCTGCAGATCAGCAAACATACGCTGATCACCATTAAGCAAAATCTCTTCTGGGCATTCGCCTATAATATAATAGCTATTCCTGTCGCGGCCCTGGGCTTTTTAAACCCTATGGTTGGGGCGTTCACCATGGCATTCAGCGATGTGGTGGTAATTGGAAACTCGTTGAGGCTGAAAAGAAAAAAGCTCGGCCCCCCTGCCCCCTAAAGGGGGAGTAAAAATGGCGGGCTGTATAACTAATGAGTTGTTAAATTTTGTTAGTTTTGTTCCCCCTTTAGGGGGTTAGGGGGCATACATGATCGAAATATTCACAGACGGCGCATCAAGCGGCAACCCGGGACCGGGGGGCTACGGAGTAATACTGCGTTCGGGCAAACATTATAAGGAACTTTCCGAGGGCTTCCGCAAAACTACCAATAACCGCATGGAGCTGCTGGCCGTGATCAAGGGTCTCGAAGCTTTGAAAACCCCAAACCAGGATGTTACCATCTTCTCTGATTCTAAATACGTCATCGATTCTATTGAAAAACGCTGGCTAAACGGCTGGGTGGCGAAAGGCTTTGCAGGTAAAAAAAACAAGGACCTCTGGCTGCGTTACCTGGAAGTAAGCAAACTTCATAAGATCAAATTCGTTTGGGTTCGCGGGCATAATGGGCATCCTGAAAATGAGCGTTGCGATGTGCTGGCTGTAATGGCTGGTAAGCAAAAGGGCTTATTAATAGATTCTGTTTTTGAAGTGGAGAACGCAAAGGCTGGGTTGATTTAGTTGATTGAGTTGGATTAGGTTGACTAAGTTGAATGAGTTAACCACTTACTCAACCATTCACTTCCCACCCAATTCAATAATCTGTAGATCTTTAATTTTACCATCATCAATACTGAACCGCATTAGTGTCCTTACTTTTTGCCAGCCTTGTTTACCGGCTGCGCCGGGATTTAGGTGTAGACAGCTGATCTTTTTATCGTAGATTACCTTAAGGATATGCGAATGTCCGCAGATAAATAGCTGCGGCGGATTATAATAAATTTCAGGTTTTACCAGCGCACTGTATCTGTCAGGATATCCCCCAATGTGCGTCATCCAGACATCTACATTTTCACATTTAAATCTTAGGTTTTCGGGGTAGGTTATTCTTATATCTGCACCATCTATATTACCATAAACTCCTTTGAAAGGCTTAAAGGCGGCCAGTTTGTCTGCCACTTCAATGTTGCCAAAATCGCCGGCGTGCCAAATCTCGTCGCAGTTTTCGAGGTGTTTGAACACTGCATCGTCAAGGTAGCTGTGGGTATCGGATATGAGGCCTATTTTGGTCATTGTTCTATAAATTTAGAAAAAACGGATACAAAAGTGCTTTGTATTGATCAGAGTAAACACTTGCGGCTTCGTATATTGTAAAACTAGCGGTTTCAGTTAAAACTACTTCATCAAATCCAAAACAAACAATATTGCGGTGCGGCTCTGAATGTTCAAAAGACCGAACCTCTATTATTTTATGTTGACAAAGGCGATTTTGCTTTGCCAGATCTTTTATCAAAGCCGCAGTTTGAGCGGGTAATACCAACCAGCACAATCCTTCGGGAGATAAATGCGCTGCTATTCCTTTCATCAATCCCTCAAAAAAATCCGCGTCGGTATGCTTGGCCAGCGTTTTCTTTTCTTTGGGCGATTCCAGTGAATTTAGGTAGAATGGCGGATTGGTTATAATTAAATCATAAGTATTGTCGGGATACTCATTAAAAAATTCTTCTATGCTTTCCCGAAAGATGTTTAATCGTTCTTTAAATGCGGAGTTTTTAAAATTCTTAGCTGCAGTTGTAGCTGCTGATAGATCTATTTCAACCGCATCTATTTGAGCATCGGTGAATCTTTGGGCAAGCATTAAGGCAATAACGCCGGTTCCGGTACCAATATCAAGAATCCTTTCGGCGTGATCATTGGAAGCTATAGCACCTAATAACACACCATCGGTATTGATCTTCATAGCGCAACCGGATTGATCGACGCTGAATTGTTTAAATCGGAACATTACGCGAATTTATTATTAAATGCTTAAATTTGACTATAAGGAAAAGAAATCATGGAAACTGTAAGTGTTAGCAAAATCCTTCAATTATTTAACATGTTGTCAAAATCTGAGCAGCTAGAAATAGCTGATCAGATAGAAAAGCAAACATTCAAAGAAAGATGGCAAATAATGGATAAATCTCTGCCTGATTCAGACCTTTCAGAAGAAGATATAATGCAGGAAGTTCGGGCTGTTCGATATGGCAGCAAGAATTAGAATAATTCTGGACACTAACTGGTACATTAGTGCAACCATCAATAAAAAATCCCGCCGTATACTTTATAAACTACTATCAAACCCGAGCCTCATCATTTTATTTACAGACGAAATTCTAAGAGAATACGAAGATGTTATTTCGAGAGATAAATTTAGGAAAATAATAAATCCCAAACAGGTTGCAAGATTTATGAATCTTGTGATGTCACAACTGGAAAACATCCTTTTACTATCTAATCTAACAGGAAGCAGGGATCTAAAAGACAACTTTCTTTTATCATTATCACTCGACGGCAACGCGGATTATCTTATTACGGGAGATTTAGATTTGCTCGTTTTGAAACAGACCGGTTTAACTAAAATTGTTTCATTAAATGATTTCTTAAAGATCATTTCTCATACAGCTCAATAGGCAATCCATCCGGATCGGCAAAGAAGGTAAAGCGTTTGCCGGTAAATTCATCAACCCTTATTGGCTCAATCAAAATATTAAAGCCTTTAATAACCTTAACAGCTTTATCAATATCATCTACCTCAAAAGCTAAATGACGTAGGCCGACAGCTTCCGGCCGGGATGGCCTTGCGGGTGGGTCTGGAAACGAAAAAAGCTCGATCTGGTAAAGGTCGCCCAATTCCAGATCAAGCTTGTATGATTTTCTTTCTTCGCGATAAACTTCGCGAACTATCTTTAAGCCAAGTACCTCGCTATAAAAATGTTTCGACTTTTCGTAGTCCGAACAGATAATCGCGATATGGTGTACCCGGTTTAGTTTAAGCATTATGCTCCTAGTATTTCGTGCAGCACATTGTTGTAAACCATCTTTATATCGGTAATATGGCCAAACAACTCTTCGTCTACATTTAAAAATCCATTGGTAACTGTTCCAAGCAGGCTGAATTCAACCTCGCTGGTAGCCATTAGCTCGATAAAGCGCTCCTGGTCGGCTGGGGCAATACTTACCACTACCCTGCCCTGTGCTTCACCGAAAAGGAATGCATCCTTACGGATCGAGCTATCAGTCTCAATGGCAAAGCCCAAACCGTTCGGCATGGATGATTCTACCAATGTTACATATAAACCGCCGTCAGCAACATCATGCGCCGATTGGATCACCTTGTTTTGGATCAATTGTTTGATCACCTGGTGCATATCGTATTCCTTATCCAAATCAAAATAAGGAGCAGGTGCCGCAGTTATTTTATGGTACGATGCCAGGTATTGTGATGAAGCAATATCGTTAACCGACTCACCAATCAAATAGATCAGGTCATCAGGTTGTTTAAAGTCTGATGTCATCAGGTTTGTCAGATCATCCATTACACCCAGCATGCCGATGGTTGGCGTCGGGAATACCGGCCCATCATCTGTCGACTGGTTATAAAAGCTTACGTTACCACCAGTAACCGGTGTTTCAAATTTACGGCAGGCTTCACCCATTCCTTTGATCGCCCCAACAAATTGCCAGTAAACTTCTGGCTTGTATGGGTTACCGAAGTTAAGGCAGTTGGTTATCGCTACCGGCTCACCACCGGCGCAGGTAATGTTACGTGCCGCTTCGGCAACTGCTATAGCTGTACCCTTTTGAGGATCAGCATATACATAGCGCGACTGGCAATCAACAGTAATAACAATTGCCTTGTCAGTATCCTTAACAGCAACCACAGCAGCATCGCTCGGACGGTTGGTGGTCATGGTGGATGTGCCGATCATTGAATCATACTGGTCGGTTACCCAACGTTTTGACGCAATATTTGGATGACCGATCAGGTGTTCAGCAACTGCAATCAAGTCGGCAGGCTCTTCAACATCTTCAATTTTGAATTTCTGGTTTTCGGCAAAATAAGCAGGTTCGCGGTATTCGCGTTCGTAAACCGGCGCACCGCCACCTAATACAAGGTCGTCAGCAGGTACATCGGCAACCATTTCGCCGTTCATATAATATACAAGGCGTTGGGTATCGGTTACCTCGCCTATGATCGCGCAATTCAGATCCCATTTATCAAACACAGCCTCCACGTCTTTCTCGCGGCCTTTTTCCACCACGATCAGCATCCGTTCCTGCGATTCAGAAAGCAGGATCTCGTAAGGCTTCATATTTTCCTGGCGCATCGGTACTTTATCTAACCAGATAACCATACCATGTTCGCCCTTGGCAGACATTTCGGAGTTAGAGCAGATAATACCTGCCGCTCCCATATCCTGCATGCCGATAACAGCACCGGTTTTTATTACTTCAAGCGTTGCTTCTAATAATAATTTCTCCTGGAAGGGATCACCCACCTGTACTGCCGGAAGATCATTAACAGAATCTTCAGTAATATCCTTAGACGCGAAGGCCGCACCGTGGATGCCGTCCTTACCTGTCGCCGAACCTACTATATAAACCGGGTTGCCAACACCATAAGATGTTGCCGAAACGGTTTCGCCTTCTCTAACAATACCTGCAGAAAATGCATTTACTAAGGGGTTAACGTTATAGCAATCGTCAAAAAACAATTCGCCGCCAACGGTAGGGATACCAAAGGCGTTACCGTAATGGCTAATGCCTTTAACCACACCTTTAACTAACCATTTGGTACGGTCTAGTGAAAGATCGCCAAAACGTAATGAGTTAAGCTGTGCAATCGGGCGTGCGCCCATGGTGAAAATATCGCGGTTAATACCACCTACGCCGGTTGCAGCACCCTGGTAAGGCTCAAGTGCTGATGGGTGATTATGTGATTCTATCTTGAACGCGCAGCCTACGCCACCGCCCAAATCCACAAGACCGGCATTTTCTTCACCCGCCTTGGCCAGCATCCGCGGACCATCTTTTGGTAAAGTTTTCAGCCATGTGATGGAGTTTTTGTAGGAGCAGTGCTCGCTCCACATTACCGAGAAAATAGACAATTCGGTAAAGTTGGGCACGCGCCCTAATATCTCTTTTATACGTTCAAATTCTTCGGGTAGTAAGCCTAAATCTTTGGCGGTTTCAACGGTGGTTAATTCCTGGTGCTCCAATGTAATATCGTTTTTTTGAAAGGAAGCACAAAATTAGGAAAAAAGCTTGAAATTCAAGTCCGAAAGTCCGGAAAGTCGGAAAAGTCCGAAAGAAAAAGCAAAAGGGTGCAGATCTCACCTCTAAACAAATTCCTTCGGACTCCCCGATCTTGCTGGCTTTCCTGACTTACTCTTCAGTTAATTGAAAATTAATCGGGATAGAATATTTTACCCGCACAGGCTGTCCGTTTTGCGTTCCGGGTTTCCAGGCTTTAGCTAGCTTAAGTACACGCAAGGCTTCTTCATCAAATCCGTGGCCTGCCACCCTGATCACGGTTATGTTTGACAGGTGCCCATCCTTTTCAATAATAAAGCTTAGAAAAACCTTTCCGCTGATATGATCTTCCTGGGCTTCGGCAGGAAATCTTAAATTCTTGTTTAAAAATTTAGCCCACGCGTTCATCCCGCCAATCGGTTCAGGCATTGCATCAAGATTACCGGTATTGTATACAGTGATATCCTCTTTAGGTATTTCATTACCCGGGCCAACTTCAGGAACATCTTCGTTACCACCCTCGCCCTCTTTACCGCTTAGGGTTTTTGGGCCAATGGCTGAAGTCTGTAACTCTTCCTGTGTAACGGGTTTCTGTGCTTGGTTGTCGGGTTTTACAACGGGCGGCGGATCAGCTATCGTCTTAATAGGATCCGCAGCTTTTTGTGGTTCAAGTGGCTTTTGCGGTTTAGGCTGTATTATTTCAGGTTGCTTAAAGTTTTTTAGGTTAACAACTGTCGTGTCATTGGGCGGAATGCGCTCGATCACCTAGTGGGTCCGAAATAAGAGAGTGCTGCCAAAAATTAAAGCTACTCCGCTAAATGTTATTAGCATTGCCCTAACCATATTACTTGAATAGGTTTGCCTTAAATTGTATGCTCCGTACTCCTTGTTGCGGTCATCAAATACGACATCGAGCCATTCGGTTTTATATAAATTGAATCTTGAGATAAACATTGGATTTTAGGTTAAGTGTTCATTTTTAGTTTGTTAATTATCACAATCAGGAAGTGTGGTGAACTTCCCGGACTAATCGTTATTAGTCAACTGAAAATTGATGGGGATAGAATATTTAACGCGCACCGGTTGGCCGTTTTGCATCCCTGGCTTCCATGCCTTAGCCAATTTTAATACACGAAGGGCTTCCTCATCAAACCCGTGCCCGGCTGGCCTGTCCACAGTTATATTCGACAGGTGACCATCCTTTTCTATAATAAAGCTCAGGAAAACACGCCCGCTGATGCCATCCTGCTGTGCATCAGGAGGAAACCTTAAATTATGACTTAAAAATTTAGCCCAGCCGGCCATACCGCCCGCAGGTTCGGGCATTACGTCAAGGCCAACATCCATGTGAACGGAATTGTCAACAGTGGCAGTTCCGCCACCGCCCGCTGGTTTGTCATCCGGAATATCGACGTTTGCTCCTGCATCTCCCTTTAAAGTTTGCTGGCCGATAGCCCCCGTAATTTTATCGTTTTCGACAGGCTTTTCAGCTTTCGGATCAATAACTACCACCGGCGGAACAAATTTAGTAGTGGCAATCGCTTTTAAAGGTTGCGGTTTAAGATGTTCGGGAGCCTTGGGCGGATCAACCTTTTTTACAGGGGGGATAACGGGCGGAATGACCGCTGGCTGCAAATTAACCGTTGTGATGTGAATGATAGGTTTTGCTGAATTGATAATGACACTGGCCCCGCAAAGTAACCCAATCCCTAAAAAAGCGGCGCCCATTGCCCTTGCCATTGTTCGGGAATTGTGTTGCCTTAATTCATAGGCACCGTAAGCTTTGTTGCGGTCATCGAATACAAGATCGAGCCACTCGGTCTTGTACAAATTAAATTTTGAGATAAGCATAGTAATTGAAATTAAATTTTATATAATAACGTTTTACACACATACCGTATTGCAACATTGTTACTTTTAGGATTTTTGCAATATTCAAATGCAACATTGTGTATTTTTATAACTAAAGTTATAGTTAATTGAAAATTTGTTAATAAAATGCAACAATGTGGATTTTAAAAAGGCGATTATTTCACCCTGCTTTTGAAGATTTCTGCGTGATGGCGTCGTTTTATCACCACATAGAAATATCTTTTAATATTATCGGTTTACTTTATGAGAAAAGGGTATTAAATAGAATTTAAGGCCAAATCACTATCAATATATCCATTATTAAGAGTAAAAATTAAAAACATCACATCAAATATGAGTTTTAATTAAAATTTCATTACTTTTATTACATGCAAAACAGGCTTTTAAAGTTTACAGCCTTACTTTTATTTATTTTTTGTGGATATTTTGCATCCGCAAGCGATATTTTGCATAATAATGAACCGGGAAACGTTAAAAAACTAGCATTCCTCAACGAATCACTTCACAAGAATCCGAATTGGCCCTGCAATTATGAGTGTATAATTAACAGCGTTCCTGTACAGATAGTAAATGTACAGCAATTACGCAGCGCGCATTTTTCGCAACTCATAAACACTAGCCAAAATACTTCCACGATAGCCGTAAGGCACCTTAATTTTATTTGCGGGCGGGGTAGCAGCGAACTCTCGCGTTTCCGCAAACTCATCCTCTTTCCCTTTCATGCCTTTTGGTAGGACTTAAAAGATGAATAACCAATATTACCGCTTGCGCTGATTACGCAAACGAAATTTTATTGTTTTTAATTTAGTTTTAATACTGCCCGGGGTTTTGATTGGGCTCCGGGTGGTATTAATTCATGCTTGACTTTCCTTTTCCCAAAATTTAAACATGAAAAAATTCATACCATTTGGCGTGCTTATAATCGTAGTTATACTTGCCCTTATCTTCCCGTCTGTTGAAACTGTGACCATAAAAGACAGCCAGATAAATTCCGGCGATACCGCCTGGCTGCTGGTTAGTACCGCCCTTGTATTGATAATGACACCGGGCCTTGCGTTCTTCTATGGCGGCATGGTAAGTAAAAAGAATGTATTATCAACCATGATGCAGAGTTTTGTATGCATGGGCGTTATCACCATTATCTGGGTAATATTTGGCTTCAGCCTTGCCTTTGGCGATGACATCAGTGGTTTCATCGGCAACCCCAAAACCTTTTTTATGATGAAGGGCATGCTGGGCAACGCCACCTGGAAACTGGCACCAACTATCCCATTGGTGTTGTTTGCAATGTTCCAGCTAAAATTCGCCGTCATTACACCCGCACTTATCACCGGCGCATTTGCAGAGCGCATCCGCTTTAACTCGTACATTATATTTCTGTGCCTGTTCATGATATTCATTTATGCACCGCTCGCCCACTCAACCTGGCACCCCGACGGTTTTTTGTTTAAACTTGGTGTGCTTGACTTTGCCGGAGGAACCGTTGTACACATGTCGGCAGGCTGGGCTGCACTTGCATCGGCTCTATATTTAAAGCAACGCAATCAGCAGGCACACGCCCCTGCACGCATCAGCTATGTGTTGTTAGGTACCGGGTTGCTTTGGTTTGGCTGGTTCGGCTTTAATGCTGGTTCAGCTTTAGGCTCAAACGCTTTGGCGGCAACGGCCTTGGGTACCACCACTACTGCATCAGCGGCGGCAGCGATAGCCTGGATCTTCTTCGATATGCTTCGCGGTAAAAAACCGTCGGTAATGGGTGCTTGTATAGGTGCGGTTGTGGGCCTGGTGGCTATAACTCCGGCCGCAGGCTTTGTAACTATTCCGCATTCCTTAATTGTGGGGATTGTTGCTGCAGTAGTAAGTAACCTGGTAGTGATCTGGAGATCGTCAACCAGTATAGATGATACGCTGGACGTATTCCCCTGCCATGGTGTAGGCGGTATGGTAGGTATGCTGATGACCGGTATTTTTGCGCATGTTAATGTAAATGCAGGCAATACAACCGGCAATGGCTTGTATTATGGCGAAACACATTTGTTTTTCATACACATTCTTGCGTTAGTTGGCGTGTCGGCCTTTGCCTTTTTCGGCTCGTTATTATTATTAAAAATAACTGACCTGATCAGCAAACTTCGCGTTTCACCAGAAGAAGAACTTATTGGCCTCGACTTAACTCAGCACGACGAAGAACTTTAATTTCATTATCCTTACAAACAAAAAAGGCTACTTAACGTAGCTTTTTTTGTTTTACCGAAGTACTTCCCTCTACCAGTTTTTGGTTGAGATAACCTTGGTTTTAGTTTCCTTAACCGGGGTTACAGACAACCTAACCATATATTGCTTCAGCCGGTCGCCAAACTGCTTGCTGTACGTGCCTGCCTGGTCAAGATAGTTGTCTACTTGCTTTTTGGTAAGCTTCGTCGTCCCCTTCTCAAGCGAAATTTCAATTCCGTCGGCAGGCACTGATTTTCCATACCGGTCTGTTTTATAGGGCGTAAAAGTAAAATCTGTTAGCCAAAACCTATATTTATGTTCCTTGCTTTCTATTGTATAAGTAAAACTTATTTCACCATCCTCATGTTTTAACAACATGGTACTGGTAACTACAAATTTCCCTGCGCCCGAAATGCTTTCGTTTGTCTTATCCGTTTTAACCTTAAGCTTGGGATAAGCCGTTTTTAAAAAATACAGGGCCCTGTTGTACATAGTATCAGCTGTTAAAGTGGGCTGATCAACGACCTGGTAATAAATATATTTATTATGCTCATCAAAAGGCAAAAGCTCCTTTTGTGCGGATGCCGCCCTGGCTGTTATCAAAAGAACTATGGCTATTAATACTTTTTTCATGCTATAAATATAAGAAAGCCGCACCGTTTTTATCGGTGCGGCTTTTAAAACAAATTTTAATATTGCTTAGAATCCATAAACAGCAGCTAACACAAATTGTGAAGCTGTTTTTGTTGGAGAAAAGCTACTATTTGTAAATGGCATATCCTTGTTATGATCAAACCTGATTTCAGGAATGAAAGTTAAAGGACCAGATTTAATGTTAGCAGTTAAAGTAAACGCACTATAGGTTGTGCTGGCAGCTGTAGGAGTCGATTTTAATTTGAATGATTCACCTCTAATACCTAAGGTAACAACTTTAGAAACCGCTAATTGAGGATATAAGGCAGCACCTACATAATCTGCCGCGCCTGCACCTGTTTTATTAGCAGCGTTCAAGCCTAATTTAAAGGCATCGGTAATTTGGTAGGTTGTGGTTAAATCTTCAATTGTACCGGAGTATTTACCTGACAAGAAGTTAATGTAAGCAGTCCAGCCTTTTACCGGAGCAACCATTAACTGAGCACCAAAGGTAGACACTTCGCCATTTTGGTGAACGGTACCGCCAGCATCAGTGTATGATTGAGTAACCGCTGCATAGCTGTTCCACTGATCGTTAAAGATACCGGCCATTAAGCTTACCTTATCGCTAAATGCGTAAGTAGCCTTGAAACCTGCATTCTGGAACGGACCGGCGCCAAATAAATATGATGTTGAATAGTTGAAGTTACCTGTCGGAGAAATAACCTCGTATCCAACAAAAGTTGCCATGTAACCCGCTGTTAAATTAAATTTATCAGTTACATCAAATGACACATAAAGATTTTGGATGTTAAATGTATTGTTAGCATTTAACGCGTTGCCATCACCGTTAGGAGTTGATTGGTACTGTCCTCTTGGACCAAAAGCTAACTCACCAACAAAAGAGGCTTTACCAACCTTCTTTTTTAAGCCCAGGTCGATCATCCCCAGGGAAACCGAGTTATTATCAGAAGCAAAATAAGTCCCGATGTTGGCGTGCTTTGAGAAATCGTATTTCCAATAAGTATCAACAGAGCCGTAAACTACCAGAGGGGCATCGCCTGTGGTTTTAATGGTATCCTGCGCCTTCGACGCAAAACTAAAGGCGGACACGGCAAGTACTAAGAGTAAAAGTTTTTTTTTCATGACAATTTTTGTGATTGATTGATAAGTTGAAATTAGTTTGATTGATTTGATTGTGAATAAATAAGAGTATAAAAGTCCACTCCGGGTTACTGTCGGTGTTAGCCCGGTATTAGTTTCAGTAAAATTGTGTTATTTTTTAAGAACCTTATGCGGCTGGTTGTAACAGGATGGTAATTATTGAATAACCAACCGGCCGCATAAGGTGTATGTTAAATATATTAAGCTGTTACCTTGCCTGGCTCAAATAAGCCGCTTAAGCTAACATCTTCGTCTTGGGGTGGATATACTTCTATACCATGATCGAATACGTCCAGACCGCCAACACCTGTTTCGCCATGTTCTTCAACACGCAATCTCCATGGGTGTGGTAATTTATTGATAATAAACATCATTACAAAAGACACTGCAAAAACTGCAAGAGCTATAGAGAATGTTCCAATTGCCTGTGCTGTAAGTACTGAAGTACCACCGCCGTAGAACAAACCCTTTACAGGAGCAGAATTATCAGCGCCTGTTGGGCCTGTTGCGCCATATTGACCGCAAGCAAATAAGCCTAGTGAAAGGGTTCCCCAGATACCGTTCAAGCCGTGTACAGAAACTGCGCCAACCGGATCATCAATACGGAACCATTCGAAGATATAAACGCCTGCAAATACTATAAAGCCTGCAACACCGCCTAACATTATTGCACCAAACGGACTAACCCAGTAACAAGGACAAGTGATAGCAACTAAACCTGCAAGGAAACCATTTACAGTAAATGCCAAATCGAATTTTCCTTTAGTTGGGCCCCACCATAAGGCAGCTAGCATAGCTGTAAAACCAGCGGCACAAGCAGCAAGTGTTGTGTTAGCAGCGATACGACCGATACCCTGGCCGTCCATAGCAGAAAGTGTACTACCCGGGTTAAAGCCGTACCAGCCAAACCAAAGTATGAAACCACCTACAGCAGCTACTAATAAATTGTGTCCCGGTGGCAATCCACCTTTAGCTTTATCATCGCGGGCGAAGATCCTGCCGATACGCGGACCTAATACAATAGCACCAGCAAGAGATGCCATACCGCCTATCGCGTGAACTACAGTTGAGCCTGCAAAATCGCGGAAGCCATTACCTAAAGTTGGGAATACACCACCAGCAGCACCCATTGTTACTAACCAGCCGTCCGGACCCCATGCCCAGTGACCGATTATTGGATAGATGAAGCCTGTGATACCAATTGAATAAAGGATATCGCCACGGAAGCTGGTACGACCAATCATCGCACCAGAAACGATAGTTGAACAAGTATCAGCAAAAGCGTACTGGAAAATCCAGTGAGCCAATACAGGAATACCTGTTGCTTCGTAAGTTAAAGGGGTATTTTGAAGGAAGAACCAGTTAGTGATGGTTTTGCCATCAGAGCCTAATCCGCCCCAGCCAATAAATCCGTTGCCATGACCAAACATAAATGCATAACCAATCGCATAAAATAAAATTCCGCAAAGGCAAGTATCAAAAACGCACTCCATTAAAACGTTAACCGTTTCTCTTTTGCGGGCAAAACCAGCCTCAAGCATTACGAAACCAGCCTGCATACCAAATACCAAAAAGGCAGCTACCAGTGTCCATATTGTATTAACTGTATTAATCATTGTTGTTTCGTGCGCGGTGTACACCTCGGCAGCAGCATGTGCCTTAGTTGGTAACAGTCCCGGCAGTGTAAACATTGCTAGTATGATAAGGCCAAGGCCTATCATTTTGCCTGCAAAAATGGTTGCACCAAGTTGCCACTTTTCCTTTGTCAGTTGTCGGACCGATGTAAGGAAGTCGACTTTCGTAAGTTTTACTTTCATTGTTTGATTAGTTTAATTTAGTTTGATTGATATATAATTAAGATGAATAAGCGATTTATTGGTTTACCTTTTAAATAAGGTCGATTTCTTTCGATTTTTTCATTAAATTTAAAGAAAACATATGTTTTTTTTAAATATTTCATGAAAATATTGATGAATTTTAACAAAACCAAATTTTTGGCAAAAAAATTATCGACAAAATCTATATTTTTATCAATATAATAAATTTTACTCAAAAATATGCCTGTTTTTTAAACATTTGATAAACATTCAATAACGAGTAAAATAAATTCAACTTAAAAATTGCTAATAATTAAAAAAATCAACAAAAAAGTAAATAATATCGTTATTTCCATGCCATTTTTATGAAAATTCAATGAAAAAGCGACTACACAGCTCAAAAACACCTATAAAAATCACTTTACAGGCATTTTAAAGCAAAAAACTTAAGAATTAATACCACTTGAGATATTTATTTTAAAAACTATACATATAATAAAGTATAATTTTAATTTTGGGCTAAACCATTATTTAAAATCAATTTCATGGGTAATATTCGTTTCCAGGCGTTGCAGGCTGTGCTCACAAGAGGGGTTCCCGAGGTTAAATTTCCGGCTCAAAAAATTTCAGACTTCTTTGGCGCAAATGTTTTCGATAAAAAGAAGATGAAGGAGTATCTTTCTTCAGAAGCATACCAGGGTATTATTAACTCGATTGATAAAGGAGAACCTATTCCCCGCGATATGGCCGAACAGGTAGCCTCAGCCATGAAGTCATGGGCAATGGGTAAGGGTGCAACACATTACACGCACTGGTTTCAGCCATTAACAGGTTCGACAGCTGAAAAACACGATGCCTTTTTTGAGCCAACAGAAGACGGTGGCGCTATTGAACGATTTTCGGGCGATGCACTGGCGCAACAGGAGCCCGATGCTTCCAGCTTTCCAAGCGGCGGCATCCGCAATACCTTTGAGGCCCGCGGCTACACTGCATGGGATCCATCCTCCCCTGCCTTTATTATAGCGCGTACACTTTGTATCCCAACGGTGTTTGTATCATACACAGGCGAGGCCCTTGATTATAAAGTGCCTTTATTAAAGGCATTGAATGTACTTGATAAGGCTGCAGTTGATGTGTGCCATTACTTTGATAAAAGTATTGAAAAGGTAAACGCTTCCTTGGGTATTGAGCAGGAGTACTTTTTGGTGGACATTGCCTTATTTAATGCACGCCCTGATCTTTACCTTACAGGCCGAACGCTTTTCGGCCACATGTCGGCAAAAAACCAACAGCTGGAGGACCATTATTTTGGATCGATCCCTGAGCGGGTTTATGCATTTATGCAGGATATGGAAACCGAGTGCTTATTATTAGGCATCCCTTTAAAAACGCGACACAATGAGGTTGCGCCGTCACAATTTGAATGTGCGCCCATATATGAGGAAATAAACCTTGCCATTGACCACAATCAGCTTTTAATGGACCTGATGGACCGGGTTGCAAAACGACATAACTTTAAAGTGCTACTACATGAGAAGCCTTACGCGGGCATAAATGGCTCCGGAAAGCACAATAACTGGTCGATGATCACCAACACTGGCAGGAACCTGTTATCGCCGGGAAAAACGCCAAAAAACAACCTGATGTTCCTTACATTTTTTGTAAATACCATTAGGGCTGTATATGAACACGCTGATCTTTTAAGAGCTTCGATTGCGTCGGTTAACAACGATCACCGCCTGGGGGCAAATGAAGCACCGCCGGCCATTATATCAATTTTTTTAGGCACCCAGCTAAGTGATGTGCTGGACGAGATAGAAACATCACGCATCAGCAAAAAAATAAAGGAAGATGCTTTGCTATGGCAGGGAATTCCAAAGATCCCGCAGATCTTGAAGGATAACACCGACCGTAACCGCACCTCGCCATTTGCCTTCACCGGAAATAAGTTTGAGTTACGTGCCGTTGGCTCATCTGCGAATTCGGCAAGCCCAATGACCATATTGAACCTGATAGTCGCCGATCAGCTAAAAAAATTCAAATATGATGTCGACAAACTGATCAAAAAAGGTGAGAAGAAGGACGTTGCGCTGCTGATGATCATTAAAAGATATATCAAGGAGTCGAAAAATATTCGTTTCGAAGGCAATGGTTATAGCGCGGAATGGGAAAAGGAAGCTGCAGACCGTGGTTTAGCCAATATCAAAACTACTCCAAAAGCGCTTGATGCCATGCTGTCGGACAAAACCGACTTTCTATTTGCCGATACCGGCGTGTTTACCAAGCGTGAGGCACATGCCCGCCATGAAATTTTGCTGGAAAGTTTTTTCAAAAAACTACAGATAGAAGCCAGGGTTATTGGGGAACTGGGTATTAATGTGATCATTCCATCGGCGCTGGCTTATCAAAGCAATTTGATTGAGAATGTTAAAGGCTTAAAAGATATTGGCCTGAGCAAGGAAACTTATGAGGCCCAGCTCGATATTATCACCCAAATAGCAACACATGTAAATGCTATCAAGACAAACATAGGCGAAATGGTTAATGCCCGTAAAAAGGCCAATTTAATTGACGACATCCGCGATAGAGCTATTGAATATGATGAAAAGGTAAAACCATTCTTCCAGCCTATCCGCTATCATGTTGACAAGTTGGAGCAACTGGTTGATGATTCGATATGGCCACTGCCTAAATTTAGGGAGTTGTTGTTTATTAAGTAAACAGACGCTAATATTCAAGAACAAACGCGAATTCCACGAAGTTGATTTGAAAATATTAGAATCAATTCGTGGAATTCGTGTTTAATTGATTGTCCACCTGCTCAGTAAGCTCAGTTTCCTCCACGGTATTCAGTTCCTTTATATATTGAACTTTGAGGTGGTCATACAGCGAGTGCTTATCGATCAAAATAGAAACCAAACTGGCAATCATGCCGGCCAGGATGAGGTGAAAGATTACGTTGTGCCGGTCGGTCATTTCCAACACTAATATTACCGAAGTAAACGGCGACCGGGTAACCCCTGTTAAAAACCCCACCATTCCCGCTAAAATAAGCATATTGGCATTTGTATCAGACAAATTAAACCAGCTTGCAACCAACGATCCTACACTTGCCCCTGCGCCAAGAGCAGGCGCAAAAATGCCTCCGGCAGCACCTGTGGTAAATGATACCAATGTTCCGACTATCCTTAATAATGGTGTATACCATGACACATACTTATTTGACGTGAACAGGGTTTTCTCCATAATATCCTTACCGGATCCCAAAATTTCTTTATTAACTACAAATGCCAGCGTCACCAAAATAAGCGCGCAAACTACTACGTATATAATATGGTGCCATGTAAATTTAAACCTCGACTTGAATTTAAAAATGAACAGCACAAGCTTTGACATACCGCTGCCGCACAAGCCCGAAATAACAGCAACCAGCGCTACTCCGAAAAATATATATCCCGACAGTTTGTCTACCTTTGGATAACCCAGATATAAATACGGGCCGAGCAGCGCCTGGGCCGATAACCCTGCAATAATAACCGACGAAAAAATCGCCGTTTTATAATAGCTGAAATGTGTTTTTGTCAGTTCCTCTATGGCAAATACGATCCCGCCGAGCGGTGTATTAAATGCAGCCGCCAAGCCTGCTGCAGCACCGGTGACCATCATATTTTTCTTTGCGATTTTTGGCCACCACTTTGGCAACAACTGGTAAACAATTTTATATACCGATGTTGCGATTTGAATAGTCGGCCCTTCTCTACCTATCGCTCCCCCGCCAACAGCCATAACCAGGCTTGATGCTACCTTTACAACTATAATGCGGAGGCCCAAAAGCTTATCGATCACTTTGGTTGTTTTGGGCGATGAGATCTGGATGGCAGCCATAACCTGCGGAATGCCGCTGCCCCGCGCGTAGGGCGAAAAGCGTTGCACCAGCCACCAGGCCAAAACAAAACATACCGGCGATACAATGAACAGCATCCAGGCATGGTGGTTAAAAATAAAAGTGGTAACATCCTCGGCAGCTACAAAAAGCTTGGTATATAACACAGCTGCAAGCCCGGTAATTATAGAAGCGATCCAGAATGGAATGGCCTGCAGGGCATTCTTTTTTAGGTTTTCGTTGCGAATTCTATCAAATGATCTTTTTAATTGAAGCCTGAGCCAGGAGATTATTTTCATGAGCAGCGGGGTAAATACAGTCGACAGGATATAACGGAGATGAATGTCGACAATTGTGCAAAGGTATTGAACAAGCGTTAATTATTATATATTGAATCGAATTACACGAATTTTATTTAAAGAAATTCAAAGGAAACCTCAACTTCAGTCTTATCAGATTCATGTAATTCGATTAAATTCGTGTCATTGGTGTTTTTAACTTTTATATTTGTCGCATGAATTCTTCGCAACGGTATGATCAAAGAGGCGTATCAGCTTCTAAAGACGACGTCCACAATGCTATTAAAAATATCGACAAGGGAATTTTCCCTAAGGCCTTTTGTAAAATAGTACCTGATATTTTAACCAACGACCCGCTTTATTGCAACATTATGCATGCAGATGGCGCAGGCACCAAATCGTCATTAGCCTACACCTATTGGAAGGAGACCGGCGATATTTCAGTTTGGCGCGGCATTGCACAGGACGCAATCATCATGAACCTTGATGACCTGCTTTGCGTTGGCGCAACTGATAATATCCTGCTGTCATCCACCATCGGCAGGAACAAAAACCTGATCCCGGGCGAGGTTATTGCAGCCATAATAAACGGAACGGAAGAAATTCTTGCTGAATTAAGGCAGGCGGGCATAGGCATTTACTCAACCGGTGGTGAAACAGCTGACGTTGGCGACCTGGTGCGCACCATCATTGTAGACTCTACTGTTACCTGCCGGATGAAACAAACCGACGTAATCTCCAATCACCGCATTCAGCCAGGTGATGTGATTGTTGGTCTTGCTTCGTTTGGTCAAGCTACTTACGAAAAGGAATATAATGGTGGTATGGGTTCTAATGGGCTTACATCTGCCCGTCATGATGTATTTAATAAAACCATTGCTGATAAGTACCCGGAAAGCTACGATGCAGCTATTCCTTATGAATTAATATTCTCTGGCAGCAAAAACTTAACCGATGCCATTGAGATTGGCGATGGGCAAACAGTTACCGCCGGTAAATTAGTATTGTCCGCAACGCGCACCTACGCCCCTATCATTAAAAAAATATTGGATGGCTATCGCGATAGCGTACACGGCATGGTACATTGCAGCGGCGGCGCACAAACCAAGGTGCTTCACTTTATAGATAACCTGCATATAATAAAAGATAACATGTTCCCGGTTCCGCCCCTGTTTAATTTGATTCAGCAGGAATCAAAAACCAGCTGGCAGGAAATGTACAAGGTATTTAACATGGGCCACAGGATGGAGCTGTATGTTCCGGAAGCAATTGCGGCTGACTTAATCGCTATTTCCAAAAGCTTCGGTGTTGATGGGCAGATCATCGGTCGTGTTGAGGCGGCTAATCAAAAACAGGTGACAATCCGGTCGGAATTTGGGGAGTTTGTTTATAACTGATCTTTAAAAAATCCTTATAAAAAATAAAGACCCGGTCAATAAGTGGCCGTTGCGCAACAGGGCTTTAAATGGCTGAATAATTTAATTTGCAAAGCAAATGGTTATTCAGCCATTTGCTTTACAAATTACTTTGGAAGATGCTTATTAGGGTTTCTAGCTTTGCGAAGCAGGCCAATAATGTATCCTTAAAGCCGTCAAAACGGTTACCTGGGTGTTTCCTTATTCTCTTTCTGATCTTTGTTGGTATGCCATTAACGAGCTTTTTCAGGTTGTAGGCAACAGCGGCCATGATCATACATTTATTTGCCAGCCTGATACCCTTCGTATTTACCTGGCTCATACTTGTAAAATTGACCAACGCACCCAATACAGGTTCTACGGTACTTTGTCTCAGCCTTCTGGCCCTTCTTCCCTGCCCGGTTTGCATGCGTTCCTGCATTTCTATATAAAGGTCTTTGGCTACCGAATCTTTGAATACTTTAAATCCCTGGGGGTTAACGCAGGTCCCTTTAAAGGGGCAGTCCCTGCAATCTTTAACACTGGTGCGGTAGATCTTATGTGTGTTTGCGTTCCCTGCTTTTTTGAAATTATGAAAAGTAAGGTATTTGCCTTCAGGGCAAATATACCGGTCATGCTGCTTTTCATAACTAAAGCCCTGACGGCTCTCCCTGCTTTGGCACCCTGATCGGTTAGGTATATAACCTTTAATGTTATGATCCGCTAAAAACAGGAGCGCCGCTTCACCACTATAACCGGTATCTGCGAGCACTTCTTCTATCTTTAAGCCATTATCTTTAAGGTTACCAGCGACATGGGTGAGGATATCAGGAAGGCATGGCGCATCGCCTTTATCTGCATGAAAGGCCTGAATGTGCGTAATAACATGGTTTTGGGTATCTACGCTCACGTGGGCGGAGTAATTCAGCCTGGTTGTTTTTCCGGGTTTTACTGACAGGCGGGCATCGGGGTCTGATGGGCTGTAACGCTTGCTGTTCGCTTTTTTGTCGACCTTTGCGTTCTTTCTTGCCTTAGGCTTGGTGTTATCATCTGTTGTACCCTGGTCTGGGACTTCGTCATTATGATCGTCCAGTTGCTTGCCGTATGTTGCTGCGTCATCCATGATCTCCCGTTCAACCAAACTTGACATAGCGGCGTTGGCTTTGACAAATACACTATCGATAGCCTGTCTTTTACCAGCTACCAAACCTTTGTCAATACACTTTTTCAGCACTTGTTTAAAGATGGCTGTAAACTCTTCCTCTCCATAAAGCTGGCGCGTACGGCTTAATGTTGAATGCCAGGGAAGTTCTTCATCTAGATCGTAGCCGATAAAATAAAGAATATCCATACGCATACGGGAGGTGGCGACTATGCGCCTGTCGCTATTCAGGTTCTCTAAGTAACCAACCAGCATCAGTTTGAAAAACACAACCGGATCGATACTCTTTTGACCCTCCGTGCCATAATATTTGGCTGTCGTATCATAAACAAAGTTGAGATCAAGTATGCTTTTCAACCGTCTGTAGAAATTATCAGCCGGAACATAGTCCGAAAGCTGAAACCGGATAAAGAGCTTTTCCTGATAATCCTTTTTGCCTTGCATGTCCTCAATATACAAACAAAGCGCTAAATATCAAATGCTTATGTAAAAAAATAACCCAATCAAACAGTGTTCGATTGGGTTATTTGAAAACCTCGTCTTAGTTGCGCAACGGCCACAATAAGACCGGGTCTTTATTTTTTATAACTAACTATATTTATTGTTTAGTCCAGTTAGTACCATCAAACTTGAATGTAAGTGTAGTGCTTGTTGTCGCCCCTGTATAAATCAAGTATGTGATTTTATATGGTATGCCTACGGTAGCATTCGGAAAATCCGTTTTCAACATTAACACTAAAGCACTTTCTATATCAGCTTCGGTCCAGAAATACTGACTGCCTTGCTGGATGTTAAAGTCGCCATATTGTGCGTAGTTAGAACGCCCATCTGCAGTGCCTATAGTTGAATTACCTATAAGCGCATAATCACTTGCTTTTGTGATATAATATACGGTCGGATCTGGGATCCAGGTGCCTTTGCTTTTAACAAAAGTAAGCGTAGTAGCGGCAGAAGTGCGTGACCAGTTGGTTCCATCAAAAGTTAATTGTATAACCCTTTGCGAGGTAACTGCGGGTTTAGCGGTAGCGCCTGAACCAGATTTAGCTACATAATAATTGAAGCTTATATATTGAACAGACCCGGCTTTTGAATTCCCTGCGATGTACGGGTCATTTTTCAAAAAAGTATTAAAATAAGAGATCAATGCCGCGTCATCTGCTGTGGTAAATTGATTATACTGACCACGGCCAACAGAAGAATATTGAGTTGGAGTAACCTGATAAATATTTGTCCACGCACCGTTAACATACAAAAATGAGCCCGTTGCTGTAGTTACGCCGGCTGTTGTAGATACATAGAGACCGGGGTAAACAGCTGGGGTTGTGTTAATAGTTGGATAAAACGTCCATGATAATACTTGCAACTGATTATTAGCCGGGGTAGGGTATTTATAAGGCAACCAGCTTAATACCTGCGCAATGCTAAAATCGGCATATTTATTCCCGGGTAATAGCAAATAGTCATCATTGGTAAGGGTGTATGATACATCCTTAAAAACACTGTCGGCCAGTACTACTGAACCGGTTAATGGAGTAAAGGTAATATTGGCATTAGAGCCATCCGGATAATCGAAAAACTTAAAGTTAAGCAGGGCCGGAACATTAGCGTTCGCATCAGCATTGGAAGTGAATCCTTTAGCCTTATAAACAGCCGAACTTGACGGATAAACGTTGGTATTGATATAATCAGCAGCTTGTACTGTATACGTAAGCGTTTTTGCCGTGCCCGGCAATCCATCAAGCGCTTTATAGGTTTTATCCATAGGCTTGCAGGAGCTTATCGCTGTGGCTATGGCTGCAAGACCAAGTAAATTGAATAATATTTTTTTCATAATATCTTTTTTAGAAGATGATTAAAAGTTAATTTTTAAAGTCGTCATGTATGTTCTTGGGGAACCATACCAAACGCCCATATTACTTATACGGGTAGGGAAACTGTAAGCAGCAGCATTTGCCGGGATGCCGGTTTCAAAAGCATCAGCAACATAAGCGGTGTTCAACACGTTGTAAACGTTGGCTATAAATGAAGCATCAAGCCCGGCAAATTTAAAGCGGTAAACAACGTTCAGGTCCAATGTAGAAAAGTTTGGAAGCTGATAATTTGTGAAAGGCAAAATCGACCCATCCTTTTGTTGTTGCTGTGTTGTAGTAATTTTCGATGGATCAAATGAGGCGTAATAACGGCCATAGAAATTGTAGTTTGCTCCAACCTTAACTTTTGGAAGCACTTGTACATCAAGCCCTAAAGCAGCAGTTGTTTGCGCGCTGGTGTTTGAGGTGCCAAACTCACCTACCTTTAAGCCTTTCAGTAATAATGCATCCTGGTTTAAAGTTTTGCCCTTGTCGCTGGTTATTTGCGTTGGGCCGGTATTACTTGTGTAATGAAAATCGCCTATCGACAGGCTACCGCTTAAAGTAACAGCGTTGATCGGGCGAAATTTTGCATCAACTTCAACACCCTGGTGAACTTCGTTAATACCCGAAATATTTACGGTGTAAAGTGAGTTATCGGTTTGATCGGTCAAAACGCTTGTTTTTGCCCGGTCCTTATATGTTGAACGATATAAGTTTACGTTGGCACTGAACATAGAGCTTACAAAGCCATAACCCAACTCGTAGCTCATCAGTTTCTCTGGTTTTGCATTCGGGTTAAGGTCGTTATCCTTGTCAAGAAAAATATTGGCAACAAGTGGTGCCCGCTGAATGTAGCCTATGTTAGCAAATATATTATTGTGCGCATCAATATTATAGTTGGCACCACCCTTGGCCTGGTAACCTAAAAAATTAACCCATTTGCTGGTTGCATCAGGGCTGCCGGTTGTGTAGTTAAAATAATCGATCCTGCGGTTACCGGTATTACTTGCCGCAACAGTAACAAATGCCGACAGGTCGTTTTTATTATATTCCGCCTGCACATAGGCACCTTCCGAAGCAACCTGGTATGTATAGTCATTATTAAATTTATCACCAACACCAATATGTGCGTTAGGATCATTGATATTACCTGAAGGACTGGTAACGCTGTTGTTGCGGATATCTGCAATGTAGCTTCCGCCTAACAGATCATCCATCTGGTAAAAATGCTCACCCCGGTAGTATCTTCCATCAATACCGGCCAAAAGGTCAATATCACCTAATTTCTTTTTATACGCACTCAGGATGCCATATTGCTGGTGATTGTTGACTGTATTTTGGAAATACCTGCTTGAAGAACCATCTGCGTTAGCTACGTTTGATTTAACGATGGCATTAAAATCAATAGGTGAATATATGTCACCTGTTCTTGGCACGTTGGCGGTACCATTTCCGGGAGTTAAAGTAGTATTTGTACCAGCCAGGTAACGGGCCGCTCCTGTACCCCACGAACCGTAAACTACAGTTGCCAAAGATGATGTTTCATCTATTTTCCAACTGTGGTTTAAAGAGGCTAAAGGTTTGTTATAGTAGTTTTGTTCTGCGCTTAAAAGCTGACCATTAAGGTAACCGTAATCAGAGTTATACCTGATACCCAGCGGACTGCTCCGGTAAGTACCGATTGTATTGAAGGTATAACGCTGACCATGGTTTTGCGTAGCACCCATAAAGTTGAACGATAAGGTTTGCGTTGGGCTTAACACCTTTGATATGTTAGCAAAATAACTATATCCTGTGTAATATAAACCCGGGGCATAACCATCACCCTGGCTCCTTGAAAGCAGGAATGAAGTGGACCATCCTTTATCAGTCAAACCTGTTGAATACGATAATACTGTTTTATAGCTATTGAACGTGCCTATTGATTGGGATATTGTTCCACCTTCCTGTAGTTCAGTGCTTTTTGTAGTGATGTTTATAGTACCGCCTAATGATGGTACAGCTACTTTTGAAGCGCCTAAACCGCGTTGAACCTGCATTGATGTGGTAACATCTGCCAGGCCCGCCCAATCGTTCCAGTAGATCTTTCCTGCTTCCACGTCATTAACCGGGATACCGTTTATTAAAAGCGCAACGTTGTTACTGCTAAAGCCGCGAATATTCACGCGCGAATCACCGTAGCCGCCGCCGCCTTTTGAGGTCATAACACCTGGCGCTGCTTTTAACAACTCAGGAAACTCCGCTCCTGCGCCCTTTTCTTCAATGTAAACTTTACCTACCGAAGAAGCTGCAATAGGCGTATGCCTGTCAATGGCTAAAGATGGGTTAGCCGTAACGGTAACTTCTTTTACAGAAGCTGAAACCGGATCCATTGTAATTGTGCCGAGATCAGCACCGGTAATAGTGAGCTCTTTGGTTATATAACCTATGTAAGTAAATACCAACGTAGTGCTTCCTTCTGGAACGTTTATCTTAAATGTTCCGTCAAGTGCTGCAACTGTTGCGCGTTTCACGTCCTTCACAGCTATGGTAGCTCCAATAAGCGGCTCTTTTGTTTGCGCATCCAGCAATTTACCTGTAACCACACGGTCTGCGTTAATCGTTAAACCTGCGTTTTTGTCAGATGAGCTTTTTGAAGCACCTTTTTCCTTTAATACAATGGTATGTCCAACTATTGCATAGGTTAATGGCTGCCCTTTAAAAACTTTTTCAAGCGCCTTTTCAAGGGTTATATTTTTAACATCTATAGTAACCTTGTTGCTCCTGGCAAGAAGTTCCGTTTGCATGAAAACGTCAAAACCGCTTTGTTGCTCAATTTTATTCAATACTGTTTCCAGGTTAGCATTTCTTTCAGAAATAGTGACGTTTTGACTAAAACCTGCTGCACTAATATGAAGGCATGCCGCAAACAGTATAATCGTAATTAGTTTTATCCGCATAATAAATTTCCTTTTGGTAGCCGGATCTATTTTGTAAAAGCTGTTTATTGCTTTAGTAGTTTTGTTTATCCTCCGGCCCTCATATGGTGGCGGAAAATGTGTAGAAAAATCCATATTTTTGGTTGGGTTCTTTTAGTAAAAGTGTATTGTCAATATAATTTTTATGATTGGCCCGATCGTTTTGGCCGGAAGTGCTCGATACACTTTCGGTCTTTTTTGGCCTTAAGATAACCGGCCTTGCCGGATACCCTGATTCCCTTTTTTATGGTTTTACTATAATCTTCCTCCCGATGATTGTAAAGTTAACGCCACTTGTTTTTAATATTTCAAACACCTGTGATACAGGCACATTTCGTGAAATCCGCCCCCTGTAATGCTTCTCGGCAATTGTGCCTTGGTATTCTACGTCCACATCATACCATCTTGATAAAAGCCGCATAATTGTTGGAAGATCTGTGTTTTTGAACATAAACTTTCCATTTTTCCATGCCATCGCTTCTTCAACATCAGCATCTGTATTTATCTTGATCCCTTTTATTGTACTGATTGCCTGTTGCCCGGGTTTAAGTTTAACTAAATACATACCAGAAGCATTAGCAACATTAATACTGCCCTCCAGAAGCGTGGTTTTTGTAGAAGTCTCATCGCTGTAACTGCTAATGTTAAAGTGAGTTCCTAATACCTCAACAGTTTGATTGGCGGTTTTTACAAAAAACGGCTTAGCTGCATTTTTAGCAACTTCAAAATAAGCTTCACCTGCTAATTCAACCTTTCTTTCATTACCCGGAAATGAGGTTGGATATTTTAAAGACGAAGCAGCGTTTAACCAAACTTTGGTACCATCAGGTAAAACAACTTCATACTGCCCGCCTCGTGGCGTGGTGAGGGTGTTCATAGCAATAAGATCTGCAACCTTTGGCTGCCGCGCAGCTTTAAGAGAATTATCAATATTATAAATCAACTCGCCATTTTGCGCCTTGTTAATCACAATATTCTGCTGCCTGGCTATTTTCCCGTTTCCCGCATCATTTAAAACTATTTTTGATCCATTGGCTAAGGTCAAAACAGCTTTATTGGTTCCAGGTAAAATATCGGGTTTATGAAGTGCGAGCGGTTTATTAGTCGTTTTTTTAAAAAAATACCGATTCAGGCCTACCCCAACTGTTAACAATAGCACCACTGCCGCTGCGTAAGCGAATAATTGTTTTAATTTAAAGGGAGTGATTGTCGTTTTTTTAAAACCGGTGGCTCCTGCTATCTTTTCCCAGGCTTTATCCTGTTCAACCACCGAAAACACTTCCAACTGCTGGTTAATACGCGTTTCGTCAGTTAATTTTCTGAATAATTCCTGGTTGTGAACGCTTGCGTTAAGCCACAGCTCCAATTCCTTTTGTTCAGGGACGGTAAGCTCATCCCGCAAATATTTTGCGATTAGCTCCGCAAGATTAAAATAAGGCTGGTAATTATTCATGGTGTCTTTTCGGGTATTAAGACACCTGACAATTCAAACAGGATAAAGTAGATGAAACTTTTTTTGAATTTAGTAATGCGCGGCAAAAAAACTATCGCTTACTTAAAAACTTCCACCAGCAGTATAAAAAACAATACAAACATTTCAGGTTCAAGTTTCATTCTTAGTAGCTGCAGTGCTCTTTGTTTTTGTTTTTTTACAGTGTTGACAGACATATTTAATTCATCAGCAATTTCATTATTCTTTTTACCATCAAAATATCCCATAACCGAGATCTGGCGATGGCTTTCTGGTAATGATTGGACAGCGGCATGAATTTTGGACATTACCTCTGCGGCAATAATAGCCTCAATTACCGGTGGTTCTTCAGGTTCAGCGCCGCCCTGTTCCTGTACATAGCCTTCTCTAACTTTTTCATGCCGGATTACGTTAAGGCTGGCGTTGCGAACGGTACTGTACAGGAAGTTTTTGATGGCAATTTTGTTTGGCGTTACCATTTCACGCTGATTCCAATACTTAATAAATGAGTCCTGAACAATATCCTGCGCCTGATCTTTATCCTTAACAAACTGAACCGAAAAATACACCAGACGGTCATAAAATTCTTTAAAAAGAGAATTCAAATCAACCTCATCCGGTAATTCAGCTAAATTATTAAATGGAGTAAATATCTCTTTTATAATGCTCATTATATTGTGATATAAATTGCGGTAATGGACCCTGCTTTAAGAACGTAGAAGCGTATACTCGTAAATCCGATCCAAAATTGAACCTTAAATATTGCGCTCAGGTTAATTACATATTAACAAATGGTAGTGTATTGTAACAAAAACATTAGCATGTTTAAGAACGCAATACCCATAGTTCATTAACCCTTTAAAGGATGCTATCGATCAAAATGATCAGCCAAACACAGAGCTAATGATAGAATCAAAAAATCAAAAGCGCCCCCCTATCTATTGCTTTTAGTACTAAATCTGTTTCGCTGACATCTTTATTTTGCACCAAAATGCGCTTTGCGATCATCGTATCAATAATAATTATAGTTTTCAGTAATAGCAAGAAATTTGTACTGATTATAAATTTTTATCAGCATTACTTATAATTACATGATAAAATGAAAAAAATGGGACAAAAAAAGAGGCCCAGCAATTGCTAGGCCTCTTTAAAAGCATTTATATTTCTATTAGTTAAATATATACCTTAACCCAAACTGTGCTTGCCAGCGTGAGGCAATTGAAGTGCCTTCACCAAATGTTTGGGTAAGCGGAGTGCTTGTTGTTGCATTGAGATAAGGGAATGAAAATTCCGGTTTCCCTGCGTTAGGATCTCCGGCAGGTGCAATTTTTTGGAATGAAAGAAATTGCGGGCTATTTACAAATTTATAATTACCCCAGTTCCTGTTGATAAAGTTTCCAAGGTTGATCATGTTGAACTCAATCTGCAAAGTGTTTTTTACTTTACCTGTAGTTACAAAGATATCCTGCGTAATATTTAAGTTTATCTGGTTAAAGAACGGCAATAATAAACCATTACGTTGCGCATATTGTCCGCGGTGTTTACTTAAGTATGGATCCTGGTCGATATAGGCATTTAATTGATTCCATAATTGCGCAGGGGTACGGGTATCTACTGGTCCGTTAGGGATCACGTTAGGGATCAGAACAATATCGCTTTGAGTTCTCGGAATATAAATCAGGTCGTTACCTTTTACACCATCATTATTTAAATCGCCTGAATAGGTATAAGATGCCACACCGTTATTTGCGCCTTCGTATGTTAAACCTACAGATGTTGCAAAGTTTTTACCATAAGCTTTACGATAAGAAACCGATGCAATGATACGGTTAGGTAAGTAGAAGTTTGAATACCCGGTTTCGTTGGCATTTGGATCGCCGGAAACAGGACGGCCGCTCCAGATTGACTGGGCAACAGAACCGCCATCATTAACTGAACGTGAATCGCTATGGGTATAAGCTAACGTAAAATTAAGTTCCTTCAGGCTTTTCTGTAATTCAATGGTTGCATTATAAGTGTAACCTTTGCTGGTGTTGGTCATTAATTCAGCATCGGAGATATTTGGATTAGAAGGAGTATTTAAATTTTTCTTCGTTACCGGATCAAGAACTGCCGGAAACAAAGTTGATGCACTGTAAACTAACCTGTTATCAGGCCCAACAAGCGCTTTACCTGTTGAAGGTAAAGCTACGTTTTGCTGATAAACTGCGTTAATATCTTTTGAGTACATAAATTCAAGGGTACCCACAATGCCCCATGGTAATTTTTGATCCACTGCAATATCACCGCGGAAGTTTTTAGGGTTTTTGAAGTTTCTGTCAACTACGGCCAAATTGTATTGAGAAGTAGCAGTTGCTGAACCAAGTGGTGGCCTGTTAGCATCAGGGTTAGGGTTAAATACTAAACGTGGATCAGTTGTAGAAACTCCCGCTTTTCCTGGCTGGATAGTATACGAACCAAATTGAACGCCGTTGTTACTTGCCTGGTTAGAAACCCAAACATAAGGAGTTGGGCCTGTAAAGATCCCTAAACCACCGCGAACCTGGGTTGTTGCATCGCCGTTCACATCCCAGTTAAAGCCCACGCGTGGAGAAAGCTGGATCCTTGTTTTAGGGAATTTTGACACGTCAAGCTGAACACCGTCTCTAAAAGTCAATGCTGCAACATTTGTGTTTTGCTGCGAATTAACGCTGTAAATTGGTAAATCAGCACGGATGCCGTAAGTTAATTTGAAGCGATCGGTTACCTGCCATTTGTCCTGTACAAACAGGCCTATTGTGCTGGCATTGATCTTAGCATATGGGAATGATCCATCTGGAGTTGCCGCGTAACGGAATGAGTATTGATTTGCAAAAGCAGTTCCACTGTTTGCAGAAGCATAGAAGTCGCTCAAACTCGAAAAAACGTAAGCGCCATTGTAGTTAGGTGCAAAACCGTTTTTGAATTTATCGATCTCGTTTGAAGTACCAACGTTGATTTCATGGTTACCTTTGTAAATAGTAACGTTATCCGAAAGCTGGTAGATGTCGGTATTCAATACGTTAAAGGCAGTAAACGGCTCATAACCAAAAGCAGTAAGGTCCTTGGCGGTAGATGAACCATTTTGAATATCAACCAATGGGAACGCACCACCGCCCGGTGATTGACGGAAATCGCGCAGTGCCTGGTAACCCACAGTCAGTTTATTTGCAATTGTGCTGCTGAAGCGGGTGTTTAACTCTGCTATACCAATGTTAAAGTCGTTGTTGATGGTATAAAATGAAGAGAAGAACGGCAATGTAAATGCACTTGGCTGACGGCCACCGGTTGGTGAACCAGAGTTACTTGGCGCAACATCGCGTAACGACTTTAAGTAGAAATATTTAACAGACAAAGTGTTTTTATCGTCAATATTCCAATCCAATCTTGCTGTTATTTTGTCAGACTGTGTACGTAGTTGAAAATTTTCAAATGCGCCGGGATCATAACCGTATTTTGTTTTCAGGAACGTGCGCAATGAATCAAGCGCACCATAACCCGCCTGTGATACTGTACCACCGGCAGTTTGGCCTGAGCGCAGGGCTGTGTAGTTAGATGCAGGGTCTTTTTCTCTTTCCTGTTCACCAGAAACGAATAAGAATAATTTATTTTTAATAAGCGGTCCGCCTAAGCTAATCCCACGTTGATTGTAATCAATTGGTGATTTGGCAACGTCTATACCATTTCCTACATGTGTTCCCTGTAAGCCGGTAGTACGTTTATACAAATAAACACTTCCCTTAAACTGGTTAGTACCCGATTTGGTAACTGTGTTAATACCTGTACCTGCAAAACGACCTAAAGTAACGTCAAACGGTGAAACGGCAACCTGGATCTGCTCAATCGCATCCAATGAAATTGGTTGAGAGTTGGTTTGACCACCTAAAGTGCTTGATAAACCGAATGAGTTGTTAAATAACGCACCATCAACAGTAAGGTTGTTAAATGAATCATTACGACCACCAAACGACCTTCCGTTTGCAGAAGGGGTAAGTTTGGTATAATCGTAAATTGAACGGTTTATGGTTGGTAAGCGGTCAATTTGTGAGCGGGTCACAATTTCCTGTGACCCTGTTCTTGAATTGTTAATAACCTTGTTTTGTCCGCTGCTCACTTTAACTTCTTTAAGTAAAGTGCTGCTTGGATCAAGCTTTATTCCAAGCTTAAAATCCTGGCCCAATGTTAGGTTAATGTTATCTTCGGTAGATGCGTTGTAACCAACGAAGCTAAATTTGATGGTATACGGCCCACCAATACGTAAGTTAGCGAGGTTATATTTACCGTCGGCCCGGGTAACAGTGGTATAAACAGTTCCGGTAGGCGTATGCGTAGCAACAATTGTTACGCCCGGTAAAGTTTGGCCTTTTTCGTCAACAACAGTACCCGAGATACTACTTGTTGTTGTAACCTGCCCGTGGGCGAGGTTTAGGGATAAAATGGAGAAAAATAAAAGTAAAAACTTCCTCATACAGTTTTGCTTTAATTAAAATTTGGGTTAATTATCATTTTTGTTACAAAAGTAAGGATTAAGGCTATTCCCAATATTAACAAATCGTTAACATTTATAAACATACGACAGGTATTTAATCATAATACCATAAAAAATTACAATAATATGGTACAATAGATGGAAATTTGATAAAATATTATGTATTAGGCAAATGAGAAAATATGCCATTATTACAGAGATTTATGATATGATTTTGAAATGATAAGCTGATTTTAGCATTTCGCTGCTTTTCTTTAGCTTTGGCATCAAATTTAATGGCTATGAGCAGCTGCGCCGGTACTGAACATAAAAGGTTTTATTCCCGTTAAAAGGCAAGGCATAGACATTTCTATTCTCAAAAACAGTAATACAAAAGGTCATTTATAAAACATTATAATCAAAATATGAACTACGATTTAATTGTTATAGGTTCTGGTCCGGGTGGTTATGTAGCCGCTATTCGCGCTTCGCAGTTGGGTTTAAAAACTGCGATAATTGAAAAGGAATCACTGGGCGGCGTTTGCCTGAATTGGGGATGTATCCCAACCAAGGCATTAATTAAAAGCGCCGAAGTGTTTGAATATATTAATCATGCTGCAGAATATGGCATAAAGGTTGGCGAAAGTGAGGTTGATTTTGATGCGATGATCAAGAGAAGCCGCGGTGTTGCTGATGGCATGAGCAAAGGTGTTCAGTTTTTAATGAAAAAAAACAAGATTGATGTAGTAATGGGCACCGGCAAGCTGAAAAGCAAGGGTGTGGTTACTGTAACCAACGCCGGTGGCGAAACTTCTGACATTACTGCAAAGCATATCATACTGGCAACAGGTGGCCGCTCGCGCGAATTGCCAAACCTAAAACAAGATGGCGTAAAGGTAATAGGGTACCGCCAGGCCATGGTGCTGCCTAAAAAACCGGCATCAATGATAGTAGTTGGTTCCGGCGCTATAGGCATTGAGTTTGCATACGTATACAACGCAATTGGTACCAAAGTTACCGTAGTTGAATTTTTGGATAACATCGTACCGCTTGAGGACGAAGAAGTTTCAAAACAACTGGCCCGCACGCTTAAAAAGCAAGGCATTAACATCATGACCAGCTCAAACGTAGAGTCGGTTGATAGCAGCGGCGATATTTGCAAGGTGCAGGTTAAAACTGCTACCGGTGTTGAAACACTTGAAGCTGAAATAGTTTTATCAGCAGTTGGCATCTCTACCAACCTTGAAGGTTTAGGCCTTGAGGAAAACGGGGTGCAAACTGATCGCGGTAAGGTTGTTGTTGACGATTTTTACAAAACCAATATTGAAGGCGTTTATGCCATTGGTGATATTGTTAAAGGCCAGGCGCTTGCTCACGTAGCATCAGCAGAAGGTATTATTTGCGTTGAGAAGATTGCAGGCCAAAACCCGCATCCGCTTGATTATAATAATATTCCAGGCTGTACTTATTGTTCACCAGAAGTTGCCTCGGTTGGTTATACCGAAAAAGCTGCAATTGCGGCAGGTTACGAATTAAAAATAGGCAAGTTCCCATTCTCAGCGTCAGGTAAAGCAAGTGCCGCGGGAGCTAAGGAAGGTTTTGTTAAACTGATATTCGATGCCAAATACGGTGAATTTTTAGGCGCACACATGATTGGTCATAACGTTACCGAAATGCTTGCCGAAGTTGTTACGGCCCGCAAGCTGGAAGCAACTGGTCATGAGATCATAAAATCAGTACATCCACACCCTACCATGAGCGAGGCAATTATGGAAGCCGCCGCTGCTGCGTATGGCGAGGTGATACATTTGTAAGAAGTTCATAGTTGATGGTTCATAGTTCATAGCCGGAATTTGGCGGTGAATTATGAACCATTTCCTTTTCTACGGTTCGGCTATTAACCATGAACTAACCAACCGTCTTCGAAAAAAAATCCCAAAGCACAATCCCGGCTGATACTACTATATTAAAGGAATGCTTCGTGCCGAATTGAGGGATCTCGATACAGGCATCAATATTTGCCATCACTTCCTCGCTAATACCATTTACTTCATTTCCGAAGATCAATGCATATTTCACATCTTCGGCGGGCGTAAAATCATTCAGCATGATGCTGTTTTGCGCCTGCTCAATGGCTATAATGGCATAGCCCTCGCTGCGCAACTGTTCAACTGCCTGTAATGGTGTCTCAAAATATTTCCAGTTAATGGATTGAGTGGCGCCTAAGGCAGTTTTTTCAATTTCGCGGTGCGGCGGGCAGGCCGTTATTCCGCAAAGGCAAACCAGCTCAACCGCAAATCCATCCGCCGTACGGAATATGGAGCCTATGTTATGCATGCTCCGCACATTATCCAGTACCACCGCCACCGGGAACTTCTCCATCGCCTTAAATTCGGCAATCGAAGCCCGGTTTAGTTCGTCAAGCTTTAGTTTCTTCATGTGGTGCTAGAGATTAGAGATTGGTTAATTAGAGATTATTCTTTAGGGGTGGAAAAAATGCAAATTTAACAAAATAACTGCCGATGTCTGGATAGTTTGACCTTTTCCAATTTGGCAACTAATCTCTAGTTAACCAGTCTCTAATCAACTAACTGCAGTTCCCCCACTCCATCGCCAATAAGTGAGCTGTACACTGATGGCGCGTAACCTATTTTATTGGTATAATAAGCGATCATATTTTCTCGAAATTCTTCAAATGCGCTTTCCTTAACCAGCGCTATTCCACAGCCGCCAAAACCAGCACCGGTCATACGGGCGCCTGCTACGTTGGCATCGGTTTTACTGTATTCGGCAATGGTATCGAGTTCCTTGCCGCTCACCTCGTAAAGGTCGCGCAATGAATCATGCGAAGCGTACATCAGCCTGCCAAACTCGGCTAAATTATTATTGCTCAGTGCCACTGCGGCCAGTTTAACACGGTCGTTTTCCTCAATAACGTGTTTGGCACGTTTGTATATTGTAGCGTCAGTAATTAGATGACTGTACTTATTAAAGGTAGCAGTATCAATATCACAAAGATTATTAATCTCCAACTCCTGCTGCAGGGCTTTTAACGCCGCCTGGCATTCCTGCACCCGTTCATTATATTTTGATTCGGCCAGCTTGCGCGGCTTATTGGTATTTATTATTGCTAAAATATGCTCTCCAAGGTTACTGTCGACAGCCTTGTAATCCAGTGTATCACAGTTCAACATCAGTGCTTTATTCTTTTCGCCAAAGGCAACGGCAAACTGATCCATAATACCGCAGTTAACGCCAATAAAATTATTCTCAACAGACTGTGAAAGTTTTACCAAATCAAGTTTTGAATAACCGCTGTTTAGCTGATCATTTAGGGCAAATGCAGTTACCACCTCAATAGATGCCGAGGAAGATAAACCCGAGCTTATAGGAATATTGCCATAAAAAAGCAGGTCCATCCCCAATACCGGGTGGCCATCCTTTAAAAAATACTCTATAATACCCAACGGATAGTTGAACCAGTATTCTTCTGTTTTTGTGTAGTTGTCCTGTACGGGGATGTCCAGTTTTTCTTCAAAATTCATACTCCTGAACCTGAACAGGCCATCGTTATTGGGCGACACCAGCAAATAGGTTCCGAATGTAACAGCGCAAGGCATTACCAGCCCTCCATTGTAATCAATATGCTCACCAATCAGGTTAACGCGCCCGGGTGAAAAATAGGTGTTTTCAGGATTTTTATTAAATATCTTAGTAAATTCCTGTGTAAGAAAATCCTTCATTTAGTATCAACAATTGGTTAAAAAACAAATATTGTAAAAAATGTAACATTAACAGTTATTAATTTATTTTATTTTTCCAATACATCAAAAATTCGTTGATTTGAATCCATAAACTTAAATTGCCGCACTAATAAATACATCATGAATCAATATCTTATTACCGCATACGACCATACTGATGCCAATGGCTTATCACGCCGCATGAATGTTCGGCCACATCATCTGGACGGAGCCTCAGCGCTTAAAAAGAACGGCAATTTTATTTTAGGCGGAGCCATGCTGAACGACGAAGGCAAAATGATAGGCTCCGTAATGGTATTGCAATTTGAAACAGACGAGGAACTCGAGAGCTGGAAACAAAACGAACCCTATATTACACAAGGCGTTTGGGAATCTGTTGATGTAAAACCGTTTAAGGTAGCCACAGTAGCATAATTTAAACAGCAAAAAATAGCCGGCTTAAATTAAATTTGCCGGCTATTCTACAATTCGATTTAACCTGGTTATTTCTTACTCTTTTCGCCTGTGGCAAGCACCACTACATAAACAGTTCCGTTAACTGTTAAATTTGCCGTGCCATCGCCATTAAATACAATTGAACCATTATAATTAAAGTTACCCTTTTTAGGAACATTGCCGGTGATGGTAAAAGTTGCAGAGCCGCTTGCTATTTTGCGGTCAGGCTTTGATAAAGTGAGTGATTTTACAGCAATATCAATACTGCTGCTGCCTGCATTTGTAGTGTCGACTTTTGATTTAAATGAGCCATCGCGTTTGTATTCGCCATTGATCACATAAGCAGTTGCCGACGGGCTAAGGCCACCAACTATAAAAGCGGAACTACCAGAATTGCTTGATGAAATGTGCGGGCCGCTATATGTACCGCTATAGGCAAGATTTGACACAAGATTATCCGGTTGATTATCGCTATTGCAATTAAGCATATAGCTGTATTTTAACTTGTAGCTATAGCTTACGTTTGTACCAGTGGATTGCCGTGAAACACTATCGGACTTAGAGGTTCCACAAGGCAAATGCAACCCAACGAAAGCCTGCGCGCTAACAGTAACATCGCCCGAAACGCCGGCCACACCATTTAAATTTGTTGATACCGAAGCGGCCACCATATCAGCTGCTTCATCGTTAGAAACATTTCCTTTGATGTTTACCGACGAGCTGTCATTTTTTTTACAAGATACTGCTGCTGCCAGCAACAATATCACAAAGTAGTACTTAAAATTTTTCATAATTTACTTATTTTACTAAAGGGTATTGTGTATTGGCGAACAAGTAAATCATGAATTTGTTTCTTTGTGATTAAAATAATAAATACAAAGGTAATTTATTTGCAATTATTGAGATTAAAAACTTACGGAGTTAAAAGGCACCGTAAGTTTTTGGCGAAATTTTATTGCGGGTTGATACTGTTCAATTCCTGGATATCTTCTTCAGTAAGCTCAAGGGAAACAGCATTTAGATTCTCCTCCAGGTGCTTAACACTTGAAGTACCCGGAATCAGCAAGATATTATCTGAATGGTTAAGCAGCCAGCTCAGCGCAACCTGGTGAACAGTGGCGTTGTGCTTGTCGGCAATTTGCTTCAGTTTATCCTGGCTGGCAACATTACCTGCATTAAGTGGGAACCATGGAATAAACGCAATCTGGTGTGCTTTACAGTATTGAAGCACTGACTCCCATTTGCGGTTATCAACGCTGTACATATTTTGAACAGATACTACTTCAAAAAACTCCTGGGCCTTTTTAATAACATCGACATCAACTTCCGACAGGCCAATGTGTTTTATCAATCCCTCCTCCTGTGCTTGCTGCAAAAACTCAAAGCTTTGCTCTGCCGGAACTATAGGATCTATACGGTGTAGCTGGTACAGGTCAATTTGATCCAGCTTCAGCCGTTTCAAACTACCCTCCAGCGCCTTTTTCAAATAATCAGGCTTTGCATTTATCGGCCACACATCAGGCCCAGTGCGAAGCAAGCCACCTTTGGTAGCAATCACAAGGTCGGCGGGATAAGGATAAAGCGCCTGCGCGATTAACTCCTCTGATATATGCGGGCCATAGCTATCAGCAGTATCAATAAAATTTACACCAAGCTCAACAGCACGCTGTAATACATTTATAGCTTCCGCCTCGTCCTTCGGTGGGCCCCAAATGCCCTTGCCCGTGATACGCATAGCGCCGTAGCCCATTCTGTTAATGGTTAGGTCGCCACCAATCGTCAATGTTTTTTCGGATGTAATCAATGAGTTATTCATGTTTGATTGCGTTTTAGTGAAAAATATTAACGCAAATTGCGGTTAATTGTTCTTTTACTCAACATTAAAAAGTCATTTTTAGTCGGTTTCAATAAATCAAATAGTATTATCTTGGCTCAAAAAAAAACCGCCATGTTACAGCAAAACAATGCCCATCACAAGCAATACGTTAATGGATATCACTACATACTGGTTCCGCTTTTATCTATAGGTGCCATTACATCACTTGTAAACGTTTACCTGCAATGGGCGGCACATTACGACATGTTGAACTCTATACTGATAGCACTTTTGTTTATCTGCGGATTCATCAGTGTAGTTTATTTGCGCCAGTTCCCGTTAAGGGCACAAGACAGGGCTATCCGTGCCGAGGAAAACCTGAGGCATTATATCTTAACTAATAAGCCACTTGATAGCCGGGTTACCATGGCCCAGGTTATCGCCCTGCGCTTTGCACCCGATAAGGAGTTTGTTGTTCTTGCCGACCGGGCGGCAAAGGAAAATCTTTCGCCTGCCGAAATTAAAAAGGACATCAGGGAATGGAGAGCCGATAACCACAGGATGTGAATTAGCTGAAAGGCGAAAGGTTAAAGCTGAAAGGCGAAAGCAAAAAAACTTAAATTATTTTAACAGGAAAGGCGCTGGTGATACCGGCGCCTTTCCTTATTAACTACTGTACGTTGGGCTTGTTTGGTTCGTCCTGCTTTACAGGCTCCGGTTTCTTAACCGGCTGCACCTGCGGCTTTGGCTGAGTTGCGGGGCGTGCTATCGGACGTTGCTGAACCGGCTGAGGCCTTGGCTGTTGCTGACCTTGTTGTGGGTTCGGATTTTGCTGAACCGGCTGAGGCCTTGGCTGTTGCTGACCATTACCTTGCCCCTGTTGAGGGTTTTGGTTCGGCTGTCCCTGCTGAGGGTTTGGGTTTTGATTTTGCCCATTGCCACGTCCTCCCCGATGATCACCCTGGCCCTGCTGAGGGTTTTGACCCTGTTGCGGGTTTTGACCGCCCTGCTGCGGATTTTGGTTTTGATTATTGCCTTGTCCGTTACCTGGCCTTGGATTTTGACCTTGTTGCGGGTTTTGTCCCTGCTGCGGATTTTGGTTTTGATTATTACCTTGCCCATTACCAGGTCTTGGATTTTGACCCTGTTGCGGGTTTTGCCCCTGCTGCGGGTTCTGGTTCTGGTTATTCCCCTGTCCATTACCCTGCCTTGGGTTTTGCCCCTGCTGCGGGTTCTGGTTCTGGTTATTACCTTGCCCGTTACCCGGCCTTGGATTTTGACCTTGCTGCGGGTTTTGATTCTGGTTATTGCCTTGTCCGTTACCCGGCCTTGGATATTGGCCCTGCTGCTGGTTCTGATTTTGGTTATTTCCTTGTCCGTTACCTGGTCTAGGGTTTTGTCCCTGCTGCGGGTTCTGGTTTTGGTTATTGCCTTGTCCGTTACCCGGCCTTGGATTAGAGTTTCCGCGGCCGCCTCCATTATAATTTATGCTATGTTGCGGAGCAGGCCTGTTGTTGCCCCGCTGTGCACCCTGGTTAATAACAGGCCTGTAAATATTGAGCTGACCATTTTGCTGAATTTGACCCGGCCTGGTGCTGATACCAATCCTAACCGCTTGAATCCTGGTATGTCCCCTGCTTTCAACATCACTAACCTGCGGGCCACGGTTATAAACCGGACCGCGATGACCACCGCCATTTCCGCCGTAATTGTTATTAATATTTACATTATTAATGATCGTGGTATTATTAATAATTGTAACATTATTCCTGACCACGTAGTTATGATAATTAGGTCTTGAAATGTAACCGGCCTGTACGTAGGTCCAGTCCTGGTTTCTTGGCCTCCAGTTGGTGTTATAGCCCTGGTTAGGTGGCAATGGAGCCCAACCGTAGTAATCGTTGCTTTGTCCCCAGGCTACCCATGCAGGAGCCCATTCGTTACCCGGTTGCCACATCCAGCCATAGTCGCCGTCAAAAAACCATCTGCCATAATGGAATGGCGCCCAGCCCCAGCTGTAATTTGACGACCAGGTCCAGCCCTCATCGCTATAAACCCAATTACCATTGGTATCATATGGCCTGAAATCAGGACCAAGGTTTGGTTGCCAAACATAGCCGTAATCAGGATAGTCAATCCATTGGCCATAAGGGCTCAATTCATCGTAAAAAACCTGGTCGGTTTGTGGTTGCTGCTGTTGAACGGCGGCAGTCTCAGTGCTGGTATATATAATCGGGGTGCAGGCATTAAACATGCACGCTGCCGGTAATATTATATAAAATATTTTTTTCATGATAAGTTATGTTTAAAGTTGAAATGTATATATAATAGCGTTTATATACATATGACGACTGCAAAACTATTAAGTTTAATGGAAGATGGTAATTATTATTTGGGGTTTGAAAATGTTTTAAGGTTGGAATGTTGAAAAGTTGTAAAGTTGTAAAAAGAGCTCAAGGATTTTGCCTTAATAACTTTCCAACCTTACAACTTTTCAACGTTAAAATCCCTTACCGCCACGCCCCGATAATAGCGCCCATTACAGTAAGAGACACCAGGCTGTATCCCCCGTTTATGAATATGTAACGCCAGCTTTTCAGTTCGAATAAACTGTGGATGGCTATGGCGCCAAAGGTCCAGATACCTGCAAGGAAGCCTGCTGTTGTCCCCCATGCCAAATCTGTTTTTGCATCGGCCAAAAACATTGCCAGGTTAACCGCCATTATTAATGAGAATACAATTGTAAAGCCAAAGATTTTGCCCTTATTGCCGCCTTGTATTTGCTCAACGGTAAGGTTGCTATCAACCATCCACGCATTACCAAATAAAGATTTTGAATACCAGATACCGCCAACCATAAAAGCGGAGAGACCCGCTACTATTGTAGCAAGCCAATTGATGCGTGAAACGTCCATTGTATGAAGTATTTAAGTTTTAAATAAATGTAATATTTAATAAATAAAATACAAATTTTAAAACTGATAATATATAGTCGTTGTCTATTCGCATCGCAATTGTTTAATACATTTGCCGTTCAGCAAACAGCAGATTATGGGAATTGAAATAGAGCGTAAATTTTTGGTTGATCACGAAAAATGGAACCACGTAACAAAGCCTGCAGGCACGTATTTCAGGCAAGGGTATTTGCTAAATGAAAATAACCGTACACTGAGAGTTCGGGTAGCTGATACCCGGGCATTTATCACGATTAAAGGCGGCACGTCTGGAATATCGCGCAAAGAGTTTGAATATGAAATACCGGTGGCAGATGGGATAGAACTGTTGGATAATTTTGCCATTTCGCAAGTTGAGAAGACCCGATACCGCATTGATTTTGCTGGTAAACTATGGGAGGTTGATGAATTTTATGGCGATAATGCCGGACTTATCACAGCCGAGATTGAATTGCAGCACGAAGACGAAGCATTTGAGCTACCCGAATGGGTTGCTGTTGAAGTTAGCATGGACGCAAAGTATTACAATTCCAACCTGTCAGTAAACCCATTTAACTCATGGAATAAATAGCCTTCCCTCATTCACATAAGGGCAGTAGCAACAGGCTATCTGTGTTATCCTCATCGTGAACCGTTTTAACGTACTTATTTCCCTGCGGACAGACGGCAGGTATCAGGTAGGTTTTATTTCCGTTAGCATCAATAATATAGGCTTCGCCGTTACCATCCTTTATCCAATCGTGGATCTGCGATCTGTCCGTCACGCCGTTCACGTTTATCCGTTCATTAACCCATTCAAAGTGGTCTATTGCCAGGTAGGGATTACCGTCGGTTTGCTCGTCTTTTTTAATACAAATTATTCTTACAGCCATTTCAATTATGTTAAGTTAATCAGGTGCTGTAAAAATAAATCAACGCTAGGCGTACGAATATCGTAATTACACCCAATCTGGTACGTAAAACTACGTATTGTATGCCGGCCGAAACTTCCTGATTAATTACTTTGAAATAAATTATTCCTACGGGCAACCTTTTCTGCTTTTACCCCGTGATACTGTTAAACAAATATTTATTGTACAAACAGTCATATTATGAAAAAGAAGTTAATTTATTTATCATTTATAGTTCTTGCAGGGCTATCACTAACTTATAGCTGCTCGTCAAACAAGGCTAAGGTAAATCCAACGCCATCAACTCCCTCGGCAACGGTCGCCATATCAGGTTTCGCATTCGTTCCTGACACTGTGCGTATTAAATCAGGACAGTCAGTAACCTGGACAAATATGGATTCAGCGCCACACACCGCCACGGATTTAAATGGCGCATTTGACAGTGGCACCCTTGCAACAAACAAGACATTTAATTTTACGTTCAATACTACAGGTACATTCAGCTACCATTGCCTTGTTCATTCAATGATGAAAACGGCGGTAGTTATAGTTACCAACTAATTTAGGAGTTGTGTTTGAGTGGGATAATAAGGGGGTTCTGCGGGTTTCTGCAGGCCCCTTTTTTATGTATAATCTACTGTTCGCGCGGACGCATAACCTGGTAAAAATGAAGCGGGACTTTTCGGGCTCCGTATTTTAAAACAACATTGAAACAGCGTTGGAATTTGCTTTCCAACGAATAGGCTAAAATAAAATTACACATGTTCATAGCTGCTATCGACGTAAGTAAAGCTCTAACTTACCCGATAAAAAACTGCTGGCTCACAATCTTGCCTTTTTCAACCTTGTAAACGCAGAGTTCCTCTATCATCTTGCTTTCCTGTCCCTTTGGGGTAAAGTGCATCGAAAAGATCACACTGAAATAATTTCCTGCAAAAATGCCTTCTGACACTTTAACATCATGAATCTCAACATTTGCCAGAAACTGCTTTTCTCTTTCAATTAAATTATGAAGGCCGTTAAAAGGCTCGTTCTTATAGTTTGGGTCGATACTGACGGCATCATCAGCATATAATTCGGTATAAGCTTCAACAAATTTAAGCTCGTTACATAACGACGCTAATCGGGCTGCTATCTCTGGTATTGTAGTCATCTTGTGTTTAATTGATCTGCTACAAAGCAACGGCATTTCCGTTTGATTGTTTAGCATGTCGACCTTAAATGATACTGAAATGATATAAGTAATACCGTTAGCTAATTTTATACAAAGTGTGCTTTTTCAGGAAATGCGTCTTCCAGAGGCTATTGCAAGTAGTCGGTTTGCTGCCACTGGTGCGCAATAAGCCGGGGTATTTCAATAAAGACGTTTGGCATTATTTACCTGCAATAATATTCTTAAATTCTTCCGTATTCCTGATATTGTCGAAATCTGAATCGGCAAGGGCATATTTTTTATTATAGCCGCCGTCGATACATTTTTTAAGATAGATTTCAGCCTGTTCCGGCTTGTTCATTATTGAAAACAAACATGCCATATTATAATAATCACCTAACAAAACAAACGAGTTGGTAGTTTTCAGGAAGCTGTTTTGCATTACCTCCACCGCTTTATCAGGGTTGCCGGTGTAAAACAACGCAAACGCATATTCTGCCGATTGCTTTGAGGTATCAACCACCATCACCTGTTTAAAGTCGTTTATGGCAAGTTCCTTGTTGTTCAACTTCAAATAAGCGCGTCCCCGTTCAAAATAAGAGTTCCAGTTTGGTATATTAAATGCTATTGCTTTTGAGCAGTTATCAATAACGTTTTGATATTCATTCAAAAAATAATTATTGTGCCCAATGCTGGTATATATAAAAACCAGCGCGAATTTATTATTTCTGAAATGCTGAATCGCCCTTTCAAAATCTTCATTGCTTTGCTTGTAATCAGCATTTTGTGCATGTGCATTACCTTTGTTGATATAGGCCGCGGCATAACTGGTATCGGTTAAAATTGCCAGGGAATCGTCGGCAATGGCCTCTTTGTATTTTTGCAGGCCCATTTCCATTAAAGCGCGGTCGTCATAAAGTCGCGCCAACGCCGGTGGACGGTTCTTAAAAAATGGAATTGCCTTGTTATAGCCCTCTAAAGCTAATTGATAATCACCATTTACGTTATAACATGCCGCCTGGTTCCAATATGCGTTACCATTTTGCGGATTAAGCTTAAGGGCTAATGAATAGTCGTTGATGGCGTCTTTGTATTGCTTTAAAGCACGTTTCATATCGCCCCGCACGGCGAGCAGTGAAGATAACCTCAACGGATTATTCTGATATCCATAAACTGCTACGGTAATATCATTTATTGCAAGCTGGTACTTACCTTTCAAGCCATATAAATCAGCCCGTGTCCCGTAAGCGGGAGCATAATTTGGATTTAAAGCGATAGCCGTCGAATCGTTTGCCATTGCTTTATCATATTGTTTTTCGGCAAGTGCACATATGGCCAGGTAATAGTAAGCAATACCCTGGTTATTGTTATCGCCATTTAAATGATCTACCGCATGTTTGTAATCAGCTTCAGCTTTCTGAATATCTTTCTGAAATCTGTAAGCATCCCCCCTGCTTAGGTACGCCAATCCTAAATTAGGATTTACAGCAAGTGCATTGCTGTAATCAATTATTGCCTTACCGTAATGTTTAAGGGTTACTTCTTCGTTACCTAAAAACACATACATGTTAGCTTTGCCGGTTACCTGCGTACCATTATTTTTTAACGCAAGGGTAATGTCGTCTATCCTCTGTTGAGTGGCCCTTACCCGCTTTATGGAGTCAGTTATGGATTGATTTTGGGCAGATGCTTTATTTAAAACGCCACAGACTGCTGTAATCAGCAACACGAAAATTAGTTTCCTCATTTAGTTTTTAAGGTTTAGTACATTATATTTTATTACCATTTAAAACTAAAAAATATTCTTCTAAAAGCAATTTATCTCTATCAATCCGTTTTAAATAAACGCGGAATTCTTTTTACAGATAGAGTTAGTGGGGATTATTTTATTGCAGAAGATCATAAAACACGGAGACTCAATTTCCAAAATAGCAATATTAGTTTGTATATATTGCCAATATATCAATTTAAAGCATTATAAATATTATATTATTTAGAAAAATTTAAAAATTTTAAGATATTTTTAATTCATTCCTGTAATTTGTAATTTCGTAGTTGCACCATTTATAAACTTTTATTATTTACAATGGATCAAGCTGAAAGCCAACAGGGCCTTTACCGGCCAGAATTTGAACACGACTCGTGCGGTACCGGATTTATAACTAACATTAACGGTCATAAAAGTCACCAGACAATTAGCGACGCACTTACCATGCTTGAAAACATGGAGCACCGCGGTGCATGCGGATGCGATCCCGATTCGGGCGATGGTGCCGGGATTTTGATACAACTGCCACATGAATTTTTTATGGAGGAATGCTCCGACCTGGAGATCAGCCTGCCTGAGCCGGGTGAGTACGGTGTGGGGATGATATTTTTCCCTAAGGAATCGACACTAAAAAAAGCATGCAAAGTCGTTATCGACAACGCAGTTGAAAAACTTGGGTTGCACACTTTAGGATATCGCAAAGTAAACGTTAACTCATCCGTTATTGGTGAAACTGCCCGCAAGGCCGAACCTAATGTGGAGCAGATCTTCATCCAGCGCCCGCATAACATTACCAACGCTGACGATTTTGAACGTAAACTGTATATATTAAGGCGCTACATCAACAAAACAGTTACCGAAAATATTGCAGCAGCTACCGAGCATTTTTACTTTACCTCGTTATCCTGCAAAACAATTGTTTATAAGGGGCAGGTAACCACATACCAGTTGCGTCAATATTTCAGTGACCTGGCTGATCCGCGCATTGCATCAGGCTTCGCCATGATCCACTCGCGTTTTTCCACCAATACATTTCCGTCGTGGAAGCTTGCCCAGCCGTTCCGTTTGATCGCCCATAATGGTGAGATCAACACGCTTACCGGTAACTTAAACTGGTTTTACTCCGGCTTAAAGTCATACGCGTCGGCCTATTTTACCAACGAGGAAATGGAGATGCTGCTGCCGGTGATTGATAACAATCAGTCCGATTCAGCCTGTCTCGATAATATAATTGAGATTCTTTTACATACCGGCCGTTCATTGCCGCATGTAATGATGATGCTGGTACCCGAAGCTTGGGATGGTAACGAACAAATGGATCCGCTTAAGAAGGCATTCTACGAGTTCCACGCTACATTAATGGAACCATGGGACGGCCCGGCCGCTATTACTTTTACTGATGGTAAACTGGTAGGCGCTTTGTTAGACAGAAATGGCCTTCGACCTTTACGTTTTGTGATCACCAATGATGGCCGCGTTATAGCAGCATCTGAAGCCGGAGTACTTAACCTTGACGAGAGCCTAGTATTGCGCAAGGGCCGCTTACAGCCCGGCAAAATGTTATTGATTGATACCGAAAAAGGAAAGATCATAACTGATGATGAAATTAAACACCAAATAGCCGGCAAACAGCCTTATGGCCGCTGGCTTGAAAACTATAAGATTCAATTAGGCGAACTGGCCGAACCGCGTTTGGCATTCGCAAGTCTTTCTGAATCTGCGGTATTCCGTTACCAACAGGTATTCGGTTACACCCGCGAAGATATAGACACCATTATTAAGCCGATGGCTTTAGATGGCAAGGAACCAATAGGCTCAATGGGTACCGATGTGCCGCTTGCAATCCTGTCTGATAAACCACAACATTTGTCAAGCTACTTTAAGCAATTCTTTGCCCAAGTTACCAATCCGCCTATCGACCCGATTCGTGAGCGTTTGGTAATGAGTTTATCAACCTTTATAGGTAATAACGGCAATTTACTTGATGAGGATAAAATGCATTGCCATTGCGTGGTATTAAAGCACCCTATCCTTAAAAACCACCAGCTGGAGAAATTAAGAAGTATTGACACCGGCATGTTCCATGCCAAAACCCTGCAAACCTATTACAATGCCGACGGCATGCCTGGTTCGCTGGAAAAAGGTATTGCAAGGCTTTGCCGCTATGCGGAGGATTCTGTTGATGATGGTTTTGAGGTATTGATCCTTTCTGACCGTGCAATTGACTCGGAGCACGCCCCTATCCCATCGTTACTGGCGGTATCAGCGGTACACCATCATTTGATCAGGAGCGGACGCCGCGGTGCTGTAGGATTGGTTGTTGAAACCGGCGACACCTGGGAAGTTCACCACTTTGCCTGTTTGCTGGCATTTGGTGCAACTGCAATTAACCCATACCTCGCCCTTTCGACCATTGAAACGTTAAAGAATAATGGCAGCTTAGAAACTGACCTTGATTTAAAATACCTGCAAAAAAACTATGTAAAATCGGTTAACGATGGTTTGCTGAAGATCTTCTCGAAAATGGGAATTTCTACTTTGCAATCATACCATGGTTCGCAGGTGTTTGAGATCCTTGGTATAAATAAAACTGTTGTAGATAAATATTTTACCGGAGCAGTAACCCGCATAGGCGGTTTAGGCCTTGATGAAATTGCCCGCGAATCGCTTTGTAAACACAAGATTGGCTTCGGTGGTTCAAAAACCGGGGTACATTTATTGCCTGAAGGCGGAATTTACCAATGGAAACGCCGTGGCGAACAACATTTGTTCAACCCAACCACTGTTCACCTGCTACAGCACGCAACCCGCAGCAACAGCTATTCGGTTTATAAAGAATATGCTAAGGCGATAAACGAGCAGAGCGAAAAACACTTCACCATTCGTGGCTTGCTTGATTTTGCGCATCATCGTGAGTCAATCTCACTGGATGAGGTTGAACCGGCCGAAAACATCATGAAGCGCTTTGCAACGGGCGCCATGAGCTTTGGCTCAATCTCGCACGAGGCGCATAGCACCATGGCTATTGCCATGAACCGTATTGGTGGTAAAAGCAATACCGGCGAAGGTGGTGAGGATGAAATGCGTTACCAGGTAATGCCTAATGGCGATTCGATGCGCTCGGCTATCAAACAAGTAGCATCCGCGCGTTTTGGGGTGACTTCAAATTACCTTACCAACGCCGACGAATTACAGATAAAAATGGCGCAGGGTGCCAAACCCGGCGAAGGCGGGCAGTTGCCGGGCCATAAGGTTGACGACTGGATCGCAAAAACCCGTCACTCAACACCTGGCGTTGGTTTGATCTCACCACCACCACACCACGATATTTATTCGATCGAGGATTTGGCTCAGCTGATCTTCGACCTAAAAAATGCTAACCGCTCTGCCCGCATCAATGTAAAGCTGGTATCAAAGGCTGGCGTAGGTACAATAGCAGCCGGCGTTGCGAAGGCACATGCCGACGTAATATTGATTGCCGGTTATGATGGCGGTACAGGCGCCTCCCCTATCAGCTCTGTAAAACATGCAGGCCTGCCTTGGGAACTTGGCCTTGCCGAAGCGCACCAAACCCTGGTACGCAACAAGCTGCGCAGCCGCGTAGTACTACAAACAGACGGCCAGTTAAAAACCGGCCGCGATTTGGCTATTGCAGCCTTAATGGGTGCTGAAGAATGGGGCGTTGCTACTGCGGCACTGGTTGCAGGCGGTTGTATCATGATGCGCAAGTGTCACTTAAATACCTGCCCTGTTGGTGTTGCTACCCAGGATCCGGAACTAAGAAAACTATTCTCGGGCAAACCCGAGCACGTGGTGAACCTGTTCCGCTTTATGGCCGAAGAGCTTCGCGAAATTATGGCTGAGCTTGGTTTCCGTACCATTAACGAAATGGTTGGTCGCGTTCAGTTCCTGAAAGTGAAGGACGGACTTAAAAACTGGAAGGCGCAAAAGATCGATCTTTCTGGCATATTACACCCGGTAAATAATCCAAAGGACGTTACCTTATACAACAGTGAAAAACAGGATCATGGCATGGCCGACATACTTGACTGGAGGCTATTGGAAGCTGCTAAACAAGCGCTTGAAGATAAAACGCCGGTATTCGCTTCTTTCGATGTGAGAAACGTTGACCGTACCATAGGTACTTTGTTGTCAAACGAGATCTCGAAACTATATGGTTCAGCAGCATTGCCTGATAATACCATCAACTTTAAGTTCAAAGGATCAGCCGGGCAAAGCTTTGGCGCATTTACAACCAAGGGAATTTCCTTTGAACTGGAAGGCGAAGCCAATGACTACGTTGGTAAAGGTCTTTCAGGTGCGCAATTGGCGATCTACCCGTCAGAAAAAGCAACATTTACACCAGAGGATAACATCATCATCGGCAACGTGGCACTTTACGGAGCAACATCAGGCGAGGTATTTATCCGCGGGATGGCAGGCGAACGTTTTGCGGTACGTAACTCAGGTGCAACCACAGTTGTTGAAGGTATTGGCGACCACGGTTGCGAATACATGACCGGCGGCCGTGCGCTGATCCTTGGCGAAACAGGAAGAAACTTTGCTGCAGGCATGAGCGGTGGTATTGCATGGGTTTATAACCCTAACAACACGTTCAGCGAAAACTGCAACATGGAGATGGTTGATCTTGATCCGCTATCATTACAGGACCAAGAACAAATAATTACGCTATTGCACAAGCATGTTCATTTAACAGGCAGCAAGGTTGCGCAAACCTTAATAAAGAATTGGGATACAGCAGCTACCCAATTTGTTAAGGTATATCCAAAAGAGTATAAAAAAGTTTTAGAGAAATTACAATATCAAACTATCAGCTAATGGGAAAGCCTACAGGATTCCAGGAGTTTAACAGGGAACTTCCAGCCAAAACACCGGTTGCAGAGCGTGTTAAAAACTACAATGAGTTTGTACACTCCTATACTGACGAAAAACTTAACCAGCAATCAGCACGCTGTATGAATTGCGGGATTCCGTTCTGTCATTCAGGCTGCCCGCTGGGTAATATCATCCCTGAATTTAACGATGCAGTGTATCGTAAAAATTGGGAAGAGGCCTACAATATTCTTTCATCAACCAATAACTTCCCTGAGTTTACCGGCAGGATTTGCCCTGCTCCGTGCGAGTCGGCTTGCGTGCTTGGAATAAATAAACCAGCGGTTGCTATCGAGGAAATTGAAAAGCACATTATTGAGATTGCTTATTCAAAAAACCTGGTACAGCCAACTGCTCCGCTTATTAAAACAGGTAAAAAGGTAGCTGTGGTAGGTTCAGGTCCCGCAGGTTTAGCTGCTGCTGCACAATTGGTAAAGGCCGGTCATGCCGTGACTGTTTACGAACGTGACGACCGCGCAGGTGGCCTATTGCGCTACGGTATCCCCGATTTCAAGTTAGAGAAATGGGTAGTTGAGCGCCGTGTTGAGGTGATGGAAAAGGACGGCATCGAGTTTAAATACAATACCGAAGTAGGCAAGGATATTTCTGCCGATGAGCTGGTACGCAATAACGATGCAGTTATCATGGCAGGTGGTTCAACCATTCCGCGTAACCTCAATATACCCGGCAGGGAATTAAAGGGTATCCATTTTGCGATGGACTTTTTAAAGCAGCAAAATAAGCGCGTAAGCAATATTGAAGTTAAGGCCGAAGAGATCATAGCTACCGGCAAGGATGTTATCGTAATTGGAGGTGGTGATACCGGTTCCGACTGCGTAGGCACTTCAAACCGACAACAGGCCAAATCGATCAAGCAATTCGAAGTGATGATGCAGCCACCAGCGCAACGCACCGAGCACATGCCATGGCCAACCTACCCTATGCTGCTTAAAACAACAAGCAGCCATGAAGAGGGCGCCGACAGGCATTGGGGAATTGAAACCATAGAGTTTTTAGGTGATGAAGACGGCAATTTAAGAGCATTAAAAGTTATCGACGTATCATGGGAAAATGATGTTATGGGTCGCCCTGTAACTAAAACTATTAGGGAAGGGTCAGAACGTGAGATCCCTTGCCAAAGGGTATTCCTTGCAATGGGCTTCCTGAACCCGCAATACGAAGGAATGATCGAAAGTCTTGGCGTTGAGCTCGACGGTCGCAAAAACGTAAAAGCTACCGAAGGCCTTTACCGCACCAATGTAAGCAAGGTATTTGCCGCCGGCGACATGCGCAGGGGACAATCCTTAGTCGTTTGGGCAATCTCAGAAGGCCGCGAGGCTGCACGTAAGGTAGATGAATTCCTGATGGGACACTCTATCCTTGAAAGCAAGGATGCGGTGAACCAGTTTGAACAGGTTTTCTAATGTGCGGATGCGTGGATATGCAGATGTGCGGATGATTTAGGAAAGTATATCCTCAGACTAAAAACAATCAATCAATCACACAATAGGAACCGGATGGCGAAGGCTATTCGGTTTTTTTGTTTACACATCTGTTGGTTTGTCAAGTTTTTTTAGCCGTCTTTTGCATTAAAGTCGACAAAAATGAAAATTTACGGTTACGTAAATTACGTATCATTTTTAGACCGCTTCTAAATATGTGAAATGAGTAAATTTAAATTGTACAAAAAAAAGATTAAAAATTTATTTTTCGGAACCATTAAACCTGTTAAAGCTAAAGACGAAGCAACTGACGAGCAAATTATTTTTCCGGAAGGGAAATTCCACATGCCGGAATTTAAAGATGCTTTCAATTGCTCCCATATCGGTTTTTCCGGTTACGATATTAACACACCGCCTTTATATGTAAGATCCTTTAACAATGCTTTTTGCTTTACTAACCGTGAAGAAGTTTTCTCTGAAAACAAGCAGGTTATACTTGAATTTACCACTCAAAAAAAAAATCCGAGAATTGGCGAAAGTAAATTAATATTCCGCAGATCAAAAAAAAGAAAGATAGATGCCGTGGTGGCACATTTGTCTTTATCCGGGTTAGAGAATAACTACTATCATTTTTTAACCGAATGTTTGGCAAGGTTTTATCTGCTGGAAAAATCAAGTTACAAGCCTGAATTTTATATCATTTCCAATCACATGAATTTCCAAATGGAAATGTTAAATCTTTTGGGAATAACAGCAGACAGGATTATTCCTGCAAATAGTAATTTCTTACTTCAAATTAAAACCCTTATTGTTCCTGATTTTATAAATAATTGGGATAAAGTGCATTACAGGGGTTTCGAAGGATATCAAAAACTATGGGCCCCTTCGTGGATAGTAAATGTGTACCACGATAAAATTAATTTATTAAAAAGCAACAAACCAGGAACGAGAAAAATTTACATTTCAAGAGATAAGGCAAATCATAGAAAATTAGTAAATGAAAATGAGGTCAACCTACTTTTTTCTGAATTAGGTTTTGAAATATATTATCTCGAAGAAATGAATATGTTGCAACAAATTGATTTATTTGCCTCGGCAGGTTTCGTTGCAGGACTTCATGGCGCCGGGTTTGCAAACCTCTATTTCTCTAATTCAAAAACAAAGATTTTTGAAATCTATACAGAGCATTATCACGATGCGAGCTACAGGATTCTCGCAACAAGCCTGGGGCTAAATTACTCCTATATTATTGGACAGACCGTAACCACCAAAGACACTCATCCCCAAAAAGAAGACGTGGAAGTTGGTGTTGAACAATTAAAACATGCTTTGGTTAAATTCATCAACGTTTAAACTTTATGAAACCGGGAGGCTGCCCGAAATAGAAAAAGCTGTCGGGCGTTTGTTGACGAGCAGTGATTTACGAAGTTTTGTAAACTTCGTAAATCTTTCGAATACATTCAAACTTGTTACCTAAATTTTAATACCGTAATTTTATAAAAAAAATTTATGCTTACCATAGATCGCATTACATCTGATCCGAACGTTATGAATGGCAAAGCCTGCATACGTGGTATGCGTATAACGGTATCAATAGTGCTTAATCTTACTGCTAATGGTATGAGCAAAGCAGAAATTCTTGAACATTACCCGGCCCTGGAGCCCGAGGACATTGATCAATGCTTACAGTACGCTGCGTACCTGGCTGAAGAAGAATTGTATACCACTCAAAAAGTTTCCTAAGTTGAGATTTCTATTGGATATGGGAATATCTGCCAGTTTAACTCATTGGCTTAATTCACTTGGTCATGACGCCGTACATTTAAACGATGAAAAGCTCTATCTTCTCCCAGACAAACTTATATTTGAAAAAACACTAATTGAAAAGAGGATAATTTTAACCGCTGACATGGACTTTGGCCATTTATTGGCGTTTAATCAATCGGAAATTGTATCTGTTATACAATTCAGAACATCCAGCTTTAAACCCGAAAACATCAAAAGCAAGCTTGAGTTACTTTTCGAGAGATTCGGCGGTCAATTACATGATTATTTCCTGATAACAGTCGAAGATAATAGAATTAGGTTTCGAAAACTTCCAATCTAATCAATCTCCTTGCGTTACTTCTTTCACATAGCCTATCATGGCACTAACTACAGCGGCTGGCAAAAGCACCCGGGTGTGCTGAACGTGCAGGAGGTTCTGGAAACTGCCCTTGGCAAGTTGCTGAAGACTAAGATAGCTATTAACGGTTGCGGGCGTACTGATGCACAGGTACATGCCAGCCAGTTCTTTTTTCATGCTGATATTGAAAGGGAGTTGGATGATGAATTCTTCTTCCGGCTCAATAAGATCCTGCCTGATGATATTGCAGTATTTGAAATCATCCCGATGCAGGGCCTACCCCACGCACGGTTTGATGCAATCCAGCGGAGCTATAATTATTTTATCCATACTTATAAAGACCCCTTTTTAACAAACTTCAGTTCCTTATACCTTGATCCAAAACTCGATCTTGATAAAATGAAATCGGCAGTTGCCTTGCTACCCCAGTACAGCGACTACCGGGGCTTTTGCAAAATGCCGGACAGGAATGATCACACCATTTGCAATGTATCTTCAGCAGGTCTGTTTGTTAGCAGCAATGGTGACAAGATCAGGTTCCAGATCTCGGCTAATCGTTTTTTGAGTAAAATGGTGAGGATAATAATTGGCAGGTTACTGGATATTGGCGAAGGGAAAATGAGCGTCGACGAATTTGAACACCACCTCATCAGCAGGGAAACCCCGAAAATCATTATTCCGGCTTATCCACAGGGGCTTTACCTGTCGAAGGTTACTTATCCCTACCTTGATATTCCCCCTGCGACAAGCTTTACAGC
>JALYIP010000013.1 GCA_030775685.1 Bacteroidota bacterium
GTGTTAAGAAATTCCTGAAGTGGCAAACCCCGTTCGAGCCGCTGATGAGTAAGTACCTGGATATCAAAAACGAACGTGGCGAAGAAGTGGCCTACAAAGGCCCTATGGCTAAAAGGATGATGCCGCCTCCTTCTGCGGCTTACCAGTCCCTAAATCCAAAAGATAGTTTAGCGGTTAAAGTTGATGTATTAAAAGGTTACGCCCTTACCCAGGCCGGGAAATACATGGTGACTTATACCAGTGAAAATATCAGCGGGCTGAAGGTGCGCCAAAGTGTTACGTTTATTTACAAATAGGTGAGCTCATCTTCAACAGGCACAAGCGATTTAATATTGTCGGAAATAGATTTTGTATACGACCACATCGGTAGCAACCGCCCGTTCGTATCCGCCGGTTCACGGCTCCTACTGGTAAAGAACTCAATCTGACCGTTATATTTGATGTGATTAATCAGCCTTGATCACTTTTCCAGGAGCAACCCTGAGGGAACTGCCAAATCTTATGGGCCTTCAGCGAGCCGGTTAGCTTTTTTTCGTTCCAGCCAGGCTGTAAAAATGGTATAAAATACCGAGGTGATGATCGCTCCCTTGAACATCCCGGTAAAGCCCCAGGCCGACAGGCCGCCGATCACGCCGAGGAAAAGAACGAGAAAGGGAAGTTTTCCGCTCCTGGCGATCATAACGGGTTTGATCACAAAATCGATGACCAAAATGATCAGCGTATAAATAGCCAGTATGACAACCGCGGTATGGTGGCCCTGCAAATATTCCCAGCCGGCGAGCGGGATCCAGATGATCAGCGGCCCCACCTGGATCACGCATAAAAAGAAGATAAGCGCCGAAAGGCCGACCGCAAAAGGAATCCCGGCGAACAGGAGGCCCGTCCAGCAAACGAATGCGGCGATAAAGGCAGTTCCCATCACCCCGATGGACACGCCCCTTACCGCCTGGGTAATGGCCTGCAAGAGCTCACCGCCTTCCTGCCGGCTCAATAAATTGTTGAGCGTATCCCGCACGGGGAAAAGAACCTGATCGCCCCTTTCCAGTAAAAACGCAGATATGATAATGCCTAAAATCAATTGTGCCGCTACGCCTATAATACCCAGGCCTCCGGTAATCAAATGGTGCAATACGACGTTCAGCTGATGCCCGTGAATATGAAGCATCTCCTTCGGGCTTTGCTGCAGCTCTGCCCAAAACGACGCGATAGAACCGCCGACGAGGGGAAGGTTGGTCAATTTATCCGATAGAGGAGGAAGCCCTTGTTTTTGGACCAAACCAATCCAGCCTGCCAGGTCCCGGACATGCCTGCTTAAAGCGGAAACCAGGAAAATGAAGGGAAGCGCAACTACAGTGATCAATGACACCGAATAAACTGCACCGGCAAGCTTTCGCCTGCCGCGGAACCAGGTCACCAGCTTCCCGTAGGGATAAGAAAAGGAAACAGCAAACACCAATGCAAAAGTCAGCACGCCGGAAAAAACTTCCAGCACCTGGAATAAAGCATACAGTAAACCCAGGAAAAGCAAAACGACCAGAACCGTTTCGACGAGGTTTTTTGATATGGGTTTGTTGGATTCAAGCATACGACCTTGAAATAAGGAACAATATCAGCATTTGTTTTAAGTACAAGCCGGGTTTTATTTATAAAGGTAAAGCTATAAATCGCAAAGGGGTGCCGTTACCGGACCTTAGGATGACCTTCAAATTCACCGAGCATATCAAAATACAGGCTGTTTAGGTTAAACAATAGTTTCGGCTATAATTATCCGTTTTAATTGTTAAACAATTATATGGACTTTACCGCTTTTGTCCGTCTTCCGCGTGTACCCCAGACCTGGCCCATGTGAAAGATCGGCACCTCATCGCCTAATAGCTTGCCCCATGGCTGAAGGTCCTCTACCCGGTCAAAGATAATTTTCAGTACCGCCACGATCGGCAGCATTAAAAACATTCCCGCAATGCCCCACATCGCATTGCCCAGGAATACCGCGATCAATGAAATGAGGGCATTGATCTGCACCTTAACCGACACAAACCGCGGGAAGATGATATTACTGTCCACGAACTGAATGGCCAGGTAAGAAATAATAACCGCCACCTGCGCCGAATAACCATCTTTAGTCACGGTAGCAATCAGTACCGGCAATAAGATCGCGACAAAGCCGCCGATATAAGGCAGGATATTGATAATCCCCCCGATCACACCCAACAGCAACGCATACTTTACCCCGATGATGAAAAGCGCCAATGAGTTCATTGCCGATACGATGATCATTTCGATCAGTAACCCAACAATATAACTTTGAATGGCAGATTTGGTCTGCGCCAATACTTCGCCCACCCGTTTGGAATGTTCTTCAGAAAATACTTCGTATAAAAAATTTAATATCAAATTTTTATACAGCAATAACATGAACACATAAATAGGAATGATGAGCATTAAACTGATCGTGCCGAACACCGTACCAATGATACTACCGATTGCCGCCTGGCTGCCATCCAGCGCATTTTTGATAAACAAAACCTGCTTGTCGATCGAAACGCCAAACTTCACGCTGATCCACTGTTCCAAACTATCCGTCATCTGTCCAAACCGCACCTTTAATAAGGGAAACGATTGGCCGAATTGAGCCACTTGCGTACTCAATAAATAGCCCAGTAAAGTCATAAAACCGATGCCCACCAAAACCGTACACAATACCGCCAGCGCCCCTGGAAGCTTAAACCTTAACAAACGGTTATAAAGCGGGTTGAGCAACACCGCAAAAAGGGCCGCAAATGCAAATGGCACCAGTATCCCGGCAAGCGCATTCATAATACTGACCATGTAATACAACCCGATCAGGATTATGGTAGCTTTTAAATAAAATGGGTAAGCTTTAACAGTCATAATGAAATAAAAAAGTGAAATTTAATAGCGTATCTCCCGGAACAGCGATCATGCCTCATTGTTTCAAGCCCGTTTTCTTTAAATGCTCCCTGAATTGCTTGTCTGCTTTTTCCTTTGCCCTGATCGCTTTTTTTAGCGCTTTGTCCTTCGCCTTTTGTTCCTTTTTTGATAAAGGCTTCGCCTGATCTGCCTTAACTGCATAACCCATACCCGCACATGGCTTGATCCCGCTCAACAGTGTAAACCAAAGCGATCTAAAAAACGGATAGTTCTTAGGCCGTATAAAGACCACCTTTGCGAATCTTGGAAGCTTTGATCCCATATCCGGGTTATCAGGTTTTACCACCAATGCATTTGCGATAAAGCTTTTGATCACTTTTTTGCCATAATTATTATTGAGCAAAGCAATTGAAAGGTCATTGTATAATAAATGCAGGTTACCCCTGGCGCCACTTTGATCACCCGCAATTGAAAAATCCAGTGACCTCAGTTCACCCTTCTTAACCTCAGCCAGGGCAAGTGGCCGCAACACCGTGTTTACTGCAACAAGCGGCATAGGAGCGAGGTGACCCGAATAAGCATACCCATAAACCTTATCTGCCAGCTTAAAATTAAAAGCTAAAGACAATTTTGCCCTGCCCATAAAATAGGAACTCAGCCTAACCTTACAAACCCCATTCACTTTTAACCGGTCCTCCTGGTTACTGATATTCAAAAAACGTGCACGCGTATCCTTAAAATCAAGCGTACCGGTTTTTCCCGGATCCTTATTGAACTCACTATAATTGACATCAACACCCGCCAGGTCCAGTGTATCGACCGTAAAATGCGTTTTAAGCTTCCGGATAATATAATTGGGATAGGTAATGATACGGTCAGTCCTTTGC
>JALYIP010000014.1 GCA_030775685.1 Bacteroidota bacterium
TGACTCGTCCGGAAAAAACTATACACTAAAAAAAGGTGTATGAAAAAGGAAAACGAGGGAATATTACGGGGAGTGCGGGATGACAAGCACAGCCATCTTCCGGCCGAATTACGGGAACAACTAATAAAAGAGATAGCAGCAGGGACACCAAGAAGTGTAATAGCTTATCAATATGGCGTGTCCAGAGCTTCAATAAGCAAATGGATGAGTAATCACGGCTCTGAATCATACCAGTTAAAACAGCGGGAGGCGCATTTAACGGAGGTAGAAAAAAGATCCATCGTCCGCCAGATTGAACAAGGTGTCTTAACACCTCATGCAGCAAGGACGGCATATGGTTTAAGCGGAACCATGTTAAACAGCTGGCTCAAGGCCTCATTAAAAGAAAATGTCGAACTTGCAGTCTATGATCCGTTTGAAATGAAGAATGAACCATCCGCGCAGGCTGAATTACAAGACGCTGAAAAAGAAGCCTTAAAAAAGGCACTGGAAGCAGCGCAATTGAAGATCAGCGCCTTAAATACACTTATTGATGTAGCGGAGGATCAGTTTAAGATCAAGATCAGAAAAAAAGCTGGAGCCAGGCAGTCAAGATAATGAAGCAGGATTACCCCCATTTGAGCTGGGGGTATCTATGCGGACTGTTTGGCAAAACCCGCCACGCCCATTACGATCATTTATGGCGAAGCAGGAATGATTCCCTCAAAGAGGAGATCATTCTGCAGCTTGTTCATGAAATAAGAAAGCCTTTGCCCCGGTTGGGAACAAGGAAGATGCTCTTTTTACTACAACCGCAGCTGGCCTCTCATCGTATAGCAGCCGGCAGAGACTACCTGTTTGACTTGCTTGATGCTCATAAGCTGCTCATAAGGCAGCGCAGAAGAAAAGTGTTCACCACGGATTCCCGGCACTGGATGCATAAGTATGCAAACCTGGTAAAGGAAATGGATCTTATGCGTCCTGAACAGCTTTGGGTAAGTGATATAACCTATATCAGGGTACAAAATCAGTGGGGCTACCTGTCATTGATCACAGACGCTTTTTCACGTAAAATTATGGGGTATTGCTTTCGGTTAGACATGTTGGCGCTGGGGCCGGTAGCAGCCCTGCAAATGGCCCTGGATGCCCGCAGCTACAGCGGGGGGCTAACCCATCATTCCGACAGGGGCGCTCAATATTGCTCGAAGGATTATGTAGAATTGCTTGTGAGCGAAACCATTTCCATCAGCATGACCGAACGTGGTGACCCCTATGAAAACGCCCTGGCCGAACGGATGAACGGGATCATCAAAGGGGAATTTAACCTGTACAGCAGCTCGTTTAACTTTGAGCAAACGTATAAAAACATCCATAACAGCGTTAAAGCCTACAACCAGTTAAGGCCACATGGAAGCTGTGATTACTTAACGCCTTCCCAGGCTCATAAACAAGGTAATGTATTGAAAAAGCGATGGAAGAATTATCCCGGCAAATGGCAGAAGGAAAAGCCGCTGATTGCCACCGTCTGAAAATGAGTTATCCACAAAAAAAGGAGGTGCAGCAAAAAGAAAAAAGAAGCAAAAAAAGAAAAACGTGCCTTGAATATGGAAAACTGAAGGAGTTTCCCACATTCAAGGCACGGCAAACAAACAACAAGTTATTTAATAACTATCTTTAAAAAAAGAACCTGTATAGTATATACAGGATTAACACAATGTTGTATAGTTAGAATAGGATTTACTCACAAATCTGTATAGCTATTTCCGGACGGGTCACTTTAGGGAAGTCGGTTTACATTATTTAAAGGATAAATTGTGTAATTTATTGATTTTCAAACTTTTAAATAGGCGTTTACATTAATTTATGTAAACCCCTGTAAACCCTCTTTTTGGAACATTATCCATCCGGAATAGCTATACAGATGTGGCTCGAATAACACTAATGATTAATGTACTGACTAAATATTATCCACTCACATTTCACCACTCACATTTCACCCATTTCACCAAATTTCATTACCTTGCCTCAATAAACGTTACCCCAACATGAAGTTTATAAAGGCTGCCATCTCTATAATTATTACAGTAACAATAATTGTTGCACTGGAAACAAAGATCGGCGAGATCCCGGCTCTTGGCGTACTGCTTAACCCATCGACAGGGTTTTGGCAAAATGCTGAAAGCAGGAACATCCTGCCTACTGAAAACTTAAAGATTGAGGGCTTGCGCGATCCTGTGATCGTGCGCTATGATGAGCACCGCATCCCCCATATCTTTGCTAAAAACGACCATGATCTATACTACGCCCAGGGCTTTATAACCGCCCGCGACCGCCTGTGGCAAATGGATATCCAAACCCGCAGCGCCTCAGGCCGGCTTTCGGAAGTTGTTGGGCCTAAAGCCCTGGAGATTGACCGCTACCATCGCCGCATGGGCATGGTATATGGTGCCGAAAAGGGATTGAGAGGAGTTATGTCTGATCCCCAAACCCGCATGGTGGTTAACGCCTATACCGATGGTGTTAACAGTTATATTCATAGTTTATCACCCAAAAGCTACCCGCTTGAGTTTAAGCTATTGGATTATGCGCCCGAGGACTGGAAACCCATCAACTGCATATTTTTGTTAAAACTGATGTCGGAAACTTTAGCAGGCGGATCCGACCAATTTGCCATGACCAACAACCTGCGCGTTTTTGGCGCTAAGGATGTGAACGATCTTTTCCCCGATTACCCGTTTAATGAAAGCCCAATAATCCCCGTGGGTACCAAATGGAACTTTAAACCGCTACCCATCCCAAAACCATCCAGGGATTACGTTGCACAGATGACCGAAAATATAACCCCCCGCGAAAAGGTGGATGGCATTGGCAGTAATAACTGGGCAATCACGGGCAGCAAATCGGCTACGGGCTACCCTATCCTGGCTAATGATCCGCATCTGAACTTAACGTTTCCGGCTATCTGGTATCAACTCCAAATGTCGTCGCCAACGGTGAATGTTAATGGTGTTTCGCTGCCGGGAGCACCTTGTGTGATCATCGGGTATAATCAAAAAATAAGCTGGGGCGTTACCAACGTTGATGCCGATGTGCTGGACTGGTACCAGGTAAAATTTAAGGATAAAACCAAAAGCGAATACTGGTATAACAACAAATGGAACCCGGTTAAGAAACGCATCGAAGTTATAAAAGTGCTGGGGATGCCAGATGAAATAGATACAGTGCTTTATACCCACCATGGCCCGGTTGTGTACGAAACGACGGCGAAAAAGCCTAAAGGAGATTACGAAAACATCCCGGTTGGCGACGCCTTGCGGTGGATAGCACACGATGAATCCAACGAGTTCATGACCTTTTACCTGCTGAACCGCGGCAGGAATTACGCCGACTACCGTGATGCGCTCACCTATTTCAGCGCTCCTGCACAAAACTTTATTTTCGCGAGTAACGATAATGACATCGCCATAACACCTAACGGTAAGTTCCCTTTAAAATTTAAAGAACAAGGCAAATACATAATGGATGGCAGCGATACCGCTAACGACTGGCACGGCTGGATCCCGGCTGATCAAAATCCTACGGTTAAAAACCCACCAAGGGGCTTTGTTAGCTCAGCCAATCAGTCGTCAACCGATCCATCCTACCCATATTATATCAACTGGCGGTATGAACAATATTACCGCGGTAAACGCATAAACGACAGGCTTGGCGCTATGCAAAAGGCAACTGTTGACAGTATGCGCCTGATGCAAATGGACAACTACAGTATTTTGGCCCAGGACGTTTTACCAACCATGCTCAAATACATCGACCCGACAAAACTGAGCGATGACCAGGCAAAGGCATTTGCCATAGTTAAAAAGTGGGATAAGCATTACGCGGCAAATTCCGTTGGCGCCAGCATTTTCAACAATTGGTGGGGCAATTTTTATAACCTGGTTTGGGCGGACAATTTTTCGGTTAAAGGCACCTATCTAAAATACCCTTCGTTTGATCGTACTGAAAAGCTATTATTAACCGAGCCAAATTCAAAATGGTTTGATGATATACATACCGCCGCAAAAGAAAGCTGTGCGGATATGATAAACCACGCATTTTACAATACAGTGGACGACCTGGTACGCCTGCATGGAAAAACGCCGGGCGATAAATGGCAATGGGGTGTAGTAAAACAAACTTATATTAACCACTTAGCCAGTTTACCGGGATTTGGTACCGGCTTGTTTTCAGCCGGTGGCAGGGGTGGTGTGATAAATGCCCTACGCGATAATAACGGTCCGTCATGGCGCATGGTGGTGCAAATGGGGCCAACGGTTAAAGGCTTTGGCGTTTTCCCCGGAGGGGAATCAGGCAACCCGGGCAGTTTTTTTTATAAAGACATGTTTGAAACCTGGCGGGACGGTAAGCTGAATGAATTGCTATTTTTGAACTCAGCGGAAGAGAAGTCGGGTAGAATAAAATCGACTTTGACGTTGGGGGTGAAATAGTGATTAGAGACCAGTGGTTAGAGATTAGTTAAAATAAAATTTGTCATTGCGAGCGATAGCGCGGCAATCTCGTCGCTATACAGGGCGGATATAAAAGTAAAAAAATTGCAAGCCGATCTGCATAGCCACGAGGTTGCTTCGTCGTTCCTCCTCGCAATGACAGGATGTAGAATAAAAAATAAATAGGATTATGCTATTTTTCATCATACTGATATTATCATTTGCCAGCGGTTACTTTTTGCCCTGGTGGGTTGTGGCTATAGCCGCATTTTTACCGGCGTTGTTCATCGGCAAAACACCGGCGAGGTCATTTTGGTCGGGTTTTGCAGGGGTGTTTATTGTTTGGACGATATTGGCGCTTTTTAAGACCGTACCAAATGATAACATGCTGGCCAAACGCATGGCCGGACTGTTCCACCTACCAAACTGGGTTCTGCTGCTTATCATCACCGCATTAATAGGTGGAATTGTTGGGGGGATGTCGGCGCTATCTGGCGTGCTATTAAAAAAAGCTTTTAGTAAAACCTGAAATAAGTATACCCTATGCTTACCGCGGAAGAAATAATCTCAACGCTTGATAACTCAAACGAACGGGCGACTTATAATCATTTCATTGAACTGGGGCACCCTTATATTTATTTAATAGATTGCCGTTTAAACATTTTCAGGGGCGATGATGACAGGTGGGCAATTGCCGCGGAACGCCTCGGGTTTATTGATCGTGGCAGCGGAATAGAATTGGAGATTGCTTATTTTGGAAATTGCCTTCAAAACCTGGAGAACAGGAGTGGGCATGAAATGAAAAACTACTCCATTAACCCTATCGATGAGGAAAGTTTCGCAGAATCTGTTGATGATATTGGCTTCAGCTTAAATCCGGATGCTGAATATTGGCTTGTGGGCGGTAAAAAGGTAAAACTAAGCGCAAACAGGCAGGATTATATCGACAGTGGCATCGAACTAACGGAACACGAAGCCGATGAGATTGGCGTTGAAGAAGCCGCACGGCTTGCAATAATTGATAACAGCGAAGCTTTCAGAGCGACCGATGAGCAACTATACAAATGCATCCCCCCGGATCTTAAAAAAATACTGGTACTGGATGAATGGTACCACAAGGACTTTAATGGCAATTTATCGCCTGAACTATCGCCTGGGCAACTAAGAGCCTCCTACGAATTAAACCAACAACATGGAATGGGCGATATGACCTTTGAGACATTCTTATTCATGGTGGAACAAAAAGAAGCACAAACCAGGGAAATGAATAAAAGGGAGTGGGAGGAAAACCGGCCCGGCAGTTACGAAACCTGGCAACAGCTTGCCAAAGTGATAGCCACCGGCGATATTTCGTTTTATAAGCCTACCCTATCCCCAAACACGCACTGGAAAAACTGGCCTGAATCAGGTAGTTTATAAACAACAAAACCCCGGCAATTACCGGGGTTTTGTTGTAAAAGCTTTCGCCTTTACGCTTTCAGCCTATAAAGCGGCTAAAGAAGCTTTCAACACTTTAACCGATTCCTTATTACTGCTGCTGATATCAAAAATCTCCTTGGAACTTAAGTCGTTGCCGTAAAAATTAGCGTTTGCAGTTTTATCAATAGCCAAATTTGAACCGTTGATGCTAATACCTGCAAACAAGCCTCTACTGCGTGAATAGGAATAAACTTCAGCTTCCAGTTTGTAATCGGTATTAGCTGATGAACTCCGGCCAACAGGGCCGGCCGCTGCCGAAATATCGCCACCAATGGTAAAATCGCCGTTCTTCACTTTGGTCAATACACCTTTGTGACGGAACACCAAAACCAGGTCAACCGATTGTACGCCAATTTGTGCGCCGATGCTGCCGCCTGTTAAGGTAACAAAAACCGGATCGCTCCATTTTCCGTCGCCTAATTTTACCATAGCAACACCACGGCCTCTTTTACCGCCAACAACAAAACCGGCATTGATTAATTTAGGGATAATAACGATGCCCTGGTATTCAGAGATCAGGTCGTGAGGGATACTTTCCTTCATCTTTCCAAAGTCGCGCAATACGTTTGAGGAGCTGTGCACGCGTTCGTTTTCCTTACTACCATCGGTAAATGCGGACCCGACTATAAAGAAGATACTCAGCATAGCGGGGAGCACTAAAGTTTTTAATGTTTTCATGGGATGTGATTTTAAATATTGATTACAAAAATTGTGTAAATGTTAAACTTATAACCGTTAAAATCTTTCCTTGTTTGTTTAATTTCTGTAAACTTTTGAGCGTATTAATTACATTTTCAAATCATCAAATTCGCAAATCATCAAATCCTTATCTTTGCCCTGTGAACAAGCAGCAGGTATTTTCAATCAACAATGAACAGGCGTTTAATAGTACTGCTTTACAGATCTTTAAATACCAGGCAGAAAACTGCAATGTTTATCACGATTTTATAAAGGGCTTAAGGATTGATCCGGCGCAGGTTCAAACCATCCGGCAAATCCCCTTTCTGCCGATTGAGTTTTTTAAATCGCACAAGGTGGTAAGTTCAGATAAGCCAGCCGAGGTTACCTTTACCAGTTCAGGCACTACCGGAATGATCACCAGCAGTCATTTGGTTACCGATGTTAGCTGGTACACCCAAAGCTTTCGTGATGCGTTCAGGCTGTTTTACGGTGATATAGAACATTATACTATCCTTGCCCTGCTGCCGGCCTACCTGGAACGTGAAGGCTCATCATTGATCTATATGGCTGATGACCTTATCAAACAATCAAAAAATCCGGATAGCGGCTTTTATTTATATAACCACCAGGAGCTTTATCATCAGCTAAAAAAACAACAATCGGCACAAAAGCCAACGCTGTTAATAGGCGTAACCTTTGCCCTGCTCGATTTTGTTGAGAGCTGCCAGCTAGATTTTCCAGAACTGATAGTAATGGAAACCGGCGGTATGAAGGGCCGCCGTAAGGAAATGATTCGCGAAGAATTGCACAAGCAGTTATGCGAAGGTTTCGGTGTTACAGCCATTCATTCGGAATACGGCATGACGGAGCTGCTTTCACAGGCATACTCAAAGGGTGAAGGCATTTTTGACTGCCCGCCATGGATGAAGATTATCACCCGGGATACCAATGATCCGCTTGATCTTTTGCAGAACAACGAAGCCGGCGGTATCAACGTTATCGACCTGGCAAATATCAATTCCTGCTCATTTATCGCAACGCAGGATCTGGGCAGGGTTTACGCCGATGGATCGTTCGAGGTTTTAGGCCGGTTTGATAACTCGGATATTAGGGGCTGTAATTTGCTGATAGCTTAAAACTTAACTTGCTACTAACATAATATTATTATTTTTGCACCATACTAATAAAGTATTGTCATGATCGAGAAATTTTTGAACGAAGAACAGGACCCAAAAGCTGTTGAAAAAATATACCTGCGCCTTGCCGACCTGCTCACAACAGGCGAAGAAATATTATACATCGCGGTTCAGAAAAAACCTATTGTAAACCTATTTCCTGATTGCGTTGCCTTAACCAACAAAAGGATCTTATTTTTCACCCCCGCCAATCTCGGTTTAACGATAAAGTTTGTCGATTTTGTTTGGAAGGACATCATCGATGTTTATACCAAGGAAGAGATTATTGGCGCTATATTCAGTGTAAAAACCACCAACGGCGCCGAAATGGGTGTTGACTACCTGCCAAAGGTACAGGCCCGTAAATTATACCAATACGCACAGGAACGCAAGGAATCAGAACGCGAAGCGCGCCGCCTGCGCGACCTGGAGGAAAAACGCGCGGAATCAGGCGCAATACAGTTTGAAAATGCATCGCGCTTATCATCGCAGCACCCTGTTACCCCTGTTTTAGCAACTCCTGAATCAGAACCAGTACATGTTCCGGAACCAGCGCCTGCTCCGGCACCTGTTGTACACGAAGCCCCCAAACCGGATGAGCTTACGGAAAAGCTAAAGAAACTAAGAATGTTGTTTGATAACGGATTGATCTCGCAGGAAGAATATAACCATAAGAAACTGGATTTGCTGAGCGACTTATAATAAGGAAGTTTAAGACCTAAAGCAATATTGGTTCCTGTCGATTATCCCAAAAGAATAAAAGATCGATTGAGGTTTCTTTAACAAGGTAAAATAAGGAGGTTTGTTTTGTGATTAAACCGATCCTGACATTTTGATCAATGTCGGAAGCCTTGAACATAAGCGGGAACTCAGCTATAAGTGAAATGGTTTTCTCTGCCTTCAAAATAAATTTATCGGCTGATCTTTTTCCGAACTGTTCAAGAATGAAATTGTAAACTGATGATAAAGTTTCCTTTGACTTTGGAGTATAATAAATTTGCAGACTCATACCAAATTTAGCATATCTCTAATGCCAGTATACGGTGTAAGCTTACCATCCTTTGATTCCTGTAATGACTCTTTTACTCCTTTAATTACATAATCTGGATAGATGTCTGCTTTCTGCTCAAAGGAAATTTTCATAGCCTTCATAACAGCCTTTAACGCAGCCAACTGTTCTTTGTTATCAGGGTAAACTATCAAAGCATCCATATATCAAATGTACAAATACTATATTTAATTAAAAAATCAAACCGGAAAACTATACCAATCGGCTATCAAAATCAAAAGGCTCCTTGCTTAACACCTTAACCTTTTTCATATCGGGGTGTAATACGTTCACCAGGTAATTGTGTTCCATCGGCACTATGGATGAGGGCACCTTTAGCATCAAATGTCTTTTATTTTCCAGGAAATTATTACCGATCTGTTTCAGGATTCCCGGGGGTGAAACATCCTTCCAGTTACCCGGCAGGCCGTCAACTAAAACCTGGCTGATGCTGTTATCAGGCACTTCCACTTCTACAAGGCAAAAATCATTAGGAATCATCAAGGGCTGCAGATGCACCAGCACTTCTAACATAGCCAATGAACGGGATGAGGCAAGGTATAGTGCTGGTCTGCCTTCGCTATTCCAGCGGCCACCATTGATTCGCGCGCCTTCGCCACTTAGGTTATCGACGTAAATGCTTCGTCCTATCCGGTAAAGTATCATCAGGAACTAAGCAAAAATGCCGTGTTCAATACGGCCAAGCTCCTTGAAAACCAAATCAAAACCTGCGGAGGTATCCAAAATTGTAACCGGGGCCTCGCCATTAAAAATGAGGCTTGGTGCCTTTACCCATAATTTGAATTTATCAATGGAACCGAAGACTTCCTCACCGCGGGTATAAAGGCGGGCCAATTCAACGGCCTTTTCGGCGTATTCAGTTTTTATAATGGCATCATCATCATAGCGTTGTAAAGTGCGCTCACTAATGTGCAGGATATTGGCTAACTCCTGGATATTTAAAGAGATCCTTTTGGCAAGGGCAAGCAAAGTACGCTTTGAGAAACCCTTGCGCGCTATGTTTATTAAATCAAAATCATTAGAGAACTTTAACGATTTAGTACTCCCCAATAAATTATAAAAGGAATTGCCCTGGCTTTGCACAACGTAAGCTACCATGGGCTCGCTTACGATGCTTGGCGTATCTTCATGTTTTGATTTATGCGACATATGTACAAATATAATTACCAAATGTCATAATTTCAAATTATTCAGCAATAATCAAAAAATAATTTTTCTTGCCTTTTTGGGCAACCAAATATTTCCCGCTTATCAATACTTCATGGTTATAAGTATCGTCAGCAGAGTTCACTTTCAGCTTGTTAATAGCTGTTCCCCCACCCTGGATCATTTTTTTTGCCTCGCCCTTTGACGGAAAAACAGTTGTATGCGCCGCTAATAGTTCAACCACGTTCATGCCTTGCTGCAAATCAGCTAAACTCACTTTAAAATTTGGTACACCTTCAAATAAACCCAACACTTCATCATCATTCAACTCATTTAAAAACTCGATACCGATGTTACCAAACAAAAACTCAGATGATTGTATTGCCTTTTCGTAAGCAGCTTCCCCATGCACGCGGATTGTAATATCCTTTGCCAAAGCTTTTTGCAGTACCCTTAAATGTGGTGCAGCATCCTGTTCGGCTTCTAAAGCTTCAATGGTTTCTTTATCAAACAAAGTAAAGATCCTTACATAGGTTTTTGCGTCGTCGTCGCTGGTGTTCAGCCAAAACTGGTAGAATTTGTATGGTGATGTTTTGGTTGAATCAAGCCAAATGTTGCCGCCCTCTGTTTTGCCAAACTTTGTTCCGTCTGATTTCTTGATCAACTGCGTAGTTAAAGCAAATGCCTCCCCTGCCCCTTTACGACGAACAAGCTCGGTACCTGTTACGATGTTACCCCATTGATCAGAACCGCCCATTTGCAGGGCGCAATTATGGTTTTTCCATAAATAATAGAAATCGTAGCCTTGAACCAACTGGTAAGTAAATTCAGTGAACGACATCCCGGTTTCACCCTCCAATCGTTTTTTAACTGAATCCTTGGCCATCATGTAGTTAACGGTGATGTGCTTGCCAACTTCACGAATAAAATCGAGAAAAGTAAAATCCTTAAACCAATCGTAATTGTTTACCATTTGTGCGCTGTTGGCACCGCAATCAAAATCGAGGAATTTTTCAAGCTGGCCTTTTATGCCTGTCAGGTTCAGCTGCAATACCTCTTCCGACAGCAAATTACGCTCCTGCGATTTACCCGACGGATCCCCCACCATACCGGTAGCACCACCAACCAGCGCAAAAGGCTTATGGCCGGCCCGCTGAAAATGAATCATGGTCATGATCTGTGCCAGACTGCCCACATGGAGCGAATCGGCAGTTGGGTCAAAACCTATATAACCCGATACCATTCCCTTATTTAACAGTTCCTCGGTTCCGGGCATAATATCATGCAGCATGCCCCGCCAGCGTAATTCTTCAACAAAGTTCATTATGTGTTCTATTTCAAAAAGGGGCAAATATAATGATTGATTTCACTGATTAAGGACTGATTTCACCGATTATTAATTTTTAAGACTATCTCTTTTGTTTGAGGATTTCATAAATGAAACCCATTATTGATAAGCGTATTATAAATCAAATAAACACGCTAAACCGATAGCCTTTCAGCAAATCAGTGTAATCTTAATTTCAAATCAGTGTAATCATTAAAATAATAATCGGTGAAATCACAAAAAAAACCTATTTTGGGTTGATCGCGATTCTTGAAGAGGGCTACTATGAATTTTTTATCTCATTTTTATTTCGACCGGGAGTCTGATAATTGTTACCATATTTTGGGAACGATACTGCCCGATCTTTTGAAAAATGCAGATAAAACTATAGTACTGCATCCCGAAAAGCTCCACCATCCCGACAATGCAATAAACTCCATCATTGCCGGCTGGAACAAGCACCTGGAAGTCGACCGGTATTTTCATTCAGATGAATTTTTCCTGCACCATTCGCATCAGCTAAAAAAACTGCTGCTGCCAGCTATTGAGGGTTCTCCGGTAAAGCCATTCTTTTTGGGCCATATAGCGTTGGAATTGATACTGGATAACCTGTTGCTGACCACGCAGAAAATTACCGTTGACGGCTTTTATGATCATCTCGACGGATGCCGGCTCCACGTTATCGACGACTTCTTAACCTTTTCCGGGTTGAAAGACACCGCGATATTCAATAAATTTTACGCTGAATTTAAAAAAAGCCGTTACCTGTATACCTACTCAAAAACCGAACAAATAGCCTATGCCCTAAAACGCATCTGTATGCGGGTATGGAACAATCCGTTTACGCCGGAGCACGAAGCTTCTATTAATACGGTATTGGTTAGCTATCGTAAAGATTTGCTGGATAATTTCATGTCGGTTTTTGACGGAATTGAAAGCAAGCTAAGTATTGATTAATCCCATATCAATTTAAATTTCCTATAATTGACCATGGGAATTGCAATCCTTTTATTTTGTTTTATATCAATTTTCCTGTCGCTTGGTATTTCGGCTAAAATCAGCAGTAAAAAAGAACTGTTGATTATAAGTGCCCTGAGCTTCTCTGCTGTAGTAGTTTTACTGACCGAGATATTAAGCCTGTTCCATCAGCTTAATTACCAATTTTTATTGATCGGCTGGTCGGTAGTTACCCTGGCGTTGATCATATTTTTATACAGGAATAACCAGCTGACCCGCAATTTTACGTCAGGTTTATGGATGGAAACCAGGCAAAAAATATCTTATCTAACTAAAGCCGACAAAGCCCTCTTTATAGCATCCGTCCTTATCCTGACATTGGTCTCTATATCGGCTATAATATATCCACCCAATAACTGGGACGCCATGACCTACCATATGGCGCGGATCACAAGCTGGGTGAGCCATCAATCAGTTGCGCATTATCCAACTGATATCACCCGGCAGCTTTACCAGCCCCCCTTTGCCGAATATGTGATCATGAACTTCGGCATTTTAAGCCGGAGCGATGTTTTCTCGAACCTTGTTCAATTCATTTTCCTGCTCTTTTCTGTAATTACAGTTGTATCGATAGTTGAACAGTTCGGGTTGCACAGGCAATACAAAATCATCGCAATTGTGCTCTCGGTAACAATTCCCGAAGTTTTGCTGCAGGCAGGAAGCACACAGAATGATATTGTGGTTGCTTTTTTTGTTTTGACCGCGTTCCTTTTCGCGCTCAAAACCATTGGACAGCCTGCATTTAAAAACTACCTGTGTATTGGTTTAGCTACAGGCTTAGCGTTATTAACTAAGGGAACAGCTTATATCTACCTGCCTCCTGTTCTTTTATTCTTTGGCATTGTTGTGTTTATCCAGCTATTTAAAACCAAAAACTATTGGAGTTTAGCATATTCGTTTACGGCAATTTTTATTGTTATCGGTTTAAATGCAGGCCATTTTTCGCGCAATTACCAGCTTACACATAATATTCTTGGGGTTGATAAAACTGAATCAAACATGTACTCCAACCAAAAAATGAGCGCTGCCCTCCTTGTTTCAAGTATGATTAAGAACGCGGGGATGCACTCGGGTGTAATGCTTTTTAAACCCGCTGCCATTTTTTCGGATAAGGTGATCCATAAGCTGCACCAAATTGCCGGGCTCGATATCAATGATACCGCAGTAAACTACCGCAACCTAAAATACACCACAATAACACTTACTACAGACGAAGAGGGATCGCCAAACCCATTCCATTTTATATTGATCATTACATCTGCAGTACTAATAATATACTACCTGTTTAAGAGCAGGCGCAATATAATGGCTACATCTTTATTAGCGATTATACTTTTGCAAGCCATATTTTTCTGCTATTACCTCAAATGGCAACCCTGGCATTCCCGGTTGCACATCGAAATGTTTTTGATTGCGATACCCCTCATATGTTATTGTTTGAGTTTGCATTCATGGTTTAGGAAGGTATTTTACTGGCTTTCACCTTTGTTATTGGTATATGCTTTATTGGTAGTTCTTCACACCGAAAGGCGCCCGTTTTCAAATAAGATGTTTCAGCCCGGGTATCAAAAATATTTTATTGGCAATATGCCAATTTATGATGAGTATAACAGCATCAATACCATTGTCCGAAGATCATCCTATAAAAACATCGGACTGATTTTTGGCGTCGATGATTGGGAATATCCCCTATTTTCACAATGCGTTAGCAGGCAAATAAACCCGGTGTATATAGGTGTAAATAATTTCAGTAAGGTTGCTAAAACAGATACTCTTGAAATTGATTGTATTATTTCAACAACCACCAACAAGCCGTTTATTGATTATAAGGGCAAGCGGTATGTAAATACATTGATTAAAAACAAAATCGTCTGGCTGTATGAGTACAGCCACTAATATTTTTATATATTAGACAACCCAATAAAGTTTAACAATGGATGAAAATAATTCATTTTTCGAAGATCAGTAAGAACATTTCAACAATGATGATGTGGATTTAAATTCTCCGGAAAGACATGGTTGTGTAACTACGTGGCTGGTTATTATGCTGATCTTAAATTCCATAGTTTCACTTGCATACATTTTGATGGCAAGTGGCGCGATGCGCAGCAGTGCTGCACTTTCACCGGGCACTTTACTAATCCTTGCACTAGTTGGCGCTTTAAACGTAATTTTTTCGATAATGCTATTATCGTGGAAGAAAATTGCATTTTATGGGTTTGCTATTACAGCCATCGGTACGTTTTTGTTCAATATTAGTATCGGAGTTTCAATAGTGGGTTCGTTACTCGGTTTGTCAGGGATTGTTATTTTATATGGTGTTTTTCAAATCAAGAAAAACGGCGTTTCTGCGTGGGATTATTTAACTTAACCAGGCGGCTATCGGATCATTGCAATAAGTCTTAGCTATTACCTAAACAGTTAAATTTAAAATCAATGCTTGCAGGATAAACTGTCAGAAATTCTTGTCTAACCAACCTCACCCGACATCCGAATGGCAAAAACATCGCTTAATTATACCGCTTAACCGTTAAAATGCCCTAAAAATCAGCATTTAACATTAAAATTTTCTTTTCTAAATAAAATTAATATACCTACCTTTGCAGTCCCAATTAACAAATTGGGAAAAGGAGATAATTTATTTAATGGCAAAAAAACAGGAAGCAGAAAAAGAATTAAAAGCTAAGGAGGCTGAACTCGAAGTAGTTGGAGCAACTCCTCAGGAAAAAGAAACTATTGAATCAGAGGCTGATTCAAATTTCATTAATGAGATCAAATCAAAGATCACAGCAGCCCCGGCAGATTTCGATTGGGATGCTGATGAGAAAAAATTTGGTAATTACAGCGACAGCGATCGTGAGAAATTCGAGAAAATGTATGATGGAACTTTTAGCTCTATCACCAAAGGCGAAATCATCACCGGTACCGTTGTAAATGTTAACAGTAAAGATGTGGTATTAAATGTTGGATTTAAATCTGACGGTTTAGTATCAGTATCTGAGTTCCGTGATACGCCTGATCTGAAGATCGGTGACACAGTTGAAGTATTTGTTGAGTCGCAGGAAGATGCTAACGGTCAGTTAGTATTGTCACGCAAACGTGCAAAAACTCAAAAATCATGGGAACGCATTAATTCTGCATTGGACAATGATGAAATCATCACTGGTTTTGTTAAGAGCAGAACTAAGGGTGGTTTGATTGTAGATATTATGGGCGTTGAAGCCTTTTTACCAGGTTCACAAATCGACATTAAACCTATCAGGGATTATGACGTTTATGTGGGTAAAACAATGGAATTCAAAGTTGTTAAGATCAACCACGAGTTTAAGAACGTAGTGGTATCGCACAAGGTGCTGATCGAAGACGATTTAGAAAACCAAAAAACCGAAATTGTTGCCCGTCTTGAAAAAGGACAGGTACTTGAAGGAACCGTTAAAAACATTACCGACTTTGGTGTATTCATCGACCTTGGTGGCGTTGACGGTTTATTACACATTACCGATATCTCTTGGGGCCGCATAGAGCATCCACGTGAAATATTAGCATTAGATCAGAAGATCAACGTTGTTGTTCTTGATTTTGATGATGAGAAAAAACGTATCGCTTTAGGCTTGAAACAACTTACGCCACACCCTTGGCAGTCACTGGATGAAGGCATCCAGATCGGCTCGAAGGTTAAGGGTAAAATTGTTACCGTTGCTGATTACGGCGCATTCCTTGAAATCATCCCTGGTGTTGAAGGTTTGATCCACGTATCAGAAATGTCATGGTCACAAAACTTACGTAACCCACAGGAATTTCTGAAAGTTGGTGACGAAGTTGAAGCACAAGTGTTAACACTTGACCGCGACGAACGCAAAATGAGCTTAGGTATTAAACAATTAACTCCTGATCCATGGCAAAATGCTGCCGACCGCTACGCAGTTGGTACACAGCACATTGCTACAGTTAAAAACATGACCAACTTTGGTGTGTTTGTTGAACTGGAAGACGGAATTGATGGCTTGATCCACATCAGCGACCTATCATGGTCTAAAAAAGTAAATCACCCTAACGAATTCACTAAGGTTGGTGAAAAATTAGACGTGATTGTTTTAGAACTTGATGTTGAGAACCGCAAATTAAGCTTAGGCCACAAACAGCTTGAAGAAAACCCTTGGGATACCTTTGAAACTATCTTCACTATCGACTCGATACATGAAGGTACTGTATTAAAGGTAACTGAAAAAGGTGCAATTGTTGCTTTACCTTACGGTGTTGAAGGCTTCGCGCCAACCAAACACCTGGTTAAGGAAGACGGCAAGAGCGTTAAGGCTGATGAAGTTGCTGAATTCAAGATCATTGAATTTAACAAGGAAAACAAACGCATCGTTATCTCTCACTCACGCATTTGGGAAGAAGCCCGTGCCGAGCAACGTGTTCAGGAATTTGAATCCCGTAAAAAGGAAGCAAAATCTGCAAGCAACGCTGTGAAAAAAGTGAAGGACTCTGTTGAGAAATCAACATTAGGCGATCTTAGCGTATTGGCACAGTTGAAAGAGCAGATGGAAGGTGCTGAAAACAAGGCACGTAAAGCTACTACTACAACAAAGAAAGCTTCTGAAGAAGAAGCTGCTGAATAAGCTTTAAATAAATTTAAATCCTTTAAGCCCTCCCGATTGTTCGGGAGGGCTTTTTTGTGACCAAAATCCGCCAGTAAACCTGCTCCATAGGAGCATAATATTGGTAGCATAAAGTTAAACCGGAATGTCCGTGCCATCGGTACGGCACCCCACCGCGCATATTCGCGAGGTTGTGCACCTATGGAGCGCTAATATTGTTATTACGATTTTCTACCGATATTTTGCTCCTAACGGAGCATTCTTTCAAACGTTTACATAACCAGCACTATTTAATTATTACCTTTAAACATGGGGCAACAATTGACTAACTTATTCAAACCTGCAACATCTACCTGGTTCATAATTATATCTCTTGTAATTGTGGCGCTGATCACTTTAATAAACTTTAATCAATATAACATACCTTACTTCCTGCTGGTGATTCTCCTGGCTGTAATTTCAATTTTAAGTTTGCTAAGCTGGTGGAGTTTGATGCTTAGCTACACCCGCAAATGGAAAACGTTTTCGACATCCAGGCGATTGGGTAAGGCGGTCATGCTATCAATCTTATTTTTGATCACAATACTTGTAACCCTATTTTCAATAGCAGTAATTGCAAACCCACCTCAATAAAAATAAAAAATGAGCGGAGAACCCGACATCAATACCTTATTAAGATCAATGACGCCTAAGCTAAACGGGGGCGACTACGTTTTTTGTACGATAAAAAATTTAGCTGATATTGATATACAGCAAACAATTAGCATATTTAAGGAAGAGGAAGGCTGGACGGTTATTCTTGCTAAAGATCTGGCTAATCAATCAGGCCTAAGCTATTCATACGTGGCAGCCTGGATAACATTAACCATTCACTCATCACTGGAAGCAGTAGGACTCACCGCGGCATTTGCAAACGCCTTGGCCAAAGAGGGGATCAGCTGCAATGTGGTAGCAGCGTTTTATCACGATCATATTTTTGTGGCAAAAAAGGATGCGGAGAAGGCGATGGAAGCGTTGAAAAGGCTATCGGAGATATGACGTAGAGACACGATGCTTCGCGTCTCCCGCCATAATGTTATAAATAAATTCTATCTGCAAAGTTCAAGACACGAAGCACCGCGTCTCTACGATGTCTGTAATCTTACCTCAACTCCGGAAACTTCCCACCATCAAAAATACTTTTCTCGGCTGCAGTTTTTTCAACGTCCTGCCATTTACGTGGGGCATCAATTGATAACAGCGTACCACCTGTTTTTCCGATCAGCACATCATCCTCAATACGCACACCAATGTTCCACCACTTTTTGTCACACGGACTACCGGCAGGAATATAAATCCCCGGCTCAACAGTAATAACCATCCCCGCTTTTAACGGAACGCCGTATCCGCCCTTATCGTGTACATCCAAACCTAAATGGTGCGATACACCATGCGGATAATACTTGCCTACCTCTTTTGCATCTTTGATAATTCCCAAAGCGATAAGTCGTGAAGAAAGCACTTCGCGGGTTTTGGTTTCCAGGTCGCCGTATGGGATACCGTCCTTACATAATTTAAAAACCTCTTCCTGTGCATCGTATACTATCTGGTAAATGGCCTTTTGCTCTTCGGTAAATTTTCCATTAGCGGGGAAAGTACGGGTTACGTCAGCGCTATAGCCATGGTATTCGGCGCCAACATCCATCAGCACCAATTGGTTTTTAACCTCTGTTGCGCTGTTTTCCTCGTAATGCAAAATGCAGCCATTGCCACCTGCGCCAACAATTGGCGGATAACCCTCATCTTCTGCACCGTATTTTTTGTGTACATACAGCATAATACCCTCAAGTTCCCTTTCAGACATTTTTGGGGTAACAGCACGCATTGCCTCTGCATGGGCAAAGCTCGAGATCTCAACCGACTTCTTCAGCAATACCAACTCCTCCGGCTGTTTAACACCGCGCAGATCATTGGTGTATTTTGTGAATAAAGCCAGTCCGGACGGGTTAGCCGCGATCTTTGCTTTAACATCCATCAAGGTAGCCGAATCCGGTTTGGCAACCAGTTCCTGGATCAGTGGATCATTTTTATAGGCTTCACCATCTAACCGTGGCTTTATAAACGCCATGATCCGGTCGATATTTTTTGGCGTTGCATATTGACCTATGATTCCAAGATCGTTCAGCAGGCGTTTATCTGTCTCCTTTATATCAGCCTTGGTTTTAAAAGTAGTAACCAGTTCCGTTAGGCTTCCTGCTCCGCTGCCTTCGCCAACTTCTTCCGGAATAGCATCATAGATAACAGTCTTGAATTTCTTAAAGTCTATAGGAAACTTGGCGAACTCTTCGCTGTTATAAACGCGTTTAAAGCCTAGTTGAGACTTCACACCAGCAACACCAAGCCGCCTGCCTGTCCATTGCTCTTGCGCCGGGTCGCGGTGACGAACGAAAATCAGTTCGTTATAGCTGCTGTCGCCATCGGCCTGCACCTCCTTAAACACCAGCAAAACTGCGTCAGGCTCCTTGTATCCTGAGAAATAATACAGGTCCGGATTGGCATGGTAAACATAATTTACATCCTTTGAGAAAATTCTCTCAGGGTACGCAAATATTACAGCCACAGAATTTGCCGGCATCATATCGCGCAATGCCTGACGACGACCGGCATGAAATGCAGGCGTTAAATAATCTGTTGGCAAACTTTGCGGGGCATTATAATCCTGCGAAAATGCAGGCACAGCGGTAAAGCAAGCCAAAGCTGCAATCAAAAAGCTTTTGTTTAAAAACTTCATAATAAGGGTCAGTTGAGTTAATTGTAAAAACCGCATTAAGATACAATAAAATTCAATTCAAAAAATATTTTCAAGCCTGATTGGCCCAATTTTCAATCTACACAATTCAGGAACTAATCTCTGGTCTCTGATTAACCAATCTCTATTACCAACTAATCTCTAAAATTATTACCTTTGCCCAAATCCACCCATACGATGCAAAATCTTACACTGCTCGACGGTCAAAAATTTCAAATCACATTACAGCGTTTATGTCGTCAGTTAATCGAAAATCATAACGATTTTTCTGAATCTGTGCTTATCGGCATCCAGCCGCGTGGCATTTACCTGGCTAAGCGCATAGCCGAAGAACTCCGCAAAATATTACCCGGCAAAACAATTTTACAGGGCGACCTTGATATCACCTTTTATCGTGACGACTTCCGCCGCCGCGACCAGCTGGTACCAAATCAAACCAAAATAGATTTTATTATAGAAGGCAAAAAAGTGATCATGATGGATGATGTGCTTTGGACCGGCCGCACCATCCGCGCAGCGATGGACGCCCTGCAGGCATTTGGCCGCCCGGAAAAGATAGAGTTATTGGCTTTGGTTGACCGCAGATACTCAAGGCACATCCCTGTAGAAGCTGATTATGTTGGGATTGAAGTAGATTCTATAGCATCGCAAAAAGTAGTAGTAAGTTGGATTGAGACAGATGGGGAAGATAGAATCACGTTGTTATCTGACGCAAAATAAAATTAATAAACCCCGCGTCATTGCGAGGTACGAAGCAAACCCCGATTTGCAGATCGGACATGCACAGTTCGCGATTGCTTCGTACCTCGCAATGACATGGTGCAGAATAAAAAAATAAAATCCGAATTCGAACATCCGAATTCCGAAATTCAAACAAATGGCAGGACTCAGCACACGACATCTTTTAGGAATCAAGGACCTTAACCCGGCAGATATTCAATTGATATTTGAAACTGCGGATAACTTTAAAACGGTTTTGAACAGGCCGATAAAAAAGGTCCCGTCCCTGCGCGATGTAACTATTGCCAACATATTTTTTGAGAACTCTACGCGCACACGGCTTTCATTTGAACTTGCTGAAAAGCGTTTATCTGCCGATGTGGTAAACTTTGCGGCCTCATCCTCATCTGTTAGCAAGGGAGAAACACTGATAGATACCGTAAACAACATCCTGGCCATGAAGGTGGATATGGTGGTGATGCGTCACCCTTACGCCGGCGCGGGCATCTTCCTTTCAAAACATGTGAAGGCGCAAATTGTAAATGCTGGCGACGGGGCACACGAGCACCCTACCCAGGCGCTGCTTGATGCCTTCTCCATCCGGGAAAAATTGGGTGACGTTGCAGGTAAAAAGGTAGTTATTGTGGGCGATATCCTGCATTCGCGGGTTGCATTATCGAATATCTTATGCCTTAAACATTTAGGTGCCGAGGTTATGGTTTGCGGACCAACCACGCTAATCCCTAAATATATTGGCTCGTTGGGCGTTAAGGTTGAGCACAACCTGCTCAAAGCCCTTAACTGGTGCGATGTAGCTAACATGCTGCGCATCCAGCTTGAACGGCAGGATATCAAATATTTCCCGTCCCTAAGGGAATACACCATGCTTTACGGCTTGAACAAGCAGATCCTCGATTCATTGGACAAGGAGATCATTGTGATGCACCCCGGCCCTATTAACCGCGGTGTTGAAATCACAAGCGATGTGGCCGACAGCAAGCAGTCCATCATCCTCGACCAGGTTGAAAACGGAGTGGCAATCCGAATGGCCGTGCTGTTCCTGCTGGCCGGGCAAACGCCATAAGCATGTGATGTAATGGAACGTGCAATAGCCTTTATAAAAAAACATCGTTTTGATATAATTGTCACGGGCTCTGTTCTGGCATTTTTAATTGACATTTATTTCAAAAAGCATACGTTATCATTAACCATTATCGCCTTTTATGTCTTCGGTTATGCGGCAGACAACGAAAGGGAAAAAACCAACATAGCTGAACGAAAACGTTTGCTCGTCACTAAAGGACTTACACCGGAAGATCTTAAAAACATTGCCTTTGTAAAAGATTGGGAGGAAACCAGGAAAAAGGGCCTTGTGAAGTTTTCACTTATTTATGGCGGCGTGTTTTTTGGGTTCGCCATGTGCGGAATAATTAGCATTGGCTGCGCGCTCGTTAAAAACAATCTGCTGACTTATCTCGCTGCCGATCCATCTAACATGGTTAGTTTTATTGGCTACACCTACGTAGCCGGAATAATTAGTGGCACTGTTATTTACCGGCTCTTATGGACATACAACGAACAAAAATTTATCCGCTTAACCGATCCCTTCGCATTAAATCAGTCATAGTACCGTTATAGGTTGAGAATTATTAATTTATGAGGTCAGCACTTATTATCCTTTTGTTATTCGCCATGTCAGCTACTGCATCAGCCCAAACCATGCAACAGAAAAAAGTTGATTCGGTGTTCCTGCTTGTCAAGTTATACTTCAATGCTAAAAATGCCGACGCCGTTTATAACCTAACCGGCGATGCGTTCCAAAAGGAACTCAGCATAACAGACTGGAACACGATTGCCAATCAGCAGCTTTTCCCGCTTGGTGAAATGAAGGAATCAAAGCTGATGAGCTTTGTGAATAACAGTCTGGCTACCTATAAGGTTACTTTTAACAATGTTACCATGCAGGTGTTTATCAGCCTGGACCAGAAGGACAAGCTGGAAACATTTATTTTCAAACCCTATACCGAACCTGTTAGAGATAAAACCGGGCTGGTGGCCACATCCAACCCGATGATCTCAATTATGGACAAGCAGGTGGACAGCGTTGCCCGCTCGTACATTCAAAAGGCAAATACTGTAGGCCTTTGCATAGGAATTATTAAGGATGGCAAAACATCGCTGTATGGCTATGGCGAAACGGTGAAGGGAAGCGGCAGGATCCCCGATGGCAATAATTTCTTCGAGATCGGCTCCATCACCAAAACCTTTACGGCAACCTTGCTGGCCTGGTATGTAAACGAAGGACAGGTTAAACTTACCGATCCGATAACTATGTACCTGCCCGATTCGGTGGCTGTAAACCAATCTTTAAAAGGTATTACGCTGCTGAATTTGATCAACCATACGTCAGGGTTCCCAAGTATTCCGGATAATTTGAAGGAGACTGTAACAGATCCCTTTAATCCTTATAAGGACTATACCAAGCAGATGATGTACAGTTACCTGAAAACCTGCCGGCTGACTACCAAACCGGGCGAAAAGTATGCTTACTCCAACTTAGCCGTCGGACTACTGGGGGCTATCCTGCAATATGTGAGCGGTAAACCTTTTGAACAAATGGTTGCCCAAATAATAACACGACCGCTGGGTATGCTGAGTACCGCGCAATATTTAAATCCGCTGATCTCGCCGCGCTTTGTTTCGGTATACAATTCCGATGGCTTGCCAACCATAGCCTGGGATTTCGACGTGCTCGCCGCCTGCGGGGCTTTACGTTCAACAGTTAACGATATGCTTAAATATGCCAAAGCAAATATGCATCCGGGCACCGATTCGCTTTCAAAAGCTATCCAACTAACCCATAAGATCACTTTTACAAAAGACGTCAGGATCGGGTTGGGCTGGCATGTGGTCAATGTAAACAGTATACCTTATTACTTCCATAACGGCGGCACCTACGGCAGTAACAGCTTTTTAGCTTTTAACGCGGAAAAGAATATTGCAGTAATCGTACTTTCAAATGCCTATGAGCCGACCGACCCGGTTGGAGCGGGAATCTTGAAGAAAATCCAGTGACAATTAAATTTTCAGACTTACGAAGTTGTAAAAACTTCGTAAGTCTTTAGATAATGCTGAAAAACGGGTAACGAAGTGAAGGCAACTTTACAACGTTTCAACATTACAACCTTTAACAACTACGCATGCACCCCTTCAGCAAATTCCTCTATCATTTTGCTGTTAAATGCCGGTAAGTCATCTGGGCGGCGACTAGTCACCAAACCATTATCCACTACAACTTCCTGGTCAATCCAATGTGCACGCGCGTTTTCAAGATCGGTTTTTAGCGATGGATATGATGTTAGGTTACGCCCTCCTATCATACCGGTTTCGATCAGCATCTGCGGACCGTGACAGATTGCCGCAACAGGCTTGCCCTCATCCAAAAATGCGGATACAAAAGCTACTGCCTGTTTATTTTGTCTTAACTTATCGGGATTTAAAACACCGCCGGGTAACATTAGTGCATCATAATCGTCAGGGCTCACATCACTTAACTGTTTATCTACATTAACCTCAATGCCCCAGTTGGTTTTATCCCATGCCTTTATTTTACCGCTCTTTGGCGATATGATATCTACAGTTGCGCCCGCATCCAGTAGCGCCTCTCTTGGACTGGTTAATTCTATTTGTTCAAATCCCTCCTCGGTGAGGATAGCTACTTTTCTATTATTTAAGGTTGCCATAATATACAGATTTATTAGTTTTAAATTATAAAATTTAATCTATATATAATTACAAGCAAAAATGGGAATGGTTTTGGGGAATTTGAAATAGGATTATGTCTAATCGACTACACTTTCAAAACACGTGTATTTCATTTAATTGGAGTGCAACAAAATCGGGATATTGCAATATTTTAAATGAGGCAATCAAATCACTCCACTGTCCATTTAACGGTAAGTCGTAGTGTACATCTCCAACTATGTTGAAAGAGGGTGAATGTTTTAAAGGGGTATCAAATAACCTGATATCCTTGTATACTTTATGATCAACACTTTCTGATACCGCTGTTTCAATGGCGGTTACCCTATACTCCTCTTCAAAAATTTCCTCTTCTGATCCATACCCGTTAATTGTCCGTTTTAATGATACCGGCGTCCATTGGTAATATGGGTCGTGCATAGTCAGATCATATGCTTCTTCATATTTTTCTTCTGATAGCAGTTTTATCCATAATATAACAGCATTTTCTATCTCTTCGTGGTCTGTCGATTTTAATTTCAATGGCATGGCTTAGGTTCTGTTATCAAATTAATCCCCAATATGCTGCAACGCATAATTAATAAAGTTACCCGTCAACCCATAATCTTCTGTACCCTTACGGCGGATGAAAAAGAAATCGCGGGTTATTTTCAGTCCCTCAACTGGTACCTCAACCAAATCGCCCTCGCGGAGTTCACGGATGATAGACGGACGGGGCATAAAGCCGAGACATTGGTCGGCCAGCAAGAAATTTTTTAGCGCTTCGGTGCCGCCTAAACGAATTTTTATAGATAGGTCCGCGGGTTTGATATGCAGTCCGGACAGTGATTTTAGCAAGGCATTCAACGTTCCTGAACCACGCTCACGCAAAGCCAGCGGCGTTTTAACAAACTGTTTTAACGTTAATGATTTACCAGCCAATGGGCTATTAGCCGAACAAACCGGGATCACTTCATCGCTCATAAATGGTTTATAGGAAACCGTGGTAAGCTTGTTATCTACTTCGATGATGCCGATATCCACCTCGTGGTTCAGCAGCGCATTCAATATGTATTCCGAATTGCGGTTAACCAGCTGCACATCAACATTGGCATACTCCCGCTGGAAACCAGAAAGAATAGACGGCAAAATATACAGGGCGATAGTTGTACTTGCGCCCAGCCGCAAATGCCCGGCAGCCTGCGAAAGACTGCTCAACACAGAAAGATCATATTCAACCTTCCGTTCAATTTCGGTGGCCTGCTGCAGGTATTCGTTAAGCTTTTGGCCTGCCTCGGTAAGGGAAATGCTGTTACCCTTACGCTCAAATAAGGGGACCTTGTACTGATCTTCCAGCGCCTTTACGTGCTTGCTGATGGCAGGCTGCGTAACAAACAGCACCTGCGCCGCCTTCGAGAAACTCAAATTGGCAGCAACTTCCATAAAAACACGGTGAGCAAAAGAAATCATGGTTTCAAAGATAATGAAACGTTATAAAAGAAAGTTATAATGGTGTTTTTGTCTTCTGTAGAAACGCAATATTTTGCGTCTGCCTTTTGCTTGGTCACAATGTTAATGTTTCCGCTGTGAGACTCAAGATATTGCGTCTCTACGATTTCACCTTCTCAAAACATATTCCTGTAAACTTATAGGTAATGAAGCTATGGCTTACCTTACCGTTTGCTCCAACCAACGGAATAAAAATCATTTTCGAGGTTTCATCAAAATGAATAACCGGCCTTACCTTCCAATCTACTATCGAAAAAAAATCATAATCGATGTTTATTTCACTATGCAAACCGCTGCTGGTTTTGATGATTTTTACGTCCTCATTCAATTTACCATCTTCAATGGCGAAAACCTGTATCCCCTGACCTACATCTTTTGTTGACCCAATAACTCGGTAAACTGCCAAATAGTAAGTTTTATTATTCGCCTTAAACGTATACAGTTTGATATAGTTGGGCCGACTATCCCCCTCGCCCTTTGACGTATCAAGTACGGATTTTACACCCGAACCCGATTGATATTGAAAAACGCTTTCAAAAAAATGCATCGTACCACCACTCCAGGTATCCCACGAGTAAATCCGGAACAAGCCATCAAACGAATTTGAAATATCAAGATGTGCGGCCGACAATAAACCAAAATCTTGTTTAATTGTAGCCGGATATTTCTCAGTATAATCTTTTAACATCTTGGCGAACTTATTGTCTGCATCCGTATTATCGTCCTTCCTGTAATCAATTTTTTTAAATGCCTTTAACAGCTCAGATTCAATACTGGCAGCACTTTGCGCAAACACGCTCGCAGAAACCATGCAATAACCAATAACAATAAATAACTTAAATGATTTCATCATGATTTAGGAATTAACTCACATAAAAATAGGGATAATCTCCCGACCGCCCCTATAATTTATTGCTGTTATATGCGAAAACATCGGTTATAACTTATTGATAATTTCTTGTTTATCTATTCCCAAATAATCAGAAATCTCGTTTATTATAGACATTAGCGTACCCAACCTTAACGACTCATGATTAGGAATCGTAGTGTTGTGAATTCCGTTTTCTGTTGAAATGGTTAATCTGATATGGCTTCCGGTTTGTCTTACAACTTCATATCCGTATTTAGACAATACTTTAATCAATTGCTTACCAGATAACATCACGCGGTATTTTCGGAGACATAATAGGTTTAAGCTTAAACAGTAATTATTTCTTCTTTAACCAAGTGGAGGCGGATAATTTTTGGGATATTATTCTCATCAAAATGACATTGTACGGCATCGCGAATATTTGCTTTAAGATCATCCATATCATCACCCTGGGTAAATATAGATTCGCCAATTGCTTTGGCATTATAGCCACCCTCAATTGCCTCTTCAACTAAAAAGAAAATTTCGTTCATATTCAAATTTAAATAAAAATAGGGATAATCTCCCGATCATCCCTATTTTTTATATGTCAAAGCTCCCGGAAACTAATCTCTAATCTCCGGTCTCTAATTAACTAATATTAAGCAACTACTTCACCCGCACCAATCAAATGCTTCGCAGCCAAATACTCCGCAATCTGCACAGCATTGGTAGCGGCACCTTTACGCAGGTTGTCTGATACTATCCAGCAGTTCAGGGTTTTTTCCTGGCTTTCGTCGCGGCGCAGGCGGCCAACAAAAACTTCGTCCTTGTCGTGCGCGTCAAGCGGCATCGGGTACTTCAGGTTGGCTATATCGTCAACCACAACAATGCCCGGTGATTTTGCCAGTAATTCCTTCACTTCGCTCAAATCAAAATCATGCAAAAACTCGATATTTACAGATTCCGAGTGACCACCCATTACCGGGATGCGCACGGTGGTTGCGGTCACCTTAATGCTGTCATCACCCATTATCTTAATGGTTTCGTTAACCATCTTCATTTCCTCCTTGGTGTAGCCGTTTTCGGTAAATACATCAATTTGAGGGATCACATTAAGGTCAATGGTATAAGGGTAAACCTTAGGGCCGTCGATGCCTGCGCGCTCGTTAAACATTTGCTCAACTGCCTTTACGCCGGTACCAGTTACACTCTGGTAGGTTGATACCACTACCCTTTTTATTTTATATTTATCATGCAATGGCTTTAAGGCCACTACCATTTGGATTGTTGAACAATTTGGGTTGGCGATGATCTTGTCATCTGCGGTTAACACATCTGCATTAACTTCGGGCACTACCAGTTTCTTGGTAGGATCCATACGCCAGGCGGATGAGTTATCAATAACAGTTGTGCCAGCTGCTGCAAAAAGCGGCGCCTGTGCCAATGAAGTACTGCCCCCTGCTGAAAATATAGCAACATCGGGCTTCTGTTTTATCGCATCCTCAACAGAAACTACCTTGTACCGCTTACCCTTAAAAGTGATTTCTTTACCTACACTTTTTTCTGAAGCTACCGGGATTAATTCTGATACGGGGAAGTTGCGTTCTGCGAGAACCTGCAACATTTTAGTGCCAACCAAGCCTGTGGCACCTACTACTGCGACTTTCATTTTGTTTTATATGTTATTAAATAATAAAAATTAGCTACAAATATGAGAATTTTTTCCGGCTTTCGCCACCATATTAATTCTATATGATTAGTATACAAAGTAAGGCCCGGTAGTGGTTATGGCCAAATGCAACAAATAAGTTACGGGCAAGTTAAAAAAGTTTCAAAACAAACCCCCAATTGCTGCGTTATCAGATTGTTATACCAATGTTAAATCTATGAAATATTTATTTTTACTACTGCCAGCCCTGTTTATCGGGCTTTCAATTCGTTATCATGTAAAATTTACGCAGGTTAGGGACACGGGGAAAATACCTGAAATCATTTCGGCAAAACAAAACACTACATTATTGCTGGTATTAGCGGTAATATCTGTCTTTGTATTTTTTGCATTAGGTAGTTTTATCGACTAATTTTTTGAAATTTTGTTATTGAATTTATGGCCCTTCATCAAAAATGAGGGGTTTACCATTTAAAGCAAAATTATTAGCACCAAAGTTTTGCATCCCCAAGAAAACCGCCGTTTCCCCGGATCATTAAATATAAATCAAGCGTTCTGGAAAGGGTTTGGTACCTCCCATTTGTATGAAAATAGTTGCGTGGTGTAACGTAATCTTTATTTTACTAAAACTTAATCATTCCCGTCAAATTTTTACCTTTGCCGGGTAAAACTGGCATTTCATGAGCGAAAAAATTTTAATTATTGGCGCTAACGGGCAAATTGGCACCGAACTGGTAAAAGCATTAAGAAACATCCACGGCGCCGAGGCAGTAATAGCTTCAGATATTAAGAGCCCTGCTTATGCCATCCGCAACAGCGGCCCCTATGAAATTGCCAACGTGCTCGACAAAGATAACCTTCACCATATATTCGATAAGCACCGCCCCACGCAGGTTTATTTACTCGCCGCCATACTATCTGCTGTTGGCGAACAAAAGCCAAAAATGGCATGGGACCTAAACATGACCGGCCTGCTGCATATACTTGATTTTGCGGTAGAGTTTAAAGTTGCCAAAGTTTTCTGGCCAAGCTCCATCGCTGTTTTCGGGCCGCATTCGCCGCAATTTGATACCCCGCAATATTGCGTAATGGATCCCAATACAGTTTATGGTTTCAGCAAATTGGCGGGCGAACGCTGGTGTGAATACTATTTTGAAAAATACGGACTTGATGTGCGCAGCATTCGTTATCCCGGCCTTATAGGCTGGCGGGCAAACCCGGGCGGCGGCACTACCGATTACGCAGTGCACATATTTCACGAGGCATTAAAACAAGGCAAATACCAGAGCTTTTTATCAGCCGGTACTGCCCTCCCTATGATGTATATGGATGACGCCATCCGGGCGACCATTACGCTAATGGATGCGCCTGCGGATACTATTGGGATCCGGTCGTCATACAACCTGGCGGGTATCAGCTTTACCCCTGAGCAACTCGCTGATAAAATTAAAAAGCATATCCCTAACTTTGAAATAAGCTACGTTGACAGCGACCCGCGCCAGGCAATTGCCGATAGCTGGCCAAAATCGATAGATGACAGCTACGCCCAAAAAGACTGGGGCTGGCATCTGGAATATGACCTGTCAAAAATGGTGGAGGATATGCTAATTAACTTAAAAAATGTAATTTAGAGCCCCCTAACCCCCTAAAGGGGGATCGAGAGGGCTAATTATAAATATCAAATTAAATAAAACCTCCCCCTTCAGGGGGTCGGGGGGCTAAATATGGGAAGAGCATTCGAATTCCGTAAAGAGAGAAAATTTAAGCGCTGGGCCAAAATGGCGGTGCAGTTTACCCGTTTGGGTAAAGAAATTGTGATGGCTGTAAAAGCCGGCGGTGGTGACATTAACACCAATTCGCGTTTACGCACAGCAGTGCAAAACTCCAAGGCAGTAAATATGCCTAAAGATCGCGTCGAGGCAGCAATTAAAAGGGCTACCAGTCGTGATGAGAAGGACTATGAAGAACTGGTTTATGAGGGATATGCCCCTTACGGTGTAGCAGTTTTAGTTGAAACAGCAACAGATAATACCAACCGTACCGTTGCCAACGTACGCAGCTATTTTACCAAATATGGTGGTGCGCTGGGTAAAACGGGATCGTTGGACTTTATTTTCACCCGTAAGTCTGTTTTCACTTTTGAACCCGGCGACCGCGACCTGGAGGAACTTGAATTTGAACTGATAGATGCCGGTTTGGAAGACTTGTTTGTTGAAGCCGATGAAGAAGGTAACGATATAGCCGTGATCCACACTGCTTTTGAAGATTTCGGCAAGATGCAGAAAATGCTGGAAGAGATCGGTATCGAAGTAAAATCGGCCAAACTGGAGCGCGTACCGCAATCATTCCACGAAGTTACCGAAGAACAGGTCGTTGATATCATGAAGCTGATTGACCGTTTGGAAGAAGATGATGACGTACAGGCAGTGTATCATAACATGGCGGAATGATTCTGATTTGAAGATGTGTTGATTTGGAAATTTGAAAATGTAAAAATTTCAAACCGATTTCACTCATTCATCTTCAAATCAACACATCATCAAACCTTCAAATTAAACAATATGCCATTATTCACCTCCCGTAAGCAAGAAAAGAAAGTTAAAGTAACCTTTAGCAACGGCTTGCTTTTTGTTGAGCGGGAGGGCGGTAAACAGCAGGTTTTTCCTTTGGAGTTTTTTCCGAGGTTGATGAATGCTACCGATGAGGAACGTCAGGATTGGACGCAAACGGATAAGGGAATTCATTTTAATAAGCTTGACCAGGATGTGTCAATTTGAAGATGCGCTGATTTGAAGATTTGAAAATCAACCAATCCTCAAATTCAAATAATTTTCAAATCCTCAAATTATAAAATTTTCAAATCACTCGATGACCTTCGATGAGTTTTTTAAGAAGAAAAGAGTTGACCTGTTCGCCCTAGAAAAGGCAGAGCCGGCACTTTTTGCTGAATTTAAAAACCACTACGAGCAAATGGGCGAAAAAAGCTTCGACCATACCAAAAAATACTGGTTCAATAAAACCAGGCGGCAGTTTCCGCTGGCCCCGGAAGTAAAAACTGAGAAGCCGCACATTGCAAATCCCCTGGCCGAACAAACCATAACTGAAAGTTTAACGGAGCAACCACGGGCAACACCATCGCCAAAAGTTGGTTTTACGCCTAAATTCCGCGCTGCCGGTATTGCCAAGCCTGCTATTGAGGATAGAAAAGATGAATTGCCTTCCGCAGCTGAACCAGCCCCTACCCCACCTGCTGAAAATACAGTGGCTAAGCCCGTAGGATTTGTGCCACGGTTTAAGATGAAACCGAAGACCGAGGCGGAAGAAAACACAAGTCCACCTGCTGATGCTTTGGAAGCGCCCGCCGCAGAATCTGTAGCAGCGAAGCCCGCCGGTTTTGTGCCGAGGTTTAAAATGAAACCAAAAGCTGAGGTTGAAGAAAATCCACCTGCGACCGCGGATGCGACACCGGTTGCTCCTGAAGTAACAGCAACCAAACCGGCATATAAGCCAAGATTCGTTCCGCCAAAACCAAAGGTTGAAACAACACGTGATACACCAACGGTAAACGAAACACCGCCCTCGCCGGAAATCACTGAAAAGAAACCTGCTTACAAGCCCAGGTTTGTACCGCCGAAACCAAAGGAATAGGAAAAAATCACCCACTTTGTTATTGCGAGCGACAACGCGGCAACCTCGTCGCCAATGCCTTTACGCTATGTAAGTTTTTACCTTTATGCCGCCCTGTATAGCTACGAGGTTGCTTCGTCGCTATGCTCCTCGCAATGACATTTTTTTTATCATTTACAGAGTCTCGAACTTTACAGCAATGACAAATAATTTTTACTTCGTATGCGAAAATAACCAGGGTATCAACAACGGTTCCGCAAAGGCATCATCCCAACTGTTATGACCGTCATTGGGATAAAGGGTATATTTCGGATCACCACCAGCATCTTTAATAGCAGCAACTATAAGCTCCGAATGGGCATACGGCACCGTCTCATCCTTTTCTCCGTGGAATACCCAAAGCGGAACCTTCTTAGCATATTTTTTCACGTTGTTGGAATTGTCGCCCCCACAAATTGCAAAAGCCGCCGCAAAAATATTGGGCTTACGGCGTAAAAGCTCGAACGTTCCCATGCCACCCATTGAAAGGCCGCCAACGTAAACTTTGTGCTTATCTACGTAAGGTTTATCCAAAAAATTATCAAGCAAACCCAACAGGCTTTTCATGGCTTTTGTAGGCGCTCCGCCTGTTTGAAAAATAAACTTGGTTTTATTGGTTACCGAATCCTCTTCAAACTTACAGTTCGACCAAAAGCTATTTGCAGGGCATTGCGGGTAAACCACAATTGCAGCATATCGCTGACGGATGGTATCCCGTAAAAAAGTGCGGGTGCCATACAGCAATTGCGATTCGTTATTATTGCCACGCTCTCCCGCGCCGTGGAGCACCAATATTAATGGATATTTTTTTGTTGGATCGAAATTTTGAGGGAACAAAATGCGGTAAGGCAACGTATCGCCTTTTGAAATATATGAACCCTTATCAAATGATGAACTGCTTTGCGCCCGCGATAAAACTGGCAACAAAAGGCATATAAAGAGTATTTTTATTACAGATCTATGTATTTTCATAAGCAACGGAAGATATGATCGCTTTACCTAACGCGAATTTAACGTATAGGTTTGATAAATAGTGCAGAAATTAAGAATCAAGACGGCAAGAATCAAGATGTAGAGTCGATTTAAATAATGAATTTGTCATTGCGAGGAGGAACGACGAAGCAACCTCGTAGCTATTCACTGGCTTAAATGCACTGGCGCTTTATATACCGACGAGGTTGCCGCGTTGTCGCTCGCAATAACAAATTGGGTTAGCACGTTCTATTCAACCTTCATCACCTTTGTCCGTTCCGATACCCCATTTTCATTAATCGCCTCTATCTGGAAATAATAAGGCTTTTCCTTATCCATCGCCTTAAAGTAATACTCATTAGCGGTGTGTACCATTATGCAGTTATACAGCTTATCGGGTGCTACGCCGGTGTAAATATTGTAGGCGTAGGCATTATCCACTGTCTGCCATTTTATCCAAGCGCTGCGCTTGTCCTTTTCGGTACGTAACACAATAAAACTTTGTACGGTATCAGGTTTTGCACCGCCGCCATTACCAAAAACGCGCAGTCCGCTTATGGCAAATTTACCGGTCGGCATATGTATGTTTTCCAGTTTAATATAACGCGCTTTTATAGGCGATGGCAGTTCCACATAATCATGCGGTACATCGGTTTTGTTTTTGCTTTTATCGGCAAGGATCTTCCAGCTTTTGTTATCAAGCGAATAATACAGCTTGTATTGGGTATAAGTATCCGTTGCCTTGCCAAGGATAGTTGCATCCTGGTCGGCATAATTTATTTGTACGGCATTTACCGTGCTCTCATTGCCAAGGTCGGTTACTATCCATTCGCCTGGGTTAGCAGTTTTGGCGCTCCAATAGGTTTTTATGCTTTCATCAACGGCATTGTTGGGCAGGTAGCCGCCAAGTGTTGATGATACCGTAACCGGCTTGTTATAGTTCAGCAGCATCCAGCCCGTGAATCGGCTTTTAAGATGATCTGCCTTGCCATCGGGCAGGTAAGTAGGGTAATCACCAAAGGCAGTGTTACTATACATTACATCGTCCTTATCAAAGCCTGCGGGCCAAATGCCCAGCCTGCGCTCAAAGCTATTTTTTACGCCGATAACCATGGTGGCAATGTGCCAGTAATTGCCCCAGGCATCGGTATAGGTACTGCCATGACCAGCTCCGCGTGCAAATCCACCGGGCTTATAGCTAAACGGCATACTTTGCGGCGTAAACGGCCCAAGCGGGCTATCGCCCACCACTACACCGTCCGAATATCCGCTAAACTCCGTACCCGGCGCGCCGTATTGCAGGTAGTATTTATTGTTGTGTTTGGTCATCCATGCTCCCTCTATAAACGGATCAAGAAAGGTATCATCCAAATTCTCTCCAAATCGTTGCCAGCCATAGCGGAACGGCTGCAAAAAGTACATCTCCTTACGGTACGCCTTTAAATGAAATGTTTTAGGATCAATCTCAGCACCATAAAGCGGGTAGGTATTGCTGCTGCCGTTATACATATAAAGCTTGCCATCGTCATCGCTGAAGAAATCAGGATCCCAGCCGCCGGGCTCAAACTCATGAATAGCTTCCTTCCATTCATTCGCCTTGGGGTTGGTGCTCATCCAGATAGGGAAATTTGCAGAATATGTTGAGCCGAACACCATCAGCGTATCACCCCTAACCCAAACCGCCGGGGCACACAGATCGTCATAAACCTTATGCTCCGGCCTTAAAAAGTGGCGGAAGATAAAGTTCCAGTGGTACATATCGTGGCTCCACCAGTAGCCCCACTGGTTAGTGGAGAACAAGTAGTAATCGCCCTTATACATGGTAATCACCGGGTCGGCAGTGGCGCGGTGCTTGCCTTCTGTTGCAAAGTTGGGGATGGGCGTGTACCCGTAATCTATATTTATGGGGTTACAGTAGGTTAGCTGTTTTTGCTGCGCGATGGATGTTGCAGCGGATAAAAACATGCTTATTGATAAGCAAATGATGATGTACCTTTTCATTTTACAAAATGATTTGTCATTCTGAGCATCTCGAAGAATCTTCTCACCAGAACAGGTATGCGCAAGACAGGTCTCCAGCACACCTTTTCACTCGTGAATATCGCTTGCTGAAGATTCTTCACTGTCGCTCAGAATGACAAAAATATTTATTTTAAGCTATTTTCTTAATTCAATCCCGGGCTTTGAAAATGCAGCTTTTTAAGGCCGTGCTTTACTTCAGGGCAGCTCATAAACAAATTCCAGATCAGGCCGCTGCGGTAGTTCTCTATCATTACCACTATCGGCCCCTGGTCTATTGCAAGATACGATTTTGCGTACCAATTATGCGATTCACTAAAGGCATCTGTAAAACCATAATCGCCCCAGATCTTATCACCCAAATCATAATAAAAATGGCGAAGCGCCTTCATTGAGTATTCCGGGGTATACGGGAAGGCCGATAATGCAGCTGTTGGTGTTATTACACCCAAGTCATTATCCGGTGAGTGCGCATTATAACCTTCAAAGTTATCACTGGCAGTTAATCCCCAGCAGTTTTCACCATAGCCCTTAAACTTTTTTGGATTGTCAACGCAATAGTCATGATTAATAAGGGTATGGTTTAAATTTTGCTCCCAGTAATCGGCATATTGATCCTTTAAGCCCTTAGGATTAAGCGCCTGGAAGGTGTATTGCGAAAAGAAAAGCGGGCCGCCATACGGAAAACCTAACGGCAGCTTATGGCCATAATAGGTTTGACCATTTTTAAAAAAGTCGCTTTGTGCCCAGCCACGATCATAGATCTCTGCAGAAACAGGATACCTGTCGGCAGACTCAGCCAGGATATAGGTGATCATACACTCATTAAAGCCACGGATGGGAAAGTTCATTGTCCACCCATTGTTCGGCGACCAGTGCCAATATAAATTATCCCTGCCATCGCGGGTAAACCAGCTCCATTCCATATCGCTCCACAGGCCGTTTATCAAACCCCTGATCCTGTCCTCCTTTTGGTTGCCAGCATTAAAATATTGACGGGCACACAACAACCCTTCAAAAAGATAGGAAGTTTCTACAATGTCAGCCCCATCATCCTTACGTCCAAATGGAATAACCTTGCCTGTAGTACCGTTCAGCCAATGCGGGAATGCACCGTGGAAGGAATCAGCCTTGCTTAAAAAAAACAAGATCTTCAGCATCCTGTCAACAGCCTGGTCATGGCGGATCCATTTGCGGTGATCGGCAACTATCATCGCCATAATCCCAAACCCCGAGCCCCCGGTTGTAACTACCTCGTTGCCATAATCATAAGCCACATTGCTGCGCTCGCGGGCCAGCCCACTTACCGGATGCCCAAAATCCCAAAAGTAACGGAACGTTTGGCGCTGCACCACATCAAGCAATGCGCTATCCGAAAGACCTTTGATAATGCCCACAGGTTTAATGCCGTCCTCTTTTGTAGTAATGGGTTGCGCCATTACACAAGTGGTTAGTAATATTAATAAGGGAAATAGTAGTTTCTTCATTAGTTTAATTGTTCAGTTTTTGTTGGTAACCATGGGCATATTGCTTGCCTCACCTAAATCCTCTCCAAAGGAGAGGACTTAACTCGCTCTTTTTTAGAACCCTCTCCCTTGGAGAGGGCAGGGTGAGGCCCTTCCTCACAATCTCGGGCTGGTAAAGCCTAAGTTCTTCATTCCTGTTTTTACCTCGGGGCAACTCATAAATAAGTTCCAAAGCAAGCCCGTTCGGTAGTTTTCTGTCATTATAATTATCGGCCCCTGGTCAATTGCCAGGTATGAGTTAGCAAACCAGGTTGTCGAGAGGTTAAATGCATCGTAAAAGCCATATTGTCCCCAGGTTTTATCGCCCAGCTTATAATAAAAAAACCTCAACGCCTGCATTGATTGCGTGGGGGTGTATGGCAAAGAAGCAATTGCAGCTGTCGGTGCTATTACACCAACGTCATTTGTTGGCGAGCTGGCTGTATAGCCGTTTTCGATATCACTGGCTGTGAGTCCCCAGCAATCTGCGCTGTAACCGTTGTTAGCTTGTGGGTTAGTTACGCAATAGTTATAATTGATCATGGTGTGCGCTTTATTTTGCACATCATAGTTGGCGTAAGCATCCGTTAAGCCGTTTGGATTGATCCCCAAAAAGGAGTATTGCGCAAAAAAAAGCGGGCCACCACCTGCCGGGCCTAAGGGCAATTTAACCCCATAATATGTGTTCCCATTTTTCATATTGCCGTTTACCGCCCATCCGTTATCATAAACCACCTTTGTTATAGGGTGCGTGGTTGACGATGCCGCCATAACATAAGTTATCAAAGCCTCATCCCAACCATTAACCTGCATATTTGTGGACCATCCGTAGTTGGGACTCCAATGCCAGAATAACGTATTCTGGTTATTCTGCCTAAACCAGTCCCACTCCACATTGTTCCAAATGGTGTTAATATCTGTTCTTAATTTAGTTTCATCTGCTCCAGCGCCGCTAAAATACTGGCGGGCTGTTAACAATCCCTGCATTAAATATGATGTTTCAACAATGTCGGCACCGTCGTCCTGCGTGCTGAAGGGGATCACTGCACCCGTAGCGCCATTCATCCAATGCGGAAATGCACCATGAAAGGCTTGGGCCTTATCCTTTAAAAAGGATACCATCTTCTGCACTCTTGTAAGTCCATCGGCGCGGCTGATGAAATTACGGCTTACCCCGGCAACAATGGCCATCACCCCAAAGCCTGAACCACCGGTGGTTACTACATCACCGGATGTATTACGTTCAAGCGCCAGGCCGCTTACGGAATGCCCAAAATCATAAAAATATTTAAGGGTTTGTTTTTCAACCAGGTCTAAAAGCTGATCGTCAGATAAAACAGGGAATTTGTCGGTGGAATCAACAGCTGTGGTCAAATTTACACTCAATGCCGATTGCAAGGTTGTGTTTTTTGCTGATTTAAGGCTTGTTGAAACCGACAATGAATATTGTGTAATAGATTGTAATGTTGGCTTAATAACAATAGTACTATCGTTATTTTCGTAACTGGTGGCAAACGCCGTGGTTGCCCCTGTTTTGTTTTTTAGGCTGATACTGCTTGCCACAGATGCCTGGCTGATAGCCGCCGAAAAGGATAATTTGATCAGCGGCTTACTGTTTACATTGGTGTAGGTAAACCCATTGCTCACCCCATTAACCTTAAGCGAATTAAAGGTAAACGAAGTTACCGGGGTAACAGGTGTTACCGGTGTTACTTGCTTCCCCTTGCCGCATGCTATTAAAATAACCAACACTGCAAACCCGCTAAAATTTTTAAAATACCTCATGCCTGGATCAAGATCCCCTATCGCCCTTTTACCGAAGTTAAAAAAAGAGGCTGCCGGGATTCCCCCGGCAACCCCATATAATCAATCACCCTATTATCTTCCGGCGTTCTCCAAATTGTACAAAGCTGATGCTTTGGTTGCGGACAACACGTCGTTGTAAATTCTAACCTGATCGGTACCACCTACATTAAAGCTGGCCCATGGCTGTGAATCAGTACCGGACGTCTGGCTTGGCGTGGTCATGAACTGCACACAGCCAAATACCACCTTACCTACATTTGTAAATGTAAGCGGACCTGTTAAAGACCCCGCCGTACCCGAAGCCACTGAGTTTCCGTTTACATAAAGTACACACTTACCACCGTTTTCGTTGTACGACATAATGATGTTAACCCACTTGCCAAACATATTCGGCACATTGTCCACAGAAAAGGTAAAGTCGCCCCCAGCCTGCGACATGTGGAACCTTAATTTACCATTGGTGTTATCACTGCCATTTTCAAAGAACATATCCATGTTACCCCAAAAATTCTTGGTATTGGCAAGGCTGAAAAAGCCTATAATGCCGGTTGATGGCGGTGGCGTATTAACCCAAACGCTAATGGTAAAGCTGTGCAGGTTAGCCAATGCTGTTGAAGCGTCGCTCAGCACATAGCTGTTCAGCGCGCCTTGTAAGCCTTTTCCTTTTGCTACCCCTGCGCCAAACGATGTTCCGGTTGAAACACCTGCTGTTTTTGAAACACTATCGATAAGCGAATTGTTAAACGCCCAATAAGCCACCAGGCTTGCCGGATCAATATCCTTCGAGCTTGAATAGCCCCCATATGATGGCAGTGGTTTTGTTGGAGCATAAGTGCCCGCATCAAACTTTTTCTGGCAAGAAGATATTGTGAAAACTATAACAATGCCCGTAAGCGCCGTTATAAATACATTTTTTGTTGTTTTCATCTCTTTATATTTTATAATATTTTTAATAGTTAGGGTTTTGCACCAACGTTCCTGCACTTAAATCAATTTCGTTTTGCGGCAATGGCCAAACCTCGTTTTTGCCGGTTGTCCATCCCCTTGAACCAAATAATTCCTTGGCTCTTCCCTGGCGGATTACGTCAAAATAACGATCGAACTCTAAGGCAAGCTCTACCCGTCTTTCGTTGTAAATGGCTAAACGCAACGCAGCCTGGTCTGTGGTAGTTACCTTTGGCAATACGTTGGCAGCTGGATTTGTACCTGTACGTGCACGTGCCCTAACTTGTTCTAAAGGAATAAGCGCGGCGGCAGAATTACCCATTTCATTGTTAGCTTCGGCATTCATCAATAATACATCGGCATAACGCAGGGCTATTTTATTTTGCTGGCAGCCTTCATTAAAGCCTGATACATAAAGGCCGAATGGTACATATGATTTTTGGTTGTACATGGTGCTGTTGCCTGTAGCAGGGATCACATCACCCTCTGGGGTAGTTTCGCCTCTAAAAATGATGGTAGCATCCTTACGCGGATCTCCTGATTCATAAGCAGCAACCAAACTGGCGCTAGGCACGTTAAATCCCCATCCACCACCCGGTGAGCCATCTACGCCCTGCACCTGTGAATATTGTGAGTTAGATGCGTCAGGATTATTCGGGATCAGCGCACACTGGATCTCGAAAATAGATTCAGAATTATTTTTGTTATTAGTTCTGAACATCTGCTCGTAATTAGGGAACAGCGTATAACCCAATCCCATAACCTGGTTAGTGTAGTTTACTACATCAGCCCACTTCTTTTGATATAAGGCAGCTTTGGCATGTAAGGCAAGGGCTGCGCCCTTGGTAACATGGCCGACATCAGCTGCAGCGTATGATTGCGGCAAAACGCCTGCAGCATCGGTTAAATCCGTTTCAATGGCCGCCCACACCTGCGTTTTTGGTGTGCGCGGGATATTATATTCGCTAGCATCTTTTGGCAGATGTAAGCGCAGAGGTACATCACCAAACGCTCTCACCAGCCTGAAATAACACCAAGCGCGTATAAATTTAGCTTCAGCAAGGTAACGTGCCTTCAAACTAGCATCCATGCTGATTGCCGGAACGTGGTCTAATATCTGATTGGCAAAGTTGATGGTTTTGTATTCACCACCCCAAAAGTCGGAGATCTGTCCTTCGCCTGAACTTGCGCTAAAGTTGTGAAAGTCGTTCATGAATGAGGCATCCGCAGCGGTACTGCCTTTGTTCACATCATCCGAGCCCATACTTTCTACCGCAATAGGTGCAAATGCAATATTGCTCCACTCGTGCAGGTTTGCATACATGGCTGCAACCGACTGGGTAGCATCCGACTGCGTTTTCCAGAATTGCGTAGCTGCCACATTACCCGCGGGGTTAACATCCAGGAAGGATTTTTTACAGCCCTGGAAAATCATAATAGTTGCAATAAAGCTTAGCCCCAAAGCTATTTGCAATAATTTTTTACTAATCTTCATCTTTATTTAAATTAAAAAGTAACGTTAACACCAAAATTATAGGTTGCATACAGCGGGTATACGCTGGCATCAATGCCAAGTGAACCTACACCACCGCCAATTTCGGGCGTGAAGCCTTTGTATCCAAAAACGTTAATGGCATTTTGGGCATTGGCATAAAATCTTATTTTCTGTACGCCATATTTCTTAAGCGAATTACCCGGCAAAGTATAGCCTAACTGAGCATTACGCACCCTGAAGTAAGCGCCGCTTTCAACAAAGAATGAATTTGGCTTAGAGTTATCATTTGCGCCAACGAAGGTTGACGGATAGGTATTTGATGTACCTGCCCCGTGCCAGCGGTGATCATAAAAATCCTGGGTAAAGTTTTCATTGCCGAAACGGAAGCCTATGTTCGCATTGTAAACATCAACACCGGCAACCCCCTGCATGTCGATAGCCAAATCAAATTGCTTGTAAGTGAACGAGGTGTTAAAACCATAGTTTACTTTCGGGTTAGGGTTGCCTAATACTACACGATCCTTGCTTGTAATTGAGCCGTCGTGGTCTGTATCCTGGTAAATAAAGTCGCCTGGTTGTGCAGTGGTAGCTTTTTGTGCCGATGCAGCAACCTCTGCCTTATTTTGGAAAACGCCTGTAACTTTATAGCCGTAAAATTCGCCAATTGGTTCGCCAACAACGGTCCGTGTAGCAAGAAGGCCGTTGGCGATGCCATTGCCACCGGCATATATTGGGTTCTTACCGCTTTTTACAGTAAGCACCTTGTTATTGTTTACCCCTACATTCCCGCTGATAGAATAAGAGAAGTCTCTGCTTGGCGAGTCTTTCCATGTTAATGAAAGCTCAAAGCCCCTATTTTGAATACTGGCCTGGTTACCAATAAGCGAGCCGCTGTTTGTACCAATAGAAGCGAGTACCGGTATTGCAAATATTGCATCTTCAGTCTTCCTGTCATAATAATCGGCTTCCAAGGTCAGTTTGTTATTTAGAAAACCAGCTTCAAGACCGGCGTCAATACCCTGTGCCTTCTCCCAAACAGTAACCGGCGGAACAATTGAATTCACGCTGGCACCCTGTACAGGAACACCTCCGAAAATTGCCGTAAGGTATGGGTCGGCAGCTACTGTTTGTACTGATGGATTTATTGGAACTACCGAGTTACCAACCTTACCAAAGCTTCCGCGAAGTTTCAATACATCAATAAAGTGCTGACTTTTCATGAACGACTCATTGGTGATTACCCAACCCGCACCTACTGATGGAAACCAGCCATACGCATTGGGATAAAACTGGGAGGCTCCGTCATGACGAATGGAAGCATTAATTAAGTATTTATCTGCAAATGAATAATTTACACGGGCAAACTGCGACAAGGTGCGGTTATGTATCTGTGAGCCTGCATCTCTTACAAACACGACTGTATCGCTTGCCGGGAATGATGTATGGAGATTACCGGTTGAATACGGAACGCCGTCGTGAGTAGCTGATTGTTGGTGTATACTGTTATTTTGAGCACTGTAACCAACCAGGGCAGTTAACTTATGTTCCTTATATTTATAATCATAAGCAAGGGTATTTTCCCAAATCCAGTTCCGATTTTCAGTATGCGCCAGGTTTAAATTTGTGTTTTTACTAAATTGCACCCCTGTTGCATTATAAATAGGTATAAAACCACGAGCCTCAGCCTGCCCTAAATCTCCACCAAAGCTGGTTTTGAATTTCAGATTCTTTAAAATAGACAATTCTGCGTGTACATCCCCCGTTAAACGATGGTTAACAGACTTGTGGTTATTGAAATCTAAAGTAGCCTCAGGGTTAAAGTTATTCCCTGGACCTGTTCCATAATCAGCCGGATCACCATATTTGCCATCAGCATAAAAAACGGGCAACGTTGGAGAAGCAGCAAATAGCTGGTGGAAAATTCCGCCAGGCGCATCACTTGATTTGCTGTATAAGCCATTTGCGCTGTAACCAATTTTCAGCACCTTAAACGGTGTAAAATCGTTTGCAAGGTGAATCGTATAACGCTTGTAATTATTGTTACGCACAAGACCGTCCTGGTCTAAATAACCTAATGAAAAATCATAAGTCGTTTTTTCAGTACCGCCGCTTACTGAAACCTGGTGATTAGTCACAAAAGCGTTCCTGAGGATTTGGCCATACCAATCAGTTCCCTTGCCATAGCTTGCCGGGTTAGCAAAAACCGGAGGCTTAGCATCTTCAGGTGCGCTAATATTGTTATTATAGGTAACCAATTCGTTAACAGCACTAGCATACTCGGTGGCATTTGCCATTTTTACTTGGTTAGTAACTGATTGCCAGCCTGCGTAGCCGTTGTAATTAATAACGGTCCGGCCTTTTACGCCGTGTTTTGTGGTTATTAAAACAACGCCGTTTGCGGCACGAATACCGTAGATGGCGGTGCTTGACGCATCCTTCAAAACGGTAACATTCTCGATATCGTTATTATTTAAAAAGCTGATATCGCTGTACCACACCCCATCGACGACAAACAGTGGGCTTACGTTTCCATATACGGTACCCAAACCACGAATGCTAATCTGCGGACTTGCCCCCGGCGAACCGCCGTTGATAATATTAACCCCGGCAACTTTACCCTGCAAAGCGCTCAGTGCGTTGGTTGAAGCCTGTTTTGAAATTTCAGCGCCCTTAACTGCAACAGTCGAACCAGTGTTGTCAATTTTGCGCTGAACACCGTAACCGATAACAACTACCTGGTCGAGTTGACTGGCAGATGCAAGCATTTTAATGTTAAGTAAAGCTTGTCCATTTACCGGAACTGACTGGGTGGTATACCCAATGTATGTAAATGTTAATACAGCACCCGCAGGGGCCGTAAGTGAGTAGGTTCCGTTTACGTCGGTTTGAGTACCAGATGTCGTTCCCTTTATTGATACGCTGACACCTATAAGTGTTTCGCCTGTAGCTGCATCAGTTACCGTACCTTTTACAGCGGTTTGAGCAAACGCAGCATTAATAAAAAGAAAACAAAATAGTACTAACCCTGAGATTGTAAAAATTCTCTTCATAGTGGTTAATTGAAATTTAAGAAAAATTGGTTTAAAAAAAATTGGTCTTTTTTGTAGTTCGAAGTTGGTGAGATAATACAATTATAACAAATTATATAACTCTACATTATTACATCACTCCCATTTCCACTTGCTCACCGAAATGATTTTAATTTTACAAACACCTGTTAATAAGATAATTACATACACGTAGTGTAACACATACATACTACACCAGCATGTAACAGGGTACTACATTTAAAAACAGGTATGAGAGGTAATGATGTAGTACTAAAGCTCAATGAGAAACTCAACAAGGTTTTTATCATGCTCCAGGTTAAGCTTTTTACGCAACCGGTAACGGCGGATTTCGACGCCACGGAGAGAAATATTCAGTAACGATGCCATTTCCTTACTGCTCATATTCATCCTTAAATATGCACAAAGCTTCAGATCGTTTGGTACCAGGTCGGGGTGGCCGGATTTTAGTTTTTTAAAGAAGTTTTCATGCGCCTCGTTAAAACTGCTTTCAAATATGTTCCAATCGCGCTCGTCACTCATCCCCTCGTCAATAACCTTCTGAATGCGGCGCAACTGTTCCTCAGCAAGCTGCTTTCCGCTGCTATCCTTCAGATGGGTCATTTCCTCGCTTATCTTTTGTAGCAGCTCGTTCTTATAAACAATGTTCATGGCCGAGTTGGCCAACTCGCGGCTTTTGCTGGCAAGGTCAGCCTGTAGCTGCTCGTTCTTTATCTTAACAATTTCCTGCTCGTTTATAATGGCCTCCTGCTTCAGAAACTCCTCCTTCTCCTTCTGCAGTTTTTCGTGGATATGGTGCTGATGCCTTTTCAGCTTTAACCTGTAATACCGTGTTGCTAAAACATAAGCGAGCACAATAACCAGCACATAGAACAACATGGCTATTTTACTTGCGTACCACGGCGACAATACAGTAAAGGTAAGCGTAGTTACCGGCGATACATTTTCCTCGTTTATTTTCGCCCTGATCTTAAAGCTATAGGAGCCCTGGTTAAGGTTGGTAAATTCCTTTTGCGTTTGTGTGGTCCAGTCGCTCCATTGCCTGGAATAGCCCTCAAGGTAATACTGAAACCTTACCTTTTCCTGCCGGTAAAATGGCAGTGAATAGGAGATCCGGATGTTGTTTTGCGCGTACGGAATCTCAATATCATTTTGATTGCCGTTATCGGTTATTGGGGTTATGCGATCTGTTATGTTTTCAATTCTTCGTACCAGCACCTTTGGCAATTTGATCCTGGTTTGCTGCAGGGCATCCTCATCGTTCAAAATCACAAAACCATCGTCTACACTTATCAGGTATATAGAGCTATTTATGCGGCTGATGTTCTCATAGTCCTTAACCATCCGGCCGTCGAGGATATTAAACCGGTTGGAGTCGATGCTCATTCGCCCGGGCACCGACAAATCTGCCAGTGCCACCCTGCCATGATTAATAAACCAATATTTTTTCCCGAGGGCGGGGATTATTTTGTTTGATGATGAAAAGCTGCCCAGCATTTTATTGAGCTGCTGATATTTTGAAAACCGGTCGCTGATATCATCATAAATATAAAATCCAGAATCGGACGAAAAGACAATTCGGTTATCAAGATTAAATACGTTGATGTTATAACTCCCCGGCAAACCCGAACGCTTGTCGTAATATTTCACCGAGGCGGCAGCCTTCATATTGACGGTTAGTGTTACGCGATAGATTCCCTTATAGGCATGGCTCACCCAGATCTGCCCTTTAATATCAGGTTCTACATAGCGCGACGGCTCGCCAAAACCTTCCAGTTTGTGATCGAACAGCCAATTACCTGCATTATCCTTTTTATAAAATACCAGGCCTGTATATGTTCCCTGGATCAGTTGACTGGTATTCAATTTTTTTATCGTCCAACCGCCGCTGATACTTGTAATCCGGGATATAGTACTCCCGTTCACCTGGAATGTGCCTGTGTTATGTCCGCAAAGCAATTTACCATCCTGCAAGGAAAGCTCCCAAACCTGCCCCTGCGAACCGGGGATCAATTGAAAATCGAACGACTGGAACAGCCGCTTGTTGCCATTCTCTACCCAATCACTGTAAAACAAGCCTTGGTTGGTGCCCAGATAGATCTTGTTATTAAAGATGATGCTGGAATAAACTGTGCCAAAGCGGCCGCTTTTGTCGAAATAAAAATAAAGGGGCGAATTCACCTCAATACGATCGATGCCGTTATCGAGGCCAGCCCACAGGTTTTGTTCGCTATCGATAAACAGGCTTAGCACGGTATTATTTTGCAACCCGCTCGATTTATTGATGTGCTGTACCACGTTGCCGGCGGTATCAATTATAATAACACCATTTAAAATGGTGCCGTAGGCGATATACTTACCTAACAGTGACACGCCGTTATTAAGCTGAAAGGTTTTTAAAAAGTCGTTAGCGCTGTTGGCCCATTCGGTAATTTGTTTGCCATCGTACATAAACAAACCATTACGCGCAGTGCCGATCAGGAATTTGTTGCCCGGCATTGGCAATATAGATAATACGCCACTGTTGCCCATTTTATCACTGCCGGCAATGTAGTCCAGTTTATTGCCGACGAGCTCAAACAACCCTTTATTTACTTCCTCGATAAAGTAGCGGTTATTTGTTTTATAGAGAAATAGAAACGGGTTGAATCCCTTCACAACATCAATGTGGCCGTTGCTGTAGATATAAATCGAGCCAAACGATTGGAAAATAACCCTGCCGTTATCTACATAAATCTTCCAAACTTCCTCATTTATGGGTTGATATTTTTTAGGGACGAGTTGGGTGAGCGAGTGATACTTAAGCGATCCATTTTTATTGTTTTCCCAGTAGCCGAACTCGCCGAAGCCGCCTGAATATACTTTACCCTTCCCATCTGCCGCTACTGAGCGAACAATAAGCCCGTTGGGCATCGGATACGATTGCCAGTATTTACCATCGAACGTTAACAGGCCCTCGGAGTTACCGAAGTACATAATGCCATGCTCGTCGCGCGTTATCGACCAGTTTTGATTTCCTGATTGGTATAAAGCCTTGGTATAATTTTGCACATAAGGCACGCCGATGCTTTTGATATCGGCAGCATGTGTGCATGCGATAAATATAAGCAAGGAAAAAAATAATAGCAGCGCTTTACGCATAGGATATAAACACGAATTTCACGAAATTAATCGAATTGCACGAATGTAGGCTGGTTTGTAAGATAATCGTGAATTGATTCAATACGTTTTTTCGAATTTACGCGAATTACACGAATTGATTTGGTCTATTTAGGTAAATTAATACCCATTCCTAATTTTAAAAAATTCGTTAAATTCGAATCAATTCGTGTGAATTTGTGCCTTCTTCATGTTCACCGGCTGCGGGATCTTTACATAATAGCCAGTACCATCGTATACCCGTTTGCGCGGATGCTCCTTACAGGCATCACTACAACAGCCCTCCATTTTCTCGCCGCATTCATCGCATTGGGTAAAATGTTCATTGCATTCCGGGTTGGCACAGTTGATCATTTTGGGCGTGGTTTTGCCGCAGTTAAGACAAGTTGAAATCACCACCGGGTTCACGCTATTCACGTCGACAGAAAGGCGGTTATCGAACACGTAACATTTGCCTTCAAAGTCTTCCCCTCCCGCTTCCTTGCCGTATTTTATAATGCCGCCATGCAGTTGGTACACATCGTTAAAGCCCTCGTGTAACAACAGCGCCGATGCCTTTTCGCATTTGATACCGCCAGTGCAATAGGTGATCACCTTTTTATCCTTGTATTGAGCCAGCTCATTGATCATCGCCGGAAAATCGCGGAAATTCTCAATATCCAGCGTGATGGCGTTTTTGAATTTGCCCAGGTTGTGCTCGTAGTTTGAGCGAACGTCCAATATCACCACATCTTCGGCATCCTTCATCGCCAGGAATTCCTTTGGCTCTAAATGCTTACCTGTTTTTTCTTGAGGGTTGATCATATTAGGGTCGCGCAGGCCTGAATGCACAATTTCGGACTTATAGCGCACGTGCATTTTTACAAAAGACGGCGTATCCACCTCATCCAGCTTAAAATCGATATCAGCAAAGCGTGGATCGGCATGAAGGGTGTCCATGTAAATTTTACAGGATTCGGGCGAACCGGAAACAGTGCCGTTTAATCCTTCTTCGGCCACTATTATGCGACCGGCCAAATCCAGGCTTTTACAGAATTTTAAATGATCGGCAGCAAATTGCTCCGCATCGGCTATTGTTGAATAACAATAGTAAAGTAGTGTGTTGTATTTTGCCATAACATTCATTGATACCGCTGCAAACGGTGTTAAATGAGGTGCAAAGATAAGAGTTTTTGAGGAAGACCGGAAGTCTGAAAGACCGAAAGATGAATCATGGCCCAAAAATCAAAATCAACGTCATGATAATAATCAACGAAAATCAACGGTTAAAAATCCGAAATCGAACATCCGACATCCGAAATCAAAATTGTAATTTTGCACCCTATAATAACTGACTCATTATGTACAACACACTACAGCCGGTATTGCAACAGGAGCTTGCCGATATTGAAAATGCCGGTTTATATAAACGCGAACGGATCATCACGTCGCCGCAAGGTGCCGATATCACCGTGCAGGGCGGTAAAGAGGTTATAAACTTTTGTGCCAATAACTATTTAGGGTTGTCAAACAACCCAAAAGTTATCGCGGCAGCAAAAGACGCCATGGATACGCATGGTTATGGTTTATCCTCTGTTCGCTTTATTTGTGGCACGCAGGATATACACAAAACCTTAGAGAAAAAGATCGCTGAGTTTTTAGGAACCGAGGATACCATATTATATGCCGCTGCATTTGATGCCAATGGCGGTGTGTTTGAACCTTTATTTAATGAGCAGGATGCTATTATTTCCGATGAGCTGAACCACGCTTCAATCATCGACGGCGTGCGTTTGTGCAAGGCCCAGCGCCAGCGCTACAAACACGATGATATGGCCGACCTCGAAGAAAAATTAAAAGTTACTGCCAGTTGTCGCCACAGAATCATCGTTACTGATGGCGCTTTCAGCATGGACGGAACCATTGCACAGCTTGACAAAATTTGTGCCTTAGCCGAGCAATACAACGCTTTAGTAATGATAGATGAGAGCCATTGCTCCGGCTTTATGGGTAAAACCGGCAGGGGTACGCATGAGCACAAGGGTGTAATGGGTAAGATAGATATTATTACAGGTACGCTTGGTAAGGCATTGGGCGGTGCGTCGGGTGGTTTTACGTCTGGCCGTAAAGAGATCATCGATATGCTGCGCCAGCGTTCAAGACCATATTTGTTTTCAAATACATTGGCGCCGTCAATCACCGGCGCTTCAATTGCCGTGCTTGATATGCTGAGCGAAACTACCGATCTGCGCGATAAGCTGGAAAGCAACACACAATATTTCCGCCAAAAAATGACTGAGGCGGGTTTCGATATTAAACCGGGGGTACACCCTATTGTACCCGTTATGCTATACGAAGCTAAACTGGCACAGGAGTTTGCCGCCAAAATGCTGGATGAGGGTATTTACGTAATCGGTTTTTATTACCCTGTGGTTCCGCAGGGAAAGGCCAGGATCAGGGTACAGATCTCTGCAGCGCATGAACCTGAACATTTGGATAAGGCTATTGCAGCGTTTACCAAGGTTGGGAAAGAATTGGGCGTGATAAAATAATACGTATAGATTTCTTATATTTGTACGTATAAAATCAATCGTTATGGCAGCTTCAAAATTAACATTAAGTGCAGACAAAGCGACCATTGAGTTGGCGAAAAGTTTAGCGTCTGAAGATAATATAAGCGTATCCAAATTATTTAAAGGCCTTCTCAATGATTTTGCAAAAAAACGAAAGAAAAAAGATCCGTTATTAGAAAAATATAAAGACGTTGAGTTGTCACCTGGTATTTTGGCTTTAACCGGGGTTCTTAAAGGTCAATATCCGGAAGATATGGATTACAAGGATATGAAATACGAATATCTAAAGGATAAATATGGCTTATAAACATTTGTTTGTAGACAGTGATATCTTATTGGATTTATTATTAAACAGAAATCCTTTTTATACTCACACTCAATTTTTAATGTTTGAAAGCGAACGCGAACGTATAAAGCTGTACACTTCTGCATTGATAATTGCTAACATACATTATATCCTAGCGAAGAAAATAGGAGCAGGGGCGGCAAAAGAAAGTCTGAAAGAATTGGTCAGATTAATTAAAATTTTGCCGTTTGAAATTGATGCTATCAATATTGCGTTAACAAGCCCAATCGTTGATTTTGAAGATGCTATTCAAAGTTTTATTGCAGAGACAAATAAATGCGAGGCTATAATTACTCGAAATATAAAAGACTACAAACAAGCAAATCTACCAGTTTTAACAGCCGAACAATTTTTAAACACATTATAATGCAAGCCCAAATAGATCAATATACCGCCGAGATCAATGCTTTTTCACCTGCCAATGCAGATGAACTGGAAGCATTCCGGATAAAATTTTTAGGCACCAAGGGAATTATTAAAGACCTGTTTGAGCAATTCAAAACCGTTGGCCCTGAAGAGAAACGCACTTTCGGCAAAGTGCTTAACCAGTTTAAACAACTGGCAGAAGCGAAATACACTGAGCTAAAGGAATCGACTGACTCCGGACTTAAGACTCAAGACTTAGGGCTTGACCTCACTTTACCCGGTGATGGCTTTGCTGTTGGCTCTCGTCACCCGCTCTCATTAATCCGTACCGAGATCATCGATATATTTAAACGCTTGGGCTTCGTGGTAGCCGAAGGGCCGGAGATTGAAGACGACTGGCACAACTTCTCTGCATTGAACTTCCCGGAGGAACATCCGGCAAGAGATATGCAGGATACATTCTTTATCAAGAAAAACCACGGTAAGGACGATATTGCTTTGCGTACGCACACCTCATCGGTACAGGTTAGGATGATGGAGAATGGCAAACCACCGTTCCGCGCTATCATGCCGGGCAGGGTTTACCGCAATGAGGCTATTTCCGCACGTGCACATTGCTTTTTCCACCAGGTGGAAGGCCTGTATATTGATGAGAATGTTTCGTTCTCCGACTTAAAGCAAACGCTTTACCATTTTGTGCAGGAGCTTTACGGCGAAGGTACCAAGGTACGCTTCCGTCCGTCCTACTTCCCGTTCACCGAGCCATCGGCTGAGATGGATATTTCATGTACCATTTGCGGCGGCTCGGGCTGTAATATGTGTAAATACACCGGCTGGGTGGAGATTTTAGGCTGCGGCATGGTTGATCCGAACGTTTTGGAGAACTGCGGCATCGATAGCGCCAAGTTTACCGGCTTTGCTTTTGGAATGGGAATAGAAAGAATTGCGAACTTAAAATATGTGATACGTGATTTGCGTTTATTCTCTGAAAACGATGTTCGTTTTCTAAAGCAATTCCAGTCGGATATTATATGAAGAAACTATTACTGCTTACCATTATCCCCTTAGCATTTATTTCATGCGGTAAAAGCGGGAACGTAGTTCCGAGTGTTCCTGTAAATTTCAACGCGTCTATCACCGATCCGCGGATGGCGGCGCTTAATGCGCGCGGCGGGTTTGTGTTAGTCGGCGGTGGTGTGGCGGGCTTAATTATATACCGCGAGCCGGATGGAAGCTATGCCTCTTATGATCGTTGCAGTACGGTTAACCCGGCACAACACAATGCGGTAAACGTCGATCCGTCAGGCTTTACCGCTACTGATCCCGTGAGCGGCGCCATGTTTTCCATGAGCGATGGCTCGCCTGTAAAGGCACCTGCTACCAAATCGTTACGGTCATATTATGTACAAGTAAGTCAGAACGAGATTTACGTATCAAATTAATAATAGTGTAATTTCAAAAGCCTTGGGAAGCAGATTACTCAAATCAGATGCTTCAAATGTCAGTAATTTTGAGATATTTGTATCTAATTGATACATGGAAGCCGATAAAATAAAAGAAAGCATTAAGCGGGCAGCGCAAGACCTGTTCCGAAAATTCGGTTATCATAAAACCAGCGTAAACGAAATTGCCAAGCGGGCCAAAATTGCCAAGGCCACTATTTACAAATATTTTGAAAGTAAGGAGGACGTTTTACACTCCCTGCTGATGGACTATATCAAAGTTTCGGTTGATGAACTGATCCACAGCAACACGCCCGAAATGGATGAGGAAGCCCATCTAAATATCCTCATCATGAAAACCTGCCGCCTCAGCTACACCGTGTGTAACGAGTTCATCGGCTGGGATTTCATCCGCGAATCAACAAACTCCCAGGATTTCCTAAAAAACCTCTCCAACGAGCTGGAAGAGATGCTGGTAAGCGCATTCTCCCAACTCACCGATCTGCGCCGGCAGGAAAATTACCTGCAACGCCTTCGCTTTTTGATCAAGTGCAGTAAAAGTATCGTTTTCAGCTTTGCCTTTACCTCGGTAAGCGATAGTGACGTGCGGAAGAATTTTGTTTCCTTTCAGAAAGAGATTTTGCCTTATTTGGTTAAGGCGGCGATAACTATCTGATTTCGGAAGTCGGATTTTCGATTTTGGAATTTTTTAATTTTCTTGTCGTGCCTTTAAGAATGAGATCACCTTAATAAAAAGAAATATGGATAGAACAAAAAATGCAATGGGGAAGGCCACAAAACAAGCAGAGTAGCCGATTTTATATCCCATTGCCATATTTGGATCCATTTGTGGAAAGGACAAAGTAATTACAGCTAACGCAAATATCATTGAAGAAAGAAAGGCTACAATTGCCGCTAAAAAAAGAAGTAAGGCCTTAACTTTACGCACTGACGATAGTTTGCTTCAATAAAAGTACAAAAAGCATTCAACATCATAGAACTTCTCTTGTTATAAATAACCTCGGCATACCCATATAGCCTCGCTTCATACCGATTTTTCCTATCTTTATTCCCAAACCCTTAAAACACTATTACAGCAAAAATGGAAAATGAGTTTGAAGGCGTGATGCGCAAGCGTACCGATGCCGACCTGATTAAAATCCTAAACAGTCCGCAGGGCGACTATCAGCCGGACGCGCTTGAAGCCGCACAACGAGAATTTGAACGCCGCAGTTTATCAGAGGCGCAAATAACAACCGCCAACCAGGAAATAGTACAGGAACAGGAATTTGATGAAATCAAAGCAAATACACCGCTAGATACATCGGTAAAAATTTTAGCTTTTATGTTTCCTGGGGTAATCCTCCTAATATTTGCCGGCACCTATAAGGCCGACGGTTATTACAGGAAGGCGAAAGAGTTGACGAGATGGACGCTTTATGGATTTGGGGCGTATTTCGGCTTTGTATTTTTGATGGTTATTTTGACAGAATTTTTTTGACGGTTTTAGACTGTCGCTTTCATTAGAGAATGAAAAATGTTAAAGAACGGCTGCAACTGCTAAATACCATTGCAAAGGCCCTGGGACTTGGTGAGAATGACTGGCATAACGTTGAGGAATTTATTAAATACAAGGAATATGGACTTGGTTTTGATACTTTAATAACTCAGCTGTATGAGTATGATATTGAGATTAATAATGAAACATATGAACTGATCGTTTTAATCGGAAATAAACTTAAGTTACAAAAAGATAAATATTCTTTTATGCAGGAGTTGATACGTAGGAATCAAAAGATCGATACCCTTGTTGGTATTGTCACAACAAGTTGGATTAAGTTTGTGTAGATATTAATACCCTTGCTAATTTGTTTCATAGGGCTGAGATCATTGGAAATACACCAAACTTGTAACTTTATCTAATTCAACATAGACGAATAAGTCATAGATAACCCTCGATAACAGTATCTTAATTTCACCCGCATCTTTAAAATCCCCCCATATCATATTTGCAGATCAACCTGTTACCAGTATCGTTTAATACAAATCCCAATCCTTTGAATTTATCTAACGGCCTGTCCTCTTCGTCGTCATCACCAAAAAAATAGTCAACATTCAATGCTGATTTTACGCTGATAGAAATATCTATTACTTCATCCCCAACTGATTCAAAAGTGATACTTAATTTATCTTTCTTGTTAAGATATAGGATAAAACCTTTATAAATTCCCGCCCAAACACTAAATAATGCGTCATCTATTTTTTGATCATCATAGAGTGGTATACTTTTCTGGTCTTTTAGTCCTTGCAACTTGCGCTTATCTTCTTCCAGTACTTCCAGATAATAATCGACAATCGCTGTGTTCATGTCCAGTTTGATGTGTTTTTCATGAATCATAATCATACGTTCTAAATTCCTCTTTTCGTCATACAATGGATCTTTCATTTTATGAAGCACATTTAATTTTTGATTCAACTTAAAAAGAGCGCGCGAATTATGATAAGCTATTTGATAATCCCATTCTTCAATGTTCTCCTTGATACAGCTTTCAATTACTTTAACTTCCGTTTCAAGTAGTTCAATAAGTTCGTCCAGATCAGATTTCATAACGATAAAGTTATAGAATAATCAAATCCGAAATCGAACATCCGATATATGGGGGGTTGTTCCAAATGTCTAAAAAGAGAATATAAAAAAGTCCGAAATCTGTACGAATAATGGGCGATACAATACAGTGGAGGCGGTTTTTGGTGCTTTTCTTGTATTTGGTTCTTTCAAATCAAAATGTCCACCTATGTACCATTTGCTACCATTGTAATACTATATATATGGCCGGTATTGAGCGGTTATGTACAATTGCGTACCATTTGCAGTAAAACTTAAAATCGGCCTTAATTAGTTATTTAAGGCCGATTTTAAGTGTATTATAGGTACCGATGTGTAGTTATTTAGCGCCGGTTATAGTATTACCATTAAACGCCATAAGTTATACTTAAAAAAAGTTGGTTCTACAGTTGGTTCTACAGTTGGTTCTACATATGAAAAAAATTAAAGCCGTTAATTAAGCCTCACCAGTAAAAAAGCCGGATACGATATTTTTAATATCTATCGGTTTTATGTCCCTGTAAAATTTTTCAATTGCTTTGCTGATATCATCTAATGGCTTTTCAAAATCCTTAACCTTATCAATCTCAACTATGATATCTTGTCTGTATTTTTCGAAGTCAAAAGTTTTACCGTCATAATAGTTTGAAACCTCGTGCTGTTTTTTATCGATGTTTTCAAAATAATGATGATCAAGATTTGATATAATATATTGGAAGCATAGCAAGGTGTTAAGGTTTTGATAAATCTTTGATCTGTCGTCTTTGCCTTTCATAAATGCCAGGCCTATTTTCTTTTGAGCGTGAAGTTCTAAATATAGCGGGGCGTCGTTATCTGCATAGCTTTTATTAACAGCTGGGTTCGACTTGCTAATTATCTTTTTATCGTTAATGATATTGTCATTTAAAATGTTTTTTCTTTTGACTTTTATGTCATTAAAAAAATCTTTAAAACTTTCCGGTTCATCATCTGCCAAAAAATAATCTGCGGTCAAATTAAAAACAGAACATATATCTGATATTAGATCAAATGTTGGTTTATTTCTGCCTGATTCTATCATAGACACGTTATTTCTCTTAATTGAAACCGCATCAGCGAACTCGCTTTGTGTCATGTTGAAATATAATCTAAGCTTTTTTAATTGCAGTCCCGGGTTGCCCATAACATCAAAATATCTTATAAATTATCGTAAAATGTGAAAAATGTGTATTTTAATGTTGTTAATGTGTAATTAAATGTCATACATTTGTTGATATTATTAATTAACAACATTTCAAATATACTTAAAACATGGAAAGACAGGAATTAAAGTCAAAAGTACCGCACGGATATGGTAAGCTAATAGCTAAAAAAGCTGGTGTTAAAGAACAAGCCGTTTCGCAGTTTTTAAATGGCAAAAATGATAATGTCAATATTGAATTAGCAACGCTGGAAATATTAGCGGAGTTGTCAGAAAAGAAAAACAGCTTTTTAGCAAGAATTAACTAAACCTAAACTTATGAAAACTAAAAAATTTATCGGTGAGATAATGTCTATACCCGAAGCAATTAAAAAAAACCAGTACACCACATTGCAAATGATAGTGTGCACAGCTGCGTTAATGACAATAATATTCTGCGGCCTGCTAATTATAAACCCCACCCATTTAAAAAACTAACACTGCTTTATGCCGCACGAGTGGAATAGTAGAATAGTTGTTACCAAAGAAGAATTGGTACCTAACTGGTATAGTTCGCATAATCTGCGTACGACCATTGATAGGTATAAGGACAGGCCAATCGGAATAAAAGCGTTACAACGCGGCGGCAATGGCCGCATAGCGCTATATGACTTCGACACGCTGCCATCTCATATACAGCACGGTTTAGGCGATCCGCGAGACGTTAAACACGTTTTTGAAAAGTACTACCGTACCGACAAAGAGGCCGTTGCCTTTTTTAGAAAATTTCAGTTTGCCGATGGAACATATTTAAGCGACGAACACCAGGACAGGTATATTATCAATTCTGCTGTTTTGAAAGCTATAATTTGTTTTAGGGCGGATGTTGAAAAAGAAAGAAAGCGCAAAGGGCAAAACAACACCGGTATTACCGAAGTGCTGCGGGTACACACCATTGATTTTCAAAAAACGCTTAAGGTGAAACATAAGGACGGCCACACGCTTCCCGAAAGTTTAAAGCGTTTTAAAGAGGTTTTAAAAGGCTTTGAAAGCAAAGGTTACGGTAGCCTTGTTTCAGGTAAGCACGGTAACGACAATAGCCGTAAAGTTTACGACACTACATTAGGCTTGCTGGAAAGTATGTTTGGTAAAGATACCACCAAACCAACTGCTACCGATGTTCACCGGGCATATGAAGCATTTTTATCGGGTACTAAGGAAGTTATCAATAATACTACAGGCGAAGTTTATAACCCCGAAGATTTTAAGAAGTTAAGCGTTACCACCGTAACCGGGTATTTGGCGCAATGGCAAAGCCAAATTGCAACGCATGGCCTGCGCAGCGGCGACCGCCAAAAATACATGCAGGTATTTAAACCGCATCACTCTACCGATAAGCCGCAATTTGCGGGTAGCCTAATTTCTATTGATGACAGGCAACCGCCATTTAAAACGCATGATGGTAAAAGGATATGGGCATATATGGCTATAGACTTAGGAAGTGAAGCTTTTACAACGTGGGTGTTTGGTAAAACAAAAGAGGGAATTATCAAAGATTTTTACCAGCAACTAATAAGAAATTATGCGGAATGGGGTCTTAATTTACCCGATGGCCTGGAATGCGAAAGCAGCTTAAATAGTTCGTTTGTAGATACCTTTTTACGTGAGGGCGCTATGTTTCAGAATGTGCGTATAGAGCCTAATAACGCAAGGGGTAAAAAAATTGAGCGGTATTTCAGGGAGTTGCGCTATTCATTTGAAAAGCAGCGCGAGGGTTGGATAGCCCGCCCGTTCGCTTTAAGTGAAAGCAACCAAACCGGCAGCCACGATGTGCCAACCTTAGCCTATAACCAAATTATAGAGAATTGCCTTGCAGATATTCAAAAATGGAACAACATGCCGCACAGCGTTCACACGCATTTAACCCGGTGGCAAGTGTTTGAACAGATGCAAAACCCTAACCTAAAACCGACAAACTACAACAGCTTTTTACCGCACCTGGGCGAAACAACAATTACCCACGTGAAAGCTGGTATGATGAACTTTAGAAACACCAAATATTTATTAGGCGATAACGGCGAGGTGTGTTTAGGCGAAAAGCTTATAAGCCTAATGAAAAGGGTTGAGGGACAAAACGTAACTATTTACTGGCTAAATGGTAATGACGACGAAGTAATTAAGGCGATTATTTACATAGACGGCACCCTCATTTGTGAAGCCGTACCGCAGCCAAAGTACAACAGGGCAGTAATTGAACGCACACCACAATGTTTAATCAACTATGAAATAATGTGCAAATACGTTGCAACTATTGACGCTTTTGCAAAAAGCAGGAAACGCCAAATAGAAGCTGTTACCATAGTTGACAACAAACCACCCACTAAAAAAACTTTCGTTATGAGGGGCTTAAAACAATATAACGCGGACGAAATGCCACGGGGCGAAATGATGCCCGAGCCTAAAGACGAATTGGAAGTATTACCCCCGCAAAGTTTTGCGAGGGATTTAAGAGACAGATATTAAAATTTTAAAGCTATGATGACAATTACAAAGGAGTTTAAAGAAAAGGTAAGGTTAGCCTTGTTAGCTATCAGGCCAAATTTTGACGGATCAGACGGCGCATTTGCAAAACAATGGTCAATTAACGGCGCTGTATTTAGCCGTATCCAAAAAGGGCAAGTGGACGGCGTACTGGCAGACGTACACTGGATAACCATTGGCCGGGAACTTGGCGTAGGGACGCACGAAAAGAAGTGGAACACTGCTAAAACAGATGTTTTTGTGGTAATTGAACAGGACGTACTTTTTTGCAAAGAACATGCTAAAGCAAAAATATTTGTAGATGCCTGCGAAATTGGCAAAACCCATACAGCTAAATACCTTTCAAAAACATTAAGGAACTGCTTTTACATAGACGGCAGCCAAGCAAAAACAAAGCAACAATTTGTGCGACGCATTGCCAAAGCTTTGGGAGTTGACCAAATAGGTACGTATTATGACGTAAAGGAAAATATAAAGTACTATTTGAAATTATTACCCTACCCCATTATAATTATTGACGAGGCCGGGGATATTACCAACGATGCTTTTTTGGAACTAAAAGAATTTTGGAACGCTACCGAGGGTTATTGCGGTTGGTATATGATTGGCGCCGATGGTTTGCGGGCTAAAATACAGCGTGGTATCACTAATCAAAAAGTTGGTTATCGGGAAATATTCAGCCGCTTTAGTAGTAAATATTCAAGTGTTGTACCTACCGACCGTAACGAAAAAGTTTCATTTTATAAAAAACTTTTAGTTGATGTATTGGAAGTTAATGCGGTTGATAAAAGCACAATTAACCATATCGTAAATAAGTGCATCACCAAAGATGATAAAGACAACATAGGCGGCCTGCGCCGCGCCGAGGGTATCTTAATTTTAAACTCCTAAATAATTAAAACTATGGGCAGTACACCACAAATCCAACAAAAACAGATTGATGCTAAAAACCTCTATTTCAATACGGCCTTAACAAATATTGAAATTGCAAATAGCGTAGGGGTAACAAACCAAACGATAGGCGAATGGGCAATAAAATTTAACTGGAAAAAAGAAAAAAAGTACATCAATGGGCAAAAGCAGTTGGCAGACAAAATGAAAGGATTACAGATTAATTACATTTTAGGCGGCTTTCAAGACTTTATGAAGTTAAAGCATCCTAATCTAATTGCCCAAATTGACATTTTGATAAACGACTATAAAAAGCAATTAAAGGGATGATAGAGAAAATTAACAATGTCGTTATCCAAAATGAGGTAACCACAATTTTGGCCGGAGCCTCGCAGATCAGCCGCGACAACCAGCTAAAGGAAGTTTGCACCGAAGCGTTGCTATCTGCCCTTATTGAAAATGAAGCGGTAGCGGCAAAGCTTTTAAACACCGGCTTTAATATTTTCATGTTTAAGCGCCTATTAAGCGAAAAGTTAAAAACAAAGTCGATTGATAGCCCGCCGGTTAATCCGCCGTATAGCGTTGCACTGGAGGGGTTACTTGCCTTGTATGTAATTGATTGCCGGGGTAACGCAAGTAGCCTGCAATTGCTTAAAACGATTATCAGGAACAATAACACCGCCGCCGCCCGGCTGCTATCGCTGGAGCGGATCACCTTAACAGAAAACAACCATCTGATTTATACACCAATTTTAAACTAAATATTATGCAAACAGCAACTATCCCCCAAATATCAAAAATTCATGTGCTGCTTAATAAATTAGGCTTAATAGATCAAAAAGCCGAAATAGTGTACAACCTGTCAAACGGTCGTACCGAAAGCAGCAAGCAACTAACCATTGAGGAAGCCCGCAGGCTAATTACAAACCTCGCAGAATATGACCCGACCGAAAGGCAAAAGAGCCTTATTTTTTCGCTGGCTTATAAAGCCGGAATAATTTACGGCAGTAGCCCGGACGATAAGAAAATGAACGCCGCAAAGCTTAACCTTTTTTTAAAGGAACGCGGAGCGGTTAAAAAGGAACTTAACGCAATGACTTATGCCGACCTTGTTAAAGTTCATCGCCAATTTGAGGGCATTGTAAAAAACACCACAAAAAGCGCCGACAATAAACAAGCGGATAAAGCAGTAAAGCACTTGTTAGACGAAGTTAATTTGGTTGTAAAATGAGAGAAGCGCCGCAAAAAACCGGAATGACCGTAGACGGGCAACGGATGGATTTAGAAAACTATTTACTTAATGTGGTTGATAGGCCATTGCCTAAAGCGCCAACGCACTACGTATTGGCAGAAGTTTTAAACACAGACTTATCAATAAAAAGGGTTACTATTTATTTCAATCCTGCCGATACCTGGACAGCAACCAGCGGGTTGGATAATTCGCCGGTGGGTATAGGTATTGCAATTTGTAACGGCTTATCGTTCTTAGGTCGCGACCCCAATACTTTGGCCTATAAAACCTATATTGTAGAGGTTGCAAGCAATGAAGTTGTGCAAAATGGGTTTACTTATAATTGTTCAAAATGCAGGTATTAATTATGGATATTAAAACAATAGCTACAGATTTATTTAATGTGCATCCCGATGCCGATGTGCTTTATTTTACATCCGATGGGCAGGCGTTTTTAGATTTTAAATATGCCGAATATCAAATAGAGAGATTAAAGGATAAAGCCATTAAAGAAATATACCGCGATGCTGCTGCTAAACAGCGGGTAATGGAAAGATTGGAAATTGAAAAAAAAGAGAATGAAATTGGAATTGAAGAGGCATTTATAAGAGCCTGTCCGGAACTGGCAGCTTGCATTAAAAACAATCGATTATTAAAAAGATGAAATACAGTCCCCTGTTTTACAAAAAAGCGCCTTTGAGTTATATTAAAGGCGCTTTTTTTTGAATAACCATTTTTTAAAATGCAGCTACCCCCCTAAGTTAACTCCCATTTATTGCGTATTATCCCCTGCTTTACGATAAACACCGCCGCAATTAGCCCGCCTGTAAAGCCATCATTTTTAACCAAACTCCGACTTTAAGCACAAAAAACTGCCGAAACACAGGGGGGTAGCTGCATTTATGATGTAGATAGTTTAAATCATACATTAAATTCAATTTGCTGTAAATGTGTAAGTTATGACGTATGTGTGCTAAATAAATTAGCCGGTTTGTTGCAGTGTTAATACTTTTATTAAAGTATTAAAAACAACAAACCTTATTATGGACGTAAAGCACAAATCAGAAACAAAAGCAATTGTAAAAAACGCCGTTGACGCAGGCAAATTTGACAACGACATCGCAGACAAACTTCTTGCGTTTGGTGACGACGACGACACAGTGGAAACAATCAAAAGCTTTGTAAAAGCAGCGCCAATTAAACCTGATAATTTGGATGGTAAAATTCATCGATCCCTATTACCGCAATTATCTATGTCCTATCACCAAATCAAAAAAAGCGTACCCGGTGGATTTACTTCTTTAAAAGAGGGCGCACCTGAAGTTTATAAGGCAAAGTTTTTTGAAGCGCATGGCAGGTTACCGGCAGAAACAAACGGCAAGCCACTGTAACGAACAATTTATAGGTGAGGTGATAACCCGCCGCAAATTTGGTTATCGTTGATTACGCGGCATATTTAAATAGTATTTAAAAGATTTATAAACCTTATACAATGTTCAATATTTTTTCAAGCATAAAAGAGCCAAGCCCGGTAATAATTGAGGGGTGGCAAAAACGATATGGCAAAGGATTGTCAATATTAGAGGTTGACGGTAAAAAGGGCTATGTAAGAACGCCTAATGAGGCCGAAGTAAAAAAGATAGTTAAAAAACTTACTGTCGGTGGCCGAGTATTCGACGAAACCAAATATCTAAAACAGGTTATGGAAGGAGTACTTTATCCAAATGTGGAACCAAATAATTAACAGCGGCAACGCGGCGGTAAGCCCGCAATAAGAGATATGAAAAAGAAAGATAAACCAATATGGATTGTTGGATGCTACGTTGTCGGAGATCAAAAAATGAGCCGGGAGCAATTTATACGAAAGTATACAAAGGGCAGAAAAAGAGTAATTAATAATAAAAAGGCTTAATGAAAAAAGTAAATATTCCTTATAAAATTTCATCCGAAACAATCACCGGCAATAAAAAGAAGCTTAATCGCGAGTTTCAAATTAAAATAGCCAAAGGGGTTAAGGCAAGTAAATAATTAATTTATAACTATAAACAAAAATAAAAATGGATCCTGTTTTAATTTACACAGACACTGTACGAATAACGAAAGAAAAAAACACCTTAAACAAGGTGGTTAATTTGTTTCAAAGTGTATTTGACGCTTTTGCTGCTATCAACATTCCTGTTACTATACAGGAAATTAGCAACCTTGTGCATTGGACTTTGAGCGATCAAAGGACGGACTTTGTACAAATATTTGCTACAAACAAAGTTGTTGACGCCGCAGGCCCGCTTACGATAGGCGGAATTTTATTAAGCCGCGAGAAATTTATGTCACTGATGGACAGTGAGCCAAATGTAACGGGTGTTAAAACCGCTTTACGGGCTGTTGGTAACACTTTTGGCGACAGTAACGAAGTAAGAGCCGCCCGGATAGATTTGCTATCGTTAACTGGTTCGACTATCGCCAAAGTATCCGATTCGGATGCACAAATTACGGCGCTGTTTACTTACTATACGGCAAGTGACGCAGGTGCTCAATTAGCCACTGATTTACTAGTTATTTGTGGTGCGCTTAATGATTATAATACAGCCCGTCCAAAAACATGGGGCGTACAGCAAAATACAGATTTTGCTGTGCCAGGCACCCAATATAGAAATGGTTCGTTTGCATTATCATTGGGCTACATACGCCATTTTGAGCAATCAGGACAATATAATTAACTATTTTCTTTAGGTTTTTGTAGTAGGCCGCTAAGCCGCGAGGGTTTAGCGGTTTTTTTTAACCCTCTGTATTTTACCTTATCAATATAAATAAATGGCATTAGGTCAGCAATTTGCAAATAAAATCTTACCAGACGAAGTAACCAAAAGCGCTAAAAAGCATGTTAACGGCATGTTTACCGGCGAACGTAATTATAAAATAGCTTGCCGGTTTTACTATCATTTTCAACTTAAGGGTTTACGGTATGAACGTACCCTAACAGAACTTAACAAGGAATTTGATTTAAGCGAGTTAAGAATAGCGCAAATAATAATGGATCAGGGCGATTCATTGAAAGCGCTAAAGGAAGCGAACGCGGATAAGAAGTTTTTAGCTTCTAAACTACCACATTACAATTGGAATTAACCTAACAATTAATTAAAAAATGACAGCAAGAAATATCCTAAAGGAATGGTTTAGCAGCCTTAAGAAACCCACACAAGGGCAGTTTGGCGAGTGGATAGACAGCTATTGGCATAAAAGCGATGTAATAGGTATTGCAGATATTCAAAATTTACCGAGTGCTTTAGGCGGAAAAGCAAGCGCGGCAGACATGGCCGCGAAAGCTGATAAGGATTATGTAGATACACAGGATAATGAGGAAGCTACCTTAAGGCAGGCCGCTGATAATGATTTACAAGCGCAGGTAAACGATAAGGTAAGTATTGAAGCTGGCAAAAGCTTGGTTTTAGACACCGAGATAGAGAAGCTTAGTACTTTGTCAAATTATTTTGATGGTACCTATGTTTCGTTAGTTGCATTACAAGCGGCATTTCCTACCAGCTTAGAGGGGCATGAAGCAATTGTTGATCCCGGTGCCGGAACGGATGCAATAAGGTATATATATGATTTGCAGGATGGTTGGATAGCAGGCGGCGGATCAGGTGCAAGCACGTTTTCCGACCTTACCGGAAGCCCAGGCGATAACGCTGCGTTGGCGGCTGCATTGGCAGCAAAAGAGCCTACTATAACAGCGGGTAGTTCGGCTCAATATATTAAGGGAAATAAGTCGTTAGGTACTTTTTTAACCGACGTTATGGCCTGCTTATTAACTGGTATAGGGTTTACGTCACCAACTGCAATAACAGCAGCTGATAGCTTAATTTCCGCATTGGGTAAATTACAGGCTCAAATATCTGCGATACCGTCGGCAGTAAAAGCACTGTATACAGATATAAACACCGGAACCGACGATGTGAAGTTTGCCACGTCTTTAGGCCTTGCAAATTCGAAATATGTAGATCAATCCGGGGCAAAATTATCTGCCACAACATCGGGAACTAATACTTATACCGCCATAATTACGCCTGCTATAACCGCTTATCTCAATACCCAAAGTTTTTTAATAACATTTCCCAATGCCAATACAGGAACGGCAACATTAAATCTAAACAGCATAGGGGCTAAACCGATAGTAAAAAACAGCACAGTAGCGTTATCGGCAAATGATATTGTTGCAGGCGGCTGTTACCTGGTGGCTTATGATGGAACTAATTTTCAAATTGTAGGAAATCAGTCGGGAGTGTTACCGACTGTAACCACCGGCGAGAAGATTATTAGTGTTACGTCCGCTGGCGCGCAAAAAAATTATGATGCGGTTGAGCAGACTATTTCAGCTGCGCCATTGACAGCGGCAGACTTTTCAACAGGGGTGGCGGCCGTTACAGGTGTTGAGGGGCAACAAGCTTATGATGATAACTATGTGTATTACTGCATTGGTACAAATCAATGGCGCAGGCAAGCGCTTAACGGGGAACTTATTGATTTATACCTGCACACCATCGATGATACATCCGGCGATTGGTCAAGCAGCGACTTGCAAACAGAGTTTCCAGCATCATTAGCCGGGCAAAAAACTTTGGGGGTAAATAACGTATATGAAAAGGTAACACCAACTATTTGGATTAAAACATCTATTGCAATAGCTTAAAAAATGGCACATTTATTTAAAAACGGCACTTCTATATATAAAATAGGCGCTAATATATTTAGGGTCAGGGATAGGTTTAACCAGTATAATTTTACCATTATCAACGGGCATACGGGGTGTATTGCCCTTGCCTATGACCCGGTAGTGGCAAATAACAGGTTATTTGTAATTAACAATGGCGTAAATAATATGTCGGTTGTGGATGCAACGACCTTTGCAACTATTTCCACCATGCCAATAGGAGGCGGCTTGATTGCAATTGCGGTTGATCCAAACCCGGCAAATCATAGGTTGGCAGTTGCAGCAGCAGGGAGCGTATATATTATTGATACAAATACCTTTACAATTACTGCAACATTAACGGGCTTTAGCAATGCCCGCGGAGTAGCTTTTGATCCAATTGTGGCTAATAACAGGTTCGTGGTAGCCGAGAACGGAGCAAACAGGGTTTCTATTATTGATGGAACATCCCTGTTAACCGTTAATACAATTTCAGGATTCAGCAACCCCCGAAACTTGGCGTTTGATCCTGTGGTCGCAAATAATCGTTTTTTGGTGGTAAATAATGGCAATGGTACAACATCAGTGGTTGATGCAACAACGTTGGTAATTACCAGCACTATAGGCACTGGCCACGATGGAATTGCCTTTGACGTTTCGGCAGCAAATAACAGGATATTGATTGATGGCGATTCCGTCAATATAAGTGTAATTAACGCTGGTACACTTGGAATAACTGAAAATATCGGCCCGTTTACAGGTATAATTACCGGGTTGGCTTATGACCCTGTTGCATCAAATAACAGGTTTTTATTTGGAGAGTATACCAATAATTGCTTCGTGGTTGTAGATCAGATTTTATCCTAAGTGGAGTTGATAGAAAAATAGTCTTTGAAATATTGGTTAAAACGCTTTTAAAAGCATTTTAAAATAACTTTAATATATTTGTTTATTACTGCTTTGGTGCCGGTGGGGGCGCTCTTTAGTTTCCCGCTACCGGGGTCGCCAAAGCAGTATTAACTAAATCCAAACTGTCACAGATGAAAACAATTTTCACTTTAATACTTATTTATTGTAGTATTTCGCTCAAAGCGCAGGATAGTACATTTACTAAAATGGACGCTAAAATGTACGGTACAGCTTTGGAAAAGTCCCAACAGCTTGCTATCGAAAACAAGTCACAAAGCAGGTTTCTTTGCCGTTTTATCGGGTTTAAACAGTATTACATTGGCGAGTTGGAAACATATATTCAATCTAATATGGGCTTTAATGCCGACGATAAAAGCCCATATAAACCGGGGTATTTGATAGACGTATATACTAAAAAAGGTGTGTTTACAGGTGTTAACCCCCCTAAATTAAAAGTTACTTTTTCGGTTGATAAAGATGATAGAGTTAAGTCTGTTATCATTGATTCCCGCTTTGAATACCTCGCACATTTGTTTATAAGCTATTGGCCGCAGAGCGCTGATTTAATGAGCGAAGTGCAGCTTAAGCCCGGAATAATAGCACAAAAGCATAGTTTCGGCGACCTTATTACCTTTAATTGGAACGGAAACGCGCCTTATATTAAGATAACTAAGGACGTTAATATGTCATTTACACCCCCAGTTATCGGCAAATAATTGAGTTTAAAAGGGCTAAATTTTGCAGCTACCCCCCTATGTTAACAGGGTAATTATTGTCAAATAGTTGTTGTTGACGTTGATTTTTAGACCCAAAACAGCCTTTTTTAGGGTTGAAATTTACCTTTTCGTTTTGGGAAATTGGAATTTTCGTTTTGCCGATCATAGATATCCGAAATAAAATAAAATTTGCACAATCCGACTATTATCATTTACTTTGAACAACAAAGTACTTTTAAGTGAAAGAAAACGAAATTCAAAACGAGCTGGCCTCCATCCGCAGCCTGATGGAACGGTCCTCAAAATTCATTTCCCTCAGCGGGTTGTCGGGCATCCTGGCAGGGATCTATGCACTGATTGCTGCGGGCCTTGCCTACAGCATAGTTTACAATGGAAGCTCCAGGATCTACACGTCGCTAAACCTGCATACTGATCCAGTTCCCTTGTATGACCTGATCGCCATTGCATCGCTTACCTTGCTGCTTTCGGTGGTTACCGGGGTAATATTAACTACTAAAAAGGCAAAGCGAAAAGGTCAGCCGGTTTGGGGTAAAACAAGCCAGGCTTTGTTGTTTCATATGGCTACGCCGCTGGTTACCGGTGGCATTGTTATCCTCATCTTTATTTTCAGGGGATATTATGGCATTGTAGGGCCGACCTCACTTATCTTCTACGGGCTCTCGCTGGTTGGCGCAAGCAATTTCACCTTTACCATGGTAAAGTACCTTGGTCTGTGCGAAATTATTTTAGGCTTAACCGCCGCTTGCCTGCCCGGATATGGTTTGCTATTTTGGGCCATTGGTTTTGGTGTGCTGCATATTGTGTATGGCAGCCTGATGTACTTAAAATACGATAGGTGAAAGTCCCCTTTGAAAAATTAGATAAAGCGTTTGAAAACCGCCTGAGGTTACAGATCATGAGTGTGCTGATGGTGAACGACCGCTATGACTTTAACTCGCTTAAGGAACTGCTGGACACAACCGACGGTAACCTTGCCTCGCACCTTAAGGCGCTGGAGAAGGAGGAATACATCATTGTACACAAATCATTTTTGGGCCGCAAACCTAACACCACTTATGAAGCTACAGAAAATGGAAAGAAGGCATTTAAACAACACCTGGATGCTTTGGAGCAATTAATTAAACAACAAAGAATTAAATAAATTTTATTGTTAAAACGAAATGATCATGAAGAACAAAAATTTAGCGGCTTTGATGCGTTTTGCCTCCATCGGTGGTAATGTGCTGTTTATTTTATGGGTGACCTATAATGGTATTAAGGAAGGATTTAGGGGAACGCTGCCGGAAAAAGCATCATACTTGGGGCTGATGTGCCTTTTAATTTTAAACTCGTATATTATTGTGGCAGGTGCAAAGCAAAAACAAATTTTTAAAGAACAGAAGAATAGCTAAATTTTTTTACCATATAACTTTGAAATACAAAGTACTTTTAAATAAATAAACATGTTTGAACAAATTGAAAAACCCCGCACCTGGCACACCGATTCGGTGATGATTAAGCTTGGCATTATTGCTGTACTGGTTATTTTATTACTGATCCCCGCGGATTGGATCCAGGGACTGATTATTGAGCGCGAAGGTTACCAGCAGCAGGAACGCGGCGGCATTATAAAAAGCTGGGCCGATAGTCAGCTGGTGCAGGGCCCGGTATTGATGCTGCCTTATAAAAAAGCAGTAACCGAAAATGACAGTGACGGCAAGTCCGTTACCCACGATGTAATAAATATATTGTATGTATTGCCACAAACTTTGAAAATTAAAGCAGCCGTTAAAACGGAACCATTTCAAAAAGGCATTTACGATGCAACAGGGTATGTGGCAAATTTGGTTATCGACGGTAATTTCAATAAGCCCGGCCTCGCCGCTGCAGGTATAGACCCGGCGGCCGTTATGTATGATAAAGCGAGGCTGGTTTTCAGCATTACAGATATGAAGGGGTTAAAAAACACCCCTGCTATTAAACTACAGGGGCAGGACTACCCGGCAGGACCAAGTGCTGATGAAGCCATCCCTTTTGATAAGGGACTACAAGTGAGCTTTCCCCTAAAAAAAGAACAAGGTTTTACATTCAGTTATAAACTCGACTTAAAGGGAAGCAATCAATTAAATTTCTCGCACACCGGCAGCACTACCGATGTTGAAATAACCAGCGACTGGAAGTCGCCCGATTTTGGCCGGCAAATGCCCGATAGCAAAGAGATTGGAGACAAGGGTTTTAATGCTAAATGGCACCTGTTAAGTTATAATATGCCGTTCCCACAACAATGGGTAAATGACAACCATGTACTTCTAAAAAAAGCAAGTATTGCTGATGCAACGTTCGGTGTAAAACTACAACTGCCGATTGACCAGTATCGCAAAATCATGCGCACTACCAAGTACTCCACGTTAATCATCCTCCTAACTTTTATCTCCCTATTCCTGGCCGAATTGATAAAAAACAGCGGGTACATGTGTTTAATTATGTCCTGATAGGTGCTGCTATGGTAGTTTATTACACGCTGCTGCTATCGTTCTCTGAGCAGATCGGGTATAACTGGGCTTACCTGCTATCTACGGTTTCCACTATTGTGTTGATAGCAACCTTTACTGCCTCCTTATTAAACAATAAAACAGTGGCGATAACATTCACATTTATCCTCTCAATGTTTTACGGATTCATATTTATCATCATCCAACTGGAAGAGCTTTCCCTGCTGTTTGGAAGCGTTGCCCTGTTCATAATTGTTGCAACGCTGATGTACTTTTCAAGAAGGATCAATTGGGATAAACAATAAATATCTGCCTAAACCCCAACTCCTCTCCTGTTTGGCTACCCCTTACCCAAATTTTGTTGGTTAAGGATTTGATAAGTTTTCACAGCGTCTATTAATCGCCTGTATCCAGTCCAAATGGCTTTTAAACCAGGTGGACCATCGGATTTTCTACCTAAATGGC
>JALYIP010000015.1 GCA_030775685.1 Bacteroidota bacterium
CGCCACGTTCGTTTTTGATATCCAGGTACTTACTCATCAGCGGCTCGAACGGGGTTTGCCACTTCAGGAATTTCTTAACACTGTCTGTGCGGTTATACACCGTGAAATTCAATTCAACCGGGTCACCGGCTTTAACTGTGTCGCTGATCTGCATTGTCGCAAACAACGCTTTTGCTGTAGCAGTTGTTGTACCGCCCTTTGGGTTCGCTTTTACGCTGGCACTGCGCATGCTGCAGGACGCAGCGATCATTATCAGGACCGCTGCCGGCAAATAAAATAGTTTTTTCATAGAAGTTGATGTTACAATTTTGCAAGGATAGACAATACCGGGCGGTTATGGTTTATTTAAGTTATGTTTAATAATTCGGGCAGACGTTTAGCGAGTGATTCCATGCAACCCATTACGTATCGCCTTCGAAATTCAAATCACCGCATTACCCTACTACATAGGTCATGAGTTAACAGCCAGGAGGCTCGTGACGTTCCTTAAATAAAAACAAGTTCTGAATTGATCAGGACCTGGAAATAGCGCAAAGGCCCCTTAGTCAGGTTTTTCTTCTGAACAATATCCAACAGGTAATTAGCTGCTAATTTCCCTTGAAGTGCAGGAAACTGCTCGATAAACGCAGGTTTGTTAGCTCCGTGGGGAATATATTGCTGCCATGCAGAAAAACTAATTAATTGAATACTCTTTCCCGGTTTTTCCATTTTTTCAATAGTTTTCAAACAGTCACCTAAAATTTGTTCGTTAAAAACAAAAATAGCCGCAGGAGGCGTTGGCAGTGACAATAGCTTATGAAGTGCCGAAATGTTTTCTTTTTCGGTTAAGTCCGTTGGGACAATTAATCGTGGATCTGCATCGATGCCGTTCGCCTTCAGCCCATGGAAATACGCAGCCAGGATCTGCCTTGCAGAAGCTAATTTTTCAGGACCGTTTATTAAACCAAAATGGTGATACCCGGCTTCCCGCAAAGCCCGGACACCATGGGTTAAGCCATAAGCAAGGTCGGAAGCGACAAAATAAATATTTTCTTCATCAGGGATATTGCCTAAAAAAACTACCGGCAGGTCAAGATTGTTTAGTTCAAGAAATTGCGAATAATCCTTTCTGTTACCGGAGACCGAAATAATGATACCGGCTACCTGCCGGGCCGCAAACTGGTGTACCAGCATCTTTTCCTTCTCCGGTCGGCCATTGGTCTGACCAACCATGAGGTTGTACTGCTGGCCGGCTGCAACCTTTTCAATGGCGTTAAAAGCCTGGGTGCAAAAATAGGAAGAAAGGTCAGGAACGATCAATCCTAAGACTAAACCGGTCTGCCAATGCAACGAATTATCCTGCAAAGCCCGTTCCCGAATCCCGCGCCGCGGATGTTTCCCGTTTTCCATACAAACCTAAATTATTCACTGTTAACTAGCCAAAAATTACGCGCGGGAAATGCCATGCCGGCGAATGAATGATTTAAATGATCAAATACCGGACATTACATCCGGCATTGACCTTCATCTAAATCAACCAATTATCAATTTTGTATTCCGGGAACCCACTATTTACCCAACCGCCGGCAGGTTGCTATAGCATAGACCTTGTTTAAAAGCCCGTTTTACCTATAGCATCAGAATCCTGAATCATCCATCGCAAAAGTGCTTGTCCTGTCTTTCCATTTCCCCCTGGTAAAATCCGGAAATTCCTGTGGTGAGTTACCTCCTTTTAAAGACGCGGTAGATAAGGGCGTAATAACGCTCATCGTCACCGAATCATAAACATCTATCGGGGTTTGCTTCTTTTGCTTTACCGCTTCAACAAAAGCGTTAAATACAAACCAGTCCATACCGCCGTGCCCTGCGCCTTCGGCAAACTTCTCATATTTTTTCCATAGCGGGTGGTCATACTTGTCAAACCAGGTTTGAGCTGGATCCCACGCGTCGTCTTCTTTTGATTTATGATCGACATAAACACTGTTGGCCACATCCATCCAGATGCCTTTTGTTCCCTGGACCCTGAAACCCAGCGAATATGGCCTCGGCAAATGGGTATCATGGCTCAATAAAACTGTTTCTCCCTTTGCGCAATTAATCATGGTGGTGGTTACATCGCCATTTTTATAATTGATCTTAGCGTTTTTATTACCGGGTGCTTGCTCCTCCACATAGGCGGACAGGCCACGCGCCTTGGAACTAAAAGAAACCAGGCTGGTAAACCTGTTGCCGGCGTTTATGTTTGCATAGTGCATGCATGGACCTGCGCCATGTGTCGGATAAATATCGCCATCCGTATCAATATTAAACTGGGTACGCCATTGCGCCTCGCTGATTGCACCGGGTCCGTATTCCACTCCTCCGCCGAAATATTGCTTACCATTGTTGAACAGAACGCCGCGCAGGTTGTGCTGGTAGCCGCCTTCCAAATGCACAATTTCTCCAAAAACGTTTTGCCGTACCATATTAAGGGCTGCCATCACATCCCGGCGGTAGCACACGTTTTCGAGGGTCATATACGGCATCCCCGTTTTTTCGGATGTGTTCACGATGTCCCAGTGATCATCCACTGTAAGTCCTGCAATAACTTCGCAGCCCACATATTTACCGGCTTTCATGGCGTCGATCGCCTGGGAATGGTGAAATTGCCAGGGCGTGGCTATGATGACCGCATCAATATCTTTACGATCAAGCAGGTGCTTATAGGCGTCCAGGCCGCCGGTATATTCTTTTATTGGCTTATGCCCCTTTTGAGCGACAAAATCCCTGAACACTTTAAGTGAGCGTTCCTGTATATCGCAAACAGCGATAATCTCTACATCTTCGCGTAGCAAACCTTCGGCTACATGGTTCATGCCGCGTGCACCTACACCGATGTAACCTAGTCTTACTTTGTTTTGAGCCGAAGCAAAAAGACTGCCGGCCGGCAAAATAGTGAAGCCTGCTGCAGCAATCGCGCTTTGTTTAATAAACTTTCTTCTTTCCATTTTCAGTATGAATTTTAATTTCGTATGGATTCCTTATAGCGGATGAGCGGAATGACCGCTATTGGGTGACACCCGTTTTATAACCGGAAATAGCATAATAAAAAATATAGAGGTAGCAGGGCAGCATACTACTTAAAAATGCCGCCTGTGTGGACATTGACCTGGCCAGGAGCGCATAAAACTGCGGAAGAACGGCTCCGCCCGCAATGCCCATAACCAGCAAGGCCGAACCCAGCTTGGTATATTTACCCAAACCTTTAATCGCCAGCGGAAAAATTGCAGGCCACATTAACGAATTGGCGAATCCTAATAGTGCTATAAATGCGATACTGATATAACCCGTAGTAAAATAGGCCGCTGTCGTGAATAAAACGCCCACGATGGCCGATAGCATCAAAGCTTTTTCCTGTTTGATGTACCTGGGGATGGTGGCAATGCCAATAAGGTAACCGATCACCATGGAAACAAGTGTATAGGAGGTAAATATCTTGGTCTGGTCAAGGCCCATACCTAAAGATTTACCGTAGGTGCCAATAACATCGCCGGCCATAACTTCAACGCCGACGTAGAGGAATATACACAGTACGCCCAGGTTAAGATTAGGGTATTTAAACAGGCTGCTTTTTGCAGCTACAACAATGCCGTCTTCGTTAACATGATCTTTTTCGGTATTGATTTCAGGCAACGAAGAATATTTGATCAGCAGTGCCAGTGCAATTAACACGATAGCTATGATTGTGTAAGGTAAGACCACGCGCATGGCCAGTTGACTCAGCAAGGCTTCTTTTTGTGCCGAACCTGTTATGGTCTTCAGCCGGTTTTCAATGTGCTGCGCGCCTTTAAGTACCAAAGCGCTCAATACCAGTGGGCTAAGCGCGCCGGCGGCTTTGTTGCAAACCCCCATGATGCTGATGCGTTTTGCCGCGCTTTCAATGGGACCCACAATGGTTATGTATGGGTTAGTTGCAGTTTGCAATAAGGCCAGGCCCATTCCCTGTACAAATAGGCCTGTCAAAAATAATGGGAACATGCGCGTATGGGCAGCAGGAATGAATAGCAAAGCGCCTGCAGCCATAACAAACAGCCCAAGGGACATCCCGTTTTTAAAGCCGGTTTTTTTAAGGATATACGAAGAGGGTATGGATAAAAAGAAATAAGCCATATAGAACGCAAAGGTGACCAGCAAGGCCTGCGATGTATTGAGCTGGCAGGCTAGTTGCAAAAACGGGATGAGCGTACCATTTAACCAGGTCACAAAGCCAAACGCGAAGAATAACGAACCGATGATCACAATCGGATTTACTGCTTTTTTGACCGCTTGCGGCCGGGGTTGGGTGCTTGTCATTGCTATATTAAAAACGTATATAACCCGCACCGGTTCAATACTTTGGACGGGTGCGGGCTTTCAGTTGGATATTATAATTTTACCTGCAAAAATGTAGATGACGGCGAATTGTTTGAAGGAATCGAGCCCAGTTGCGCGTAGCCGGATGTGCTTTCAACAATACAGAAATTGACGGCTCCCTTTAAACTGCCAAGCTTCGCTTTACTGATAGAAAACTCTATGACGTTTTTGCCACTCACGGACTTTATAGCTGAGTAGTGCAATACATCTGCGATGTCAAAGATTGGCGAAAAGGAGAAACTTGCAGGGTCGCCGCTATGGACATATAAACTTCCCCACCCGCCTACCAAACTGCCTTCAAACAGATACTCGGCACCTGCACCTGCAGGATATTGGCCGGTCACAAAACCTGTTTTAGGGTTATTATCCGCATCGATATACATATCCATAATGGCAAAATGCATATCTGGCGTGCCTTCCAGGTAAAAATTAATATCTGTCGGCGATGCAAAGGTTTTTATGCCCAGTAAGGTACCGCCATTTACCAGATCCGTATTGGTGAATGAATAATCAACATATTGCCAGTCGGTAAAATCCCCGTCTATTTTTATATTAGGGCCAATAATACTTACGGTATCGGTAAATGTACTTACAACCGACCCCTGTTTCGCGGTTAAGGTAACCAGGTAATCGCCTTTGCTTTTAAAGACGTGCTGCGGATTTTTTTTGTTGGAGGTATCATCACTGCTATTATCGCCGAAATTCCAGCTGTATACTGACGCGTTTCGCGAAAAATTGGTAAAGTTTACATTAAAGCCGTCAGCGACATAACTAAACACTGCTTTGGTACCGCTACCCTGATCGTTCTTTTTACAGGCGCTTATCGTCAGCATCATAAACGCCGGGCAGCAACAAAAGTATAGTATAATCTTTTTCATCGTTTTAATATTTTAATGATTTACATAATTTTTAAAGTCGATTTCAAATCGTTCATCCCGCCATGATCTTCAACCCAGGTTCCTGTATTGGCCAGCCTGATCGCGTATTCAATCCTGTTTTTTAAGCCCGGTGCCTGGTCTGCAATACGCAGATAAAGTGCATAAGTGCCGGCCGGGATACCGCTTAGGCTTACAGACTCATCCAGTGTAACGGTAGCATCCGGTTTTATACCACGGATATCATAGGTAAGTGGTGCCTCGTAAAAAATACCGGTTGCTGTATTTTTTAATACGATGCTGGTGTTTTTTTTATTATAAAGCGGCGCATAACCCTCGTTGGTTATATTTATGCCCAATTTTAAACTTCCGTTCACTGTTGCCTGGCCTGGTAATACTGCGTTGACCAGTGCCAGTCTGTAGCCAAGATTTCTTAAAAACTCATCAAAACACCCGGCTGTTTTCCAACCGTTGATTGTCGGCTGGTAATAATCCATATTCAGGTACGTCCAGCGTAAAAGCTTCATCTGGGTTCGTCCCAGGTCGCAACTGCTGGAATAGCCACCAATCGGCTGGCAGGTTTCACCACCTACCGGCACATACAAGCCTTCATTGCTTACATATTGCTTTTCTACATCCACGTTTACATACGTTCCGTAATCGTCAGTGCTGGATAAGAAACAATCATTATGCTGCCCTACCCTGGCAATATCAGTTCCCGTGTAACCCTGCAGCGCAGTAAGCGGCACCGCTGTGCCAAATACCTGCTGCTTTTGCAAAGGCGTACGCACCTGTATCATAATATCGGACGGCACTACACTAAGCAGCTTTAACAATATGGTCTTTTCGTTATCGGCGGTGGCCAGGCCATTGCTTGAGTCATGCCATTCGCCGTAATCGCCGATAAAGCCCGCCTGTACAAATGCGATCACGTCTTTATTCGCCTCAAATATTGGCTTCAGCTGGTCCATATGCTGCTCAACTATACTCAGCGGGGCATCGGTATCCGTTTCGGTATAAGCAAAGCGCACAATGCCCTTAAGCCCTGCGTTTCGGATGGTATTCAGGTCCGTCTGGATAAAATTAAGGTAGGCCTGATCTATGGCCTTATTTTTAAAATCAGACAAATAAAAATCCCGTACGATAATCGTCGTGTTCAGATTAACGCGAAAAGTATTGAGCGATACCGGATCCAAAGGCGTGTTGGTGGTATAGGTTTTTGTAAATCCCCGTTCAGGATTTGGAAATATATCGGATGACAGGTCAAATTTAACCCCCGCAGCCGGTTTAGTGACCACGGGTTTACTCCCCCCGCCTCCGCCACTTTTTGTACATGCGATAAATATGCCGCAACACAGCACAACAATTGCAGCGCCTATGCCAATTAGTCTATTAAAATTCTTCATCTTCATCATGTTATCGTTTATTTAAATATAAGCATTACAGCAAGCTCAATTGTAACCCGGGTTTTGGATAAATTTACCCTTCCCCTCGGCGACACGTGCCTGCGAGAAAGGGAACAGCACTTTATTAGGGCCGGTAAGCGTCGAATGCTTAACCTGCTGACAACGGGAGATAAACTTGCCCATACGTATTTCATCAGCACGGTACTGGCCGTTTTCACACCAAAATTCATGGCTTCTTTCTAGCAGTATCAGGTCGTTAAACTGAGACAGCGAAGCGTATTGTGCCAGTGGCTTTGCACTCAGCCCGGCTCTTTTCCGGATAACCGTAACCAGGTCCATGGCCTGCTGCGTGGGACCGCCGGCAATGTTAGCTAAAGCTTCCGCCTTTGACAGCAAGACATCAGCATAACGGTACATGATAATATCTACGGTGGTTAAACCTGTGGTGCGCGCTGCATCCTGGTTAATTTTAAGTGGCAATGGGCCGTAGTTGATCAGTGTCCCCGGATTTCCCCTGTTATAAGTAATGCCATCGCTGCCGGTAAACTCGGTGATCAGCATGGTCTTACGGATATCACTGCTCTCAAAGCTGTCATAAAAATACCAGCTGCTCTGTATGGTGCCAAAACCACCCTTGGGACTAAACACGGCAGGCAATACCATTAACTGCCACTGATTTTCGCTGGTACCGGCATAATCACAAGGTATGGCCCAAATCACTTCCTTACTGTTTTTAGCCCCCTCCAGGTCCCACATACCTACGTAATTAGGATCGATTATATAATAATTATAAGCAATGATGTCATCACAGAGGGTTGCCACTTCGGCCCAATTTTTCTCGTGCAGATCCAGCCTTATTTGGATCATCTTTGCCAGGGCCTTGTTAAACCTGCCATATTGGGCATCTGCAGGAGCAGGCAAGTCGGCTGCCGCCGCAACCAAATCGGCCTTAATATAATCAACCATTTCCTGATTGGTCAAACGGGCAAGTGTTACTTCTTTTAACGGATTTTGCAAGACATCAAGCGGCGCAACAACCAGCGGTCCATATAAATCAAACAAGGTATACGCCAGCAGCCCGCGGGCACAACGTACTTCTGCAATGGCCTTCGTCTTCACATCAGCGCTTACGGTTGATTTTTGGATCTGATCAATAGTAAGGGTCATCTGGCTGATCTTATTATAATAATCATCGTAATAATGGGTAAAAGCGGCATCCTTTGGCAGGTAGCTTTGCAGCGTGGCCGTATTCTGATCGCCGTAGGGACCCCACAAAATTTCAGTAGTGGCATCTGTTATGAACATCTCCCCTCTTTCAGAGGTTGAGAAGATACCATTGCTGTATGAGCCCCTTAGCGGGTAGTACGCCGCGTTAACCAGGGCTTCAATATCTGCCGCTGTTTTGGGGAAAATACTTGGGTTGATGTCTGAATAATCAAGGGACTTCAGGTTTTTTGTACAACCGCTGAGCAGTATTGCTGCCGACGCGATTATTATTTTATAACTTTTCATCTTTGTAGCTAATTAAAATGTAACGTTTACACCACCTAAGAACGACCTGATGTTAGGGTAAGCGGCGGTATATGAATCTGTTTCGGGGTCAACACCTTTATAGGGTGTGATGACAAATATATTTTGGGCATCCACATGTACCCGGATAGAAGAGACGACTCCTTTTGCCCATTTAACCGGGATATCATAGCCCAATGAAACGTTTTGCAGCCTGATAAACCATGCCTTTTCAACAAAGAAATTGCCTACCGGGTATGGTGAGAAACCATAGAAAGAACTTGGCTGTTTATTCGTCGGGTTTGTAGGCGTCCACCGGTTTTTAACGGTTTGTAAGGCATTGTAACCGTTTGAATAGATGCCATAGGCGCTAACGCCGTAGGTTGTATAATTGGGATCTTCCATAGACCGGCCAAATAAGCCGTTGAAATCGAAATTCAGTGAAAATCTTTTGTAAGTTAAGATATTGGTTATGCCGGCCATGGCGGTTGGATCGGTACTGCCAAATAATTTTTCATCCGCGTCATCAATAATGCCATCAGGTTTGCCTGTCCTTAAAAACTTGCCGTTGCCGTCAACCACCGGGTGGCCGGCGGCATCACGCACATAACCATTGATGTCTTTTATTTTGATCATGCCAGGCAACAGTAAGGGTTGCGATGCAGGTGGCGCTTCGCCGATTTGCAAAATACCATCAGCCACATAATTGTAGTTTGGCCTTAGCGGGTCATTTGGTCCTTCATAAACATTAGGTTTCCAATCGGCAGCATGTTGCTTCCAGTTATCTTTAACCGTTGAAAAGGTATATAACGTTCTCCATTGGAAATGATCTGTTTTAATATTGCGGACATTAACGCTTATTTCGAATCCCTTGCCCAGTGTTTTACCATCATTGGAAATCACCGTATTGATTTCCTGGTAGGAGTTTAAATTTTTGATGGCAAGCAGATCAGAAACTACGCGCCTGAATACCTCTACAGACCCTTCGACCCTGCCATTAAACAGCGAGTAATCCAGGCCCAGGTTCAAACTTGTTGTGGTTTCCCACTTCAGGTCCGGGTTTTCAAGCCGCGAAAGTGACACGCCGGTAAGCCTTTCGTCGCTGGCGCCTAACCATGCAGGATAAGCGTTGTAAGCCGCAAACGCGCTGGTAAACTGTGACGCGTTATTGGTAATGGACGCATTGCCGGTCTGACCATAGCTCACCCTGAGCTTAAGTTGCGATACGGTATTTTTTATTTTAGCAAAAAAAGGTTCTTCAGCTACGTTCCAAGCAACTGCGGCAGATGGGAAAGTACCCCATTTATGGTTTTTGGCGAATATGCTGGCACCATCCGCACGTACGGTAGCGGTAAAATAATACTTGCTATTGAAATTGTAATTAAAACGGCCGAAAAAAGAAGCTATTTCGTTACTGGAGCCTGAAGATGTAGGCGTTTGAATATTGGCGCCGGCACCTAAATTATTCCAGAGAAACGCATCGGTAATAAAACCGGTGGCACCGGCGGTGTTACTTTGATTAATAAACTTTTGTTTCGAGGCTCCCCCCAGCAATTCAAAATTGTGCGACTTCGCGATCGTCTTTTTATAAGTTGCAGTTGCTTCCAGTAAATAATTATCGCTGTTTGCATTGCCTATAAATGCACGGCCACCTTCCAGCGCGCCTTGTATAGTTGCTGTTGGTATATAGCTTTCCCTCAGCGTATATCCACGGTCCACCCCGGCTTTAAGGCGGATAACCAGGTCCTTCATAGGGGTGATATCAAGATAGGTATTTAACAACATGCGCTCAACCCTGCCTTTATCTGTAATCGTTAATAGTGAATACGGGTTGGGCTGTAATACCAGTTGCGGGTTGATCGGGTAGTTACCATCTTCGTCAATAGCCTGGATATGCGGCCCCTGCTGTATAGCTGCCCTGAGAATACCCGAGTTTTCGTACTGGTCGCCCCCCAGCTGGCTGTTTAGATTATCAATACGGCTGGCGGTTAAATTCACACTTAATTTAAAGACTTTGCTCAGTTCCTGGTCAATATTTGTACGTAGACTGTAACGGGTCAGGCCGGAATTTTTTACGACACCGTCCTGGTCATAATAATTGGCAGATATATAGTATTTTGTTGCCTTAGTACCGCCGGTAATGGAGACATTATGCTGCATGGTTGTGCCGTTGCGGGTAACCAGCCCTATCCAATCCGTACCGGCGCCCACGTTATCAATTGCTTTTTGTGTATAGAGTTTGCGATAGGGTTGTATGCCTCCAGCAATAACTTCTGATGCTACAGCGGTTCCGTAAGGAGCGATATGGTTATCAAAATCCCATTGTTCCTGCCCCTGTTCGTTTCTGACCTGCATCCACTGATCTAACGGCAGCACATTAAAAGGATTTTTAAATTTCTGGTAGGTGTAGTTTGCGTCGTAACTGACTTTTGCCTTTCCTTCGATGCCATGTTTAGTGGTTATTAAAACAACCCCGTTAGCCGCTCGCGAACCATATATCGCGGTCGCGCTCGCGTCCTTGAGCACCTCGACAGACTCAATATCATTCGGGTTGAAGGAAGCCAAAACACTTTGGGTACCCGCATTATAACGGCCGCCGGTTTCGGGTTGTTCCAGCTCAGAAATAAGGAAACCATCGACCACATAGAGGGGCTCCTGGCTGGTAAATCCCGAACCGCCGTATCCACGCACCAGGATATCCAAACCGCCGCCCGGCTGCGCGCTGTTCTGCCTGATTGTTACGCCCGGTATCTTACCTTTCAGCATGTTTCCTATTTCAGGACCCTGTTCAAGTACCAGGTCACTTGTTTTTACAACGGACACGGCACCGGTAAGGTCCTTCTTCTTTTGCGTGCCATAACCAATAACCACCACCTCATTAAGACCCGTGTTTGATTCTTCCAGGGTGATGTTCATTGAAGTACCGGTTACCGGTATTTCCCTGGTTGTATAGCCAATTAACCGGACAACCAAAATATCGCCCGCATTAGCTGTGATGGAAAAAAAACCTTTCGCATTGGTTGTGGTAGTTGCCCTGCCATTTTTAACAGCGAGGACCACATCGGGAAGCGGATCCCCTTTTGTGTTGGTAACTGTTCCAATGACCTTGCCTGGCGGGCGCATGTCAGCTATTTTGTTTACTGCCCTTCCGGCGCTTGCACTTAAGTACTGCAGGTTTAAAATCAGTATCAGCGTGCAAAAACGCTTCATTTTAAGTAAATAGTTTCTTTTCATATCTTATTGTTAAATGGTCTGTATATTAAATTCTTGTTTATTGGTTCTTTTGTGTGATGCTGTAGGTTTATCTTCCAAATTGCGCCTCCTTATATATGCTTTTATAGTCGGCCGCTGCGCGGGAGATCATATCACAGAGCAACTGGCCCTGTTCTTCTAATTTTTGCAGCAGCCGGAACTGCGCTTTCGCACGTACCAGGTTGTGGCCGGGATAGGCCACTTTAAAATATCGGTCCCCCTGTAGGTAATCCGTCAAAAAGCGCACACCCTGCATATAAGGCAGCAACACCGCCCCCAAATACAGCGACTCGATTTCGGTAGCTGTCAGAAAGCAATTCGCCTCCTGGATATAACCTTGCAGGTATGCCTCAAAAAGCGGGATATCGATCTGGATCTTTTCCAGATCGGGTTCATCCTCCGCCGCAGTATTGACAATGGTGCGAATGGCATCCCCAAAATCATAGGCCACATAGCCTGCCATTACCGTATCCAGGTCGATAACACAGGCAATCTGGTCGTTCTCGTCAAATAAAATATTATTAAATTTGGTATCGTTGTGCGTAACGCGCATCGGCAACAAGCCCGACCGCCCAAGATCGTTGATGACAGACATTGGCCGCTCTCTGGCCCTGATGAATTTAATTTCGGTTTCGATGGTTGCTGCAAGGTGCATCAGGTCCTTTTCAACTGCAAGGTCAAAATCGGCCAGGCGTTTTTGGATATTATGAAAATCGGCAATGGTCTCTGATAACAGCGAAGGGTCCATATCCGAAAGCAGGGCCTGGAAACTACCGAATGCTTTACCACCCTCAAAGGCTTGCTGCGGCGTAGCTACCGAATCGTAACTGCGCGAACCTGCCACAAAAATATAAATGCGCCAGTAGTTCCCTTCGTCGTCTTTATAAAACAGCTGCTGATCCTTTGACGGTACCAGCTTTAATACCTGCCCGCTTTTTTTGTTATCAAATCCGGCGGCCATTTTACTTTTCAGATAAGCAGTAACCCTGTCTATATTACCGATCAGGCCGGGCACATCTTTAAATACATGGTGGTTGATCCGCTGCAACAAGTAATCCGGGTTTTCAGGGTACAAATTTTTCAGCAAAAAGGTATCGTTGATATGCCCGTTACCAAAAGCCGTCACGGTCGCTATTTCGCCGGTGATGTTAAATTTTTCTACTATGGGCAATATCCTGACCGAATGCGGATCTGTTAAATTCATTGTTTGTTCAAGTGTTTACTTTTAAGCTGATGGATCATATGTGTTCGCACACGATAGTGATTAACAGCTATATATTTAATATTTACTAAATATAGTGTGTTCGCACACACAAAAGCAAATAAATTTTAAAAAAACTTAATAATAATCACATAAAATCTGTTTTTAGCGTCAAAAACGATATTTTATTGCTTTAAATCGATAGTTTCGATGCGTATTCGCACACATTCGGCCGATAATTTCTATTTTTTAAACAGGAATAGCCGGGCAGCTGCCGGCTATTCATCAATTGTCAACAAGGGTATAAAGGAGTATAAGGAGGGGGTTGTTAGCGACCAGTTATCCCGGCGATAACATCCATAATACCCTTTGCCAGTTTAGCTGCGTTCCCGGCAGTATGCGATTCGGCATAGATTCTGATCACCGGCTCGGTATTTGAACGGCGCAGGTGTACCCATTGTTTATCAAACTCAATTTTTAACCCGTCGGTGGTGCTGCAGGGCTGCATACTGTATTTTTGCGCTACTTTTTTAAGCAGTCCCTCAATATCCGCATCATCCGTTAAGGTAATTTTATTTTTGGAGATGTGATATTGCGGATAGCTATTCCTCAAACCAAGGATGTTTTTGCCGGACTTTGCCAAATGCGTAAGGAACAATGCAATGCCAACCAGCGCATCTCGGCCGTAATGCAGTTGGGGGTAAATGATGCCGCCATTGCCTTCACCGCCTATAACCGCGCTAACTTCCTTCATCCGGTTTACAACGTTTACCTCTCCCACGGCGGATGCTTCATAAACACAGCCCGATCGTTCGGTTATGTCGCGCAGCGCCCGGGTTGACGATAAGTTGGAGACCGTATTGCCTGGTGTGTGTTGTAATACATAGTCGGCAACGGCCACCAGGGTATATTCTTCGCCAAACATACTGCCGTCAGCATTTACAAAGCACAAACGGTCTACGTCCGGATCGACAACGATACCCAGGTGTGCGCCCGTTGATACCACGCGTTCGGCTATAACCGTCAGGTTTTCGGGCAATGGTTCCGGGTTATGCGGAAATTCGCCGTTTGGCTCGCAGTAAAGCTGATCAATCTCCGTAACACCTAAGGCGCTAAGCAATGGTGGCAAAAACAAACCACCAGTCGAGTTTACGCAATCAATCACCACTTTAAATCCGGCGGATTGAATGGCCGCCACATCTACCAGCGGCAAGGCCAGTATTTTATCAATATGCTTCTGTAAATAGGTGTTATCATAGCTTACCTCGCCCAACTGGGTAACTGCCGCATAACCCCACGATGTATCTTCAGCAAGGGCTAATACCTTTTTCCCCTCTTCATCACTAATGAATTCGCCTTTGAAATTTAGCAGTTTTAAGGCATTCCATTGTTTGGGATTGTGGCTGGCCGTAATAATTATGCCGCCGCCGGCCAGCTCCTCCGGTACCGCAATTTCTACCGTCGGCGTGGTAGAAAGGCCGAGGTCTACCACCCCGATACCCAAACCGATCAGCGTACCGGTAACTAAATAAGTGACCATTTGGCCGGAAATACGGGCATCTCTGCCAATCACTACTTTAGGTATGCCGGTAGTTTCAATTACCCAGCGGCCGTAAGCCGCTGTGAATTTCACGATGTCAGCAGGTGTCAGGCCTTCTCCCGGTTTGCCGCCAATAGTGCCCCTGATGCCGGATATTGATTTTATTAATGTCATGTGATTTTATAAGGTATTAAAACTTAAATCGTACAAATGCCTCCATAGCCTCATACTCGGCCAGGCCAAGTTGATTATAAATTCGGGCTGTTTCGCTGGTGCGATCTTCGGCCCTGACCCAAAACTCACGGGCGTCATCACCCGGAAATACAGGCCTATCTTTTTGCGATTGGTGTTTGAATATGGCCAGGCGTTTGCGCTCAACCTCCCCGGGTGATAGCGGTACGCACATCTCTATTTCATGGGTTTCAAATTCAAACCAGGCACCGCGGTATAACCACAGCCAGCAATCTTTTACCCACGCTTCGGTTTCGCTTAAGCGTTTTATGGCTTCATGGATAATATCAAAACAGGTTTTATGGGTGCCATGAGGGTCGGCAAAATCGCCGGCGGCAAATATTTGGTGAGGCTGCACCTGCTGCAATAGTTGCATGGTTTGCAGGATGTCGTCTTCGTACGATACCTCCTTACTTACCTTGCGCCTGTCATAAAACGGCAAGTCTTGAAAATGGATGTGATCGTCCTGCAAGCCTACAAAACGCGCCCCGGCAATGGCCTCGCCTTTGCGGATAAGTCCTTTTATAGTTTCAATTTCTTTACTATCCGTTTGGTTGGGCTGTTTTTTTTGGATAAATGTCCGCATATCCTGGTAAATAGCGCTTAGGGTTTGATCATCAACACCCTGCGACTTTGAAAAATCCTGAGCAAACTCTACAAAACGCAGTGCGTCATCATCCCATACCGCGGTATTCCCCGATGTTTGGTAGGCTACGTGTACATCATGTCCTTGGTCGGCCAGGCGTATAAAAGTACCGCCCATGGATATGACATCATCATCCGGGTGGGGCGAAAAAACAATGGCCCTTTTTTTGGCTGGCGTAGCCCGCTCGGGGCGCTGACTGTCGTCAGCATAGGGCTTACCGCCTGGCCAGCCGGTAATGGTGTGCTGCAGTTTATTAAATACATGAATGTTGGTGTTATAAACCGGACCATTTTCGGTAGCCAGCTGGGCCATCCCATGGTTGTTATAATCATCTTCGGTAAGTTTTAATATGGGCTTATTTAACGTTTTAGCCAGCCAGATCACCGCTTTTTTAATCAGCTGCCCGTCCCACGTGCAATCTTTTACCAGCCATGGCGTATCAAACCTGGTTAGGGCCGATGCGGCATCCGCATCCAAAATAAATTCAACATGGTCTGAATACTGCAGGTAAGTTGCAGGTATATCGGCAGATATTTCGCCTTCTACCGCTTTTTTTATGATCCCGGCTTTTTTCTCGTTCCAGGCCATCAAAATAATTTCGCGGGCTTTAAATATGGTGCCAATGCCCATGGTAATAGCTTTGGCCGGTACGTTTGCCTTACCGCCAAAGTCATGCGCGGCATCGCTTCGGGTAAGCCCGGCCAGGGATACCAGGCGCGTGCCCGAATTGGGAGCCGATCCGGGCTCGTTAAAGCCGATGTGGCCGGTACGGCCTATCCCCAAGATCTGCAGGTCCAGGCCGCCGTAATCGCTTATCTTTTTTTCGTAAGCCAGGCAAAAGGCTGCTACATCCTCCTGCGCCAGCTGCCCATCGGGGATATGGATGCTTTCGGGTAAAATATCTACGTGGTCAAACAAATGCCTGTTCATAAACACCTTATAGCTTTGCTGCGCATCGGCACTCATGGGGTAGTACTCGTCCAGGTTAAAGGTGATCACATTTTTAAAGCTCAGCCCTTCCTCCCGGTGCAAACGAACGAGCTCCTGGTACACCAATACCGGTGTAGCACCTGTGGCCAGGCCAAGGATGGCATTTTTACCATTTTGTGTTTTTTGTTTGATCAGGCCGGCGATGCGCCTTGCAACCGCATTTGAAGCCGATAAGGCATCCGGGTATACCGTAACCGGCAATTTTTCGAACCTTGTTTCTTCTAAAAGATTTAAACGGGACATAAGTAATTTTTATAGTGTCATTATTTATAGGAAAAGGTATTTGATTAAGATGCTGCCTGCGCCGGCTGGTTATTGGCCAACAACAGCCATTCTTGTTCTATAATACCGGTAAGGATATCTTTATTCAGCTCCAGCATTTTAAGTAATTGTATTTGCGCAAGGGTGCGTTGTAAATTATGCTTGGCAAAACGGGTTTTGTAGTAAATATCACCTTCCAGGTAATCGGTTAAGAACCTAACGGCCTGCATGTAGGGTAGTAATAACACCCCCTTTATTAATGATTTTAACTCGTGCCCTGTTAAAAAAGAAATTGTTTGGCTTAGATAGCCTGTGGTAAATTCCTTAAACAAGGGAATATCAAGTTGAATGGCTTTCAGGTCGGCTTCATCTTCGGCAGCGGTGTTGATGATACTGCGGACGGCATCGCCAAAATCATAAGCAACGTAGCCCGGCATCACTGTATCCAAATCGATAACGCACTGGATGTTATCATGCTCGTCCAGCAGGATGTTATTGAATTTGGTATCATTATGGGTAATGCGTAAAGGGATCATGCCGTCGCGTCCCCACTGCAGCAAATCCTTCATCCCATCAGCCCGGCTCGTCAAAAACTCCAGTTGGGCTGATACTTCTTTTAACCTGCCTGCACGATCATGTTCAACAGCACTGGTTAACTGGTCGAGCCGGTATTCGATATTTAAAAAATCCGGGATCACTTCAACAAGCAGGCTGGGCTGTAAATCGCACAACAGGTACTGGAAACGGCCAAAAGCCTCCCCACCCTGCCGGGCTTGTTTACTGTTGGCAACCATATCATAACTTTTGGTGTGATGCAAAAAGCAGGTCATCCGCCAATAGTTACCATCCTCGTCCTGGCAATAATATTTGCCTTTTTTACAGGGGATAAGTGTTAACACTTCCTTATCGGGATTGCCCCTGGCGGCAACTTTTTGCTTTAAATGATTGGTTACATAACCCATATTATTCATCAGCCCATCTACATCCTTAAACACGTAATTGTTTATTTTTTGGAGCAGGTAGCCTTGCCCAGCACCAGGCGATTCAACCAGGAACGTATCATTAATATGTCCCGAGCCAAATGGCTTCACCTCATTACCGCTTCCCTGGATGTTGAACTGCGCTATGATATCTGAAAAATTATTAACCATTATTATTTTATTAACCTCAAAAGGTTTATCTATACTATTAACAATCAAATATTTACAATGATTTTGCATCCATAACCCTTACCTCGTACGGAGCAAGTTTTACAATAAATTCTGCGCCGCTATAAACCTTGTTATGCGCAGCGCTTTTAGCATCATAAAAAATATAATTGGCGGCCGCACTGCCGGGAACATCCAGCGCTTGTTTTACCTTCACTTTAAAAACCTGTGGCTGTGTCGTTGGGTTACGTAGTGTGAGCACAGCTTTGCCGGCAGCCCAGCCCGCGTAACCATATACCTGCCCTTTTAAGGGATCGCCGCCAAGCCAATGCACATCGGCTAACGCCTGTTTGTTGGTTTTAGACCAGTTGGCAGCCGAACGGATACAATCCCAATCGGCAGTAGTCAGCAAATGCGGATTTACATATAATTCCTGCAAACTTGTGCCTGTGCCAAAAAATGCCCAGACCTCGTCGGCAATATTTTTGCTATCCATCTCCAGTTTGCCGGGCAGGCCGTTTTCGGCAATGCAAACGCCATGGTACATCAATGAATTAAGCGGAAACAACGGAGCGCGTTTCACAATGTTTTTGTAGGCTTGCCCATCCTTATAGGTTATCCATTGCTGCCGTTTTGGGCCATCACCTGCCAGGCCGGTATCATCGCCGGCACGCCAAATGGCATCGCCGTATTTAAGCCAGTAAACCGATGGCCAGGTACCAACCGTAAGGCTCAGGTAGAGGCCGGGCTTTTCTTCCCTCAGTCCTGTTATAAGACTTAAAAATGCTTCTATATCTTTTTGATAAGTAATACTCGCGCCGCTGGCGCCATTCCCCGCACCAACGCCGTCAAACTTAAACATGGCTACATGGTAGTTTCTGATGAACGACGTTGTAACTGCCCTGAAACGCTTGTTGTAAACCGCGCCGGTTAATGAAAAGCCGTTTTCATTGGTTTCAAAAGCCGGCACCTGCTGTTTGCCAAAAGCCAGGCGTTGTACCTTAGGCTCATCATAGCCCCCCCAGGGCGAAATCCATACGCCTAAGCCAGCACTAACGGCCTGGGTGGCCCGGCTTAATTTGGTAAAGCCGTCGGGAAAGCCATCGTTAAATTGCCATAGGGATTTGTTATCGTCCCAGCCATCGTCAAATAAAAAGGCATCCATTTTAACGTTTCTTTTCCTGATAAGGCTATCGCTAAATACTTTTATCCTATCCAGGCAGCTGGTTTCGTTTAGCTTTCTGTCTGCCCAAGATAGATCAAACCAGGAATTATAATGCAGTACCTGGTGATAGGGCTCGGCGCGCATCCGTTCAATATAATACAAAAATCCGCGCCGCAGCTGCCCGGAAGGCGTAACCCCATATATGGCCGATAAGGTTAAGGGCGCGGCTGAAGTAAGCGCCGCCGACCGGGATAGGGCAACACTTTTGAACCCCACATTGTTAAAAACCTGGCTCATTGGGTGCTCAATGGCAAAAAATACATTACGCCTTACCAGCGGCGAACCATCAACCGTGCCCACCTGTTTAGCACCTGCAGCAGTCGGCAATTTGATGAGGGTGATCCTGGTAACTTTGACAGAATCGGCTGATGAAAATATAAACGTTTGTTTTACAAAATTATCGCCATTGCCCAGGCTTGCTTCCCAGTGTACTTTAAGGGCCGGTGAGTTGCTTGTTAAATCTGCAAACACTTTTTTTCCGCCGGGCGCTCCGGATACTGAAGGCTTGTCAACCAAAATAAAATCGGCTGAATTGATAGTGCGCCCGTCTGCCAGGTTAAGCTCAAAAATAGCGGCATTTAGTTTCAGTGTGCCATTACACTGTTTATCATTAAACGCGGCGATAGCGATCTTGTTACCGGTTACGGCAACACAAAATTGCAATACCTTATTTTGCAGAATGATGCTGCCGTTTTGTTTTTGAGTTACGAGTGCTTTACCCGGATAAGTGCCTGGGTAAACCACCTGTGCCAGGACGCATACCCTAAATAAAAGGCCGATCAATAAGAGTGATATTTTTTTGTTGAGCATGTTAAAATGGATTGCTATTGATGTAATTTTCCCAGGCCCAGGCAGAAGTCAGCATATCGTCGAGCCCTAAGGTGGCCTGCCAGCCTAAAACCTCGGCCGCTTTATCTGCATTACCCCAGATCTTCACAATATCGCCATTGCGGGGGGCGCCTATCCTGAAATTCAGTGTCTGCCTGGTAATACGCTGAAAGGAATGGATCACTTCCAGCACCGAGTTGCCCTTACCTGTTCCTATATTAAAGGTTTCGTAATCTGCATCCATTTGGCCGGCCCTTAAACAGTTTATGGCTGCCACGTGCGCTTTGGCCAAATCTACAACGTGAATATAATCGCGGATGCAGCTGCCATCTGGTGTGTCATAATCATCGCCGAATACGGTGAGCTGATCGCGCTTGCCAATGGCGGTCTGCGTTACAAAAGGCACCAGGTTTTGGGGTACTCCTGTAGGCAGTTCGCCTATTAATGCCGAACTATGCGCGCCTACCGGGTTAAAATACCGCAACGCTATCACCTTTAAGTTCCCGGCGGCTGTCGCGGTTTCTTTTAAAATTTCTTCGCCAATTTGTTTGGTATTGCCATAGGGCGATTCGGCAGCTTTTACCGGTGCGCTTTCGGTAACAGGCAAAACATCCGGCTGTCCGTATACGGTACACGATGATGAAAAAACAAATCTGATATTCCGGTTACCAAAAGCATTAAGCAGATTGATCAGGGTACTTATGTTGTTATCATAATATAACAAGGGATTTTTAACCGATTCGCTCACCGATTTGGATGCCGCGAAATGGATCACGTCAGTAATATCTTTCCTGGAGTTGATCAACTCAAACAACGCTTGCTTATCACGCAGATCACGCTTTATAAACTCCGGCGCAATGCCGGTGATGGTGGTTATCTGCTCCAGGATTTTAATGTTGGAGTTGGACAGGTTATCCAGGATAATCACTTCGTAACCGCTGTTTTGCAGTTCGACAACTGTATGCGAGCCTATATAACCCGTACCGCCGGTAACCAATATTTTCCCTTGTTTAGTAGTACTCATCCTGTGTGTATTTACTTGTTTAGTTTATTTGTAAGGTTACATTCAGCTTGTTATAACCTGTTTCTGCCTCCCACAGGTCTTGATTTGCCAGTTGGACACTGTATTCGGGCCTTGCGGCAATGATTTTGGCGGCATCGGGCATATTAAGGTAAACCTCGTAAGCTCCGGGCTTTAAGGAGGCAGGTAATAATAATTTTTGCCGCAAAACCGTATTCCCGGAAAACCACTTCCGGATATCGGTTTTGAAGGCTATAGCGGTTACCTTGCCGCCGACTTTATTCTTCAACACCAATTGTACAGGCCTTGCATTGTATGGTGAAGCATAGCCAACGTTGCTGATAGTTAAAAGCACATCAATAGCGCTGCCTTTTTTTGCTTTGGTGGCAAGCTTTGCCGTGCGGAGTACAAACCGGTAACCCATTTTTTGTTTTATCTCGTCCATACAGCCTCCGGTAACCCAATCGTCATTTACCGCGGTGTTATAGGCAGAATTAAGAAAGCTATAGTGAAAACCGGCGAACTCCTGTTGGGCGCGACCTGTTGGACCACAGTCATTCTGCGGACTAAATACATCATCACAAGTTTCTCCGCCCACAACCGTATAACGGCTATCGGCCATTTCAAATTTTCTTAAAGCAGGTGTTGCATCTTTTTGGGGCGATGATGAATTGCCGTAATCATTATAAGTACCGTAATCGGACGGGCCGGATAAAAAGCAATCATTATGGAAACCTATCCGCGCCTTATCAGTACCGCTAAAAGCTTCGGCCCGGTTAAGGGGTGCTGAGTTTACAGCTGCCGAAATACCATAAATGTATCGCTGTTTCAGCTGGGGTATTCGCACCTGTATCATCCTTGATTTTGGCAGCGCGTTGAGCAAAGCTTTGAGCACCAACACGCGGTCGTTCCAATTACTGTCGAGCACCCGGCCGTTGCCGCTTTTTGAAGCGTCGCCAAAGTAATCTGAATAATAGTTTTCGCCCCAGATACCTATAAAGCCCATTTGCATGCAAGCTATGATATCTACATTTTGCTGTAAATACGGCTTTAACTGTTTAATGTGGTTAAGCAAAACAGCCTTGGGCGCATCACCGTAAGGCGGACAAATACCATCGGCGCAGTTGCCGCCGTGAGCCTTATTGACATAGCAAAAACGCACAATAAGCTTTACCCCGGCAGCCCGTGCTGTAGCACAATCCCGGTTAAAACACTTCAAAAAGTTATCAGAAATTGGCGAATCAATAAAGCTGTCCAATATATATTCCACATATACCAAACTGCTGGATACGGCATATAATGCCTTATTTACCTTTTGATTGGTGCGGTAGGATAGCAGTACGTTTTTATCCAGTGGCACATAGTTTGACGCAAAAATATTTTGCTGCCTGTAAAAGCCCCTTTCAGGGTTCACTATATCCTCCGAACTTTCCTTATAGCTTATAATAGTGTCGGCAGGCATAGCAGACGCGTATTTTACGTTGCCAATAAGGCAGAGCAATACTAATAGAACCGAATATTTCTTCATTGGTAATTAATTATCAGCCAGCGGTCTATTCCGCAGGGTAATTTATATTGGTTTGTTATATTTTGATAAATATTTTGTTTTTGCTCAGCCAGTAACAAATTCCCCACTCGGCAAGCAGGGTGACCACCGCCGAAAAAACAGCCGTGAGATTTAAAGAAAGCCCTAAAGCCGACGATAGCCCATTGGCAAAAACGCCGACAGCCCCGTTAAACCATTGGCTGCCCACGGTTTCAAAAAACAGGTATATGAATATGGCGTTCATGCCTACCACGGTAAAGATCCAGACATGTTTATTCAGTTGCTTAACATCAATAAGCCAGTACATAACAGCCAGGATAAGCAGCACCCAACCTCCTGAAGCCAGAGCGAAGGAACTGGTGCTGATCCGTTTGATAATCGGGGTTATGTTTGTAAGATCGAGGGCAAAACCCAGTGCCAGGCCAATTACACCGGCGATAATGAGGAAACCGGTTTTTTTACCCGCGGACAGGTTCGATATTAACAGCTTACCCGCCAGCACCCCCCATATGGTATGCGCAGCTGTAGGAATAATATTGATTGCAACCCAACCGTCTGTATTTATCTTTCCCATCAACACCTTATCGAACCAGGCACCAAAATTATGGAACTCAACAAAGGGCTGATCAAAGCCTGGTTTTAACACGACCCGGTACAGCACTTCGGTAATAAGGAGCAGCAATACCGAAAAAGACAACTGGAACCAAACCTGTTTATTGATAATAAGGTAGGCTATTAATGTTGTAAATGACAGTTGGGTCAATACATTCCAAAGTTCAAAAACCATTTTACCGGCATAGATGCAATGCAAGCCCGTGCCCAGTAAAAAAAGCTTAACTGCCCGGAATGCGATATGTTTAAAATTTTGTTGCCAGCTGATGCCTTTTTGACTTTTGGAATAGTACGACAGGTACATAGCGGCACCCGCCATCAGCATAAAGGAAGGTTGTACCAAATCCCAAAAATGGAGCCCGTGCCAGGGATGATGAAAAAATTGGTTGATAAACACCTCGCCCGCATGTCCCGCTGTGGCGGCTTTAGCACTTTCATATAACCTGCAGCTTTCACCGGCCAGCAACAGCATAATGATACCGCGCATTACATCTAATGAAATGAGCCGGCCGGGTACCAGTACTTTTGCGTTATCCATTGGTATTGGGTTTATGTTATAATTGTAAACAAACAGTGTCCGAACACGCACAGCACTTTACCTATATTTCGGCACAGCCATTATGCATTTCAATGAAATAAAATTCAATAAAACAAATATGCAATTAATATGCGTGTCCGCACACATTTTTTTTTAAATTTTTTTTCGGTATTGCCGGACTGAAAATAAATTAAACGAAAGCTATGGTTCCAAAAAAATCCGGAAGGTGGAATTCGGGATAGGGATGCACTATAGGTGCCCAGGTTAAAAAATGAGGCTCCTGTAACTCGTCGCCACATTTATAAAAGTTTGCCCGGCATGCCCGGCCGGGCAGATCCCCCAGGCGCTGATGGATAAAAATTGAAAAGGGAAAAAAGAGCGTGAGCTCCCAGTGATATAGTCTAGTAACCGCATCCTGCGCCTTTATATCACTAAGGATTTGTATTTGGGATAGTACCTTTTCTGAAATTTCCCGCCGGTTTTGTTTTCCTGGCCCGTATCCTCCCAGTACAACACCTGTATAATTAAACTCAAGGTTATAGTAATTGGCATCGCCATTAAATGAAAGAAATGCCTCTACACAGCTATCCTTGTAAACCGGGTCGTTAATATTTTTATAAATGGCCCGTACATACATTTCCTTTACCCAATATTTTAAATAAATACCGGCTTTATCATGTGCCATAGCAAAACTCACTTCCGGCTTGTGTCCCCCGGTATCCCAGGAAAGCCGGTCTATGTATTGCCTGTCCTGCAGATCAAAGAAAGCCGAAATTTCTTCCATACCCGTTTCTGCTAAATCAGGTGTTAAAATCCGACAATCAATGTGTTTCATAACTTTCCTTTTTATTGGAGCGTGCGCGCACACAAGTTACATAAAAACGATGATCAAATAGCTACAAAAGCATCATCTTTTTCATCCAGGAAGTAATTCAGGTTCTCATTGGTTACAATATCCAGCGGGAGGTATTTAAGCATCGGTACCTCCCTTTTGAACACAATGTGCTCGGCCAGTTGGTTTATACCCCAATACCCTTGACCCTTAGGGTTTTGATTAATTAAAAAGCTGATGTCTCCCCTCTCCAGGTAATATAAATTGGGGGGGATTAAATCGTAACCAATTAATTTGATGTTTTTAATGTGGCGCTGTTCGAGGTACTTGGCAATATCGAAAGCCTGGGAGGTCGTTACAAAAATTTGGCGGAGGTCTACATTATTTTCGATGACCTCGTCCAGCTTTTTGATAAAACCCGATTGACTGGAACGGTTCAGTTCCACCCGTAAGATATTATATTGGTGTGTTAAATTATTTTGCAGGAAATAATTCCTGAAGCCCTGCTCTTTTTTCACAAGGTGTTGCGCGTTATTTATTTCCTCATCAATATGTGCGATCAGGATAGCGCATGGATTGGGCTGTCCGTAGTGCACCAGTTTTGCGGCAACCATTCCGCTTTGGTAAGAATCCTGGCCGATATAGCTCAGCGGGTCGTAATCGGCAATCTGGGTATTAAAAAGTACAAAGGGAATTTTCTCCTCGTTCCATTTTTCAAAAAACGGCAATGTTTCATTATAATAAATGGGGGATAACAATATACCGTCCGGTTGCCTTTTTGTAAGCCTGGCGGCCATTTTGACATAATCTTTAGGATCATGAGGATTAAAAACAAATTGCTCTACGGTAACCCCATACTGTTTAAGATTACGCTCTGCTTTCTCAATCCCTAACTTTGGAGCTGTCCAAAAAGCATCATAGGTGTGGTCTGGTAACAACGCAGCGAGAACGTATTGTTTTTTTGAACCCAACATCCTGGCCATCAAATTGGGTTCGTAATTAAGCTCTTTAAGAATTTTTAGCACCCGCTCTTTTACGTCTTCTGAAACACGGCCCCGGTCATGAATTACACGATCTACCGTCCCTGTGGAAACGCCGGCTTTCCGGGCTATATCTTTGATTCGTACTATTGTGTTTTTTTCTGATGGCATTTTAATACTGTGGGATTACAATAGGCAAATATAGAGCATTATCATTTTATGAAACTGAGGTGAAAAACGTAATGCCCCGGCGTTTTGCCATTTTTGTTAAACAAATGCCTTGGACGTTTAAAATATAACCGTTTAAACGCCTTAACCTATGGTTTTAATATCACAACTGTCCGGCAACAACTTTGCAAATGTAATAAAAAACCGCACACTGAAATGTGCGCGGCCACATTATTTGGATATCAGGATAATTAGCATTTTCCTGCTTTCAAAAAATTGGACGCCCATGCAGGTGATAGCTTCGTTTTTACGGCAGGATGAACTTCCGATCAAAAAAATACCTTATAAGCTCATTATCAAAGTTGGTTATAAACCTGATATTTATCAGTTAGCGAGTTGACATATATTGATTATTGCTAATATAATATTGGTTAAATTTTAGGGAATGATGCCTCTTAAAAATTTCATACAGGGCAATTATTACTCGTTTAATAACTAATGGTTATTGTTCGTGATTTCAGCAGAATGGAATAGCAAATGTATCACGAGTTATTTTATTGACTTGAAATGGAGAATTGACGGTTGATGTAGCTTAGTAATTACCTAGACTGTATGCTGACGTATGTCCTGAGATTTGTTGCCGCCAATTTAAGTGTGGGAACCCCTTGGCAAAACATAGGGTTTTATTGTATTATACTGATACTTATCTGGATAATTAATGTACAGTATTTAATCTTAAGGAATAGGGATAGTTAAGTTGTGTTAATACCAATTAAAAATGTGGTGTTCATACATCATAGTTAAAACCCTGCTCCGCAAATCATTGGACATTTATATCGTGGGGATGCACCTTACAAAAACCCAGAACAGTTGTAAGATATCTCAACGTCCCGAACAGGCACAACATTGTTTTGGCCAACCACCACGAACTTGATGACTATCGACGGATTCCGCCTCGTGATTACCAGAACGTGTGATCCCGCCCCGGAAGCTCCGGGCGCCGAGTTTTTTAAGAAACCAGAAACCTCAAAAGCATCAACAGCCTTTCCCAACCCTAATTCTCACACCTTTTCCCTTATTGAAAACACCAAATACATTTATTGAAAGACCGCCTCCGGGTCAATTATGAGGCGGTCTTTAATGACAACAATAGATAGAAGTTTATCCTTGAGATCAGCCGATAGTGTTTCTGAATAAATCATGTTTATAGTCAGCAACAAATTTTATCTTCTATCCGCCGTTGATGCCTCCTGGCAAATTTTATTCATATACGCTATGTTATAAACCATAGGTACTTATCTCACCTATAACCATATAATCCTGTGGTCCACTTATGCCAACAAACTTAAAATACCTTGCCCTTGGATGGTTGGGGGTCAAATATCGCTGTTCCCCATTAATCAAACGGTTAAAATTAAATGTGCCCTGATTTACCCAGGTCACATTGTCCTGACTGGTTAAAAACTGAAATTTATCGGGTCCGCGGTCATCTCCACCATTTTCAAAAGTGGTGCGCCAAACGCCAAATTGGGTGATTGTCCGCTCTACACCCATGTCGATCGTTGCAAAATGTGGATAGCTTGAACACCCGGCACATGTATGCCAGCGTGTTGCATCCGTTCCGTCAATGAAGTTGGTTACAGCATTATCTCCAGCTGAATGTTGGGTTGAGTACGCTATAATCTTCCAATCCTTCTTATCAAATGAAAATAGTCCGCCATCTGAATAGCTGGTGTAAAAACTATCAATACTCAGGGAATCAGGTTTAAATATCGTTCTGAATTGATAACCCGTATTGGGTTTAAGATCAAGTATTTCGGAAGTTTTAGAAGTTACCGGAAAGGTTTGATATTTAACATTCCCCGATATATCTGTGTATTTAACTTCTGATGCGAAGGCGCCGTTGGAAACATCGGCACCACCCCAGTTAATCGTAATTTTTCCCTGGACATTTATTAAGGTAGAGTTTACGGGCCGGGTTAATAACTGCGCCTGATACTTTGCACCGTAGGATCCGCCCACCACTTCCACAGGTATGGAAGAATTCCCCTTTCCGTCATAGGTGCGGATAACAAATGTATAGCTTTTCTCCAGTAAATTATCGATCATCACGCTTATTGTGTCTCCGGAGGGTGGAATATCAACAGCCAGGGAATCCTGGTAACTGTTCCAGAAAACTTTGGCTTTTATTACAGATGGATCCGCTCCTATTAGCCATGCAATTTTTACCCGGTTCAGGCCGGAATAGGCCTTTGGCGAAGTTGCCTTTCCGGCGTAGGTTAATCCTCCCGGCACAACAAATTGCTTGTATGTCGCATCCATTTTCGTGCAGGCTGAAAAAAGACAACTTGCCATGAAAAACATTAATCTGATCCGTGATGTTATTTTCATAATATATTTTATAGGATTAATTAAGTAAAAATAATTATTGTACTATTTGGCCAAAGAATGTCATCTCCATGATCACTACCTGGCCCGGGCTGCTATAAGTCTCCAATTGTGGAGCGGGGTTTCTTTAAGCGATTATTTTGAAGCGCACATTTTTAACCCGCTTGGTATGCATGACACTGGCTTTAAGCTCAAAGACGATAAAAGTGGAAGACTTATTGATTTGTTCCAAAAAAGCCCGGAGGGCTTTACCAAGGTTACCGAACCAATTGTTGAAGGGAATCCTGTAGATTATCCTTTGATAGAGGAGGTCTATTTTTCCGGTGGAGCGGGTCTCGTATCGACTGTATATGATTACGCGAAATTTCTTAGGATTTTTACAGGTCAAGGAAAAGTTGGTGATTGTCGATTTCTGAGCTCGAAAACAATAGAAATGCTGTCAACTAATCAACTGTCCTCAGCTGCTATTAACAATGGAGACCCTAATTTACGATTCGGCTTGGGCACAGCTTTAATTACTACAGAAAATAGTCATATAACAACTGTTAGCCCGGGTAGCCTTTATTGGGCCGGAGCCTTTAATACCCAGTATTGGGTAGATCCGAAAGAGAACGTCATTGGATTGATCTATACACAGCAACATCTGCCTGATTCCTATTTTGACTTAGGGTCAGTATTTAAAAATGTTATTTACAGCCAATTGGAACCGTGAAGTTTCAAAAAGCAGTTACTGTCCTGCCCGATTGAACGTTTGGTTACGTTTCTAACACAAAGAGCTGTATTACCACTGACATTTTTCATAAGGCCAAGATTTCCCATCGAAAACGGTTGGCCGGTGTTTTCTTCAACCAAATAAATAATTTTTTGTAAGGATTTCACTTGATTGCCGACTAATCAGATAAATCATTAAAGTTATAATTTACCATGAAAAAATTAGAGAATAAAGTGGCCATAATTACCGGTGCCACGTCAGGAATGGCACTGGCCACCGCGAAATTATTTGTTAATGAAGGTGCTTACGTATTTATCACAGGCCGCCGGCAAAAAGAGCTTGACGAAGCCGTAGCCAATATCGGAAGCAACGTAACTGGTGTACTGGCTGACTCGTCCAATCTTGCCGATCTGGACCGATTAATAGCCACCGTAAAATCTGAAAAAGGCCACATAGACGTGGTTTTTGCCAGCGCGGGCGGAGCAGATTTTGTACCACTTGGTGAGGTTACCGAAGAAAGCTTCGATAAACAGTTTAATCTAAATGCCAAAGGTACTTTCTTTACCGTACAGAAGGCACTGCCACTGCTCCGCGACCATGCGTCTATTATTATGACCGGCACGATAGCTACCATTAAAGGGATGCCAAACCTGAGTGTCTATGGCGCGAGCAAGGCTGGCCTCCTGGTGTATGCCAAATCATGGACCAACGAACTAAAATCGAGGGGTATCCGTGTCAATGTGCTAAGCCCTGGCCCGATAGAAACTGCCATATTTCAAGGGAATGAAGATATGAAAGCTCATTGGGCTTCACAGATCCCGATGGGCAGATTAGGTCAGCCGGAAGAGATCGCCACAACCGCATTGTTCCTGGCGTCAGCCGATTCGAGCTTCATTACAGGCAGCGAAATATGCGTCGATGGTGGCACGGGCCAGGTATAATCCCCCGCATAACGGAACATCAAAATAGTGTTATAAAAATTTATAAAATAATTTGTAAGGATTGTAATCAATCTACGACCAATCAAGAAAAACTTATATAAAAACAAAAAAACGATGAAAACTCTAAAATTAAAATCAGTAGTAACCGGCCTTATGGCTACCGCAATAATGGTTTGCTTAACAGCCACTACACAGGCAAATCCAGTTCACGGATTACAGACTGATACCGGCAAAATGGCTAAGATGGACAAGATGAGCAAACACAAAATGTCCAAAGACAAAATGAGCAAGGACAAAATGAGCAAGGACAAAATGTCTAAGGACAAAATGTCTAATGACAAGATGAGCCACGATAAAATGTCAAAAGATAAGATTTCGAAGGATAAGGTGGGCAAAGACAAAATGGCCAAAAAAGATACCTCAGGCAAAATGTAAGGTGGGTGTTGTTTTAGTTGAAAGAGGCCGTCTCATAAGTAATTATGAGGCGGTTTTTATTTTAAAGTTTATTAATAAACGTTTTGTGGTGGTTTGATGCTAATACGCCGGTTGAATCTCTTTTCTCAGTTTTTGAATGCTAAAAGTGGATAAAAAGCTCTTTTTCTCAGGCTTTCCATTTTCTGAGGTTATGTGCGATGGATAGCAAGCCTATTTCAACCTCAGTTTTGGACATCCCTTTCAGCAGGAAGCGCCTGAAACCATGATTACTTTTGATCTGAGCAAATACCGGTTCTACATCGGCGGGCCTTCGCTTCCGGTATTTGATACCCTCGTCCGTATTGAGCCTTTCTTTTACTGCCTGCTTGTGTTTTCTTAGCGAATGATTTACCTCAACGATCCGGTTGCCCTGGCCCTGATAGCATACGCCCCGCATCGGACAGTTATTGCAGTTCTGTGCCTGGTAGCGGCTGATCAGCTGAACATAGCCTGATGATGTGATTCTTTGCCCGTCACTAATATGTGCCATCCGCTGACCCATCGGGCAGTAGAGGCAGTTCTCCGCTTCGTTATAATGCAGGCTGTCGTTACGGAATGCTTTGATACCTTCTTTCTGCTCTTTATCAAAGGTGTTGTATTTGATATAGGCTTCAATACCTTTTTGCTGCAAGATCCCGTAGTTTTCGTCCGAGCCGTAACCGGCATCGGCCACAACTGCTTCAGGTAGGGTTTGATATAAGGTTTCGTATTGGTCAATATGGGATGGCAGCGTTTGGTAATCTGTAGAGGTTTGATGCAAGGTGTAGTTAAGGATGAACTGGTCTTGTGTGGATATTTGAAGGTTATAAGCCGGTTTAAGCTGGCCGTTCAGCATATGATCTTCCTTCATCCGCATAAAAGTGGCATCCGGGTCAGTCTTTGAAAAGCTGTTACGGTTACCTAGCAGCTTTTCCTGCTGGTCATAACGTTCCAGGTTGGCAGGCCAGTTCTTTTTGGCGTAGTTCAGCTTTTGTTTTACCTGTTTGCTGACCTCTTCCTGATCATCCAGCGCCGCGTCGATCTTAGCGATGGCCTCCCTTACTTTTTCAGGGTTGATCTCTTCAAAGGTTAACGGCGCGGTATCTTTCAGTTCTTCAGCCGACAGATCTTGCGCGTACTTCCACAATTCGTCCAGCTGGTTTTTGATCTTCTCTTTACTGTTCTTAATGCTTTTGCCCCAAACAAAGGTGTACTTGTTCGCCGCTGACTCGATCTTCGTCCCGTCGGTGAATACCGCCTCTTTGAGGGAAACGATACCCTGTTCTGCCAGTAGCAGCACGATCTGCGAAAAGATCTGCTGTAAGACACCTGATAACTTCTCGCTTCTGAAACGGTTAATGGTATTGTGATCGGGCTTTTTCATCCCTAATAGCCACATGAAGTGTACATTCTGAGCAGCTTGGTCTTCCAGTTTACGGCTGGAATAAGTATTGGTCAGATAGCCATATACCAGTAGTTTCAGCATCAGGCGCGGGTGAAAACTTGAAGCTCCTCCGCCTTTATACTTGCGGTTGATCGGTTTTATATCTATCGCATCAACTACTTGTTTAACGATACGTACCGGATGGCCAACAGGCACTAACTCCTCCAGTTTATACGGCAGCAGCGTCAACTGGTCTGGGTCATATGGCTTAAAAACTACTTCCGTTCCCATGACCTTAAAATACGAAAATTCCCTTAAACAACAAAGAGGCTGCCCTTTTGAGACAGCCTCTTGTTGTCCAATGCTCCCGAAGCAATAAAACAATGTCCGAACCAGGCAAGTTCGGGTTTTCTTATTTAAGGATCTTTTTTAGCCGCCATCCTTTAAGCAATAATGCTTTGCCGCTTCATATTCACAATAATCCTAGCCTAAGTAAAAGACAGCCGACTTAGTTTGCAATTTCAGGAGAAATCACAGGTTCGTTTTAACCAAAACTGATGAATCCGCTATCTGATATGGTTTTATATTCAAAATCTGCATACTATTTAATAGCAGATTTAGTCTCAACTTTGAACTGTATTAAAAGAAGATACATATAGCAAAAAAGCTGTCAGGTTCAATAATTGTAAAATATTAAAGAAAATAAAATGGACAAACAAACATCAAGCGGAGCTGACTTTCGCAACGCTAAACTTTTTACGCCGGTAAAACTAGGTCGGCTAGAACTGAATCACCGGGTAATTATGGCGTCCCTTACCAGGTTAAGAACAGATATGCCCGGCAATATACCCAATGATCTGATGGCAACCTATTATAGTCAAAGAGCGACAAAGGATGGCTTAATCATTTCAGAAGCGACCGCAGTGTCATCAAACGGACATGGTTATTTTGGAGCGCCGGGAATACACACAGATAATCAAACTGAAGGGTGGAAAAAGATAACCAGTGCTGTTCACGCAAAGGGCGGAAAAATCTTCACACAGCTTTGGCACGTAGGCCGTCAATCACATGTGGAATTGCAGCCCGGCGGTGGCCTGCCGGTAGGGCCTTCTGAGGTGTGTCATGAAAATTTTGCTTTGACTTCTAACGGCTGGGTGCCCGTGTCACAAAACAGGGCCTTGACTATACCGGAAATTCGTACAATCATCGAAGATTTTCGCAAAGGAGCAGAAAATGCCATGAAAGCAGGCTTTGATGGCGTCGAACTACATGCTGCGAACAGCTACCTGGTGGACCAATTCTTACAGGATATCTCTAACAAACGTACCGACGAATATGGCGGCACTATCGAAAACCGCGCGCGCTTTTTGCTGGAAGTAGTGGAGGCTTTGGTATCTGTCTGGGGAGGCGACCGTGTAGGAGTTCGCGTATCACCAAGCGGAACGTGGGGTGGTATGGGCGATTCTAACCCGGAGGCCTTATTCAGCCACGTCGCTAAAGAATTGAATCGATTCGGACTGGCTTACCTTCACGTAGTTGATCCCCGGATTGTGAATAACGTTGAAAAAGAAGAAGGATATATCGCACCGGTTGCTGCCGGACAAATAAGTCAAATCTTTAAAGGGCCTGTTCTGGCTGCAGGGGGATTTACACGCGAAGATGCTGAAAATACGCTTCAGCGGGGCGATGCGGCTGCTATCGTATTCGGACGTTTCTTTATTGCCAATCCTGATCTTGTGGAAAGATTTAAATACGGCTATGAGCTGAACGCCTATGATCGTGATACCTTCTACGGCGGCGATGAAAGAGGATATACCGATTATCCATTTTACGAAGAACAGGCCGCAAACCTTCAAACTACCTAAATGAAACGAGAGTAAAATCACAATTAACTTCAAATGAAAATTAATATGAAATCTTTAAAAATCAGATCGTGGATACTGGGCGTTTTTATGTTTATGTTCGGTGCTTTAAAATTAGTAGTTCCCACCATTGGTAGCTGGTTCCACACCCAGCTAATAACCAGCGGAATCGGAGACTTTGCCTGGCCGTTTGGCGTAGGCACAGAAATCATTACGGGATTGATCTTGCTTGGGGCTTTGGTTTTTCAAAACAAAATGTCCGCCCACCGTTTTTATACCTTCATTGTATTCGGATCATGCCTTGTCGTTGGAACGATGGTCGTGGCCGTTTATGTTCATCTTCAACCAAACGTTCCCGCTAATGTCCTGCCCCTCGGGATAAAGCCACCATTCATTCCTGTGTCGGTGTTGATTTTAGCCGCCGCAAATATCTTTTATACTATAAAACTGTACAAAACAATTTAACCTCCAATAACCATGCAACAAATTTATTTAACTATCAAGGCTCCGGTGGGCATGCCTAAAATCTTATTAGATTTATGATTTAATTAGCTCATGATAGAAAACCGACAATACCGTTACGAAAAGGTGATTCAAAAGATCGAAGAAACCATACAAATTCTTCAGCTAAAGCCAGGAGACAAAATCCCTTCAGTAGGCAAAATCAGCAATACCTTAAACGTCAGCACGACTACCGTATTTCAAGCCTATTCTATCATGGAAGACCGTGGTTTGATCACCCCGCGCCCCAGGTCCGGATTCGTGGTCAGCGGTAAACGTAGCGGCACGTCGAATTCCGCTAAAGACATTATTCCCTTACCTGAATTTGTCAATGTTTACGCTATGGAGCGTATTATGATGAGAAATACGCGGAAATATGGCGTTATAAATTTTTCGATCCTTGCCCCTGTAAATGAATTATTGCCGATAGCAAAGATCAATAAAGCAATGCAGGCAGCTATAAAGGAGGTAGCGATTGATAATTACCAGTATCCGTTTCTGGAAGGCCACCCGCGATTGCTGAACCAGGTAGCCCTTCGTTTTTTTGAATGGAATAAACGGATACTTTCCGACGATATACTGATCATCAACGGTTGCCTGGAAGCGATCAGCCTTTGCCTCGACACCGTGACCAAGCGCGGGGACATCGTAGCCGTCGAATCGCCGAGCTATCACGCCATCCTGCAATGTTTGGAGAGCAGAGGCTTGAAAGCTTTGTCTATCAATGTCGATCCGGTCAACGGTCTGGACATTGACGAACTGGAAGTAGCCCTAACGCATAATAAGGTTGCTGCCTGCATTTTTATGCCTTCCTGCCATAACCCTACCGGCGCATCGATGCCTGAAGAAAATAAAATACGTTTGGTGAAACTGCTCGGAGAACGCAATATCCCATTAATCGAGGATGACGCTTTGGGCGAACTCTATTTTGGTTCAACCCGACCATTGCCTGCCAAAGCTTATGATACCTATGACAATGTGCTTTACTGTTCTTCCTTTTCAAAAACGCTGCCGCCGGGCTTCCGAATCGGCTGGGTAGCCGCAGGTAAATACCAGGCTGAAATCGAAAAGCATAAGTTTTCCAATAATATATCCACGAACAGTCTTTTACAGGACGCAGTCGGAAGATATCTCCAAGGCGGTACCTACAACGCTCACCTGAAAAAGCTGCGGGCTGCGATGAAAGTACAGCATATTAAATATAAAGAGTCCATTTTGAGGCACTTTCCCGAAGTCATCAAGCTTTCCAGTCCGTCCGGGGGATTTAGTTTCTGGATCGAATTTCCGGAAGATCTTGATATCACGGAAATGCAAAAGGTAGCATTGATGAAAGGCATCAGCTTCTGCCCCGGGCATATTTTTTCACCTTCGGATCGTTTTAAGAATTATATCCGAATTAACAGCTGCCCGCTATTTAACACGAAGATCGAGTCATCGCTGGCTATTGTTGGTAATTTAGCCAAATCAATGTTACTGAAGGACTCCGGAAGCGTTATTTGACAACCGTAGCTTCAATCTCTACTTTCGTGGTCTCGTAAAGACTTCTTACGCCCAACACCGTGGTTGCCTGCTTCACCCCGTATTTGGCTATCCAGTCCTGCAGGATCTTAAAGTTTTGCCCGAGGTCCTCCGTGGCATAGACGTTTAACCTAACTATGCCGCTTGGTTCATAACCTGCCTCACTAATAACCGCTTCCAGGTTTTTTAGCGTCAGGGTAAGCTGCGACACCATGTCTTCGTTACTTGATACGCCCTCTGCATTTATCGCAGTCTGACCGGAAATATACAATGTGCTTTCTGCGTGTTTTACTTCAACGGCCTGTACGAAGCTGTGCTTATCCTGCCATTGCCAGGGATTGATAATTCTCTTTTCCATCTTATTCGTTTTTTGCGTTTGTGCCCATACAGCGGAGGTAACGATTGAAAAGCCTGCTAAAAGTTTGGCTGTTTTATTCGTGAGCATCGTTTTTAATTCCTTATCAAACTTACGGGATTCGTATAGCACCAGTTAGTTTGCGTGCGCTACCACCCTTATTTCAATTAACTGCTCCGGGTACCATAAGCTCGTTACGCCAATTACCGTACCGGCTGGCCGGTGTTTCCCCATATATTCCTGCAGCAGCGGTACCAATGGTCCCGACTGCTCTGGCGGGTTTGTTAAATAAATGGTCATATCCGCGATGTTAGACCTGGTGACATTAAATCCAGCCAGCACGCGGTCGATGTTCTTCAGCGTTTGCCTAACCTGGGCCGCAAAATCGCCTACACCAGTAACAGCATCAGTCGTATCATGCGAGTACTGTCCCGAAATATAAATGGTGCCATTGACGCTATAGCCCTGGCTGATGAGATTATCGGCGTGTTCCGATGCGGCACCGAGATTGAAAGTTTTGACCTTAGCGGCCGTATTCCCTTTTTCCATATGTTTTGTTTTTTTTATTTGTGCCAACGAAGGTGTGGCGGTTAGTACGATAATTGCAAAAATTGGCACAACGCTTCTTATGCATACCGTTGCAAAAAGTACTAAACCTTGTCGAGTGATTGATTTGAAATTTTGAGTCTGCAAAATGAGCTTATGTTTCATACTTCAAAAGTAAAGACAACAACGGATAGTGGCTCTTGACCTCCCTCACGATTTTCATGTGAGCCAGGTCACACTAGTTCTATAAACGGCTTAAAGTTTCGCGCGATACGCCGAGGTAGGCGGCGATGAGGCTTTTGGGTACACGCTGGATTAGGGAAGGGTATTGCTTAAGCAATTGATCGTATCGCTGCCTGACATTGGAGGTCAGCGAAGAGATGATCCGCCTTTGGGCACCGAGATAACCAAATTTTGCCTTTTCCAGAAAAAATCGTTCCATTTTTTGTAGCCCGTCACAAAGCTTTTTGTATTCTTCTAAAGAGAGGCAAAGTACTTCCGTATCTTCCAGGCACTCGAGCGACATCGTTGCGCTGGTCTTCATGTAAAAGGCATAGTAATCACTTTCCCACCAGTCTTCCATTGCAAACGAAATAATATGCTGCTTTTCTGTATCATCTGTAAAGACCAGTTTCAAAAGCCCTTGCAATACGAAGTAATTGTACGGTACAGGCTCACCCTGCTGGATCAGGAACTGGTGCTTTTTATACTTCCTGCCCTTAAAATGGGAAATAACGAACGCATACTCTTCATCGGTGAGCGGTACGATCTTTTCAATATGTTCCCTTAACTGTACAGGCATGGCATCGATTATTAGACTACCTCAAAGTTAAACAATTCTGAAGGTTAATGGCCTGCGACTTCCTGCTTCTCAAAATGCTTTATAGCTTCACCCAAGTCATATACTTTTGTTTTATCGCCAAAAGCATTATTAATAATACTACTGCCGGCTGCGCTGCGATAACCACCCGCACAATGCACCACTATGGGTTTATCAAAAGGTATTTCGCTAACGTTTTCCCGCAATTCGGGGAGTGGTATATTAATGGCATGATCAAATATCGGGTGTTCCTTTACCTCTCCGCTGTTCCTGATGTCGACGATCGTATAGTCATTTTGATTTGCTGAAAACCTGCGTAAGTCCAGGGCATCCATTGTCGCAGTCCCGGCCTGAAAAACAAACGCCCGCTCGATAAAAGGTTCATAACCAATTTTTGCGCAGCGCAAAATCAGGCTTCCGAGTATTTCCTCGTTTGCTGCAACCAGGTAGAAGGTTTCCCCAGGAGCAATAATGCTCCCCAGCCAGGTTTCAAACTTGCTCCCATTTTGCAGGTTGACCGATCCCGGGAGATGACCTTTTTTAAATTCGTTTTCAGCCCGCGTGTCAATGATGTAGACATTGTTGTTTAATTGATTAGTCAGGCCACGAGGAACGTTTGCAATTGCTTGTGCCAAGTTTGCTGTGCCGTGCTTATTTATTTCTACGTCAAACTGAAAATATTTTGGCACGAATGGCTGATCTTCCAAAAGCGCATTGATAAACTTCGCTTCAGTGATATCTTGTAAGGACCAGTTACTTCGTTTTTCATCGCCGATAGTGCTGCTATTAGCTTGACTTAACGCCTTCCCGCAGAGGGTGCCCGCCCCATGCGCCGGGTAAACCACGACGTCATCGTTCAATACGACCAATTTATCACGGAGCGAGTGGTACATTTCGCCTGCTAATTCTTCACGCTTGGCGGTCAGATTACCTGCACTTTCACGCAGGTCAGGCCTGCCGCAATCGCCTATAAACAAAGTATCTCCTGTAAAAACTGCTTTATCTTTACCATCGTGCGTTAATATGATAGAAATACTATCGGGAGAGTGTCCTGGTGTGTTAACCGCTTTCAACGTGATCTTACCAAAATGGATCAGATCGCCTTCATCAAAATTTTGATGTGGGTAATCGGCGCCAACTAATGCAGAACAGTAAATGGTTGCTCCCGTTATCTGGTGTAATTCTAAGTGCCCGCTTACAAAATCGGCATGCGGGTGCGTTTCAATGACGCCTATGATCGTTGCTTTATTGTTTTCCGCATAAGCCAGATATTGACTTATATCGCGTGAAGGATCTATTAAAATTACCTGGCGGTCACTTTCACTCAAAATGGCGTAGGAATAGTGCGATAACCCTTTATCTTCAAATTGTTCGATTTTCATATTATCTGTTTTAATTAGTCAGGTAATTTATTTTTTATTAAACCATACGTCCAGGTTCCCGCAACCGCGCTCAGTAACGTGATCATAGTTACCAAAAAACCACTGCCGATCTGTGCATAAAGCGGGCCCGGGCAAGCGCCTGTGATCGCCCAGCCTAAACCAAATATCAACCCGCCATAAACGTTGCCCCAATGAAATGTTTTGTCAGGAATAACAATTTGCTCTCCGTGAATGGTCTTTAACCGGAACAGTTTCAGGAGCTGGATTGAAATGATACCAACTACAACCGCGCTACCGATAACACCGTACATATGAAACGCTTGCAAGCGGAACATTTCCTGTATCCGGAACCAGGAGATCACCTGTGATTTGACGAGGATAATGCCGAACAGCATTCCTATGATTAAAAATTTTATATTTTTCATAATTGTAATAAATAAGGCAAAATAAACCAGGTCATCACCATTCCGCCAATCATAAAGCAACAGGTAGCCACTAACGATGGCCATTGTAAAGAAGACAGGCCCATGATGGCATGACCGGAAGTACATCCACCTGCATAACGGGTACCGAAACCAACCAGGAAGCCGCCGGCAACCATAAAAACAAATCCACGCAACGTAAACAGTTGACTAAAGCTGAATATGTCTTTCGGCAGGAGGCCGCTGAAATCTTTAACACCTTCCTGTTGTAGCAGTGCTGTCGTATGTGGATTGATATTAACAGGCCCGGGATTTGAAAGCAGGTAGGTAGCGATAAAGCCACCGATCATAATCCCTGCTACAAAAAAAAGATTCCAGCTATCCTTTTTCCAGTCATAGTTAAAGAAGGAAATATTAGCGGGGATACAAGCAGCGCATACCTGGCGAAGCGTTGATGAAACACCGAAAGTCTTATTACCTAACAGCAGTAAAGCCGGTATGATCAACCCGATCAGAGGGCCGGCCACACACCAGGGCCAGGGTTGTTTAATGAAGTCCATATTATTTAGTTAAAGTAGTAATCGAAACAAAAATGCCCATGAACAATACGAACCATCCAAAAGCCGGCTTTAATTTAGTCTCGGCAATGTATCTGGTCAAATAGCTTCCGGCAATAATTCCAGCTATCGCCAATGCAGAAAAAAGCATTAAGAAACCGTAATTTATTGGTGCATGCCTGCTTACATCTCCTAAAACACCCAGCAGGGAACTAATGGTCATGACCATTAAGGAGGTGCCCACCGCTTTTTTCATCGGTAAACCGGCAAACAAAATCAGCGAGGGGATAATCAAAAAACCACCGCCTACGCCCACAAAACCGGTGATGACGCCCACTACGATACTTTGGATTACCAGTTTTGGATAGCTCGGCTGCGAATCAAAATCTGAAACTTCTTTTTTCTTCCTGATCATCGAAACGGAAGCCGCCAGCATTAACGCTGCAAAAACGAGCATTAGTAATACCGGCTTGGTGAGTTCAAACGAACCAATATTAAGCAAATGATGTGGTAGGACAGGCATCACCCATTTACGCATGATGAATATGGCTATTAATGAAGGAATACCAAACAGGAAGGCTATTTGAAAATCGATGTTACCTTTTCTGTAATGGCTTATCGCGCCTACAGAGCTGGTTAATCCTACTACAAACAGGGAATAGGTTGTTGCTATAACAGGATCTACCCTGAAAAAGTAAACTAAGATAGGGACGGTAAGAATTGAGCCGCCACCGCCAACCAAACCTAATGATAGACCTATTAATATTGCCGTCGAGTATCCTGCTATTTCCACTTGTTTTTGATTACGAAACAAATGTATCAGTCTGCTGGCCGTGAGACGGTGACCTATGTTACAGAGAAGTATTTAATGTGATTTTATTCCGCGATAACGTGATCAGTTCCTGTTTTTCCATTTGTTTTAACAGCCTGGAAACCACTTCGCGGGTAGTTCCTAATTCTTCAGCCAGTTGCTGGTGCGTAATGCTAAACTCATTTGATTTATAAATACCCGCTTTTCGCTTTAACAGGGTTACTATCCGGTCGTCTAATTTTTGGAATGCCACGGCATTGATCACATCGAGCAATTCCTCAAAACGCTGATGATATAGATTAAATATAAATTCGGCCCACTCCGGGTAAACTTTGATCCATTCACTTGCTTTAGCTACCGGCAGCATGAGTATTTCGGAATCTTCTTCTACCACCAATCTAAGCTTGCTCGTATCCTCGTGAATCCCCGCTAAAAAAGACATGATACAGGTCTCCCCGGGTTTGATGTAATACAGTAATATTTCCCGTCCGTCTTCATCCTGGCGGATTACACGCATGCTTCCCGAAAGCACTATTGGTATGGAACGAATATAGCTATTCGATTGCATCAGTACGGTTTCAGCCGGCAGCGTTTTTAGCTGGGAGTTGCTTCGCAGTTCTTCTTCTAAAATTGCTCCGAATAGTTTCATATATTAAAAAATAGTTTCAGGATTGTTTTATAAAGTGATGAATTGCGCTATCAGCGTTATCTTGAAATGAAGTATTTTTCAAATCAGGGAAAAATGTACCCTGGTCAACTACTTCCCCAGTCATTTTTCCTTCTTTACTGGCATAAAAAATGCCGCTTTTGAAACGATCATCCGAAATACCATCCACTAAGCGTTTGGTGCCATCTTCTATCTTATTTACCATTCCTAACAATGGCAGAACAATAGGCATCATAATATATTTCAGCATAAATTTCATTACCGGGGAGAAATTATCCGGTGCCTTAGTACCGTCCGTATTTCCGGGACTGACAGCGACAAATTTGAGAGCAGGATATTTTCTTGCCATTGCTAATGTCCACATCGTTGCCGCATATTTAACATAGCCGTAGGCTAGCACGTTATCGAATTTACCGCCAAAAAACGATCCATCCAGAACAGCAGCAAACTCATCTACCGAGGAGGTCTTCATTAAGGCGGGTTTCATTCCCATTTGCTTAACGCCTCTGACAGCTTCCGAACTGACATAGAGCACTGCTTTTTTTAATTGGTCACGTTTGATCAATTCTTCTACCAGGATTACATGGCCTAAAACATTGGTAGCAGCTATTTCATTCATACCGGAAGGCGTAATATTCCCTGCAGTTTTCCCGACTATTCCACCCGCGTTTAAAATGATGGCATCAATAGGTTCTTTAATTTTTTCTATCGCTCTTCTTACGGAATTTTCATCCGAAACGTCTCCAATAATAATTTCAAAGATGTTTCTTCCGGTTTTATCCTCGAGGTCTCTTTTTGCCGCTTCGGCTTTTGCCTCATTCCTGCAAAAAAGAATGATCTTTTTTGTTTCTTTTTTTAAGGCTAACTGTCGGGCGGCCTCTTTGCCGAGCCCACCATTTGCTCCGGTTATCAATATGCTTTCGTTCATTATTTTATTATTTGATTCCTTAAAGATTTTATTTGCTTTGTGAATTTTTAGATGCAACTGATTATAAAGCATAATCAGTTACATCTATATTCAATCTACACCTTAGAGTTGAGACCATCCTCCGTCTTCAGGAAACGCTGCCTCTGTCGTGAAGGTTATGAAATGCCGCGAAGTCGGCGGACGAAGTCGGCCAATGCCGGAGCGACGGTTTCCGGATCGTCTTCAGGGATATAATGGGCACCATGTACTTGAATTTCTTCCTGATTAGCAAAGGTCCGGCAAAACGCGACCTGATTCGGATTTTGGTCAATGACCCCCGGTGTCGCGTGGAAGTAGAGCTTTGGTACTTGGGTCGTCGCTAACCATTTCGAATAGGCACTGACAGCTTCGACCACGTCAGCAGGTTCACCCGCGATGGGAAGTTGACGCGGCCAGGTCAGGGTAGGCCGGCGATCTTCGCCCGGGTTAAGGAAAGGACGGCGATATTCCGTCTTCACGGCATCGGAAAGTGGCCGACCCATTCCCAAAAGCAACTGCTCGACAAACATATTGTCTTGCAGTACCATCTGGTCGCCAGCAGGTGAACGCAATGCCTGGAACGCGGGGCGGACGGCTTCGCCGAAGTCACTCCATTCGAGCGGCATCACTATCGATTCCATGTACGCAATACCCTGGATGCGATCGGAATGTTTGCTTGCGTAGTCGAAGGCGAGTGCAGAACCCCAGTCGTGGATAACAAATATGATATTGTCGCCCAGATCCAGCTGATCCCACAACGCATGCATATAGCTGCGCTGTTCAGCATAGCTGTAACTATCCGGTCCGGATTGGGGCAGCTTATCGGAGTCTCCCTGGCCAACCAGATCGCAGGCAATCAGCCTTCCCATACCTTGGACTGCCGGCATGATGTTGCGCCAGAGAAAGGATGAGGTTGGATTGCCGTGCGAGAAGACAATGGCATCACCTTCGCCCTCGTCGATATAGGCCATGCGTTGACCATTAACGGTCATGAATTTCTTCTCCGCGAAAGGTGCGTCAGTCAGGTTCGTTGGCCCACCTGTGATGGCTGTTACCTTGTTTTTTAAATGCGCCATTTTTTTGTTAATTAATAATTTATTATTGTTGTTTTAAGGCAGTACGAACTCTCGCCACATTAATTCCACACCTTAAAGTTGAGACCATCCACCATCTACAGGGAACTCTGCTCCCGTCGTGAAGGTTGCGTCAATCGCCAGGAAAACTACAGCCTTGGCAATTTCCTCCGGTCGACCTAGACGCTTCATCGGAGCACTTTCCGCCATTTGAAGATAAACCTGATCTTGCGTCTCCTTTGACATTCCTACCTTATGCATTATGTCTGTCGAGCCAATAGGACCGGGGGTCACCGCATTCACCCGTATTCCACGGGGCAACAACTCACTAGCAAGGCTCCGGGTCATTGCACGAAGTGCCGCTTTAGCGGCGCCATAGGCGCTCAAGGTAGGCACCGCCTTCGCGTTTGCAATCGAAGTGGTGAAAACCACCGCACTTCCTTCCGGCATAAGCGACATCAGTTTTTGTACGATGAAATACGGCCCCTTGGCGTTCAGGTTGAGCATTTCGTCGTAAACTTCCTCGGTCACTTGCTCAAATGGCATAAAGTGACCATATCCCGCGTTGACGAAGAGTACATCGAGCTTGCCGAACTTCTCCTTGACCATCGCCGCTAAGGCATCCATATCGGGAAGCGAGGTCGCATCGCTGCGGATCACGACAGCGTTATCCCCAAGCTCAGCCTGTGCCGTCTTCATTGTCGCAGCGTTGCGACCAGTTACGATCACACGTGCACCTTCGTCGATGAATAATTTGGCAGTCGCCAAGCCTAAGCCTGTAGTTCCGCCTGTGATGAGTGCTACTTTGTTTTTTAACTTTTGCATTTTTTAGTTTTTTTTATTGTGTTTATTATTCGAGCTACCAGTATGGTAAGCATGATGTTTAGTGGCTTAGTAGTCCAATTGGTAAGGTGTTTATGGAAAGAGTTAGGCTGGTTTTTTTAGCCATTACATTTGTCCTATGCCTCTTTGATAGCGCTTTTACAGTTGTGACAGCCCCCATCGACAGGCAGTTCGACGCCTGTCATAAAGGTCGCATCGAACGCGAGGAAGAGGACGGCCTTGGCAAGTTCCTCGGACGTGCCCAGACGCTTCATCGGAATGTCCGCGATCATCTGCGCGATAAGATGGGCTTGCATGTCTTTGTCGGGGATCGACTTGTCGACGATCGGCGTTTCGGTGGGACCAGGCGAAACCGCATTGACGCGAATTCCGCGGGGAAGCAGCTCAGCGGCGAACATCCGGGCGAAATTTCGCAGTGCAGCCTTGGCCCCGCCATATGCGGCCAGCATAGGCATGCCCTTGACGTTTGCGGTTGAGGTCGTCAGGACGATAGAACCACCGCTATTGATTAGTGGCGAAAGTTTTTGCACAGCGAAAAACGGTCCTTTGGCGTTCAGGTTGAACATCTCGTCAAAGGTCGCTTCCGTCGTTTGTTCGAGCGGAGCGAAGAGGCTGAACCCGGCGTTGATGAAGAGGAAATCCAGGGTACCGAACTCTGCTTTCGCCTGGACGGCGAGGGCGTCGAGGTCCGTCAATGAACGCGCGTCGCTCGAAACCACAATCGCGTCCTTGCCGATCTCCTTTTGCGCCAGATCCCGGCCGGCCTGCGACCGTCCCGTTACTATAACGCGCGCACCTCCATCGATCAGCATCTTAGCTGTCGAGAGTCCAATGCCACTGGTACCACCGATAATGACAACCTTTTTGTTTTCAAATTTTTTCATAATGCTTGTATTTGTAACGTGTGCTACAAATGTATTATTTGTAACGACTGCTACAAATAAATAAGCATCATTTTTTTGTCAGGTTTTCAATCGTAAGATCAATGACCGATAGAAGCTCCTTCGGATCTTTCGCCAACATACCGGACACTTTCAACCCCGTCATGACTGTTTGCAGGTAAACGGCCAATTCGGTTGCATCATTCCCCGGAGGGATTTCATTTTGCAACTGCGCTTTCAGGACCAGTTCTTTCAATATGGTTATGGTCCCCATCCTTGCATCCGTGGCGACCTCGTTCAGCCGGGGGTTATGATTGGCAAGCTCAGTAATGGAATTAACCACGAAGCAGCCACTTACCGCCATACCTGCCGTACTATCTTCCTGCAGCACACACTCAAACAGTGCCCGGAGTGCCTTTAAGGCGGACGGCGAATTTTTTATGTTTTGGCCGAGTTTCATCTGTTCATCTTCCATATAATACTGGAGCGCTTCGAAAAATAAAGACTCTTTACCGCCAAATGAATTATAGATACTCGATGTACCCAGCCCGGTAGCCTTTTCCAGGTCGCGGGTGGAGGTACCGTTAAACCCTTTTTTCCAGAACAGCTCCATCGCATTTTTTAATGCTTTTTCCTTGTCAAATAATTGAACACGTGGCATAAACTTGATTTAATGTAACAATCGCTACAAATATAAAAAACAAAATTTAGATTTTGCAGACACGAACTATACCCGCGATAGTATCAAACAATTGTCCAGGCTTCCACTTATCACACCGGTTGACTATACTTAAAATAAAAACACGCCATAATTTCAGCCGAATGATTGAATTATAACGTGTTTAAGTTTAAACCGGACTTACTTAAGCGTTGCTAACTGAAGTTTATTGACATCCCGCCGTCTATAACGTAATCGCCTCCGGTAATGAAGGAAGCATCTTCGGAGGAAAGATATGATACCAGCTTTCCTATTTCACCGGGTTCTCCATATCTTTTTAATAATACTTTTTGAGATATCGTGTCGGCGAACTTGGCGAGCGCTTCAGCCGGGGCACCGCTTTTTCCAAATATTGGCGTGCTAAACGGTCCAGGCGAAATGGCATTCACACGGATGCCTTTAGGTGCTAATTCAATAGCCGCAACCCTGGCTAATGATTTAAGCGCCGCTTTGCTGGCACTGTATACCGACCTGTTTTGCGTTCCCTGGGTAGCGCTGAGCGCTAAAATAAAGATGACGGAAGAACCACTCCCTAAAAGGGGTAAAAATTTCTGCAAAGTAAAAAAAGCACCCTTAAAATTGATATCCATTATTTCATCGAATTGCTCTTCACTTACTGCTTCAATTAGCGCCATATGCATGACACCGGCATTAACTACGAGGATATCAACGTGCCCAAATTGTTTTTTTACGTTTTCAGCCAATTCGCTTAAGTCTGTGAGGCTTGACTGATTTGCAACCATCCCTGTTGCATTAGGACCCAGCGTCTTTTCGGCCTCTGCAATAGCCTCTTGACTTCTGCCTGTGATTACTACTTTAGCGCCCTCCGCAAGCAATTCACTGGCTATTCCATAACCAATACCACTATTCCCGCCTGTGATGATGGCAACTTTATTTTCGTGTTTTTTCATTTTTTTTGCTTTATATTAATTTTAATAGCTGCTTATTAATCAGCGCTCCCGGCTACCTTTCGGGCTATGTCAAGGGCCGGCTCCCCAACCCTGGCACCGAGGCTGTAGGCCGTTTCATTCACCGCCGAGATAATTCCCTGTTTGAGCGTTGACTCGCCATCACCGATACGCGCCGAGTCCGCGGCGACAGTAGCGGCCGCAATACCATCCGTATCGAGAAGAGGTAGGCTGGCAGCGCCCGCGCGATCCGCACCGAATCCGGCATCGTTGAAGAAAACAAGGCGTGGCTTGAATTCATGACAATATGGAGCAGCGCTTCTGCCCCCATGACTACCGCTTGCAACTACGAGACCTTTATCTTCCGGAGTAGCAAATGAGATCGAACCTATACAAAGGATGCCGTCAACAAAGTCGCGTTCCTCTGCCGGTGCCTCCGCGTCTGCGTGGGGCCAGGGGGCAGACTTCAATAGCTCCACTGCCTGTGCGACGGTTTGACCGGTCTCAACACCACAATTGGCCGCAAGTTTGTTAACGCGGCTGATCATCCCCCTTTGGAGCATGTCTTCGGCATCGCCGGCACGGGCGCTATCCGTCGCTACGGCAGCCATAGCCATGCCATGTTGGTCCGCCCAGGGCAAACCGCTGACGCCCGCCTCATCCCGGCCGATGCCGCAGTCATGATGAATGGTAGCGCGAACACCGGCAATGGCCGCGTAGTACGCCGCGTAAGCCGTGGCATTCGAACCGCCTACAACGACAGCGCCGTTTGCTTCCCGGGGAAGCACCACTACGCCGTCCTTCACAATGACAGGAACATTCTTTTCGTGTTTTTTCATTTTTTTTAATAAATAATGATTTAAAATCTATGTGCTGAGTTTTATCACGATGCCTTGCGTTCAGCGCCGAGAACGACAAAAAGCATGGTGCAATCCTTGTCCGAACGGTTGTGCCAACTATGGAATGTTCCGTTAGTTACAATCAGATCCCCGGCTTTCATCGCCACTTCATGTACCTGGCCGTCTTCGCCTGGGTATCCTGAGTTTACTTCGCCATCGAGCACGATGGCCAGATCGATGCTGTCGGTGCGGTGCATGCCGTCACCTTCTTTGCCGGGAACCATGTTTGGGGTGCCCATGTCGACTGCGGCAGCACGTTCAAGCGCCGCTGGTCCCTCTGTCGTCTCTGGAGCCAGCGTGAAGAGATCGACCCGAATACCGCCGAGCGGGCCAAATATGCCCATCTTTTGGTATTCCCCGAGCACTTGTTCCGGGCTTAACGGCAGGTTAGGAACCTGGTCGAATCCCCAAATATTGGTGAGGAAGTCAATTGTCGATGTGTCGAAGGTATCTGTTCTGGTGGCTACGCCGCTTTTGCCTTCTGCTGTAATGATTCTTTTAATTTGCATGGTTTTCGTTTTTTTTAGTTTTTAAAAAGAGATTTTATTTATTACCCGTTCCATTCAGCGCCGGAACGAAGCGCCACGTATCACCATCCGTGGTAATATAGCCGCCGCTTGGTGTTGTAAAATGTGTTCCTAATACCAGGATATTCTGATCCGTATGGTCATGGATAAAATGCTGACGGGTCTCTTTTGCTAAGGCTTTATCGAAATCAAAGTTGCTGCCTATTTCAGGATCAGCTAATTGAATGGGGTTCAATAGGGCATCGCCTGTGATTGTCGCTTTTTTTCCATTCGAATGAATGGCTACGCTAACATGGCCTGGTGAATGTCCCGGTGTGGCAAAAAGTGAAACTTCGTCTGTTAACTGATGATCGGTTTCAATAAACTCGTGCAGCCCGGCATTTACGATGGGGGCAACGGAATCTTGAATAGCCGCATCAAGGCTGGCCAGCTCCGCAATGAATGCCGGCATATCACCAATACTAAAGTCTTTCCGGCTCCAATGCGCCCATTCGGCACGTCCAAATAAATACCGGGCATTGGGAAACGTGGGCACCCACTTTTCGCCATCCCACCGGGTATTCCAACCGATATGATCCATGTGTAAATGCGTACACAAAACGACATCAATAGTTTCTGGTGGAAATCCGGCGTCAGACAAACTTTCCAGGAAAGGCAGGTTCAAATGGTTCCATCCTTCGTAGCCCCGTGGTTTATCATTACCCACACAGGTATCAATAATGATTCGCCGTCCCTGTGATTCTACGATATAACTATGAACCGAATATCGGATCGTTCCATCGGGATCAGCATAATATGGGTGGAGCCAGCCAATTGATTTAACACGTTCTTCCGTTAATCCGTCGAACATAAAGCCCGGCGGAAAACCTCCGCTCTCAAATTCAATGATGCGGGTGATTTGAACTTCACCTACTTTCCAGCGATTCACTTCTTTTGTCATTGTTTCACATTTAAGTATAAAAATATACAGACCGGTCTGTTTATAGTGGTTAAAAAAATTAGAGTAACGATAGCGCCGTCTTTTGCGCTGCAAGTGCTGGCCATGTGTCACCATATACCTTGCACGACATTAGCGCTCCATCAAACAAAAGGTAAATTCCATCTGCTAATTTTTCCGCTCTTTCCTTAGCATCTTTCCCCGCTTTGTTGTCTGTTAATATCTCAGTAAATAATTTGCGGACCTCGTTCTTTTGTCGTTGAATAAGTTCATACACCCGTTGATTCTCTTTGGGGAGTTCACCTGCCATATTTAGAAAATTACAGCCGCAATAGTCTTTTGAACCTGCATATACAGACATATGCCTGAAAATAGCTGATATTTTTTCCGGCGCATCAGATGCTGTAGCCGCAGCATTTCTTAAGTCCAGCACTGTCTGTGGTAAAAGAATTTCCAAATATTCTATCAACAGATCTTCCTTCGATCTGAAATGCTGATATAAGCTGGCCTTGGATATATCAGCTTCGTCAATGATCTGATTAATACCTGTGCTGTTATACCCCTGCTGATAAAATAGCCTGGAAGCTGTGTCTATAATTCTTTTGCGTGTGTCCATATCTATTTGAATGCGCAACAAACGTAAACATAATTTATTAAAAACAAACCGGTCAGTACGGAATTTTATATAAATTAAGTCATATTTCTTATTCAGAATCTTAAAAAAACTTTGAATTCCTTCATAGCAATCCCTATTTTAGTTTTTATGGAATAGAAAATTGCTGCTGGTAAAAAGAAAAGAGCACGAAAGTGCTTTTTCATTAGGTAAGGCTTTTAAAGCCATTTAGAAGCGCCCTTTATAGGCTCCCGGTTCCGTACCGCGTACCAAAAGCATGATAGCCCCGCCCAACAATGCCAAATTTTTCATGAAGTTTGTCAATTGCAATTGACGCATAGTCGGATCACTATCACTCCAAAATCGATGCATAAAAATGGTGACTGGTATAAGGAAAATGATAATAAACAAGGCACCTATTCTTCCCGGATAGCCGACCATAATGCTGATTGCGCCGACAATGGCGATAAGGCCGAAAAAGGGCACGAAAATAGCTGCCATTGGAACGCCTTGAGAGGCGGCATAGGCTATCGTCACAGGTGAAAAATGATTGATGCCGGACACCAGGAAGATTAATGCAAATAAAATGCGTCCGGTGATGTTAAATTTTTTCATGGGACTTTATGCTGATTTGTTAGAGTTAGTTTATGTAATATGGACTTTGAATTCCGGCACTTCCAGCTATATCGTTCATTGTAGCTCCATTGACACCATTTGTAACAAAACGATTTTCGCAAAGCGCGATCAATGCTTTATATTTCTCGTGGGATGGCATCGGTAGCATATCTATGCGTGTCGTTATTATTACGAAGATGAAATAGTACTATTAACGAATTGAACATATAAAAAAATATTTATAGTTGAATTGTTGTGACGAGTTGGGCGAGATTAGCAATAAGGTTTTCCTGCTCCGATTCACTCAGATTGCCTAATACGTTTTTTGCCCTGATTTCTTTCCGCTTATTGAATTCTCTATAAGAGGCTTTTCCTTTTTGATCAAGTTCAACATTTACGACACGCCGGTCGTTAACAGAATTATACCGTAAAAGGAATTTATTCGTGACAAGCTTATCAACAATAGTGGTCAATGTGCTTAGGGGCGATTGTAGGTAATCAGCTATATCACTCATTTTCACATTCCTGTTTTCGCCAATAAAATCGATGATAAATAACTCCTTTTCGTTGAGATCACCACAGATCTTGCAGCAATATTCAGACTCACTTTTCATCGCGTTGCTCAGTTTAAACATGACGGACAAAAATTTCTCCGCATTTCCTGCTTCTACTACCATATTGATTATTATAACCGGACTTCAAATTTTTTAAGGATAAGAAACGACCAATCAATTTTACTTACTGTCGCTTATTCATTATTTAATTCGGAGGTTCAAGTATGAAGAATTTTCAAGCCTATTTGATGAAACGGTGAACTGCTTCGTAGGCATTATCCTGAAATGTAGCATTTTTCAAATCAGTGTAGAAAGTGCTTTGGTCAACGACAGGCCCCGATAACTTACCTTCTCTACTTGCGTAGAAAACGCCGCTTTTATACCGATCATCTGAAATGCCATCGACAAATCGTTTTACCCCTACTTCTAAACTATGCACCATGTCTCCTAATAACGGAAACACGATCGGCATCATAATATATTTCAACATAAAGCGCATTGGTGCGGGCAAACTATCCGGCGCATTAGTTCCCTTCGTGTTTCCTGGACTCATCACCACAAATTTGAGGTTAGGATATTTTCGGGCCATGGCTAACGTCCACATCGTTCCTACGTATTTTACATATCCGTATGCTTGCGTTGCATCGAACTTATTGCCAAAATAGGATCCATCTAAAACACCGGCAAACTCATCTGCAGAAGAAGTTTTCATGGCGACCGGTTTCATTCCAAGACTTTTTACTCCTGGCACAGCTTCAGCGCTTACGAATAAAACTGTTTTTTTTAATAGATCGTGTTTGATTAACTCTTCCACTAAAACGACATTACCTAAGATGTTAGTGGCTGCTAACTGATTCATACCGGAGGACGTTGCTTGAGCAGCAGTTTTTCCGACCATTCCACCTGCATTTAAAATTACTGCATCGATAGGTTCGTTTATTTTTTCAACTGCATTTCTTACCGAATTGGCATCGGCAACATCGCCAATTACAATTTCAAAAATCTTTCTTCCCGTTTGAGCCTCAAGGTCCTTTTTGGCGGCCTCGGCTCTTCCTTGGTTTCTGCAGAAAAGGATTACCTTTTTTGTTTCTTTCTGCAATGCTAACTGGCGGGCAGCCTCTTTCCCAAGCCCCGCATTTGCTCCGGTGATTAATATACTTTCGTTCATTTTACTATCCTTTTTAGTTACTGATTGTTGTCCTTTATGAGTATTATTTTTCGCCTCTATTGGCTTAAAGTGCTTGAATTACTTGTGGCAAATTACTTAACGCCCAAGTGTCTGTTATTTTGCCATCTTTCAAGATGTCAGTTTCAACTATATTTATTACCACTTTTTTTCCCGTCGCTGCTTTTCCCATAAACTCACCCGTGTGAGTTGCAGTTATTGTCTTTAGCAAAGAGACTTTATCTCCTTCGCCTAAAACTTCGTGAAATTCAATGTTAACATTTGAAAAAGCTTTTTTAAAGCTTGTCATGAATTCAACTAATAGAATCGTATCAATTGGTGGGCCGTTGCCATCGTGTGGTTCAAAATGATCTACGTAATAATCCGGGAAGAATTCTTTGACGATTTTTACATTTCCAGATTCCCAATACGCTTTGTTGAATCTTATTACAACATCTTTGTTTTTTTCAATAGTTGATTTGTTTACTGCGGTTTTAGATTGAAGTCCTTGTGCACATACTAAGTTAGTTGCTGCAATTAACAAGACAAACAATGTGATTTTTAGTGTTTTCATTTTCTGTAGTTTTGGTTTACAATAAATGTACTTTCGTTCATTTAGTAATCTTTATTTTGTTTATAACACTGTTTTGTCCTGTAGGTCATGCTGATCCTTGTATTTATACAAACAAGTAAACTACGTATAACAAGGCACCAAACAGTGCATATTGACCAACGAGATAGGCTGTTTCCAGGAAAAAGAATACTATTGTTCGAGCATAGACATTGCTGGCCATCGAAGGAACTACGACCCTGCTCCAAAAGAAAAGGCCCATAACTGATGCGAAAGTAAAGATGTGTACAACTGAAGTATGTTCTATTGGTAAGAGTGCATAAGTCACTGAGAGAATGATACCCTGAATGACCATCGCGCTAAATGCAAGCGGAATACTTGGGGCAGTGCCAAAAAACTGCCATTTCTCATAACTTTTTTTGAACATACTCATATGCCAGAAATAACCCCATGGCATAGATGGGATTATGTACGCGAGCGCGCCTAAGATAATTTTAGTCAGCATAGCGATGAAAAATTATAAGGCTTGAAAAACCTGTGGAAAATCGGTGCTGTTCCAGCGCTCAGTTATCTTCCCATCTTTCAAAACCTCTATGTCAAAAATATTAGTAACTAACTTTTTACCCGTTGCCGGTTTTCCCATGAATTCGCCTGTATGCGTTGCAGTTATTGTTTTTCTCACACATATCTTATTACCTTCACCAAAGATCTCGTGGATTTGTACTGAAATATCTGAAAACCCTTGATGCAACCCTGTGACGAATTTTACCATTGGACTTGCATCAGTAGGTGAATTAGGTGGTGCCGAATGATTGACGAAGTTTTCTGCCAGCAGCTCTTTTGTAATGTCTGTATTTCCTTTTTCAAAAAATTCATTATTGAATTTAATGACGACGTGCTTGTTTTGTCCTACTGTTGATTTTGCTTCTGTTGTGTTCATTTCCTTGATTTTAAATATTGTAGTTTTTTATAAGTAGTTTTTCCGCGGCTATTAGATACAGCGCTTGAATTATTTGTGAAAAATTGCTCCAAGTTCAGGTGCCTGTTATTTTTGCAATTTTTCACAATATTCATTTTCAACGGTATTTATTACGTCTTTTTTTCCAGTTACTGATTGTCCCATAAAACAGGTCACTTGCTGCCGTTAAAAAGGCCGACCAAGTACTTTTTAACGCTTTCATTTTATGGGGGGGGTAAGTTTTTAATAAATCCGTTTTATTTCGCCTGAGTTAGTTTACAGCGATTGCATTACTTGTTGAAAATTGCTCATAGACCAGGCATCTGTGATTTTTCCGTTTTTCAATACATCTGTTTCGACAATGTTGATCGTTATTTTTTTCCCCGTTGCTGCTTTTCCCATAAATTCACCGGTGTGAGTCGCAGTAATGGTTTTTACCATCGACACGATATCCCCTTCACCGATAACTTCGGTAAATTCAACACTAACATTTGAAAAACCTTTTTTAAAACCAGTCATCAATCCAACCATTAAAGCGCGGCCATTAGGGCCGTTAGGTGGGGCAAAATGGTTGACATAGGTGTCCGCTAACAATTCTTTGGTGATTTCTACATTTCCGGATTGCCAATACTCTGTGTTGAATTTGATCACGGCCTCTTTGTTTTTCTGCACTTCGGAATCTTTTTCCGCCATTTTTCCCTGTGCATTTACTAAAGATGCTGCAGCCATTAAGAAGGCAACGAATGTAATTTTAAGTGTTTTCATGTGTTTGGTTTTTTGTGGTTAATAAAATATTAGCTATTTATTTCGACAGTACAATAGTACGTATATCGAAGCAATATATCAAAATAAATTTTTTTATTAAATTCAAATGACATTTCGCGTCCATCGATTTGTCGGGCAAAGCTGGTTGCTGTAGAATTTTTTAGCCTCTATGGCATGCGCCTAATGTCGGGAGCAAAACGTAGTGGAATGTGTTTTTTGGTTTTATGTAAGTAGTTGTATTTAAGGACAATACGACTTTTTATTCGATATATTTTACAACAGGTAATTGCCAGAAGTTCCCTGTAAAGGCATTGTTATGCAACAGGTTTGATCACCAGGCCGCAGGAATCAAGTTGGAGCTCAAATATTTTTACGATAGTCTCCCAAAATTTAACAATAGTTGTAAACTTACCTGTTGTTTCATTTTTTACGACATCAGAAAAGTACGACATACGAACTAAATAAATAAAAATTTACTTTCGCATCGAAGTAACGAGGTGTTCAAGATTTGCAATTAACGCTTCCTGCTCCACTTCACTCAAATTGCCCAATACCTTTGTTGCCATGATTTCTTTCCGGTTTTTTAATTCTTTGTATGACGCCTTTCCTTTCCGGTCAAGTTCAACTTTTACGACACGCCGGTCGTCATTAGAATTATATCGCAAAAGGAATTTATTGGTAACCAGTTTATCAACGATAGTGGTCAATGTACTTAGGGGCGATTGCAAATAATCCGCTATGTCACTCATTTTGACACTCCTTTTTTCCCCTATAAAAGAAATAATAAATAGTTCTTTTTCATTCAGATCACCACAAAGCTTACCGCAAAGTTCGGATTCAGTTTTTATCGCACTACTCAAGTTCATCATTAGAGATAAAAACTTTTCCGCGTTTCCCGCTTCTATTACCATATGATTCCTTTAACTGGACTTTTAATTTTAAACAATGATTATCGTCTACAAAAATAGACCATTAAATTTAAATAATTTACTGTTCCCAGCTGCGGTACATCGCTTTTCTGAAAACATTCTTTTGAACTTCTCAATAGGAGAATACTGCTAACACACGCTTCCATCGCATAGATGAACTTCCAGAGCCCATAATTTTTTGACCTTTTCCGGAACTTGAATAATACAATATTTTACACCAGAAGCATTTGTGACAACAGTAATTTGAGATAGCTATTTGCTTCAGCAATATCGTTTTTAAAACGATTCGAGTTGTTAACCGGATCGTTCTGCAGCCAGAGTTTGCTATGTGCGATAACTATTTGTCTGAAGGTACCGAGTAAGGTATAATAGATCATCCTGGTATTGATGTCCGGTTTGAATAATCCTTTGACAATTCCCGCATTAACGATTTCTTCCAACAGGCCAAACTGTTTTTCTGTAATTTCTTCGGACAGCTCGTCGAACGGTCAATACTTCTAAGCAATTGCTCCTGGAGCATGATATAAATGCTTGCGCCATCTACAAGTACTTTAGCCGTATAAAAATCAAGCAATTGGTAAAGTTTTTCCATTTCCGTTAACCGATGATCGGCCAGCTTTGCGCTAATGTAACTGAGATCATAAATGGATTTCTCGAAGATAGAGAGTAATAGTTGTTCTTTCGATTTGAAATAGTAGGATATCATCGAGCTATTGACTCCGGCTTCGCGGCCGAGTTCTCTGATAGATGTGGCATGAAAGCCTTTTCTTGAAAATAATTTTTCTGCAGCTAACTGAATTGCTAGTCGCTTATCTTTTTCAGTCGTCATATTAATTTCCCGTATTAATAATTAAAAACTTGTTCAAAATAATTCTCTGTTAATAGTTATGTTTCTTCAGTTGCCAAATATATTTTATATATTTCGCATTATTCGATTATCGAATAGTCTGTATTTGGTAATAATTTACGCTTGTGTGAAACGCGTGGTACGCTTCGATATGATGGACAACTTTCACAAGTCGTTTAAAATGTGATTAGCCCTGTTATAAGCAAATAGGTTGCAGCTGTATCTCGGAGTTGAAATCGATGATGAAATGAACTTAAAAACGTTATTAACCCTTCAAAAATGATTGCAATTTTCAAAACGGACGTAAAAAACAAACAATTGGCAGAAAGGGTGTTGAATGCACTTTATTCCATCTGGCCTGGCTGCTGCTTTAATTTTGATCTGGATGATTGTGATAGCATTCTGCGGGTGCAATGCAAGATTTATGCTTCTGAAATTGACAGAATTATTCAGATAGTTACTTCACAGAGCGTGCAGATATCATTATTTGACCAAGTATCGTTGTTCGAGGACTGAAATAAATTAAAGGCTTCTTTAAAATGGCAAGAACCAAAGATTTTGATGAATTGGAAATACTTGACAAGGCGATTTCCATTTTTTGGCGTAGGGGTTATAATGGCACATCTATGGAGGAACTGGTCAATGGCTTAGGGATCAGCCGGTCGAGCTTGTATGATACATACGGTAATAAACACTCCCTGTTTGTTAAAGCCCTGGAAAGGTCCCATACTAAGGCCTTACACAGAATGAACAGGATTCTTCACCAATTCACATCTGCAAAGGAGGCGATAAAACAATTGCTTGAACTTACCAAAGGTGACCTTGTGGGCGATTTAAAGCAGGATGGCTGCTTTTGGGTCAACGCGGCAGTTGAGATTGTACCGTACGATCAGGAAGTTGAAAATATTATTGCCCTTTACAACCAGCAAGTAGAAGGTGTTTTCTGCAGCGCATTGACAAGAGGTCAGGATAAAGGCGAAATCCCATTGTGCATTAATAGGATGGCTACTTCAAGGTTTTTTGTCAGTACCGTAAAAGGGTTAAGTGTTGTAGCAAGGTCAAAAACTGACAACTTTGTTTTTGATGATACCATTAATGTGGCAATGTCGGTAATAGATGAATAGAAAATTAATCTATAGGTATTCAGAAGCTTGAATAAGTTAATGGATCATGGATAACGACCGGTAACGACAATTTCTATGGCATAGAAAAAATATTTAATTTTTATTGTAAGGAATTGTTTGCTATGGCGACCAACTGCTTAAACAAGCGATTCAATTAATTAACAATAAAAAAAATGAAATCATTCAGAATATTTATAGCTGTTGCCTGCCTCGGATTGGCAGCAATAGTGACACAGGCATTTACCCCTGTTAAAGGAGAGAAACTGACCAAGGCCGGAACACCCGGAAAAGGTTTTGCGGTAATAGAATTATTTACCTCCGAAGGCTGCTCCAGTTGTCCTTCCGCAGATGCGCTGGTGGCTCGTGTGGAAAAAGAAGTAACCGATAAACCGGTTTATATACTGGCATACCATGTAGACTACTGGAACCGCCTGGGCTGGAAAGATGTCTTCAGCAGCCCTGAATACTCGGCCCGGCAGAACCAGTATGCTGATTGGCTGAATTTGTCTTCTGTTTACACGCCGCAGATCGTGGTGAACGGCCGAAAAGAATTTGTAGGTTCCGAAGAAGGCACCCTGCGCAATGCCATCAAATCTGACCTGGAAATAGCGGCAAAGTCTGAACTGGCTTTGAACAATATTAAAGTCGATGGTGAAAAGGCCACCATACACTATGCTACCGGCGCTGTTAATAATTCAGTCCTGATTGTTACCCTGGTTCAAAAGAACGCCACTACCAAAGTACAACGGGGGGGGAAAACGGAGGCCGTACTTTATCTCATGTACAGATAGTTACCCAGCTAAAAAGTATCGCCTTAAACAATTCCAAAGATGGGACAGACAACATCAGCCTGCCCCGCGGTTTTGATCCGCAGAAATGGGAGTTGATCGGTTTTGTGCAAAACAAAGCCAATGGTGAGATCACAGGGGCTACAAAAGCTGAATTTCCATCAGCGATGAGCGCTCAGGTCTCCAATTAATTCATATATCTATCTAGCAATGGGCTTGAAGCCCATTGCTAATTGTAATGCCCATCGATTTGAATAAATTTTCTCCTCTGATAAAATGAAAGTTATAAAAGAAAAACATCCGCTCTTGATGCGTTGGACGCATTGGGTCAATTTTCCTATACTGACCATAATGATCTGGAGTGGGATGCTTATTTACTGGGCCAATGATGAATACTCGATCACGTTGTTCGGGCATACCTTCGTAAAATTTTTTCCGGATTGGTATTATAATCTTTTGCATATCCCCTCACGTCTGGCAGAGGGGATGGCTTTCCATTTCCTGTTCATGTGGTTTTTTACACTGAACGGGATCTTTTACATCCTGTACACGATCATATCGGGAGAGTGGCGTCAATTGCTGCCTAACCGGCATTCTTTTAAAGAGGCCTGGCTGGTAGTACTGCACGACCTGCATATCCGCAAGATGGCCCCGCCGCAGGACAAATACAATGCTGCGCAGCGTATTGCTTATACTTCCATTATTGTAATGGGTTTCGGCTCGGTGATCACCGGGCTGGCTATATACAAACCGGTACAGTTTTATTACCTAACCTGGCTATGCGGCGGCTATCATTTGGCGCGTATCTGGCATTTTGCCCTAACAATTGGTTACGTATTATTTTTTGTCATACACATTGTTCAGGTGATATTGGCCGGCTGGAATAATTTCCGGTCAGTTATTTCAGGATTTGAAGTGATTGATGAGCAACCAATACCAGTAATTGAAACACCCAACGAAGATGAAAAAGCCTAAAAAAGAACTGACGATCGATCAGAAAATCAAGCGGAGGAATTTTCTTTCCTTCACCGTATTTGGTGCTTTGGGCGCCTCGGCTTACGGCGGATGGAGGTGGCTGTACACTTCGCCCGAAGAAACGCCTGGGATCACAGCGGGTGCCCGTAAACCGCTCCGCCGCGCATTGAATAAAACGGAAATTTTCTTCAGGAGGCTAACATTTAACGAAAACCACCTGGTAAAAACCTATCCAAGGTCGATGGCCGCCAAAGTCATCCGGCATAACAGTGATATAGGATCAGAAGGAAAAATGCCGCCTGAAAACTGGAAGCTGCAGGTAAAGAAAAACACCGGTGAAATATTACAAATCACATTGGAGGAAATTATGAAACTGCCCAAAACAGAGATCACCTATGACTTTAAATGCGTGGAGGGTTGGGACCAGATATCGCATTGGGCGGGTGTCCGCTTTATAGACTTCATTAACCACTATAACCTGCAATCCGAATCCCAGTCTCAATACGTGGGTATGGAAACCCTCGATAAGAAATACTATGTGGGCTTAGATATGCCGAGCGCATTACATCCCCAGACGCTGCTGGCTTATCAAATGAATGACGAACTACTGAACGGCAACCACGGACAGCCGCTAAGGCTAATCATCCCGGTTAAATACGGTATCAAAAACCTTAAACGGATCGGTACCATCACTTTCAGTAATACGCGTCCACGGGATTATTGGGCGGAGCAGGGATATGATTATTTTTCGGGATTGTGAAGAAATGTATCCATTAGTTGACAACTAGTTTCGTGTACAATTAGCGTATCCACGAAAAATAATAATATCTTCTCCTGGCAGAAAAAAAAGCCAGCGCCCGTTTTGGCACACCATATTCAATATGGCTTTCAAGTTCTTCGTTGCTTCGGTTTAGTAAAGCTACACACTATTCCCTATGGTATCCCCCCCCTTTAAAACTGATTATTTTGGTCAAAACAGCACAAAAGTGGAGTGAATTGCGTACCATAGCGTTCATCCCATGGAACAGCGAATTTCTCTTGACCACTTTCCCTTTTTGTTGTATTCACAAGCATAGCCGGGACAATGGCGGTTCATGAATATACATAAAAAAGCATCCCGCTTACTTCTTGTTGTCCTTAGTCAGGGCTTTTTGGTACCTCCCAGTTTCTTGCGCAAATTACATCTCATGATCAAATCAATAACTACGCCAGGCCCTTCAAACCCCTGTAAAAATAGTTCGAGTTTTGCAGGGTCTCTTTGCTGTTGCTACACCTATTTAAATAAGTAGGACTATCTAAACATCACATTCGTCATTCATCTACCATTTTCGAACCGATCCAAAAACTCTAAATGTGGTATAAGGGGTTCGATTGGGCTACCTCCGGCTCCACTTATTTCAATGCAAAATGACACTAAAATCCTGCAAATCAAATAATTGCAGGCTTTTATTTTTTAGTCAAATGACAATGTTATTCACCAATTCGTAATAAAAAGGAGCTTATTTCGGTGAGTACGTTTTAGATATTCCTTAGCCACCAAAACAACTTATTACCTTCATAATCAAGGCGTTTAAAATTTAAATATCTTGTAAAGATGTGATTGCAGGCTAAATTTTGTTTCACTTTTTAATGCTTAAAACATTATGAAAACTAATTTCAGCTTGTTTTTTTATTTAAAAAGTCAAAAAACTATCAAGTCGGCCGGGTGCCAATTTATCTACGTATTACCGTAAACGGTAAAGGTTCCGAAACCACTACAGGGTGGGAATGTGAACCAAGTCTATGGAACAGCATTGCAGGCAGATTAAAAGGGACTAAAGAGGATACCAAATCCTCTACTGCCTATTTGAACACGTTGCAAAAACAAGTATATGTTTAGCGTATGCCGATGTAAACAAGCTTAGACGCAACGAAATTGTTAAGGCTTGGACGGAGAAATGTGGATATTTAAAAAGCGTAAAAAAACGAATACCCTAGGCCATATTTCATTATCACCATCTGCCTTAAGGCTGCGTAAGAAATATACGGATCATCGGGTTTGAGGTACGTCATTGCCAGACATTTAACAGTAACTTTTTAGTGAAGCCACCCAAACACCTACGTGAATCGGGGTGGTAACAACTCCGAAAACGCAACTTGCGTTTATTGCCATGCAAATTTTCGATATATTTTCCTGCAATTTCCCTTCGTATATTTTTTCGTATCCTTCGTATATCATTTCTGCTCCGGGCGTAGTAGTAGCTATAATTTTAGGCAAGCTTTATAAATAATTAATGGCCCGCATACATTTCACATTCATTTACTACGCTATGGGAAACAAATACAAACTCATTTACCTGCTGCTTATAGTAGTTTTTGCCCTAACCTCGTGCACTAAAGAAGGCTTGCAGGGGCCTGATGGCGCAACCGGGCCTGCTGGCCCGACTGGGGCAACCGGACCGGCAGGCCCCGCCGGACATGACGGCTCTGTCATTTACAGCGGTTCGGGAGTGCCGGCGGCCACCGTCGGATCGCCCGGCGACTATTACCTCAATAAGGCAACTGGCAGCCTTTACGGTCCAAAAACGGCCAACGGCTGGGGTAGTCCAATTAGCTTAGATGGAACCAATGGCACTAATGGGACAAACGGCACTAATGGGACAAACGGCAGCGTGGTATACAGCGGTAATGGCAGCCCTTCGGTAACACTGGGAAACGCAGGAGATTATTATCTCGATAAAACCAACATCCTATTATACGGCCCTAAAACTACGTCTTGGGGAACTGCTGTGCTGTTGAGGGGCGCACAGGGTGCGCAAGGCCCGGCAGGTCCTGCTGGCACGGATGGCAGCATTATTTACAGTGGTAACGGTACTCCTGATGCAGGTTTAGGCAAAGCAGGTGACTATTATTTTGATAAAAGTACAGGTAATCTTTATGGACCAAAAACGGCCAGGGGATGGGGTACGGCAACTTCATTAACCGGTGCAACCGGCGCAACAGGTGCAGCCGGTGCAAATGGTTCCACTATTTTGAACGGCTCGGGCGCGCCCTCGCTGTCCCAGGGTACAATAGGAGATTTTTACCTCGACATAAGTACTTACCTGTTTTACGGCCCTAAAAATGCCGGAGGATGGGGAACACCCCTACTATTAAAAGGTGCACAGGGCGTGCAAGGGCCAATCGGCCCTGCCGGCGCTGACGGCAGCATAATTTACAGCGGAACTGGAGTACCGGATATCGGCCTGGGTAAAAGCGGCGATTACTACATTGATAAATCAACAGGGGGACTTTACGGCCCAAAAACCACGAGAGGCTGGGGCTCCCCCACTTCGTTAAAAGGCGTTAATGGTTCAAATGGAACAAACGGATCAACAATTTTAGCCGGATCTGGCGCGCCGTCTGCAACGCAGGGTAATATCGGCGACTTCTATCTCGACAAAAACACTTACCTGTTCTATGGCCCTAAATCGGCAACCGGATGGGGAATACCGGTATTATTAAAAGGTGCACAGGGTGTGCAGGGCCCCGTTGGCCCCGCAGGTGCTGATGGCAGTATTATCTATAGTGGGAATGGCTCGCCCGATCCGCGCATCGGAGTATCGGGCGATTATTATTTTGATAAAACAAATGGCGCTTTGTACGGCCCTAAAACTAACAGCGGCTGGGGGTTACCAACATCACTTGTTGGGCCGCAGGGCAATAACGGCAGCAACGGCAGTAACGGGACAAACGGAAAAGATGGCAACACCATCCTAAGCGGCACAGGCGCACCATCGGCAGCAATTGGCAATATCGGCGACTTCTACCTTGATGTAAGCACCTTCCTGTTTTACGGCCCTAAAAGTAATAGTGGCTGGGGTACTGGCACATCATTAAAAGCAGCATCCGGCGGCGCGTCTGTAACTGCATTTGAAACAGCCGACAATACGGCACTCACCTGGGCGCTGCCTGGCGGACCAATTTTAACAAACGGGCCGCCATCATCATTTGTTTTGATGCAGCAAAAAATAACCGGCGACACCTCAACAGTATTTAAACTGCCTGACTCGCTGGCAAATGTTGTAGACCATGGGATCGTATTGGTATACCTGCACGTTGTTGCATCTGATGCTTCTGCAAGCAATTGGATACAGCTTTCTTATACAAATATAATTGTGCCTTCAAATATCCAGTCGTACACCTTTAAATTAATTGTAAACGCCAACGGTGTGTTTGTTCGGATAGCCTGCAATATCTCAAACACGACGACGCAACAGTCTCTGCAATTTAACGTGGATAAGGTACGTGTAGTGGTGGTGCCTGAAAAGGCTGCCGGGCAGCTTGGTTCGATAAAGAAAAACGGTCCGCCACGAATAAACATGGAGCAATTACCCCTCAACAACAACAGCATTAAGAAACTAAAATAGCACAAGCGCCGCCCCGGTTAAAGCCGGCTTATACCTGCCATTGAGCCTTCACGATTAAACAACCACATGAAAAAAATAATTTATAGTTCCCTGTTTTTTATGCAGCTACTGTTATTAAACCTTGTGGTTAATGCGCAGGATGTTGGCCAGTTGGCCAAACAAAAACCGTTTGAAATAACCGGCACCGCCGGTATTGGCTTTGGAACTTACTCGGCCACCGGGATAGAAGACAGGGAACGCAGTTTCAGCTACCTGTTTAATGGTGCCCCCGTTATATCTATTTACGGTGTAAGCTTTCCGTTCAGTATTGTAGTGAGTGATCAGCAACGCGGGTTCCGGCAGCCATTTAACCAGTATGGCATTAGCCCAACCTATAAATGGTTAACCATACATGCTGGCTGGCAAAGTATCACCTGGTCGCCATTCACACTTGCGGGGTACGACTTTTTGGGCGGCGGTATTGAGGCCCATCCCGGAAAATTAAGGCTGGGGTTTGTTTATGGCAGGTTCAACAAAGCAATTGCTACCGATACCGCTAATCATTCGCTGTTTCAAACAACTGCTTACAAACGTAACGGCTACGCAGCCAGGGCAGGGTATGGCACTGAAAGCAACCACCTTGATTTTACTTACCTTAGCGCAAAGGACGAGGTAAATTCGCTGCCTCAATACCTTGTTGCCAGGATGACGCCGGCTTCCAATATTGTGCTGGGCATTTCCTCCAAATGGTCCTTCCTGCACCACTTCACCTGGACATTTGATGTGGCCGGCAGCCTTTATACCCGCAATTTATTATCGGATACATTAGGAAGCCTCGAACTAGAGAAAGCCAATTTTATAAAAAAATTGATCGCTGTCAATTCGTCCACCCAGTTTTTCACGGCTGCGCAAACGCAGGTTGCCTATCAAAACAAAAACTACAATCTTGGGCTGCAATACCGCCGCATAGACCCTGACTATAAATCAATGGGGGCCTATTATTTTGAAACCGATGTGGCCAATTATACAGTTAACGGCGGTATCAGCTTGTTGCAAAATAAAGTACAGGTAAACGGCAGCTTTGGTTTACAAAACGATAACTTATTGCACGACAGGGAATTTACTTCGCACCGCAGCATCAATTCGTTAATGCTTTCGTACAACATGCCGCAATACGGCGCCAGCATCAACTATTCCAATTATGGCATCACGCAGGACAGGGGCCTTAACCCACTGGTAGATACTTTCCGGGTAGCACGTACCAATTATAATTTTAATGGTATATTACGGTACACGATAAATGCCGACAGCCTGTCGCATACATTTATATTGGTTGGCAATATACAATCGCTGGTTGATCTTAATCATTTCACTGCTTCGCAAAATGAAGCCAACAGCAAAACCGCTAATTTATCCTACCAACTCGGCTTCCTAAAAACCGGTTTCAGTATTAATGCCGCTTACAGCTATACAGTTGCCGATCTCCCGCTGATGCATACGGTTTTGACGGGGCCAACCTTTGGTATAAATAAACTGCTCGACAAGGGCAAGCTTAACCTGAGCGCTAACATCGGTTTTCAGCAGCAGCAAAACAGCGGCCTGGATGCCGGTACGGTTATCAACGGCATTTTGAACGGATCGTACCGCGTATCAAAACGCGACGCGCTTAACCTCTCGTTGATGTACCTGAAAAGCAAATCGAAAAATCAAACCTTGCCGTCATTTAATGAAAAACGTAGCCTATTTAACATCACACATGCCTTTTAACTTTATGAAAACGAATTTGATGAAAGTTACAAAAGCCAAAAGCTGGTTGCTTACCTTACTGCTCCTCACGGTAGTAAGCTGCGCATTTGCCCAAAAAGTAAATATCTCCACCAGTATATTTCCTCCTTATTCTCCCTATTATTCGGATTACTCCGGAATAAATGCCTCTAAAGTATTGGTAATTGTACAAAACCTAACATCGAACACACTCAAAATTAAACTGAGCGGCAAGCTGGAGAGCCGAAGCGTTGACATACACACCCGCGAAAATTTTGTTCCGCTGCAGCCATTGGTGTTACCACCGCATGCCGTGGTACAGTTGAACGGCAGTAATCTTAAAGATATTTTTGACGCCAATAACCTGAGCGTAAAAGGAATAGACAAAGCTACTTTAGCGCAATCGTCAAGATTGCCGGAGGGAGACTACAGTTTCTGTATCAACGCGGTAGATTATAGCGACAACAAAACCGTACTTTCAACTCCCGGAGTTGGCTGTACGTTCCTGCCCATAGTTTACCCGGATGCTCCGGTATTAGCCAGCCCGGGTAAAACTGTAACAGCAACCCACCCGCAGTCAGTCATTTTCAGTTGGTTTAACCCTGCCGCAACCCCTTTTGGCACCCATTATCACATCGAAATGGCCGAAATGCCGGATGTTCAAACAGATCCTAACCATGTACTTGATGCGACCAGCTTCCCTATATTATCGCAAAATGTTAGTTCATTCTCTTATTTGTACGGGGCACTCAACTTACAACTTGTCCCGGGCAAAAAATATGCATGGCGTGTTACCGCGTTTGATCCGCTGGGTAAAACTGTTTTTAAGCATAATGGCATTAGTCCTGCATCATACTTTACATATGTACCAGCTACTTCCGGTCAAGCACCCCTGCAATTGGCATCGGCAAGTAACTTATTAATAATCAATCCTGCCTGCGACAGTTCAGTTACCATAGGTCAGCACGTTAATTTACAAATGGGCTGGCTTTGGAAGAATCAGCTGGAATCCATAAAAACTTTCGGGACACTTGATAGTGTGTTGTTAAACCATTATACCGAAATAGCAAGCGCTAAAGGCCCTGTTAAACTGGGTAAATATGTGTTGGATTTTGAAAAGCTACCGGGGGGCCCTCACCTTAACGCCCGCAAAAGCTTCAGCTATTCGTCAAACGCCCCGCTTCAAAATTTTGAGATGACCAATATCCAGGCGCTTGCACAGGGATTTGTAATCGGCGAAAAATATACAGTTACTGTTACATCATATGATCAAAACGGCGTTGTTATTGATAAGGCAAGCTCATGCCCCTGGTTGCTGAAAGGCGAAGTAGATACCGGCATCCCTAAGTTAACCATCACCGGTCGCCTGGTGTATTCGCTCAGCAAAGCTGGCGTACCGCATGGTGCTAACAATACGAATATTACGGTGCAACTGGCAGATAGTCAGCAGCCGCAGCCTATATCAAATTTTAGCGCATACACTTCGGCGACGACGGACAATGATGGGTATTTTAGTTTACAAATATCACAGGCAGCAGCAGATGCAGGTAAAGGAAAATATTTAATTGTGCGTATCAACAGCCCATATTACGCAGCACTGGCAAACAACGTAACTATATTACAGGTGCCGGTTATACAATACGTTCCCCAGGGCAATTTAGTAACCGCTAAACAGGACACGCTGAAACTAGGCGACATTAAAACGGTGGCTTTCACGAACAACCTTACCGTGCACCTGAAAAAAGGTTTTCCAAAGACGATTGGCAAAAGTGACTACGAAGCACTCTTTGGCGCGGACCCGGATTACTCCAATTTAAATGTAGATAATACCATAATTGACACCATGGGCAGGATACCTGATGGCACACGTGTTATTTTATACCGAAAAGCAAAGGCAAGCGATATTCCGTATTATGAGGCCGATACAGTGGCCGGAAAGCCCCTTAAGTATGCCGTTTACCAGCCTGATAAACGATTTTCCGGCACAGGGATCGACCCATCTTATTTATTTGTTGCCGATGCTACAACACATAACGGCCCTATCGGTGCTTCCACAGTTGTATTTAACAACCTGTTATGTAATTTCGATGCCAACGATCAATATTATATAAAAGCAATTTTACCAAACGCTGCCGGAGACCAGGTAGCCCCGGAGCAATTGTATAGCTTTAAACCGGCTAATCTCGGAAAATTAGTTCTGAAGCACCTCACCAGTACCGATTACTACATCATATCATCAAAGCCGCCTACCGCGCACGTTAAAGGTAAACTAATGTACCAGTGGCCCAGCCTGCCCGGTGTGCTGCACCCATACGCAAACAAAAACGTAAGCATCGCCACGCACATACAATCAATTTTGCAAAATGGTTTGATGCCCGACCCATGCCAGGTGGTTACCTATAAAAAAATAACCCCAAAACCCGGAGGTGGTTTACCCATTATAACTGATTACGATATTAACAATGAATACGAAAATATCGTTATCGGACAGGGAGTGACCGACGCCGATGGGAATTACGACATAGAAATTTTTACGCCTAACAAGGCCGGGCCAATACCGGGTGTAAAGGTGCTTGCCAGCGGCGATCCCTGCCCGCCACCGAACAAGGATAAAGACGATCAAATAGCACAAACCCAGGCAGCGCCGGCACCCAATATTAATGGCGACCCGCTGGAAAAGATCAACTCGAAGATAAACCAGGGACAGCAGGCTGGTTTGCCGGGCGGCGGGGCAGCTGGCGGACAAACGGGTTTGGGCGCAGGCAAATTATTGCAAATACCGGCAGCAAATGGTACCCCGCTTGATTTCTCAAAGGGGGCTAACGGTGTAAAACAACCCGTTTACGTTAATAAGGGATTAAACGGCGCATTTGGAGCTGACGCGAAGCCGCTGGATAACAAAGGGGCTGGCAATGGCAAAGCGACAGGCCCCTCTGCTAGTGATGGCACAGCTGATGAGACCGATGATACTGACTTAACAAATCACGTAGAACGTTATTACGGTTTAAACGGACTTCAACCCGGCACTTTCGCCTCCTACGATCATAATCCCCTTAATTTTGAAGTTCAGCCTTTTCAAACCGTCAACCTGGGTACAACGATAATTAACGTACCGGAACTTAAAAACTATACAGTACACGTCACCACAAAAGATGCTGACTCTACTAATATTTTGGCCGGTGCAATAGTTACGGTCTATCGTAAGGCCACCTATAAAGGAGATTTTGTACCCGATGGTGAAGGTTCGTTCAAACACCCTTCGCAACCGCTGCCAGCTGGTGATATCAAATCGGACCCTGCAAATACCAATGTGGAATGGGTGATAGACCACTCTTTTAAGTTATCAATAGACGGCGCAAATGGGCATACCGTAAATATCGGTGACCAACGCCTAATGGAGCCTTTAGGACCATTTGGTACGTTTACACAATATAGGGTACAGGTTGCACCAGATAATACTAATGTAACGGGTAATTTTTTCCCGAAATCAGACTTGCTGACGTTTGCCAAAGGGCATGTATTGGAATTAAAAGTAACATCCAATTTTAGCCGTATTGCGGGGCGGGTGCTTAATCATGCAACGCAGAAACCATTGGGGGGCGTTGATGTGATACTGGTTACGGATTTTAAAAACGAAAAAGGTCAATACATGAGCATCGACCTGAAAACTGATAACAACGGCTTTTACGAGGTAGATAATTTTCAATTTCCTGAGTTTTACTGGAAAGACGGCGATAAGTTGACAATTAGCCTGTATAAAGTTGGTTACGGGATGCAATTAGATGCTGCAAACACCACACTTAAGGGCGTAGGTTATAACTATTATAATGAGCTATCGCTTTCGCCTGACAAAACACAAATTTTCACCACCGTTGATGCAGGCACCAACCAGCCGGTAGCCGGAGCAGTAATGACCAATGACAGTACTATTTTTTACAGCGACCCTAATGCTACCGGGTTGTATAACGTGCCGATGAGCAGCACCGCAGCAGATACGGTGCACGTTTACCCTACTGACGTAGCATATTTTGAGGAGAAGATACCAGTGAGCCCAGGGACAACTATCCCAACTTATGTTAAGCTTTATAAGCGACACCATCGCATGGTATTTCAACTCCGTGACGAATACAACGCTGTTGTTAAGGTGGATCACATGCAGATCATCATTAATAATATCCATATCAGTAATAACATTGCGGGCCTGGGCTTAAAAGAGGCTAAGCAGCAACTGGCGTTATACAATAATTATCACCCAATATATGACCAGGCGACACAAACTATATCTTTCGATTTTGAGAATGTGTCGGTCAATAATTTTTCCATTCAAATTATAAATACCGGTGCAGAAGGCTATATCCCGCAGGTGTTCAATCTGAAAAACATGGAAAGCCGCGACAATAAATATTATCCGATAACACTTAGATACGGCGCCTCAGTTGGCGGATGGGTAACTTATAATGGACAGAAAGTGTCGAACGCCCGTGTTTACCTCGACTACAGTAGCCAATCCGAAGTAAGTTATGACGGAAAAGATGGCGGCACAACTGATAAATCATTACTGGAAGCACGCACGGACGAAAAAGGCCACTATAGAATCCGAGGAATACCTATTAGTTATGATCACCAGTTAGTGCTGGTACACGCTACACTTGATACCGACAAAATGGTTAACGGCGTCGAAAAATCAGCAGATCTCCGGTACGGAGGAGACAATTATAGTGCCACAGCCAGTTTTGATTTGGTTAGTTACGAAGGGCCAAAAATTCAAAACTTGTATGGTTTCCCCTTAACAGTTGAAAGTATTGAAAAGTTATCGCCGTCAAGTTATAAGATAAGCGGCATTGTCGATCTTGGAAAAAGTAACTCTGGCTTTAAAATGCTGAGTGGGGGCGACAAGATCCGGGTAAATGATGTTGTTTTTGCATCCCGCGGCGGGGGTTTTGAACCAACTGATAAAGCTATACCCCTGGAAGCTACCAACACACTTAAAATGCAGTACCTGAGCCAGTACAATGTTAAGGTACAAAGCCCTAACGAAACCAACGGTATTACCACGCCATTAACAATTGAGAAGGGTACCCAGGGAGGGCTGGTTAAGGCGCACGTGAGTATTGTAGATAATTCGTTCAATTACCCATCAAGCTATCTGAACTTTACGCCCGATCATAGCAGGCTGCCTATTTCATTTCACCTAGTCAATTCCAGCGACCGCCTGACGGATGCAGAAAAACTGCTTATCGCCGCCATTTACAGTGCAAAACCGCAGAATGAAGTTTATCACCTGGCCGATTCAATCAACAAGCCTTTGATGTTTAAATTCATAGGCTTTCCAACGACGGCCGATCCGGTAAACTCTTATATCAATCCTGCCGACAAACTGATTCACCTTGATATAAATTTCCAGGCCAATATACCGCACAGCGAGCTCGGCTATGCCAATATCCATATAAAAGATATGGCGCTCGACGGCTATTCCATTAAACCAACAAAGGGAGCTGATGCGATTGTGGTTAACCTGCAAACCTGGCAGCTGATTGTAAAGGAATGGACAATCGATCCTAAATTAGGGGGAATTTCGTCGCAGTCTGCTTATGTGAAAACCGGGGTGGTGGATGTGCCTGCAAATCATTTTAACCTGCGCAGCGACCTGTTTGAGCTGGGCGAGTTTGATGTTAACACTATCACCCTTGGCGGTGGCCTGGTGTCGCTGAACGGTATAAATCCTAAAACGACCGCTTTTTTGTGGGATGAGAATTGTGGCAGCGACCACAAAGCTCACTGGCGCTTTTCGGCTATAGGTAGCGCTGATGGAAAAACGCCTGCAGCTACGGTACCATTGCCGGATGTACCGGGCAAGTTTGCGGCCTCGACGGTAAGTGTCGATTTCTTCCAACTGATCAGCTATAATAACGAGAATTTGATCAGCCTGTCGCCAAACCAGGCGGGCTTAAAAATGTACAATAACAATTTGTTTACGTTTTACCCAAGTTCCCTTTTAAGCGAAATAGGTCAGTTTGACGTACGTGGTACTGCGAACATTAATGTGCCGCGCGTAGCTGACCAGGCAATGAGCCTGGTTTATACAAAACCTAACGGAAAATTTGATGCCAATGCCGGCGGCTTCGATGCTATTAATTTTGAAGGCAAGGGATATGTGCAATTCACATCCGATGCCGGCGCCAACTTCACTGCTGATGGGAATATGACCAGCATTAAGGGTAAGGTGGTTGAGCCCGGCAAATTTAACGCGATACCCTGCACGTTCAGCTTTGGTCAGCAATTGAACAACCCTGACGACCCAAATACCAATTGGGGTAAAATATTGTTGCAGCAGGGATATAAACTGCGTATGGACGGCGACGGCGTAGCCGGGCCGGCCGATTCTTATTTGACAATTACTGACTCAGGCAATGCTGACAACCGTATGGTTGTTGATCATAACATCAAAGACTGGAACATCCTGAGTTTTACAGGGCCGATAACCGACCCGAAAACAAATGATCCTAATGGCGGGCAAGCGGACGCTATGCAGAGCACACCCACGGTGTTAACATTTAATGTACTCGGCGATTTACAGGTAAACTCGAGTGCAATACAAATGAATAAGATCAACACGCCATTGGGCAACCTCAACCTAATCTATGACTTTGCATCGCACGAATTACGGGGTACTTTGCACATGGACAAACTGGCCATTGGCACCTATAGCTTTACAGGAGATATACAGGTAACTATGGGCCCAAAAGGCCTTCTGATGGTGGGTAACGGCCTGCTGGATACCGGCATACTGCCGGTAGATGGTTTTGGTATAATTAATATAGGGATATTGTTTGGAAATACCGACCTTAAAGATGACGACATTGCAACGGTAACCAAATACAGCATGGCCAAAAACAGCTTGTGCTGGTTATTGCAAAATAGAAGCGGCTTTAAAGGTTTCTTTTTTACAGGAGGGCTGACGATACTTGATAAGCATGAGGGCGTTAATTTAGGTATTGCAGCGGTATCTTTTAACGCAAACCTGGGTGTCGAGGCTTCATTGGGTGCTAATTTTGGTGGTAAAAATTACATGCTGATGCTCGGGGCACATGGATCAGTAAATGCAGGTTTAACATCAATGACCGGAACAACTATACAAGGCGGTTTGGATGCTCATTTAACCGCCGAGGCACAGTACACAAATAGTGCGTTTGAAGTTGACGGTGATGCCGGTGTGACCATTAAATTCAAATTAAGTCAATACATTCCGTTCTTGGGAACGCAATCAATTAATGGTCAAAAAGGGGCAAAAATAAATTTTAAATATAAAAAGAATGATTCACATCTTACCTTCAGCATGGCTGATGACGGTAATGAGGTTATATGTACACAAAATGGTGATATTCAATAAACAGATGATATGAAATTGTATAATAAAATAATTGTTATGCCAGGCCTTTTTATGCTGCTGCTGAGTACAACAAATAGTAGCAACGCCCAAAAAACAACGAGGCTGGCGCTAGCGGGGCCGAAAGGTATATGGGTAATCTGCGGCGATGTACTGCCAAAAAACTTCAGTTATGCCATATCCAGGCAAAAAAGCAACGGCGATTGCCCCTGGGTAAAAGTGGCAAACACGCAAATGCCGGCATCAAAGGAAGATCTGCAGGCTAATATATTGAATACAGAAAAAGTGTCGGGTATGGATATTGCGCCACTTGACGCCGGTGCATTGCAGTCGGTTTGGCAAAGGGTAACCAATAACGTTGTAACCAACTCGCCCCCCGAAATGCTTAACGACCTGGTGTTACGTGCCGCTACCGGTACGGCATGGTATGATGCCGCTGCCGACAGCGCTACCGCTTACCGGTACAAAATTGAGATTGCCGGCAATGCCAGCCCTAAAGTAGAAGACTTTACCAACATTATTAAATATCCCATATCAAAGTTTGCCACCGATATCAGGCCGGCGGTCATTACCCCAAGCCTGGGAGGGATATACGGCGAATTTAAAGTTGTTGATAGTGGGCAGCTTTACAAATGCCGGATATTGAGAAGTTATTATTTGCACAGCGGATTTGAAGTAATTGATGCCAAACCTATATTCATACGGCGTAAAGGCAGTGTTTTTATAAGCTTTATTGATAATACAGCAGTGCAAAAGGTACCTTACTCCTATTCAGTCCAACCCATTGACGCTGCCGGCAATTCAGGGTTTGCTTCGCCGGAGATGAAGGCTTTCGACGTCGCTGAAAAATCCATCGCTCCATCTGTTTACGGGTTACGGGCACGCTCAGATAAAAAAAACAGGGCGTTGCGGTTGGGCTGGAAGGTTGCGAATAATAAAAATATTACCACGATTGATATTTACCGAAGTGAAGTTTACGATGGCCAATATGTAAAAATAGCCAGCGTGTCTCCAACTGATACCTCGTATTTTGATCGTTTGGTAAAACCAATTACTACCTATTATTACAGCTTAACAATTAATGGCACTTATGAAACCTCGCCGCCCTCTGCCCGCGTGCCGGGAATATTGGAGGCTGTAGATGAAAACCTTTTTCCGCCGGATAATGTACAGCTGAAGCAGGACAGCAACAAGGTAATACTAACCTGGGACAGGAATGAAGCCGATACCCGGGCTTATATTATCTATCGCGCGGACAGCCGCGATGGCGTATTTAAACAGCTTGCGTCGCCGGTAATAAGCACCCAGCTACACCTGAGCTATACCGATGTGCTACAGGTGACTACGAATGGAATTACGTACACGTATGCCGTTGCCGACGAAAACACATCTTATGCCATCAGCCCAAAATCGAGGCCGGTTTATGCCAACACCTACAACTTTGCTGCATTGCCAATCCCAAATAAGATAATGGTCCGCAAAACAGACGACAACAACAAACTGCAGGTCTTTTGGCCCGACATGAGTGCTGTGTCGTCGGTATTTATGGGATATGCTGTATTCAAAACAATAACCGTCAATGGCAAAACCAGCACACCCAAGCAGGTTAGCGCGCGGCTGATACCCATAACTGTAAATACCTTTATCGACAACGACATTAAAACGCCCGGTATTTACCACTACACGGTACGTACTGTGGGCATGGATAAAAAACGGATGAGCAGTGCAAGCCCCGAAGGCGGATATACCATTGAAGAGGAAGCAGGCCCCGCCCAGGTGAGTAACATTAAGCTGTTCCCATCAGCAGGCAGCGTGCAGATCAGCTGGAATAACCCCCTGGGCGATAACCTGGTTAGCATCCAAGTGATGCGCGCGCCCGAAGGAAAGGAAGCACAGTTGATGGCAACACTTGATGCAGCTACACAGGCCTTTACCGACAAAAATGTTACAGCCGGTACAACTTACTATTATACATTTATCACAAAAAACAAAAATGGCAAAACCAGCCCGGTAACCGATCCTGTAGGGGTACGTATAAAGTAGAAGGTGTGATGAGTCAGGAAGCAATAACTAAGACGAAGAGCAACTCAAAAATTAAATGTATAACTAAAATAAAAACTGGCCCTATAACTTTATAGTTAGCAACAAAAAACGGTAAACTTTTATTCTCTATTCGCGCATATTGGCTCTCGATTTTTGACTCTTAATTTACTATCGTTATTAAATTTGCTTGCATAGCGGAATTTACATACTTTAGTAACAGGTTTGTGACCTTAGCCTGGCGTATGGAATTGATCAATTGTGTGATTATTGATGATGACGAATTAGACAGATTCGCGGTAGAAACCTGCCTAGAGCAATACACGTTTATCAAAATTGAGGGGAGTTTTTCAAATCCGCTGGACTGCCTTGAGATCATTCAGAAAAAAAACGTCCAGTTACTGTTCCTGGATATTGATATGCCCTATATTAGCGGTATCGAGTTCCTCAACTCCTTTAAAAATCCGCCTTTATGTATCTTTATTACCTCGCACCCTGAGTATGCGCTGAAAGGTTTTGAAACACATGCACTGGATTTTATACTAAAACCCCTTAGGCCTGAGCGATTTGAAAGATCGGTAATGCGGGCCCGCGAATTTCTGCAAATACAAAGCAAGGCCAAACTTTATGATATCCGTTTCGCTGATGATTTCCTGATCATAAAAGAAAGTTATGATCTGATAAAAATTAAGATCAGCGACATCATTTACTTGGAGGCTTTAAAAGATTATACAAAGATAATAACTCCTTCGAAGACCTATCTAACGCTCTCGAACCTTAAAAATTTTTTCGAAAAACTCCCGAATGCGCGTTTCCTGCGGATTCACAGGAGTTTTGCCGTTGCCATTAGCAAGATCCGGAAACTGGAGCAGAACGAATTATTGCTTGATGATTTTAAGCTCCCCGTAGGCAAAACCTTCAAAAACGAAATAAGCAGGGTGTTATTGAATACTGATTAAGCCCTCAAAAAATGGAACTGACAACGCAATTGGCAGATATTTAGGCCGAAGCAAACAAATAAAAATAACGGACGACTTTGTTCGGGGTACATGGGTGTGCCGCCAGTGAAAATGATAGGCTGAAGGCCGGCCCGGCATTGTTGGGCATTGCGGAAGTGCACTTTTATTATTTTAGTACCTGCTATGAAAACTGTATTATCAATATTAAATTAGCGCTGATAATTATTCGTTCCCCTGCGACCATAAGATTTTTTCTTTAATTTATTTAAACGCCAGACAAATTATGAGATGCCTGAAAGGCCTTTTACTGTTATTTATCATTACACAATTTTTAAATTGTACTGATTCTAAAAAGCAGGCATCAAAAACTACCGCCGGGCCTCTGCCCAAAAGCAGCGTTATGCAACAGGTGTCAAACCTTTACGCAACAGGTAAGTACCGCAGCGCGATCTCTTTCGGAACCGGAAAACTTGCAATGAAGCCGGGAGCGCTTTCCCTGCGGGAAATAGCCTATATAAACCTTTTGCTGGGCTATGCCTACGATGCTATACACTATAATGATAGCGCACTATACTACTATGGCCGGGCGGAGGTACAAGCCGGACGAATAAATCAAACAACTTATCATATTGACGCGCAGATCAGGATGACCAACCTGTACTATACTATTGGCCAACCGGATTCGGTACTTAGAAACCGGGAAAAACTTGCGGCAGAAAGCGATACCTTAAAAGATATGCCTCTAAAAATGAGGGCGCTTGGAGTACTGGCAGGTATGTATTTTAATGCCGATCAGTTTGAAAAGGCGCTGAAAATGTATTTCCAGATTTTAAAATACACAAAGGAAAAAAAGGATAGTTTGTCGATGGGCACGGCGATGATCAATATATCGCTCGTTTACGAGAAGTTTGCCGATTATAAAACTGCCGAAACCTACCTCCTGCAGGGCATCCCATTAATAAAAAGCGACCCGCGGAATTCTATGATCTCTTATAAAAATCTCGGCATATTTTATAATGATACTAAACAATACAACAAGGCTCTGGGTGCATTCCAAAAATCGGTCGATCTGGCAAAACAGTACAAGGACACGGTTAATATGCAAGATACCTACCTGCCAATGATAACGTCTTTTACTGCCTTAAAACAGTTTGATAAAGCAAAACAATACCTCACCAGTTCAATGGTGTATTATAATAAGGCTAAAAACGATGTTAACTTACTCCATATCCTAATGGAGCTGGGTGCAATGGAAGTTAACGGGTTTAATTACCAAAAGGCGATTGCTTATTACGAAAAGGCCCTTGTTATTCAGCGGAAAACCGGCCACCTCGATTACGAATACAATGCTTATGCTGCACTTGCTGACGCTGCGGCTAAGGCCGGTATGTACCAAAAAGCTTATCAATATCAATTAAAGTACGATAAAATAAAAGATTCACTTGCAATTGTTAATACCAAAAAGACGGTTGCCGACCTTGAAATCAAATACCAAACCGGCCAAAAGGAGCAAAAGATATTGTTGCTAAACCAGCAGGCCAGGCTAAAGGATGTGGAACTAAAAAGTCAGCAGCGCCAGTGGTGGTTTTTGGTAGCGGCAGTGTGCTTTTTACTGGTTATTGCATTCCTGTTATACCGAAGTTATTCGTTAAAAAAGAACTCCAATGAATTGCTCGAAGAAAAAAATCGGGCGCTCAACGAATTGAACAATCAGTTGAACGAAGCCAACAGCTCCAAAACCAAGCTGTTCAGTATCCTAAGCCATGACCTTAGGGCGCCGGTGGGAAGTTTGTTCCAGTTTTTGAGTATCCAGAAAAATCACGCTGGTAAATTAAATACCGACCAGCAGGAAAAACACAATACCCGAATCATTAATTCGGCAGAAAACTTGATGGAATCAATGGAGGATCTGCTCATCTGGAGCAAAAGCCAAATGGAATCATTCTCAATCACCCCGACCGGGGTAACAGCACACGAACTGATCGATTACGCCATTAAAATACATCGCGACTTCGCTGAGGAAAAGCAAATCACACTTTCATACGACAACAAGGAAGATGTTTTTTTAATGACAGATGTGAATTTTTTAAAGATAATATTAAGAAACATTGTAAGCAATGCAATCAAATTTACCCCAAAAGGTGGTTCAATAAAAGTTACGGCTAAAGCACGTGAAACTATTGTAGAATTCAGGGTATCGGACAATGGGCCGGGAATAACGAAAGAGCAGATTGACAACATATTTGAATGGAACAGCATTCGCAGCGATTCGTCCGGCTTAGGTTTAAAGCTTGCAAAAGAATTTATCGACCGGCTTAAGGGATCGATAGCAGTGGAGTCTGAATTGAATGAAGGGACTACGTTTATAGTTTTGGTACCGGCGCAGCCCTTGTGGCAGGATGTAACTACGACTCCGTAAACTCCTCGACTGTTTTCATCATATCTGTCGAAACCTATAAACAACGGCGAACGTTGGTGCAACCCGTTAACTCCCAGGTACGATATTCTCGGTGTGCAGCACATCGACAGTCATATAGGGTATTGTTAACCAATAAGATTTGAATCGGGTCCGACTCCCCTACGCTCCACTTAACCCGATGTAAAACCCAACGTAAAGCTTGAAAATTAAGTAATCTGATGGCTTTTGTTTTTTCAGTCAATTCTTATATAATTCATCAATTTGCAGTGAAAAGAGCGTAATTCAATAAAATGATTTTTGAGAATACCTTACTCCCAAGTTGCTTGTTGCGTTGATTATCAATATGGTTGATATATAAAGATCTTATACAGAACTAATCGCAAGCCTGATATTGTTTTATTTTTCAATGTCAAAACATTATGAACAATTTATTGTGTTAATTACAATCTCTACCATTTTTAACCCTTCTTTTTTTATGACGTTTAACCTTTAACTAAAAAAAACGTCATTATTCTTAATAAAACCTAATTTAAATTACTTTTGCAAAAAGTAATACGATATAATTTTTAGTGTTATTTATTATGCCATAACGGCTTTTTAATATGAACAAATTTAAGATTCGAATAATTTTTATTGTCTTTACCCTTTTTTGTATTTCAATTAAAATGGTTTCTGCACAAACCAATTTTCAAAATATCTCGTCAATTAACGTTGATGACATTTCTGACCAGCAAATTATCCAGTTACTGCAACAGTCCCAAAATGCCGGACTAACGGATGCAGAATTGATACAACAGGCAAAAAGCAAGGGCATGACTGCCGACCAGGCCCAGAAGCTGCAACTACGGATTAATAATATCCGCAGTAAAACCACAGGATCTCAGGGAAATACTACCGATACCACTACCACACAAGGACGACAACTTAATTACAAACCGGAAAGCCCGGATACCTCTGCTCTGCGAAAGGACATATTTGAAAGCCTTCGGCCCAAAATATTCGGAGCTGATATTTTTAAGAATAAAAATAGTTCATTTGAGCCCAATCTTAAACTCGCAACACCTTTAAATTATATAGTTGGCCCCAATGATAAGCTAAATGTGAATGTATACGGCAGTTCACTGGTTAACTGGAAATTGGAAGTGTCGCCTGAGGGCAATATTAATATTCCGGGGGTGGGTGTTTTAAATGTTGCCGGCAAAACCATAGAGCAGGCCACGTCGCTGATAAAGAGCAAGCTTGCTGCTAATAACTATGCCATAGGGCACGGCACAACCGTTCAGGTAACACTTGGCGACATACGCAGTATCCATGTAATAATTATTGGACAGGTTGTAAAACCCGGCACTTATACATTGCCATCACTTGCAACTGTTTTCAATGCGCTTTATACGGCAGGCGGCCCAAATGATAATGGTAGCCTAAGGCAGATTGAAATAATAAGAAATAACCGTATCATAAACCATCTTGACGTGTATGATTTTTTGGTAAAAGGCGATCAAAAAAACAACATAACATTGCAAGATCAGGATATTGTTCGTGTACCAACGTACAGAACAAGAGTGGAACTTGCAGGACAAGTAAAAATTCCTGCATTATTTGAAGTACTACCAGGAGAAAGCCTTGATAATATTATCAATTATGCTGGGGGATTTACCGACAGCGCTTATACCTCAAGGATTAAGGTTTCTCAGATAAGCGATCAGCAAAGAAAAATCACAGATGTTTTGGAGGCCGATTATAAAAACTATATTCCTTTAAGAGGCGACAAATATACAATTGAGTCAATTATCAACAGGTTTGAAAATAGGGTTGTTATTAACGGAGCGGTTTTTAAGCCCGGTGATTATGAGTTGCAAAATGGTCTAACACTATACCAGTTAATTGAAAAGGCAGCCGGCTTAAAAGAAGATGCATTCACCGAAAGAGGTACAATCACGCGACTAAAACCTGACAACAGTACAGAGATGATAGGCTTTAGTGTAAAAGATGTGATGAATAAAACAGTTAACATTCCCTTACAGCGCGAGGATATTGTTAATATATCTTCGATCTTTGATTTAAGGGACCGTTATGTCGTTACCATAAACGGGAGTGTTAGAAAACCCGGACAGTTTGCTTTTTCGGAAAACATGAAGGTGGAGGACCTGATATTAAGGGCAAGCGGTTTTACGGAAGGAGCCAGTACTAAACGTATTGAAGTAGCCAGGAGAATATCTGATGCCGATCCCACATCTAAAAGCAGTTCGGTTGCACAGGTTTTTAGCGTGAATATAGACGGCCCTTTAAAGCCAAATGATGCAAACTTTGTGTTGATGCCATTTGATATCGTATCTGTATATAGTTTACCGGGATATGAAAAACAAAAAACGGTAAAAGTGGAAGGTGAAGTACTATATCCCGGATCATATACCTTAAAAAATAAGAATGAAAAGATCTCTGACCTGGTTGCACGGGCTGGTGGCCTTACTGCCTCTGCAGATGTAGAAGGAGGCTCATTAAAACGAGAGAATATCGCCATATTAGGTATCGACAAAACTAAAGCTGATACAGCAGCACTTGCTTTGGAGCGTACCGCGCAAACCAACAGACTTAAAAGAAGCTATAAAGATTCTACAAACACAGAAGATTCCCAGCAGCGCAATAATTATGTAGGCATTGATTTGGGTGGAGTTTTAAAAACGCCTGGGTCAAAAGGTGACCTACTGTTAGAGGACGGCGATGTTTTAAGGGTGCCTAAGCGGCAACAAATTGTCAGGGTTAACGGGCAGGTGCTTTACCCAAGTGCAGTAGTTTACGATAATTCAAAATCGTTTAATGATTTTGTATCCAATGCCGGAGGCTATGCGCCGGACGCATTACGAAGGGGAGCGTATGTGGTGTATCCAAATGGTACAGTAAAAGGGACGCGCAAATTCCTTTTCTTTAATAATCATCCCTCTGTTAAACCAGGAAGTGAGATCTATGTACCTAAAAAACCGGAAAGTAAAGGTAACTCTGTACAAACTATTTTAGGGCTTACTACGGGCATAGCTTCATTGGGCGCTATTATTTTGGGAATTCTAAGTTTACACAAATAGTAAATCAATAATAATCTAATGACTCAGATAAATGGGCCGAACGCCGGTGAGATATCAATTAAGGAAATAGTTTTAAAATCCAGATCTGCTTTGAGTTATCTTAAAAGCAAAAGGATAGTTATAATTTCGTTTTTTTTGTTGGGAGCTGCTATTGGCCTAGGTTATTCTATTTTCAAAAAAACAATTTATAGCGCTGTTTGCACATTTGTGTTGGAAGATGGGAGTAAAGGTGGCGGGTTGGGACAATATGCAGGTTTGGCATCCCTTGCAGGTATTGATTTAGGCGGAGGCAGTGAGAGCGGAATTTTTCAGGGAGAAAACATCTTTGAATTATATAAATCAAGACTGATGATTGAAAAAACCTTATTAAGCGAGGTTAATTTCAATGGCAAAAAACAATTATTGATAGATAGGTATATCGATTTTAATGGGTTTAGGAGAAAATGGAAAAACCAAGATAATCTAAAAAATATTACGTTTAATCAAGACCCTAACCACTTCACCCGCGCGCAAGACAGTATCGTTACCAATATCGTCGATATATTTAATAAAAAAGTATTATTTGTTGATAAACCCGATAAAAAATTAAGCGTAATTAAAGTAGAAGTTTTAAGCGAAGATGAATTATTTGCAAAGTATTTTAACAATAAGCTTGTGGAAACGGTTAATGAATTTTACGCGCAAACAAAAACAAAGAGAAGCAATCAAAACATCAAAACACTACAGCATCAGGCTGACAGCGTTAGAGAGGTTTTAAATACTTCAATCAGAGGAGTTGCATCGGCAATTGACGCTGCTCCGAATGCCAATCCGGGTATGATAGTATTGAGAGTTCCATCTCAAAGAAAACAGGTTGACGTTCAGGCAAGCACTGCAATATATACGGAAATTGTTAAAAATCTCGAAATTTCAAAAATGTCACTCCGGCAAGAGACCCCTTTAATTCAGGTGATTGACCAACCTGTTTTACCGTTAAAAGAAAGTCATTTGGGAAAAGTCAAGGGTATTATAATTGGCGGGATACTAGCAACTGTGCTTATTGTTTTTACTTTATTATTTGGTAAGGTTTTTAAAAAATTAGTTGCATAGCCAGGCTGAAATTAAATTTTAATAAATGGTAAAAAAGTTAAAACTTTTATTTTTTGAAAAAAACAATAGATCACATGAGATTCAAATCAATACAATCTTCAATATTGTATTAAGAGGACTTAGTGTATTATGCAATTTCTTTATTGTTCCGCTGGCGTTATTATATATCGATAAAACAGAGTATGGGGTTTGGTTGACATTAACATCCTTAACTGCCTGGTTATCCTATATGGATGTAGGGCTCGGTAACGGCTTGAGAAATAAACTTGCGGAAGCTATTGCTAAAGGAGATAAAAGTTTAGCTAAAGAGTACGTTAGCACAACATATGTGATCTTTAGCATAGTTATTGTAATTTTGATAGTAATTTTTGCACTGTTAAATATTTTTTTAAATTGGAACGATATTTTAAAAACCAGCATTAATCCTAAAATATTATTATCGACCGTATTCCTTATTGTATCATCATTTTGCGTTAGGTTAATTCTTGATTTGGCGGGTACTGTGGTCACCGCTTTACAAAAACCTTTCTTACGCACGTTGATAGATTTTTGTATTAGCTTTGTAACCTTAATCGTTATTTATCTACTTGCCAAATCAGCTTCACCATCCTTTATGTTATTTAGTGCTGCTGTTGCACTTATCCCATTAGTTGTATTATTTGTTTTTAATTATTTACTGTATTGGAAGTCGCGCTTTAGCTATTTAAAACCTCGACTTAAGTATTTCAAGTTTGATAACATTAAAAGCCTGTTAAACGTTGGGGTACAATTTTTTTTTATTCAATTTGTAGGTATAATTATATTTTCGACTGATAATATACTGATCACACAATTTTTCTCGCCGGCGCATGTAACATCATTTAATATTGCTTACAAGTACTTTACAATTTCAACAATAGCGTTTACGGTGATCATGATACCCTATTGGTCTGCATTTACTAATGCCTACGTATCAAATGACATAAAATGGATAAATGGGGCATTTAAAAAACTGCTTGGATTATGGTTAATTCAAGTAGTTGGTGTTGTGTTATTGGTTATTGCGGCGAACTTTGTTTACAGAATTTGGGTGGGCAATCAGATAGCTATACCTATTTCTTTATCTATTTCCCTTGGTGTATATTCTATTGTTTTTAATTGGAATAATATTTTTGCCTATTTCATAAACGGAGTTAGCAAAATCAGGCTACAACTATACAGCTCTATATTCATAGGATTAGTCAATATTCCTTTATCGTATATATTAGTTAAATACACCCAATTGGGTATGTCTGCTATTGTAATTGCCAATAGCTTATGCTTACTAATAAGTTCAATTTGGTCGCCGATACAGTGTTATAAAATCATTAATAATAAAGCAACGGGCTTGTGGAATAAGTAATTAATTGATAAATAAATTTGCTCTCAGGTACAGACTTATAAAAACAAATTATATTAAATGTTAAAAAAAGTAGCAATAGTTCTTTATCTATTTTTATTAAAAATCAAGCAGGTTTTCCCCAAAAAAAAAGGACAAAAACACATATTGATTATTAAAACTGATGCAATAGGTGATTATATCATATTCAGGAATTTTTTGATGGAAATTGCAAATCATTATAAAGGTTACAAGATTACTTTTTTAGGAAACATCTTATTAAAGGATCTTGCCGCAGAACTTGATCAATCCATAATACATAATTTTATCTATGTAAATCACAAAACCTTAAATGCTGATTGGTTTAAATTGTTAAAAGAGATTGCCATCAAAAATTATGAGTTAACAATCAACTTTCATTACTCCCGAACGTTTATTGGCGATGTTTTTTCTTATGCATCAAATGCAAAAAAGAAAATAGCAATGGATGGTGATGATTTAAATATGAATCAACATCTGAGGGAAATGTTTAACCAAATGTATGATGTGCTTATAAAAACACCTCCCAGCATCATCAATGAATTTGCTCGTCTTAAGTTTTTTACTGAGCAAATCATTAATGACGAGATAACCTTCACACAACCTTATTTGAAGTTATCCGATAAAAAATTCGCAGAAATTATTCCAACAGAAGAATTCATTGTTTTTGCACCTGGGGCTGCCGTTAAAAACAGGCAATTAGAAATAAGTAAGCTGGGTGATATTGTAAGATTTGTATTAAAAACAAATACCATTTGCTTTATCGGATCGCCTGACGAGTGTGCAATGGTGGAAGAAATAAAAGCCAATATCCCGCATCATCAATTGAGCAAAATAATTGACCTTACCGGAAAGACGCCATTAACTGCATTGCCGTTTATTTTGAATGAGGCATTAGCTATTATCTGTAATGATAGCGGAATTTTCCATATCGCGGCTGCGCTCAAAAAAACAACCTTATGTTTAACAGGCGGAGGACATTTTGAAAGGTTTTTGGGCTATCCAGTGCAAAAAAACGTAAGGTTTTGTTATAAGAGTATGCCGTGTTTTAATTGCGAGTGGAAATGTATTTACAAGTTTCCGTTGAGTGATCCTTATCCTTGTATAAATGCAATAGAGCTTCAAAGCGTTTATCAAAATTTCTCTTTTTTAGAAAACGAGTATATTAAATATGGCAAAGAAAGCACTAATAACAAAAATACAATTAGCTAGCAAGTTAACCGTTAAATTAATTCACTGTGAGTTAATAAATAAACCAGTACTTTGATTAGATATAATAAATTGAAAACTCCGGGAATAAGTGTAATAATTGTTGTTTTTAATGCTGTAAAGCACTTAGAATCCAGTATTTTAAGTGTAGTAAACCAAACATCTTCAAAAATTGAGCTAATTATAATCGATGGCGACTCTACGGATGGTTCAGTAGATATAATCAGGAAATATCAGGACAAAATTTCCTATTGGATAAGCGAGCCAGATAAGGGAATTTATGATGCCATGAATAATGGATGGAATCACGCCAATTATGATAATCATATTTTATTTTTAGGCGCGGGTGATACCATTATAGAGCTGCCATCAAAAAGTGAATTAAAAGATGATACGGTTTATTTTGGTGATGTAATTTTAGGTAAAGACAGTAATACCTTCGTATCTAAAGTTGACTTTAGACTAAAAATAGGCAATACAATCCATCATCAGGCATTACTGGTACCTAAAAAACTACAGCTAAAAGATCCTTTTAATATAAAGTATAAGGTTTATGCCGACTTTGACTTTAATCAGCGGCTATTTAAACGAAAGGTGAGATATATTAAATGTAGTAAACTAAAGGCATACGTATTACCTGACGGCTTTAGCCAACATTATAAAACCACGGAGTGGTATACTATTATCAAAAGCAACTTCGGAATAGCTTACGCTTGGTTAGGATACTTATATAACCAGTATCAAATATCCAGGAGAAAAATGCCGAAAATTAAATCAATTCTTGCTTAACATGAAAAGAATATTACATAAACTAAAAGATCCTTCAAGAGTTGCAGCGTATTTTGCGATCAAGTTTTTGAACAGGAAAATAAACGCGATTTCAGAAATTGAAGCTTTTTTTAAACAAAAAAAAGGACTAGAAATAGGTGGTCCGAGCAGGATTTTCGCTAAAAATGGTTATATACCAATTTACCCTTTAGCCAATAATATTGACGGAGTTAACTTCAGTACTAATACTGTATGGGAAAACACGATAGCAGAGGGTAAAACCTATAATTTTGGAGGAGATTCGCAAGGATACCAATATATCAAAGATGGTACAGACCTTAGTATAATACAAGATAATGCTTACGATTTTGTACTTTCCAGTCACAGTTTAGAACATATTGCCAATCCAATCAAAGCACTAAAAGAATGGATAAGGGTATTGAAAAAAGGCGGCGCTTTACTTTTAGTATTGCCAGATAGTAAACATACCTTTGATCGTAACAGACCAATCACTCAATTTGAACATTTATTAGAGGATTTTAAAAACAATACTGACGAAAGAGATTTAACTCATTTAGATGAAATATTAAGCCTGCATGAAACTTCTTATGACCCAGGCATAAACAATTTGGAAGAATTCAAAAAAAGATGTATTGATAATTACTCGAATAGATGCTTACATCATCATGTATTTGATATACAATTGTTAAAACAGATTTTAATCTACTTAGATTTAAAAGTTGTTACAACCGACGTAGCACCACCATTTAATTTGATTGTTATAGCTGTAAAATTAAAATAGTCAATAAAAAATGGTCTATTTTATAATTAAAAGTTCGCGAGGTTAATTGAAATGCTGAAATATGGATGGTGATAGTATTTTGTTTGTTATTGTACTTTACAAATGTAAGTTAAGTGATTCGTTAACTTATTTGTCGATGTTAAATTCCCTCACGAACCTTGGCTTTAACCCCGATATTTTAATTTATGACAATAGCCCCGATATCCAGGATGCCCCATTAAATAACCAAGAAAAGCTAAATATTATTTATGTAGCTGATAAATTAAACGGAGGCGTAAGTAAGGCCTATAATTATGCGGCCACCATTGCTGGTCGTAAAAAAAAATGGTTGTTATTATTTGATCAGGATACTTTTTTTCCTACAGACTTTATTCAGGTTTATATAAAAGCCATACAAAAAAATCCTACCGAAAAACTATTTGCCCCGGTAATGCTTACAGATAACGACAAAATAATTTCTCCATGTGTTTTTAAGTTAAAAAGGGGGTTTTATGGAAAAGATAAAGAACCGGGAATTTATAGTTTAAAAAACAGATCTTTGATCAATTGCGGTTTATGTATTAACCTGTTGTCGTTTAGAAACATAGGTGGATATAATGAGAAAATTAAATTAGACTTTAGTGATCATGATTTTGTAAGCCGGTTTAACACGCAAATAAGTGATCGTTTTGTATTGATAGATTTGAAAGTTAAACATCAGCTATCAACAGCCTTAAAAAATACATTAACTGCCGATATTGTTCGGTTTGATTATTATTTAGAAGGCGCGTCTCAATTTTCAAGTTCTTTTGGTGAAGCAACTATATTAAATATTAATGCTCTTTTGAGAGCTCTTAAACTAGGTGTTGTTCATAAGCGTTTTATTTTCATCAAAAAATTTGTAAATCATTCATTAGGCCGTAATGCATAAAAGTATATCGATTGATAACAATCCTTTTTTTGTATATGTTGCTGCTTTTACGCTGCCTATTTTATTATACCAGCTCAATTGGTCGTACCTGTATCCTGAGTTATCGTGGGGGTTAATAGTTTTTTTTGTCGCAACCTTTTTGATAAGCATCACTATTGGCTTGTTTATACACAAAAGAGGAGTCTTGGTACACCAAGGTATAATCAGAAGGTTAAATTTTAGATGGATACTTATTGCAATTACAGTTGGTAATTGCATGGATTTTGTTTATCAAGGTCAAATACCATTTTTCTCCATAGTTAACAAAATAACCCAAGATAATTACGGTTCATTTGGTATTCCTACGTTTAACGTGTTCATGTCGACATTTGGGGCTTTTATTACAGTTTATCTGTTTAATTGCTATTTGGTTGAAGGGAATAAAAAGTACCTATGGGGGTGTTTATACTTGTTTATATTTCCATTGTTGATCTTTAGTCGCGGAGCTATTTTGTTGAACCTTTCCAACATGTTTTTTTTATTCCTATTTTCCACAAAAAAGAACAAAATAAAGATCTATTCTAAAATTGTTGTGCTGCTTATTGTAATTTTATTGGGTTTTGGATATTTGGGAAATTTGCGTACAAGCAATCAAATGGATAAAGAAAGCAAAGTAGATGACATTATCTTGCAATTAGGGGAAGCTAAGCCATCCTTTGAAAAATCCAGCATTCCGCATGAATTTTTCTGGTCTTATATATATATATCATCGCCATTGGCAAATCTGCAAAACTCAATAAATAAATCTAAGCCTGAATATAGCATTGAATCAACTATCCGATACTTTAATTATGAACTGGTTTTTGATGCTGTTTCAAAACGAACCGGCAGCTTGTTTGGAGTAGAAAGAAATGAAGCCAGCTTGATAGCCCCCTATTTAACGGTAAGTACCGTTTACGCAATTTCTTACGCGGATTTAGGATGGATTGGCATGTGCATCACCTTTTTTGCAATAATGGCTATTTGCATACTATACTTGGCTGTGTTAAAGTCAAGTAATCCTTTTTTTGCAACGGGCCTTGCTATCTTAAATACATTAGTCCTTTTTAGTTTATTTGATAATATGATATCTTTTACCGGACTAAGTTTTCAATTATTATACCCTTTGTTGCTGTCATTACGGATATCAAATAAGTTTAATTTAAAAACTTAATGCAAAAAAATAATTTTGATTTTCTAAGATTTTGGTTTGCTTTAATCGTAGTTCTGGTACATACCTACGAGCTATCAGGGTACATACGTCCTTTGAACTACCTAGCTTATTTAGATTCGTTTATAGCAGTTGCTGGTTTTTTTATAATAAGCGGCTTTTTAATTACCAGAAGCTATAGCTGGTCAAAAAATGTAACGGAATATTTAAAAAAAAGAGCAAGAAGGCTGCTGCCTGCTTATCTTTTTATCATATTAATATGTGCCGTAGGAATGTCGTCAATTAGTATACTGAAAATCAACGCTTATTTTTCTGAAAGTGCACTTTACAAATACATTTTATGCAATTTTACTTTTTTAAATTTCTTACAACCTTGTCTTCCCGGAGTTTTTAATAATAATTCAATGTGCGCAATAAATGGATCATTGTGGACAATTAAGATTGAAGTGTCTTTTTACATAATATTGCCAATTTTGTATCATTATATAAATAAATCAAAAAAGAAATTTTTGTTTTTAATAAGCATGTATGTATTAGCGATAGTGTATAATTTTATGTTATACAAGGCATTTCAAAATAGTACTAATAAGAGTCACTTATATTTCATTTTAACACATCAATTACCGTCGCTGATGCCCTATTTTATCGCAGGAATGACATTGCATTTTTACTTCGATGAGATAATGAAGTTTAGGAAGAAATTAATTTTGATAGCGTTGCCATTTTTTTGGGGCGAGTATTTATTTAATTACGAAGTTTTTCGACCAATTGCGTTAGCCATTATCGTTTTTTATCTGGCCTATGATTTTAAAATATTCAATAACTGGGGGAAATTCGGAGATTTCTCTTATGGTATCTATTTATTTCATTTTCCAATAATTCAAATATTTGTTTACTACGGTTTTTTTAAAAAATTTAACCCTTCCGCTGTTTTATTAGTTGTGCTTTTATTGGTGCTTACTGCAGCATATTTATCATGGAACTTATTGGAAAAAAGATTTTTAAAAAGAGCCCACATCCATAATAATTAACAAATAAATGAAGCTCATTAAAATGGCTTTGATTTTAATTCAACAATAATTAAAGGAATATAAAATTGAAAATAAGATCTTCAATATGTATGGCAACATACAATGGCAGTAATTATATAAAAAAGCAAGTGATATCAATATTAGAACAATTATCATCCATCGATGAATTAGTTATAAGTGATGATAATTCAACTGATGATACTTTAGCCATCATACAATCATTTAATGATGCTCGAATAAAAATTTTTCGTAACGTAAGCAGAATTGCCGGACCGGTAAGCAATTTTGAAAATGCGTTAAATCATGCCAATGGAGAATATATTTTTTTAGCCGATCAGGATGACATCTGGTTAAGTAATAAGATTGAAACCCATATTAAAGCCCATGAAATACATGATCTTGTAATTTCTGATTGCTATGTTGTAAAAGAAGATGGTCAAATACTTTATAATTCATTTTTTGAGGAACGGGGTTCAAAAGCAGGCTTTTTTAAAAACCTGCGTAAAAACTCTTATATCGGGTGCTGCATGTCGTTCAATAGAAAAATATTGGATATCGCATTGCCTTTTCCAACCTATATACACATGCATGATTGGTGGATTGGACTAGTGGCAGAACTGAAAAGCTCCCCCTTTTTTTGCAAGGACAGACTGATGTACTATGTCAGACATGATAGTAATGCGTCTCCTACTTTAGAACAAAGCGGATATTCAGTATTAAAGAGAATCAAAAACAGAACTCAACTACTGTTTGGCTTATTAATCATCTTCTTTAAATCTAACAATAAGTGATCGAGCGTATTCAAAAATTGATTATATAAATAATAAATTTTCAGAAGTATAGTGAGTAATTTCAAAGTGGCATTATTAATTCCTACCCTTAATGCAGGTAAAGAATGGATAGATACACTCAATAGTATAGAGAGCCAAGTGTTTAACCTCGAAAGGAAAATTATTATTGATTCAGGTTCATCTGATGATACTAGCCCTTTAGCCAAATCATTTGGATTTGAAGTTGTTGAAGTAAACAAACTCGAATTTAATCATGGCAAAACCAGGCAACAGCTTGTAGAGCTATCTGGCGATGTTGACATTTGTGTTTTCTTAACCCAGGATGCAATCTTAGCGTCGCCAAAAAGTATTTCTAATATAGTTAACGTATTTAACGACCCCGAAATAGGAATGGCTTATGGGCGGCAATTACCCCATGAAAATGCAAAGGTATTAGAAATACATGCCCGTTTGTATAATTATCCGGCAGAATCCAATACGCGTTCGTATTCAGATAGAGATCTTATGGGATTTAAAGTGTTTTTCTGTTCAAACTCGTTTGCTGCGTATCGCCGCAGCGCTCTGTCAGCAGTCGGAGGCTTCCCTTCTGATTCAATAATGGGAGAAGATGCCATTGTAGCTGCGAAAATGTTATCCACCGGATTTAAAAAAGCGTATGTAGCAGAGGCTACGGTTTATCACTCCCATAGCTACACTGTAAAGGAAGAGTTTAAGCGGTATTTTGATACACGAGTTTTCCACGAACAAAATAGCTGGTTAATTGATAGCTACGGGAAACCTACGGGCGAAGGTCTAAAGTTTATGAAGTCCGAATTAAGATATGTTTTCAAAAACAGTAAGATGTTAATATTTAAGTCAATCGCCTCGTTAGGTGCCAAATGGCTTGGTTATAAAACTGGCAGCTTTTATCATAAAATGCCACTTTCAATTATCAAAAAGCTATCCATGCACCGGCACTACTGGCGTTAAGGTACATTTTCAAAATGTATTAGTATAGCAAATGTAAGCACTGTAAATTGGTAATAAAATATAAAAGTGCGAACAGGTTTTTATTCATCAAAAAATGGATCCTATGCTAAACGCATTCGCTAAACATTGGAAAAAATCAAATGCAATAGGTGGCGGCATTGATTTTAAAAAAGTCAGCATACCAAACGGTTAAAATCCTGTTTGGTAATCAGCCAATTGACGTTTTAGCCGTAATGAAAATGTCCGGGCATTTATTGTGGCGGCCGAAGAATATCGAGATTTTACTTTCGCGAACGCAAGTCTCTGTCACCCATACCGTCTGCAATATGGCGCATCACGAAAGACGTATGAAATAAATGGGCATTTTTTTTAATAGTCAATCCGTGGCCGGAATCAAAAATAGTTATCGGGTTATCCAATGTCAATAAAAAGTCATTTAATTGTAACGAAATTATTACCCATGCGCAAGGATTTTCTACAAGCAGGTTTAAAAAGGAAATTTCAAGCTTTATTAATTCAAAAAACGGAGGATAAAAAATAAAAAAAAATAAAAACTAAAGTTCTAGTGTAGCGTTTCATAATCATTGTGCGTATTGGTAAGAAAAAAAATAAATTTTATAATAATTTTTTTTCTTAATTTGGAAATAACTACCTTTACAGCACCTTATCCTATGAAGATCAAGTACTCAAAACTTCTGCCCCCAGTTACATTTTTATCTGACCTGCTCGTATTAAACATAGCCCTTCACTGTGCTCATTTGCTGGTATTTAACTACTTTTCTAATGAGATAAGTTCCTCTATTTTTTTACTATTAAGCAATATGGCCTGGATAACCATATCCTCCCTGACCAGGAATTATGTTATTCACAGACCATTGGTTTTAAGCGCAAACATCAATAGAATTTTGACTTCTCTTATTTACCAGTCGTTGACGGTGCTCTGCGTAGTCTACTTTTTTAAGTTTTATGAAGTAAGCCGCTGGGAGATGTTTTTTACTTACAGCTTGTTTTTGATCCTACTCATTATAGAACGTTCCGTTATCTTTTTTACCCTTGATTATATTAGAAAAAAAGGATTTAACAGGCGACACATTCTTTTGGTTGGCGATAAAAATATAGCCGATAAATTGATAAGGGCATTTCAAAAACATCCAGAATATGGCTATCATTTTATAGACTTTATTTCGGAACAGGAAATGCAAATCTTTTCGGATGAACTTGTACTTGATAAATTATTTGAAAAGGAAGCTGATGAGATCTTTGTTTGTTACAGGGATATGGACGCCCCTCTGTTGCAAAAGCTGGTGGACAGGGGTGACGAAAATCATACCAAGATAAAATTGGTTTCTGACCTCTTCTTAAGTAACAATTTCGCCAGTGTCATAAATTATGATAACCTGCCTGTTATTCAACTAACGTCTACCCCGCAACTAAGTATGAAAATTGTATTTTTCAAACGAAGCTTTGATATCCTGTTTTCCCTGCTGGTTACAATTATAGGATTTCCGGTATTTGTATCCTTGGCAATTATTACTAAATTAACTTCAAAGGGCCCAATTTTTTATAGGCAGGAAAGGATTGGAAGAGATAATAAGCCTTTTTATATATACAAGTTCCGGAGCATGTTTGTAAATGCCGAGGCACTTGGCCCTCAATTATCTAGCGATAATGACCCACGTATCACTCAGTGGGGGAAAATTATGAGAAAGTCAAGGTTAGATGAGTTACCTCAATTTTGGAACGTTTTAAAAGGAGATATGTCCATCGTTGGACCCAGGCCAGAGCGCCAGTTCTTTATTGAACAACTGCTGCTGGAAGCGCCTAATTATAAAAAATTGCTTAGAATTAAACCGGGACTTACATCAATTGGCCAGGTAAATTACGGATACGCCGAAAACATGCAGGAAATGAGACATCGTGTCCGATATGACCTTATTTATTTAAACAACATTAAATTAAATATTGATTTGAACATCATTATGCAAACAGTAAAAATAATGGCCCAATTAAAAGGTAAATAATATCTCGGTTTGTTGCGTTGATATTCGCCTGTAAATATGTTATTAAAAGCTTTTCAATTAAAATTTCGCAAAAATATCCAGATCAAAAGTACCGGTATTTTCCATAGGAATGGTAAAATAGAAGGTGGTACCGCTGCCTTGCTGGCTGTCGACCCAAATTTTACCGCTGCACTTTTCAACCAGGTCCTTGCAAAATAAAAGGCCCATACCGGTGCCTGATTCGTTGCCGGTTCCTATGGCGCTGTCTACACGGTTTTTGAATAGCTTATTCTGTTTTTCGGCGGTCATGCCTGTTCCCGTGTCGCTGATGGATACAAGTATATAAGCGTCCTGCTTCGTAGCCGAGATGGTAATACGGTCACCATGGCTTGAAAATTTGATAGCATTGGTAACAAGGTTCCTGATGACGATCCTAACCGAATTTGGGTCGGCCAGACCGGTTAAATTTTCTGTTACCGTTACAATTAAAGTTATACCCTTTAAGGCCGCTTGTTCCTTACAATTCGCATATTCAAGGTCAATAACTTCGTTAACTGAAAACTTTTTGGTGGAGCTATGGTAATTCTCCATTTGGCTGTTGATCCAAAACAGTAAGGTATCCAGGAAGTCGGACGTGTAATCCAACTTGCTTACCACACCCGGTATCATGGCTAGTAACTCCTCATGCGAAATAGTGTCGTCCTCCAAAAGTTTGAACAATCCCCGCAGAGTGCTTAAGGGTGACCGAAGGTCATGCGCCAGGATGGAGATCAGCCTGTCCTTTAATTTGTTTAATTCGTTTAATTCTTCCGCCTGCACATCCAGTTCAACCTTTTGCTGCGAAACTTCCCGGTTTTTTTCACTCAGCTTGGCATTGATCTTCATTTGTTTGTGCTTTTGCCGGTAATACAGCGCAATGATAAACACCATGGCAGCGGTAATGATAAAAAATATAATGTTCAATAATCGCTGGTCGCGTATTTTTTGCTGATAAAGCAAAGCGTCAGCTTTTCGCTTTAATAATTGTTGCTGTTCCTTAATGGCATAATTGTATTCCGTATTGTATAAGGTGAATTTTTGTACGCTCTCATCCTTGTGTGCGCTTATGTTCATTTGGTCAAAGGCTTGCTGGGCAATAAAGGCTTCCTTGTACATTTGTAAGCCGCCCAGCGCTTTGATCCACTGGATATAGGCGGCTGTGCGCAGCAAGACGGAATTAATATGGTCGGCCCAGGATTTAGCCTGTAAGGCATAACCATAGGCCCGCTTATAGTCGAGGTTGCGGTTATAGTACAAGGCGATGTTGGTTAGCGCCATGGCCCGGTCTGCGTCTAAATGGTTGACAGCGGAAGTTGTTAATGATTGTTGCAGATAGCTTAAGGCTGCTGTGTTGCTATTTTTATAAAGGGCACACAAGCCCAGGTCACCATATAACTGGCAGATGCCGTCTTTATTATCCTGTTGAAGATAAATGGCCAAAGCTGCATTCACATACCTGATAGCAGCATCATATTCACCCTGTGCTAAAAACACCTCACCTATATTCTGTTTTATAATAGCTATGCCGATGTTGGAATGTACCTGGGTATACAGCGCTAAGCCTTTGTAGTAATACCCGAGCGCCTTAGGGTAAATATTCATATTCTGAAGCAGGTAACCGATATCGTTGTAATCGTCAGCGATTGCGCTTTTATTATGGAGCCGGGTATCAATATTTAAGGATTTAAAGTAATAATCAATTCCCATTGAATAAGAGCCCATCCCATTATAAACATTGCCAAGGTCTAAATACAGGCGCGATATTCCCGGCAATTCCCTCAACTTAAGTTTTGCGGTAAGCGATCGTTTGTAATAAAATAAAGCTTTTTTGTAGTCGCTGTTTTGGCAATAAAGATCGCCGTAGATCTTATCGCAGGTACTTAAGCCCCGCAGGTCATTACCGACTCTATAAAGGGAATCACTTTGTTTTAAATTGAGAAGAACTAACTGATATTTACCCTGGGTAATGTAGATTTTTGCCGATAACGCCAAACCATCGGCAATCCCCTTATTGTATTTTATCTTCCGCGAAATACGTACCGCCAGGTCACCGTAGTAAACGCTGCTATCGGGATAGCTCGCCTGGTAGGCATCGGCTAACTTGTTTAGGTCGTTAATTCTACTGGTGTCACTATCTTTTTTTTTGTTTGCGATAGCTTTTAACAGCGTGTTGCGTAAACTATCTGCTTTACCCCGGTAGCGGGCAAAACACAAATTCCCCAAAAGCATCAATAAAAAAATTAATGATAACTTAACCTTCATTTTTATATAAACCGCGTTACGAGTTCAACTATATATTTAGCAGAAAAAACTACCTCTTTATACTATCCTATTTGTAAACTACTTATACGTGAAATTTGATTTATAAGTTATTAGGCTAATTGAGTTGAAAAATCCACCCATTATGGCGTACTCAACAAAGCCATTGGGTGAATGACAGCTATGTCAGCAGCTGGCTCGAAGAAGAAGGAGGAATACTGCTACTGGAGAATGAAAGTAAAATTTCTGCCAGGTTTTAATTTGGTGTTCCATTTTTTCACATGGAACACCCGGAACGCTGTGAAACATACTGATTATCAGCGTTCCCGAAAAAAGGCTTTACAATTTTGATGATTAATCCTGCCATAAGTTTACACGTATGTCCCCCCCCAAAAATAGTTACCCCGTAGGCAGTAATGTTTGCAGTTTTTTTTCGCTGACCGATGTGTGTTCCAAGCGTTCCATTTTTTCACATGGAACACCCGGAATGCTATGAAAAACACTCATTACCAACTACTTAATTTTTACCATTTGCATGGTGCCTGATAATCAACCGTTTAAAAATTGCACTTTCTGAAAAATTTTCTTGTAAAACAGGCTTACATAAGGTGTCCTTAACGTACCCCATCTATCTATATTCTCCCGCTAAAGTCCCACAGTTTTTTTCACACCGTCCCTGTCTAAAGCTCCCATGAATGTGATCTTTTTTTGATTTACTTTGCCATTGATATCTATCACCACATAAGTTGGAAATCCACCCTCTGAATTGAAGGCCGTTTTCAATTTGGCTATAATTTTATCGTTCACAAAAATATGCGTACCCGGAATTTGCAGGTCCCCTATCCTATTTTTCCATAAATCCATACTCGAACCGCTGCTGGTACACAGGTAAATATATTCAATAGGCAGGTCCTTATTTTTTTCGTGCAAGCTTTTGCTGTAGGGCATATCGGCTATGCAAGGGGCACACCAGGTGGCCCAAAAATCGATAATGAGCGCCTTGTTGGGAAATTTTGATCTTAGGCTTAGTATAAAGTTATCAATGTTTGCTACCGTATCTAATTGATATAAGCTGGCATCGAAGGGCAAGCGCATTAACGGGGTGCCAATATTTGCGTCTTCTAATTTTTTTGATAGCGCGAAAACGCTGTCTATCCTCTTTTGGTTTGCGTTCGCTTTAGTCAATTCATTTATCGCGATTTTCTTGCACCAGCTTGTTTTAATACTATTAATGATTACCGGGTATGACCGGGCGTAACTATCCTTCTCCGTTTCCAACAGGTATAATTTCAACAAGTCAGATCGCTGCTGCGTATATATACTGTCGAACACTTTTATAGTGCCGCTAAGCTTTTCTTCGCTTCTAAAACGTCTCCTGCTCAAACTATAGATCCCTAAGTACCTGTAAAACAGAACGCCGTCGTTGCTTGTAAACAAGGGATGGTGTGCATTTATTTCATTAAAAACCTGGTTGGGCATGGCATCATTCCAATAGGCTATACAAATATTTCCGTAAAAATCAGACAAAGTTTCATTGCTAACGGCCCAACCATAATTAGGGAAAGCGGCGATAAATTCTTTATCGATATTTTTCACTAATTTCAAAATGGAATCGGTTTTAATGGTAAAAGCATCTGTAGCGTATTTCTTTCTTGAATTGCACAAAGCACGGAGGGCATTAAACAAACCTTCTCTTTCGTCTTTTTTAAAGAGTGCATTTTTATTCATCACGGTATTAAATTCGCCATCATCACCTGAATAGCTTACCCCATCGCCTATCATATAAGCGCCGTCCTTAGGAACTTTGTGCGCGTCAATGGTAACGGTAAGCCCGGTATTAACATAGATCCCGGCGTATAAGTAATCGCCGGCACTTAACCAAATCTGCTGACAGGGTAAATTCTGATCAAGGATTATTTTGGCCAGGCCGGCGGCATTTGTTTCTGTATATTTAGTAACCTGGAAGCTTCCGCCGAATTGTACCAGGGTATATTTAATATTTACTTTTTTGACGCTATCGGGGAGGTTTTTTATTTCGATGGTTAGCGTCGCAGGCTTACGACCGGCAAGCCAGGCGTCCATTTTTTTATCCTCAATGGCAACCGGAGATAAATTTTGCGCACTTAAATAGCTGCAGCAGCACATTAGTGCCACCAATAATAGATTTTTCATGATATGGTTTTTTATTTTTTTATGGTATGCAGGGCCTTCATTACATTTTCTTTTTTATTCCTGGAGATGGGGATGCGGGTATTATCGTCCATCAACAGGTAGCCTGAATCTTCCTTGAGCAAACTTTTGATAAACTTTTTATTAACTAAATGCGATTGATGGCACCGGATAAAGTCATAGCTGCTTAATAATTCTTCGTATTCAAAAATGGGTTTTGATACGATGATGTTCTTTCCGTCGGATAAAAAGAACTGGGTGTAAGTATTTGACGATTCGCAACGAATGATGTCGCCGGTATGCACAAACCTGATCTCCTTAGTTGAGGCCAGGGCCAGTTTGTGTTCCTTTTTTGCATCTGCATCCTTAATAAATTCCATCAAATTTTCAAGCTGAAGGTTTGCCTTCTTTTTGTTCAGCTTTGCTTCCACCTTATTAACGGATGCCTTTAACTCTTCGGGATCTATCGGTTTCAACAGGTAATCTATAGCCGAAAACTTAACGGCTTGTATGCCATATTGGTCAAACGCGGTAACAAAAACCACTTCAAACTGGTGATGCGGCAAGGCTTTAAGCACTTCAAAGCCATTCTTATCCGGCATTTGGATATCTAAAAACAACAGGTCTGGATTGCTCGTTGCAATTAAGTTGATCCCGTCATCGGCATTAGTGGCCGAGCCCACAATAGTTACCGGGAGTTCATGCTTTTTTAGTAGGCGCACAATATTTTCAATATTGTTTTTTTCGTCATCAATAATTACCGCTCGTATCATATTAGCCAATTTTTAAAATGGATAATAACTTGTGTTTTATTATCCCTCCTTTTTACCGAAAATTCTATTTGCTGCCCGTTAAGTGTTTGATTCAATAATTTTATCCGCTCCTTTGTAAGCTGAAGGCCAAATCCGCTGGTGTTATCATTTTCGTTAAACCCCTTGCCATTATCGTTTACGCTGACTACCATATCGTTATTCAACTTCTCAAAAGTTACAATCAGTTGCCCGTTTTCCTGCAGGGCCGATATGCCATGCTTTACCGCATTCTCTACCAGGGGTTGTAAAAACAAGGCTGGTATTTCAAAGGCGCTGGCATCTATCTGTTCGTTTACTTTAACCTGATAATCAAACCCAAAACGCAGCTTTTCGAGCGCTAAATAGTTCTCCAGGATCTTTATTTCGGTAGAAATGCTTACAAATTCTTTATCACTGGCTTTTAACGAATCGCGCATTAAATTGCTGAACTCAATTAAATATTTTGATGCGTTTTGCGAGTCGTTTTTTGTGATAAGCCCTTGTATGGAACTGAGGGCATTAAATACAAAATGCGGATTAAACTGCGACCGGATGGATTTGAGCTCGGTTTGCACCAATTGCTTTAAAGTGCTTTGTTCTTTTAATTTTTCCGCTTGCTTTCTTGATCGCCATAGCAATAGAAGAAAACCGCCAGCCAATACACCAAGCAAACTTAAAGCAGCCTTAGCCCACAAGGTTTGATACCATGCAGCTTTTACAGTAAATGCATAGGTGCATATATTATTGCGCTGTACACTATAACGTATTTTTAGCTGATATTTTCCCGGAGACAGATTTTTTAGCCAAACCAAATTAAAATCAAAATCATTGACCGTCCAGCCTGTGCTGTCTTTACCGTTTACCAGATTGTATTCAATAATCCTTTTTGATTTAATAATATCATCTAAATAAAAAATCAGGTCATTTTCATTATACCGAAAGTCTTTTTTTAATTTCAGCAAAGCAATATCCTTACTCCAGTCGCTTTGATTGGGCTCTTCGATTGGGCTCGTCCATTGCTTTTTAAAGATGCTTAAGAACTCGGGGAGCTGGGAAAACGTGAACACCCCGACGACCCTTGGCTGCCATTTTACCCAATACGCCGATATTGAAGTTTCAATACTATCAGGCATACTGATCTTGCGGATCTGAAAAGTAAGGGCGTTGCCGTATGATGCTTTAAATTGGCCTAAATAAGCCGAAAACTCATCTATTTTATCCGAATCGGCAATTTTAGTCATCAAATAGGCCTTGCAAAATAACTTCGGCTTTGTCCATGGCAGCACCACATTTCCCTTATTCTCAATAACCCTGAATTGATATTCGTTAACGTTTTGCGGATTGATGCCATTAGCCGTAATGATTATTCCGGACGAATCGAAAACAGGGATCGCATATTTACCGGCGTAGCCGTCAATAAATTGCACATAAGATTGCGATCCAGGATTGCCGAATTCTTTTAACCGGGGGATCTTTTGTAAAGCCTGGCGATAGTTCACCGCCAGTTTATTAGAATAAAATGCCGTCATCACTACGTTTTTCTTCTTATCAGGAGAATTACTGTAGTTAACAATTGTACTGGAAAAATACTTACGAATGGAATCGCCGTGACTATCGTGCTGAATAACCGGATTTACGCTATCCAAATACATTACCGGCTTTTGCGCGTAACAGCAGAGTTTTAAAAAGCAGAAAAACAAGAATATAACTACATGGCGCATTGCTCTTTGATTTGTATAGACCAAAGTAAACGTTTTAAGCCCTTGTTAAGATATGCCAATTTGAATCTGGCACGCCTTATTTTGAATTGGGTACTTACTGCGAAGCGGTCTGATTGGAGGCTACAAAACTTTTTAGCCGTTAATCTTCAAATGATTACGATGCTGATTGGCGCGATCTGTTAAAGAAAATCTTTATTTGAATGAACCTGCTATTGTACATTTTCACTACACTTTATTTTTCTTAAACTCACTTGGGGTGATCCCGTATTTCGCTTTAAAGACCGTTGAAAAATAATTGGGATTTGAAAAACCCACCATATAAGTGATCTCAGAAATCGTAAAACTTTCATTGTTCAGTAGGTATTTTGCTTTTTTTAGCCTGCGGTTTAAAATATAATCGGTGATGCTGCAGCCAAGCAAGGCTTTTACTTTCCTGTAAAGTTGGACCCTCGAAATGCCAATTATTTTACAAATATCATCCACGCTAAATTTATCGTTGGATAAGTTTTGCTCAACAATTCCCGCAAAATCATTTACAAATTTTTTATCAAGGCTTTTGGAAAGAGGAAGCTTTTCGGTTGTGCTTATATCGCTTATAAAGTGTTCTTTCAGAATTGCCCTGTTCCTTATCAGGTTTTGAACATTAACCATTAGATAATCAAAATTAAATGGTTTGGTGATATACAAATCGGCCAGTGATTGGATGCCGGATATCTGGTGTTCTATACTACCCTGTGCGGTAAGGAGTATGATTGGAATATGCGAGGTCCGGATGTCCGATTTGAGTTTTTCAGATAATTCTTTGCCGGAATAGCCTGGTAAAACCACATCCGAAAGAATCAGGTCAGGGACTTTCTCATAAGCCTTTGTAATTGCCATATTTCCATTGGTAGCAATAAAAACATCATACTGCTCACCGAATTTATTGGCCAGGTATTCAAGCATATCGGCGTTGTCTTCTACTATTAATATAGAAAACTCCTTTGGCGGCCCAAAAATATCTTTTTTGTTCACCAGGGCTATTTTCTCCAGGTCTGCCTGGTAGATTTTGGCACCTTCTTTTATATTACCGAACTCATATTTGTGAAAAATCTTTTCAACCGGGTCTAAGTGCTGGTCGCCAAGTGGTAAGGAAAGTGTAAAAGTAGTGCCTTTCCACTTTTGGCTTTTTACTTCTATATGCCCGTGGTGAAACAGCACAATTTCTTTCGATAAAGAGAGCCCGATCCCGGAACCAGTTACTGGTGCGTTATCAGCCTGGTAAAACTGGTTGAATATGAGAGAAGTGTCTTCCGGAGACATCCCTACTCCGTTGTCCTCCACATCAATATAAACGTAATTATCATCCTCTTTACGAATGTTAATTTTGATTTTCCCGTTTTCGCCGCAAAATTTAATAGCGTTGGAGATCAGATTGAAGAAAACCTTATCCAGCATGTCTGCATCAAACCAAACCTTAATTTGTTTTTCAGTGCTGGTAACAGAAAGGTGTGTATTCAATTTTTGTGCATACACACAAAAACTGTCGCTGATTTCTTTAATAAATGCTACCAGGTCGTTTTCAGACGATTTAATAGTCTGGTTATCAAACTCTATTTTCCGGTAGTCTATCAATTGGTTTACCAATTTCAACAACCTGTAAGCATTTTGATTCACCATTGTTATGCTTCTTCCCGCCAGAGCCATTGTTTTTTTGTCATCAAGCATATCCTGCAGGGGCGACAACATCAATGTTAGCGGGGTACGAAATTCATGGGATACATTCGTGAAGAAATTCAGCCTCGCCTCTGTGGCGGCTTCTGCTTTGGCTGATATTTCTATCAATTGATTACGCTGCAATTGTATTTCATTATTTTTGGCTTCCAGGCTCTTATTGATCTTCCTGTTTTCGACCAATGAATAAAATGCAAGGCCACCAAAAACGATAGCCAAAACAAGCGAAATAACTATAATATTTAATACAATTTGCTGGCTCCGGTAAATTGATTGCTGCTCTTCAAGTATGGACCGCTGCTTTACAATATCACCTTGCTGGCTATTTATTTTACTCCATTGCATTTTCATTAACTGTGCATTGGTTGAATCAATAACCAGCGACTGCAAAATATTCTCTCTTGAAAAAGGCTCCTTATTAAGTATATGGAAAGCGGTTACTATAGCTTCTTTGCCGCCCGTCGGATACAGCAGGCTGGCATCGATAGTTTTACTGTCGATCATTTGCAAACCGCCTCCGCTGCCTGGCAATGCATCAACACCGATAACCTTTATTCTCCCCGGATAGTTTAGCTTTCTAAGGACTTCCCTGGCGCCTGAAGCCATCCTGTCATTGTGTGCAAATATTGTATTGATTCCAGGCAGCTTATCTTTGAAATTCAGCAATTCGCTTTCAGCTTTTTCCTTAAGCCAATCTCCATATAGTTTGGCTTTAATTTGTACGTTCGGAAATTTTCCGATCCCGTCCATAAATCCATGGTCTCTTTCAATAGCAGCCGACGACCCGGGCAGGCCTGTGATCTCCAGAACATTGACTTGCTTTTTTGATATTGATCCAACATATTGGCCTGCCATTTTACCTAATTCATAGTTATCGGCACCAACATAAGCGGTATAAAAGGAAGAGGCCGTTTTACGATCGATAACAATAACAGGAATACCTTTATTATAGGCTTCTTCCACGACAGGAGTAAGAGGTTGTGCCTCATTTGGTGAAATGATGAGCAGATCGATACCATCCTCAAGCATTTTATTGACCTGGCCGATTTGCTTATCACTGTTGTTTTCGGCATCAGTGTAAATAAAATTAACTCCGGGATGAAGCGAGAGCTCGGTCTTCATTTCTTCCAGCATAGTTTTGCGCCACAGGTCAGAGCCAACACACTGCGAAAATCCAATGGTGTAAGCAGATTTTTTTTTCGCCTCATTACAGCTAACCGCGCTGAATGCAATTAACAGAACGATAAAAAATCGCTTATAAAAATTAATAGACAAAGCCCCCTCACACATACTATAACAAATATTAATAAAGATTTTATTACCGAAAATAATTGGACGGGAAAGGATCCCTTCCTTAAAGATATGGATAAAGATCTCATTCTTGCAAATGTGGACCTGATGGCCGGCACCCGGGAAAAAGCCCGCATGTAACCTGATCAAAGATTTGATGTAACATAACCAAACGTTCGGGCAAAGCGCATGGTTTACCAAAAATTAAAATATTGATTATCAATTATTTAACTACTGTCAAAATTTCAGTGCATTTTGAAATAAAATTGATAACTCCCAGCTCGCAATAGGGCCTACTTTGCGCCCTGTAAACCAATTTAACGTCTAAATATATTTTATGAGAAAAAATTCTGTCATGGCCTGGTCCATGGTCGTAGCTCTTGGTGGCTTCTTATTTGGGTTTGATACCGCTGTAATATCAGGGGCCGAAAAATCCATCCAGGAATTCTGGCAACTTTCTGTATTTGAGCACGGGCTTACCATATCTATTGCTTTAATAGGTACAGTAATCGGTTCTATGCTTGGTTCAAGGCCATCAGATCACTTCGGACGAAAAAACACCCTTTATTTTGTAGCAATCGCCTATTTACTGTCGTCCATCGGCACCGCTGTAACCGACAGCTGGCATATATTTTTAGTTTTCCGTTTCCTTGGCGGTTTAGGTGTTGGTACATCTTCGGTTACAGCACCTATCTATATTTCAGAGGTATCTCCTGCCGATCGCCGGGGGAGGCTTGTGGGATTATTTCAGTTCAATGTGGTATTAGGAATCCTGATATCTTATTTGTCAAATTACCTGATAAGCCAGTTTGGAGAAACCTCGTGGCGCTGGATGCTTGGTGTACAGGCTTTCCCCTCACTTATTTTCCTGGTTTTAATTCGTTCTATACCTGAAAGCCCAAGATGGCTGATCCTTAAAAAACAGGCTACCGAAAAAGCCTTAGCGATCCTGCGTATTATCAATCCGCTTAATTGCGACCAGGAACTGATATCGATACAAAACTCTTCGCTGGATAGTGAAGGCAACCGGCATAAAAAAGAAAGTATTTTTTCAGGCAACTATAGCAAACCTATTGCGCTGGCCATGCTGTTTGCCTTTTTTAACCAGGTATCGGGTATTAACGCCATTATCTACTATGCGCCCAGGATATTTGAGATGGCCGGTCTGGGGGCACATTCCTCCCTCCTATCTACAGTGGGCATCGGCATGGTCAATTTCATCTTTACGCTTTTGGCCATTAACATTATTGACAGGGTAGGAAGAAAACTGCTAATGCTTATAGGCTCTGTCGGTTTGATATGCTCGCTGCTGCTCGTGGCATTTACATTTTATTCGGGTCATTTTAATGGCTTCGCTATACCTGTGTACATGATGGTATTTATTGCCTTTTTTGCCTTTTCGCAGGGCGCCGTCATTTGGGTTTTTATATCCGAGATATTTCCAAACCAGGTAAGGGCACAGGGGCAAACGTTAGGCAGCTCCACACATTGGGTTATGGCAGCCTTAATTGCCTTTAGCTTCCCATATTTTGCTGAGACCCTGGGCGGTGCAACTACTTTTTTCTTCTTCGCTTCGATGATGGTACTGCAGTTAATTTTTGTGTGGCGCTGGATGCCCGAAACAAAAGGGAAATCCCTTGAACAAATAGAAACTTCCATCATAATGCATTAAATATTGAATCATGACGACAGCATCAAACTTCGCCCCGGCTTTATGTTATGGTGAAATCCTGTGGGATGTGCTTCCCGATGGACCCCAGCCCGGTGGTGCGCCTTTAAACGTGGCCTATCATTTAAATAAAATGGGGTTACCAACCAGTATTATAAGCAAAATAGGGAATGACAGTAATGGTGAACGCTTAGTGAGCCTGATGGATACATGGGGCATCAATTTACAGTTCTTACAGGTGGATACTGTATATCCTACAAGCGAGGTTTTGGCAAAAATGAACGGCAACGAAGCAACCTACGAAATTGTTTTTCCGGTTGCCTGGGACTTCATTGCCAAAAACAATAAAATCCAGACATCAATCAACTCATCTACTTATTTGGTATATGGCAGTTTGGCCTCAAGAAATGATACCTCAAGAAATACCCTTTTTAAATTACTTGAAACCGACGCCATAAAAGTATTTGATATCAACCTGAGGCCGCCTTATATGGAACGCGACCTATTGAAAATACTATTGGAAAAGGCCGACATAGTGAAACTTAACCAGGCTGAACTTGAACTGGTACAAATCATCTTTAACGGCCCGTTAACTACCGAAGCAAGCCAGGTAAAATTTATCCGGGACCGCTTTAATGTCGACGAGGTGGTCATCACCAAAGGGGAATCCGGTGCCTCTTATTATACCAGCAAAAGGGGATATCATATATGGGGGAACGAAGTAAAAGTGACCGACACTATCGGCAGCGGTGATTCGTTCCTGGCAGCATTTATTGCTAACCACTACTTAAAAGCACAGCCTGAAATAATATTAAAAAATGCAATAGCGATGGGAGCCTTTATTGCGACAAAGAAAGGAGGTTGCCCGGATTACATCATACAAGAATATGAAAACTTTAAAAACAAAATGTTTTAAATAAACCAACTCAATAACCTAAAAATTAACTAAATGAGAAAATTATTACTTCTTTGTTCCTTTCTTATACTAATTGTAAGTGAGGGATATGCGCAGTCCCGAATTGTAAAGGGAGTCGTGACAGACAATGCCTCTAAACCATTGGATGGCGCTACCGTTATGGTTGCAGGAACACAAAAAGCAACAACTACGGATGCATCCGGAAATTTTCAGATAGCAGCTGAAAATGGCCAGACAATAACAGTTTCTTATGTCGGCGCAAAATCGATCTCCGTCATTGTTATACCGGATACAAAAACACTGCAAATTCAATTTAAAGATTCAAACAACACCCTTAACGAAATTGTGGTAACAGGCTATATCTCCGAAAGAAAAAAGGACCTGACAGGTTCTGTTTCTATTGTTGACTTAGCCCCGGTTAAAAATATCAGCTCAGGTAATACCATGCAGGCTTTGCAAGGCCGGGTTGCCGGATTGTATATTGAAAAAGATGGATCAGTTAACGGGGCCACAAGCAGAATATTAATCCGCGGAGCAAATACATTAGGAAATAACAATCCCTTGTACATTATCGACGGGATACCTACTACCAGGCCGGAAGTATTTCAGAATCTATCACCGGCAAATATAGCATCTGTCCAGGTGCTGAAAGATGCGTCAGCGGAATCAATTTACGGCTCACGTGCATCAAATGGCGTTATCATCGTTACGACTAAAAACGGTGGTAATACCCAGGATAAGGTCCAGTTCCAGTTAAATAACAGCACGTCGGTTGAATCTGAAAAGTCTTTAAGGTTCAAAATGTTAAGTTCAGCGGATCGGGGCAAAGCGCTATGGCAGGCCTCTGTAAATGATGGGCAGGATCCTGCTGCAGGTTACGGTGATATATATACTTTTGACTGGAATAATAACTATCAAAATCCGGTACTAAATAGTGTTTCGCAAAAACCATTTGTAGGAGGCGACCAGAACACCCCGTCGGGTAATACGGATTGGCAAAGTGTTTTATACAAAACGGCAGTTGTTACTAATAACGATTTAACAGCTTCAATAGGTAATAAAAATTCTTCGGTCCAAATTAATTTTGGTCATATTAGTAATAACGGGCTTGTTAAATTTACCAGGTACGCCCGCACTACAGGCAGCATCAACGCATTCTCTCATGCATTTAACAATAAAGCCACTTTTGGTGTTAACCTAAAAATAACTAATTCTAATGAAACCCTGACAACTAACGACATCGGTGGTGCATCGACACCGTTTTTGGCAGTTACATTAGCGCCTACTATTCCGGTGTATCAAAAAGACGGAACCACCTATGCTGGTGAGTTGGGTGCCGGGTATTCTGACCGCAATAATCCGTTGCACATGCAGGACCTGGCGAAATGGAATAACGCAAACCGTTTAAACACATTTGGTAATGTTTTCGTTGAAATTCAGCCAATTAAGAATTTATTTATTAAGTCAAATTACGGTGCAGACAATGCAAACTATTTGAATAAGATAATTACACCAACTTTTACCGAAGGTGCTTTAAGCCGTACTACCAACAGTTTGTTTTTTGATCAAAACCACTATTTAAGTACCACCCTCTCAAATACAATCAGGTATAACCTTGATTTGAACGCCAATAGTCATTTCAAATTTTTAGTGGGAACAGAATACGTTAAAACGTTCACCGATTTCCAAACAACTAAAAAAGAAGGTTTCGCCCTGCAGACTGAAGATTATTTCACCTTAAATGCAGGGACAGGTAATACCACTGTTACCGGCGCCTCACTCGGAAATAGATTGCTTTCTGAATTTGGACGCCTTGATTACAGTTATTCGGGTAAATACCTGGCCTCTGTCACTGTTCGACGTGATGGCTCCTCAAGATTTGGTACCGACAACCAGTACGGTATTTTCCCTGCTGCCTCAGCCGGATGGAGAATCGACAAGGAAGGTTTTATGAAAAATAATGGAATTTTCTCTGAATTAAAAACAAGGCTGGGTGTAGGCCGGGTAGGTAACCAGGAGATTGGTGACTTATCCCGTTTCGCCCTCTATGATACGCGATATGGAACGACTCAAAACCAACTTACGCCAGGCTTTTGGGAGCAGTATATGAATATTGGAACTGCTTATTCTTTAACGGGTGCCAACACTGGTTCATTACCTTCCGGCTTTGTTCAAACCCAAGCGGCAAATCCGGGGCTTAAATGGGAAACTACCGACGAAATAAATGCCGGCTTAGATTTCACCATATTTAATGCCAAAATATCTGGTTCATTTGATTACTTCTCCAGGAAAACCACCGGCATTTTAATTACACCTCCCGTTGCATCCGCATTAGGTGAGGGACAATCTAAAACAGTTAATGGCGCATCAAAGAGTAATAAGGGCTGGGAATTAATAATGACTTATCACGGACAGCAAAGAGGCGACTTTAACTACAACCTGACTTTAAATTTCTCGCATTTTCGAGACAAGATCACAAACTTACCAGAGAATGTCAGGCCCGCTTATGCCGGTAACATAGGCAACACGATTATCGGGCATTCGCAGTTTGACATATTTGGATATAAAACTGCCGGTCTTTTCCAGTCCCAAGCCGAAGTAGACGCTGCACCAACGCAAATTGGTGCAGGGCCAGGAAGAATTCGATATGTCGACATAAATCATGATAATAAAATTGATGCCAACGATCAGACCTGGATCGGGACTACATTACCAGCTTTGGAGTATGGCGCAAGAATCGATGTGACTTATAAAAAGTTTGACATGTCGATATTTGGATCGGGTGTTGCCGGCAGAAAAGGATTTGATCCTTATACCTTTTACAACAATCTGATGCACAGCAGAGAAAATGTTGGACCAGGGGTATTTAATGCGTGGACTCCGCAGCATACAAATACAAGTATACCGGCGCTTACACTGAAGGATAATAATAATGAAGGAAGAACTTCTGACTATTTCATTGTAAACACATCCTATTTCAAAATGAGGAATATCCAAATCGGATATAGTATAGTACCGAAAGCAATTTTCACAAGCATACGGGTGTTCGCTATGGCAGAGAACATTTTTTCTTTCAAAAGCAATCAATATTTAAGTCCCGATCCCGAACGGCAAAGCCTCGACCAGGTTCCAATTCCCAAGATCTTCAGTTTTGGCATTAATGCATCATTTTAAAAAATATTCGATATGAAAACGAAAATATTTATAACAACAATTTTATCGGGACTGATAATTTTGGGCTCCTGTAAAAAAGCACTTGACTATACTCCAAAAGGGGTGCTGTCTTCGTCAGATTTAAAGTCGCCAACAGCAATAGAGGGTTTAGTAACAGCGGCGTATGCAGCAATTGGCAATGGTGATATGATAGGGCCAATTTACAGCAAATGGGCTTATGGCAGCGTACGTTCAGACGATGCTTACAAGGGCGGTGGCGGCACCGGTGACGTGGGCGAAATTGATGCTATGGAGCATTATAACCTTGTTACTCCATCAATGGATGCCTTTGTATCCCGGACCTGGAAAAACCTGTTCAAATCTATATCAAGAGCAAATGTGGCCCTTAGAGCGGTTAATTCACTTTCCGATGCTGAATTCCCTAACAAAAAAACACGTTTGGCCGAACTGAGGTTTTTAAGGGCACACAGTTATTTTACCATGAAATTATTATATAAAAACATACCAATTTTCGATGAAAATGCCACTGCCGATGATATACTAAAGGTTTCGAATACTTTATCAAATAACGACGCATGGAACAAAATTGCCGCCGATTTCCAGTACGCCGTTGACAATCTTCCGGATACTCAGCCTGAATTAGCCAGAGCTAATAAATTAGCTGCCCAGGCATATTTAGCCAAATTAAAATTATACCAGGCATATGAACAAGACGCTACCCACCACGTGGTAAATATTAATCAAACCAGGTTACAGGAGGTAGTTACGCTTACACAGGCTGTTATTACTTCCGGTAAATATTCATTGAGCCCTGATATTGCTGATGATTTTTTACCTGAAACAGAAAACGGACCAGAGTCGGTATTCGCCATACAGTTTACGATCAACGACGGAACAACTGCAGGCCGCATGAACTTTGAAGATGGTTTGAATTATCCCCATGGGGCGCCACAATACGGCTGCTGCGGTTTTCATGCAGCCAGTCAGAACCTTGTTAATGCCTTTACAACCGATGCAAACGGACTGCCAAATTTCGACACTTTTAACAACAGTATAGCAAATTTGTCGGCAGCATCAGTCGATGTAAGGTTGGATCATACCGTTGGTATTGACGGACATCCTTATAAGTACGATAACACAAAACCATTTAGCAATAGCTGGGTGCGCGATCCGGGTGTATACGGTAACTTTCATACCATGCGTAACCAGCAACTGGCCACAAGCGCATCCTATTTTAAACTGGGGCCATTTATGGGATCGGCAAAAAATTATGATATCATTAGATATGATGATGTTTTATTAATGCAAGCTGAAGCCTATATTGAATTAGGGCAACAGGCAAACGCGCTGCCATTAATTAACCAGATCAGGGCCAGGGCAGCTGCCAGTACCGGCAGACTAAAAAAACTGGATGGCACTTTCCCCTCAAATTACAACCTGAAGCCGTACACCGCAGCTAACTGGACTCAGGCCTACGCGCGTAAAGCCCTGCAATGGGAACGGCGTTTAGAGTTTGCAACCGAAGGTGAACGTTTCTTTGACCTGGTTCGCTGGGGAATTGCGGAACAAACTTTGAACGACTATATTAATGTTGAAAAAGTTAGAAGAACATTTTTAGCTACAGCCAAATTCACTGCCGGACGGGATGAATACCTTCCGATTCCACAATCCGAGATTCTATTTACCAACGGTTTATATAAACAAAATCCTGGATATTAGATAAAAATTAACGGGCAGCTGGCTAAACATAACCTATTGGATGCCCGTTAATTTAAAACATGATTCTTTAGGAAAACACTTTAATTCAGATTGCAATCATTATCAAAGCTTGGCTATACTTTAGTAAAAAATTATCATGAAAAAAATAAGTACTGTTTTGTTTTTAGTGTCGGGAATTTTTATCTGCCATTTTGCAAAGGCACAAACGTTGGCTGGTAAACCTTACCAGGCGGCCCATCGGCCACAGGTACATTTTTCTCCAATGGAACATTGGACTAACGATCCAAATGGAATGGTATATTATAAAGGCACCTACCATTTGTTCTTTCAATATTATCCAAAAGATATTATTTGGGGGCCGATGCATTGGGGACATGCCGTAAGCAAGGATTTGATGCATTGGAAGGAATTGCCTATTGCGCTATACCCCGATAGTCTGGGCTATATTTTTTCAGGCAGCGCAGTTGTCGATTCCAATAACACCAGCGGTTTTGGCAAGGATGGTAAAACCCCTTTAGTAGCCATTTTTACACACCACGACCCGAAAGGAGAGAAAGAAGGCAAAAATAATTTTCAAAATGAAAGCCTGGCCTATAGTTTAGATGAAGGTAATACCTGGACAAAATACAGCGGCAACCCGGTTTTGAAGAATCCTGGAATTAAGGACTTTCGTGACCCAAAAGTAATGTGGTATGCCAAAGAGAAAAAGTGGGTGATGACATTGGCAACACTTGACCATATCACGTTCTATTCATCACCTAACCTGAAAGACTGGAAAAAAGAAAGTGAATTTGGTAAAGAAATTGGTGCCCACGGCGGAGTATGGGAATGCCCTGATTTGTTTGCTTTAAAATTAAATGGCAAAACTTATTGGGTATTGATCGTAAACCTTAATCCTGGCGGCCCTAATGGGGGATCGGCTACACAATACTTTATCGGCGAATTTGATGGCAATAAGTTTACTACCATCGATAATGACATTCGCTGGGCCGATTACGGTCCCGATGAATATGCGGGCATTACGTGGAGCAATACCGGCAGCCGTAAAATATTTTTAGGCTGGATGAGCAATTGGCAATATGCCAACCAAGTGCCCACACAAAAATGGCGCAATGCAATGACCATTCCCAAGGAGCTTGGGCTAAAACAGGTAAATGGTAAGATATTGGTAACATCTAACCCCGTAAAAGAGTTAGCCGGCATTGAACGCGCACCTGTAGATGTAAACAATAGCGTGTTAACAGGAAAAAGCGTTAAACGCATCCCGGATCAGTTCATCATAAAATTCAAAATCAATAAGATCAATGATTATTCGGTAATACTTTCAAATGATGAGGGGGAGAAATTGATTATCGGCTACGATAACTCTAAAAAACAATATTATATAGACAGGGCAAAATCAGGAAAAATTGATTTCAACCGCGAATTTGCCAAAACAGCGTTTGCCCCCCGGCTAACCGGCAATACCTCGTCGTCCGATATTGAATTGGTGGTTGATATATCGTCAGTTGAATTGTTTGCAGATAATGGATTAGCTGCAATGACGAGTATCTTTTTCCCGCACAAAACCTTTACTCAATTACAAATTCAAAACAGCAAAGGCGCGATTATTAAAAACTTGAAATTATTGCCATTAAAGTCAATTTGGAAAAAAGCAGGGCATTAAGATAACACAGATTGAAATTCAGTGATTGAGTTGATTTGATTATGGCGCTTCAGGTGAGATGGAGGCGCCTATTTTTATGCGGCTTATAAGGTTTGCAACCTACCCTGTGACAGGTCATTACAGCGCCCATCATCCGTCTTACGAGGAAAACGGGAAAGACTATGTACTTACTGCGGAAATCATGCAATGGTTTTGGGACAATTATGTGACTGATCCTACCCTGTTCGAAGCAGCATCGATCCTCCGTTCGGCAGATTTTTCAAACCTGCCTCCGGCCATGATTTTTACCTGCAACTACGATCCCTTAAGAGATGAGGAAAAAGCCTATGCAGATCGATTGCAAAAGGCAGGCGTGCTCACAGTTTATAAAAATTACGAAAATATCCACGGATTTTTCAGAATGGGGTCGATGGGAGAACAAGCGATGCAGGAGGCGAGCGTCTTTTTAAAGGATAAATTAAACGGTTAACCATGTTACAAATACTTCCAAACCGGAAAAAGATCCTCAACTTCGCCTGCATCCAGCATAGCTTACAGGCCGCTTTTATCCGCCCCGTTGATAATTATACTGATCGCTGCCTTCCTCGTACATCCCTCCACCGTCCCTTAAAATACTTGGCTCAGGATAATCTTCCTTAAAGATGAGATTAGTAAAATAACTATCCCCTTTTTTACCTCGGGTAGTTTGTGCAGATGCCAGAAAACTCAACATTATAAATGGCATTACTGCCATGAAATTCATTACTTTGCTCATTTACAAATTTTTACAGTTATGCTATTGAGTGCTTTTGCTGTTTTCCTCAACCCGCCATTTTGGGGTTAGTAAACCAAATCACTTTTGGGTAATCCCCTTCCATTTGTCTGTTCTGAATGGTACGGCTGGTAGCCCTTCTTTATTGACGAGATTACAAACCGGGTTGTCCGCCCAGGCGTAGCGTACGGCCACCGGAACATCTACCTTATCCGAACTCACAATTACCTTATCACCTTCGATCCTGGCAGACGCCCAATAAAACTTTTTATCATCTCCGGCAATTGCAAATCCTTTTAGTGAGGCTGTATCGCGGTTTGCAAGTCCCGCACCTGTATCGGTAAAAGTTATGATGACGTCCTTTCCCTTGATAACATAGTTTTTATACAGAGGCCCCGAAGCGATAACATATTTATGATATACCTTTTTATCTGCTATCAACGCCAGCCTGCGTCCAACTTCCTGCTTGTTTAACGGATGAATACTGTTGGCATCGCCAATATCTATTATACAAGCCATGCCTGTATTGGGTTGTGACAGCGTTAGTGTTTGGGCTTCTCTCAATTCAGCCCATTCGCTTTCAGCAGGAAGCGGATTTACTTTTTTGAAGTTAGCCAACTGTACATATAAAAAGGGAAGATTACCCTGGTGCCAGTGTTGTCGCCAGTCATTGATCAGCATAGGGAATAATTCCCTATAGCGGTAAGCCTCCGTATCATTTGCCTCGCCCTGGTACCAGATAACCCCTTTGATCCCAAAAGGAATTAACGGATTAATCATGCCATTAAACAGCAATGCGGAATAATTTTGGTAATTGCGAATTTGAGGCAAAGCTGGTTCAACATCTTTTTTATATAACCAATTTCCCGCCAAAGAAACCTTAGCAACGTCATCGGTAATATAAATATTTTCGGCCGGAGGGTTGAGTCCGCCACCGCCCCACAGCATAGCTATTCTGATGCAAATGGTATTTTCCCCGTTCTTAACCAGGCTGGCAGGTATAGTATAAAATTGTTTTGGATTGCTATTCCAAATCGTTTTACATATTTCGGCACCATTAAAATAAAGGGAGTAATTCATTTCGGGGCGGCCAATATTGAGTATTACCTGTTTTCCCGTAAAAGACGGTGGCAGCACAACCTTCTTGCGCAACCACATCATCCCTTCATATTTTCCAATCCCAAAATCTTTAACCATGCGGGGCATCTCAACCGACGTCCAACCCGAGTCGTCATATCCTGGTAATGGAACAATTTTATCAGAACTGCCCTGCGGATGATAAACGATGTCCCAAAACCGTATCATATTTAAGCTGTCTTTTACAACATCATTTTGAGTCAGCGTATCACCTGCAAGCATTTTTGCCCTGGTAGCAGGTGATGTAAGCTGCATTTCCCGGCTTGTCCATGTTTGTACCGGCGTTGCTCCCCAGGTGCTTTGAATAATACCAATTGGTACGTTTTGCTCTTTATGTATTTTACGGGCAAAATAATAGGCCGCGGCAGAAAACTGCTTTACATTATTTGTATCGCATAGTTTCCACTTACCGGCTAAAAAATCAGATTGAGGGCTTACTTTAATATCATGTTCTACCTGAAGAAAGCGGATCTGGGGAAAATTTGCTTTGGCAATTTCATTTGGAGCATCCTGCGCTTGTTGTACCTGCCATTCCATATTGGATTGTCCGGAGGCCAGCCAGACATCTCCTATAAGAATTCCTTTTAATTTGATGGCGGATTCCGGCTTTCCTGATTCAAAAATTTTGAGATCATAAGGGCCTCCTGCCTTAAACTTCGAAAAATGCAACATCCATTTGCCGTCTTTATCAGTTTTTACTTTTGTGCTTGCTTTACCAAGCGTTGCAATAATCAAAGAACCAGGAGTTGCTTTTCCCCAAACAGGAATTTTTATGCCTCTTTGCAAAACCATATTGTCGCCAAACACTTTTGGCAAGGTTACCTGGGCATAACCGGATGTTTGAAAAAAGTGGAACAGTGTAAAATATCCGTTTGTTTATTTTCATTGTTTTAGTAACGATAGTTTTAACAAAGCGGCCCCGTGTTTATTGATTGTTTTTTTATATCCTTCTTTAAAGGTACCGACATCTTTTTTTCCCCAAAGGTCCCGAACGGCTACCTTTCCTGTCAGGCCAAGCTGGGCAAAGTTTACATCCACATCCTGCGATCGTGCCGCCAGGTTGAATAAAGCGACATAAATATCCTTGCTACCGGGCACGTGCGAATACCAAACCATTGCATCATTAGTTTTGTATAACTGGCGCGGTTCGGTCCCATGTTGGTTAACGGCTATCACCTCATCGTTTGTAAGCAGTGTCAATTCCTGTTCCCTGTTTTCGGGCAGGTTGCCGCCAAAAATTAACGGGGAGCGGAAGATGGTCCAAAATGTCATATGCGAATACTCCTCGTCTTTTGTAAATTTGCTATAACGCTCGGGACCTACAGGGCCCCGTTTTGACAACTTGCCTATCTGTAACATATCGCAATCGGGCCAATGGCCGGGCCCGCCAACGCCTTCCCATTGTTTGCCATAATTAAACATTTGCAATACTGCGGGCCACTCGTCCCAAAAGTCATTGGCCACCCGCCACATATTGGCATTTTGTTTTAAGTTATCGGCTCTATAAATAGGCGTAGCCCCCGGTGATGTACTGAACACGATGTCCCTGCCGCAATTATCAATTGCCTCCCGATAGCCCTCAATCTCCGCAATGCTATAAGGAGCCGATAAGTCATCAACCTTAATAAAATCAACGTCCCAAGCGGCATATAACTTCAATATTGAATTCAGGTATTCCTGCGCACCGGGTTTAGCCATATTCAGGCCATACATGTGGTTCATCCAGGCGCATTTTGAATTAGTATCGGCTATCATATCAGCAGTTATGCCATTAGTGCCCATTACGGGTGATTTTGCCCATACTGCCTGGCGTGGGATGCCACGCATTACATGAATACCAAATTTCAACCCCAGCGAATGGACATAGTCAGCCAATGGCTTAAACCCCTTACCTCCAGATGCCGACGGAAACTTAATTGTATCAGGGGTTAAACGCCCCCATTTGTCCATTGCCAGCCAGGGGCTATATGAGCCATCTTTAAGTCTTTTTTGAAACGGGTCGCCACTTCGGCTATCAAAGGACCATAAAAAATCCACCACTATATATTGCCAGCCATGCGCCTTCAGGTTTTGCGCAACGTAATCAGCATTTGCTTTTACCTCATCCTCATGAACCGTCATACCGTAACAATTGTAACTGTTCCATCCCATGGGGGGGGTTAGCGCAACATTCCTTTTTTGCGCCTTTATTGATGTACAAAAACTAAATACTATTAAAAAAGTTAAAATTTTCCAAGTTATGGTCATCGATATGAGATTTATATTGTAAATAATACGTAACTGGTTGCGTCGAACGACTTATTAGTGTTTGTAATAACTGGTTTTACGCTTAAATCAGCAATTTCTTGCTTACTGCCTCTTGTTAATGTCAGAATGCCTAATAAATAATCTAGAGTTTTTTTCATAAAACAGGTTTGGACCGATTTATTTGTTTAACTGGTTAAATTTCATTTCTCGCTGGGCAAAAAAAGGTAGTTAATAAAAACAAGTGCGCTTTTTTTTAATTTTTTAGTTCGCTATTTAATATTAACAGGCTTTATTTTTCCGGGGAAATGGAATCTGTTATATGAAAAAAGTCAAAGTCAGCCGATCCCCCTATATTTTTTGTAGCATAATTAAACAAAGCAAAACGATAGCCCATGAAATGCGGGAAGGTATAGGCCATTTTTAATTGTGTACCCAATGGTATCCACGTTTTCCCGTCCCGGCTATAAAAAAAATTTGCCACGTCTTTTCTGTTTGTAAAATCGCATTCCGCCTTAAAGTACACTACCTTTTGGTTTAACGGGATTTTTTGTGCTTCCACAGGTTTTCCGGTGCTTGCATTGATCATGACGACAGCTTTGCTATTCCCGGTTATTTTGACACCTGCCAACCCGTAATTTTTTTGCAAAAGACCCAAACCCGCAAAATCACCATCTTTCATATTAGAAACGTCGAGCGAAACTGTCCCGGAGCATACCGGGCCGATAGTGCGTTGTGTCAATGAATTTCGTGCCATCACGAAATCGGTGTCAATCCTGCCTGTGGTGAGTCGTAAATACCCTTTCCGGGCAGTAACAGACCACAAACTATTATCAGGGTTATGGTTCCATTGCCAAACCAGTGGTAATGCCCGTTCGCCTTTTTTACGGGTAAAATCGTCTGACGCGACGATGCCCGGGATCAAACCTTTACTGGCTGGCAGGTCGAGTGTATCGGTCACTTTGCCGTTGGTGCCCAAAACGGGCCATCCATCCTCCCACTTTACAGGAACCAAATAGGGAATACGGCCCACCGAACCATAATCACGGAACAAATAAGAATACCATGTCCCATTTGGCGCTTCAACCAATCCGCCTTGCGCCACGCCCAGATCCTGTAGGCCAATTCGCCCTTCGTACGGGCCGGTGATTTTATCTGCCCGGTGGATTATAACAGTGCGTACGTGGCCCGGTGGCCATGTAATATTGAAAAGATAATATTTGTTGTTTATCTTAAACAGCTGAGAGCCCTCCGGACCGAGACCAATGCCGCCCGAAGGCACGTTTGCCTTTTTAATAATAACCTGGTCCGTTCCGCCAGGCTTTATACCGGAAAGGTCCTTATTTAATTCAACTAACCTTAAATCTCCACTCCCGCTGATCATATAAACCTTTCCGTCATCATCAAAAAACAAGGAGTGATCACCCAGGTCGGGGGCAAATGACATGGCTTTCCACGGACCTTTTTCGATATTTTTAGTACTGTAAATGTGCGTTTTATTGGTATTTGCAGAAAATGTGCTTACATAATAGGTGCCATTATGGAAACGAATAGAACTTGCCCACGCCCCCTGCCCATATGCGTTTTTGCCATTTGTGAGATTTAATGCATCAACGTTTCCTAAAGTATCATATGCATAACCCACCGTCTTCCAGTTCACGAGGTCGTTCGACTTCATAACCGGTACACCGGGACTCATGTGCATCGTTGTGCTGCTCATGTAATAGCTATTGCCTACGCGTACTATTGATATGTCCGGTACGTCTGCATAAATAATGGGATTGGTGGCTTTTTGTGCGTATAAACACGGCACTAAAATCGTGATAATTAAGGCCGTCATCCATAACCTGTAAATCGTATTTCTCATATTGACATTTGTTTTTTTGTCCTGGTATTCTTACCTGGTTTTAATTACTTAGTTAATGTATTTATTTGAAGTACGCTTACCGAGTAGGCATCGAATGTTCGTGTAAATTTTTTACTGATCCCGTTTACCTTACTGGTAACAGGAACTATTTTTTGGGGATCGCTGATCGTATTCGTGTCCTCGGGTTTATCGCCTTTTATTACTACCAGGGTACCCTCTGGCGATAACTTTCCGGCACCATTTAAATCGATATCAACCGATTGGGGTTTACCTGTTGCATTTACTACTTTAAGAAACAGTTTTCCCGTTTTGGCGTCCCGGGTGGCTACATAAAACATGCCTGGTATAGGTTTGGGCATGTTGTTCGCCGCGCTGTCCTGCTTAGTGGCAGGCCTAGTTTGGGTAGGAATATTGATGCCGGATACAGGGACTACCTTATCGCCGATATAACTATTAAACATTACTTGTACATAGTACGAGGGCGAACCAAAACTCGTCAATGCATCATAACCTATCAGGTTTGACTCCCATTGCCATGCTTTCGGCGCGGTTGCGGTAGCCTTATTTACATTTGCAAATAAAGGCGCGTAGCATGAGCGGATAACGAGGTCTGAGTTACGTTCCATACCGGTCATCCACGCGGCATCACCGAGGGCAGCATTCAAATTGGTGGTTGGCTTGCCCTCCGTTGTTGCCCATTCACCTACAAACACTTTATATCCATTGCGGTCGTAGTTATCATAGTGTGCCGCGTCCTCTTCCATTTCCCAGGCATTGCGGTAATAATGTTCATCTACAATTTCGGGCTTGCGAATTGTTAATTTGCCCCTGGTCCCAAGCCAGTCCTTACCGCCGATGGTTGCAATACAGTGAAGGTTAGGATATTTGGCTTTAATGCCATCATAAAACTGGGCAAAACGTCCATTGTAACTGCCAGAGTCGTCAAACCCGTCTTCGTTTCCAATTTCCACATAGCTGAGTTTAAAAGGTGCCGGGTGGCCATCTGCTGCGCGCTTAGCGCCCCAGTAGGTGTGTACATCGCCCGTAACATATTCAATTTCATCCAGCGCATCATCTACATATGGCTTTAAAAGCGGGCCTGCGTCCACATGGTCGCCGTCGAGTGAATAACCGGCATGAACAGCAAGCAGTGGTTCCATTTTCAGGTCTTCGCACCATTCTAAAAACTCAAGTAAGCCCATTCCGTCGGTAGGGCGATAGCCCCATGAGCCAATATGACCGGGGCGATTTTCAAGCGCGCCCAAAGTAGTTTTCCACGGAAATGCATCGGTCAATTTTGGGCCTTCAAGGAAATTACCGCCGGGAAAACGTAAAAACCGTGGTTTCATATCAGCCAATAATTTCATTATGTCTATCCGGTTTCCATTTGGGCGGTTATGATAAGTTGGTGGAAATAAAGAGACGAGGTTAAAATAATAAACACCGGTGCGGTTAGTAGAAATAACAAAACGGGCATCAGATGTTGGTTTAACATCAGCGCTTGTTGTTAATTTAAGTTCATATTTTTTCCAAAAGCTACTTTTTACCAAATTAATAGTCCCCGAAGCATATATCGTTTTACCGTCATTACTTTCTATACTTACGGTTATCGGCCCGGCGGTATTATCAGCAATTACCGGAACAGTAACTGTAGGCTTGGGCTCCCAGGGGCGGGGCGGGAATGGCTTGTTGTCCGTACCCTTAATATAAAAAGAAGCGTTATAAGTTGTATTAGGCAAAACAGGTATGCCCCAATAACCTTCATTTGCAATACCTGCCCTACCACCGCCTGTATCCACCAAAAGTCTTAAACAAGTAGTTAACGCGCCATTAATTGCCTGGCGCTGCTGATCGACGGGTACATTGCCGGGGTTTGCGGCAACTAATTGAATTGTGGCCTTTGCGCCACCCTCCTTGATCAGGCTCCATGCTTCCGGCGTATTTGGGTTGTCCTTAAATATCCTGTTTTTTATCAGCTCAGCATACAAACCACCGTCGTACGAATGGTTAATCTCTTCGGTCATCAACCCATACAGTTGCGGACTTACATTTGCGCCGGGTTTAGTTAAATCAAGCGTAAGCTTAGGGTTTTGCGCTTTTACGCTTGTTGCAGTGAACAGGAACAGGCACAAACTTGAAATGGATAATAACTTTTTCATCGTGAAATTTAATATTATTTATTGTGTTTTTTACACTTATTTTAAAGACCAACGGGGCATTTCCATTATTCGGATTGCACTCAAACATTGGCAGACTGGTTACTTCGTCTGAAATAGAACGCCTGAAATCCAGTATTTTCTCCTGCGCACCGTTTTTTTCACGGGGTAGCCCAACTTTATCGACTTCATCGAAATTCATCGACTTCGATTATTCCTTATATTAAGTAAATTCTTAAGCCCTTATTTATTTCGAATTGAATTTCCACCAGTTGAAATTAAACAAATGCCCCTGGCCACCTTTAAACACAAAGTACACATCGTGAATACCACTTGCTTTGTTAACCGCAACAGATTGGGTTCCCCATATTTCCAAACCGTCTGTGCTTTTTACGGATAAAGTGCCCAGTAAGAAACCGGTGGGACTGTCAATGTGTATCTCTATTTTACCTCCATCAGTATTTGCTGCCACATTCGCATAAAATGACTTTGCGTCTCTTTTAAAATCGACGCTTCGTACTTTAATATAATCACCACTATCTATATTTGTTACGTATATTCCATTATTACCTGTTGCGGTACTAACACCCGATTCCCAGGCTATTGTTTCTGCCTCCTGACGAACAAAAGGATCCAGGTTTCTTACTGCTTCGGTCACGCCTTCGGTAGTCGGGGTGATCATAGAGATTGTACCGTCAGGTTGATAAGTAAATTGATCAACACAAACCGACCTTGTAAAGCCCCCTCCGCCTGGTAAAGCTTCGTTATGATAAAAAAAGTAGGATTTACCATGGTAATCTATCATCCCAGGGTGGTTTGTAAATGCGCCGTGTTTTTTAATACTGCGCATAATTGTATCCCGGTACACCCAAGGACCAGTTGGCCCCATACTGGTAGAATAAGCTATGTGCTCCGGCACACCACCGGCAGCATATACCATATAGTACAAATTGTTTCGTTTATAAAACCAGGGCCCTTCCTCGTATTGGGTAAAACGGTTGGAATTTCCGGTACGTTTCCCAAACCCTTGCTCTGTAAGCGGCACTGTTTGTATCTCTGCTGAATAAGAGATCATATCCTGATTTAATTTCACATAAAACAACTGTGGGTTTCCCCAATACAGATAAGCCTGCCCATCGGTATCAATAAATACCGTAGGATCAATATCGCCACGACCAGTATAAGCTAAGGGATGGCCAATGGCATCAATAAATGGCCCTTCGGCTGTTGGGCCAACGGCTACCCCAATAGCCATACCTTTGCCATCGGCCCGGTTCATTGGCACATACCAGTAAAATTTACCATTACGAAAAATACACTGCCCGGCCCAGGCTTCTTTATTTGCCCATGAGAATGTTTTTAACGATAACGGCGCGCCCCTGTCGGTCCAATTCACCATATCTATGGTTGAAAATAAGCGCCAATCTTGCATATTGAAATCGTAAGATGTAGTCACGTCGTGGCTTGTATACAAAAACACGGTGTCGTGGTACACCATAGGTGCCGGATCGGCTGTAAATGTGGTTTGGATAATTGGGTTTTGCGCTTTTATGCTTGTTGCAGTGAACAAGAACAGGCACAAACTTAAAATGGGTAATATTTTTTTTATCATCAAAGTCAATATTATTAATTGTTTTTTTACACTTGTTTTAAAAGGACTAACGGGCATTTCCATTGAAAATCATATTTACCTTCAGACAGGTCATAACTGTTTAAGACCAGGTGGCGCATGCTGACCATCTTAAACCCGGCGGACCTCATCAACATGATGTTTTTTTATTTTTTAATCTTATTTTGAAAGGTAACGCATCCCATAATGTTCTAAACATTTTTGAGTGAACTTCTTAATAAGAACCAAGCCCTCGCTACACATTTTTTTCGATTCAGGCGTTAAGATAGAGTTACTGAAGATAGTAGGGTGCTCCTTAAGCAAAATACCAATAGTATCAAAATTCTCTATCAAAGCTTTAATTTCACTTTCATCTAGTTCCGGCCCTTTTGAAGTAAATTGATCTTCCATATTCCTTGTTTTTTTAATACTATTTAGAGCTAATTGAATATATTATATCAGTTTGAACTTGTGGAAACATGCCGGTATCACTAATAAACTCCTATTCGTGATACTGGCAGTTTTAAGTGTCATTGTCTTTAATAATTCGCGGGTTGCTGAATCAACGTTTATTTGCCTCCAGCTCCCAAAAGAAAGGCTTAACGGTTTCACCAAATCGGCAGTAACAGCCCGTTTTGATCGAACATCTACTTATAAATAGCATCAATAAACCAACAACCGGACTTAATCAAATTTCCATTCATCAAACAAAAAACCCTCTCCATAAAATACAAAATAGATATTCCCTACTCCTTTAGGTATGTTCTGTTGTATTTGCGTTGAGAGCGTAGCCCAGTCCTTCGCATCACATTTAAGGGAAATAAGAGCCGGGCCTTTAAGGTTATTTACATAAACATCAATTTGACCTGTTCCTTTCACCCGGGCTTCGAATTTGGCAGGAATCTGTTTGCTAAAATCGGCTCCCCGGACCATAAGAACTTGTTTATCTATTTGTCCCATGGCAACCATATTACCCACAATACCAGCAGTATCGAACGTAACGTGCCCCGAAGTGCCTGCCGTGGTTTCTGCTTGCTGCAGAATGAACGGATTTAATAGCTTAGTTTGTGCCGGACCTTTAAAAGTTGCTTTGATCATGGGGATTTTCACGCCATTAGTTGTATCCATCGGTGCTACTTCGATACCCACATTACGAAAACCACCCTTAGTGTTAAAATAATCTTGTAAATACATGGCATGGTAAGCAAAATACCATTTCCCTTGAAACGTGAACAAGTGAGAGTGATTGTTTGTATAAGGACCCACGTTATCACCCACCGGGTGTTCGCCAGGATTCTTAAAGTAATTATCGCCATACTTCCAACTACCCGAATCTAAGGGTGTTTTACTCGTCATATAGGATATGTTGCATGCGGTTGGTGCAAGAATATTGCTATAAGGCCATACATCGCGTTTATCCCAATTCGTACAATAGGTATAGACCCAGGTTCCATTGATAAAGTTAAGGTCGCTGGCCTCATTAAAATAAGGAGCGGGTATCTGAGAAATACTACTGGCCAAACTGATCATATCTGCTCCTAATTTGACGATTCTGGCATTACCCGGCATATAGGGTGTTTTTTTCGCTCCGCCGCCAAAAACCAGCCAGCCTGTACCTTGTTTGTCAATCACAACGCCGGGATCGAATGGAACATCGACATCCACACCAGGGACAGAGTGGTCGACTATGGCCTTTCCTAATGGGTCTTTCCAGGGGCCAACGGGAGAGGTGGAAGTAAGCACGGCTGAGCCAAAAGCGTTATTGGAGTAATACATATAGAAATGCGTTTTACCATCTGCTTCCATTCTGGATTCAATTGAAGGCGCCCATGACGAAGCAGTCCATGGTGCCAGCTTTGCTGTATTTATGAGGCCATGATAAGTCCAGTTGACCATATCATCCGAAGACATCATGACCAGTGAACGGATAGACTCGGCACTATTTGTTCCACCCGGTCCTACCTTCAAATACTGTTGATTATCATTTGTGGCATACACGTAAACTCTTCCATTGTATTCTATAGCTGTTGGGTCGGCCGTAAACATAAAATCTAATAGAGGATTCCCACTATTGGTGAGAAGTTTCGGCGAAACAATTGCGAATTTTGATAGCAGATCTTGATTATCTGGTTGTGAAACTTGAATTTGCCTGGTATCACCATTCGAAGCTTTGATCGTCACTATCGCCTTGCGGCCAGCCCCCGTGTTGTTAGCGTCCGCTATTAATTTAAGCGTAACATTGCCCTGGCCTCCCGATAACTGACTTATCGTGAACCATATAGTTGAGCTATTGGATGTCGCTGTCCAATTACCATTGCTGGTGATAGAAACATTAGAACTACTTCCTTCCGACTCAAAAACAACTTGCGCGGAAGAAACAGTGAATTGAGGTTGAGGTTGAGGCGCAACCTGTTTCTTCTTACAGGAAAAAGAAAGGAATGTGAAAAAGAATTGTAAGCCTAAAAATATACCAACACCCTTTTTCATATTTATTATATTGTTCATTTTTGTTAGTTTAATTTATCTTTTCATAATCAATACCAATCATAAACGTCAAGCTAAATTTTTTAAAGTTTAGCTCACCGGAAAACGGTACTGTGTAATCTGTTCATAGTACCGCTATTCCAGAAAAAGCTTTAATCCAACATTAATTTTACTTATATCCAGCCACAAGGGCATTATACATACGCTGGTCTTTTACCACATTATTAGCCCTGTCTAACATTTGCCCTACCTCCCAAAAAAATGGCAGCATACCATTCGTTTTAGCCGATTTGGTCACAAATTTTGTCCAGTCATCCACAGACCTGTTGTGCATCAACGTATCCTTAGGCATAGGCTTGTTGGGGTCGGTTCTCCTCATTGTTGCATATTCACCCAGCACCACAGGGATACCTTTATCAACAAAATCATGTTTCATCAATTGGTATTGAGCAGCGATCGCAGCCTCGTCTCCATTTCCAGGGGTGTTGTTGCGGTCTGGCTCAATAGTAGAAACATTCCCAGCCCCCCAGTAGTAAACCATCTTGCCCCAGCTTGCATCTGCATCCATTAGAGTAAATTGAAAAGGCGTATAGTCGTGCACCTCGAGCATCAACTTGTTAGGTACCGGGTCGTGAGGCATAGTAGTCATCAAAGTATGGGTTATAGAAGTATTAGTGTGAGGCCCCTGCACAACCAGCACCCGGTAACTGTTCCTGCCTCCGGTAGAGCGAACTGCATTGATGAATGTTTCGTGATAACCATTGAGTATGGCCATCTGCGTGGTATCATCAGCCTTGGGTTCATTCGTGCTGGCAAATAAAAGGTGCTCATCATAATCACGTAAGGTTGTAGCAATCTGCTGCCAAATCGCCTTTTGCATCGCATTAACGGAATCTTTCTTTACGGCATTGACATTATCTTCCAGCCAGCCAAGATCCGCGTGCGCATTTACTATCACATACACACAATTATTCACACAATATCCAACCACTTGTTTCACCCGCGCAAGCCATACAGGGTCAATTGTTGCCTTTTTCCGATCACTTAAATGAGTCCAAACCCAGTTCATCGGAATCCGTACAGCAGTGAAACCTATTTGCTTTACAAATTTTATCTGCGCGTCGGTAATTTTTCCAGCCACCCAAGCATTTTCGATGTCGGAGTCCATGGTATTGCCAAAATTCATTCCCATTCCCGTTCCCATTTTTGCAGCAAGTTGCACGGCAGTACTGTTCACTCCGGTCATGTCCGGCGCTATGGGCGAGGTGTTATAACTTGGGTATAAGGTGGGGGCCTGGGTAACGGTCACCCTTCTTGCCTGCCCGTTTGGTGAACTTATGTATAAAATTGCAGACTGGATTGCCCCGGTGCCATTTGGCGATGTCACTGTTACATGAATAACCGTACTCCCGCTCTTGCCCGATGTAGCACTTAGTTGCAGCCATGAAAAAGCAGGGTTGCTTATGCTCCAGTCGGCATTGCTGGTAATGGTAATGTCCTGGCTTCCTCCATCAGGCTTAAACATCATGGTCGACATGCTAACCGTGAGTTCCGGTGTCGGAGTTTTCGCCTTTTTGCAGGCCAAAAGCGCAATAATCGCAGTAAGAAATACTACGGATCTAAAAAAATACATTTTATTCATTTTTGTCTTAATTTTTATTTAAAAGAGCCCTCTGAACAATACTGTTCAGAGGATTTTTTCTTCAGCCACAATAGGCGTATTAACGGAACAGTTTATACTAACTAAATCTGCCTATCTAAGCCCTGCACCTTTTTTCAGCGAATCTAATATTTGCTTACTTCCTGCAATATTAGTTGCCCGGTCAAATACGTTGCTGGCCATAAAAACGGCAGCACATTATTTGCTTTGGCCTTTTGTTAAATAATTTAAAAAATACCTCTAAGAACTTACCGGCAATAAAACGGGTCGGCCGGATATCCTTTTAATTTAACAGATTGATGGTCAGTAATAAATTCGCCCATAATCAATGGCATTCTCCTATCCGCAAACATTATTTTTTACTTATATCCTGCAACAATGGCATTTTACATCCGCTGGTCCTTAACCATATTATTTTTCTGTCTAAAGCTTGACCTACCTCCCACCAGAAGGGTAAAAGACCATTCGCTCTCATAGTTTTGGTCGAATAAGTTAGCCAGTAATTCACAGACCTTTTGTGCATCGGCATATCCTTAGGATTACCCGTGTTGGTGTCAGGAGTCCGTCTCCAGGTTCCATATTCACCCAGCACCACAGGGATACCTTTATCAACAAACTTCTGTTTTATCTTTTTGGAATTCAGAAACGATCACATCCTCTTCTCCAAAAGTGGCGTTGCGGTCTGGCTCAATAGTAATGTGTCTGCCAAGCATATAAAAAATTCAATGATTAGTTTTTAACCAACTTAAATGATTTTGAGTAATTTGATCTTACTCCTTCAATCTGACCTATATACAATCCTGATTTCATTGAATATCCCATTGACAATTAGCTTAAAATTTTATTGTCTCTACTTTTATTCCAGGTGTATCGAAAATGGAAACACAAAATGGTTGATCAGAATTTACAGCTTCACCTTTAAATTCGTTAACAAATAGAATTTGGATAAACCTTAATTGAATTGTCACATGATTGGTTCGATTCAGTCGCCAGGCTTACTTCGTTCCAGTAATTATAAAATTATCAAACATTATAGCATTAGCAGTCTCAGTATTAGGATTCATTCTGAGGCTTATTGTTTTATAATTTCCTGAAGGCAAAGCAACCGATTTTGTTTCTGCATTCCACCCTCCACCACTGGCAACTGTAGGTAGAGTTACCCAAGAAGCACCGCCATCAATACTTGCTTCAATTTTTGGTTTTACGGCACCTCCTCCATCTTCAACAACAAAATTATAAGCCAGCTTTAAATTTGTATAACCAGCCACATTGATATTAGGTATGGTAACAGCAGCACCTTTGAATTCTATTTTCAATAGAAATCCGTTACCCCAACCTTGACGCAAATTTATATTGGCATCACCAGCGGTTTTTAAATTTACTCCACCATTCCATGTTCCTGCCTTTGTAGATGGTGCAAATGAATACATATAGGCATCACTAACGTAGGCAACATTTGATTCAAAATTTTCGGAATACACAGTTTGCTGTGCTTTGGCTAATATCCCTGTTGTAAGAGCCAAAAATAATAGTGCGATTTTTTTCATTTTACTTGAGTTTTAAATTATTATTAATTGTTGTTTAAAAATTGTTCATTATTTGTTTGAAAAAATTGGTACAAATAGTTTTAGGTATTGGTGTTTAAACCTCTTCACTTTGTTATTTGACATTCATTTATTTTACCGCTTTCAAGGTGGGTTCATTCTAACTACCTATTACATAGAAAGTTTTAAATAACCTAAATCACGGCTTGCATCATATCCCCAGAAATTCCATCAGGAGGTACGTGTATCGATGTTCCCAATTGTTTTTTGCATAAACATCCCCCGCACTAAAAAATATCAGCACGATATCTTTTTGTCGCCCGTTATGATAGAGGCTCAATTGTACGTTGATCTTTTTACTGTTAATTTCGTGGCTCTAAAATCCTGCTCCGTTTAGCAAATCCAATGTTTTCAATTGGTAAAAAGCCCCACAGCAACTGCTGCCGTGGGGCTGTAGGTTATTTAATTTTTACACACCTAATATTGTCAATAGCGACATAAAAACCAGTTGCAGTTGGCGAAGTACTGAAATTTTCAAGGTACATATCATAAGGACCCGCACCAGTAGACCCTAATAAATCGCTTATTTGAATAAGTGATCCACCATCCCCTAATTGGTCAACTGTTGATCTGAATTCAGATAAAGGAATAGTTACGGTTTCCCAACCTTTCGTTTGAAAAGCAGCCTTACTATTTTTCCATGGCTCATAACGCGCAACAAACTTGTCACCTGCAGATCTAGTTTTTATAAGAAGAGTACCCCCTTTCCATGGCTTAGCCACACTTATGTCAAATTGAAAAGCCCAGTTTGCAGGAGGATCTGTAATATTCGCCACAGGTACCCAGTGATTACCCGTATTAGAACTACCCAATGGGAAGAACGCACTTGCACCGCCAGCTAAAACAGGATTATCAATAGACATAAACTGACTATAGTCTTTTCCCATCGAACCATCAAATTCGTGAGTGTTCCAAGGCCCATTTAAATTTTCATTTGGCGCCCAGCCAAAACCAAAATTATCACCCCACTCAAAATCTCCTAAAAGACCTACTTTATCGTTATTTTGAGTATTTACTTTATTAACAGTAGCAGCCGTTCCAGAACTGGTAACAATGGTCACTGGTCCACTTGAGTAGCTGTTCTCATCTGGAGCCGAAAACTTAACAGAAGCGCCACGTGGCCCTTCTGTGAAATTAGTAATAGTAGCACCGCCAAAAGAAATTGACTGGATACCCTTAAGGTAAGCACCATAAATATAAACCGAATCACCAAGTTTGGGATTAACGTAGGAAATGCCATAAATGACAGGGTTCGTAGTTATGGTATACGTGGCCGTAAAACCTTTAGTCGTTACTACTACCTGCTTGGTGCTTTGTACTCCACTCGGCATCACAAAGCCAATAGTGTCTCCGGACAAGGTCGTATTAAAGTGTAGAACCGGGAGTCCTGCATACGTCAAGGTCTTTACAAATAGTAAATTCCCACCAAAAAGATAAACCGAATCGCCCGGGGCGGCAAATGCATCTGAAAGGCCCCAAACAACGGCTGCTGGCGGACCCAGTTTAAAATTAAACGTGGCGACCCCCCCTGCTGTTGTAACCTTTACGGTATACAGCTTGCTGGTGTCAACAGTTGAATACTTTATCCCGGGAATTTGCACAACGAGGCTTTTATCCGCAAATAATACAGAATTGAAAGTTGCGGGCACACCGTCAAATTCTATTCGGGTTGTAGTTTTTAAATTCTGCCCGGTTATCACAACCCATTGGCTGGTTGGAACGGCACTGGTCAAAACAGTGTCATTTGGTGAATGAACATAAGTCCTAACGGCCGTAATTACCGGTGGGTTAGAACCCTCTGTGTTTTTTTTACAAGCTGGCAATAAAGCCACCACCATCAGTAATAGCGGCAATAAATACAAGCGGATGTCTAAATTTTTTTTCATGTTAATATATTTTAAATGTTAATAATTAATAACTAATAATTAATAACCAATAATTAATAATAAGGTACCGGTGGATCCAACAATTTGGGGTCGGAGACCATCTCAGATGCCGGAATTGGCAGCCTAAATGAACTTATGGTTGCAGGAAGCGCAGTTGGCGGGGCAGTAGTATCCCTTTTAGCAACTTTCGTTAGCGTGTCATAAGTAAACGAAATACGGGCATGATTAACATCCGCACTATTAACGAACTGTACGGCACTAGCCGGATCATAATAAGAAAACCTAACCAGGTCTGGCCAGTATTGCCCTTCATAAGCAAGTTCAATTCTTCTTTCTTTACGCAGTGTTGTAGCGTCCAGCGTCGTAACAGGATCTACGCCTGCCCTTGTCCGCACCAGGTTGAAATATTTAATGGCATCCCCACCGGCAATACTTGAATTATTCCCAAGAAGCGCCTCGGCATACACCAGGTACACATCGGCCAACCTAAGAATTGTATTGTGTTCAATATCTGACCAGGCATCCATTGATGGAAAACCATTATCTTTTTCGGTGCCAATGACGTGTTTCTTCAAGCCCGGATCGGTTGCATAATAACCACCATCGATTTGATCTAATTCCGGATAACGATCCCCAGTGAGCATAAAAGTAGCTTTGCGGCGTATGGAATCTTGATGCGAATAATTCAGGTATAAATCGTAGGTTGGCTGCAGGGGCTCCCATGCGCCTCCCCGTTGGGGGGTAAGTATTGAATTTGGCGAAAAAAAGAGTTGTATGGCGTTGCCCTGTCCATAACCCACGCCGCCAACCCATTGTAAAGAAAATAATGATTCAGGGTTATCGTTGTTTACCGGCCTGAAATAGTCATAATAACCTTGATGGTTCGCATCAAGCTGCCCAAAAAGCTTTAAATTGCTATTATTACACACATTGCCCGCGTACTTTGCGGCACTGTCAAGCAATTTCTGGTCGCGGTTCCCGCCACTTTGGCCTAAACCTGCCATTGTTAAATACACCTTGCCCAGCATCCCTTGTGCCGACCAGGTAGTTACCCTGCCTTTGTCATCCGTTTTTGGAAGATTATTTGCTGCATAAGTCAGGTCGTTGGCAACGAATTTATAGACATCCGAAACAATATTGCGGTTAAGCAGCGGATTTTTTAGCAGTTTGCTGTTATCTTCGATAATTGGCACGTCTCCAAAATAAATCGCCAGGTGATAATAAGCTACGGCACGAATAAACCTTGCCTCGGCTATAGCCGCATTTTTGTCTTTTACCGAAATGGACGAAGGCGCATATAGCTGTATAGCATTAATAACGCCATTACATTGCGCTATACAATTGTACAAGCCAACCCAGCCATTGGTCACAAGATTATTTGAGCTGGTAACGGTACGTGTAAAAAGCTGTACCAAATCGCCATTATACGGGAAACTGCCGTTACCAGCCAATATGTCGCCAAGTTGTATCCAGGCCTCATTGCTAAATTGCCACCAGGTGGCACCGCCGTACAGGCTTGCCGTAGCCAGCCGTAAATCGGAAGTGGTTTTATAAAATTTAGCAGAATTGATCTGCGAGTTGGACGGACGGTCCAAAAAACTCTTTTTACATCCGGCTATTGCGGCTGCAAATAGCAGGATGATGATGATTTTGTGAATTGATTTCATAAACATATATTTTAAATCGATAATTGTTTTATTATTTTACGGTTATGTTTGCCCCCATGGTAAACACCCTCGGCTGCGGATAATAACCGCCGTCCCATCCAGCCTGAAGCGGGTTCCACGAGCCTATCTCAGGATCCATGCCCTTATATTTTGTAATTACGAATACATTAGCCACAGTAGCGAACACCCTAGCTGAATTCACGCCTATTTTTGACAAAAGGTTTGGTGAAAACTTGTAACCTAGTGTAATATTTTTGCAACGCAGGTATGAAGCATCCTCAAACATCAAACTATTAGGACGGAAATTACCGTTGGTATTATCATTTCTCAAACCTATAATCGTTGTTTTTGGGTTGGTAACATAAACATTGTTAACATCGGATGCAGAGCCGCTGGGATCTACCAAAGCCAAATGTGCATAGTTTAATACCGATGTAAAAAAAGTGCCATTATTTTGCGGATCGTTTTCCGGTACAGCCATTTGATTGAATACCTTGTTGCCATAGCTGCCGCTGAAGAAAATATTCAAATCGAAATTTTTGTAGGTAAATGTATTATTGATACCGTACTGGAATTTTGGGAGTGGCGATCCCAAAAAGGTTTCGTCCCTTGAGTCGATAATACCATCGCCATTCCGGTCTTTAAACATAGCGTCGCCGTACCAGATACCGCCACCTGCGGCAGAAATCGGATAGGGTTTACCGTTCGCGTCAGCAGGCCGGGCATGTGTTTGAAAATCACTTGGCTTTGAAAAAATCCCGTCAAATACATAGCCATAAAATTCGCCAATGGGCTGGCCCACCACTGTTTTTTCAATTATGTCGTTAACCTGTGGAAGATAAGTTTTCTCGCTTAAGTTAGCCTGGGCTCCACCAGCACCTAAACTGGTCACTTTATTAATATTCCGCGATATGGTAAAAGCGGTTTTCCAGCTAAAATTTTTAGAACTAATATTGGTAGAGTTGATCTGGAAGTCGACCCCTTTGTTGCTTAGCGAGCCGACATTGGCATAAGGCGCTTGCATGGACCCCGGCCCCCAACCCGCTACAGTACCAGAGTATTCCGGAAGCGGCACCTGTAATAAGAGGCCGTGTACTTCGCGGTCATAAACATCGAGTGTAAAACTTAACCGCCCATTAAAAATTGTTGCGTCAATTCCTGCATTATAATAATGTGTTTTTTCCCACTTCACATCCGGATTTGCCATATTGCTTTGAAACTGTGCTGTACCTGATAAGCTACTTTCAACCGTGCTAAGTTGGGTTATATAGGTATTGCCCGGTATGCCCTGGTTGTTAGTTACCCCATAACCAAGCCTAAGTTTCAATTCATTAACAGCCTTCACATTTTTCAAAAATGCCTCGTTATTAATTTTCCAGGCGAATCCACCCGAATAGGTAGTAACCCAACGATTGGCAGGCGCAAAATTCGAAGAACCATCATTCCGTACGTTGCCTGTTAGCGTGTATCTGTCTTTCAATGAAACATTGACACGGCCGAACCAGGATTCCTGTCCAGAGCCGCCGGTAGGGTTCGATTGTGAATTATTGCCGGAGTTCGTGGCCGTGGTATATTCACCGGCATCAATCGCCTGTACATTGTCTGAGGCAAAATTCCTTCGCCCGGCGCTAACATATCCGAAAGTGCCCGCCTGCGCTTCGTGCCCTGCTGTAGCATCGATATGAACATTTTTGAAATTATGATAGTAATTTAAAAAGTTGCGCACTACCATATAAATATTTTGGCTCCAAAAAGTGGAACCATAGTTTTGGCTGACGTTATTTCTACCAAATTTAAAAGTTGGTGAAAACCTATCTTCTGTACCAAAATCGAAGTTACCGGATACCTCACTCCGTAGTGACAGTTCTCTTGCCAACTGTATTTCGGCATACACATTGCCGAATACTTGATTCCTCTTTCTTTGGTCTTTGATAATTTTTGCTAATGCCACCGGGTTGGGAAAAGCTGCTACCCAACCGTTGGGGTCGGTTTGACCACCATAGGAGCCGTCTTGGTTGACTACCGCAATATCTGGGGTAACGCTTAGCGCGGTATTGATTACACTTTGACCGGTCGCAGCTACATTTTCATCAATATGCGTCAACTGAAGGCTTGTCCCTATTTTTAGCCATTTAGTTGTTTTATTGTCCAGATTCAGCCGTACCGAGTATCTTTTAAAATCAGAGCCAAGGGCTATCCCTACCTGGTCAAAATACCCGGCTGACAGTAAATAGTTGGTTTTGTCGTCTCCACCGCTTACAGTAATTTCGTGGCTCATCTCGGGCGCTCTCCGGAACAATGCACTTTGCCAGTCGGTACCAGGGCCTAAATATTGAGGATTGGCAAATTGGGGCCTGAAATCAAAGCCCCAGGCAACAGACCGGTCGTTAATGATAGACGCAAACTGCGGCAAATTCACCGTAGGCATCCGCTTTGCTATTTCCTGGAAACCGGCATAGAAATCATAAGCTATCTGCGGCGCACCGGCTTTACCTCTTTTTGTAGTGATAATAACTACACCATTGGTTGCCTGCGAACCGTATATGGCAGTTGCCGAAGCATCCTTCAATACATCTATCGATTCAATATCATTAGGATTGATAGAATTTAATGGATTAGAACCATTCCCGGGATCGCCGACCGGTGGAATAATGATACCATCTATTACGTACAATGGCGCATTAGCGCCGGTTATTGACGACACACCACGTATTTGAATAGACACGCCGCCGCCGGGTTGGCCCGATATCTGTTGTACCACAACGCCTGCAACTTTACCCTGCAGGGCCTGGTCAAATGTAGTTGGTTGGGTTTGACGCAGGTCTTTCCCCGATATTGAACTTATAGAACCCGTACCGTCTTTTCTGGGTATTGGTTTGCCATAACCAATAACAATCACTTCGTTTAAGTTACTGGATGTTGAACTCAACTTGACATCTATTTTGTCGGATTTTCCAACTGTTACTTGCTGAGGTGTATAACCTAAATAACTAAAGACGAGTATATCGCCCTGCTTTGCTGTTATTACATAACTGCCATCAATAGCAGACATGGCCGCGGTTGAAGCCCCTTTGACTTGAATGCTAACCCCCATCATCGGATCAGCGTTGTCGGCACTTGTTATCTTTCCGGATATACGGAGGCTTTGTGCATAGCTTGAAAAACATAGCAACATGCTTGCTATAAATAACGAAATACCATACTTCATTCTTCTTTGTAAATTTTCATCCATCTTATAAAGGAATTTTAATGTTTTTTAATAATTGGTTCATTTTTGGTGTTTGTTAGGTTTTTAATCTCGGTTTTTCGTCATAATCTAATAGGGTGGTCTTTATTGGTTTTGAAATTTGTTGTTCAATATTATTTAATGTATCAACCAGGTGTACCGCCAAAAAGCCAGGCGGTGCAATTCTCTGCTCATATCAAAAAGGCTTTTTATTGAGGTTATCCTAAAGCGGGAAAACTCTAGAGTAAAAACATTCCTGCAGGGTGAAAAAATCAAAAAACCGATAAACGTGTAAATGGCGTTTTTTAGGCATAATCAAAATAATTGGTTTATAAATCTTGGTTTACATATAATAAGTTGGGACGTATTATATAGGGCTAAAGTTACTTGCAAGCCTAGATCGCCGGGTGTGCTAATGTGGGTGATTGGTGTGAGAAATGTCAATCCCCTAAAAAATTAAGTTATTAACAATCAAGTAATTAAGATAATTACCAGGGAAAAATAATTATACTGGCCCTTTGCAAAAGTCCGTTTTTTCACAACTGTTAATCTTGAACAAAATACCATCCGGGTTAAGATGCTAATTTTAAACATGTTGTTAGTCGTCTTCGGTAGGGCTCGGTTAAATAAATATCGCCATCCCGAAGCGCCGGTTGTTCGCCACCAACTGATTTTATCTTACCACCGGCAATTATCCATTTATGATGATATAAGCGGTAAAAACAATAAAGCAACCAGGCGATATTTCTTCATGATAAGGAATAGTTAGGGTATAAATATGCAATTTAAACTATAAAAAAACCGTCCCATAATTTTACTTATGAGACGGCCTCTTTCTGTTTTATATCCGATTTTAGTAACCGGGATTTTGTTTCAAGTTTGGATTTAGCGCGATAGCAGCAGTTGGAATCGGCAATATATCATGTCCCGGAGGTATGTCATTATAGACAAGACCTTTACCCCCCGCAAAAATCGGATTATTTGTTGGATTAGATGTTGGACCAAAAGCCCAGTATGAATTGTTTGAATTGTTATCCGGTCCTGCACCCGGCACGTGGTTGAAATTGTGAACACATTCAGTATCATAGTTCTGACCGGTAGCCGCATCTTTACCAGCCCTGCGCCAGCAGTACATCAGCGAATAGTCAGCGCTAAGTTCGTGCCTGTATTCGCTTAATACCATCCACATAGGATCAGTCGTCGCTGCACGTGGCTTACCTGCAGGGTCAAGGCCGTCAATAAATTGAGCAGGAGCAGTACCGCCAAATGCACGGTCTCTAACCAACTTGATATCTGCTAAACCGCCTGCAACATCACCTGTACGGATCTTGCACTCGGCCCTTGAAAGCAAAACTTCTGCATAACGCATCAGTACCTGGTTTTGGCCGCCGAAAATATTACCTGGGCCTGAGCCTCCGGTTAATGTAGGGTCCCTAAAATGTTTTTCATCACAAAAGCCCGACCGCGGTTGTCCATCTCCGTACCATGGCCACGAGTCGGGGTTGCCCGTTGCGGGATTAGCAAGACTTCCGTTGGTATTAATAGGACCAATACGGCCGGGGTTTTTCGCGCCTGGGTATGTGGTTCCTGCTCCGATCGGCGCAGCACGGTCTGTATATCTGTTGTAATCAGCAACATCAAGTGGAACGGTCGAATCTAATTTATGGGCATCAACACTCATCTGGTATGCCCCAAATCCACCGCCTAAAGTAGGGTATCCCGGGTAGGCGGGGTAACCAACTACGGTCGGATAGCCTTTGATACCTCCCCATGCTTTTATAATTCCTGGGCTCAAATTCGGGTCGCCGGGGCCAATTATCGTCGCCAGCTTGCGTGTGTCGCCTGCCTGGTAAGAATAATACAGTGATGGGCTTCCATAGGTAAATTCTGTCCCGGCAATTTCATTTGGCATGTCAAATCCATCCGTCCAGGCTAATTCGGCTCCGACACCAAAGCCGCCCCAACTTTGCGTACCGCCGGGGGGGATCTCAAACTGGACTTCGAAAAGGGATTCATCATTATTCTGATTGTTGAATTCCTGTAAGTCCCAAAAGTTCGGCAACAGGTGGTAGTTGTTTGTTAGCTCGGGGTTGTTAAAAGCTGCTAAAGCGCCGGTATAATTTTTCAGCCACATTTGAGCCGACCCTTCATAAGCGTAAGCCGCGCCTTTTGTAGCCCTGCCCAACTCAGCTGCAGGCAGCTGCGCTTTTGATGTCAATAAGCCTTCTGCCTTTTGCATATCCGCAACCACTTGTTGAAAAACCTGGTCCTGGGTAGCCCGTGGACTTAAAGGGGCCGGTACGGCCGACACTTCTAAAGGAACACCGCCGAAAGTACCTGCAAGGTAATAATAAAAGGTGCCGCGTAAAAAATAAGCTTCACCGGTTAAACGGTCAGCCAGGGCAGCGGTAACTATACCTTTTGCCTTAGCGGTAGCTATAACAGCTATTGCCTGGTTTGCCCTGTTTATGCCGATAAAAGCACCGTTCCAGAAAGTAGGGATCGCATAAAAGGTTGACGGAATGGTGTAGTTGTTCCAGGCCACATCAGCACCGTTGTTAAACCAGTCGTGGGTAAGGAAGTTAGCGACATAAAAAATTGATTTTTTCAGGAAATCGTTGTTCTGGTAGCTATCGTAAACAGCGTTTACCACTCCAACGACATCCGCAGACGTATTAAAGGTAGCATCCTGCGTTGCCGCAAAAGTATTAGTCTGGGTCAAAAAGTCCTTTTTACAGCTCAGCGGAACCATTAACACCGCAAACAGCGCTATTAGGATAATATTTTTCTTATTCATTTTCATGTCTTTTAATATTTTATAATTCGTTGCTAAAATCACAATGTTGCGTTTAAACCAAAAGTTATAGACCTTGCATAAGGGTATGCGCCGTTGTCGATGCCGTTCTGGGTAGGGTTACCGCCCTGTGTCCCGATTTCAGGATCCAAACCTTTGTAGCTTGTGATGGTGAACAGGTTTTGGGATGAAACATACAACCTCAATTTTGTTAATAACACTTTCTTTGCAATACCTACAGGTAAAGTATAGCCTATATTAAGGGTTTTCAATTTCAGGAAGCTGCCATTTTCTATCCATGCGCTCGATGCTGCACTACTGCCTTCGGCGTCATCATTCGCAGTTACCCTTGAATAAACATTGGAGTGGTTTTGCGGTGTCCATGCGCCGGCGTAATACGCCTGGCTCACGTTTTCCAAAGCACCGTTCTGACGGCTTCCAAAGCTTTCTATATTGCTTTCCGCGAAGCTGAATATTTTATTGCCGTAAGTACCGTAAAAATACATCGTAAAATCCCATGCCTTATAAGTTGCATCAAGGCTAAGGCCGCCATAAAATTTAGGCTGCGGGCTTCCAAGGCTAATACGGTCGTTATCGTTTACTATACCATCGCCGTTAGTATCAGCAAAGTAACGGTCGCCCGGTACGGTAACGCTGTGTTGGTAATAGGTGCCTGCTCCGTATTTTGCTGCTGCAGCGTTTAAGGCGTCAATTTGCGGTTGCGATTGGAAAATACCTAATGATTTAAAGCCATAAAATTCGCCCACGGGCTGCCCGATAGCGGTTTGGGAAAAAGGGGTCCAGCCTTGCAGCGTAGGCAGTGCCAGGCCGCCAAAGTTTTGCACGCTGGTGGCGCCCGATTGGAGGCTGGTAAGTGTATTTTTATTAGCACTAAGCGTTAAGGTGGCACCGAATTTAAAGTCGGTGGTCGCCCGGTGCTGATAACTCAATGCAAATTCAACGCCCTTATTGTCCATGCTGCCAACATTTTCGGTTAAGGTGTTATAACCGCTTTGCGCAGGCGCTGCCAGGGTTAACAAAAAGTCTTTTGATTTCCTGTCATACCAGTCAGCAGTCAAAGTAAGGTCGCCATTTAAGAATGCAGCGTCAACACCGACATCCGTTTGGGTATCTGTTTCCCATCTCAGATTAGGGTTGGCGGGCTGATAGGACGTTAGGCCATTTTGGTAAATCTTATTGAAGGGGTAGCCGAGGTTATCGGGGCTGCTCGTGGTCGCCGGAAAGTTACCATTATACAAGGCAAGGTATTGGAATGGCGCAATTGACTGCTGGTTACCTACACGGCCCCAGGTGCCCCTGAAGTTCAAGTCGGATAACCAGCTTACATTTTTCAAAAAGGATTCGTTTTTAGCTTTCCACTTCGCGCCTGCAGAAGGGAATGTGCCGAATTGGGCGTTGGCGTTGGCATCAAATTTAGATGAACCGTCCCTTCTGACGGTAGCCGTAATGAAGTACCTGTCATCATAATTGTAGGCTACCCTGCCGAAATATGATTCCAAGGCCTGAATTGTTGTGCCATTGCCGTTGGGATTAAGGACTAGCGCTGATACCTGCCCCAAATCCCTGATTACACTATTTGGCGGAATGCCGGAGCCGCCCATGGCTTCAAGTATTTCTTTCTGCGCGGAAAAGCCGGCAAGAAAGCTGATGCTATGTTTGCCAAAAGTTTTATCGTAAGCTAGGGTGTTTTCCATCAGCCAGGTCAAATCTTGATTCATATTTTGGCTGTAAAAAGCGGTGGTGTTGACTCTGCCCGGATATTGGGCAGCTACGACTGTGTTGACAGGCTGATAATATTGGCCCGCAAAGTTAGTAGTATTTATACCGATATTGGTTTTAACTTTAAGCCCGTCAAAAATAGTGGCCTCCAACGAGGTATTCGCTAAAAACGCGTAGTTTAAGTTATATTGATGGTTAGTGTCAGTACCGTAAATCGGGTTGCCGCCGGCGCCATCTATACGGGGAACGGTCGGGTTATAAAAACCATAGTTGTAACCGCCATGGCCGTCAGGCGCTTTTATCTCGTTGGTTAATTTGTTACCGCCATCCATCGTCGGTACCAACGCGGCCAGGTCCATCAGGGTGCCGGTGCCATACGGGTTTCTCGAATCCTGGAAAGTATATTTAACATTGGTAGACGATTTAAGCCATTTAATTGGCTCGTAGTCCACGTTTGTACTAAAGGTGGCCCTTTTGAAATATGAACCATAAACAGCGCCTTTCTGATCATAGTATCCAAATGAAGTAGCTTGCTGCACTTTGTCAGACCCGCCGCGGATGGCAAGGGTATAGTTTTGCGTTAAACTGGTTTGGTAAACAGCATTTTGAAAGTCTAAAGTATGGAGGCTTGCCGGGTTGGTCCATAACGGAATTGGGGTGAGATTTTGTGAAGGGTCGCTGGCAATCTTATTGGCCAGGGTGGCAAATTGCGTCGCATTTAGTACCTTGTACATTTTAGGCTTCATTTGAAAAGCATTATAGCCATCCGCTGAAACTTGCACCGAATTCTTTTTGCCCCTTTTTGTGGTGACCAGTACCACACCGTTGGCTGCACGGATACCGTAGATTGCCGTTGCCGACGCGTCCTTTAGTATGTCGATAGACGCGATGTCATCGGTATTGATATTATTAAGGCCCTCTGATGAGGGAAAGCCATCAATAATATATAAGGGGCCGTTAGCGTAGCTTGCAAGGCTCCCGGTACCGCGTATCAGCACGGTAACATTAGCGCCCGGTGTCCCATCATTGTTGGTAACCTGCACACCTGCCGCGCGGCCCTGTAAGGCTTGCTCCAGCGAGGTAACCGGTACGGCCTCAATTTGTTTGGCGCTAACCGAACTGATGGAGCCGGTGAGGTCTGAGCGTTTCGAGGTGCCGTAACCAATGGAAACTATACTTACTTCTGCAAGCGTCTTAGCATTTGCAGATAATTGAACATTATAAATGCTTCCACCGCCAACGGTAACTTCCTGCGGCGAATAGCCGATAAAGCTAAAAGTTAAAACACTGCCGTTTGATGCAGAAATATTAAAAACACCATTTACGTCAGTAACGGCACCTAAATTAGTACCTTTTAGCCTGACACTTACACCTGGAAAGGGTGAACCATCGTCGGCAGATGTTACTTTACCGGTGATTTGTTTGTTTTGAGCAAACGCACCGTAACATGTGCAAACAGTCAGTAGCAATACCATTAATGGTATTTTGTAACTACTGAGTTTTTTAAAGAGTAATTTTTTTTTCATTTTTCTTCATTTTTAGGTTTAAAATTTAATTTATAGAGCTTGATTTATTTGATTTTATTAGGGATAAAAGAATATTAATGGAATTTTTAATTGGTTCGTTTTTTTGGTGTTTGTCAGGTTTTTAATCTCGCTTTTTCTTCATAATCCAATAGGGTGGTTTTTATTGGGTTTGAAATTTGCTGTTCAATATTATTTAATGTATCAACCAGGTGTACCGCCAAAAAGTTAAGCGGTTCAATTATCCGCTCATATCAAAAAGGCTTTATATTGAGGTTACCCTAAAAGCGGGAAATTCTCAAGTAAAAAGATTCCTGCAGGGCGAAAAATCAAAAAAACGATAAACATTTAAATGACGTTTTTCAGGAATAATCTAAATTATTGGTTTATAAAACAGGGTTTACGTATAATAATTGGTCGTATTATATTGAAATAAATTTACCTGTAAGCTCAGATCGCCGGGTGTGCTAATGTGGGTGATTGGTGTGAAAAATGTCAATCCGCTAAAAAATCAAACTATTGATTATAAGCTATTTAACAAAAAAAACGAAAAATAAAAATTACGCTGACCCTTTGCAAAAGGCAGTTTTTTTCGCGACTATAAACTATTTGAATTAGTGGGATTTATGTGAGAAAATCAATCTATACTTTCCAGGTACTCGGAAGGTGTCATCGAAAATTCTTCTTTAAATACTTTAGAAAAATATTTCGCATCATTGAAACCTACCTCATAGGCAGTTTCGGCTATGGTGAATTGTTTTGTAAGTAGGAATTGTACTGCTCTTTTTAATCTCACCGACCTAATAAACTCAACCGGGGTTTTGCCAGAAAGGTTAAAAACTTTATTATATAATGCTGTGCGGCTCATATTCATCTGACTGCTTAGCAATTCAACTGAAAAGTTGGTATTTGGAATATTCTCTTCAATTACCGCCAATAACTTTTTCATAAATTTCGTATCGGGAGTTTCGATTTCCAAATCGCCCGGTTTCGCTTCAATTTGCCTTTGATATGTTTCTTTTACTACCTGTTGATTTTTAAGCAAATTATGAACCTTAAAGCGTAATATGTCAAAATTAAAAGGCTTGGAAAGGTAGTCATTCGCCCCGGTCTCCAAACCGGCTAGTTGCTTTTCATCGCCGGTAAAGGCGGTAATTAATATAAATGGTATATGTTCGGTGCGTTTATCGCCGCGGATCTTTTTACAAAAATTAATACCATCAATTTCTGCCATGTTAATATCACTTATGATCAGATCGGGATGTAAAGCCAGTGCCTTTTGCCAGCCGTCTTTACCATTTGCAGCTTCGGCAATGCCATATAAATGCTTAAGATCATCTTTTAGACAGGCCCTGAAATCGGAATTATCCTCTACAATTAAAATGGTAATATTTTTATTGCGCTTTTCCTGACTTGGCCTGTCGGGCTTAGGCGCTTCCACTTCTTCGGGGGTATTTTCAATGCCGGTAAAATTATTGGGGGGGGATATCTTTAATGGCAGCCGCACAATAAAACAACTCCCTTTTCCATATTCGCTTTCGACAGAAATGGCGCCACCCATCAGGTCAACAAACTCTTTAGTAATTGACAAGCCAATACCACTTCCCTGGTTGATTAACGAAGGGGGCATGTCATTTTGAAAAAACCGCTCAAATATTTTATTGTGTTTTTCAGCCGGAATACCGACACCTGAATCTATTACTTTAATTTCAAGTAAGGTCATTTCCACGCTACTGGATTCCAACAACTTTGTTTCAACTGCTACGTTACCAGAGTCAGGGGTAAACTTAAATGCATTTGAAAGCAGGTTAAAAAGTATTCTTTCAATTTTATCCTGATCAAAAAAAGCAAATCTCGAATCAGTATCACACTTAAATGAAAAACTGATATGTTTTTTATCCGCCAGGTCGATAAATAAGTCGCATGCTTCTTTAATAATTTTAATGATATCGGCTTCACGCAGGTCAAGCTGAAGTTTTTTTACTGTCATTTTACTAAAATCCAATAGCTGGTTAATCATATTAAGCAGCCGCTTAGAATTTTCGTGGATCAATTGAAGCTTTCGCCGACTATAATTATCATCGGCCTGTTTTAACAACGTTTCAACTGGCGCCATAATCAAGGCGATAGGCGTTCTGAATTCGTGACTAACGTTGGTAAAAAAATCTATTTTCATCACATCCAGCTCGTGCTTATCCTGCGCTTCCTTTCGCTCACGCTCGATCTCAAACCGGGTTTCGATCTTTTTAATGCCTTGTTTGCGGATGTAATATAATATCGCTATGATGGAGAAAACATACATAACATAGGCAATTGGCGATTTCCAGAACGGGGGCAATACTTTAATTTTTAATTTTATATAGCTGGGTTTCCATTTTCCCTCCTGGCCAATAGCCCGTACCTTAAAAATATAATTGCCTCCATCAAGGTTGGTGTAGGTAGCCTTCCGGGTAGCATAGTCTGCGGTAAGCCACCCTTTATCAAAACCTTCCATCATATACTGATGCGTTATTTTATTGGGGTTAAAGAAATTTAAGGCGGCAAATTCAATGGTAAACACATTTTCGCTGTGATTCAGCGTTATCTCCTGTGTGGCCGAGATTGCTTTAGGTAATATGACATGGCCGTCAACTTCTTCATTGGCTGCTATACTTTTGTTGAATAGCTGAAAATCGGTGAAAATTAATTTAGGCTCATCGATATTCAGATGTATACTTAGTGGGTCGAAAATATTGAAGCCGTGCGAGCCGCCAAATACCAATTCCCCTTTATTGGTTTTTAAGGCCGCATTTAAACTGAACTCTTTGCCCTGCAGGCCATCTGTTTCATCAAAGTTTTCAAATTGAAACTTATAGGTGCCGTTGCCCGGGGTCAACGTTATCCGGCCCAGCCCGTTTGCTGTACTTAGCCACATGGCGCCCCTGTTATCTTCCAATACATTCAAAACCTGGTTGTCGGGCAACCCATCCTTTTTCGTCAGCGAGATAAAACGATTGGTTTCGGCGTTCAATATGCTCAGTCCGTCCCTTGTCGCTATCCACATTAGGCCGCGGCTGTCCTGCGTGATACTATGGATGTCATCACTGATCAAACCATTAGGGTCATTTTTCTTTTTATTATAATGTATAACGCGACGTCCATTTTTTAATATTTTATCTATCCCAAAGTATCCTCCTATCCAAAGATTACCTTTGGTGTCCTCAAAGAGTGCGGATATTAACGGCGACCTGATATCCGTTTGTTTAATGGGAGGGGAAAATATTTTTTTGTCTCTGTCAAATATTTGCAACCCCGCCCCAAAAGTGCCTATCCACAACCGGTTCGATGAATCTTCCAGGATATTCCATACCCGGTCATCAGCAATGCTCGTGGGCACCTTGTCATTATGTTTGTAGTGAATAAATTTTCTTCCGTCAAAATGATCCAGCCCTCCAAAATACGTACCTATCCATAGTTGCTGATCATGGTCAATACATAGGCTTACAATAATATCATTACTGAGGCTGTTCGTGTTTCCCCGATCGTGTTTGTACTGGGTAAACTTGCCTGTTTTGCGATCAAAATAAATTAAACCGCCTCCATTGGTCCCAATCCATAAGTTACCGTTTTTATCTTCAACAAATTTATTAACATCTTCAAAACCAACACTCGCGGGATCTGAAGCAAAGTGCCTGTATAACGGGAACCTGATAATATTCTTATGATAATAGCTTACCCCCTCTTTAAGCGTACGGGCCCACATAATGCCTGTGTTGTCTTTGTAAAGCGTTACAGTGTTTTGTCCCAATGATTTTGGGTCATCTTCCCTGTTTAGTAAATAAGTAATTTTCCCGCTTTTTTTATCCAATAAGTTTATGCCGCCATGATCAGTAGAGATCCACATGAGCCCGTCGTCGGCCTGAATAATACTAGTGATGATGTTCGATGTAAGCGGTGTTTCTGACGATTCTTTTGTGATGTACCTAAACCGTCCTGTTCGGCGGCTGTAATAATACACGCCGGAATCCATGTTGGGGGTAAACACCCAGAGATCGCCGTCACTGTCAATAGTTATCGAGTAGTCCCTACCCTTATTATTAGCAGCTTTTTTAAAAATATCTGTATGGTACGTAATTGTATTGCGTTTTATATCAAATAGCTCTATTACGCCGTCGTCATAAGCAAGCCAAATATTGCCGGTTGCATCCTGCACCATGTCTGTAACAAAACTTGAATATAAAGATGGATTGGAATTATGACTACGGTAATAACGTCTGGCTTTTTTTTTCAGCTCATTATACCTGCAAAGGCCAGACCCAGAACATAAAAACCAAAAGTCGCCTTTGCCGTTGTGAAGTATCTTGGAAGCGAACGGATACCCGGGAAGTTTGAAAGAATCGATCGCTGACGATACATCATTATTAAACTGCTCTGTTTCGGGATCATAAAAGGAATATCCACTCGGGGTTGTTATCCATAATTTTTTGTCAGGCCCTTCAAAAATATTATTTATAAAGTCGTCATTAATGGAGTTTTTGTTATTTACGTCGTGCTTGAATACTTTAAAAGTATAACCGTCATAACGGTTAAGTCCCGAAGGAGTGCCGAACCACATGAAACCCTCAGAATCCTTAAAAATGCAGGTGACCTGGTTGTGCGACAGCCCGTTGCTTATGTTGAGCCGTGAAAACTGGTACTGGCTGTTTTGCGCAAAATTGTTCGTGTAAGCAAAAAACAACACTGAAACGACAATATAAAGTTTTACACGCATTAAAATTTAGTTGAGATCTTTGAAATCAGGAGCCTGGCCCTTGGCAAGCCGGTACACCTAGATATCATAAAAGTAAGATAAATTCGTAATTAAAGAGATAAAAGTGGTAATTCCTTATCTAATCACCGGAGCATAAATCACCTGCCTCTAAAACAAACGAGCTGCCGATGCTATGGTACGGGCTATGCAATTCATAAGCTAACTGAACGATATACGTATTTAACGCATTTAACGCAGCTTTTGACGAAGCGTAAACGGCATATTTAGCCTAATGATAAGCCGGCCAATTCGGGTCGCTTTGTTTAGCCAATGAACCTACGCTGCTGCTTACATTAACGATCTTGCGTGCTGAAGAGTTCCGCAACAGATCAATAAAGGTTTTTGTAAAGCTTGCCACGCCGATCACATTCGTGTTAAACGCTGTCAGAAACTCGTCTGAACTGGTTGTGAGCGCTGTATAGGGCGGGCTTCCGCCATTGATACCCGCGTTATTAATAAGCACATCCAACACGCCGTTTTTTTTACCCATCTTCTTATGGGTGGCTTTTACCGGTGCTTCATCCGTCACATCCAGTTATACGGCTGCTGCATGGTTAAGCCCTGCAGACTTTGGTTTCTCGACGGCGCGCTGTCCGTTTCCCAAATTACGACTTCCAATATAAACGTAAAAGCCCTTTTGCAATAATTGTTTTGCTGTTTCCAGGCTGATGCATTTATTGGCCCCGGTAACTAATGCTGTTTTCATGTCTTAATTATTCAAAGATGGATAATCAATATAACCTTGCGCGCCGCCACCAAACATTGTCGCCCTGTCAGGCTGATTGAGTTCGGCATCTAACTCAAAACGGTTCGGCAAGTCAGGATTGGCTAAAAATAGCGTGCCAAATGAAACGAGTTTGGCGATGTCTTTTTCCAATTCTGCTTCAGGTCGGATTAGCCCGGGATATAAAATCTGAATGCCAAAGCCGCCGTGCTGCTTACCATACTTGATGGTGTTATCGATCTTGGTCAGCATCTTAATCGATCTCAATAACTACTTTACCAATGTAACCACCACGCTCAGCATATTCATAAGCATTTTTGTACTGCGCAAATGGAAATACTTTGTTCACTTCAATCTCCAGCCTATTTTTCACGGCACTTAGCAGAACATCGGTGTATTTAGTAGCTGGGCTGGAAAGAATAACTACATGCTTTTTACCCCTAAATATATTACCTAGTAGCGAAAGCGGTATTTCAATTGGCCTTGGTGTAGGATTCAAAAAAATGGCTTTATGCTTCATGATCTGTTTAGCAGTTTTGTAACCCATTTTGCCGGATAGGTCGATAACAATGTCATAAGTGGCTTTCTGAGAAAGCACATTTTCTTTTTTGTAATCTTTGACGGAGTTTGCGCCCCATTTTTTTGCAGATGCTGCTCCCTGGCCGCTGGTCACTGCGGTTAGGTTTGCCCCCCGTTGTTTTAATAATTGCAGTAAGAACATACCAAACCCTCCGGTAGCGCCGTTGACCAAAATACTGGTTTGTGAACTGATATTACCCATTTTTTCTAATGCGGTAACGGCAGCAGTTCCAGCCACCAACATCTGCAAAAAGCTATAAAAATGACAGAATTAATGAATGGGATCTGTAAAATACCTCGTGGTGGTGTAGCGCTAACCAAAATTCTACGCCCGAAAAATGCCATGAGCGAACGATCCGGTTATTTACGCTACCATAAAATATGGCAATAGCCGCTTTTTCCTGCTCATCCAGCGCGTTAAATTCGTAACGCGTCATGAAGGCTAAGATAACAGAACAATTTGAGCCGCACAGACAAGTTATTTGAGCTGTGTAAGCAACCAAATTGCGCTTAGATCGTTGATCTTTGTACCATGAAAAACATAAAAAAAATTCAATTGGGTCAAAATGGGCCGCTTGTATCCAAATTAGGTTTAGGCTGTATGCGCATGTCCTCCGTCTGGGGCGGGGCGGCTCCTGACGAAACCGAAAGCATCGCCACCATTCAGCAAGCCTTGGATAGCGGCATCAACTTTTTAAATACCGGGGACTTTTACGGCGCGGGACATAACGAAATGCTGGTGGGTCGGGCGATCAAAGGTCGCGGGGACGACGCATTTATCAGCGTGAAATTCGGCGCGATCTTCCATAATGGCCAGTGGCTCGGCTTAGACCTGCGGCCCATCGCCATCAAGAACTTCATCAATTATTCCCTGACCCGTTTGGGTATCGAAACCATCGACCTGTACCAGCCCTGCCGGATAAATGACAGCGTACCCATCGAAGACATCATCGGAACTGTTGCAGACCTGATCAAAGAAGGTAAAGTGCGTTATATCGGCGTGTCAGAAATTACAGCGGAACAGTTACGAAAAGCTAATGGCGTGCATCCCATCAGTGCACTGGAAATTGGTTATTCCTTAGCTGACCGCCAGATCGAAAACGAATTGCTGCCCACAGCAAAAGAATTGGGTATTGCTGTAGTCGCCTTTGCCAACACCGCCGAAGGACTGTTGACGGGGGAAATGAAAGCACCGCTGGCTGAAAACGACTACCATCTTCACTTCTCCCGTTTCCAGGGTGACAACCTGGTCAAAAATTTGGAGAAAGTCGAAGTATTGAAACAATTAGCCAAAGACAAGGAAGCCACGCCTACCCAATTAGCCATCGCCTGGGTCAATGCACAGGGCGAGCATTTCATGCCGCTGGTGAGCATGAGTAAAAGGACAAGGTTACCGGAAAATATGGCTGCCATGGACATCCGCTTCAGCGCTGAAGAAATGAAATTTTTAAATGATACTTTTGCAGTAGGTGCTATTTTAGGCAGCACGTATTTACAACGCTAATGACCAATCCCGCAGAAATACTCCCCGGCATGATCTTCTATTCCTACCTCGCTGCCGAGCGAAAAGACAAAGTCTGCTTTTGGGCGAACCATGCACTGGTCATGATGGTCTCCGGGCAATTCAACCTGGAAACCTCCGGCCAAAACATCGCCATCAAAGCGGGAGAAATGCTGCTGATCGGCAAAAACCAGCTGGGCACGCTGACCAAAACGCCGCTGCCCGGCGAAAACTATGAAAGTATCGTGATCTCCCTGCAGGAAGATTTATTACGGAAGGTGGCCCTGGAAGAACATATCAATACAAATGATAAATATGCAGGATCCCCAAATATTAAAATCCCTGCTAATATCTTTTTGCAGGGATTTTTCTGGTCTATCATGCCCTATGCCCGCGGCGCAGCCGAAACCCTCAGCGAAGACATGGGCATCCTGAAAGTTAAAGAAGCCGTCAAACTGCTGTTGCATACCCAGCCTGCACTCCGCAATTTTTTGTTTGATTTCTCCGAACCCCACAAAATTGATCTGGAAAGGTTCATGATCAGCAACTATCATTTCAACGTCCCGGTCGAAAAATTCGCCCAGCTCACCGGCCGCAGCCTCGCCGGCTTCAAACGCGATTTTCAAAAGACCTTTAATATGCCACCGAGACACTGGCTGCAGGAAAAACGTTTAAATGAGGCAAGGCACCTGATCGAAGCCAAACAGCAGAAGCCATCTGCCATTTATTTAGATTTAGGATTTGAAAGCCTATCGCATTTCTCCAATTCGTTCAAGAAAAAATTCGGAAAGTCACCTACGGCTTAAACCTGCTGTCAACTCGACACAACGATGATCGTACAGCCTTTATCAGGGAAGTTTTGCGATAGGTGACTTCTGCGTGAGCAAGCACCGGCTATCTTAAATCTCTTGTGCGCCGTTGAAGATGATCTCAGCTATTTGTAAATAAAGGTAACACTTTGGCGCACCTTCAGCCCGCTGACATTTTCACTGGTATAGGTGACAGTGTATTTCCCGGTTTGAGTCAGGGCGTAACCTTTTAATACATCAACTTTAACCGCTAAACTATCTTTTGGATTTAGGGACTGGTAAGCCGCAGCAGGCGGCGGCATCATCCTTTTAGCCATAGGGCCTTTGTAGGCCACTTCTTCGCCACGTTCGTTTTTGATATCCAGGTACTTACTCATCAGCGGCTCGAACGGGGTTTGCCACTTCAGGAATTTCTTAACAC
>JALYIP010000016.1 GCA_030775685.1 Bacteroidota bacterium
TGGTTGAAAACTCATGCATCACGCCTGAAAAACGAACAGATGTGATCGCATAACCTTCAAGTGATGAAAGTAAGATACGACGCAGAGCATTACCAATGGTTATACCGAAGCCTGGTTCTAACGGACGAAACTCAAACGTGCCATCAAAATCAGTTGATTTCTGCATGATAACCTTGTCTGGTTTTTGAAATGCTAAAATTGCCATTTATATCCTTTATTTATTGTTTACTAATTGAAATGATTTAAACCACAAAAAGATTGGCAGAATCTGCCAATCATAATGCGGATAAGTATCGTTATTATTTTGAGTACAACTCGACGATAAGGTTTTCCTTGATGTTTTCAGGGATCTCATCGCGATTTGGATAGTTAAGGAATTTGCCTGTTAAATTGGCAGCATCCCATTCAAGCCAGCTGTATTTGTTAATTCTGCGGCCAGCCACTGAATTTGCAATTGCCTCTAATGATTTTGATTTTTCGCGAACCGCGATAACGTCACCTGCTCTTAAAGCATAAGATGCAATGTTTACAACCTCGCCGTTAACAGTAATATGCTTGTGGCCAACTAATTGACGTGCACCTGAACGGGTTGGAGAAATACCTAAACGGTATACAGCGTTATCTAAACGGGCTTCTAAAAACTTCAATAAGTTTTCGCCTGTGATGCCTTCTTTAGCAGAAGCGCGGTGAAACAAGTTTTCGAACTGACGCTCTAATACACCGTAAGTGTACTTAACTTTTTGTTTCTCCATCAACTGGGTTGAATACTCTGATTGCTTTCCTCTTCTTTTGGAAGCACCATGCATACCCGGTGGGTAATTTTTTCTTTCTAACGCTTTATCCGGACCGAAGATCGGCTCACGGAAACGGCGCGCAATTTTGGATTTTGGTCCTGTATATCTAGCCATTTTTGTGTGGTTTTTAAAGTATCAAACAGCCCGCAGCTGTCGAATCTTAGCTTTAAAAAAATTGTTAATTAAACTCTTCTCCTTTTTGAAGGGCGGCAACCGTTATGCGGAAGCGGTGTAATGTCTTTTATAGTAGTTACTTCGATACCTGCAGTTTGCAAAGTACGGATAGCCGATTCACGACCAGCACCCGGGCCTTTTACAAATACTTCAACCTTGCGTAAGCCTAAATCATAGGCAACTTTACCGCAATCAGAAGCAGCCTGACCGGCAGCATACGGAGTATTCTTTTTTGATCCTTTAAAACCCATTTTACCTGCAGACGACCATGAAATGGCCTGGCCTGTTTTGTTGGTAAGGGTAATGATGATGTTGTTGAAAGTAGCGTTGATGTGTGCCTCGCCAACCGACTCGACAATTACAATACGCTTTTTGGTTACTTTTTTGGTCTTAGCCATTTTTTGTTTAATTAGTGATTTAATGAATTACTGAATTAGCGAATAATCCGGACCCATCAATCAATTATAATTTATATTCCTAAAGGTTATCAAACATCAACTAATCTCTGTTCTCTAACCTCCAATCACTTACTACTTAGTAGCTTTTTTCTTGTTAGCAACTGTCTTACGTTTTCCTTTACGGGTACGCGAGTTGTTCTTAGTACGCTGACCACGCAAAGGCAAACCTTTGCGGTGACGGGTACCACGGTAGCAACCTATATCCATTAAACGCTTAATGTTCAACTGAACTTCTGAACGCAATGAACCTTCAACCTTGATCTGATCATTAATTATACCACGAATGATAGCTAATTGATCATCATTCCAATCTTGAACCTTCGTATCAAAATCAATTCCAGCTTCAGTCAAAATTCTTTGAGCTGTTGAACGGCCAATCCCGTAAATGTACGTTAGGCCAATCTCGCCTCTTTTATTCTTTGGTAAATCAATACCTGAAATCCTTGCCATATTTTTTTTTTGTATTTTTACGTAATAACCGAACGGCGGGCCACCGTTGTACGAATTACTACAATTTCTTTAATTATCCCTGACGTTGTTTAAACTTAGGATTCTTTTTGTTGATCACATAAAGTTTCCCGTTGCGACGGATGATCTTGCAATCAACGCTGCGTTTTTTAATGGATGCTCTAACTTTCATCTCGTTTATTATTTATATCTATAGGTTATTCTACCCTTTGTTAAATCATACGGACTCATCTCCAGTTTAACCCTGTCGCCAGGTAAAATTTTGATGTAGTGCATCCGCATTTTTCCGGATATATGCGCAATAATCTCATGACCATTTTCCAGTTCAACCCTGAACATTGCATTTGATAATGCCTCCCGAATTGTTCCGTCTTGTTCAATCGATGATTGTTTAGCCATATTTTATTGATTATTACTTAATTATCCGCCCTAAAACCGGGATGCAAAATTAATAAAAATATTTTAATTATTATTTTTTTCTTTTAAAACATTATCTACATAAGAAAATGTTGAAAGTATATCGGGTTGCCCCTTTCTGACAGCAACGGTATGCTCGTAATGAGCAGATGGTTTACCATCAATGGTCGATACTGTCCATCCATCGTCCCAAAACTTAACCCTCGCCTTACCGGCGTTAATCATAGGCTCAATAGCAATCACCATTCCTTCCTCTAATTTCACACCTGCTCCACGCTTACCGTAGTTAGGTACTTCAGGCTTCTCGTGCAGCTCTAAACCCACACCATGGCCAACCAGCTCCTTAACCACGCCATAACCATGCCTTTCAGCATGTTCCTGTACAGCGTAACCTATATCTCCAACACGCATTCCGGCTACCGCTTTCTGAACACCAAGATCAAGGCATTCACGTGTAACACGCATCAGGTTCTTTGCGGTATCGCTAACCTCGCCAATGGCAAAGGTAAAAGCAGAATCACCAAAGTATTTATTCAGGATCACCCCGCAATCAACTGATACTACGTCCCCGTCGGTAAGTACATGCTTGCCGGGGAAACCGTGTACCACCTGGTCATTCATCGAGATACACAATGAATAAGGGAAGCCGTGGTAGTTTAAAAAAGCAGGAACCCCTCCGTTGTCACGGATAAAGGTTTCTGCAAGTTTATCTAATTCGATTGTTTTAATACCCGGACGGATTACTTTCGCAATCTCTCCAAGCGTTTTGGAAACAAGTAAAGAACTTTCTCTTATTAGTTCTATCTCTTCGACAGACTTATAATGAATCTTTGACATGTTAAATTATCAGATAACAGGCTGGCTTGTTCCATCCGCTGACGGGATAGCCGTACGCCCTTTAATTCTTCCTGTTTTCATTAAGCCATCATAATGGCGCATTAACAGGTGGCTTTCAATTTGCTGTAGTGTATCCAAAACAACACCCACTAATATAATTAGTGAAGTACCGCCAAAGAAACGGGCAAACGACTGTGACACACCAACAAGGTTGCCTAAAGCCGGGATAACTGCGATAATAGCAAGTGCTATAGAACCAGGTAAGGTAATTCTTGAAATTACACCATCAATAAAGCTGCCGGTATCTCTTCCTGGCTTAACACCCGGAATAAAGCCGCCATTCTTCTTCATATCATCAGCCATCTGGTTTGGATTAACCGTGATTGCCGTGTAGAAGTAAGTGAAGACAATGATCAGGAATGCAAATAATAAATTGTGTCCCCACTTAGTAACATCAGATAATGACATCAATATGGGGTTCGACGCTAATTTAGGAGCAAGCTGCTGAATGGTTGTAGGAATAAACATGATAGCCTGGGCAAATATGATCGGCATTACACCTGCTGCATTTACCTTTAACGGAATATACTGACGAACGCCACCGTATTGCTTGTTACCAACTATCCGCTTTGCATACTGAACTGCAATTTTGCGGGTTCCCTGTACAATAAGCACAGTAAACATCACTACTCCAATAAGTGCTACAATTTCAACTATGAATGTTACCAATCCACCAGTACCTGATGTGCGTGACTGGAACTCTGTTAAAAATGCCCCGGGAAGTGCTGCTATAATACCCACCATAATGATGAGTGAAATACCATTTCCGATGCCTTTATCAGTTATCTTTTCACCTAACCACATTACAAACATGGTACCTGCTGTTAATACACACATATTCAGGATAGTGAAATATGGATTAACAAGCTCCATTTGATCAGCAGAGATCTGTGACCTTAAATAAGCGATAGACTGCACTGCAGTAATACCGATTGTAAGGTAACGGGTCCATTGGTTAATCTTATTCCGGCCGCTTTCACCCTCTTTTTGCAATTTAGCAAAATAAGGAACGGCGATACCTAATAATTGCACCACAATGGAAGCCGAAATATAAGGCATCACCCCTAACGCAAAAATCGAGGCATGCGAAAACGCACCACCTGAAAACATGTTCAACAAACCAGCCATGCCTTCTGCACCTTGTTTGCCGGCAAGCGAATTGTAATTAACACCCGGCAGAACCACGAATGAGCCTACACGATATATTAAAAGAAATAAGAGTGTGTTAGTAATACGCACTCTTAAATCATCGATTTTCCAAATATTGGATAATGTGGTGAAAAATTTCTTCATCGAAAAATTATAGCTTAACTATGGTACCACCTGCTGCTTCGATAGCTTTTTGAGCGGTAGCAGTAAATGCATGTGCTTTAACTTCTAACTTGGCTTTCAGTTCGCCACGGCCTAATATTTTAACAAGGTCGTTACGTGATGCCAATCCGTGCTCTTTCAGTGTATCAAAATCAACTGATGATAAAGAATATTTCTCAGTTAGTGCCTGTAACACATCAAGGTTTACACCAGTGTATTCAACACGGTTAGGGTTTTTAAAGCCAACCTTAGGTACACGGCGCTGTAATGGCATCTGGCCACCTTCGAAACCAACTTTAGTGCTGGTACCTGAACGTGATCCGGCGCCTTTATGGCCACGGGTTGATGTTCCGCCACGGCCTGAACCAGTACCACGGCCAATTCTTTTTCTATTTTTAGTAGAACCTTCTGCAGGTTTTAGATTACTTAAATTCATGATATTAAATATTTTCTACCGCTACCAGGTGATTAACTTTTTTAACCATACCGATGATAGCTGCAGTAGCTTCAACTTCTACACTGTGGTTGATCTTTCTTAAGCCCAGGGCCTCAACCGTACGTTTTTGGCGCTCACTTCTGTCGATCACGCTTTTAATCTGGGTTATTTTGATTTTTGCCATGACAGATTATCCGTTAAATACTTTACCTAAACTAACGCCACGTTGTTGTGCTACAGTATAAGCATCACGTAATTGTGATAATGCAGATACGGTTGCCTTAACCACGTTGTGCGGGTTTGATGAACCTTTTGATTTTGCCAATACGTTGTGGATGCCGGCTGATTCTAATACAGCACGCATTGCACCACCAGCAATTACACCGGTACCGTTTGCAGCTGGCTTGATGAAAACAAAACCACCTGAAAATTTACCGATCTGCTCGTGAGGTATAGTGCTGTTGATAATAGGAACCTTTACAAGATTCTTTTTAGCATCATCAATACCTTTAGCAATAGCTTCAGTAACCTCTTTAGCTTTACCTAAACCGTAACCTACAACACCGTTCTCATCACCCACTACCACAATGGCACTGAAGCTGAATGTACGGCCACCTTTGGTTACTTTGGCAACACGCTGTATGCTTACCAAGCGGTCTTTTAATTCGATCTCGCTTGTTTTTACTCTTTTTATGTTGATTGTTGACATTTCTCTTTTCGATTAAAAGTTTAAACCACCTTCACGTGCACCTTCAGCCAATGATTTAACACGACCATGGTACAAATAACCGTTCCTGTCGAAAACCACATCTTTAATGCCTGCTGCAATTGCCTTTGATGCAACCAGTTTGCCAACGGCAACTGACTGATCAATTTTAGTGCCTTCTGCTGCAGTAAAATCTTTTGATAATGATGAGGCAGACACTAATGTCTTTCCGGTTACATCGTCAATGATCTGTGCGTAGATACCTTTATTGCTTCTGTATACTGACAGGCGCGGACGTATTGAAGAACCTGAAAGGCGCTTCCTGATCCCCATCTTAATCCTGTCTCTTCTTGATAATTTTGCTCTAGCTGCCATGACGATTATTTTTTAGATGCTGATTTACCTGCTTTTCTTCTCAATACTTCGCCAACAAACTTGATACCCTTACCCTTGTAAGGCTCTGGTGCACGTAACGAGCGAATCTTCGCTGCTACCTGGCCAATAAGTTGTTTATCGATAGACTCTAAAATGATGGTAGGGTTTTTACCCTTCTCAGCAGTTGTTGAAACTTTTATTTCTTTTGGTAATTCGAAAACATAGTGGTGAGAATATCCCAATACTAAATCTAATGTATTACCTGTATTGGTTGCGCGGTAACCTACACCAACTAATTCCTGCTGGATTGTGTAACCTGCAGTTACGCCTACAACCATATTGTTGATCAATGCACGGTATAAGCCGTGTAATGCTTTATGACGTTTTTGATCCGAAGGGCGTTTTACAACCAGATTTCCTTCTTCCTGTTCAACAGTGATATCACTGTCAACAGCCTGATGCAACTCACCTTTAGGGCCTTTTACGGTAACAACATTATCTGCTGATACTGTAATTGTAACTCCCTGTGGTAGTGCTATAGGTGATTTTCCTACTCTTGACATTGCTTAATTTCCTCCTATTAATATACGTAGCATAAAACCTCACCGCCAACATTCTGTGCGCGTGCTTCTTTATCGGTCATTACACCTTTAGAAGTTGACAGGATGGCGATACCTAAACCATTTAATACTCTTGGCATATTATCCATGCATGCGTATTTCCTCAAACCTGGTTTACTGATGCGTGCAATGCTGCGGATAGCAGAAACTTTAGTTATTGGGTGGTATTTCAAAGCTACCTTGATGGTGCCCTGAGGACCATTATCCTCAAACTTAAAATTAGCAATGTAACCTTTGTCGAAAAGCACCTTAGTGATTTCCTTTTTCAGATTTGATGCAGGAATTTCAACAACCCGATGGTTGGCCTTAATAGCATTCCTTACTCTTGTAAGATAATCTGCGATTGGATCTGTATTCATTTTATTGTGTTATGATAGTGGTTTCCTTCCGGTAACATCCCGGGCGACCTTCTATCGGTTAATTCATTATAGTTAATCAGAGAATAGAGACCAGAGATTAGTTGTTCCCTAACCTCTGGTCTCTATTCTCTAATCGCTGTTTACCAGCTTGCTTTCTTTATTCCGGGGATCTTTCCAGCCAGTGCCATATCACGGAATGTAACACGTGATATACCAAACTGACGCATGTATCCACGCGGACGGCCTGTTAATTTACAACGGTTATGTAATTTAACCGGTGATGACGCTTTTGGTAATGCATCTAATGCTGCATAGTTTCCTTCAGCTTTAAGGGCCGCTCTTTTCTCAGCGTATTTAGCTACTAATTTAGCGCGTTTAATTTCACGTGCCTTTACACCTTCTTTAGCCATTGTTAGTTGGAGTTTGATTTTTAAATGGTAAACCAAATTGTTTCAGTAACTCTAATGCTTCAACATCGTTGGTAGCTGAGGTTACAAAGGTAATATCCATACCCTGGATTTTATTGATCTTGTCGATATTTATCTCAGGGAAAATGATTTGCTCAGATACACCTAAAGTATAGTTTCCACGTCCGTCAAAACCTTTATCGTTAATGCCTTTGAAGTCACGAATACGTGGCAGGGCAACAGCAATTAAACGGTCAAGAAACTCATACATTGTATTATCACGTAAGGTAACACGTACCCCGATAGGCATGTTTTTACGTAATTTAAAGTTTGAAATATCTTTCTTTGATTTTGAAGATACAGCCTGCTGACCTGTAATAGTGGTCAATTCGGTAATAGTACTTTCAATAAGCTTTTTATCAGTAGTAGCACCACCAACACCCTGGTTGATAGCGATTTTCTCAAGCTTAGGAACTTGCATTACGCTTTTGTACTGAAATTTATCTTTCAGTGCAGTACGAATTTCGTCCTTATACTTCGTTTTTAATCTTGGTACGTATTCCATTACTTAATTTCCTCTCCTGATATTTTTGCAAATCTTACTAATTTACCTGCATCGTTTTTCCTGCGGCCAACGCGGGTTGCCTTTCCTGATTTAGGATCGATCAGCGCCAGGTTTGAAATTGCGATAGCAGCTTCCTGCTTAACAATTCCACCGTTAGGTTTTGCTGCATTAGGCTTTGTATGTTTTGATACCATATTAGCACCTTCAACAATAGCGCGGCCTTTTTCTAATATTACTTCTAATATCTTACCTTCTGATCCTTTTGAATCGCCGGCTATAACCTTTACCAGATCGCCTTTTTTGATCTTTAATTTGGCAGGTTGTATGTGTTGTTTCTTTTCCATTATTACAATACCTCCGGTGCTAATGATACAATTTTCATGAATTGTTTTTCACGTAACTCTCTTGCTACCGGGCCAAAGATACGGGTACCTCTTGGCTCATCCTGGTTGTTTAACAAAACAGCTGCATTGTCATCAAAACGAATGTAAGAACCATCCTTACGACGGATCTCTTTTTTAGTTCTAACTACTACAGCTTTTGAAACGGTACCTTTTTTAACGTTGCCTGATGGCAAAGCGCTCTTTACGGTAACTACTATCTTATCGCCGATTGATGCATACCTTTTACCGGTACCACCTAACACACGGATAACTAAAACTTCTTTAGCACCGCTGTTGTCAGCTACATTTAATCTTGATTCCTGTTGTACCATCTTATTTAGCCCTTTCTAAAATTTGAACTAATCTCCAGTTTTTGTTCTTGCTCAGCGGGCGGGTTTCCATAATCAATACGGTATCGCCTACACCACAAGTATTGGCTTCATCATGAGCCATAAATTTGGTAGTCTTCTTAACGAATTTACCGTAGATAGGGTGTTTCACTTTACGCTCAACGGCAACCACGATAGATTTTTCCATCTTGTTGCTAACTACCAGGCCGGTACGAGTTTTTCTTAAATTTCTTTCCATTTTTCCCGATGCTTAATTTATTCAGAAGCTGCCGCCGATTTGCGCTTTGTTAACTCCGTAGTTAAGCGGGCGATGTCCTTACGTACCTTTGTGATACGGGTAGGGTTTTCAATAGCAGAAACCGCATGTGCAAATTTCAGTTTGGTAAGAGTTGCTCTCTCCTCGCTGACCCTGGCAACCAATTCTTCAGTTGACAACTCCAAAATTTCTGAGTTCTTCATTTTATTTAACTGTTTGTGATATATTGAAGAGGTTATAAAAGTTACCTGTTGTACTAAACGTATTACAACACATTTATAACGTTCATTTTTATTTATGCTTCTACGTAATCTCTACGTACTATAAATCTTGTTTGCACAGGCAATTTTTGTGCTGCCAGGCGCAGTGCTTCTTTAGCAACATCTAACGGCACACCTTCGGCTTCAAAAATGATCCTTCCGGGGCGCACTACCGCTACCCAGTACTCAGGAGCACCTTTACCTTTACCCATACGTACTTCTGCCGGTTTTTTGGTTACAGGCTTGTCAGGGAATATCCTGATCCACACCTGGCCTTCACGTTTCATGAAACGTGTAACAGCAATACGTGCAGCTTCGATCTGGCGGCTGGTGATCCAGGCCGGCTCGAGTGATTTTATACCGAAAGATCCGAATGAAAGCTCAGCGCCACGACTGGCGTTACCTTTCATTTTGCCTTTTTGCATCTTTCTGAACTTCGTTCTTTTTGGCTGTAGCATTTTCTTAAGCTTTTATATCGTTACGATATATTTTTTCTACTATAATTATTATCTCTTTCCTGGACCACCCGGGCGATTTCCACCACCTGGACGGCTTCCTCCGCCTTGACCACCGGGACGATTACCGCCCTGGCCCGGACCACCGCGACGATCACCGCCTGGTTTCCTGTCGCCTCTGCGTTCGCCACCGCGCTCACCGCCTCTTTCGTTGCCGCCACGACCGCCGAAGCCTGCCGCGCCGCCTTCTGGGCGTCCACCTTTACCGCTTGCGCTGCTTGCGCCGCCAATGTTTGGTGATAAGTCGCGTTTGCCGTAAACCTCGCCTTTGCAAATCCAAACCTTAACACCTATTTTACCATAGGTAGTTAATGCTTCAGCCAATGCATAATCGATGTCTGCACGGAAAGTATGTAGTGGAATTCTTCCTTCCTTATATTGTTCGGTACGTGCCATTTCAGCGCCACCTAAACGGCCTGATGTCATAACCTTTATTCCTTCAGCACCCATTCTCATGGTTGAAGCAATAGTGGTTTTCATTGCACGACGGAATGAAATACGAGCTTCAAGCTGTTTTGCTATGCCTTCAGCAACTAGTTGCGCATCAAGCTCCGGACGTTTGATCTCAAATATGTTGATCTGAACTTCCTTCTTAGTCAATTTCTTTAACTCTTCTTTTATCTTGTCAACTTCCTGGCCACCTTTACCTATAACAATACCCGGACGGGCAGTGTGTATAGTTACAGTGATGCGTTTCAGTGTGCGTTCTATAACTACCTTTGATACACCACCTTTTGAGATACGTGCTGAAAGATATTTACGGATCTTTTCGTCTTCAACTAATTTGTCGGCATAATGATTGCCACCGAACCAATTAGAATCCCAACCTCTGATGATTCCTAATCTGTTACCTATTGGATGTGCTTTCTGTCCCATTTCAAATTAATTGTTGTCGTTTTTACTGTCTACCACCAAGTGTACATGGTTTGAGCGTTTGCGGATACGGTATCCTCTTCCTTGCGGAGCAGGACGTAACCTTTTTAGCTGACGACCACCACCTACTGACACCTCTTTTACATATAAGTCGCTGTCTTCAACACGCTTGCCTTCGTTTTTTGCTTCCCAGTTTTTGATGGCTGATAACAAAAGCTTTTCAACGCGTATTGCAGCTTCTTTATTTAAGAACTTAAGGGTATATATCGCTTTCTCAACGTTCATACCGCGGATAAGGTCAACCACCAAACGCATTTTACGCGGTGAGGTAGGGCAGTTCTGTAATTTGGCAACAGATGCACCACCAACCTGCAATTTTGCAGTTTCCTTTTGCTGTCTGATTAATACAGACTTTTTAATTTTTGTTGTTGCTTCCATGCCTTATTTTTTCTTTTCTGCGTGACCACGGAATGTACGTGTTGGTGCAAACTCTCCCAGCTTGTGTCCAACCATGTTTTCTGTTACGTACACAGGGATAAATTTATTTCCGTTGTGTACTGCGAATGTATGACCAACGAAATCCGGAGAGATCATGGAGCGCCTTGACCATGTTTTTACAACCGATTTCTTATTTGAATCATTCAGAACCATAACTTTTTTGTCAAGGTTATGATCGATGTAAGGTCCTTTTCTAATTGAACGTGCCATTGTTATTTCTTCCTTCTTTCAATGATATAACGATCCGATGTTTTCTTTTTGTCACGAGTTTTGTAGCCTTTAGCTAATAAACCTTTACGTGAACGTGGGTGACCACCTGAGGCCCTACCCTCGCCACCACCCATAGGGTGATCTACCGGGTTCATGGCAACACCACGAACTCTTGGCCTGCGGCCTAACCAGCGTTTACGGCCGGCTTTACCTAACACAGCGTTTGCTCTGTCGCCATTTGAAACTGTACCGATAGTAGCCAGGCAAGTTGCCAGGATCATACGGGTTTCGCCTGAAGGCAATTTTATAATAGCATATTTGCCATCACGTGCTGAAAGCTGTGCGTAAGTACCTGCACTACGTGCAATGGTACCGCCCTGGCCCGGGTTCAATTCAATATTGTGAATAATAGAACCCAATGGGATGGTTTTTAACGGTAACGTGTTACCAACTTCAGGAGGAGCTGTTTCGCCCGATAGAACGGTCTGTCCAACTACTAACCCTGCAGGGGCTATCATATATCTTTTTTCTCCGTCAACAAAATGTAACAGTGCTATACGTGCAGAACGGTTAGGATCATACTCGATAGTTGCAACCTTTGCAGGGATATCAAATTTATTACGTTTGAAATCAATTAACCTGTAGGCTTGTTTATGGCCACCACCTAAATAGCGCATGGTCATTTTACCGCTGTTGTTACGTCCGCCTGATCTTGTGTTAGATGAAACAACCAACGATTTTTCAGGAACGTTTGTTGTGATATCTGACGTATCAGTATCTATGCGGAAGCGGGTACCGGGCGTAACCGGTTTAAATCTTTTAACTGCCATCTCTTTATTTATATACCGCTATAAAAATCAATTACTTCTCCGTCTTTCAACGTAATAACCGCTTTCTTATAAGTTGCAGCACGACCGCTAACGGCGCCTGCTTTGGTATTGCGGGTCTTAAGTTTTCCAACGTATTTCATAGTGTTTACAGCTTTCACGTTAACACCATACATAGCCTCAATGGCTCCTTTGATCTGAATTTTGTTAGCTCTGTGATCAACTTTGAAAGCATAACGATTAAGCTTCTCTGTTAATTGAGTTACTTTTTCAGTAAGTAAGGGTTTCTTTAAAATTTCCATAATTACTTAGCTAATGCTTCCTCCAAAGTTTTAAGAGCACCTGTTGTTAAGATCAGCTTGCCCGCGTTTAACACATCATAAGTGTTTAACTGGTTTGCTAAAATAACCTTAGTTCTTTTCAGGTTTCTGCTTGATAAATAAACATTGTTATTTGCAGCGCCTAATACTAAAAGTGTTTTTACATCACTAACATTAAGATCTGCGGTAAGCTGTATGTAGCTTTTAGTTTTGACAGTATCAAAAGTAAAATCTTCTACAACTACTATGCTGCTGTCTTTCGCTTTATAAGATAAAGCTGAATTGCGGGCCAGTGATTTAAGCTTCTTGTTTAACTTGAAGCTGTAATCGCGCGGCTGCGGACCGAATACACGGCCACCACCATTAAACAATGGAGATTTTACGCTACCTGCACGGGCACCACCGGTACCTTTTTGCTTATATAATTTGCGGGTTGAACCTGCAATTTCGTTACGCTGTTTTGATTTGTGTGTACCCTGACGCTGGTTAGCTAAATACTGCTTAACATCAAGATAGATTGCGTGATCGTTTGGTTCAATACCGAATACGGACTCAGGAAGTTGCACCTTGGCACCTGTTTCTTTACCTGATACATTTACTACGTTAACTTCCATCTTATTTATCCACTATTACGAATGAACCCTTAGCTCCTGGGATGGAACCTTTAACAACCAACAGATTCTGCTCTGCAAACACCTTCACAACCTGTAAGTTTTGAACCTTAACACGTTCACTACCCATGTGGCCAGCCATACGCATACCTTTAAATACGCGTGAAGGCCATGATGAAGCACCCAGTGAACCCGGCGCACGTAAACGATTGTGCTGACCGTGAGTTTGCATACCCACACCACCAAAACCGTGACGCTTTACCACACCCTGGAAACCTTTACCTTTTGATGTACCAACTACATCAACAAAATCACCGATCTCGAAAATATCTACAGAGATAGTATCTCCCAGTGCTTTTTCGTCCGTGAAAGTTTTGAATTCAACCAGCTTACGTTTTGGTGTAGTGCCGGCTTTCTGGAAGTGACCTTTTAAAGGACCTGAAGTGTGCTTTTCTTTTTTCTCGCCATATGCAAGCTGTACTGCTGCATATCCGTCGGTTTCAACAGACCTAATCTGTGTTACCACACAAGGGCCAGCTTCGATTACTGTGCAGGGGATATTTTTCCCTGTTTCATCGAAAATGCTGGTCATTCCTACTTTTTTACCAATAATTCCTGACATTTTCTTTTTAGTTTGCGTCCATCGAAGCAGTAGGGCTTCGTTCAAGACAAATAATATTCCCCCGTAAGGGACGGCAAAGATAGAACTTTTACATTAATTGTCAAATAGTTAATGAGTTATTTTTTTATATTTTATTTGGAGGGGGATTTGCAAGGAAAATGGTTGATTAAGTGAGTGGTTCAATGAGTTTGGAACAGTATGATTTTTCCTAAAAACGAGGTTGCAAATTATTAAGAGTTCGCTTTAAAAGTTTGTAAATACCACAGCAACCTCTTTTATCAGATCGTCACATCGTTTTTTAATTTAATCATACTGATGATGATTAAAAAAAAGACTGCCCCAATACCGAACGAATTAAAAATCCAAGAAAGTTTATCGCCATTCCTGGCATCAAAAGATTGGTAAACCGGCTTTAGTATAACGGGATCGCCATCAACAACGTCGCCCTTTTTTAAAATAGCATCCTTATAGTATCCCAATTGGCTGTTATAGGGCAACCTGTCGAGATATTTAAAATCATTTATCTGCATGTGTTTATAATCGGTGTCACACTGCGCAGTGAATTGCCTGTAAATAATGTCCTTTTCAGCTACAGACAAACTGCTCCCTATAGTTTTTGAGTACTCGATTTCCAGCCATGCGGCGGGGGATATTTTAAAAACAGGCAATTCAGTTTTCAAATGGTAACCCCTGGTCATTACCGCCAGCGCCCCAAACCGTCCTGCCTGCCCGTATTTAGGCATCACTATGGACGCATTTACGTAGCGCATCATCCGTATTGAGTCAGCGGGGAATTTTTTTAACTGCGCAATTGTGGTAACCGAGTCATTTAATAGCACAAGTGTTTTAATGTTTACGCTATTCCGCATTGCGGCGATCCTGTTAGTATCAGGAAAAAGCTTGTCAAAAACTGGCACCGCGGCATATAGCGTCATTGTGAAATCACCTTTATAAGTATGAAATCCCGGCTTCACATGCACCATACGCTTATTAATATAATACTTATTAACGGTATAATATTTTGTTGGGGGCAGGTTATTGATCTCGCTTATATAATTAAGCCGGGTTAACTTCCCTGTAGCTGTCACCATATAAGTCTGCGCGAAAACTAAAGGGGCTACCATCGTTATCCAGGTTAATATAAGCAAAGCAAGTACGGGGTCCTTTCTTCCCTCAACCCGTAACTGTAATAGTTTTAACCTTGGTCTCACCCAAATAATATTTGGCACCCATACGATAAAAAATGGTACCATAAAATTCACTATTGCAACGTCTATTTTAAACAGGCTTAACTTTACAATTAATAACCAGTTAACAAAGGTGTAAAAAGCGATGGTACCAATCGCTGTAAATAGAAGGGGTAAAAAAATTAGCCGGAATTTGGTGTAGAAGTTAGTCATTCAGGGATAAATTTAGGAAGATTTTTAATTTAATAAGTTTTCCCTATATTCAGCCATCGCTAACTAACTGACTAAAAATGAAATCCCCTTTAAAAATCCTTATTGCTATATTATTAGCAACCACACTTTTCAGCTGTAAAGAAACCCCTAAAAAACACGACCGCCTTGGCAGCGCCACCCGCGAAGACAAGAACGGCTGGATTTACCTGCACCTGGCCGGCTCACCTGCTGATATTGGTTATCAGCACGGCTTCCTTTCGGCAAAAGAAATAGATACCTTAATTAAGGTACTGCAATATTACCTGCCAACCAGCAGCGGAAAAACCTGGGAATTTTATCGAGGTGCTTCTGCCAGGTTTTTATGGAAAAAAATTGATAAGGAATACCAGGATGAAATGAAGGGAATTGCCGAGGGCCTGCAGGCTAAAGGCTTTAAATATGATTCGCTTGATGTTACGGCGCTGAACGCTTATTACGAGCTTCCGGGATATTATGTACCTACCTTGATGAACAAAATTAAACCTGGCAGTGGCGACAACAGGGCACCCGGCAATTGCAGCGCCTTTATCGCAACCGGCAGTTTTACAAAAGACCATAAAATTGTGATTGCCCATAATAACTGGACCGACTATATTGTCGGCGAACGCTGGAATGAAATAGTTGATATAAAGCCAGAAAAAGGTTACGAAATATTAATGGACACGGGCCCTGGATTTATTCACAGCGGTGACGATTTTGTAGTAAGCAAAAGCGGTGTACTGATCACCGAAACTACAATAACTCAATTCAAAGGTTATGACACTACAAAAACAGCTGAATTTGTACGTGCCCGCAGGGCTGCCCAGTATGCCAACAGCATTGATGATTTTGTAAAAATTATGACAACTGATAATAATGGCGGCTATGCTAATGACTGGCTGATTGGCGACACCAAAACAAACGAAGTTGCCAAACTGGAACTTGGGCTCAAAAACTTTAAAGTATGGCGCTCAAAGGACACTGCCATCATCGGTTCAAATTTCGCTATTGATCCCAAACTGATTAAGGAGGAAACCACTTTTGATGTAAATGATAAAACTACCTCGCCAAACGCACGCAGGAAGCGCATGGAAAAATTAGTCTACACAGATTATAAAGGTAAACTGAGTGATACAACAGGCAAAACCATTGAGGGAGATACTTACGATGCTTTAAACAACAAAAACGCATACGACCGCTGTGTTATTGATGGCCACGTAGAAGAAGATCCTTTGGGATGCAGGGAATTTAATGAACCGGCTTTTTTCCCAATGGGTGCTGTGCAAGGGAAAGTAACTACCACCAATTTAGCCAATAAAATGCAGCTATGGGCACACATGGGTCACCCGGGTGGTGCTGATTTCTTAGCCGCACCGTTCTTCAAAAAACATCCGGAATATTTTAAAACCCAGGGTAAGTATTTGAGGGATATGAAGGCATATCCGTGGACGTTGTTTGCAGCGGCAGGTAAATGATTTGACTGATGATATTGATGAAGCTGATTTCTTAAAGGACATCAGCTTCATCACTTCAATCCAAATTAATCTGTGATCTTTATTCCGTCATCAACCTTCTTATCAGCTCTGCGCTCTGCTTATTGCCCTCTTCCAGCCTGCCCTGGAAAAAAGCCTGTACTTCGTTAAATTGCTTTTTATATCCCTGCATATCGCCGTGCCCAATAATGGATGACCATTCCCGCACGGCAGAATGGAACTCCAAATCATCGCCGCGAATGGTTTTATCGTACAAAGCTGTCTCCAATGATTCTTCAAGCAATTCTTCGTTCTTAAATAAATATTCGGCAATGCCTAAACGCAGGCGGAATGGCGGGGTTTGGCAGATCAGGTTATCATAAGGATTCACGCCTAAATGGTACCAGGCATCAACCATACTTAATATACTGAGGTGCGAATTTGGCTTTTGCAGTTCGTGGTGTTGTGACAGCGAAAACTCTTTCATCACCTTATCGCTTAGCATAATCGGCTTGCGGCTTTCATGAAACACAAAATCGCGGGCACGGTAAAGCCTCGACCTAAACTCCTCTTCCTCCTCCTTTATCATCAGTTTAAATAGTTCAGACTCTGATATGGCGTAGCGCTTAACCTGCTGCCTTGCATAAGGGTTAAGAATAGCCAGCCCTGCATACACGTGTGCCTTATAGCTAAAGATGCGCAGCGTGGTCAGGATCTTTACGTTGTCAATACCACCTATATACGAAGCGTTTTCCCATGGAAAAAAACCTGCAGCCTTCCATGCGGTGCCCATGCTTTCGAAGCCAACGTGTGTTACGGCCTGTGTGTCGGCTACAATTTTATCGTGCTCATGGTAATCGACCATCTCCACAATTTCCGATCCTATTGCGGTAAAGAGGTCAAACATACGCTGGTAGGCCTCGTCATCAGCGCGGTGACGGATCAGGATGAGTGTTTGCCCCTTTGGCTTAAAGCCCGGACCGTGCATGCCGTGAAAGGTAACGATCTGCGCATCGGCAGGCAGGTATTTTTCAAAGGTTTCTATTTCCGGGGTTTTAACCGAAGTCTGGCCCGCTACTATAGCGCCATATTTAGTCGACGAGCCGCATTCAGCTACTACCTGCAACATTTTATCAGCCTCAACTGAATAGATGATCAGATCGCTGATTCGTGACACATCCATGCCGCTATCCATAATTTTTATATGGTATGGATCAAGCTCTTCTTCAAGCCGGGCGCGGTTTTCGGGCAGGTCGCAGCCGCATACCGGGTAGCCGGCATCGGCAAACGCCTTGGCGTATAAACGCCCCATATCACCTAAGCCAATAATGCCTATATTCATGCTGCTAATATAAGTATGAGTAGCAAAATTCCGTAGTAAACCTTACATTCGCTTTTATAAAAGGGCCTTTTAAGACAATAAAAACCTTAAAAGACCTGTTTTGTTAATATTGTTGAACCAAATTTATACTATGAAGAACCTTTTTATTGTAAGATTATTCACCCTTATAACATTGATTTTACTGGGTACTGCACCTGTATTTTCAAGTAATAATAAAAACTTTGTAGCTGCGTACAAGGCTATTCTGCAAATTCCTGTTGTTAAACAGGCACCGGTGCAAGTAAAGCAAGCTCCGGCTTACCGGCTACTTCACAGGAAACCCACCAAGGAAGATACGATCCTTATGCGTGATAAATCGATAAGCGGACAGTACAAGTATCTTTTAACTAAAACATATCACGTACAGGAACCGTTTATTACCTCATTTTATAAAAATTTAAAGGATACAATAAATGTTGAGCGCCGTAAACGGGAGGAAGCTGAAACAAAGCTCGCTGCCCAAACAAAAACTGCTAACGATCTGCAAAGTAATGTAACTGAAAAAGAAAAATCCCTTGAACAGTCAAACGCAAGGGTTAATTCGGTGAACTTTTTAGGGATCTACATCGATAAATCAGTTTACAACCTCATTATGTGGGGCTTGGTGATTGCATTGGGCGCTACAGCTGCAGTAGTAATCTTACGTTCAGGCAGCCACAGCCGCGAAGCACGCTACAGGATAAACTTATACAACGAGTTGGAAGAAGAGTTTAAAACCTACAAAGCGAAAGCCAATGAGAAGGAAAAGAAGCTTGCCCGCGAACTGCAAACCGAACGCAACAAGGTAGATGAACTAATGGGGAGATCATAATATCCACCTTGTATGAAGGCGTACCTGTTTGGATGGAATCCCGTTAAATGGGAATGGCCGGAATTGGATGATGATATCCAAAAACTCAAAACAACCGGTAAGCTGGAAGATAACTGGAGCGTAATCAGCCACAAAAGCATACAACCCGGCGACAGGGCCTATGTAATACGGCTAGGTGTTGAGCCGAGAGGGATTTTCGCGTCGGGTTTTATAGCATCGGCACCGTACCCCGCCTATCGTAACGGTAGGCATTATTACCGCGTTACAATTGCACTTGATGTTTTGCTTAATCCGGCGAAGGAGACGATACTTAGTATGGACATTTTAAAAACCGGCAACCTTGCTGAACAAACCTGGACGCCGCAAGCGTCAGGCATATCCATCAGGCCACAAATAGTTGACGAATTAGAGGGAGTTTGGCTTAACTTTTTGGGAACTAAGGACGAATTTAATCTTTGAGCAGCCGGTAAACCGATCCTGCCTCTTGTAACAAAACATCGGATTGCTTAATCTAAGTAATACTATGAGCTCAAAATATCCCTTATTCCTAATCGCAATTGTTGCTGCGATTGCAGGCTGCACCAGGCCTTCAAACAATCCAGGCTCCGTTAAAAAGTTAAAAGATCTGCTGGCTAAAAATGAATATTTTAAGCTTGATGCAAAATTCAAGTTATTGGCCGATAGCCTTGACGATAGTAATCGATTATATTTCAAATCATATCTTGATAATGCCTTTAATCGCAATGCCGATTGCATAAAAGATGTTGACTCCCTTTTAAAACAAACGAATTCCCAATTTCCTGATTCAATAAAATCAAGTTTAAAACAGTTGCAGGGCGACAGCTTTTTCAAAACCTGTCAATATGCAAAGGCTGCGCAATGTGACAGCAACATACTAAAACTTTACAAACATGCCCTGCGCAAGGATGTTATCGACGACATTAATAATGATCTGCTGATCCGTAATGCACTTAAAAATATACCGGCGCAGCAAACGACTATAAAAAACAATACTACTATCCCCTGGAAGAAGGACAAGATCGGCCTTATCGAAATACCATTTGAAACCAACTCGCAAACATTTGAAGGCATCTTTGATACAAGGGCCAATATCTCTTCCATCACCCAAACTTATGCTAAAAAGTTAGGTCTGCATATTCTGGATGTTTCATATAACGAGGGCAGCGGCGCAACCGGCATCCAGTTTAAAACCGGCATGGGAATAGCCGATAGCCTGCGCATTGGCGACGTGCTGGTAAAGAATGTAGTTTTCCAGGTGATGCCAGACAGTATCCTTTACATTGCTCCCATAAAATTCCAGCTGAATATAATTATCGGCTTCCCGGTTATCGAGCAATTGCAGGAAGTTCATATTTTCCGCAATGGGAATATGACTATTCCGCTAACTCCGGTCAAAAGCGATTTGCATAATTTTGCGCTTGATGGGCTTGACCCGGTTATCGCTTTAAAATCCGGTGACGACACTTTAGATTTTCATTTCGATTCCGGTGCCAGTACATCCACGCTTTATGCTGCTTATTTCCAAAAGTATAAAGCCAAGATTATAAAAAGTGCGGTTAAAAAAACAGTTGGGTTTGGCGGAGCTGGTGGTGCACAAAAGAAGGAGGTTTACATACTTCCAAAATTCAACCTGGCTGTAGACAAAAAAAGTGTAAATGTTGATAGCGTGAGCATCCTCACAAAGCCAATCACTCCCGGCGAGAAATTTTACGGAAACATAGGCCAGGATTTTACAAATAAGTTCAACGAGATAATTTACAATTTCAAGGATATGTATTTCAAAGGGATTTAGGTTTCCCCCCAGGTTCGTATTTATCCTTGATCCTTAAAAATCGTATTTCAACAAAATAATAAGATGCAAAGGCAATCATAAAAAGCGATACCAGCTTAATCAGTATTAGCACGGCAGGTAAAGTAGTGTGCAAATCAGTTACCCATTGCAGGCGCAACCTGTTTCCTATAAATAATTGTTGCCATAGGTACAGGCTATATGAAATCAAGCCAATCTTAACCAAAACCCGGCTTTCTAAAATTGCCGACAGCAAATTACGCTTACCCAGGTTGAGCAGTATTACCCAGCCAATAAGTATCGCCGATAAGTATTCTGATACATATTTAGTATAAAAGGTAAAGGATGTAGAACTAACGGTAATCGCAATAAAAAGCAGGATAAAACTTAACAAATAATTACCATCCTGCTTTTTAATTTTTATTATCCCTTTAAATAACAAAACAGCAAACATCGACCCGATCAAAATTATAAACGGCCCCTTCCAAAAGGTGTACATCGTGATTTTCGTAATCATTTGTATAAAATGATTACTGAATAAAAAATCAGTATGGTAATATCCCATGATCGATATTAATGGCACCACCAGCACTATCAAACCGATAAGCACAAAGTACCGGTTAATATTTAAAGTCAACAGAAAAGGAAAGATAAGATAGAACTGCACTTCAGCAGCCAGCGACCAAAAATGCCCCATGTATGGCTCTTCCCAATAGGGCAGGTTTTTATAAAACAGGAAGGAAGCAATAAAATCTGAAGCTGAAACCCCATATTTAAAAACCAGGGCCAGGATGATCATTACTAATAAAAACAGGTATGCGGCGGGTATGATCCTAAACGCCCGCCGAATGTAAAAGCGCTTCAACGAGATTCGCCCATATTTTACCCTCTCTTTTAACAAAAGGGTTGTGATCAAAAACCCGCTGATCACGAAGAAAATATCAACCCCCATATCGGCATTGATGAGGATATGAACTGGCCTTAGAAAACGATTCGCGCCGAAGTGATAAAGGATTACCATCATTACGGCTACGCCTCTAAGTCCGTCAAGCGCAGGAAAATAGGAACCCTGCACTATTCCAGGAATAGTGGTTATTTCGGCAAATAATTTATTTTTAAGTTCCCGCAGGTACAACATATCGAGCTGAAAGATACGGGAAGTTTTAGACCATAAAAATGCCTTATCAAACAAGTTCCTATAATCCTTGTAGTATATTAAACATAGACACTACACATGGTTATTATAAAAACAGGAACTGACGCAACAAACAAACGCGAACTGGAAATAGTTAACGAAAAAGGCGATTGGGCAAATGGCAGCTACCATTTATTTACAGCAAGATTTATCAACAAGGACAGCGAAGTTGTACCTGAGCCGCATGATATAAAAGGCACAAGCTTTTTAGGCGAAATAATTGTAGATAAAAACAAAGATTACTGGGAATATAAAGGTGATAAACTAAACATCGACGAACAGAAACAAGTCGCAGAATTTATTTTGGATTACCAGGCGCCGGATGGGGTTTATTGATTACTTATTAGGAAATTTTAGCCTACCCGTCATTGCGAGATTCTGTGTTGATATACAAGTAATTCGTATGATTTATTTTATATTTGTGTCTTAGGCGGCTTTATGTTAGCCTGTTTAGGGCGGCCCTTTTTTAAAGTGGCTGCTCTAATTAT
>JALYIP010000017.1 GCA_030775685.1 Bacteroidota bacterium
GTTTCCACGCAAGACAACGGAAGACCAGCGCTTATTTCAACTATTGCTTAAAAGCTATTCAGATGCCCGCTACCGGGATGAATATAAAGTTACCCGTCAGGATGCCGATGTGCTTTGCACACAGGTAAGGGCGCTCATAGAACTTACCGAGGAACTTTGCATTGACCGGATAAATGACTTACGGACGGCAGTTATTGATGTTCCTAAACAGGATTGAATATAAACTTAAATCTCAAATCATGCCAGCTAAAAAACAAAGTTGGGTACGATCTTAGACCCTGATACTTTCTTTTATGCGCCGCCTAAACGACGTTTGACAAGAGAGGTAATTGCAAAACATTTCCCGGTGCCAAAGGGCAGAAAGGCACACATGGGCATTGATGCGGAGTATAAAAGCTTTAAAAACGGGTTGGTGTCAGTGAGTGTAAAGCTGCCTGATCATTCTGAAAATATGCTGTTTCTACATGTGGGCTTAAACGAATTAGAGGTTGCCTGTACCTGCGATATGCCGGACAGGAAACTTTGCTATCATGCTTATATGGGATTGCATAGCCTCACCTGGACCATTATTTGGATTTCGACAGGTATTACTGACCGGGATTGACAGCAGATGAGAAAGTTAAGGATAAGTTTTTAACCACCGGGGTAACAAAAAATTGGATTTCCGTAAAACCAAAAGCGAAATACGGTAACGTCTTTAAATCTACCATCGGATTTGAGGACAGCAAACAGCTGTCATTAGTCAAACCTGCAACCGTTACCACTTTGCCAATCGGTGGTCAGCGGGCAATAGCTTATTGTTTAACTTACAACGTAGGCAGTCATTCCAATTTGCACCTACCTGTTTTAATGCCTTGTTTGGGAGTAACAAGTAAGCATAACAATGAAGTTGTTAGCTTTAAGCAGTTCAACCGCAGGGATAAGCCTATTGCTGGTGTCACATACAACGTAAACCAACAGCAACTCAACGAAATATCCACACAACAGAATGATATTTCAATACGGCATTACGGATTAACTGGTGAGGGGAAAAAACAAGAAGCGGCAAAGGCAAAGCACGAAATGCTTAACTTATGGGAAAGGGCAGTTCCCTTACTTTAAACGAAAAATACAACTATCGCTATTATACCTATTGGTTAAAATATCTTAAGGACAAACCCCGCAAAGCAGATATGAGGGGGGTAAATGTAGCTTAGAAAGGCCCAACTTGAGCTTTATAATAAAGTTCCATCAAGTTCACTTTTCATTTGTTGCGGTGGTTGCTGTCAATGGCAAGCATTTAAAATTTAACTACAAGCCGCAATTGTTTGCATTTGATGATCCTACAGAACTATGTTACCTCATGCCATCGGTTCAGGACGATGATCTGCTGATGTGGGTGTTATCCGACAACAAAAGGTTAACGGTGCTTAGACAGCATTTTAAAGAGTTTCACACCACCTTCCTTGCAAAGGTTAGTTCATACTATGCGGTACTATTATCGATCCCAAATCTCAAAAGCCTGTCCCATACAGTTTTGAAATGATCTCCAATGGAATAATTTAAGTCAGCATGGAAAATAGCAATGACAAAGAATTTAAAGAGTTGTCGCCAAAAGAAGTCAGGGACTTGCAATGGGGTATGCGCTATTTTTTTAATAATCACCCGGATGAGGATTTAAAGAGTGTTCTACGGGATATATACAGTGGTTGGATCTATAATTCCGCAGACTATGTAACGAGCGAACAAATAACACAGATGTTATTATTTTATGAGCGGCTCCTTGAGTTTATGGATTGCGCACACAATTACTGTCGATACCTTGACAGAACTGTTTTTAAATCAAATGGAATCGACAGATAGTCACGTTCAATAGAGGTAATCATCTTAAAAAATGCCTTTTTTATTCAAAAACATTCATTACATTTGTATAACAAGTTCATTGACTATCTGTTACGAGTGCTTTTATGATGCAAATGCAATCAAATGACGTCTAATAAAATGAGACTCATTCGGTTACCATTTTCATAAGGAAGCTTGATAACTATATTATAATCAACCTTTTAAGGGGTAGGATCATCATCCTGCCATCCCGACGAGATAGCGATACCAAAGAACATCAAAACCCTGTGAATTTTCTAATTTATGGGGTTTTGTGTTTTAAAGCCTTTCCAAAAATATCAATAAATGGCAAATTGACCCGGAATGTCGCTCATCCCCGGGTAGACTATGTTGTTGAATTTGTTCTCTTCAAAAAGCCAACCATCAATGTCTATGAAGGATTTGCGGATGGTTCGGCCACGATTGACCCTATTGTAAATTTACTGATGCTGTGATTCCGCCCAATGGTTTGGTTGCAGTACCTGATAATTGCCGCCTCAATTTGCATCGCGCAAACACGCATATTTTAATTCGTAATATTTTCTTTACACTAAGTGTGCTATATTGCAGCAGATTTCACCGGAAACTCCCTGATAATTATTAAGAAACACACCGAACTGTGATTACCCATGAACTTATTCATCGAATTCAGTTTAATGACGATGAATCTGCGTTCAATGAGCTATATAAACACTATGTAGTCAAATTGTGCCAGTTTACTTATTCGTTTTTAGACGACAGCGAAGCAGGAGAGGAAATTGTAAATGATGTTTTCCTGAAGATTTGGGTAGGGCGTAAAAAGCTTGATGCTATAAAAAACTTACAGGTTTATTTATATGTCGCCGTAAAAAATGCGTGCTTAAATCACCTGCGAAGCATCTCATCAAAAAGGATTAGGGAAATAAATGTAACAGCAGCATATTATTTCCAGTTGTCTGTTGATCCTGCCCAGCTTCTTATCAGCAAAGAGCTAAAAAACAAGGTCTTAAACGCCGTTAATGAATTGCCGCCGAGGTGCAGGCTGATCTTTAAAATGGTAAAAGAGGATGATCTGTCATGCAATGAAGTGGCGGCTATACTTGGCCTTTCAAATAAAACGGTATTTACCCAGCTTACAATTGCTCTTAAAAAGCTTGATCAGGCACTTCGCACATAGTCTTGTACCAAATATTTGCAGCATCTAGGGCTATTTCAAATACTTTATTTTTTTTTTAATTCCTTTTAGGAAAATCTTCACCAAGCTGTGTCCTTACAGCAGAACACCAAATTACTATGGGAAAATCCAGGTTTATCGAGCTTATGGCGAAGAGTATTGGCAAAACTGCCACTGAAAAAGAGTTGGAAGAGCTCGAAGCATTTCTTGATCGCTTTCCTGAATATAGAAAAATGCAAACGGTTACCGATGCCTTAAAAAGCGATTTAAAGCAACCAGATCCCGCAATAAAACAAAAGGATCTTAACAAAGGGATTGAGGAGCTTTGGCATGAGATCAAGAATTCGGAGGAGCGGCCGGTAACCTTCGAAAAAAATAATGTAAGATCCTTAACTTATTGGAAGTGGGTAGCAGCAGCCGTGATGATATTCACTATAAGTGGTGTGTTTTTTTACACCCGCCGGCAACTGCCTGCTAGTCCGTTGGCAAAAGTGATTGTTCATCACGTTTATGTACCATACGGAAAAACTACCGGGATAGTGTTGCCTGATGGTACAAAGGTGAAGCTGAATGCAGGCAGTACGTTTTCTTATCCTGAAACATTCTCAAAAACAACACGCGAAGTAAACCTGGAAGGCGAAGGCTTTTTTGAAGTGACCAAAAATGCTAAAAAGCCATTCCTGGTGCATACCAATATGCTGACTGTGAAAGTGCTGGGAACAGTATTTAATGTAAAGGCCTATCGTAATGACAAAAACATTGAAACAACCCTATTAACAGGCAGGGTGCAGGTTGAATTAAAAAATAAACCTGAAAAAAATATAATACTGCTGCCAAATGAAAAGCTTATTGTCGCCAATAATTTATCGGGTGCAATAAATACGCCGGTCGTAAACGCGAGGGAAGCAAAGATAGAATACCAGGTTACAGCGTTGCCGCAGATTAAAGCAGAAGATATTAAAGAAACAGCCTGGCTTGGTAACAGGATTGTATTTACCAATGAAAGTTTTGACGAGATAGCAAAGCAAATAGAGCGAAAATATAATGTGCAAATGATATTTGATGACCAGTCGCTTAAAAGCGAACAGATAAGTGGTGTATTGGAAAATGAGTCGTTGGAACAGGCATTACAAATTATAAAAATGACTACACCGTTCAAATTCAGACTGGAAGGAAAAACTGTTTATTTATCGCATAAAGGAAGCAATTAACTAATTTATTCACTCAAAATTACAGCATTATGAGAAAAACTTACTTATCAGATTCCTGAAAATACCGCATAAACAAGGGAAGAGGTGGTACTCTTCCCCTTAAAAATCGGGACTTAAAAAAACAGGAGTAAAAGTTTTCAGACGGCTTACTCCATTCCTTAATTTTCAAAAACAAATGTAATGAAAAAAACAATAAAGGTATTTGCGTTTATATATGCACAACCATGCTTTAAATTCATCTTGCTAATGAAAGTAGCATTTTTAATAACTCTGGTTGCCTGCCTTCAAGCTTCGGCAAGTGTTTACTCCCAGCAAAAGTTCTCGCTCGATATTAAGCACAGCGATGTAAGTAACATACTTACCAAAATTCAAAAACAAAGTGATTACCGTTTTTTTTATAATTACTCCAGTATCAAAAAACTGGGTAAGGTAAATCTGCAGGTAAAAGACGCTACCATCAACCAAATTTTAGATGCCATTATAGAGAATAAGCTCCCCTATAAAATAGCAGACGATCATGTGGTTATCATTTATAACCAGGATGATGTTAACGCCCAGATCACGGTAAAGGGAAAGGTTGTTGATAAAAACAACGAACAGCTTATTGGGGTAAGTGTAAAGTTACAGGGTACAAACTTGGGCGTAACAACTGACGTTAATGGAGAGTTTTCAATAGTAGCGCCTGAAAATGGGGTTTTAGAATTAACCTATATAGGCTATGCAAAAAAGATTGTTCAAATTGATGGGAAGGCGAACTTAACAATTACAATGGATGCATTGCCATCCGCATTAAGCGAGGTGGTAATTGTGGGATACGGTACAAGTAAAAAAGTTGATGTTACAGGTTCAATAGCGAGTGTTAAAGGTGCAGATATTCAAAATTTACCGGTAACTTCTGCCGCACAGGCTTTGGACGGCCGCGCCAGCGGTGTAAGCATTGTACGTAATGATGGCTCGCCGGGCGCTGCACCAAGTATCCGCATCCGTGGTACCGGTACTATTAATGATGCTAACCCACTTGTAGTAATTGACGGGGTACCTACCAGTAACCCTGACGCGTTAAGCGATATCAACCCTAATGATATTTCATCTATTGACATTTTAAAAGATGCCTCTTCAAGTGCCATTTATGGTACCCGGGCTGCAAATGGGGTGGTTTTGGTAACTACTAAAAAAGGCACTTATAACCAAAAGCTAGGCACTACCGTGAATTTTTATAGTGGACTTTCCAACTCAACCAAATATATTGATCTGCTTACCGCGCCTGATCTGTATAAGCTGAAACGGGAAAGGTATACCAATGATGGCGTCGCTATTGACGATCCATGGAACAATGATTACTACGCAGTGCAAAGAACCGATTGGCAGCGTGCCATTATGGGGACCGGCCATGTAACCAATGGCGATGTTAACATACAAGGAGGTAATGATGTATCAAACTATTATTTTTCTACTTCGATTTATAATGAGGACGGGATTATTGATAAAACTAATTTTAAGCGCTTCAGTACCCGCATCAATTCAGAGCACAAAGTAAAACCCTGGTTAAAACTGGGCGAAAACATCCAGTTAACCTATACAGATAATAATAGTTTTAATAATAACGACTCGCAAACAGGTTTGATCTTTTCTGCGCTGCGCTTTAACCCTGCTATTCCGCTGGTTAACCCTGATGGTACCTATGGCACATCAAAGGCTTATGCCAACCAGTTAGGGGATATTAACAGCCCTTATGCAACTATCCAGGAAGCTGACAGGTTTACGAAAAAATACAGGGCATTGGCGAATGCCTTTGCAGAGGTTACCTTTACTAAAGAATTAAAACTGCGTGTCAATTACGCATTTGACGGCACCATAATCCGGGGATACAACTTTAATATTGCGGATGTAAACCAGGCAAGGCAAAATACAACCTCTTCTCTATCAGAAACCGAGGAAGAGGTATCATCTCAATTGTTAGAATCATTTCTTACCTATGATAAGGTCTTTGGCAAAAGCCATGTAACCTTTACGGGTGGCTATTCTTATCAAAACTTTAAGGATAATGGTTTTAGCGCATCAAGGTTGGGATACGATGATACAGACCCTGCACAAAGGGTACTTAACCAGGGTAACAGCCAGTTTAATTCAAGTTTACCAGTGCAGCCCAGTTCCCTTCAATCAGGTTTTGCAAGGTTATTTTATGATTACGATGGCAGGTTCCTGGCCACGGTAACTTTCCGTGCGGATGGGTCTTCAAAGTTTGCCCCGGGCAAACAATGGGGTTATTTCCCGGCTTTTTCACTAGGCTGGAGGTTATCAAACGAACAATTTATTAAAGATATAACCTGGATAAATAACCTTAAGCTAACCGGTGGTTACGGCGAATTAGGAAACCAAAACGTTGGGCCTTACCAATATTTAAGTTTAATAAAAATTGGTAGCACTTATGAAAATGGCGGGTATGCCTTTGGTGGTACAGGTGTAAGCGGCGCTGCAGTTACAAGTATCGCCAATCCGGATATTACCTGGGAACGTACAGCCATGACCAACATCAGTCTCGACGCCGGCTTTTTAAATAACAGGTTAAACACCACTGTAACCTGGTTTAATAAGAATACGAAAGGAATGCTGATATCGCCGCCTGTAGTTGGTGCGGCCGGATCGGTAGCTATCCCTAATCAAAACATAGGCACCATGAATAATCATGGGGTTGAGGTAGAGCTTAATTACCAGGGAGGCGATAGTGATTTAAAGTATTCTTTTGGTGCAAACGCCTCATTTATTAAAAACAAAGTAACCAAGCTTAACGGCGACGGCACCTTTATCGGATCAGTTGTTTACGGCCGCTCGAGCCAGGAGATTTCAAGAACTTACCAGGGGCAGCCAATCGCTTCCTTCTATGGCTATAAAACCGATGGCTTATACCAAACCCAGGCGGAGATTGATAATGACCCAGGCCTTAAAAATGATTCGAGAAAAAGCGGAATCAGACCGGGCGATGTGCGGTTCCTTGACTTAAATGGCGACGGTTTAATTGATGGTAACGACCGCACTAACCTCGGGAACCCAAACCCGAATGTTACTGCAGGTTTACAGGGTAGTATATCCTACAAGCGCTTTGATTTTTCGGCAAGTTTTACGGGAGTGTTTGGCGTAAGTTTATACAATGCAGATAGGATGCAGGGGATAGACCCAACGTATCCGTTTAACCTTTATGCCGAAGACTTAGGCCGCTGGACAGGACCTGGAACAAGCAACATCATCCCAAGATTATCGCTCGATCGTGCAAATGATAACTACCGCACCTCTGATCTGTTTGTAGAAAGCGGCAGCTACTTCAGCCTTAAAAATGCAACATTAGGTTATACGCTGCCTGTTAATTGGGCTAAAAAAGCAGCTTTAAGCAGTTTAAGGCTCTACGCGTCCGGTCAGAATATATTTATGATAACCAAATACAAAGGATATACTCCTGAGCTTGGCTATACTAATGGCAATTTACAAAGGGGGGTTGATGTGGCCCAGTACCCTTCGGTTAGAACAATCACGTTTGGTTTAACAGCTAAATTATAAAATCATGAAATCGAAAATAATCATATATACAGTCATCGTGCTTGCGTTATTTAACAACGCCTGTAAAAAAGCCCTTGATCTTAAACAACAAGGGGTTTATACCTCAGATAATTATTTCAGAAATGAAGTTGATGCTGTTAATGCCGTATCAGGGATCTATAGCCTGTTAGAGGAAGAGGATTATATAGGGCACGCTGAAGCTACATTTGATGTTCCATCTGATGATTACTGGCGCTCGGGCGATCATGGTGAGGATGAGGGAATAGAAAATTTAACCTACGATGCTTCAAATGCGGCTATAAGATATCCCTGGAAATGGAGATATGAAGAAATTAACCGCTCAACCAATTGTATCATTAATATCCCAAAAATAACTGCTATCTCTACTGATGTTAAAAATCGCAGTATGGGCGAGGCCTATTTTTTGAGAGCATTTGGATACTGGCGTTTAATGATAATTCATGGCGATGTGCCTATCATTACCGAAGATGATTATACCAAGCAAACCTTTAATGTTCCAAAATCGCCAATTGAAGATGTCCGGAAACAAATTGAAAGCGACCTGCTGAAAGCGGTTGACCTGTTACCTGAAAGCTATAGCGCCGCAGACCGTGGCCGCGTAAGCAAAGGAACGGCACTTGGGTTTTTAACCAAGCTTTACATGTACTGGGAAAAATTCCCCGAGGCAATAGCTGCGGGCCAAAAGGTAATCTCAAATTCGCACTATGCGCTGGCTGCTAATTACGCTGATAACTTTACCCGTGCCAATGAGAACAGCACCGAGCTGTTATTCTCTATCCAGGCAGTGCAAAACGTTGTTCAAAACGATTTTACGGTTTATTACATTCCAAGGCCATGGGGTGGGTATGGTTTTAGCCAGCCTTTACAAGGTTTGGCAAATGAATTTGAGGCGAATGATCCGCGTAAAGCTGCAACCTTATTAAGTGTTGGCGATAAGGTTGATTTAGGTGATGGTAACGGACTAACCACATTTACTGCTGATCTGTCGGCAACCGGCTTTGCCTTTAAAAAGTATGCTGTATTTAATTCAGCGGCAGATGGTGGTGGTGTTGATCATACCTTTGCCGTGCCCTTAATGCGGTCGGCTGATATTTACCTGTTGGTAGCGGAGGCCCTGATCCGCACGCAGGGTGCCGGTGCAGGTGATGCACTAATCAACCGAATAAGGCACCGGGCATCACCTTTATTACCGCCCGTTTCTGGTGCCGGTATGACACAATTGATCCATGAACGCCGTGTGGAGCTGGCTGGTGAAGGTGAACGCCACCAGGACCTGATGCGCTGGGATAAAGCTAAAATTGTTGATATTGCAGCAATATACAACCTGGCGGTTTCAAAGGCACCTATTGATCAGTCAAAAACGGTTACATTTATCCGCCCTAAAAATTATTATTTCCCACTACCACAGGTAGAAATTGATAAGAGTAAGGGTGTTTTGGTGCAAAATCCAAACTTTTAAAAAACAATGATTTAAATTGCCGGTAGTCGTCATATCGCTATTAATAAATAGATTTATGCAGGCTACTGGCTTTTATTTGTCATTAAAGTTCATAATTAAAGGATTAGATATAGATGAGAAATTGCTTGTTAATTTTTATTATTAGTGTATTTGGTTTAAACGCTTATGCCCAGGTTGATCAAAAAGCTTCCCTTGATTTTATTGAACGGGTTATTCCGGGTAGGTCAGCATCTTTTATTGTAGAAGCCATAAGCCAGGATAACGGTAAGGATGCATTTGAACTCAACAGTCGTGATGGTAAAATAGTTTTACTTGGCAGCAATGGCTTATCTGTGGCAGCAGCTTTAAATTATTATCTTAAAAATTACTGCTTTTGCGATATCGGGTGGAATGGAACCAATTTGAAACTACCGGCAAGCTTGCCACTGGTTTCAAGTAAGGTGCATAAATCAACCCCATACCAATACCGTTATTACCTCAACTATTGCACGTTTAATTATTCAATGGCCTGGTGGAACTGGGAACGCTGGCAGAAGGAAATTGACTGGATGGCCTTGAATGGCATAAACACACCGCTTGCCATTACCGGCGAAGAAGCGGTTTGGCAGGATGTATATAAAAGTATGGGCTTTACTGACAAAGAGCTGGCTGCATTTTTTAGTGGCCCGGCCTATTTCTCCTGGTTTTGGATGGGGAATATTGATGCCTGGGGCGGCCCGTTACCGCAACACTGGATGGATAGCCATAAAGCATTGCAGAAAAAGATACTTGAGCGCGAACGCTCATTCGGGATGAAACCTGTACTCTCATCATTTACCGGGCACGTGCCGCCATCTTTTAAAGACAGGTTTCCGAAGGCAAAAGTTAAAAAGACCAACTGGGATGCCGGCTTTCCTGATGTATATATCCTTGATCCGGATGATGAAATGTTTGAAACCATTGGCAAGAAATATATTGAAGCGCAAACAAGAGAATTTGGAACAGATCACCTTTATTCTGCCGATACTTTTAATGAAAATGTACCACCCACCAATGACTCAACCTACCTGGATGGAATGAGTAAAAAAGTGTTCAGGTCAATGACCGTTGCTGACCCTAAAGCGGTTTGGGTAATGCAGGGCTGGATGTTCCACTACAACAATAAATTCTGGCAGCCCCAGCAGATCAAGGCTTTACTGAACGCTATTCCCAATGATCAAATGATCATTCTTGATCTGTACAGCGATGCACACCCGGTTTGGAACCGTACTGATGCCTATTACGGAAAACCCTGGATCTGGAACATGTTGCAAAACTTTGGCGGTAACGTTAGCCTGTTCGGGCGGATGCGCCATGTTGCTGCTGACCCAGCAATTGCACTTCACGACCCCGAATCAAAAAATATGATGGGGATTGGCCTTGCGCCGGAGGGGATAGAACAAAACCCGGCATTATTTGAGTTGATGCTGGAGAACGTTTGGAGAAATACTCCTATTGATGCGGATGAATGGGTAAAAGATTATGCCCGCAGGCGCTATGGTCAAAAAGATACCCGCGCAAATGAGGCCTGGCATATTTTATTAAATACTGTGTACAGCGGCGGCCTAACAGAGGGTGGCCCCGAATCTATCATTGTGGCAAGGCCAACAATACTGCCCACTATTGACAGGGTATTAACCAAACTAAACTACGACCCTAAAGAACTGATAAAAGCTTGGAGCTTAATGATAACCGCTGCCGACAGCCTGCGAGAAAGTGACGGTTTTCAATATGACCTTGTTGATTTAACGCGGCAAGTGCTAGCCAATTACGCAACACCACTACAGCAAAAAATGGTTGCTGCGTACAAAAGCGGCGATAAAGAAGGCTTTAAAAAATACAGCACCGCATTTTTACAGCTAATGGATGATATCGATGCCTTATTGAGTACCCGTAAAGACTTTTTATTGGGTAAATGGATTAACGAAGCCAGGGCAAATGGCATCACTGATGCTGAGAAAAATCTTTACGAATTTAATGCACGAGATTTGGTGACCTTATGGGGCGGTAAAGAAAGCGGACTGCGTGAATATTCCAACCGCCAATGGGCCGGGTTGATAAAAGGCTATTATAAACCACGCTGGGAATTGTATTTTTCACAACTTGATAAGGCAATGGCTTCCAAAACGCCGTTTGACGACAAATCATTTGACAAACAGGTGAAAGACTGGGAATGGCAATGGGTTAATAAGCACGACAATGCCTACCCGGATGTTGTTAAAGGCAATGCTATTGAACAAGCTAAACTGCTGTTTGCAAAATATAGCAGTATTATCCAACAAGCTTATTAATCCGAAACAGATGATCAAGACAGGTTACTTGTTTTTGACGGTACTGGTTTTATTAGCTTGTAATGTGGCTGTACACGGGCAGTCGGCTAATGACCATATTTTCCCGGCATCGGCAAGTGCTAAGCCTTATATTGATTTTGACAGTAAAGGATTTTTGGTCAACAGTAAACGTACTTTCCTGGTATCTGCAGGTTTGGAATATGCCCGTGTTCCGCATCAGCTTTGGTACGATAGGCTTTTGCGTTTAAAACGGGCAGGTTTTAATTGTGTGGAGATCTATACGATGTGGAATTTCCACGAGCCGCAGGAAGGGAAATTTGATTTCAGCGGCGATCATGACCTGGGCGCATTTTTAGTGCAGGTAAAAAAACTGGGCATGTATGCCATAGTGAGAGTTGGCCCTTATTATTGCGCCGAATGGGATAATGGCGGCTACCCAATATGGCTCAAATTTAAAAAAGGCCTGCGGGTACGGGAAGACAATAAAGTATTTGAGCAATATGTAGACCGCTTTTTTGATAAGCTGCTCCCAATAGTATTCAATAACCAAATTAACAATGGCGGCCCGGTTATAATGTTGCAGTTAGAAAACGAACATCCGAACGGATGGGGCACTGTTATGCCAGACAACTATTTTAAGCGTTTGCAAAGCAAGGCATTGAGCTTAGGGCTGCAGGTTCCTTATTTTTTTAGCGGCCTGCATCATTCAAGCGATCCTGCCGGAGATGGTGAACTGGATGATCCTAACCGCCCAAATCCCTGGTTTTCAACCGAGTTTTGGAGCGTATGGTATTCTCAATATGGCGCAAAACCAACTGATGCAGGGGTATACGATCGGCGTACCTGGAAAATAATCGCCCATGGTGGTAACGGTTACAATTACTATATGGCGCATGGCGGATCGAATTTTGGCTATACCAATAACGATGAGGATGCCGCATCATATGATTATGGCGCCGCTGTTGGCCAGGCTGGTGATCTTCGGCCGCTTCACTATACCTTTAAACGAGCCACCCTTTTTTCACGCAGTTTTGAGGATGTACTTGAAAATAGCACAGATGCAACCGCTTCATTTAAAAATATTACTGCTGACCCGGGCCTAAAAGTAACTGCTCGTTCAGGTAAAGCCGGCGATCTTGTTTTTTTGGATAACCCTGGGGCTTCTACTCTAAAAGCAAGTCTTAAGGTAAACGAGATCAATTCAAACATCAGTATTAACGTTGGTCCCGGTGAAATTTATCCGCTGGTGCATAACTTTTATATTAATAAAGATGTAACTCTTGATTGGGCGTTTACACGCATCTATGGTATTGTTAAGCAAGGCAATACCACCACAATTTTGGTTGAAGGAGAACAGGGTGAACCTGTTTCTTTACATTTTTTGATAGCTGGTAAAGCCACTATCGCACAAAATTCATCTGACATTAAAATAACCGGGAACAGGGTTGATGTTAACGGCACAATGAATGGGAGCGGAGTACCTGCTGAATATTCCTTTATAGCCGGCAAACAAAACATCCGGGTATTAGCCATGAACAGATCAGCCATGGATAAAACATGGGTGGTAGAAACACCTTCATCAGATCTGATCATCAGTGGCGCATCCTATTTAGGGAAAGTTGAGTTTAAGAATGGAAAGATGCTTGCTGATGCTGAATATCCTTTAACATCAAAAAAAGATGGCCCAGCCAGAGCCTATTTTGAGAAAGGTTCCACATTGTTGCTGAATGATAATCAAAAACCATTAAGCGCTAAAGCCGCTGTTAAATTATCAGCCTGGGAAATTAAAAATGCCGCCGTTGCAGCCGCAGCCGGTTATGACGATAAAAAATGGTTTAAAAGTACATCGCCGTTACAAATGGGAGCAGATGGTGATTTAACACCTTATGCCTGGTACCGCACAAAGCTTAGCGCACCTGCAACCGGAAGATACACCATGCAGATTGACGGCGGTGATAACGGAACTGCGTTTATAGACGGAAAACGCGCCGCTAAATGGAAGATTCGCGATGGAGAGGTCTCCCTTGATATAGAAAAAGGCGAACACACCCTTGCCGTTTTTTCTGCCCATGATGGCCGCGATAAGCTTGCAGCTTACCTGGGGCCTATTGATAATGTAGATAAAAAGGGCTTATCAGGCAATGCAGTGCTAAAAAATGGCGGACCGTTTATCAGCACCCTGACTAACTGGTATTTTATAAAAGCAGCAAAGGCTGAAGATGCAAAGCAGGGACCGCCTGTTTTTGACACCGCTCAATGGAAAAAATATACCATCGGCGCTGATGCCTTTGGCCAGAAGGAAGGTTTTGGCTGGTTTCAAACCACTATCCCTGCACAAAGAGAAGACCTTCCAAAACTGATATTGAATTTCAGGAGTGTCGACGAAAATGCTACTGTATTTATTAACGGCAAACAAGTTAGCCACCATGAAGGATGGAACACGCCGTTTACTGTTGAGGTTAATGATCCGGCCATCCTTAAAAAGCCAATGACGCTGTCGGTATTTATAGAAAATTACTCTAACGAAGGCGGGATTGATCAGCCGGTAAAAATAAACAGTATTGGTGATAGCGTTATATTAACGGGCTGGAAAATGCGCGGCGGCCCAGGCAACCCGGATGAAACTACAGGATGGGCTAAATTCGCCCAAAATAGCTCACATGATCGTCCGCAATTTTATCGCTCACAGTTTATCGCTCCGGCAATTAAAGGGCAACGCCTCATCTGGCGGGTGCACACCAACGGGCTTAGCCATGGTTCAGTATGGGTTAACGGGCATAATCTGGGCCGCTACCCCGAAAAAATCGGTAACGATATAGGTATGTATATTCCCGAATGCTGGCTAAAGCCAGGCATCAACAAACTGGTAATTTATGACGAGGATGGTGAAAGGCCGGATCATGTGCGCATACTGTCAGAACAGGCTGCCGGCAGGGTAACTTATAAACTAGTCACGTCACTAAAAAATTGACGAATAGTCTTTAGTCGAAAGTCTTGAGTTTCAAGTCAGAAAAGGCAAGAACTCGACTTAGGACTTCCGACTAAAGACTCTTGACTTACTAGCAGGTAACATTAATTAAAAATTAGAATTTAAGCTATATGGCATTATCCAACGACAGATTTATAACCCTTGATATTTTCAGGGGAATGACCATTTGTTTTATGATCATTGTAAATGCCCCGGGCTCAGGCGCTGTTCAGTGGGCGCCGCTTGATCATGCTTTCTGGTTTGGTTTTACACCTACCGACCTGGTTTTTCCATCCTTTCTTTTTGCTGTGGGTAATGCATTAAGTTTTTCAAAAAATAAATTCCAAAGCAACAGTGAGTTTTTGGGTAAGATCTTTAAGCGCACGGTTGTAATTTTTTTATTGGGCTACCTGATGTATTGGTTCCCGTTTTTTCACCGCGAAAATGGAAGCTGGGTATTTAACCCGCTCAGTCATACAAGGATTATGGGCGTATTGCAGCGGATTGCGCTTTGCTATTTCTTCGGGGCGTTAATTGTTCATTATTGCTCAAAAAAAGCAGCTGTTGTTATTTCCGTTTGCCTTTTAATAGGTTACTGGATGTTTTTACTGCTGTTTGGCGAGGCTGGTAAAGAATATACCATGCTGGGCAATGCGGGTACGCGCCTCGATATTTTGATTTTAGGCAATGATCATTTGTACCACGATAAGGGTGGCCCGATAGCCTTTGACCCGGAAGGGCTGTTAAGCACCCTAACGGGGATAGTAAATGTTATAGGCGGGTACCTGGCGGGCGCATACATTCAGCGGAAGGGAAGGAATTATGAATCTGTAGCCAAATTATTGATGTTCGGTGTTTTGCTTATTTGCGGGGCCTTGTTTTGGGCGCAGTTTTTCCCTATTGCCAAAAAGCTATGGACAAGCTCATTTGTATTACTTACCGTTGGCATCGACCTCGCGTTGTTAGGAATTTTGGTATATGCTATCGAACTGAAAAATATAAAATGGGGAGCAAACTTCTTCCTGGTATTTGGCCGCAATTCATTGGCTATTTACCTGTTGTCGGAATTGTTGCTGACCTGCCTGCAGCTGATCTGGGTAAAGCCGAACCTGAGCTTTTACGACCGGATCAATAATGTTTTTTATCAGCAAATATTCCCGGGTGCGCTGGGCACACTTGTTTTTGCAATATGCTATATGCTGCTTTGCTGGTTTGTTGGCTTCCTGATGGATAAAAGAAAGATCTACATAAAAATATAATTAAATCCGCCAGCGGACTTTTTTAAGGCTGAAAGCTTTTTGTTAATTTATTAATGAATCTGATTTGGAAACTCTCTTTAAGTTTGCCTTTATTGCTGTTTTAGCGTTGCTTTTTAGCGGCAGCGTTTCGGCACAAAACGCAAACCATCTGCAATATGTAAACCCATTTATCGGTACGGCCAAAAGCAACGTTGCAACCAAATGGGGCAGCGAAGGCGGTACTTATCCCGGGGCTGTGGCGCCATCCGGATTTATACAGTTAAGCCCCGAAACAAGGTTTGCAAAAGGCTATAATTACGAAGACAGCACTATTTATTATTTTAGTTGCTTCAGGCACATGAGTGGCTTTCCAGAAGGTTCATCGGGGCGTTTTTATGTAATGCCGGTTAATACCGGCGCAGGGTTTGAGGCTCATAAGTACAGCCGAAAATTTTCTCATAAAAATGAAACCGCAGGTCCCGGGTATTATAAAGTAATTTTTGATGATGATCATACTATTGCCGAAGCAACAACAACGGCAAGGGCAGGACTATTTCGGTTCACATTTGTCGCTGGCTCAAAACCTGAGATATTCATTGGCGATGCAATGGAGATCAAAGCAATATCCCCATGTGTATTGCAGGCCTCAAACGGCAATACAGTTATCAATTTTACCGAAGCTTACATAGATAAAAGGCAGGTTAATGAGGGGTGGATCTTCACTTTTGCATCGGCAACAAAAGGTGAAAAAGTTATCGAACTCAAATTAAGCGCATCACCAGTTGGGTATGCGAGCGCTCAAAAAAATATCGATATGGAAATCGGCGCTTTGTCTTTTGAACAGATCCGTAAACATACAAGCGACGAATGGCTTAAGAAGTTAGCCGTTGTTGATGTAACGGACAGCAACGAACAAAATAAAACTGTTTTTTACACAGCGCTTTATCACTCCCTGTTAATTCCATGGGTAGTTGACGACGCCAATGGTCAGTACATTGGGACCGATGGAAAGGCACATCAAAAAAGCGGGGGAAATGAATACGGAGCTTTTTCTCCATGGGATACATTTCGTTCCCTGCATCCCTTGCTTACCCTGCTTTACTCCGATAAGCAAAAAGATGTGATTTTATCCATGCTTGATATCTATAATCAAACCGGCCACCTGCCAACCGAATCGATGACGGGTAACCACGCCATCCCTATTATTGTAGATAGTTATCTGAAGGGTATTAGAGGCTTTGATAAAGAGTTGGCATATACCGCTATGAAGAAGAGTGTATTGGAACCGCCATTTATTCAGCCGGATATGGAGGTTTTTAACCAAACAGGTTATATCCCGTTTACCCGTTCAGAATCCGTTACCCGTACGGTAGAGTACGCTTACGATGATTGGGCGTTGTCGCAATTTGCCAAAGATGTAATTGGTAATGATAAAGATTATCAGCTTTTAGTAAAACGGGGTTGTAATTATCGCAATTTGCTGAACAATGACGAATTGCTGCTATTGCCCCGAAACAACGAAGAATTTAAACTGCAGCCAGGGATGTCTGGCTATAAAGAGGGCGATAAGTGGGTGTATTCATACTTTGTGCCACAAAATGCAAAAGATTTAATCAATCTTACAGGTGGTAACAGGCAATTTGCAAACCGGCTTGACTCGGCGCTAAAAAATGAGGTTATCCTTTTTGATAACGAAACTGTATTTCATTTACCATACCTTTTTAACCAGGCTGGCAAACCTGAATTAACGCAAAAATGGGTGAGGCAAATTATGCTGAACCGCTTTAATAACAGTCCCGGTGGCTTACCCGGTAATGACGACCTGGGCTCAACCTCCAGCTGGTATGTTTTTAGCGCCATGGGTATTTATCCGGTTTGCCCAGGTCGGCCGGTTTATGCTATTGGTGCACCATTGTTTAGTAAAGTAATACTGCATCTGCCAAATGGTAAGGCGTTTAGTATAAATAATAAGAATTCTTCATTAACAAATAATTATGTACAATCATTAACAGTCAATGGCCGTTCATGGCAACAACTGAGCGTCCCTCATTCCATAATAACGGGTGGCGGTGAAATGTCGTTTACCATGGGAAGCCGGGAAAGTAACTGGCCTCTTGACAAAGACCCGGTAATACTATCCGAAACAAAGAAAAGCCCCGCATTTAAGATCTTGAAATACTCGGTGTCAAAAAAATCAGTTGTGCCAAATGAATCACTTACCGTACATTTCCTTATAACCAATACGGGTGCTACCGGAGTTAAAATTGTGACGCTGTTGGTAAACGGAAACCCATACGTTAGCAAAAACTGCCTGGTGCCTTCGGGAGCCGTTAAAAATGATTCGTTGGTTTGCCGTCTTTATCCGGTAGGTAAAACAGAGATCAAACTGGAGGGGCTAGATCCAATTGCTGTTAATGTACTGATGCCGAAACGGCTATCCAACCATTTATTTAAAGTTACTGATCTGTCGGCCCGACCCATGGTAAAGATCAATGAGCAGCAACAGTTAATTTATACCATCCAAAATATTGACGGGATTAAAAGGCGTGTTAGCGTCCCGGTAACAAAAAATGACACCTTACTTTTTAGTGACACGGTGATACTGGAACCTGGTGAAAAGAAGCAGGTTAAGCATATGTTCGAGGCAACTTCAAAAGGTTTTCAAAAGATCTCGGCAGATGATCAAATGGTAAGCTACAAGGTGTATAAGGATAATCCGGAATCACTTTTGCTCGACCTTTCCCCAATAAATTATTCAATGGATAATTTGGTAAAAGATAAATCGGGATATCATAATGATGGTCATCTGCTGATCACCGAAAAGCATAAAACCAGCGGCAGACTGGGATTTGATGAATATACTTTTGTTGAAGTTAATAACGCGCCCGACCTCGATGATATGGACGAAACCATCACCATGATGGGCTGGATCTATCCAACAGGAAAGGAACAGGGGCTGGTGGATCTGATAACCAAAGGCGATAGCCACGTTTTACAGGTAGCCGATCATAAGACACTTGCTTTTTTTGCAGGAGGATGGGGGAGGGGAGATTGCACAGTTAATTTACCTGCCGGCTGGAACAATAATTGGCACCATATAACTGGCGTGTGTACAGGAAAAACACTTAGTTTATATATTGATGGTGTATTAGCCGGCCATACTATGATGGAAATCACGGCAAACTTATCCGTAAGTAACAAATGGACGTTAGGCCGTAATCAAGAGTTTCCGTCAGAAAGGATTTATCATGGTTATATGGACAAGGTGAAAGTATTTAAGGCGCCCTTAACACCCGCGGAAATACACGCAATTTTTGTTGCCGAGCAGGGGGATTTTTAACTGCTGATTTGGCTAATTTTCGCAAGCGAAGTAGTGCAATTACAGATTTAGTAAATTGGATACCCGAACGACCACAATATTTGTTGAGGCAGAGATCGCGGAAATTCAATAACGCCTCCTCGAAGTCGCAGGCAACAAAACGCTTTGAAATCCGTCGTCACGGGTGTCTGGTCACGGTTCTTATGATTCCTTTAAAGGAGAATTTGCTTATATATTATAGAAATTGGAGAATTTTAGCTTCAAAAATCATATGTAGTGTTGTTGTAGGGTATTTTTTTTATAAAAAACAAATATTTTCTATTACCTTGCTGCTGCAATTTGAAATTATCGCTTCTTTAGTTATTAGTATTTAGATTTTAAATATTAATTAAAGCCGTGAATTAAACCAATAGCAAATATAATGTCTGCCACCGGTAAACCCGACATACACCGGTCAGCGTAACAGTACGAGCATGCACTTTGCTTGGCTTTGTTTTTAATATTTATTGAAAAGATGAACCCGTTAGATTTTTTAATCTAATAGGATCACAGTATTAAAAAAAAGTTCAATTTCTGTTAGACCAATTATTGTTTATATATATTTTATCTAAATGAAGTTTACAAACAGCGCCCGGAAGGCTATGACTAATGCTTTACGCTACTTTCATTCGCATTCATTGAAGTTTATTATTGCTCGTGTATTGCTTATCCTGATGGGTTTTTCGCTGAATAATACCCGGTTGGCTGCCGATGCAGATAATGGTGGGCTTTTTTTACCCGATGGTTTTAAAGCCCTTGTTGTCGTTGATAGCTTAAAAGGGCAGGCAAGGCATATCGCTGTTAACTCAAACGGCGATATTTATGTAAAGGCGAGAAACCATTGGGCAAATGGGGGCTATGGTAATATTGCCCTTCGTGATACCAATGGTGATGGTAAAGCTGATATTATAACTCCCTTTGGGAAGTATGACGGACACACTTACGGCACAGCGATGCGCATCCATAACGGCTATTTATATTTCAGCTCGGAGCTGATGGTCTACAGGATGAAGCTAAAAAAAGACCAGTTAGTTCCGGACAGTAAGATGGATACTATTGTAATTGATAAGCCGCCTTATCACGAGCACCAGACCAAGCCTCTTGCCTTTGATAATAAGGGGCACATTTTTGTGGGATGGGGCGCAGGTTCAAACGCCGGACAGGAAAAAAATCGCTTACCAGGTTCTCCCGGCGTTGGAGACCCAGCTTCGCCCGATAAAGGTAATCCCTGGCTAATAGACCATGGCGGTATCTGGATGTTTGATGCCAATAAAACCAACCAGCATCAATCTGACGGTGTAAAATTTGCAACAGGGCTAAGAAGCCTTGTGGCTTTGGACTGGGATCCGAAAAGCAAATCGCTTTTTACAGTTAGTCATGGCCGCGATGATCTCCGAATGCTTTGGCCCGACCTTTATTCACCATGGCAAAGTGCAATGCAGCCTGCAGAAGAGTTTTTCAAGGTAAATGAAGGTCTTGACGGTGGCTGGCCTTATTATTATTATGACCAGATCAAGGACAAAAAACTGCTTAATCCTGAGTTTGGCGGCGATGGGGTTAAAGATGGAAACGGTGCTAAACTAACCAAGCCCATATTGGCCTTCCCTGCCCATTTTGCGCCCAATGACTTGCTATTTTATAAGGGAAAGCAATTTCCGGCCCATTACAAAAATGGCGCCTTTGTTGCCTTTCATGGTTCTACAGACCGTGCCCCTTATCCGCAGGCTGGTTATATTATTGCATTTGTTCCGTTTAAAGACGGCAAGCCTTCTGGCCCCTGGGAAGTGTTTGCAGATGGCTTTGCCGGCGTTTATCCAATTTTAAATGTAAGTAATGCAGTATATCGCCCCATGGGTTTGGCCGAAGGGCCTGATGGTTCATTGTATATAAGCGATACCGAAAAAGGGAAGATCTGGCGTATAATGTATTCAGGCAATAAAAAAACTTTCGGGACAGATCAACTGGCAGCGATGGAAAAACGCAAGATGACGGCATCTAACATCAAAACGCCGGATGAGATCAAAGACAACCTGTTTAAGAATATGCCATCGACATCGGCAGTATACGCTACCTATTGCATCGCATGCCACCAAAGTGACGGCAAAGGCGATGGAAACCGCTTCCCTCCGCTGGCACAGTCAGAATGGGTAAATTATAATACAAACAGGCTGATAAACGTGGTGCTTAATGGCCTTAAGGGACCTGTAACGGTAAAAGGCCAATCGTACAACGAAGTAATGCCCGCACACGGCACGTTTTTAACTGATGACCAGGTTGCCGAAGTGCTTACCTACATCAAATCGAATTTTGCTAATATTCCTGAAATTGTGACACCGGCGCAAGTTAGTGCTGTAAGGAAAAAAACACCAATACAAACACATGACTAAATCAATTTTTTATTCAGCTTTCAAATCCGGGTGGTTATTGCTGCCTGCAATGTTTATTGCAATAAATTCAAATGCGCAATCCGCAGATACAGCCGCACTTTTTAAGTCGGCCCTATTCACACCAATAAAAAGCTCTACCATAGGCGTGGAAGGGCCGGCTGTTGATAAATTCGGCAATGTTTACTCGGTTAACTTTGATCATGACGGCACCATAGGTAAAGTGACACCCGACGGAAAGGCCAGCATATTTATTGAATTGCCTAAAGGAAGTGTTGGTAACGGAATCAGGTTTGACAGTCATGGCAATATGCTGATTGCGGACTATACCGGCCATAATATTATCAAGGTTAATATGGCCACCAAACAGCAAAGTGTTTTTGCCCATGAGGATGGTATGAGCCAGCCAAACGATATTGCCATTGATAATAAAGACAGACTTTACGCCAGTGATCCAAACTGGAAGGCAGGAACAGGTAAGATCTGGCGGATTGACACAGATGGCAAAGTAACACTTTTAGATACTATGGCAACCGTTAATGGCATTGATGTAAGCCCCGATAACCACACCCTATATGTAAATGAAAAGCGTAAAATATGGGCCTACGACCTTTCATCAAAAGGTACAATAAGCCATAAACGGCTTGTAATTGAGTTTACAGATTTCGGAATGGATGGATTAAGATGTGATATGAAAGGGAACATTTACCAGGCGCGTTTTGGTAAGGGCACAATAGCAAAAGTATCGCCAGATGGGAAGATCATAAGAGAAATAACACTTATTGGGAAGCGGCCAACCAATGTTGCCTTTGGCGGCCCCGATGGCAAAACAATGTACGTTACCCTGCAGGACCAGGGTAACCTGGAAACCTTCAGGGTTGATGAACCGGGTCGTGAGTGGAAAATGGCTAAAAAACAGAAATGAAAATAATGAAGATGAACAAATTAAAAACTGTATCCATATACATTACACTTATCTTTTTCACCTGCCAGGCATCGGCACAGGTAAAGAAAAAAGGCATGGTTAAAAAGAAGGTAACACCCGCAACCGCAAAAACGGCAACACCGCCACCACCGCCATTTGCAACTCCGGCGGAACTTGAAGACGGTAAAGCCCTTATTGCTAAGTCCGACTGCCTTGCCTGCCATAAAATAGACACTAAATTAGTTGGCCCGGCATACATCGCTGTTGCCGAAAAATACCCGCAGGATCAAAATACGGTTAATCTGCTTTCGCAAAAGGTAATTAGTGGCGGCAAGGGGGTATGGGGGCCTGTTCCGATGGCTCCGCATCCTGCAATTACCCCGGAAGATGCCAATAAAATTGTAAAATATATTCTCACATTGAATTCAAAGAGTCCTCCCCTCGACTCAAAATAACTTGGAATAGCAATAAAACAAACATCATACAAACTAAAACTAAAACAACATGGAAAAGAGAAGATCAATTTTAAAAAAAATGCTGGCCTCGGTAGTAGGATTATCTGTATTCGGAATAAGTAAAGATGCTATAGGAGCGCCCGCTGAGGAAAAGGTTGTCAACAATGTAATAACATTGCAGGATGTGCCTTTATTTTCTGGATCAACCAAGCTTGGTAATATGGTTTTTATAGCCGGTAAAGGCGCACATGTTGAGCCATTTGAAATTAAGGCACACACCGAAATTGTTTTGAAGGAACTGGAAAAAGAATTGATAAAAGCCGGCTCATCAATGGAAAAAGTGCTAAAAGTAGGCGTATTCCTGAATGATATAGCTGACTACCAGGGTATGAACGAGGTATACAAGGGCCGCTTTGGCAAAAATCCACCCGTGCGTACCACTGTTGCCGTTGCTAAGGGAGGCGTACCGGGCAACTCACTGGTAGAAATGGATTGTATTGCTTACATATAAACAAAATTGAAATGAAACGCAGAGACATATTAAAAGGCCTCACCTTATTGCCATTAGCAAGCGGGTTAGTGAGCAAGGCCGCCGCCATTGGCGTGACTACCACACACCCACCAAAAACAACAGAGCGCGATTTGTTTAAAGAGCTCGGCGTTACACCGGTAATTAATGCATCGGTAACCATGACTTTTTTATCAGGTTCGTTGATGCTTCCGGAAGTGTTGGAAGCCATTAATTCTACCTCGCACGATTTTGCCGATATGTACGAACTACAGGATAAGGTAGGCGCCAAAATTGCTGAAATGTTGCATGTAGAATCAGCGATGGTTACTTCAGGTGCAGCATGCGCCATTTTGTTGAGTACTGCCGCTGCCATAACCGGTACCGATGCTGAAAAGATCAAGCTGTTACCAAACCTGCCAGGGCCGCGGCCTGAGGTAATTATGCAAAAAACACACCGCTACCTTTTTGACCAGGCTGTAACTACAACCGGCGCCAAAATTATTGAGGTTGAAGGGGCCGAAGAAATGGAAAAAGCCATTAATGAGAAAACAGTAATGGCATTATTTTTTAATGCGGCGGGTAAAAGCAGCATTTCGCACGAAGATTTTGTGGCAGTTGCCAAAAAGCATAACATCCCAACGCTTTTAGATGCAGCTGCGGATGTGCCACCGGTTGAAAACCTGTTTAAATACCAAAAGATAGGTTTTGACCTGGTAACTTTTTCGGGTGGTAAAATGATCCGCGGACCTCAAAGTGCCGGTCTGTTGTTTGGACGTAAGGATTTGATAACCGCAGCCCGCCTTAATCACAGCCCTAATGAAGCACCTATCGGCAGGCCGATGAAGGTAAATAAGGAAGAAATGTTTGGGATGTACGCCGCCCTCAAAGCTTACCTGGAAAGAGATCATAAAAAGGAGTGGGAAGATTGGATCCAACGCACCAAAACCATTGGTTCACAGCTGGAAAGCTTACCAAGTGTTAAAACCGAAGTTGCAGTTGATCCCGGGCCGGCTAATGCTTTCCCTAGCCTGAACGTTACTTGGGATCAAACTAAAATTAAGATCAAACCTGAACAGGTAGTATCAGCCCTAAAAAGCGGTACGCCGAGTATTGTTGCCGGCGGAAGAGGCGAGCACCTGACTATCGGCGTGGTGCTTTTAAGGCCCGACCAGGTTGATGTTGTAGCAAAAAGAGTAAAATCAATACTGCAACAGGCTGTTTAAAACAGCTTGAACTTACCGGTGCACCGGGGTTATACCCGTGATATTTTATAGTGAATTAACCATGATTTTAAAATGCTAAAAAAGTACTTCTTATTACTGACCTTTTTAGGAACGGTCGGCCAGGTGTGTATGGGGCAATCATATGATATTGTGATCAAAGGCGGACACGTTATCGACCCTAAAAATAACATAGATGCTGTTATGGATGTTGCTATCGCTGATGGTAAAATAGCGCTTGTATCAAAAGATATCGACCCAAAGCAAGGGATCCAGGTGGTTGACGCAAAAGGGATGTATGTTACGCCCGGACTGATAGATATTCATACGCATGATTTTTATGGTACGCAGCCAGATCATCAGTATGAAGACGGGAACCTGGGCATATCTCCTGACGGATTCACTTTCAGGAACGGCGTAACTACTGTTGTGGATGCCGGCAGTTCGGGCTGGAGAACCTTCCCAACATTTAAAAGCCAAACCATTGACGTTTCAAAAACCCGGGTATTGGCGCTTTTAAATATTGTTGGCGAGGGCATGCGCGGCGGCTACGAGCAAAACGTTAATGATATGGACGCCAAGATGACCGCCCTTGTTGCAAAAAGATACAGGGATATTGTAGTAGGCATTAAGCTGGCCCATTTCGAAGGGCACGACTGGACACCAACCGACCGTGCGGTAGAGGCAGGCACGCTTGCAGGCGGCATCCCGGTAATGATAGATTTCGGCGGAAGCAATCCTCCATTATCAATTGAAGAGCTGTTTTTAAAGCATCTGCGCCCGGGCGATATTTTCACCCATTGTTTTGGCCAATTAGGCAGCCGCGAATATCTTGTAGACTTGCAAACCAATAAGATAAAACCTTTTGTTAATGAAGCCAGAAAACGCGGGATAATTTTTGACGTAGGTTATGGAGGCATCAGCTTTGCTTATTCACAAGCATTGCCTGCAATAAAGGAAGGTTTCTTTCCCAACTCTATCAGCACCGATCTGCATGTTGGCAGCATGAATGACGCCATGAAGGATATGCTTACCTGCATGACGAAATTTTTAGCAATGGGCATGTCCCTGCATGACGTAATACAGGCCAGTACTTCAAACCCGGCGAAAGAAATAAAACATGAGGAGCTGGGTAACTTATCAGTAGGTGCTGGCGCCGATGTAGCTATATTAAACGTTCGCGAAGGCAAATTCGGTTTGTTTGATTATACCGGGTATAAGGTAACTACTGATAAGAAACTGGAGTGTGAGCTTACCATAAGGGCAGGCAACATCGTTTACGATCTTGACGGTTTGGCAACACCTGTTTATCCCCCTAAAAAGGTTTCCAAAAGCAAGGCGGCAGCGTTAAAGTCAGAAACCCATTAATTTTGAGTACAGTTTGTTTTGAATATAAATTATGAAATACTATAAACTTTTAATATTAGCGCTTATTACAGCCGTTGGCAGCTTTGGTTCCGCTAAGGCGCAGACCATTTCGAGAGACGAACTGATATTTTATACATCAGAATGGAAAGGCGAACGCTTTGCTGACGGCAGGCCAAAAATACCGGATGCCTTGATTGAAAGAGCAAAAAAAATTGGCATTGAGGAAGCCTGGACAGTGTTAAAAAACGAAGGCTACAATAACCAGTTTGAAGGTGGCTGGAAATTGGTGAACGATACGGTGCCGGTTGTCGGTCGCGCTGTTACCGCCATGTTTATGCCAAGCCGACCGGACATCGAAAAAAACATTAAAGACCGGGGTGCAAAGCAGGGCCGAAAGGGCAATACCAATTCGTGGCCTATAGATGTTTTGACTAAAGGGGACGTCTATGTTGCTGATGGCTTCGGGAAGATCAGGGGAGGAACTTTAATAGGCGACAATCTTGGAAACTCAATATTCAGTAAATCAGGTAACGGGGTTATTTTTGATGGTTCCGCACGCGATCTGAGCGGATTAAGGGACATCAAAGGTTTTAATGCCTTTGTGCGCGATTTTGATCCTTCCTATTTAGAAGAGATGGTATTAATGGGGCTTAATACGCCTATTCGGATAGGCCGTGCTGTCGTGCTGCCGGGCGATTTGGTGATCTCAGAAAAAGAAGGTGTGCTTTTTATCCCCGCCCATTTAGCCGAAAAAGTGATAGCTGTAGCCGAATTTATTGACCTCCGTGACAAATTCAGCCATGCTATGCTTAAGGCTGGCACATTTGCCACCGGCGAAATTGACAGCCAATGGACCGACAAGATCAAGGATGCCTTCATGAAATGGCTTGGCCAAAACCCTAATGAAGTAAAAATAACAAGGGCGCAATTAGATGCCTTTATGGAAAAACGTACCTGGTAATAAACCCTCACCTAAATTTAAACAGTTGAAAAGTATTAATACCTATAAAGTTCTAGCTGGCATTGCAGTACTTTGCGTTCTCGGTGCCGCTTGGTTGGCCTTCCAGGAGGGCATTGGCCATGCCGGTCCATTTATAATTACATTTTTTGTGATGCTATCCATTGCGTCCCGAGGGTCGGAACTCACGAAAGGATTTTCTTATACGCTTATCATTTTCGCAGCGGTAACAACTGCCTTATATTATCCGCAGTATTTTGTTGAAGTAAATGGTTTTAAACTGGCCGGGCTTATTACACCGCTCATACAACTTATTATGTTTGGAATGGGCACATCTATGAGCATTGGCGATTTTGCCGGGGTTGTAAAAATGCCAAAAGGTGTGTTTATAGGCGTTGGAAGCCATTTTATTATCATGCCGCTGCTTGGTTTTACGTTAGCCAAATTAAGCGGTTTCCCGCCCGAAATTGCCGCCGGTATAATCCTGATAGGTTGCTCGCCAAACGGTATGGCTTCAAACGTGATCTCATACCTGGCTAAAGCTAACCTGGCATTGTCCATCACCATAACCGCTGTATCAACCATGCTGGCGCCATTTTTTACACCGCTCCTTATGAAACTTCTGGGCGGTACCTTTATTAAAATAGATATGCTGAGCATGATGTGGGATATCACAAAAATGGTGATCATCCCTATTGGTGCAGGTATTGTTTTCAATAAATACTTACTAAAAAAAGCTTCATGGGTAGAAACATTGATGCCGCTGGTATCAATGTTCGGGATAGCCGCCATTATTGTGGTAATTACTGCCGCAGGCAGAGATAGCCTGCTGCACATTGGCTTTTTGCTGGTACTGCTGGTGCTCATCCATAATTTAACCGGCTACACATTGGGCTACTGGGCCGGGCGTTTATTCAAAATGCCCGAGCGTGATTGCCGTACAATGGCCATAGAAGTGGGAATGCAAAACGGAGGGCTTGCATCGGGCATAGCAAAGGGAATGGGTAAAATTGCTACGGTAGGCCTTGCCCCAGCTGTGTTTGGCCCCCTAATGAATATTACGGGATCATTACTGGCTAATTACTGGCACCGCAAACCGCTTGAAGTGGAAGAACACGACTCTTCAGAATTAAAGGGGGAATTAACCAGGTAAAAAATCTTTTGTTTCAATATTATATATTGCATTAATGCGATATATAATATTGAATCCTATGTAAAATTATTGTTATATTTAATAAAATATACTATTTTCATTTTTTTTAAGAAGTATGCAGTATTAATTAAATTATGCATGAAAGTATTGTGAGTTTTAACGAAGATAACACTGCAATATGGATTGCCTTTAAGGAAGGTGATTGGGAGGCATACAGGAAATTATACAACGATTACTTTAAAATGCTCAATAATTACGGTTATAAATTCACCAGAGACGTAAATATTATTGAGGATGCTGTACATGATCTGTTTATAAAATTGTGGACAAACCGGGCTTCGTTAGGTAGTCCCGTTTCCGTAAAAAATTATCTGTACAAGTCGCTGCGAAATATAATCTTCCGCAAATTACAATCTCAATCGCGATTTGTTGACCTTGAGGAAGAGCCGAATTATAATTTTTCCTTTGAAATTTCTTTTGACCACCGTATCATGGCAGACGAAGAGGAGCGTGAGCTGCAATCTAAGCTAAGATCGGTTATTAAAGATTTACCGGCGAGGCAGCAGGAAATTATTTTCCTTCGCTTTTACGAAGGCTTAGGCTATGAAGAAATTGCCGATATCATGGAGATAAATACCAGCTCGGCATATAAGCTCATTTATAAGGCTTTTAATAATCTGCAGACCGCATTAAAAACATCCAAACTGATTATTTTCTTAAGTCTTTATTCCTGTTTAAGCACAAATATTCACACAAAATAATTTTTTTCATTTTCAAAGGGATAATTTAGGGGTAGTCATGTATATAAGTTTTAAATAAGAAACTTATACAGCATGGAGATTGCAAAATACAGTACCTACACCGTTCCGGATTTTTTAAATGACGACGATTTTGTTCGCTTTGTAATTAACCCATCAGAAAATGATATAAATTTTTGGCGCTCGGTTACTGCCATGTATCCGGCACAACAGGAAGCGATTGATGAAGCTTCAAAAATCATACTCGCTTATCGCCAACAGGATGTTTTTACAAATGAAGGTAACCAGCAAAAAAACTGGGGAAATATTGAAGCTTCTCTTCAATTGCAGCGTGCGCCAAAGCAAAAAGTATTCCGGCTAAATACATTTATGCGTATTGCAGCCATGGTGCTGTTGGTTTCATCAGTAGCTATTACAATATGGGTACTTAACCATAATACAACCACTGTGATTGCCACAGCCTTTGGCGAAGTACGCAGTATTACACTGCCCGATAACTCAATAGTTATTCTAAACGGGAACTCAAAATTGAGTTATGTAAACAACTGGAATAAAAAGGCGAGAGAAGTTTGGATTAGCGGAGAGGGCTTTTTTAATGTGAGGCACATCAACAAAAATCCGGCCCATATAAAAGCTACCGAAAGATTTATTGTTCACTGCAACGATATTAATATTGAGGTATTAGGTACTTCCTTTAACGTACGTACACGCCATAACAAAACCAACGTTGGCTTGATAAGTGGCAAAATACGGTTAGAATATCTTGACAAGCCAACAAGCAGCAACCGATTGCTTATTATGAAAAAGGGCGATTATGTTGAATATGCCCAAAAACACGTGGTGGAGCAGAAAAAGCTTGCCGTGCCCGAAAAGCTTACCGAGTGGACCAGCCATCAACTCCTGTTTAATAATGCTACCCTGGCCCAGATCAGTGAGGTAATGACCGATGATTACGGCTATCATATTGAAATTCAGAACACTAAACTTGGCGATCTGAAAATTGAGGGAGAGATAAGTGTATCAAACGTTGACGAGTTGCTGGAAACCATTGCCACCACATTATCAGTGAAAATTACGCATACTGATAAAAATATAACTATCACAGAAAACTAACAAACTAACCTTTAAACAAACTAATTATGCAAAAACTTGACTTATCAGCTTTCTTAAAATGTTGCTGTTTCTTGTTGGCTTTGCTCGGCCAGTCGGTTTACGGCTTTGGCCAAACAGCCCTCGCCAGCAACAACAGCTTTCATTTAAAGGCCAGGAACATGACAGTACAACAGGCCGGTGAAAACAGAGTGTTGTTAAAGGATGCGCTCGACAATCTTAAAAAGCAATTCAAAATCCAGATTGCTTACCACGAAGGACTGCTTGACAACAAATTTGTACCAGCCAGTTTGGTCAACAATGCCCGCTTGTTTAATCTTGACGACAATCTAAAACAACTGTTATCAATTTCTCAGCTGGAATACCGCAAGATCAATGACAACCAGATCTCTATTTTTTCTTTAAAGGAGTCGTCTGATAACCGTGTTGTGGCTTTAGCTGTTATTACCGGAAAGGTTGTGGATGCAGCCAGTAATGAACCAATTAGCGATGCATCCGTTTTGTTGAAGGCCGATCCTAAAATAGGTACATCTACAGATGCATCCGGTAATTTCAAACTGGTTATACCCGATAAATACGCTGATAACCCAATCATCCTCCAGGTAGTTTATATTGGATATGATCGGGGAGAGCTTACTGTTTCTAATCCGTCGGCTCCCGTTCAAATAAAGCTAAAGAAAAGTACCAGCACCCTTAATGAGGTTGTGGTTACCGCGCTTGGTATAAGTAAGCAAAGAAAATCGCTCGGTTATTCGGTAACCGAAGTAAAAGGAAGCGAATTTACCCAGGCTCGTGAAAACAATGTGGCGAACGGGTTATCAGGTAAAATTGCAGGTGTAAATGCTGCAGGCCTGTCAACCGGGCCCGGTGGTTCAAGCCGGATAGTGATCAGGGGCAACGGCGGCCTGGCCGGCGATAATCAGCCACTATACGTGGTAAACGGTATGCCTATTGATAACAGTGTACCTGGCGGCCCGCCAACTACAAACGGAACAACCAATAACGTTGACCGCGGCGATGGTATTGGTGCTATTAACCCGGACGATATTGAAACAATTAGTGTTCTAAAGGGGGGGACCGCCGCCGCTCTATACGGCTCACGTGCTGCAAACGGCGTAATACTTATCACTACAAAAAAGGGCCGCGCCCAAAAAGGTATAGGCATTGAATTCAACACTACTGCAACCTATGATAATGTTGCTGTTTTCCCTGATTATCAGTACGAATATGGCCAGGGCGATGGCGGTGTTAAACCCCTTACGCTGGCTGCTGCTCAAGCCACCGGCAGGCGCTCATGGGGTGCTAAAATTGACGGATCAACAGATTACGTGGCTGTTGACGGAAAAACTCACCCATATGTTGCACAAAAGGATAACCTGAAAAATTATTATCAAACAGGCAGTACTTATACCAACAGCCTTGCGTTTGTGGGCGGCAACGAAGGTATTACTTATCGGTTCTCGCTAGCTGATCTCAATAGTAGGGGTATTTTACCGGGAACTACTTATGACCGGAAAACATTTAACCTGGCATTAAACGCCAAACTGAGCAGTAAAATATCCGTTGAGGCCCTTGCCCAATATAATATCGAAACAGGGCATAACCGTACCGGTGCCGGCGATGCGTTAGGTAACCCCAACTGGACGCCCCTTGAAGTTGCTAATACAGTAGATATACGCTGGCTGAAACCGGGGTACGATGCGAACGGGAACGAAATAGTTTGGAATGATGCCGCCATCGCTTCAAACGGTTACTTTGTTATCAATAAATTTAAAGAGGATGATGTTAAAGACCGTTTTATCGGACAAGGCTCTGTTTTATATACCCCAATAAAAGACCTCACCTTTAAAGCTACATTGAGCCGCGATTTTTATAACTATACCTATTCAAACATATTGCCCTCAGGTACGCTGTACATGTTAACCGGCCAATACCAGGGAATTCAATCAGATGTTTCTGAAACAAATGAGTTGGTTACCGGCACTTACAAAACAAAAATTGTAAAAGATATAAACGTATCCATCCTGGGAGGCGTTAACGGCCGCCAAAATGTTACCAACCAGCAAACCACTGACGGATCGCAATTTACAATACCTTTCTTTTACAGTACAACTAACCTTGCAAAAATAAAAACGACACCGTATTATGCCAAGATAGTAACTAATTCAATATTTGGGTCGGCCGATTTTGATTATAAAAGTTTACTATTCTTGTCATTTACGGGTCGTAAAGATTGGTTTTCAACCCTCAGCCCGCAAAATAACAGCATTTTTTATCCCAGTATAGGTGGCAGTTTCATCCTGTCTGACGCTGTTAAGCTGCCCGAATTTTTCACTTTAGCCAAGCTAAGGGCTTCATGGGCACAGGTAGGCGGCGGTACACCGGATGCATATAAAATTAACCTTGCTTACCTAAGCATCCCCAGTGCCGGGCCGCCTCTGCAAAACGTATCCAGCAATGATATCACCAATAGTCACCTTAAACCCTACACTTCTACCACGTCTGAAGCGGGCATTGAATTACAGATGCTGCAGAACAGGTTAGGTTTGGATGTTACCGTGTACAACCGTAAAACCACTAATGACATTGTAAATACCGCTATATCCTCAACATCAGGCTATAATAATGTTATACTGAATGTTGGCGAGATGGACAATAAAGGTATTGAAGTGCAATTGAACGGAACACCTTTCAAATCTCCAGGATTTAGCTGGAATGTGAGTTATAACGTAGCCTATAATGATAATAAAATAGTGAGGCTTGCTCCCGGGTTATCTACCATACAGCTTGCCGCAACTGTAAACAACTACGGCTTGCTAAATAATACTGAAGGCTTGCCATTTGGTACCATATATACTACACAAATGGCAAAGAACGCTAATGGCCAGGTAATATTCAACAAGACTACCGGGTTGCCTGTTCCCACGGGCTATACCCCTCTTGGAAAAAGCGTTGCACCGGTAACAATGGGTTTAACCAACGAATTCAGGTACAAAAGGTTTTCCCTTAGCTTCCTGCTCGACGGAAAATTTGGCAACAAGGTGTTTTCAGAAGCGGAGGTGTATGCCACACGCCTTGGTTTAACCAAAATGACCCTGCCAGGCCGCGAAAACGGATTGGTATTAAATGGCGTTGACCAAACCGGGGCACCATACACCCGTACTGTTCCTGTTAGCGGCTTGCGTACCTACTATGATAATTATAAAATCTATTCAGACCTGTTTTTACACGATGGAAGCTTTGTTAAGCTGCGCCAGGTTATTCTATCCTACAACCTGCCTGTAGCTGATTTAAAAGCGGTGAATATCCAGTCAGCGACTATTTCATTGGTATCACGTAACCTGTGGACGATCTATAAAAAGACCGATAATTTTGATCCGGAGCAAAGTTTTACCAACAGCAATGACCAGGGCTTTGAATCAATCGGTTTACCACGCACTCGTTCACTTGGTGTAAACCTTTCTGTTAAATTCTAATATTTAAATTTGAATACGATGAAAAAATATATTTATTGTCTGCTGATAATATTTGGCATTATAACGATTCAATCATGTACCAAAAACTTTGAAAAGTTTAATACAGATCCAAATAGTTCGCCCAAACCAGTCCCTGGGTATATCTTTACCAAAGCTGAATACGATGGTGTTTCGAGCATGCTGAACCTTTTGCTTGGTACCATGCAATATACAACCAGTTTTAATGATGTGGCAGGTTTTGGCTCAAAATACATATTGGCCCAAAGCCAGCAATCGGCAGCAGAGTTTAGCAGCGCCTATCCAAACCAGATCAATGAGCTGGTAGAAGTTTTAAAGGCAGTCGGTACTGATGCGTCACAAAGCAACCTTATTGCCGAGGCACGCATCTGGCGGGTATACTGCTTTAGCAGGCTTACTGATCTATACGGCGATATTCCTTACTCACAGGCGGGGCAAGGTTACAACGGCGCAATCTATAAACCCGTTTATGACCCTCAAAAAGACATTTATGCCGATATGCTTAAAGAGCTTGACCAGTCGGCAACCAGCCTTGATGCAGGTAAGTCCGCCACGTTTGGCGATGCCGACCTCATTTATAGCGGCAATCCCGGTAAGTGGAAGAAATTCGCTTACTCACTGATGCTGAGACTTGCTATGCGCATGACAAAAGTTGACATTGCCGGAGCTCAGGCATGGGCAACAAAAGCTATTACAGGCGGAGTTATTTTAGACGATGCCGATATAGCAAAAGTACCTTATGTAGGTTCAGGCCAGGATATCAACATAAACCCGCTTGCCAATAACCTTTGGAATAGTGATTATATCGCACAGGACGGCTTTACAAATACGGAAGGCGGTAAATACCAGGATGTATTTATAAGCCACCTTAAAACAAATAAGGATCCGCGCCTTGGGGTAATATCTATTGTATACGTCAACAAGGTTGCCGACACTTCTTTTGCCATACAAAAAGGCATGTCGGCAGGGCTGAACACAAAACCTGCTGATTTTGCAACTTATTCAGAACCTAATCCCAAAACTTTATTGCTGTTAAGTTCCCCTCGCCTTGTATTTACTGCTGCCGAAAGCTATTTCCTGCTGGCTGAAGCAGCCTCGCGTGGCTGGTATAATGGTTTAACTGCATCAGCGGCTTATGAAAACGGGATCTCTGCCTCTATGCGCCAATGGGCTTTAATTGGTGGCGCCCCCGGAGCAATAACCGATAACCAGATCAATACCTATATAGCACATCATAAATTTGTGGCGGGCACGCTTGATCAAAATATGGAACAGATTTACACAGAGTTTTGGGTGGGCCTATTTCCTGACGCAGAGGAGACCTTCGCTACCTACAGGCGCACTGGCTACCCGGCTCTGGTACCAAATAATTATGTCGGCAATGCTACCGGGGGTAAAATTTTCAGAAGAATGCTTTACCCGATAAGTGAACAAAATCTTAACGCGACATCCTATGCCGCCGCAATAAGCCGTCAGGGTCCTGACGACTTCCTGACGAGGATTTGGTGGGATAAGCAATAAGTTGAGTTGATGATAGTTTAAAATCAGGAGGGGGGAGCTCTTCCTGATTTTTTTGTGCGTAAAGACGCATGTTGTCGCTACCGGTTAATTTTGACCAGGCATTTTATGGCATAGTGTTCAATTACTTGCCTTGTTCCTGAAATATCGCGAAATTTGTGGCGATGACAGATCTTAACGAATATGAGTGCGAAATGCTGGACCTGGTGCTGGAGGCTTTCGGCATCCCGGATAGCCTGACACGCCGACAGCTGCTGGAACTGTTTGACCAGGACGAAGCCGCCGCCTTTGCAATGGTGCAAGCGCTGACCAGGGAGGGCCTGATCGCTGAATCCGGGAAGCACGGCGATTATGAATTGCCCGAAAAGCTGATCCTAAAGCCCAAGGGAGAAAGGTTCCTCAAGGAGGGTGGCTTCACCCGCCGTTATCATTTGGAGCAGCAAAAGCCGGTCGTCGTCGGCGGCACGCTGGCCAAATTACAGCAGCAAAATATGCGGCTGCAAAATGAGAAGCTGGCGAATGAATCGCGGATTGGTGAGCTCCAAAAAACGGTAAAGCGCCTGCAGGGGAGGCAATACCTCTGGTGGGCCCTGATGGCCCTGGTGCTCATTATCAGCTATTTCCTGGGGCATTTTCATAAACATTAAAAAAGGCGAAAGATGGTTGTCTACGCCAACCCGCTCAAAATCGCCAGAAAAAAAATGAAAATTTACACGACCTTTAAAACTCATGTGAACCCATGAAAAAAGTGATGCCCTTCGATTTCCTGTTGGATCATCTCCCGGCGACGGTAGTCATCAGGCCGGCTATTGGGATGTATTATATTTATTTTGAAGGCAAGATTGTACTGATCCTTCGAAAAGTCAGCAAAAACAGTAAACATAATGGCTTGTGGATCGCGACAAAGCGGGAGAATCACGCCAGCCTTAAGGCGGAGATACCGGCAATTACCGATTTTGTGTTTGACGAAGGAGAAGCATTTGAGTCCGCCTGGCTACAACTTAGTGATATGCGCGACGATTTCGAAGAGGCTGCGATCCGCATCTGCGAACTGGTTTCGCACCGGGACAAAAGGATCGGAAAGGCAACCCCGAAGGCTGTACAGCTCACCTCCGTTTAAACTACGAATAATCCAATCATCCCGACCTAAAGCGATACCTCTTAAAATCGCTTTGAAGAGATTTTAACTGGTAGTTAATTCAAATTTATATTTGTTATTGCGTAACTTTCGCCGGCTGGTAACCCTTCCAAAGCCACTCCAGTGCTTCGGGGAGTGTTTGCTTTTTTACTTTATAATCAACGTGCCCGGCACTGCGGGCAAAAACAAACTGGTATTGATACCCTTTAGCGGCTAGTACTTTTGCCATATTTTCATTTGCGAGTACCCAGTCATGCATGTTATCGCGCATTACGTTTGGATTAAAAAGGTCCCGGTCGCCAACTTCCATCCAGATTCGCAATGGTTTCAGGCGGTTTTTCGGGATTATACTATAATGAAATCCCCAGGCACCATGGGGTGTTTTCGGATCATAGGGCCATTGCTGGTTTATATAAGTACCGGAATAATTAAGCACACGATGATACAATTCCGGGTGATACCAAGCCATGATCAGGGCGCATGATCCGCCGGAACTGCCACCCATAGTAGCACGCCCCGCGGGATCTTTGGTCAGCTTTACCTGACATTTGCTTTCCACCAGCGGCAGTATTTCATTTTCAACAAATTCCGCGTACATGCCGCTCATGGTATCATATTCCAGGCCTCTTTCGCTGCCCTGGGCATCGCCGCCGCCGTTACCGATAGAGATGGCGATCATCGCCGGCACTTTGCCTTCGGCAATTAGGTTATCCAATACCGTGAAAAGTAAATTGTCTGGCCCATCAGCGCCAACTATAAATGGCGCTACTGTGCCCACAACGTATTGTTTTGGAACAAACACAGCCACCTCACGAGTGTAAGGGGCCGGATGGCTTGTAGTAACGATTAACTTAACAGGGTTTGCCGGGTCTGGCGTGCCAAATGTATTCGCTTCCCGGGCAATGCCGGGATAAATTTTGCTATCCTTCGAATCTATGGTAAAGTGGTATATGGTACCCTGTGGTACATTAGTTTGTACCATCGATTCCGGTGCAGGCTCATGTGTTGGACCGATAATAAAATTTCCATTCAAATTTGGTGACGGATTGGCGCCATCTGGTAATTCCGTAGCCGATACATAACCAGGTGTATGCGGATCGCGAATTGGTGGCTGGGCCATGACCCGGCAAGCGCTCATGAGGAACAGTATACCGAGCGTCATGGTCCAAGTAATTACCTTAGTTAGCTTCATTTTATTTCAATTTAAGACGGGGGTTGTTATGCCTGCGTTTTTAAATTTAGCGTTTATAAACACATATAGCAAACAAGCCTGGCCAAAACAAAAAATACAGATCGGTACAGTAATAGAGCTTCATGGATAATTAAGCGTACCTTGTGGGCTTATCAAAACAATCATGGCAACAGGAACAGTAAAATTTTTTAATGAATCAAAAGGCTTCGGCTTTATTACGCCCAGTAATGGAGGCAAGGACCTATTTGTGCACGTCACCGGGCTGAGCGGCCAGGTTCGCGAAGGAGACGAGGTTACCTTTGATGTGGAAGAAGGCAAAAAAGGGCCGGGTGCAATTAATGTTAAATTAGCTTAAACGTAAGTTCACAGCTTTAATTTATCGTCATTCGTATACGGTGATTTTGGCGATTACCGGCAACTGAAAAGTAAATAGCGAGCCATTTCCAGGCTGCCTTTTTACCCAGAGGCTATCTGTCGTTAGTCATTCCTGGCGATAATTAAGAACGATACATATAAACGGTAAAGTCATCGGGTTCATAGTCACGGATCAACGTTGCCCTGGGGCAAACAGATTGACAATAATGAATGATTTGTTCCGGATTGTAGGCAACAATCAACCCGTTTGGTATAATTTCGCTCAATAGGTTGAAAGCGAGTCCACGATGGCAAGCCGCATACAATTTCGCGATAATCTTAAAAATAAAATCCGGATCGATACTGTGGTAGTTCAATGAACCACTTGCAAATACATAATCGGCAGGAGGCAGCGGCATTGTCGTAAAATTACCGGTAAGAAAATTGGCATTCTGAAATTTACCATACCGGCGGATCGCTTCGTCCAAAAGCTCCGGAATCTGTTCTACGCCGGTGTAGGTGATTGGGTGATATAATTCCGAAAAATAGGGCAGAAGATCCCCATAACCACAACCAGCATCAAGTATGGAACAGTTATTCAAGTCCCCGATACCGGCAAGGGATTTGAAGCGAACCTGCTGACTATTCGCATCTTTCCAGCCCAGGGCATGACTGCTGTTGCGACCATAGATCCCGATCATTGCCTGGTGATATCTAAAAATAGCTGCAGAATCGTTTAATGAACTCATTCTCTTTTTGGGGCTGTCCCGAAGTTCGTGTTTTCAATCCACATGACAAATTCTACGGGGCCGCCTTCCTTTCCGCAACCAAAGCACTTAAACAGGTTCTTCTCCGGGGAAACCATGAATGAATCGGACTGGTCCGGGTGAAACGGACAATTGCCTTTTAAGGTTTTTCTTCCCTCACGAAGGGTAATGTGTTTGGAAACGATTTTAACAAGGTCTGACATATGGCGGCAAACATAGCCATCAGGTAAGTGTCGACAAAAGGCCTTTGTGATATTGTTGAAAATTATCTTTTTGTTGGCAATTATGTAAGGCTTCATTCCCTTTTTAAAATTCATCGGCAGTGCTGCGGCTATCGATATACGGAGAACTGTAAAAGGTTATCGAATCATTAATAACAGCAAATGTCCATTCGGAAGTTTCATTGTTTTTTTGCACCAACAAATCTTCGCAACCAAATGTGTAGTCAATATTAAGCACTACGCGGAAATTTCCTTTACAGGTGACTGTGTCATATTTCACGCGGTCGATGCTCATTTGCTTAACTTCCGGTGCACCGTTAGGCCTGAACTCCCGCTCCAGCGCATTTTTTAAAAGTTCATAGGGGTTAGTTCCGGGACTAAACAGATCCTCCAAAAGAGTTTCGGCATCATCAAAATGGTTTGTTATTTTTACGTCGAAACTATCCATTAAGCGCTAATTGGTATTTTTAATTAACGGGATCACTTTTGCGCCAATAAGCTCGATGGCTTTCATCAACTGCGCATGGGTGAGTCCAGCGTTGTCCATCTGGAACGTGAACCTGCTTATCCCACCTAAGGACTCACTGTGCCGTAACAGCTTTTCAGCAACCTGTTCCGGTCCGCCAACTACAAGTACCCCGCGTGGTGCAACAAGGCTGTCAAATTGTGGCCGCGTTACAGGCGGCCAGCCACGCTCCCTGCCCAGCTTTGTCCATAGTTCAGCATAGCCAGGGTAATAATCGGCTACGGCTTGCTCATTCGTATTGCCAACATACCCCGGCGAGTGTAAACCGACTTTTAATTGTTCCGGTTGAAATCCGGCTCGCTGGCCGGCCTCCCGGTAAAGGTCGATAAGTGGCAAGAAGCGATGTGTTTCCCCACCAATCACAGCAACCATTAAAGGCAGGCCTAATGTCCCGGCCCTAACGAACGATTCCGGCGTACCACCAACACCCAACCAAACAGGCAGCTTTTCCTGCAGCGACCGCGGATAAACCGGAAGGTTGTTCAAGGCAGGCCGGAATTTGCCCGCCCAGGTGATAAACTCATTGTCGCGGATTTTTAACAGCAGGTCAAGCTTCTCTTTAAAAAGTTTGTCGTAATCATTCAGATCGAACCCAAACAGGGGATAGTCTTCAATGGATGAACCTCTTCCAACCACCAGTTCGGCCCGTCCTTTGGAGATCAGATCCAGCGTGGCGAAGCTTTGATATACCCGCACAGGATCTGCGGCGCTTAACACTGTTACCGCGCTGGTTAGGCGGATTCGTTTAGTACGAGCCGCCGCTGCTGCAAGGATCACCACGGTTGCCGAATCTAAAAACTCTTTTTTATGGTGTTCACCAATTCCAAAAACATCAAGCCCGGCCTCGTCGGCCAGGGTAATCCTTTCAAGCAATTGCTGCATCGCGTCTACGCTGCTAAGGGTGTTATTGGTACCATACATTGCCGAGGCAAAGCTGTCTATTCCTATTTCCATTACCAGCAAAGTTCGGCTTTTTGAGCGGTTTCATTTGTATTCTTAAGGTAATAAGGTTTTTCGGGATTAAATTTTTTTCGCGGAATAACTTGATACATGCCTCCTAATGGCTATGAAATAACGCCCGCTTAACATTACGGCAATATGTAACTATTCAATTTGTAGCCGGAATTCTTTAAAATTCTTGCAAGCAGGTTATTTTGGGGTTGTCAGAAAATTTATTCAAATGAAGATTACTATTATTTTATTAGTTACCGGGGTAATATCCGTCTTTTTTAAATCGGATATACAGATGGATATTGTAAAAGAATCAACTATTGATTCATTAGGAGCCTGCCAGGGTGTATCCATTCAGCTTGAAAAAGCGCTGCTGTATGGTGATCGCGAAGTGGGGATGATCAGGCAATTTTCTTTTGATAAAGATACCCTTGTATATGACCATAAGGAATGTAAACTAACCATCGATGGTAAGAACATAATTAACCATCCTACCGGGATAGCTTATCATGGTGATATGCCGGTATTTATGGGAAATTCTGTTAAACCACCTAAAGGAGAGACTGCCTGGAAAGCTTTTATCTACTGTATTAACTGGAATGGTTTGTGGAAGACAGGAACATTAGACGGTAACCTGCTCAAGACAATTGAAGACGACGCCTGCATCCAGGGTACGCGGCCTGAATATGTTAAATACCATAATAAATGGTATGTAGCAACAGCCGATTATGGTAATCATGGGAACGAGGTGAGGCTATATGATCCCGAGAAGTTAAGTCATTGTTCAAAAACCAGTGAACCTGGTGTATTGTATAAGAAGTTCACCTGTACGCCATGGGTACAAAACTTGTATTGGTTAGGTGATAAGGGTATTATCGTACTAATACAAAATCAAATAGAGGGTCGTAAGTGGCGTTTTACCTATGTCGATCTTGAAAAATCTATTCAAACGGGGCAGCAGGAAGTTATAAAGGAAGTCAATATTGATGCGAGAGTAGATGAACTGGAAGGTTTCGCGTTCACTGGTCAGGCCGATAAAGGAATTGCTGTTACCTCATCCCGCAAAAACAATGTTAACTACATGCATATCGGCTGGTAAATTATTAGCGGCAAAAGTATTCGTTTGTTAACATTGGCTTAATCAGCCTTAAGCATATGCCTGATAGATTTGCACTATTAATCATCGGAGCAATATGGTATATCAAAATTTATCAGAACAATTGCTATTGAGAAAATGCAGCGAAGGCGATCCGGCTGCTTTTCATGAAATTTACGAACAGTACAAGACATTCGTTTTTGCCGTAGTTGCAGCAAGGCTCGAGGATCAGGATGATGCAAAAGACATCACCCAGGACATCTTCATAAATCTTTGGGACGCAAGGGCGCGCCTGGCCTATGTACGGGACTTTAAAACCTACCTATATGTTTTAAGCCGTAATAAAGTGATTTCTGCATACAGGAAACAAAGTATTCGCATCAAAGGCGAGGGATACTTACTTCAGCAACTTTCTGAATTGGAACACTCAGCCGAAGATCATCGCCTGGCGTATGAACTAAATAGCACAATCGCAAGTGTTGTTGATCAGTTGCCTGAAACTATGCGCAATTGCTATAACCTCAGCAAAAATGAAGGGAAACGAAATGCAGAAATTGCCGGGATCCTGAATGTTTCTGAAAAAACCGTCCGCAACAATGTATCAGAGGCGCTGAAGCGTTTAAAGTTGACTTTGCAGGATAGCCATCCTGAACTGATGATATGGGCATTGCTTTGCCTTTCATATTTCCGCCTGTAATTAAAGGTAATCTATTGTTAACATTCCCTTAAAGGACATTCGGTCCTTCCACGCGAGCTATATTAAAGCAGCATTAGTGGATAACAGGACTAAAAAATTATTCGAACGGTATCAATCAGGCAAGGCCAGCAGTGACGAACAGCATTTGGTAGAAGATTGGTTTGCCACCTTCGACAATCAGCAGGAAAACAAACTTAGCGAAGAACAACATGCGCAAATATTCACCGGCATGGACCTGGAGATGGATCGCTTGTTGAAAAATCGCCCGGTAAAAAGAATTTTACCTGTCCGCTGGCTGCAAATGGCAGCTGTATTGCTTGCAGGGGTGGGCATCGTGTGGCTTGGCAAATCCCGCCGGGTACCTGCAAAACCCGTATCGTACACACTAATCTCGGTGCCAAAAGGTATCAAAAAACAACTTTCGCTGCCTGACGGTACTGACGTTTTCCTTAATTCCGGCTCCACACTACGTATTTCGTCGGCCTTTGGTGTAACCAATAGGGTTGTATCGTTAACAGGGGAAGGTTTTTTTGTCGTAAAGCATAATCAAACGCATCCATTTACTATTAAATCGGGAGGGCTTACCATAACCGATATCGGAACTGCATTTAACGTTAAGGCTTACACGGGCGAGAATCAAATCAGGGTAACCGTGGAAAGCGGGGAGGTTAACGTAAAGGAAAACAGTGCGGCTGGTGTAGCCAAATGGCCAGGATCAATAACACATAACCAACAACTTATTTATAACACAGATAGTCGGCAAGGCATTTTAAACCACGCCCAAACCGACGAAATTTCTGCATGGAGAACAAATAAGCTTCGCTTTGACAATGCATCATTCAACGAAATCGCCACTACACTTGAAAGATGGTACAACGTAAACATCAAGCTAACCGGTTATACTAACAGCCGCCGCCGTTATACCGTGAGTTTTAATAATGAGTCCCTTACAAACGTGTTACAAGTGCTTGAAAAACTATCGGGCATGAGTTACCAGGTCAACAATAAATCCATACAAATTAATTTAAAACCCAGCAAAAGAATATGAAGTAAAATTAATTATCCAAGGCAGGGAATGTTTCAGCATCCCCTGCATGGCAGCGCAAAAGTTAAGCGCCATCAATTTAAACGATCAAGCAATCATCAAATTAAAATCAAAAATGCAAAATTTTTATCGAATCAAGCTTTCACGCTGGTTAATAAAAGGGCTAATAACAAGAATATTACCGCTGGCATTAACCACTTTATTAGTTTTTAGCCTTAGTATTTCAGTTGCCGCAACAGAAGGCCAGACTATTAATAATACCAGGATCTCTATAATGGCAGAAGATCTGTCAATTAAAGCTGTTTTTAATATCATTGAAAACAAGACAAATTTTATTATCGGGTATGATAATACCGTGGATGTTACCAAGCACACATCGCTGCATATCAATAACAAAACTGTTAGCCAGGTATTGCAGCAAATATTAAAAGACTACCGGGGAACCATTAGCCAGGTAGACGAATACCATGTGCTGATAAGAGTTGAAAAGGCACCCGTTGCGCAGAAGGAACCCGTAAAGGTTCAGGCTATCCAGGTCAGGATCACAGGTACTGTAGTGGATGAAAAGGATCTGCCTGTTCCAGGAGTAAATGTTTATGAAAAAGTGTCACATAAAGGGACAGCTACAGATGTAAACGGGAAGTACGCGATAACAGCAGAACAGGGTTCGACGCTTGTGTTTTCGTTTGTAGGGTATACCTCGCAGGAAGTTGTAATTGGCAACCAAACCGAAATTAACATCAAGTTAAAGCCAGCTGCAACAATACTTAATGAAGTGGTGGCTATTGGTTACCAAACCGTACGTAAAAGCGATTTTACGGGTGCTGTAGCCAGTGTAAAAGCTAATGAGCTGAATTTATCTGCGCCAACGGTAGGGCAAGCGCTTGTTGGTAAAGTAGCAGGTGTACAGGTTTCGCAAATAACAGGTGCTCCTTATCAGAGCACAAAGATTAGTGTACGTGGTGTTGGTTCAATTAATGCAAGTTCCGATCCTCTTTATGTAATCGATGGTTATGCCGCAGGTAATGATTTGTTTATCAACCCGGAAGACATTGAATCGATAGACATATTGAAGGATGCTGCTTCGGCCGCCATATATGGTTCAAGGGCAGCCGGCGGCGTAGTGCTTATTACAACAAAACATGGTTCAAAGCAAAACACCAAGGGTAAGTTTGAATATGATTACCAGGCCGGAATTAACCAGATGGCAAAAAAGGTTAAACTTTTAAATTCAGATCAATTTGCCCAATTGGTAATTGATGGTCGTAATGATTCCTACCATGATCTTTGGGTAACAACAGGTCATACCTGGAACGATGCAATGTATTCGGATAATAACTCCACCCGTATTGCAAATGTGGGTAACGCGGCATCGGTAAGTATCCCCGGTACTTTATATGACTTTGCTTCGCAGACGCTTATTCACCAGACTGTAAATACTGATTGGCAGAACGAATTGTACCGTAATGCCCTGGTGCAAAGCCATAACCTGTCGTTCACAGGCAATTCAAACGGTACAGCGTATTATTTAAGCGCCGGTTACCAGGACCAGCCGGGGATTATGTTGGGCACCGGTCAGCAAAAAATTAACCTGAGGGCTAATATCGATGGTACAATAGGTACAAAGCTTAAAGTAGGTGCCAATATATCGTTTACACAAAACACCAACCAGGAAACCCAGGATGGCCGTTGGGATCACAGCCCGGCCTTTGGCGCATTAATTTATATGCCGTTTTTCCCTGCCTACAATGCTGACGGTAGCATCGCCACTAATGTGGCAGCAGCGCAATCAACAGCTTATGGTTACCAATCAATTGAAAATCCTATTGCTACTGCAACACTAATAAAGATAACCCGTGTTGGCGACCGGGCCACTTATAACGCTCACGCCAGTTATACAATTTTCAACGGCCTTACCTTTAATACCAACTTAGGTATGCAAACCTATGCCGAAAATTATAATTACTACCTGCCAACCGATATCAGTAACGGCGCGAACCCGCCTTACTCATCTCAGTCGATAGCGGCTGCAAAGGCTATCCGCCAGACAATAGACTACCGGGATCAATTGGGGGAGTTTACGTTGAATTATACTAAACAATTAGGCAAAAATCACTTTGATGGGGTAGTGGGTTATACTGCTCAAAAAACTGTTAATAACGTACTAACCGTACAGGGAACTGGTTTTCAGAATGATAATGTGCCTAATATTACCGGCGCTGCGCCAAGCCAGATCACATTGATCACCAGCAGCCCGCCTGAAGGTGTACAGGCAACCGGCGACCAAACTTATACTTTGTTGTCGTACCTAGCCAGGGTAAATTATAACTATAATAGTAAATACTTCCTTTCGGCTTCGTTCCGTACAGATGGTTCTTCAAGGTTCGGGCCTACAGACCGTTACGCCTCGTTTCCATCGGTATCTGCTGGTTGGAACCTGTCGGATGAGTCGTTTTACCATAGCTGGCTGGGTGATCAGTCGACCGTTAAGTTACGTGCCAGCTGGGGTTTGAGTGGTAACAATAATATTGGTAATTATAATACGCAACGCGTATACGGTTCGCCGCAAAACGTAGTGTTTGGCGCAGGATCTTTATCGTCCGCATTAACTGCCGGAAATATCAGGGACGCTAACCTGGGTTGGGAGTCTACTTCTCAATATAACTTTGGAGCCGATTTTGGTTTATTGAAAGGGCGGCTGTTTATCATTGCCAATTATTATATCAGTAAATCTTACAACCTGTTGTTTAACGAGCCGGTATCTGCGGTTTCAGGTAGCTCAACAATCCTTACTAACTTAGGTTCAGGTTCAAAAGTAAGCAACAAAGGATTTGATATCCAGGTTGATGCTAAGGCAATTGCCACTAAGGACTTTAACTTAAATATCAGCGGTAACATCTCTATCAACCGCAACAAAGTGTTGGGACTGAGCGGTAACAATACATTAATTACCAACGGTGCAGAACGCTCTTATTTAACCAGCATCACAGAAACAGGCCAGCCAATAGGTATGTTTTATGGATATCAAGTAGCCGGTATGGTTACTGTGGCTGATTTGGCAAACATTGCTACAGACCGTGCCAATTATAATTCAACTACGCATTCGTACCCGGCAGGGTACCAAATTAAAGGCCCGCCTATTTCTACATTTTCAACTACGCCGCTGCAGGCTGGCGATCTCTACTTTAAAGACGTAAACGGCGACGGTGTGATCAACAGCAAGGACGCCGGGATCATTGGCAATCCATATCCGAAATTTACATACGGATTTGCCATAAATGCAACGTACAAAAACTTTTACTTCAGTTCAGCGTTCGCAGGCTCTTATGGTAACCAGGTTCTTGACGGGCAGGATTACTACCTGTACAATATGGAGGGCTCTGGCAACCAATATGAAGATGTTGCTAATCGTTACCGCAATGCAACCGATCCAGGTGCAGGATCAGTTTATCGTGCTTCGCGCGGGAGTACACAAAGTAACAGCACAAGGTTATCTACATTTTATTTACAGGACGGATCGTTCTTACGGAATACCAATATGACGCTGGGTTATAACATCAAATCAGACTTTATATCACGCAATTTAGGTTTAACTGCGCTTAAGGTTTACGGTTCGGTTAACAATGCCTTCACCATTACAAAGTATAAAGGCTATAACCCTGAAGTTAACTATGACTATACGTACGGCGGTTCGCAGGGCGCTAACCTTGCACCTGGTATTGATTACGGTGTGTATCCCTTGGTGCGTTCGTACAACCTTGGGGTTAAAGCAACTTTTTAATTAAAATATAATTCTGAAAAAATGAAGCATATAAAATTTACGTTATTTTGCCTGGCAGCAACACTTACACTGGGCTCATGTAAAAAAGATTTTTTGCAGCAAAATGACCCTGATGCGAACAGTATCAGCAACTCTTTTAAAACTGAAAACGATGTTTTATTGGCTGTTAACGGCTGTTATGCCCTGTTGAGAAGCGGTAACACCATTGGTGAAGGCAGTGATTTATGGACCGATCAGCGTTCTGACGATACCGGAACAAACGACAATCAATCAAACGCTGGCGAGCCATTCGGATTCAATAATTTCTCGCTGATACCAACCAACAGCTACTTATATACACACTGGCTGGCTATGTACGCTGTTATTGCAAATTGTAACATCGTTTTATCAAATATAGACAAGGTAACATTTGCCGTTCCGGCTACCAAACAAAAATATAAGGCTGAGGCCGAGTTTATAAGGGCCTTGATCTATTTTCACCTGGTACGCGAATGGGGAGACGTTCCTCTCGTAACCAAGCAGCTTACCAGTACGGCAGATATTACTGCTAATACTACACGTACAAAACAAGCGGCGGTTTATGCACAGATAGTAGCTGATTTGAAGGATGCTGCCGACAGTCCATTGCCTGCAACGCAGTCTGTTGGAGTTATTGGCCGAATCTCAACGGCTGCAGTAAACACGCTGTTAGGCCAGGTTTATCTTACTATGGCAACGACCCAGGATGCCGGCGCTAAAACTGCCAACCTGAATAACGCCTTAACCTACCTGACTAATGCTTATAACGCCAAAACATTTGGAAGTTTAAGTGATATATCTTATACCGATGTGTTTGATGTTACAAAAAAATCCACCTGCCCTGAACTTATCTGGCAGATCGTTAACATCCAGGGCGACCCGGTTTACAGTTCCAGCATAGCAGCCAACAGCCAGGCTACAGGTGAAACTACCGACTCACAAAAACCCTCTACCAGCTTGGGAGACAACGTAACACACGACCTGGTAAACGAATATGAAGGCGGCGACCCACGCATGGCGTTTTCAATCAAATTTGCCAATGCGCCAACCGTAAAGGATTGGTATGTTACCAAATTCAGGGATGTGAGTTCTGGCGCAGGTAAAAATGGATACGGCGGAAATGACTGGATCCTGATGCGTTATGCAGACGTGATTTTGATGCTTGCCGAAACTAATATGTATCTTGGAAACACAGCAGTTGCCACTCAATATTTGGATATGGTGCGTACAAGAGCAGGAATGCCAACTTATGAGGTTTCATCAGTTGATCCTACTTACAGCGCCAGTTTCCCAACATTAAAGCTGGCCATATTACACGAACGTCGCGTTGAGCTCGCTTTTGAGCATCACCGCTGGTTCGACTTATTAAGGACTTTTACCACAGACGAACTGGTGACTTATTTTCATAATAAAAGCCAGTCTAATTTTGGCTCGGCCTTGTTATCAAACTTTACAACTAAGGACAGGTATTATCCTATTCCGTTCAACGAAACAAAGTTAGACCCGGTAAAAATGTACCAGAACCCTGGTTATTAAGATTTTCCTTCACCTCATTTTGGAGGAAGCTAATTTCAGCTTCCTCCTTATTATCAATTATAATTAATATGAATAAAATAAAAAATTACCGCGGGCTATTACTGGCGATGGTACTGATTTTTTGTGCTGTTCGTAGCCTGGCACAAACCGGGTTCAACAAAAACTATCATTTCCTGCATTCGGATAATTTGGTGGCCGATAAAAATTTTTATCTATTAACAGTTATCGATCATTCGCCAGCTGTTAAATCAATTATTGAAAATGATACTTATTTCAAACAATTATTTGCCGACCGGTTGGCCTTGCTTAAAAGCCATGTTACAGATACCTGTTCTCATCCGCTCTCATTAGTTGATGGGTTTAGATATAACAAGGAAGATTCTCTGAAACTGGCCGAAAACGTATCCTCATCATACAAAGCCCATCAAACCGCATTTGATCAAATGATCGATAACCATTTGCGCCCGTCGGGATACTACCAGCGGTTTGTAGGCTTAAGTAATGAATACTTACTTTTAAAAGCCTGGGGCCAATACGTCTACGGAATCAACTATATTATCGACCAGTTTGGTTTGGGTAAAAAAATGCGCTATCCGCGTATCGATACCGCCAACTATGTGGTTTCAAGTAGATATTACCGCATGGTGATGAAGGACATGTTTGCCTTGCTTGATGAACAAACAGATGGCATGAAGTTGTTTTACCAGCCATCGCTGGAGATGGCTATGCACCTGATGGATGCCAATGACCGTGATGTGCCGGCCCGGTTTGAACCCATGGAACAAAATGATAACAGATTAGCCGTTGCCAAAATTAAAACAACCCAATGGGGCAAATATCCCTACGCAGCTATTGTGATCCCGGGTAACGGGCCGGAATTATATACAACACCGATTAGCCCGGACAACAAGATCCATTGTGATGCAGCTGCCGCGCGTTATTTAAAGGGGATGGCCCCATTTATCATTACCAGCGGGGGATACTGTTATCCGTTCCGCGGCCCGTATTGCGAGGCTGTAGAAATGAAGAAATACCTCATCAAGAAATTCGGGATCCCCGCAGATGCAATTATTATCGACCCGCATGCACGGCATACCACAACCAACTTTAGGAATGCAGATCGCTTAATCATTCGTTACGGCATTCCAACCGATAAGCCGTCCCTTTTTATTACCAGCAAAAGTCAGCATGATATGGTAATGAGGGATGCCTTTGATAAGCGGAACACGAATGAATTAGGTTATTTGCCTTACAGGGACAAAAAAAGCATATCAAACCACGACGTTGTGTTTTATCCCGTTTACGAAAGCTTACATATGGATCCGTTGGATCCACTTGATCCATAGTTATATACAACAAGCAAATTATGTTGTCAGGCAATGCACCAAACTACAGACTTATCTTTTTGTGCGATGGACTGGATTTTTTTTATAATTTCGCGACCTTTAAATAATTTTATAATAATACCATGGAAAAATTCACAGCACTTAAGGAATTAATTGAAACAGCAGAAAAAGATGCAGCAGCGTTTTACGAAAAAGGCAACAATGCCGCAGGCACCCGTTTACGCAATGCCATGCAACAATTAAAGGTTACAGCAACCGACATCCGCAAGGAAGTTACCGAAAAGAAAAATGCTAAATAATTAAATGCTTTTTTAATGAACCCGGCCCTCAGCCGGGTTCATTAGTTTTTTATGGCCTGTTCCAAATATCAAGTCGGCAAAATAGCATCACCTTATAATTGTAAGGCTTCCCGAAAATACCTGGTTAAATAATTTTGTGTTTATAACATAGTAATAAACACCTACGGGTAACGCCTTCCCGTTATAAATTCCGTCCCACGGTTTGTCATACCCCACTGAGTGATAAACCTTTTGGCCATAACGGGTAAATATGTCAACGGTTGCATCGGTATAGGCAACCAATCCTTCAATATTCCATAAATCGTTAACCCCATCGCCATTAGGTGTAAAAGTGTTGGGTATAACAATCAATGGGGAAACCTTAATAAAGGTGGTATCCGTGCTTACACAACCGCGTGAATCAGTTACCTGCAAGGTGTAAGTCCGATCCACATCACCTGTTATTACCGGGTTCTTAACGGTATTGTCGTTAATATTGATATTCGGCGTCCACAAGTACTTTACGTTATTATCGCTAACCGTCGGGGTTAGGGTAATGGTCCTGTTTTTTAATACATACCTGGTGCCACCCGCGTTAACAGAAGGGGGAGGAATGAATTTAATTTGCATCGTGTCTATTGGATTATCACATGGACCGAAATCAATGGCCACTAATACCAGTTTTACTGAACCACTTGCTATATCCGCAGCACTTGGAATATACGAGGCATTTAAATCTGATTCCGACGGGCTAAAACTACCCGAAGCGGAACCCGTTTTCTCCCATTTTCCCCTGCTGGCTATTAGTATTTTACCACTTAATTGGACGCTGTTGGTTTGAGAGCATACATTCTGATCAGGACCAGCAGATGCTGCAGGCAATGGGCCGAAAAATACCGTTACGCTGTCTGTGGCGAATTGGCAATCATCATTACTAGTCGAAGTCAAAATAAAATCTATGCGACCATTAGCCCTGTCCGCATCCGTCGGAATATATTGAGCATTCAAATCTGTAGCTGACGGCGAGAAACTTCCACCAGTTTGTTGTACGGTTGACCAAACCCCAGTGGTAGTGCCGCCCGAAATGATGCCATGAAGAAATATCGCTGGGTTTGTAATACAAACAGTATCGTTGGATCCTGCATTTGCTACAGGAGGCTCTCTTATATCCACAGTAGTGGTTGAAACGGCACTTGAACAACCGTTAACTTGAACAACCAGACTATAAACACCTGTATTAGCTTTAGTTACACTAGTAATATCGGGCGGGTTCTGGCTGGTATTACTATATCCATTTGGCCCCGTCCACAAATAAGTGGCTTTTGCAACAGGCGAAGTGCTTAATTTTAATGTACTCCCTATACAAATAGGGCTATTACTATTTGCTTTGGGTGTTATCACTTGCGGCTTAACCGTTACAACGTAGTTAAACGGTAGGCCCGGGCAACCATTTGCAACGGGTGTAATAACATAAGTTACTTTAACAGCGCTATTACCGGTATTTATCAGGGCTTCATCAATTACCGCTGACGTTTGATTTGATACTGCTGCGTTACTGATATTGGCTACAACATCGCGCGACCAAAGGAACGTGGCCGATGGGATGTTAGATGTCATTTTATAATTTTGCGGGTCGCCGCTACAGATACCAGGGTTTGTGTTTGTTGCTGCGCTTGTTATTTGCGCCTCCGGGTTTACCGTAACCTTAAGGGGAAATGGTGTACCCGGACAAGTACCGGTACTTGATGTTATAATGTAGGTTACGTCAATTGGTGCATTTGTGGTATTAAATAACGCTTCTTTTATAGTTCCGCTGGCCTGGCCCGAAACCGCTACGTTAGTTATGCCTGGAATGGCATTGCGGCTCCACGAAAAATCGGTAATGGTATTAAACGTAATTGCATAATCAACAGGGGTGCCATTACAAATTGGTGGAGAAGCAGGGCTGGTAACAGTTGGAGTAGGATATACTGTTACAATGTAATTAAACAGGGTGCCTGCACAACTGCCATTCATAGGCGTAATTACATAGGTAACGTTCACCGCATCGGCGCTGGTATTAATCAATGTTTCATTAATTGCACTGCCTGTTTGATTGGTAACGGCGCCATTGCTGATACCCGCAACTTGTGCTCGGCTCCACAAAAACGTGGCAGCGGGCACATCCGATGTGATGGTATAGCTTAGCGGGTTTCCGCTGCAAATGATGTCACTGTTTGAACTTGTTACAGTCGGTATTGTTGACACTGTAACATCAACCCTGGCTCTCTCGCCAATACAGCCGTTTACAATTTGCTGAACGTAATAGGTTTGAGGGCCGGTTAACGCCGGGCTGGTATAAGTATCAGTTACTGATAATTTGTTGCCGCCAACCGGTGCATCATACCATTCATAACTGCCGGCGGGGTTATTAGTGGTAAGTGTTGTTGTGTTGCCGATACATACAGAGGTAGCACCTGTAACTGTAGGTGCCGCGGGTATTGCATTAACTGTTACCACAACCATGGTGCGCGGGCTGGCAACTCCAACGCTATTAACGGTTTCGACGTAATAAGTGGCGTTGGCTATTAGTACAGGCGTGACGAATACAGGGCTTGTTTTTAAACTCGTCCCCCCGGTTGCAACATCATACCATCGATATGTTCCTCCAGGGGCAATGGCGGTTAATGTAGCACTGCTGCCTTTGCAGGTGCTATTACCGGTAACTGTTGGTGAAGCGGCCGAGGCTTTAAATGTTATGATAACCTGGTCTGTTTTGGGGCCACACAGGCCAGGGGGATCATCCGAAGTTAAGGTAAGTGTCGCAGAGGTTTCACCAGCCCCGGGTGTATAAACAGTACTTTTCGAGCTCGCGTTTGAAAAACTTCCGCTTCCGCCCGACCATTTACCGGTTGTAGCGCCACCTGTAATACTACCGTTTAGCTGAACGGGCGTACCGGTAGAAACGGTCTGATCCGGGCCTGCATTCACTGTAACAGATTCGTATATTATAATGGATGTGCTTGAACTGGCGCTGGCGCAGCCACCAGAGGCCGCGATATTATTGGTAATAGTATAATTGCCGGCTTTGCTCCTCTTTAAATCTATTTCCCCGGTGCTGGTATTAACAAAAACCAGCCCGGCAGGTGTTGCGCTAAATGAACCCGCACTTGCACCGGCACCGACATTAAAGGTAGGTCTGGGATTGTTTTCATCCTGGCAGTACCCCGGTTTGTAAGAAAATGCAGCGTTAGCCACAGTAACAATAGAGAAGGAGGCGGTTTGTGGAACAACACATGTGCCGGTACCGGTAAAAGTTATCGTGTACCTCCCTGGCGAACTTGCAGAAATATTGATTTCGCCCGTGGTGGTACTTACGAAAACTAACCCTGCAGATGACGCGCTGAATGTACCCCCTGAAGGATTATTAATAACGGGTGTAACGTTTGGGCTCGCAGTACAAACTGTCCCCGTTGGATATTGAAACTGCGGATTGTTGGGCGAGGTAACGGTTACAACTACCGGTGTACGATCACTAACACAGGTACCCGTTGTGTTTTGAACATAAAACGTGGTGGTAGAATTAAGTATTGGTGTGGTGAAGTTGCTCCCGGTTTTTAAAGATATTCCGCCGGATGGAACGTCGTACCAGTTAATGGTTCCTGAAGCGCTTGCACTTAAGTTAGCTGACGTTCCCTGGCATATTGTGGTCCCGCTAGCTGTTGGCGCAGCAGGTATAGGATTCACAGTTACGGTTACCGGGGTGCGTGTGCTGGAACAGCCGTTATCTGTTATTTGCACATAGTAAATTGTGTTAACCGTTATTGGTGGTGTCACAAAGACCTGCCCTGTGAATAACGATGTTCCGCCGGTTTGCGTCGCATACCAGTCGTAGGTAGCCGTTGCGGTACCGCCCGTTGCAGTTAATGCAGCTGAATTGCCTGAACAGGTAGAAGTTGGGTTGGCTGTAGGTGGTGTTACCTGCGGCAATACAGTAACAGTTACAGGTGTTCTTGCACTTGTACATCCGTTGAGTGTGGTTTGAACGTAATATGTTGTTGTTGTCAACAATGCTGGTGTAAGGAAGCTGCCATTCGGGCTATTTGTAACGATAGCTGTACCGCCGCTTGCAGCGTTAAACCAACTGTAAGTACCGCCAGGCCCGGTGGCGGTGAGGGTAGTTGCTGAATTATAACAAATAACTGCGCCGGAAACAGACGGTACGGGTGGCGATGGATTTATAATAACCTTTATCAGCGTACGCGTGCTTGAGCAGCCCCCATTATTTGCCAAAACATAGTAATTTGTTGCGCTGTTAAGCACAGGTGTTATGTAGCTGTTGCCGGTTTGTAAAAGTGTACCTCCTGCTGGCGCATCATACCATTCGTAGGTTCCGGAGGGTAGTGTCGGCAGCGTTATAGTAGTTGAAGTACCGGCACAGGTGGTTTCAATTACTGGTGCAGGGGCGGCAGGGATTGGAGTCACATTTACCGTTACCGCAGTTCGCGAACTTTCACAATCGTTTATTGAATTTTGAACATAGTAGGTTTTCGGAGCTGTTAAGGGCGGGGTAGTAAAATCGGGGCTGTAAATAAGCGCGGTACCGCCCGATGGTACATCGAACCAGGCAAATACGCCTGGCGCGTCTTCAGCGTGCAAACTGGCCCTAAACCCGGAACAAACGGATGGATTGGTATTTAATACCACAGGCTTTTGGGGTGGTGTTGTCACTGTTGCGGTAACTGGAGTAGGAGTGCTGCGGCAACCATTATTAGTCGCCACTACATAATAAGTGGTGGTAACATTTAATATCGGAGTAGTAAAGGTCGGACCGGAGAATATTGGCGGTCCTGATGCTGATGAATTAGAGTACCAATCAAAAGTATCGCCGCCATCTGCGCTTAAGTTTGCCGGATTACCGGCACATATAGTCGCACCTGTAACGTTTGGTCTGCTTGATAAGGTCACAAACACCTGGGTACGGGCGCTTGTACAGCCATTAATCGTAGTTTGTACGAAATAGCTCCTATTGCCTGTAAGTGCCGGGGTTGTATAGCTATCGCCGCTTATTAAAAAATTTCCGGCGGCGTCATACCATTGATAAAGGCCACCGGGAGCGGTAGCTTTCAGCGATGCTGGTGTATTTGGGCAAATAATCACATTGGCAGCTGTAGGTGCATCAGGGGTTGGAGAGACAGTAATATTTATTGTGCTGGTAACGGGCTGACAGCCCCGCGTTGCCCCTGTTACAGTTACCTTGTAGGTACCCGCTTTGTTTACGTCTATTGATTGTTTTATTTCACCAGTGCTCCAGGTATAGCTGTAAGGGGCAGCTCCTCCTGACGGAGTTGCGGTAAGCGTTACACTATTTCCAGAACAGATTGTTGGATTGGAAGACGTGATCGTAACACTCTGCGGACATTGCCCATATCCGAAAAACGCTAACAGAAGAAAAATAAAAACGAATAAACAATACCTCATAACATTCAATGAGCTTTCTAATTCTCTACAACCATTTTTCACCGTTCACAATAATTCACTAAACAGATTTACGGGGATTAATACTTTGCCCGGAAATACCGTTAGTTTTCCTTTTACGTAAAATGCACCAAATTTGTTTAATAAACACCGTATTTCCGTTTATTAAACCCGGCACAATTTTAAATTTATATTTCTAAATAATACATATTTAATTTGCTCTATACTTAAATCTGTATTTAATCTATATTTAATTATATAGCTTATCAAACGCAATTCGGAGTCATATTACTAATTAAAAATTAAATAAACAATTAAAGCATAACAAATGCTAATTGAAGTTTTAATTTTATGTTTGTAACTATCCGCAGCTAATAACCTTTATAAATCCAATAGTATGTCATCCCTGTTTAAAACCTGTTTTATTTTCTTAATACTCGCATTTGCAGGTAATCGTTGCTTAGCGCAATCAACTTCTTCAAACAAGCATAGAGCCGCAAAAAAAACAAGTAGTAATGTGGCCTTTTGGCTTACAGATCCGTCGGATTCCACTTTGTTTAAACAAAAAACGGCTATTGCGAGTGGTGATGTTTCCGATCAGCTGCAAACCATAAAAATTGACAGATCGCAGGTTTATCAAACGATAGATGGTTTTGGCTTTGCGTTAACAGGGGGGAGCGCCATTTTAATTAACAAAATGAGTGCGGCTAGCCGGGCAAAGTTATTGAATGAATTATTTACCGTTGATGGCAACGCTATTGGCGTGAGTTATTTGAGGATCAGCGTTGGTTCATCCGACCTGGACGATCATGTTTTTTCGTATGATGACCTGCCTGCGGGTGAAACGGACCCCGATCTTAAAAAATTCAGTCTTGCTACAGATGAAGTAAACCTGATCCCCGTTTTAAAGCAAATTATTGCCATTAAGCCCGACATAAAGATCCTGATTTCCCCATGGTCTGCACCTGCCTGGATGAAAACTAACGGTGAAACTCATGGAGGTAATTTAAAACCGGAATACTATAAAACCTACGCACAATACTTTGTTAAGTATCTTAAGGGGATGGCGGCGCATGAGATCAATATCGATGCCTTAACTGTTCAAAATGAGCCACTTAATCCGAAGAATAATCCTAGCATGGTAATGGAGGCGTCTGAACAGGCAGATTTTATCGCCAATAACCTTGGCCCTGCATTGACCGCTGCGAAGCTAAAAACAAAGATCATTCTTTACGATCATAATGCCGACCGGCCTGATTACCCAATTTCGATATTAGATAAGAAAAAGGCGGCCAAATACGTTGACGGCTCAGCATTTCACCTATACGGCGGGAAAATCGAGGCCTTGTCAACCGTTCATGACGCCCACCCGGATAAGAACTTATATTTTACCGAAGAATGGGTAGGGGCGCCGGGGCATCTTAAAAAAGAACTGAAATTTCACATTAAGGATATAATTATTGGCGCCACACGCAATTGGAGCCGTAATGTGATAGAGTGGAATTTAGCTGCCGATCAAAACCAGGAGCCACATACACCCGGCGGATGTACCAGCTGTTTAGGTGCAATAACCATAACCGGCGATAGCGTTATTCGTAATCCGGCGTATTACATTGTTGCACACGCAGCAAAGTTCGTGCGGCCGGAATCAAAGCGCATTGGATCAAATTTATTTCCCGGCCTGCCAAATGTGGCCTTTATTGCACCGGGCAACAAAATGGTGGTGATAGTTTATAATGATGATGCCTCTGTCCAGGCTTTTAACATTGTATTTGGAGCAAAAGCAATTACGTCATCTTTAAACCCGGGCGCTGTAGGTACCTATGTTTGGGATTTATAAATATATTCCTTAACGTTCAGCGTTGCGAAATTTTGCACCGCTATTTGAATAGCTTATTAAACACGGAGTAAGGTACCGCATCATTCGCAAATGTAAATGTTCCGCTTTGGGCAATTTCTTCTGCAGACCTTAAAAACGAGCCATAAGCCGCACGTGCAAGTGATGAGCCCAGGCTTATTCTTTTTACGCCGAGTTCAGCAAGCTCGTTTACAGAAAAATGAGCGCCGCTAAGCCCCATGACTATGCTAACAGGTTTGGGAGCAACGGCTTTAACAACGGCCGTAATTTCCTCTCGGGTTGTCAATCCAGGTGCAAATAGTACATCAGCGCCGGCACTTGCAAAAGCTTCCAGCCGTCGAATAGTGTCCTTTAAATCCGGGCGGCCATAGATTAAGTTTTCGGCCCGTGCGGTCAATGTAAAATGGAATGACAAACTTCGGGCGGCTACTACAGCAGCTTTAACCCGTTCTACAGCCAGTTCAAACGGGATGATTGGATCATCAGGATTACCCGTAGTGTCCTCAATTGAACCTCCAACCAAACCTGCCTTTGCGGCAAGCAATATAGTTTCAGCACAGGTTTCAGGAGCTGTGCCGTACCCATTTTCCAGGTCTGCCGAAACTGGTAGGTCAGTAGCCATTACGATATCATGCGCGTTTCTTAATGTTTCTTCCAGGCTAACTGCACATAATCCATCGGGTTTAGCAAGAGAAAAGGCAAGTCCGGCACTGGTTGTGGCAAGCGCCTGAAAACCCAGGCTTGCCAACATCTTTGCAGAACCAGCATCCCATGGATTTGGAATTACAAAAATCCCGTCGCGCTGGTGCAATGCCCTTAATTTTTCTGCCTTGATCGCTTGTGTGTTGTTAATTGATGTTTCCATTTTAGATAGTTTATGCCGTTAATGCGATAAAACATGTCGTTTAATCAGACCGCCTTTAACTTCTGACACTGAATGTGTTATAATAAACGCACTGGGATCAACCTGTTGAACGGTGCTAACCAAACGGGATACGTCAAGGCGGGTAATTACGACATATAATATGTCGATGTTTTTATCTTCAATTGCATTCTTACCAAAGCCACGCTCGCCTTTATAAACAGTAACGCCTCTGCGTAATTGGCGAATGATCACGTTTTTTATCAACTCGCTTTTAGGCGAAATAATGGTGACGGCAGTATATTCATCAAAACCCTGTATGATATAATTTATGGTTTGTGATGCTGACAAATAAGTAAGTATTGAATACAAAGCCGACTGGATACTTAAGAAAAAGGCTGCAATCCCAAATATCACAATATTGATCAACAGGATTATTTGCCCCACTGATAAAAAGGACTTGGGATTTATATAGACCGCCAGCAACTCGGTACCATCAATTACGCATCCGCCGCGCATGGCCAAGCCTATCCCGGTACCAAGGAAAAATCCGCCAAATACCGCAGTTAACAACTTGTCATTAGTTACATGCGGGAATTTGATAAAGTACAACACGATCGATAAAATCAGGATAGCGATAAGGGTTTTGATGGCATACAATTTATTGATTCGCTTATAGCCGAGCCAAATAAAAGGCAAGTTAATAACGATAATCAGTATAGATATAGGCCAGCCAGTTATTGAACTGATTAACAAGGAAATCCCTGTTACGCCGCCATCAATAAACTCATTGGGGATCAAAAAACCTTTTAGCCCAAAAGCGGCACAGAAAATACCCGCAATAATGAGTAGTATATTAGTGATCTCCTTCCGCAAATTTAATCTGCTTCTTTTCATATGTGAGGATTGGTAAGCGTTTTTAAAATTATCAAAATATTATGGCTTGCTGCTTTAACAGCAGATTTTTTACAACCTTAATTAGGGAGGCAGAAAATTTGACCAGGGTCTCATTCAATCAATTGAAGGAACCCCTGATCAAATTAATTAAATTAGGGCTTTAATCATTACCTCCCATTGAGCCGCTACTTGCGTAATTCGCTTAAGGCGCCCTTCATTGTCAACATACTGCCGGTAAAAAACAATATGATGGAGGGCTTGCTGATCTTTGCCAAGCAAAACCAATTGCAGTTGTTGAGTTGCTTTACCCTGCTTTTCTTCATCAAGCATACAGTTAGTTACACCTCTCAGGTCTATAAGTTCCAGACTGTAATTGTTCAATGCCATTTTTATAATGGTCTTTTTAGCCCGGTCTATCGCAATTACAAATGAATCAAATTGTTCAATAGTTTGTAAAGAGAGGTTATATTCTTTTTCTATCCTGGAAAGTTCAGTACTTACCTTTTTTGCCTTCTTAATACGTGCGCTTCTTACAGCCATGTAAATAGGAATAAATATAATAATGCATAGAATACCCGTAATGAGGGTGTTCTCAATGGTATGAGTCATTTTTTTAATTTAAGGTAAAAATTCAGCGTGTTTTACGCCTTACTATATTCGATTAACGGACATAGTTTTTACCAAAAAAAATGGCATGGGAATAATAACGACCGAATAAATTGCTGCCGGTGAATAACATGCAGCTGATTTTGAAGAAATAAGGCTTGGCTTGCAATTGTAAGTCCATCTCCCGTTACATTTAAATCACCAATCCATAATGGTTTGATTGATCCGTATACAGGATGAGCAATAACTCCCTGGTGAACAACCTTATTTAACGAAGATGCAAGGGCTTGGATTTTTATGCCGGCCTGATAACAATCAGTGCGGTGGTTCCCATAATTATAGGGCACACTGTAAGCCTCCTGATCAATAACAGAAAATAAAAAAAACGCTAAAATTACTTTTAACAGTGCCTTGTGCATTTGCCAAAGATAAAGCTTTAATGTTAGGGAGTTACGGGAAGACGGTAAATTCCTTTATTGTTTCCCTTAAACCGTCAATTTTTTACGCAGGCATGATTGTCATAATCCCCCCCTCTCATTGTCATTACAGGCACCTGTTTAAATATTTTATGCGCTGTATGTTTGTATTGTTCAATCACCATAAACAAAAAACAACATGACACACATTAACGGATTTATCAACTTTAACGGTCGCTGCCGCGAAGCTATGACCTATTACCAGGAAATTTTAGGCGGTGATTTGGTGCTGTCGCCGATAGCGGGGTCACCTATTGAAAATATGTGCCCACCCGAAATAAAAGATCACCTGATGCACGCCTGTTTAAAAAACGGTAGCGCGGTGGTAATGGGAACAGATCTAACCGGTCCGGGGGGATACATAAAAGGGAATGATGTAGCGCTTTTAATAAATTGCACGAGTGAGGAAGAAATAAACAGACTTTATGAAAAGCTTTCTGCTGGTGGTGAGATCATGGATCCGCTAAAGGAGCAATTTTGGGGCGACACATTTGCAGCCGTTAAGGATAAGTTTGGAATAACCTGGATGGTTGTATTAGGTAAAAACGAAAACCAACAATAAGCCATGAATATTTTACTAACCATACTTATCATTATCGCAGCCCTCTTTGTTTTGCTTCTAATAGCCGCGGCCCTGATGAAAAAAGAATATGCTGTTCAACAACAGGTGATCATTAATAAGAGCAGCAGGGAAGTATTTGGTTACATCAAATTGCTTAAAAACCAAAGGAGCTTTAACAAATGGGCAATGATGGACCCTGACGCCAAGATGGATTACATTGGTACAGACGGAACCGTTGGATTTATCTACACCTGGGATAGTGAAAATAAAAACGTTGGAAAGGGAGAACAGGAAATAAAAAGTATTAGCGACAACACCCGTATTGACAGCGAGGTGCGATTTGAGAAACCTTTTAAAAACGTAGCTGACGTTTTTATGGAGACGAAGGCAGTATCTGAAAACCAAACAAGTGTACTATGGGTAATGAACGGAAAAAACCCGTACCCCATGAATATTATGAATCTTATTATCCCTGGTATGCTTATCAAGGACATGAGAACAAGCCTGGACAATCTGAAAAATATTATGGAAAGCTGAAATGATCATAAAAAAAAGGCCAAAACCTCACCCGGAGCTTAAAAAGCTCGACAAATTAGTGGGCATCTGGGATGTGTCGGGCGAGGTGTGCGGACAGGTGAGCTTTAGCTGGATGGAGGGAGGATTTTTTTTAGTACAATACGTTGACCTGGACGGAGCAAAGGGGCTGGAATTTATAGGTTACGATGAGGAAAGCAAGACGTTACGATCGCACTATTTCGACAACGATGGGAAGGTGATGGAGTATACTTATAAGGTAAGTGAAACCGAGCACCAGGTGTCCATCGATATGCCCGGGATAAAAGGAGAGTTCAAAGGAAAATACAGTAATAACGGGGATACGATATCTGGTAGCTGGCATTGGAAACAAGGGGAGGAGCACTTAGGCTATAAGGCAACCCTTACCAAAATAAAAATAAATTAAGTTGAAAAGTCAATAACGATAAAACCAATGGAACCAACTGAAATAACTACGCTTGCCGTTGAAAATTTAAGCCAATTGATTGAATTGCTTGCTAAATTTGAACAGAAGGATATTAATATTATCTCGTTCGAGGGGAGCTGGACTGCCGGGCAAGTGGCACAACACATAGTTATGGCAAACAGCGGCTTCGCAGATATTATAAAGGGTCCGGTTAGAGAAACCGAAAGGGCTGCCGATGAAATGGAGCCAAAGATAAAAGGGGATTTTCTGAATTTTGATATCAAAATGACCACACCGGATTTTATCCGGCCGGAAGCTAAGGACTATAATAAGGAAGAATTGATATCGGCATTAAAAAATATCCGCGAAAGCGTGAATAATGTTGCTATAACACTTGACATGACCAAAACATGCACTGCTTTTGAATTGCCGGTATATGGCTACCTAACCCGGTTAGAAGCAGTTTCATTTATAGCATATCATACGCAAAGGCACATACATCAGCTGAAAAATATCTATAATAATATTATTGAATAACAATATTAACCTTAATTTACAATCACTAAAAAAACAATCACAATGAAAAAGATTAACATTTTTTACTGGATCTTCAATGGCCTTATTTGCGCGCTGATGCTTTTTTCAGGTATCAACAGCCTTGTGGACCCTGCACAAACCAAACTTATGGTAACTGATCATTTAAAATACCCTGAATATTTTATGACGTTGCTGAGCATTGCAAAAATTTTAGGAGCAATTGCCATTCTGGTACCTGGTTTTAAACGCCTTAAAGAATGGGCCTACGCCGGCTTTGCCTTCGATCTTATTTTTGCAACCTATTCATTCATAGCGGTGGGCGACCCCGTAAAAGGTTGGGCTCCTATGGTTGTAATCCTTATTGTTTTTGCCCTGGCATATGTTTTTTACATCAAAAAACAAAACGCTGCCGCAGGCATCATTAGTTAAATTTTATGACAAATACTCACCCGAGGGGTTTCAAACGCTTTTTCTCCTTACTTAAACAAGCCATTGCTGGCAGCGAGCAGGATTATACATCCGGCAGCATTCGCAGGGCTGTGTTTCTGTTAGCCATACCCATGATAATGGAAATGGTGATGGAGTCGGTTTTTGCGGTGGTGGATATATTTTTTGTAGGTAAATTAGGAAACGAGGCTGTCGCTACAGTTGGGCTTACCGAATCTGTCCTCAGCCTCATATATTCCATAGCAATTGGTTTAAGCATGGCGGCTACAGCCTTAGTTGCCCGCAGGGTAGGCGAGAAAAACCTTGATGGAGCCGCACACGCCGGCATGCAAACCATCCTTTTTTCAGTGGCAATCTCCGTAATTATTGCAGTGGTGGGAGTTTCATCAGCAGAATCAATTTTACACCTGATGGGTGCAAATAAAAAAATGATTGCCGATAACATCGTTTACACCCGGATAATGTTTGGGGGTAATATTGTGATCATGCTGTTATTCCTTATTAACGGCATCTTCAGAGGTGCAGGTGATGCAAGTATTGCGATGCGAAGCCTTTGGATAGCGAACATTTGTAATATCATACTTTGCCCTTTGCTTATTTACGGGTTGGGCCCAGTTCCCGCACTTGGATTAAAGGGTGCGGCTATTGCTACAACTGTTGGCAGGGGTATTGGCGTTATGTACCAGCTTTATCGTTTGTTTATCCGTAAAGGGTTACTGCACTTTTACGCCGCGCAGTTAAAACCTCAAAAGGAATTATTAACGCAGATAATAAAAATTGGCAGTACCGGCACCATACAGTTCCTGGTGAGCTCTGCAAGCTGGATCTTTTTGGCAAGGCTGATGGCCGATTTCCACGAGGCTGCCATGGCGGGTTACCAGATATCTATCCGCCTACTTATATTTTTCCTGCTGCCTGCCTGGGGTTTAAGTAATGCTGCAGCTACTTTAACCGGGCAAAACCTGGGTGCCGGCAAGCCTGAACGTGCAGAGCAGAGCGTTTGGACGACCATGCTTTATACCGTAATCTATATGGTGTTTGTAAGCTTATTTTTCTACCTGTTTGGCACTCCCGTAGTGAACTTTATGAACAGTGATCCGCAGGCAAGGCATTATGCCATACAATCGCTGCGAATTGTGAGCTTGGGGTATGTGTTTTTCGGAATAGAAATGGTAATGATGAATGCCTTTAATGGTGCAGGTGATACCCGCACACCAACATGGGTAAATCTTGTTGCATTCTGGTTGTTCCAGATTCCATTGGCATGGGTATTGAGTAAATATTATATAAAAGAGCCACGCGCTATTTTTTATGCAATACTGATATCGCAGGTTGTTGCAGCCGCGTTAAGCTATTACCTGTTTAAAAAGGGCAGGTGGAAAACAGTAAAAGTTTAGGAAATAAATTTGCTGATTATGGTAGAGATCTTCAAAACTAACGTAAAAAGTAAAAGACTTGCCGGCAAAGTGCTAAAGTCTTTGCAATCTCATCTGCCGGCCTTCCATTTTAATTTCGATCTTGACGATTGCGACCGGATCTTAAGGGTCCAAACCAACGGGTGCCCAGTTGAGTGCATTAAAATTATTCAAATTGTCAAAGGCCATGAAATAGACATAAGTCTTTTGGAAGATTGAACTCACCTTTCGCCTTTTAGCTTCACGCTTTCACCTTATTCAGCCACCTTTATCTTAATAACAATCTTTTTAACCACATCATATCCCGCTACCTTAATATTTGGACGATGAGCATCCCCCGGAAAAAACAGGAAAAATGTTCCGGGCATGGCAATATAGTATTGGCCCTCAACATTGTAATTGGCATTATCGCTTGCTTCGTTATAGGGTTTAGTTACGGTGGCTTTTGATACCGGTGCCACGCCAATAGTTTCCTGCCCTTTTATAACATATTGTAAATCGATATACTTGCGGTGTGATTCCCAGGCCGAGTTCTCAAATTCCTTTGAGGGTGCCTCGGTGATAGCTGCGTATACATTTGTGCCGTCGATTGGGTATTTGCCGGGTTTTAATTTGGTCAAGTCGCTGTCGCGTAAAAATGCAAAGGCCTTATCCCACATCACCTGGTTTTTATGATACTGTTCTGCAAATACAACTTTATTTACGGAAGAATGCACGTCGAGTTTAAGACCGTTCTTCCATTCTTTTTTACTGAGCCAGGCACTAGCAGTGCCTTCGGTCCAGGTATCCTGCGCTAAAACGGCAGTTGCAAATCCGAGGAAAATAAATAACAGTGTTAATTTCTTATAAACGATTAAAGTTTTCATGGTTCAAGTTGTATTTAATTTATTTAGGCGTTATGGCGACGTAATTTAGTTTAATTTGTAAAAACTATTTTATTTTTTTTGAGAACGTAAATATTAACTTTGGTTTTGCAGATTGACCTGCAATTATAACATCTAACCATCAAATTGCCTTGAAAGTTTTACACAGCGTACACCCCGACGATTTTAAAAAATATGATACTGATTTAATAAGGGAACGGTTTTTAATAGATGACACGGTACAAAAAGACGCTATCAATTGTGTTTATACGCATTACGACCGGATGATAGTAGGTACAGTGAATCCGGTCACTAAATCCATAAGCCTGGAAAATTACCCAAACCTGCGCGCAGATTATTTTTTGGAACGTCGTGAAATAGGGATCATTAATGTAGCTGGCAATGGTAGTGTAATCGTGGATGGGCAAACCTTTGAGCTTGGTAAACTTGACTGCTTATATGTTGGAAAAGGCATAAAGCAAGTAAGTTTTGAAAGTAAAAATGCAAATGATCCGGCTGTTTTTTACCTGCTTTCGGCCCCGGCACACATGACCTATCCAACAACCTTTATGGGGATTGAAGAAGCTGCCAAAGTTGAGGCCGGTAGTGCTGCCACTGCAAACCTGCGCACAATTAACAAGTACATTCATGCAGATGGAATAAAAAGCTGCCAGTTGGTAATGGGATTAACTATATTGAAGCCCGGCAGCATCTGGAATACCATGCCGGCACACACACATGATCGTCGAATGGAGGCTTATTTTTATTTCGATTTACCTGCTGGACAAAAAATAGTGCACTACATGGGGCAAGGAAATGAAACCCGGCATATCATGATGAATAATTACGATGCCGTTGTTTCGCCACCCTGGAGTATCCATTCGGGCAGTGGTACTTGTAATTACAATTTTATATGGGGGATGGCCGGCGAAAACCTGGATTACACCGATATGGACGCAATTTCGATAAGTGACCTGAGATGAGCAGAGATTCAAGAGATCATGAATCAAGACAGAGAGAACTTAACAAGAGATAAATAATAAAGTATAAACCTAAAAATAAGTCATGAATCTTAACTTCCTGATTCCTGACTCTTAAAAAAGATGAGCGATAAATTTTCACTAAGCGGTAAAGTAATAGTTGTAACCGGCGGAACCGGTATTTTAGGAAATGCATTTGTAAACGGTATCGCAGAGGCCGGTGGCACAGTTGGTATTTTGGGGCGAAATAAAGAAGTTGCCGAAGAACGTGCAGCCGTTATAAATGCTAATGGCGGTAAGGCAATAGCCTTAATAGCTGATGTAATGAATATTGGCGAACTTGAAGCGGCTAAAAATACGATCATAGAAGCTTTTGGAAGAGTTGACGGACTTGTGAACGGCGCTGGCGGCAATATGCCCCAGGGTGTTTTGCAACCGGAGGAAGATATTTTCAGCATGAACCTAAAGGGAATGAAGGAGGTAATGGATCTCAACTTATGGGGTACATTGAACCCAACCCAGGTTTTTGGCGAGGCTATCGCTAAAACAGGTAAGGGTAGCATTGTTAATATCTCATCAATGAATTCAAAAAGGGCAATAACAAAAGTTTTGGGCTATAATATGGGCAAAGCTGCAGTTGACTGTTACAACCAATGGTTTGCCGTTGAACTTGCAAACCGTTATGGCGACGCGATTCGTATGAATGCACTTGCTCCTGGTTTTTTCCTTACAGAGCAGAATCGCAGCCTGCTAACTTTACCCGAAGGTGGTTATACCGAACGCGGTGGCAAAGTTATCAGGAATACGCCATTTAAAAGATTCGGACACCCGGACGAATTGATCGGTGCAATAGTCTGGTTATTGAGTGATGCATCGGCATTTGTAACCGGATCAATGATTTGCGTTGATGGCGGCTTTTCGGCTTTCGCCGGGGTGTAAATAATTAGTGATTTGGCGAATTAGTGATTTAGCGAATAACCAATTTGTAACAAACCTGTGATGACGTGATTAACTTATAGTCAAATGTTCATACATTAGTAGTATGTTGACAGGTTTCTATTTTTCGATAAAGATCAGTCGAAACCTGTACCAATTATAACGCTTGTAATAAACTACTATGATGAACAAAAGGCTGTTTGCATTATCGCTGGCTACGCTTTTCTCCTATTTTGCGTTTTCACAGGGTTTTACCTTACAGCCCGGCAACCCGGTAACCGAAAAATTCTCGCCCGAGAGATTGCAGCGAATAGATAAGGTTATTCAACAATATGTCGATTCAGGCTGGGTAGTTGGCGCCGACGCATTTATTGCACGAAACGGCCGGATAGTTTACAAC
>JALYIP010000018.1 GCA_030775685.1 Bacteroidota bacterium
ATGAGCTCCTGGAGCTCTTGTGTCGATAGGGTAGTAACGAATGTTGCGTTCATAAATTAAAAAATTTGATGAACACAAAAGAGTATGAAAATAACCCAACGTTAGTGAACGAAGTTGAACGTCGTTAAGGTTTGAGTATATAAGTGGGTACTTTCTTTAAGACTTCGTAGGCTTTTTTAGCATAGGTACCACCGCTTTTATGAACAAAGTCGATGGCGGAATCTTTCTTCTTGGTCATGTTTCGCTGGATGTCACCGACTGATTCGTAAGTATCAAAGGGAGAGAAGTTGGATTTAAGCAATTGACAGTATTTCATCTGCGGCACTTTCAGATAGGTCGTATTGAGCTTATAGGTAGCATGCATTAACAGGCATAATAGATTTTGGTAGCCAGGTGCCATTTGATAATGATGTAGGCTGTTGCTCACCGGCCAAACTTGTTCCTGACCATCCGCTTTAAAAAGGTCTCCCAGCAGGCCATTGATCTCGTCCTCGCTACTAAAGACTTGGGGCACTTGCATAAGTTGACAAAGCCGCACGTCCAATAAGGCGCACCAAAGATTGAATATATCGGCGGTTGGATATCTTAGAGGAATATGATTATCAGAATCACTCGCTAACGTCTGCGATTGTTGTGCAGGCTCTATCGGTGCTTCAGCTACTGGTTCCTGTTTTACTTCCGGCTCAGGCATTTTGACAATAGGATAAACCTTGACCACCGGCGGCACAGGTTCCGTTTCCTTCAAATCTTTTAGGTTACTGTATTCCTGGAATCCTTTCACCAGCGATGCCTGTATATATCCCAGGGCATAAATCACCTCGGGAATGGCAAAGCCTTCAAAATACAAATTTGTGTGACAGTAAGTAATAAAGTCCCGAAGGGTCTGCTTTTTCTGCTCCAGTTCCAGGGATAAAAAGGTTTGGCCGATTTCCTGGTAAAATTGTGCCGTACCGGCCGAATAGCCATTATAAAACAGTTCTGCCAATTCTCCGGTATATACTTCTTCTATGGGCTTGATGTTATTAACCAGTATCTTGTTATCTACCCGTATTGCATTCTTGAAAACCTTCAGCAAATTCGGTTCACTCACGTAGAATGTTCGCCCGTCAATCAATTCAATCCGCTCAAAAGGAAAGCTTCGGTTGAAGTTGAATTCGAAATCATCAGGTTCGAACAAACCATCTGTTGATTCCAGAAAGGGGTATTTACCATGGTTATCTGTATTGATACCGACGGTTGGATGAAATGCATTGAGGTTTAAGAAATACATAGGCAGCTTAAAAAAACTAAACGCAAGAAGTTGAAAAATGGTTTACAGAGTTATCTTAAACTACAATGCTTTTAGAGCATTGGACATCGAAATAAAATTATCAATTACTCATGATGTCGAAATTGTAAGAGCGGCTCTATAGTAAAAACGCGATTAATTCATCGGATCTATTGTTGACATTGCTTTTAAAAACACCTCTAAGTTTATTAATCAGTTCTTTGAAATTAATTATCGTACCGCCTGTCGGCGGAAAAACTGAATTGACCGATAAATTAATATCTTCGACTTTAGTGGCAACCCAGCTTACATTCTCATGAGGCAGGGCCAGTTGTAAAATCATCCCCGGCAGGCCTCCAAAAGATTCCGGCCCACCCGAAACGGGAATTTTGTCCGTATAGAATGCAACCACATAAACAGAATCTAATACGAGACCATTCGCCCGGTGACAAGGGTAACCCGCTATATCCCGAACTTCATCGGTAAATTTCCATTTGATATTTCTCAAACTATCCTTTAACAGGTAGATATCATCAAATACTTTTCGTTTGCTTATCAGTTGTTTATTGTTCAAATCGGAGTAAACAACATTATTTTGCATCGATATTTGCGGGTCATCAAAAAAGCTGGTAATGGAGGTATTCACGCCGACAGGTGTAAACAATGTTTTACTACCGGCAAACACTAGCGTACTTTTCAATTCCTTGAACTGCGGGTGTTGTTGCTTATAGGTTTCAAAAGCCGGTTTTAAAAGGCTTTCATTTTCTTTGTTGATATCGCGCTGAATGATTGCGTACATATTTACCGTCTTTTTATACTCGATTAATCCGGAGCGGGTAAATCTTACATTTTGAGCAAAAGATGAAACGGCTAAAAGTGCCCAGAAGCTAAATGTTGAAATTATCTTTTTCATGATATTATTTATTTGTTTTTTTATCGGCCCCAACCTTGTTAAAATCATAAGATAACGACAGCATAAAATACCTCTTAATTGTTGTGTAGTTGCTTTGCGTGATCAGGTTGCCGGATACATTGCGATTAAAACCCGTATTCTGATTCAATAGATCGTTACCGGAAAGAGAAAGTTTTAACGTCTGTTCTTTGAGGAATAATTTATTTAAAGAGGCATTAATAATTAACCTAGAGAAATTCTGGTCAAAAGTTTTTGTCTTACTGTTGTATTGGTAATTGGCATTAGAAGAAAGTTGAAATTTACCAGGCAGGTATAACGTAAAATCCCCGTTGCCCGTAAAGCCTTTGCCGTTATTATTAATGTTTTGCTGTAAGGACGATCCGCTACTGGTATATGTAGGTCCCAAACTGGCGTTGAATTCGTACACGTTCGCTTTAGCTTTTGAAAACCTTGCCTGTAAGGTATAAACAGTATAATCTGTTCGGTTCAATTGATTGTTGGATAGATTATAGTAGGTGTTACCGTTAATATTCAAATTGATTCCGGCATTCAGGTCAAGCGGTTTAATTTTGCGGTCAAAAAAGGCAGCAAAGTTAAAGTTGGCTGTGGTTTTATCTTTCAGATTAATGTATCTATTAACCGTTCTGCCGGAAGAATCAGTCATCAGGTTACTGACTACCGGGTTAGCAGTTAGTTGGTAACCGGTAAACACTCCTACCAATTGGCCATTTAAAGGATTATATGATTGGTAGCCAACAAAAGCCCGTTGGATAAAAGATGGCTTTAAACCGGGATTGCCCTGAGTAATATTTAAGGGATCGTTATTGATAAGCACCGGCTGTAACTGTGCAACCGTCGGTTCGACAGAATTACCATCGTAGTTTAATCGAATGGAAGATTGTTGCGAGATTTTGTATTGTAAATTGACCTGTGGGTTCCAAAGTATAAAGTTTCGGTTCAGCTTGTTTTTTGAGTAGATGTCTAACTGCCGGAAATCAACATTGCTTACCTTGGTGCCGAAAGCGAGCATGGTTTTGTTTTTAACCAGGTTAAAGTTGACGCCCAATTGATTGGAGAATTGTTTTACTTTAAAATTATTGCTGTAAAGACTGTCTAAAGAACTATAGCTTCCATCTGCTGATCTATTGAACGTTCTTTGATCAGACGCACTACCGCCAGCGGCGAACCCATAACTCAACAGCATTAAAACTGCTTTTGACAAGGGCTCTGAGTAATTAAGAATGGCATTAACTGCGTTATTGGATGTGGCGTTAGTCTTAAACTGATTGACCGATTGTGTGCTATCCGGTAAGCCATTTGAATAATAGTTAATTTTCGAGTTTAATAATCCTGCGGTGTTGATTTTGTTGATTGACCCAATGAGATTTAAAGAAAAGGTTCTACCGGGTTTATTCAATTTTTCAGTATAAAGTACCCCAGCCGTCATATTTTGCTGATTAGCATTAGAGGAACTATTCAATAAATTATTGTTCAAAAGATTGCCCGCTTCATTATTAGTATTGGTAAAAGCGTGGTTGTTTTGTTCCGTATTTTTGATGCCACCATTAAGGGTAAATTTGAGGCTTGAAGTACTGTCCGGTTTGATTTGAAAAACGCCATCAATTTTTTGACGGAAAACATGATTATGAAAAGTTTGGTCAGTATTACTATTCAGCCGGCCTGTTGGAATGTTATTTTGGGTTTGAATATTGTTCGTTCCGTCTACTGTCAACGCGCCGATCTTATAGTTAGCATTAATACTGAGTGTATCTCCTTTCCATTTATCATCATAATGAACCCCACCGGTACGGGCTACAGGTAAACCTTTGCCATCATAACTCCCACTACGGGATTCCAACTCATCATAACCGCCAAGATCGATCATCATTCCCGGAGTAGAAATATCAATATTTGAAGTGGCATATTTAGCGTTATCCTGCCAGTCCAGGCTTGTTTTTCCGTCGTTCGCAGTTACCCCATAAACCGAAAACCTTTGCCTGGCATTAAAAGAATTAAACATCAACTGTCCCCGATAGTACCCATCAGTCCCAACTCCTGCCTCAGCTTTTCCAAAATTGCCCCTCTTTTTATCTTCTTTTAATTTTACATTCAGCGCTTTATCGGTTTTGCCGTCATTCATGCCTGTCAGGCTTGCCTGATCACTTTTCTTATCAAATAGCTGTACCTTATCTACCATATCCGCACGAAGGTTTCGTGTAACTAAGGTGGGATCATCCCCGAAAAATTCCTCGCCGTCTACCAGTACCTTGTTTATAGTTTGGCCCTGGGCCGAAATTTTGCCATCCTTATCTACTTGTATTCCCGGTAGTCTTTTTAGTAAGTCTTCTACTTTAGCATTGGGACTTAATTTATAAGCTTTGGCATTATATTCTGTTGTATCTCCTTTTATCCGGATGGCTGAGACGGTGCCCCTTACGATCACTTCCTTTAACAGATTGGTCTTCAACACCAGGCCGATGTTATTAAAATCCCTGGTTGTCTGACTTGAATCAAGCGTGAATTTTTCTGAATAGCCCGCATAACCGGGATAAGAGATATAAAGTATAAAGCTACCCTGTGCTACTCCATTCATCAGGAAACGACCATCGGATTGCGTTCGTGTGAATTTTCTGATGATAGAATCCCTGCTGTTTAGGATGATTACAACAGCATCTTTAAGCATTAGATTGGCGCTGGTATCAATGACCACACCTTTTAGATTATGACCCAAAGTAAGTGTCTTCAGCTTTGCCTGCTGGCAAAAAACGGGCAAGACGAATCCTATTGACAATATTATTGTCATTAATTTTTTAAGGTACATGATGGTTATTTTATGGTGAAGCCATTACTTAAGTGGATTGGTTAAGGAGTTTTTCAATTTGAGTTAGGTAGGATGGGCCGATTGGAATTTCTGTTTCTTTAAGCCATACACTTCTTTTATCAACCTTTGTTATTTTTTCCTTCGCTACGATAAATGAACGGTGCACGCGGATGAATACGTTGGCTGGTAGCAGCGCTTCTGCTTCGGCAGTGGTAAGACGGGACATTACCGGCGGCTTCCCATTTAAATGTAACTTCACATAATTACCAACGCTTTCGGCATAGCGTAAATCGGCAAGATCTATTTTTATCTTTTCCAAGCCGCTTTTTATAAATATTACAGGCAAAGCTTCCGAAGCTATCTGCTTACTATTACCTTTCATCTGCTGAAATTCGTAAGCTTTATTGCAGGCCTTTAAGAGGCGGGAGAACGAAAATGGTTTTAACAGATAATCAATAGCATCCAACTCGAAACTTTGTACCGCGTGTTCACTATAAGCGGTTGTAAAAACCACCATTGGAGGTTTTGGCAATGAACGGATAAATTCAATGCCGGACAGACCGGGCATCTTAATATCTAAAAAAATTAACTGAATCTCATTTTCCTGGAGAAAACCAATTGCTTCAACGGCTTTAGTGAAACAGGCTGCAAGCTGTATAAAAGGAATTTCTTCCAGTAAGTTTTTTACGACCTCCAATGCAAATGGTTCATCGTCTATAGCTATGGCACGCAACATATTCATTTTTTTAGGGTTTCCGATTCAATAATCAAATCAATAATAAACTCTATATCGGTTGTTTCGCAGGTTAACTGGTGCCTGCCTTTGTAAAAGATATTCAGCCGTTCTTTAACGTTTTGAAGGCCTATCCCGGAATGCTTTCGCTCAGGATCGTTGGTATCTGCTTTATGCAAACTGTTCCTGACATTAAACCAGATCCCTTTTTGATCACACGTCAATATAATACTGATCCATGACTTTTGATTGATGTCTATTCCATGCTTAAATGCATTTTCCACAAAAGGGATCAACAACATTGGAACGATTTCATAGTCGCTATTGTCAATAGTAATTTTTTCACTGATCTCAATTCCATCTGAATCCTTTAAGCGTAATTTTTGCAGGGCTATATAGTTTTGTAGGTAGCTGATCTCGTTGCTCAAAGGAATAAAGTCAAGATGATTGTCATCCAGCATAAATCGCATCATATCGCCGAGCATTTGAATCGCGTTAGCCGATCTTTTCGAACCGTCTACAAGGGCCATGGCATATATCGTGTTGAGGACATTAAACAAAAAGTGGGGATTAATTTGCGAACGCAAAAACTGTAAATCAGCTGTCGATTTGGTCAACGCGATTTCTACACCTCTTAATGCTCTTATTTTATCCTTGCGTTGCTGGTAAAGTATCCACGTAACTGGTGTAATAACAACAAGTTGAATTATCCAGTTCATCATCAGCACCCTTGGTGATAACCCTGTTCTATTTATAAAAACTATAAAAAGGATTGAATAGAAAAAGGTAGAAATTGCAAGACGCCAGATAAGTTTAAAAGAAATGCCCGGTGTATTTGCAAAGGATGGAAATAGCCAATAAGTATTACTGAAATAGACAAAGATTACAGATGGGATGAAAAGAAAATAAGCGCCATATATGCTATCGTCGTTAATAATGTGGAAAGCTGACGTCAACTTAGGTAATAGTAAAACGATACACAAGGAAGCGCCTATCTGATTGGCGATCAATATGCGGAAACTGCTGTTGGAGCCGGAATTTTCAATGCTGCGTATTAGGTATTCCCTGATTCCGGCATAGACACTATAAACAACCAAAAATATTAGCGCCCTGTCAAAGCCGGCCCACAAATCGGTTAAAGGATCTTCGTTATATCCAAATAAAGCGAATAAAGAAAATTCTCCATAATTATTCCAGGCCGGGTGTGCATAATATGTTGCAACGTTTACTCCAAGGGCTAGTAGGTAGCTTAGTAACAGTAATTGAAACAAAACCCATGGATAAATAAAGAACGACCTGTAATTTGTTCGCCGCAATTGCGGGATGGTAAAAAAATTGATCCAGGTATAAGCAATCATCAATAACAATACTACGCCAACGCGTGGTAACAGAAGATTAGCGGAATAGTTGAAATGAAAGTTGGTATGTGTAATATTATATTGGTGAAAACCGGCAGTATAAACCGGTGCCAAATTTAGACGCTGTAAAATATAACCGATGATTGCTATAAACCCCCAAAAGGCGATAAGCAATTGTTCATATTTTCTTATTTCAACTTTCATTGTCTTTGTATTTACTACAATGATACATGGTTGAAATTTACGTATTTTAAAAATGTGACGAATGGTGAATTCGGGGGACAGATAATCTAAAAATCATTTAAAGTAAGAATCTTAATTAATAATGATAAAAGATGTTGTTATCAAAATAGGATGTATTAAGATCATTGGCCGTATTTGTATCCGTCCCCCAAACTGGACTGATTATTCAATATTTGTCGTAAATTAAGCGCTGTCAATTGTATGTGGTTTGCGATTTGTAACAGGATTTGAAATAATAGAAAATTGAAATCATTCATCTTCCATGTCTCTCCTTATGACCTGGCCTTCCTGGGAACGATATTCATCGGGCTGAATTTTACTCTGCTGTTATGGTTCACCAAAAGCACCAACCGGACAGCAACCAACATTCTTGCCATGGCCGTCTTAACCGGCGTTTTGTGGGTGGCCTGGGTACTGGGTAAAGATATCCAGCTGGGAAATTACTTTCCCTGCTGGAGCTGGTTGCCGCTGCAATTTTCGCTGACACTTGGCCCCCTGATTTATTTTTATGTACTTAAAATAACCCGAACCGAATATAAACTCTGCCTTAAGCACGTGCTGCATTTCAGTCCTTTTTTGTTGCAGCAGGGTGTACTGGTGTTGGAAATTAAGGAAAGTATAAGGACGGGTGCGGCTACTTATGATACGCTTACCTTTCAGCAAATGAGCCCGATATTAAACCTTTTGGCGTTTATTTCGGTCATGACCTACTTGTATTGGTCTTTAAGGCTGATAGAGCGCTTTTACCAAGGGCTAAAATTCAATAATTTGAGTGATAGGTACCGATACCAACTACAGTGGCTGCGCCGCTTATTGTCAGGTTTTGGCTTGGTGTGGCTATTGTGGATACCGTTAATCGTCGTTGATAAATTTTATTATCACCTACAGCTTAACATACAGGCTTATTATCCTCTATATCTGTTGCTGGCTATAATACTGATCCGCATTGCGGCTAAACACTTATTCCGCCCTGAGCTTGGCGCACCCGGTCTTGCCTATCCCATCTTAAAATCACCCACCCCGGCGGTGCTAAAACAAAAAAGCACCTGGCTAAAGAAGGCAATGGAAACAAATATGTTTTACCAAGATGCCGAACTGACTTTAAGTTCGCTGGCTGAAAACCTAGGGATACATCCTAAAGAATTATCCCGTATCGTTAATACTGCGCTTAAAAAAAACTTCAATGATTTTATCAATGAATATCGTGTAAGAGATGCCATCCTGAAAATGCAAGATCCGGGTTTTGACCATATCACTTTGCTGGGTATCGCTTTTGGCGCTGGTTTCAACTCTAAATCAACCTTTAATCGCATCTTTAAACAAATGACAGGGAAAAGCCCTGTAGAATATAAGGCCGAACTAAAAAAAGAGCGCCCAAATCATGATTTGAGACGCACCCCCCAATTTACCCCGGTAATTTTATCGAATCAAACCAACCTAAAGTGGGATGACTACAAATTAAACCGGATCTATATGTTCAAAATTTATTTAAAACATGCCTGGCGACATATAACGCGCCATAAGACCTATTCTGCAATTAATGTAATGGGGCTGGCGCTGGGCATTTGCGGGTGCCTGGTTATTTACCTAGTGGCCACCTACGAGTTTAGCTTCGACACTTTTCACCCCGATAAAGACCAGATTTATTGCGTCGATATCAGCTCCCCCAACCCTCGGGACGGCAGCCGTTTTCATATGAACGCTGTGCCGCCGCCAATGTACGAAGCAATGCGGAATGACCTACCGGACCTGGAGAAACTGGCCTCTTTTCAGCCATTTCAACCAAAAGTAAAAATAAAGGATGGCGAAAAAATGATCAGGCACTTTGACGAGACGGATGCGATAATTACCCAACCCGACTATTTTGACATCTTACCCTATACCTGGCTAAGCGGTAACAAAAAAACAGCGCTGGCCGACCCCATGACCGTAGTGCTAACACAGAGCCGCGCTAAAACCTATTTTGGAGATTTGCCGCCCGCACGAATGATAGGCAGAACCATCATCTATAATGACTCTCTTATGGTGCGGGTAACCGGTATCCTGCAGGACTGGAATAAAAATTCGGATTTCAATTTTTCGGATTTTATCTCATTTAGCACTATTAAAAGTAGTTTTTTAAAACACCAGTTCCCCCTGGATAACTGGGCAATAATGACCGGCGTGCAGGAACTGGTAAAGCTACACGCTGGAGTAAAAGCAGCGCAAATCGATGCACAATTCCCTTCGTTCATAAAAAAATATTTCGTACAAAACCCAAATACCCAGGCAAAGTTGCAGCCTTTCACCGGCATACACTTTCATAGCGAGTATGGTGGCAGAGGACGTAAAGCCGACCTGAGGGTATTGTATATACTTTCGGCAGTGGCGTTATTCATTTTACTTATCGCGGCCATTAATTTTATCAATTTATCTACTGCTCAATCCATACAACGCACCAAAGAGATAGGTATACTGAAGGTGTTGGGTAGCGAAAAAAGCAACATTCTTTTACAATTTTTAATAGAAACATTTATTTTGGCGCTAATGGCCGTGGCCATAGCCCTCATTGCCATAAAGCCCTTACTTAAATTATTTGCCGCATACGTGCCAACAGGCGTGCAATTTCATTTTACGGACTATATCAACTGGATATTTTTGGCGGGCATCGCTATTTTTACAACCGTACTGGCGGGCTTTTATCCTGCAAGGCTGCTAACCGCTTTTAAGCCGGTTTCGAGCCTTAAAGGCAAAATAAGCGAGAGGCCCGATAATAAAGGCTACCTGCGCAAAAGCCTCATTATTTCCCAATTTACGATATCGCTTCTTTTTATTATTGGCACTATTGCTATCAATAACCAGATCAACTACATTCAAAACAAAGACCTGGGCATAAAAACAAGTAATATTATTACGCTGCCACCGGTGTTCTCAAATCACCCAGGTAAAATGAAAGTGCTTGCCCAAAAGCTAAAACAATTGGCTGGTGTTGAACAGGTAATAACAGAAGGTCCTCCACCAGTTGGCCGCAGCCACATGGCAGACCCTATACGACTACGTGGGCCCCTTGATTGGTCTATGGACAGTTATACCTACCCGGCAGATGAGCATTTTGTGCCGTTTTACAACATGAAAATAATCGCAGGCCGAAATTTATTGCATAGTGATAGCGCAAAAGAATACCTGATAAATGAAACCGCGGCAAAGGCACTCGGTTTTCGCGATCCCCAGGATGCCGTAGGCAAGCTTTTGCTTTGGGGGAACCGGAGCAAAGGGTATCCAATAGCCGGCGTGGTGGCCGATTTTTACCAAACTTCATTTTACAATCAAATTATCCCATGCGTAATCCTTAACAATCCGGAAAGGCAAATCAGTATAGCTTTAAAGCTTACGTCGGCGGAATTCAAAAAGGGCGATCTCCCGATGTTGTTAAAAGGTATAGCAAAGGAATGGAAGAATGTTTACCCCGAGGAGCCCTTCAACTATTCCTTTCTGGGCGATTCTATTGAGAAAATGTACGAAAGTGAACAACAGACGCAATGGCTCATGCGTACCGCAACGCTTATCACCATCTTTATTTCGTGCATGGGCTTGTTCGGACTGGCGATGTTTACCACCGAGAGGCGAAGCAGAGAAATCAGTATCAGGAAAGTAATGGGTGCGAGCATAACTCATATACTAACCACGCTTAATAAAGAAGTAGTAGTACTCATTGCAATTGCATTTTTGATATCATCGCCGATAGCATATTTATTCATCCAGAAATGGTTACAAAATTTCGCTTATCATACCAACATAAGCTTATGGATATTTATATTGGCAGGTGCCGGAGCTATGCTAATAGCACTTGTAACTGTTAGTTTTCAAACAATAAAGTCAGCTATAAGCAATCCTGTAGAGGGACTCAGAAATGATTGAACTTTATAGATATCGCTCATGCAATCACTTCAGGAGGCCGGGCTCGAACCCGCCCCCCTGAATTACAACGCAAGCCTAAATATTTATAATAACCTAGTTAATAATCAATTATAAATGGCAAGTGCCAAGCTGTTGCAGTTTCATAAAACCATAACAACATTTGGATATTATCCGCCTATAGCTTTCGGTGCAGACTAATTGTTGCCTATTTGGTCGGTGGTTATAAAATAACCGCCTGTTTTACGGCTTCCTCGCCGTTCAACAAGATTTTGGGACACTAATTCTTTGATTTGACGTTCAATGGTTTTCAAAGGCCTATTTTCCAATAATGAGGGTAATGCTTTAGCCTGTATGCCAGGATGTCTCACAATGATTTTTAACAATGATTTTAATCCCTCATTTAATCCCTCATTTAATCCCTCATTTAATCCCTCGTTGTAATTAAGCAGGTTTGTACTGATTTTTTGCTCTTTATAACTTAAGGCTATTAAAAAACCATTAGGAACTTCATCAAATGATAGGTCCATTGATGGATAAGATTTTAATTCCTTCCTAATTCTTAAAAAACCGCTGCCATACTTCTCAATATCGCCGGTAAGGTAAAATGCTTCTGCGATTAGCTTATTACGAGCAAATGCCTGATAGCTGTCTTTTTTTAAATCGTCAACGGTTTGATCGCCATACAATTTACCAGGATTGAAAAAGGTAATATTATTATCAAATATTTTTATTTGCACATCAGCAGGACTTAAATAGTCCCGGTGGATCAACGCATTCAATACAATTTCACGCAATGCGGGTAATGGATATTCGAATATCTCAGTCCTTTGCGTTGGCATACCTTTAATTTCAAAAGCAACTTTCAGCCAAGAAATAAGGTAACGCATGGTTTCCTCGACCATTTCAAACAAGGTGCCATTCAGCATCTTATCATCAATAATAAAAGTTGGTGTTTTAAATCGCCCAAGATGGATGTTGTAGCCAGTGGTTTGTTTGCCGAACAGCAGCCAAGCAGCGTTAGTAATTGTGTCACCTTTAATAAATTTCAACTTCTCCAGGTTGGCCATCGCGTTATCTTCCAGCAAAAAGCGACCGGCTTCATTTACTTTTTTGACGAACTTTTCAACTTTTTCCAAATCTATATCAGCAATTGTTCTGCCATGCGCTGAATAGGAATCCCATGAAATTTGAAGGGACTGCAAACTAAGGTCTGCTATTTCAACCACAGATAATTGATGATTGGAATTATTCACCCGCTTAAAATAGCGCCCCCTAAAGGCGACCGGCTTAACCGGAAATTCCTGAATGGACAGGGATGCTATATTTTTGCCCTGAATTTGAATAACTTCAGCGTCGGGGATTATACTGGGTTGAGTTTTATTTTTAATTTCATTAACCCAGGTTTGAAGGCTTTCTGAACCAATGATGAAATGATTAACAGGGTTACCTTTGTTGTCAATGCCAATAAACACTTTCCCACCTTTGGTATTTGCAAATGCTACCAAACTTTCAATTACAGCCTCTGAAAAGTTGCTTTTAAATTCTGTTTTATTGTCTTCCTGCATGAATTCCTTTTAAAATGCATCAATTCTCAATTGCTATTGATAATGACCTACATATTGTTTAAAAAGTGGTTACTCTACAAAGGTATTAAACTCAAATACTTTCATTGATACGATCATCAAATAACGGATCTCCGATTTCATCAAGATATATTTCTGTTGTTTTTGTGCTATCATGTCCCAAAGTCTTGCCTATTTCCTCAATAGACAGACCTTTGGCTTTAAGCGTTGTAGCATATGTATGCCGTGCGACATAAGTGGTAATGTTCTTCTCGATCTCCGCCTTTTTGGATATTGCCTTTAGATCCTGATTTACTCGCTTAAGTATTTTCATCCGGCGATCTCGCTTAGAACGGATTGAGGCGTGCCGTTTATAAAGTATCGGGAAAATGTAACCGTCGTCGCTGTTTCCTTCCAATGTTTTATAGTAGGCCAATATCTTTAAGGCCTCGGTGTGTAATTTAAAGTCAAATTCTTCTTTTGTTTTGGCCCTTATATAATTAAGATTACCATCAATTATATTTGTCCATTTCAGATTAGCCAAATCTGTAAAATTCAGCCCTCTGCAGTAATAGCTAAACAGGAAATAATTCCGAGAGTTAATTAGTTTATCATCATCCAGTTTAAGATTGGCGATCTTTTGAAATTGGTCCTGGGTGATTGCCCGTTTCTTCGTCTTGGGATTGTTGTATTTGGAAAACGCAAAATCCTTGAATGGATAGTGACTTTCTTTACAGTGCTTTTCTTTCATTGCGTTTCTCCATACAGTGCGGAACGTCCGCAGGTCAATACTTCTTGTTGTCACAGCGATATCTTTCCTTATCATCCAATCCTCAAATCTTCTGATGAAATTCAAATCAATATCTTCAAAAGCCATGTCGATATGGTTCATGTATTTACTTAAACGGCTTTTGGTCATTACATGCACAGAAGCATATCCTAACCTATCCATGCTTTTCAACCTTTCTATTTCGTCATCGAAAAATTCCAGTAGCTTTTTTGTTGGCGCTTTTTGTATGGCTCCGGTCAACCGCGCAACTATTTCTTTTATAGCAACAACACGTGGTTGCTGGTCGTCGTGAAGGCTTGCGAAATAAAGTGTTGTTTTAACTTTAATATTGTTCAATAAAGCATTGATAGGCTTGTAGTTGGGATGGCTTGTGTGCACGGCCTGGGCACGCCCATCCCAGTCCTTTACTGAAGAAGACTTTTTCGTAGCAAGCTCATAATTACGCCTTTCCTCCGTGATTCGAAACACAATCGGGTGTTCGCCATTAGGCAGTGTTTTATTAATTCTAAGAATTATTTTGATGTTAATAGCCATAATAGGTCTAACATTATTTATTTTTAACCACTAAAAACTACATTTGAGACAAAATTAGGCCATTTTTTGAATAACATTAGGTCTAACATAGGTCTAACATTTGGGTCTAAAATAGCTAAATTTAACTAAAAATACAATAAGGCGAAAAGGCTAAAAGTGCATTTAAAGCGAAATTAAGCGCTTTTTGCTTTATCAAAAAGCGAGGCAAGGAAGCATGGGGTGCTGGAGGTCGTGGGTTCGAATCCCGCCATCCCGACTTGAAAATTCAAAAGCCTGAAGTTGAAAGTCTTGAGGCTTTTTTGTGGGGTCTAACATTTTGCGTGCACAACCCGCTATTCGCCACGATAAGCTGACTTATCAGAACACCTCGCCGAGATTAACGAAGACGCCACGCGAGCCGCCTGTACCAATACCATAATCGATACCGAGATTTGTGTTGGTGTGCTTATTCATTTTTATACGAATGCCGCTACCTGCAGCAGGTAAGAACTTTCGAATATTGGTGGTTACATTACGCGGGTAACTTTCCACATTTGCAAAAGCCACTCCTCCAATTAATCCGTTGGCGGTTATACCAAATCTGTACTCGCTTTCTAAGTAAAGCATGTTTTTCCCTCTAAAACGGTCAATAGCGTAACCGCGGCCTGTATTGTTATAAGTGTCATTTCCAACGCTTGGAAGATCCAGGTAGGGGGGCTTGCCATTCAAAATCAACCAGGTATAACTCCAAAAGGCTAACACATTATTGGAGTGGTCTGAAAGTTTGAAATATTTGCGAACGTCGAGTTGCATACTGCTCCACCTGGAATCGCTTCCCATGAATTTGAGGTTATTCCTATAAATCAGGTTAGCATAGATCCCACCGAGCGAATTTAACGGATTAGTGCGGTTGTCAAACAAAGCGCCCAGGTTAAAGCCCGAAGATCGGGAACTTGAAGTTTCACCGTATCGCTTAAAAGTAGAAATCGTGTTATTAGCTGTCCCCTGTTCCGAGATGTTGTAATGATAATCCAGGTCATAGCCGCCACCAGCGTAAAAGCTTTTGGCTACTTTTTTAAGAAACGTCTGATAAAACCTAATATAGTTAAAAACAATATTGTCAGCTGTACTGGTTGTGGTTGCGCTTCCTAATCCATAAGTAACATCGGGATATTTGGTGACGCGCAGATCGGTTACAAATTTCCATTGGTCGTTTTTGGACCAAATATTTGATTGAATAAGAAGCGTTTGCTGACTATGCGAATCATAAAAGGCCTGAAGATTGATCACAGACTCATTTTTAGTATGATCACTTTCTGTAAAAAAAGTTGTAATACTGCTGGCACCAATGGTAAAGCCGGTCGACAAAGTATATCCGGCAGTTGGCACCAATGAAATAGTAAATTTTCGTGCAACATCAGGTTTTTTTTTCGAGCCTTTTCTATTAAAAACACCGCTCAGAAAATCGCTGATGTCCTTTTGTTTAGCAGAATCGACGGTGGTCGTATCGCGCGGAGGCAACTTATCTTTAGAAATGGCACAATCGCCAAAAGCCTGAAAACAAATCAAGATGGCAATGGCAGTCAACAGAACGCGGAGGCCTAACAAAATTTTAATAAATTTAGCATTATCAATAGTTAATCAGGTGTTTAAAGAAACCCGGGCAAATTAATGAAAGAAGCGCTGGACCCCAAATCTTTGACAACTTATCTATCTCTGAATCTGAGGAAATGTTTTCGACCTGCCGCTAGTATCCGCGCTAGCCAAAAGAGGTAGCCTAGTGCCCCCGCGTTTAGGAAATATTTTGCAACCCAACCCCCAATCTTCTTGACAATTACCCCATAAAACATATATTTGCGCCCCCATTCGGGATGGAGCGTAGCCCGGTATCGCGCCACATTTGGGATGTGGAGGCCGCAGGTTCGAATCCTGCCATCCCGACTTGAAAAGTCAAAAGCCTTAAGACTGAAGTCTTGAGGCTTTTTTGTGGGCCATCGCGTCAGGATAAGAGAATGTTATTCATTTGTTTTTCCATCATCAATTGATAGAAAGCCTCCTGGGTATCATTTCCACATGCTAATCCGGGCGCTATTGGTATTGATTTAAGATGCTGGTCGATCAAACCTGATTTTCGGTAAGGCGCTAACTGAAGCTTTATAAAGCTAAATATTTCCTCTTTGCAGGCTTCGTCATATACAGGAAATACTACTTCTACCCTCGATCGGAGGTTGCGCTCCATCCAGTCTGATGATCCAAGAAAAACCTTCGGCGCATTGTTATTGTTAAAAATAAAGATCCTCGAATGTTCCAAGTATCGCCCTATAACGCGGGTTAATGTAATGTTTTCGCTAAGGCCCGGTACACCCGGCCTTAAACGGCAAATACTGCGCACGATCATTTCTATTTTTACGCCCGCATTAGACGCTTCATAAAGTGCGTCGATCATCTCGCTATCTTCCAGGTTATTTAGCTTGATAATAATTTTGCCCTCACCCCCGTTTTTGGCAATCTTTATTTCGTCGTTTATCAATTCTTTAAACCTTTGTATGATGTTAAATTGAGAGACAAGCAAATGATTAAATGGCGCAGGTTGCTTACCGGTATACAAATAAAGAAATACATCCTTTAATTCTTCATTCATTAGCGGATTGGAGGTGAGCAGGCCGATATCAGAATAGATCCCGGCTGTTCTTTCGTTAAAATTCCCGGTACCATAAAAGCCGTAAGTTTTAGTTTTACCATCTTTTATGCGGGTAATTAACGCTGTTTTGGCGTGTACCTTTATATCGGGAAGGCTATAGGAAATCTCAATTCCCGCCTTTTCCATTTTCTCCGCCCATAGCAGGTTGTTAGCCTCGTCGAACCGGGCCTTTACTTCTACAAACGCCCTAACCTTTTTGCCATTTTTTGAAGCACTGATCAACGCATTCACGATATGAGAGTCAGATGCAACCCGGTAAAAAGTAGCCATGATCTCGGTTACGTAAGGATCAAGTACTGCCTGGTTAAAGAATATCAATACATGGTCGTATGACTGATAAGGAAAATGCAATAAAAAATCCTTTTCGTTCGATGCCTTAAAATAATGTTTGTAAGATGCGAGTGCATGATGTTTTAACGGCTTCCATTTGACCAGGCCAGGTAAAGAATTGGCCGGAATTGGGAAGGAGAAAAAATCGCTCATTTGCTGGTACCTCCCGGTAGGGGTTAACTCGTCGCTTTCTATTTCAAACAGAGCAATGCATTGTGATACCAGCGCTTTTGGCATGGCTGCATCGTACTGAAACCGGGATGGCGCCCCGAAGGCACGCTGCGCTAACCTGATCTTCATTTGGTCGGCAATAGTTCCTGAGTATTCGTCAAGATTAAGTTCGGCATCCCTGTTCAGCTTAATAGAGAAGCAGCCTTTTACTGTATAGTTTTCCAGGAACTTTTCTCCCCCTATGCGTATAATGTCATCCAGGTAAATTACGTAGTGCTTATCTTCTATCTTCGGCAGCGATATAAACCGGGGAAGGTGCTGGGTTGGCAGGTTTAATAATATCAGGCTTTCGGGATTTTTTTTATTTGACACCTGCCATACAAAATACAGTTGCCGATCTTCAAGAAACGGGGTGGTTTCATTGGTTAGCCAAATTGGCTGCAAATACGAAGCCACCTGGGTGTTGAAGTATTCGTATATAAATTCAAGATGCTCCTCGTGTACTTCCTGATGATTCTGGTAAAGGATAATGTTATTTGCTGCTAACTCAGGAATCACAACAGTTGCTAAAATAGAGCGCAGGTGACTGGTTTGATGACTTGCCTCTTTACGGACGGCAGCCAGGATGTCGTGATAAGAACTGTTCTCTTCATCATTAAACTCGCCTAATTTGCTTAGTGTTTCTAAATGAGACACCCTAACTCTATAAAACTCATCCAAATTGGATGCGTGAATAGCGATGAATTTTATTTTTTCAGCAAGGGGCAATTGCGGGTCCATACTTTCTTCCAGCACGCGGTGGTTGAAGCTTAACCAGCTCAGGTCCCGATTAAAATATTTTGCTGTTTCAATAGCAGGCGCATTTGAATTTTCCATAGTAGTTGAAATATTGTTTTACCAGATGAGGATAAAATAATTCGCTCATACACTTTCTATTCTTTTATCAATTAAATACCAAAGTGCATTGTTCGAAAATAAACACATCTTATTATGGCAATATTAAATTTTGATGAATTCCAGCAGGGGCTTTTATAAGACGGATTTTACGCTTCGAAAAATATTTTCAAATAAATTTGCGCAGTTGATTGGCTGCGCTTATATTTGCAGTCAATCAATTGCATGTTATATGAGACGAGACGTTTTCCAGGCCATAGCCGATCCAACCCGCAGGGCCATTTTAACTTTACTTGCACTGGGGGCCATGACGCCCAATGCCGTAGCAGAACACTTCGAAAGCACCCGGCAAACGATATCAAAGCATATCCAGATCCTTACCGAATGCGAGGTGCTGATACAGAAAAAGTCCGGCAGAGAAATATATTATCACTTTAACCCTGAGAAAATGAAGGAAATAGACATTTGGCTCGAACGCTTCCGCAAGATGTGGGAGGACCGCTTTGATCAGTTAGACAACCTGTTAAACGACTTATAAACCAAACAAACAGAACCAATTTCTTTTATTTAAATAGTACAAACCGCTTATAAAAACAAAACAATTATGACAAACAATTTTGTGTTCGAAAAAGACCTTGCCGCTAAAAAGATTCACGTAGTACGCGAGTTTAACGCGCCGATTGAAAAAGTATGGAAAGCCTGGACAGACCCTGACCTGCTTGAAAAATGGTGGGGGCCGAAACCATGGGTAGCCAAAACCAAAACAATGGATTTTACTGTGGGTGGCGTTTGGCTGTATGCCATGGAGGGCCCCGAAGGCCAGAAGCACTGGAGCCATGCAAAGTTTACCGCTATTGAAAACGGCAGCCGTTTCGCGGCAGATACGGGATTCTCTGATGAGCATGGCACTGTACCGCCAGCCGCATCCGTAGGGCATTGGGACAACAAATTTGTAGCCATCGGCGATAAAACCAAGGTGGTGGTAGACGTTAGCTTTGATGATGAAGCAACCATAAAAATGATGGTAGAAATGGGCTTCGAAGGTGGTTTCACTATGGGCCTGAACCAGCTGGACGAGTTGCTGGGATAGTTTGCAGCGTTAATCATTCAAACGGGAAGGTGCTGAATAAATACCTGCCGGTTTAGGTTGGGATCAGCTACACATTCAGGCTTCTTCAAGTCCTTTAAAAGTGGGTTGAAGATTAATCCCGTGACCCGACTTGAAAGTTAGAAACCTTGAGGCAAATGTCTTGAGGTTTTTTATGTCTCATACCCTCCGCAAAAGCTGCACGCTAAATACAAAAGTGAGATCGTCAAAAAAACCTTTAATCGATCAATGGGAATACTCAAGGCTCCACTAAGGGTAGAACAGCGGCAGAAAAAATTTTTCAAAAAACAAATTGCCTGTAGCGTTTTATGAAAGCTGCACGTATTTACAGGAAACAAAATAAAGTTTATGAAAAAAAAGTTTCGTAAATGGGAAATGTACATGTTTGCACAACCCTTATCGCATGAAGATTAAATTCTCAAAAATACTCTCCCCCGTTACACTTTTATGGGACCTGGTGATATTAAACATATCACTTCAATGTGGCCATTTATTGGTATTTAACCACATAGCAAATGAAATAGGCCCGTCAATTTTTTTTCTCATCAGTAATATGGCCTGGATAACCATAGCCTCCTTAACAAAAAATTATGTTATTGACAGACCATTGGTTTTAAGTAATAACATTAACAGAATTTTGACTTCGCTGATTTACCAGGCGCTAACCGTGCTTTGCTTAGTATATTTTTTTAGGTTTTATTATGTAAGCCGCTGGGAAATGTTTTTTACGTACAGTTTATTTTTGATCCTGATAATTTTCCAACGCTCCCTTATTTTTTTCACCCTTGATTTTATAAGAAAAAAGGGATTTAACAGGAAACACATTCTTTTAATTGGCGACAAAAATATAGCCGGTACCATATTATAGACTTTATTTCGGAGCAAGAGATGCAAGTCTTTTCGGACGAGCTTGTGCTTGATCAATTATTTGGAAGGGAAGCCGACGAGATCTTTGTTTGCTATAAGGATATGGATGCCTCGCTGTTGCAAAAACTGGTAGATAGAGGCGACGAAAATAACACTAAGATAAAGTTAGTTTCTGATCTCTTCTTAAGTAATAATTTCGCCAGCGTTATAAATTATGACAACCTGCCTGTTATTCAACTAACGTCTGCCCCGCAGTTAAGGATGAAGATCGTGCTTCTCAAGCGAAGCTTTGACATCATATTTTCACTGCTTATTACAAGCCTGGGATTTCCGGTATTTATTACGCTTGCAATTATTACCAAATTAACTTCGGAGGGACCAATTTTTTACCGGCAGGAACGAATTGGAAGGGGTAATAAGCCATTTTATATCTACAAGTTCAGAAGCATGTTTGTAAATGCGGAGACATTAGGCCCCCAATTGTCAAGAGACAATGACCCACGTATAACTAAATGGAGGAGGGTAATGAGAAAATCGCGGCTGGATGAGTTGCCGCAGTTTTGGAACGTTTTAAAGGGCGATATGTCGATTGTTGGCCCAAGGCCAGAGCGACAGTTCTTTATTGAACAACTGCTGATAGAAGCGCCAAATTATAGGAAACTACTTAAGATTAAGCCGGGACTTACATCAATTGGCCAGGTAAATTACGGATATGCCGAAAATATAAATGAAATGCGGCATCGTGTACGATACGATCTTCTTTATTTAAACAACATAAAGTTAAATATTGATTTGAATATTATCCTTCAAACGGTAAGAATCATGACGCAATTGAAGGGCAAATAGGCCTTTTTACAACGAATTGAGGTAATATGTTCATTGGTAAGCCTGTGATAAATTTGCAGGCTTTTTTGATACCTCGGAACGGAATCCTTTAATCACCACTACAACATATACAATGCGTATATCCCGGTTTAGTTTGTTTTACAATCGTATTTAGCAAATCATTGCATGCTTCTTTGTCCCGATAGGAAGGACTAAGGCCCATTAACTTTGGGCCGATCAACGATTGCGTTCAGAAAACTGATCCCACAACAATATTGTAAGCGATGAAACTTGGACTTTTTAACAAAACGGCCGTCTCCTTTTACCGTGATATTTGCATTTTAAATATCACGAAATGGCAAATAAAAATGAATTAGTACTTGTTACAGGCGGAACCGGGTTTGTTGGGATCCATTGTATCTTGCAGTTATTGAACCAGGGCTACACCGTAAGAACAACCCTCCGCTCGCTTACCCGCAAGCAGGAAGTTTTGGATATGCTGGCTGTTGGCGGCCTTACCGGCGTAGATACCCTCAGTTTTGTTGAGGCCGACCTCACCAAAGATGAGAATTGGGTAGCCGCTGTAAAAGACTGCCACTATGTGCTACACGTAGCTTCGCCCATATTTTTAAAACTGCCAGATCACGAGGATGATATGATCCGCCCGGCGGTAGATGGCACGTTGAAGGTACTGAAAGCTGCGCGGGATGCCAGGGTTAAACGAGTGGTGATGACCTCAAACTTCGGTGCGGTAGGCTATAGTCATACCGATAAAAAAACGCTTATAACCGAAGAAAGCTGGACCGATCCAAGCCACAAAGGTTTATCGGCTTACAACAAATCGAAGGTATTGGCCGAGCGTGCCGCATGGGATTTTATGCAGCACGAGGGCGGCGAACTGGAACTGGCTGTAGTGAACCCGATGGGTATTTTCGGCCCATCGCTAAGCCCGGTATTGTCATCAGCCTTCGGGTTGTTGCAAAAGGTGATCGACGGATCAATGAAAGCCCTGCCCAACATCAGCATGGGCATTGTTGACGTACGTGATGTGGCCGACCTGCATTTACGCGCCATGGTAAACCCGGCGGCTAAAGGTGAACGCTTTTTGGCTTTGGCCGGCGGCACCATGTCGTTACTGGAGATCACGCGGTTTTTGAAGTTGGAAATGCCCGAATACACAAAAAAGGCGTCAACTAAAACACTGCCCAACTGGGTAGTTCGTATCTTAGCTTTATTTAACAAGCAGATAAAGGCTATGTTACCGCTGGTTGGCGTATACCGTGGGGCAAGCAACCAAAAAGCCAAAAGCTTGCTTGGCTGGCAGCCGCGCAGTAACGAGGAAGCCATATTGGCATCAGCACAAAGCATGGTAAAATGGGGCACAATTAAATATGGACGATGATAGCTACCGCATCAGAAATTAAAAGTTGTTACATGGGCCCGGCTATCTCGCCGGAACAGTTCATCGCCGAGCACTTTTTTTTATTCCTGATCAAAGGAAAAATAGAAGGTTACGACGGACAGCAACGTCATACGTTAAATCCCGGTGAATACTGCATGGTACGAAAAAATCACCTGGCACGGTATAACAAGCAAAAAGATGACGGAGAATTTGGGAAAATAGTGGTGGTATATGATCGCCACTTTTTGCAGGGGTTCCACGAAAAATACAAGGTTGTTGTTGAGGGCAAGGCGCAGGAGGGTGTTTTCATTTCCTTAAACAAGGACGAAAAAGTCCCCGAACTGCTGCATTCATTGCTGCCATATTACCGGGGCGAGGGACAGATAGAAGAATGCGTAGCCCAGCTAAAACGCGAGGAGCTATTACTCATCCTGCTGCAAAGCAATCCCGGGCTTTCAACAATCTTGTTTGATTTTGGCGTGCCCCAAAAAATTGATCTCGAAGCTTTTATGAACAGTAACTATAAATTTAACGTGCGACTGGAGCAGCTGGCTTTTTTAACTGGTCGCAGCCTGTCTGCCTTTAAACGTGATTTCAAACAGCTTTTTAAAACCACGCCCTCGCGCTGGCTGATCCAGCGGCGATTAAAGGAAGCGCATTTCCTGCTGGAGCACAATGGTGGGCGCCCCTCCGGCATCTACCTCGACCTGGGTTTCGAAGATCTCTCCCACTTTTCGTTTGTGTTTAAAAAATACTTTGGCAGCAGCCCCGGCGAGGTCGCGCAGCGCACAGGGAAATGAAAGCTATCGCGTTTTATTTAATTAGCACATGATCCGGGTTTCATATTATGAAAATAATTAATTGGTTTGGCGTATGGATAATTACAGGGTCGAAATGTCGTTAAATGACAATTTGATCTTTTATCCGAAGCAATCTTACGCCGATCAATATCGTCCAGATGGGGAGCGTCAACACCCCAAGGAATGAGCCGACGTACAGAAATTGGTGTATAAGGATATTTGCCGGAGTTTCAGCTGGAATTTTGTCCATTACTTCATCAGATGGCGCAGGGATATGTAGAATGACATTGTCGACAAAAATTGCATACCCAACCGGAAATATGCCGACAAACGAGAGTCCGAAGCCAACGATTATTCCAAACCATCTGAGCCATTGCGGAATTATTCCCCGCAGGCGCCAGCATGCTACAATAAGGCAGATACCAAAAATACCCTGTGGGAACATATACAACGTATCAGCAAGGATTTTTGGAAAGATGAGCAATAGAAATAATACGGTAAAACAAATCGCACCAACGCCTGCATTAAGCATCGTTCGCGATATGCCCGGGGCATTTTCCTGGATAAGTTTAAACAAGGCAATTACAACCGGAATTAATAAAAGAAATTGAATAATAACACAGGAGTCATGAACCCTGATTGGCAAAACTCCGTTTTGTGCGTCCTGATTACGAATTACAAGAAACCCAATTAAAAACACATACGCTAAACTGCCAATTACTCCGCTTGCAATTGCTGCACGTCCTGCAGAACGATAAGATGAATTCATATAACTTAGTAATGTAATCTGTTAATTGTGATAAGAGATTAATTTAGCATTGTAAACAACACATAAATATACGCACCTTTTGGCTCTTGAGCTACAAATCAAAATTTTTGTGCTGGCCTTTAAAGCCCCTTACCTCAAAGATGCCATATTTTTTAACTCGTGCAAAATAATTTTCAAATCCAGTAAATCGTTTTAGCAAGATTTTATTTACCTTGCCTCCCAAAACCATTGTGAGCCTTTTATGAAACCGATTTTTTGCCTGTTGATCACCTGTCTATTGCTATCTCAAAACAGATCAAACGCACAAACCATAGCGCTGAAGTGGAAGCTTTATCCGCAGGAAGAAAACACATATAGCTTAAAACAACTGTCGGCACCCGGATTAAATACCAATAACTGGGTTAATGCCGTAGTGCCGGGAACTGTTTTTTACGCTTACGTAAAGGCTGGCAAAGAAAAGAACCCGGATTACGCGGAAAATATCTACAAGGTTGATAAGGCAAAATACAACCGTCCGTTTTGGTACCGGACTGAGTTTTCTGCCAAGGGCTTTGCACCCGGTAAAAGGATCTGGCTCAATTTCAACGGTATTCATAAGATTGGTGAGATCTACCTGAACGGCAACCATATCGGAACAATTAAAGGTATTGTTGAACGGGGATTGTACGATGTTACTTCCCTGCTAAATAAAAAAAGCCCGAACGTTATTTTAGTGCTGGTTACCCCGCCGCGTAACGATCCGGAACATAACCACCCCTTGGCTAACTGGGAAGCCCCAACTTATATCAGCAGCGCCAGTTGGGACTGGATGCCCGCCGTGCCGGGTTTAAACAGCGGCATTACTGATACCGTTAGCGTCAGCGCAAAGGGACCGGTTGCTGTTGCAGATCCATGGATCCACACCAGCATGCCGGATAAAAACACTGCCGACTTAACCGTTAACGTACACCTCAGTAATACCTCGCCATCGGCAGTTAGCGGTACGGTTAAATTTACCATCAATCCAGGCAATATTACCGTTAGCGGTCCAACACTTAAGTTAGATGCTGGCAGCAGCCAAACCGTAAATTACGACTGGAAGCAATTTGCGCAGCTGCACATCAAAAACCCTAAGCTATGGTGGCCAAACGGCTATGGTTCGCAAAGTTTATACACCTGTACCGTTCGTTTTGATGTTAACGGCGTAACACCGTCTGACGTAGTTAGCAAAACATTCGGCATCAGGAAAATCGCTTCCGATACTACATCTCTTAACGGTCCGCTGCGCGTTTATATTAACGATGTGCCGGTATTGCTGAAAGGCGGCAACTGGGGCATGAGCGATTATATGCTGAAGGCCCGCGGCAAAGACTATGAAACCCGCATCAGGTTCCATAAGGAAATGAACTTTAACGTGATCAGGAACTGGACCGGCGAGGTTACCGATGAAGCTTTTTACACCTACTGTGACAAATACGGCATCATGGTTTGGGACGATTTCTGGCTCAACAATTTCGGGCAGATTGACAGCCTGGAAATCTTTAAGCGTAACGCGATAGAAAAGGTTAAAAAATTAAGGGACCACCCATCAATTATAATCTGGTGTGGTGCCAACGAGGGCGTGCCGGGAGGCAATCCCAACGGGCCCCTGAACCTTGCCATTAAAAACGCGGTGAAGGATAACGACGGCGAGGACAGGTTATACCTCGCACGTTCAAACGCCGGGGAAACCAACCCGAATTTTTCTATCCACGGCGGCAGCCGGGTTTTATCGGGCAGCGGGCTCTGGAGCAACGCCGATCCCAAGACTTATTTTACCGATCCGCATAATGGGTACCTGTTCTCGAAGGACTCCTACGGAATGCGCAGCGAGTTGGGCACGGCAACCTTCGTGAACGTGGAAAGCTTTAAAAAATTCATGCCCGCCGAGTACTGGGTTGCCCCAACTCCGGAAGCTGTTAACAGCAAAACCAATATGTGGGCCCGTCACTATTTTAGTACAGACGGAGGCATGGGCGGCGGCTCTGATCCTGTAAAATACATCAACACCATTAATAACAGTTACGGCAAAGCGACTTCGTTGGAAGATTTTTGCAAAAAGGCCCAGATGCAAAACGTGGAAATTATGAAGGCTATGTACGAATCGTGGAACGACCATATGTGGAAGGATGCATCCGGCATGCTGATCTGGATGAGTCAATCGGCTTATCCGTCTATGATCTGGCAAACTTATGATTACTATTATGATCTTACCGGCGCCTATTTTGGCGCTAAAACAGCCTGCGAACCTGTCCATATTCAATGGAACCCTGCGACCAATTCTGTTAAAATAATTAACAATAAACCTTACGATATTGCAGGATTAACTGCCGAAGCATCCGTTTATAATATGGACGGTAAAATTGTGCCGGCGCATTCGCTCAAAAACCAACTAAATGTTAGCGCCACATCCGCAACGGAGGCTTTTAAAGTATTTGAAAAAAGCGATCTTCCGAAGTTATCCCCTGTTCACTTCTTAAAGCTTAAACTGCTTGATGCAAAAGGTAAACTGTTATCTGAAAACTTTTACTGGATAGGGAATACCTATTTGGATTATACCGGTTTAAATAAAATGCCATCGGTTGGTTCAAGCTTATCGGTAAGTAAACCCGTAATATCTATTGCAAAAAACGGCGTTAATAAACTGCTTAAATATGTTATTGTAAATAAGTCGAAAACTACGGTTGCCTTCGGTATCAGGGCCCAGTTACTGAATAATGCGGGGGCGCAATTGCTGCCGGCTTTATATAGCGACGGATACTTTTCTTTGATGCAGGGGGAAACCAAAACATTTGACGTAGAGATCGATCCTAAGTTGCTAACTAAAGGTTATAAATTACAGGTGAAGGCTTATAATAATTAATTGTGAGCCTTTACTTGAGAACTGGTTCCAAACAGGACAGGATTCCTTGTACCCCTGGAAAAGAACACGCCTTATTGTTTATCTGCGGCACTGGGAGGAGGTGGTGGCGGCGGAAAGCTAACCTTATCCTTCTTTGGGTTGGGTGACGTAACGAAGACCCTACTCCATGCCTCCAGTCTTTTAATATCTTTTATCGCACCGCTGAATGCCCCCATATGCCCCTGGTTGACTGCGTCAAACGTACCCTCCATCAACACGTACTGCCTATTGCATTGTCTTACGCCAGGAAGTTTAGTACTTTCCTTGTCCATCTCAACCCATAGCCCGTTTTTCGAGATCGATTGATAATAATCTTCCTCGTTTAAATAGATCCCGTTACCTTCAAACTCTAAGTTCAAATACCCTATTACTCTCACTTTTCTCCCATTGTATTCTTTTGGGTTAGCTATTAGCGTTACGAGAGATACGTTTTTTAAGGGATAAGGACGAATATTGTTATGGCCCGAAGCTGTATCGGAACTGAGATTATTTGATTTTGAAGGCCGATTACACGACACGACAGCAATACCAGCAATCAATAGCATTAAAGACATGTAGCGTTTCATTGGGGATGGGTTTAGCTTATGCTAAGATATGATTGTTAATTTACAAAGCGATGCCCTTCGATATTCGTTTCTATCCTACGCTTAAGAAACCTTTCCTCCTTTTCAACCTATAAACCGAATAACTAAACAAACACCTCTCAAAATAATAATTCCCGGCAACCAACTGGTCAACATATTGCCGCAGATCCGCATCTACCCATTGTGTATACCCCGGAAATAGCGGAACCAGGATCATGTCCGCCCTGTTCTTTTTCATGTCCGAGAAAAGTCTTTCCTTAGCGACCCGGGTTTGCGTTACGTTGAAATAGATGGTGGGCGATAACCTTTCAGAATATGCCTGCACCTGCGAGCCGTAGCCTGCTACGTATACTTTTTCTCCGGGTCGGGTATTTGCCTTTACCCATAAACCCAGTTGTTTGGACGCACCTTCATCTGGCGTATTGAATGGTTCATGGCAAAAGTTTTCCGGCCTTTGAACCTCCCCGGTAAACAGCGGACCAATATTCACAAACGGTTCCAGCAATCTTGGCGAAAAGCAGGCCCAGGTGATGAACATTACCTTCCTCATCGAGATCCCGTATGCGTCAATTAAGTGCGCAAGACCTAATCCTCCCATAAGCGACATAGCAGGCAACAGCTCCTTGAGATCAACGCGCGCATAATTTCCAATTGCATTTATCCCAACAAAAACAAAGAACGCCCACAAAATCATCCAGTCGATTTTTCTTTTTATGAAGATGTAAACCAGCACAAGCGGATAGAACAATATGGCTTCTGAGTAAAAGAACAGGTTATAAAACTGCACCATCCGTGTCAAAAAATCATTGCTGTTGATGCTGCCGGGGCCGAAATTATCTGTCACCATGCAGGTTAAAATATCGTGGAAATTAATGTCGGCAAGGTAACCTGTAAGTGCCAGAGCAAGAATCCCAGATAATAGCCCGAGGCAAAATATAAAAGTGAGTTTCCCGCCCTTTCGAACAGCTGCGATGAATATTGCTGCGATAACAAAAACGGCCGATAAACGAAATCCCAGGCCAATTGCAGTCAACAAGCCGCTTATGAAATATCCCGTCCTGTTTGTTGCAGTTAGAAAAAAGTAGAAGGATATAATGATGCACGCCACCTCATACGTTTCGGTAAAGGAAACATACTTACCATCGACGCCATGCCAGAGGACAGAAAGACCGTAAAGGGACATCGCCAGCAAACCCGCCCGTCTGCCTGAAATATGGCTGGCAATTTTGTATAGAAAAAAGGTCCCTGCCGACTGGACCATTGTGCCCAATACTCTCGGGAACCAATAATTTACCCCACAAAACCGGTCGGAGATGCCGAAAATCACAAAAAACAAGGGCGACTTATTATCCGCGCCCCCACTGTAAGGTACAAGGCCGTGCCGGAACCAGTTCCTTCCGATGTAATGCCACATTGCCTCCTCTTGTGATAAGGCAAAACCGTTAGTAAGCAAGGCGATGAAGAGTTGAAGGGCGGTCAGTATAATCAGCAAATAAAAAACAAGCCATAGGTTGGGCTTCTTGTTTATTGAATCCGGGTAATTAAGTGCAATCATAGCAATTGCCCGAAATTGATGCTTTTGGTTACCCGGTAAAAAACATTTACACCAACGCGATGATTTACTTGATGAAAAAGCCGGCCTAATTTATTTTGTAAACCAACAATGCTGCCAGTTGATCGCCGTCTGCCCGAGCTGCAATAAGGAGTAAACCCAATTCCGGAATCAGTAAAGAAGTTCGTGCGCCGTTGCGGGTTTTAATGTCGGCGATCTTTTGGTAGGTAGTAATACCGGTTTGCTTAAAAACATTGACCGCGCCGCCGCCGCCACTGATAAAGACTTGTTTCGTTTTGGCGTCCCAATACAGATCGTCCACATCGCCAACCATTGGCGCACTGAATAACTCCTTACCTGTTTCACTATCATAAACGATCAGTTTCGCCGGTAACCGGTAGCCAACGATGATCCGGTGTTGTGCCCCATCGTAAGCCATCGGGAAGTTTGCGCGGGGCAATAGCTTTGACCATCTTGCAGTTTGCTTTAATGTTTTAAGATTGGCGACACCAATCATACCGGAGCCGGGCACGTTCACCCATAGTTTATTTGCTTTGGCATCCAGCTGAAAGGATTCCGGGTGTGCTGTTAAAGGAATGTCGCCTACCTGTTTATGACTTCCCGCATCAATAATAGCAATACCGCCACTGCCATAACCCACGTAGATCTTATCGGCTTGGGCATCATAGCGAACATCATCAGCATCATCGGCCAATTTGATGCTGCCTGTTTTCTTTAAACTGAGGGCATTATAAAAACCGCATTCGCCTGTGCCGCCATTGGCGATAAAGATTTCCTGGTGTTTTTCGGTATAAGCTACACCCTGCGGCTCATCCAATCCTTTAATACTTCCGGTTACCCTTCCGCTTTTCAAATCGACTATTTCCAGCGTGTTATTACCCAAAGCAGCCACATACACAATTTGATCTTTGATATTTATATCAATATGATCGATACGTCCCTTTACGCCAGGTAAGGCAATTTCCTTTTGCAGCGTAAGGAGTTGTTTACCTGATTCCTGCGCCTGGCAACCGGTAAAAGATATTAACCCTGCAATCAGCAGGGTTAATGTGTTATAAGTGGCTTTTAACATCATCGAATTAGAAATTTAATACCCGAATTTAGGGTTAGTTTCTGTTATCATACTGTAGCGTTAGTTTAAAATCTTTATCCTGATACCTGCATTCACAACAACACCATCCAACGGCGCGTATATATCCTTAAAATCCGGGTTGGTGATGCTACCTGTATAAATGCTGCCCCATTTGGTTTGCCTTTGGTCAGTCAGGTTCTCCGCATTCACAAAAATATCGAGGTGCTTCCACATTTTTTGAACCAGCAAACCGAAAGTGACATAGCCTTTACCAGTAGTGCCGTCGCTTAACAGTTGCGGCCCGGTATAAAAACTTTCAGCGCCAAAGCGGAAGCTTCCTTCAATTTCATAGGTCGAATCAAAGCTGAATTGATGTTTAGGCGTCAGGGGCTGTGTCCCCGTTATCCCGCCAAAATATTGTTTGGTATCTGTATAGGTATAACCCAGGTAAAATACCAGTTCATCCATTACCAGCTTAATGTTGGTTTCGGCCCCCTGTGAAAGTAAATGGCCTGGTGCATTCATGAAGGTATTATTTTGCAGGATCAGGGGTCGGTCAACTCTTGTCGAAAAGAACAATTGGTTGATATTGATCAACGCTTCATCGCCTAATGAGCTACGGTAGTTGAGATCGCCATTTAAACCATAAGATTGCTCGGCCTGGGTATTACCGATATTCAGGGGCTGGATATGCTGGTAACCATCCTGTTCAGCTTCATCATTAAACAGCGTTGGCATCTTATAACCTAATCCACCACCGATGCGGCTGGTTAGGTGTTCAGTGAGTTTAAACAGGGCATTTAGCCGCGGTAAGATAAAAAGACCGTTGGATGGGTTAGCGGGAGCAGGAGTATTATCATCCACGCGCAGGCCGCCTTCTAAAGAAAACCAATTGGTAGCTTTATACGTGTTTTGTACAAAAGCGCCTATTGTGGTCAAATTGTAGTTCAAGCGGTTTTGAGGCGGTTCAGCGGTAAAATTATCGGTGATTAAATTAGCACCTGCTACCCAAGAGGCCCTTTCACCACTGTGCACATAATTTACTTCGCTAAAAGAGGAAACCTGCCTGCCCTTAAAATCAAACCCGGGCTCGCTTAATTGCCGGTTGAAGAAGCCAACGGTGTTTTTAAAGTTGATCCGGCTTTCATCGTCTATTTTATGGGTAAAGGATAATTGCGTTGAAAAGCGGAAAGTTTTATTGCGCTCGAAATATTGATGAACATTATCAGCGTTCCCGGCTATGACCTGCATATCGCCGCCTAAGCGGTTCTCATAAGTAGTATTTACCCCAAACCAGCCGGAATTATGGTCGTCCATATATAAAAACATCTTAGGGTTGATGGTAAAGCGATTGGTTTGGGGAATTGCCGATAACCCGGTATTTGACGGATCATAAGCCCCGTTATAATTATAGGAGCCGAATATGGTTGTCCCGATATGCTGCCATTTCTGGCTGTAGAAAACACTGGCATCCGTGCCTTTGGTAGTTGTACCGTTTAACAGCATCGTTAACTCCGGCTCTTTTTCCGGCACCTTGCTGATCAGGTTTACTAATCCGGCAATTGCTCCCCCACCATAAAGCGTGGACGCAGAACCTTTGATAAATTCTACCTGTCTCAAATCCAGCGGACTGATCTGCAATAAGCTCAAATTACCCGAGTAGCCGGAATAAAGCGGCATCCCATCCTGCAATAATTGCGTATAGCGGCTGTCCAGCCCCTGGATGCGAAAACTGGCGGTCCCGCTTACTGCCGAGGTTTGCTGTACGTGGATGCCCGTGGTTTCCCCAAGCAACATTTTTATATCGCCTGGCCGCATCGTACTTTTTTCATCCAGCTCTTCTAAAGGCAGAGCTTCTATCCGGGTTGGAATATCGCGCAGGTTCTGACCAGTACGGGTGGTTTGAACAACGACCTCTGCCAGTTCACCCGTTGAAGGTTCCAAACTGATCTCCAGGATTTGCTCAGGCGTTTTCTGTGGAAAGGCGTAAACCTTTTCGCTTTTAACAAAACCTACATAAGTGATCTTAATCTCAAATTTGCCATTAGGAATATTGGGGATCGTAATTAAACCGTCGGTATCGGCACTGGCTGATATTTTCAGGTCAGGTATATTTGCAGTCGCGCCCTTTAGCGCGGCTTTAGTTTGATAGTTAAATACTTTTGCTTTAAAGGTATTTTGGGCCATTACGCTACAATAAAGCAGCATAACAGGCAGCAGCATGAAAATCCTTTTCATGGATATAAGAATAATAGCCGTGGGTTAAAGCCCCGGGCAGATGAATAATGGACTAAGAAGTTTTGATTGGGAAATTAAACTCAGGCGAGCGGTGGCCTGAATAGTTCATTACGGTAATCGGAGGTATAAAAATGGGGTACGAATACGGGATGCACCAGGTCAATTGCCGGCCTATCCAACAGTGTAACCTGGCTATGTGAAAAAACAATATTCAACTGGCTGGCCTGGTGCTGGAACTGTACATCGCAGCCTTTTGCCGGTGTTTTGTCATGCTCGTTATGACCGAAAAGATCTTTGCCGTGCATGAGGTAATCGCCAATAAAATCAATAACGCCTACCTCTTCCGCAGAAGTGATCAGGGTATAATTCTGATACATTTTCGGAATATCGCGCAATAAAGAAAAATCACTTAAAGGCAGGATCAGGCTGCCGGTTAAAAACAGGCAGGCCAAAAAACAACAGGTGATTTTTTTGAACATTGACAGCAAAGATAACCAAAGCGTGGGACGTACTGCATAGTAGCTCCTTAAATTGTTAAGTGCATGTCTCCCAGGCACGGAAAGCGCGACAATCATAACAGCGTCATAAAACATCTAAAAATGAATTTATCAGTAAACTTAGTTGACCAATATAGTCAACTAAGTTTACATTTGTCTTGTTAAACTTGAAAAGATGAAAACAACAAATCAACTCATCAATTTGGTGAATAAAATATTTTTTACTTCACTGCTTTTTGTGTTAGGCCTAAACAATGCATTCGCACAAAATGATTGGAAGCTGAGCACAGAAAAGGATGGCATAAAAATATACACCAGCATATTGCCCGACTCAAAGATAAAAGCCATTAAAGTGGAGGCCGACTTTGATGCAACACCATCACAATTAGTTGCCATAGTAATGGATGTTAACACTGCTCCGGATTGGGTATATCATGTTAAGTCGGCTAAGCTGATTAAGCAGGTATCGGCAACAGAGCTTTATTATTATTCAGAGGTTACTTTGCCCTGGCCTGTAGCCAACCGGGATTTTGTGGCTCATTTAACAGTAAGCCAGGATCCGGGGACAAAGGTAGTAACGATTGATGGCCCGGCGGTACCCGGCGTTGTTCCGGTAAAAAAAGGTATTGTAAGGATCGAAAATTCAATCGGCAAATGGGTTATCACACCGCTGGGGTCAAACCAGGTACATGTTCAATATTCTATCCACGTAGATCCGGGAGGCGCCCTTCCATCATGGCTGGTTAATATGTTTGCTACAGACGCCCCTGTGAAAATTTTTAAGAGCCTGAAAATACAATTGACAAAGCATGATTACAAAAATACCGTATTTGCATTTGTAAAAAATTAAAGGGAAACGCTTTTGCTTTTAACGTTCCCTAACTTAACGATCCCGCAGACCAACTGAGGGATCGCTCGTTTATAACCGATTTCCCCCTTGTAGTTTCATCTTAATGTCAGCTGCATCACAGCAGCGTCACAATACAGTAAAAAGTGATTTTTTGGTAAACCAAGTTGACTAAAATTGGTCAACTTGGTTTACCTTTGTATTGTTAAATCAGTAATCATGAAAACGCAATGCATCAACATCGACCAAAATCTTTTAGATATAACTAATCTAATGATCACCAATGCAAAGAGCTCAAAATTGAATAAGCTTTTTTTTGCATCCAACTTTTCAACCGCGAAGCTAGGTTATTACCTGCTTCCACTGGCTAAACAAATTTTCAAAGAAACCTTCATGGGTGCAGACATGGAGATGGGCATCCTCCTGATTTTCCTACAGGATTATTTTTTTTCTGCCACTGATGCCATCAGGAATAACGCTGTAACCAACCTGTTTAAAAAAATTAAAGGCAGCAAAAGAAACGTCGCAGTACCAGCTTCTGAAATGATTTACAATCACCCGCAAGCTGCCTGAGGCCTCAATAATATTTTAATATCATGAAAACGGACTATTTTTCCAAAATCATTAAAAGCACGCTGATACTTTTATTCCTAACGTTATCAACCACGTTGATGGCACAGCAAACCATTGTTAAGGGAGTAGTTACAGATATGCGCACCCACGAAACCATGCCCGCTGTAAGTGTTTCCTTTGATGGAACCACAATAGGCGGCAGCACGGATGTTAAGGGCAGTTACAGAATTAGCACCGATGGCAACTATAGCCGCATCAAAGTTACCTTTATAGGGTATAAAACTTTTTACCAGGATATTACCCCGGGCATTGCACAAACTATAAACATTTCGTTAAGTGAAGACAGGAGAGTATTGACTGAGGTAGTGGTAAAAAGCGGTAAAAAAACCAAATACACCAATAAGAACAATCCTGCTGTGGAACTGATCCGCAAGGTGATTGCGCATAAGGATCAGAACAGGCTGGAGAATTTCGACTATGCCGAATATCAGCAATACGAAAGAATGATATTTTCACTGAGTGATCTTTCTGAAAAATTTAAACAGAAGCGGATCTTCAAAAATTATCAGTTCTTATTTATGGAGCAGGATTCGGACGCCATTGGCGGAAAAAACCTGTTGCCGATGTACATGGAAGAAAAGCTGTCTGACAACTACTTCCGCAAATCGCCATATACAAAAAAACAGGTGATCCAGGCCAACAAGCAGGTTAAGTACGATGAGAACTTTGTAGACAACGAGGGGCTTAAAGCATACTTTAACCGCATGTACATGGACATTGAGATCTATGATAATAATATCCCGTTATTAGGCAATCAATTGCTGAGCCCTATTGCAGACGGTGCACCATCATTCTACAAATTCTTTATTACCGATACCATCAAGGATGTGAGCCCGCAATTGATCGAGTTGAGTTTTACCCCGCGTAATACTACCGACATGCTTTTTACGGGTAAGATCTACATTACGATGGATGGTAACTATGCTGTACAAAAAGCGGTTTTGTCGGTAAATAAACACATCAACCTTAACTTTGTGCGCCAAATGCAAACCACCCTTAACTTTGAAAAAACAGAGGGCGGTCGCTACCGGTTAAGCCAGAGCGATTTGAAGATAGACTTTGGGTTGAACAAAAATAAAGGCGGCGGCGTGTACGGCGAGCGCGTGGTGATCATCAACAACTTCGCAGTTAACAAACCGCGCCCTAAAGAGACTTATGACGGTCCTGCGCAAATGATCGCCTTTAATGCGGCACAAAAAGGGGATGAATTCTGGAAGGCTAATCGCCCGGATACCCTGAAACCGGGCCAGGCAGATATTTACAAGAACATCGACAGCCTCCAAACCCTCCCGTCCTTTAAACGGACCATGAAGCTGATTACACTTTTTGTTGCTGGGTACGACAATTTAGGGCCATTTGAAATAGGGCCGGTAAATACCTTTTACAATTTTAACCCGGTAGAAGGCTTCAGGCTGAGGTTAGGCGGACGTACCACTACCGAACTGAGCAAACGGTATTACTTCGAGACCTACGGTGCATATGGTTTTAAGGATGAAAAATTTAAATATTTTTTCAGCGGCACATATTCCCTGAATAATAAATCGATCTATTCCTTTCCGCAGGACTATGTAAGAGCAAGCGTACAACGCGACACCAAGATCCCGGGCCAGGAACTTCAGTTTGTACAGGAGGATAACTTCCTGCTTTCATTTAAGCGTGGCGACCATGGCATTTATACCTATAACGATATCTTCAGGCTGGATTATGTGCATGAGTACCTGAACCATTTCTCGTACAAGTTTGAGCTAAAGGCCTGGAACCAGGCACCAACAGGATCATTATATTATCAGAACCTGGTTGACGGCCTGCCAAACACTGTAAATAGCCTGCAAACCACTGAATTGTCAATGGAACTGCGGTACGCTCCTCATGAAAAGTTTTACCAGGGTAAATTATACCGCACCCCGATACCTGACAAGTACCCTATTTATACCCTGCGTTACCAGGAAGGTATTAAAGGACTTTTTAAAGGCGATTACAATTACCAGAATGTAACAGGCAACATAACCAAACGCTTTTACCTTTCTCAGCTAGGTTATGCTGATGTTGCGGTAGAAGGCGGTTATATCTTTAATAAGCTGCCTTACCCGTTACTGGATATCCAACATGCCAACCAGAGCTATGCATTGCAGCTGCAATCATATAACCTGATGAATTACCTGGAATTTGTTAGTGACCATTATGCCAGCATCAATATTGATCAGCATTTTAACGGGTTCTTTTTTAACAAGATACCATTGTTACAATCGTTGAAGTTGAGGGAAGTGGTATCATTCAAATCAGTATGGGGTGGAGTAAGGCAGGAAAACAACCCGGCCAATGATCCCAACTTATTGCAGTATCCTTTAAACGGCGATGGAAAACCCATCACTTATACACTCAACAACGGGCCTTATATGGAAGCCAGCGCAGGTGTAGAAAACATTTTTAAAGTATTGCGTTTAGACATGGTTAGAAGGCTTTCTTACCTCGATCATCCTGACGCACCGAAATGGGGTTTAAGGGTATTTGTTAAATTTCAGTTCTAATGATGCTGACACATAAGTTAATTGCATAAAAAGCGTTAACTTGTAAACCAGATTGACTATATCAATATAAAAATAAAGGATCATGTTAAACGAGGATACAAGCAGGACAACGAGCAGGCTACTTTACCTTTTAAAGCGATTGTCTGACAGTTGGTTTTGTAATGAGCTTTGTCATGAAAATATAGAGGGGTTTGCTAATTCATACATCCCGGTATTCATGAGTATAGGCACAGCGGGTATTTCCAATAGCAAGCTGGCATCAAACTTAAGTATAACCAAACAGGCGGCCAGTAAGGTGATCAAGGAACTGGAAGAGCTGGGCCTGGTATGCAGCGAAAAATGCAACACCGATGGCCGCTTGATGATGCTGCACCTAACCGGCAAGGGGGCCGCCTTTTATGGGCATCTTAAAGGCCAGATCGTGGCGCTTGAACAGGAATACAAAAAAGTGGTTGGCGCAAAGAATTATGAAACCGCCATAGATGTAATGTCGAAGCTGGTGAAATACCATGAAGAGCTGAATAAAATGGAGGCGGTTTAAGCGTATCCACGCCCATGCATTTGCGTGAACGTCGCGCGCAGATTTACCCACCTGGTCGACGCTTCGCTGGACCTGCCCTCCCTTTGCTGCGCACAAGGAGGGCTAAAAAGCTTAATTTCTGCCCCCGATGCTCCGTTTATCTACCTAACACCCTCCCAATCATCTGTCCGAAACGGTGAGGCCGGGAGGTTTGCCCCGTTGTACAAGTTGCAAAGCGGGTTATTTGCCCAGGCATAGCGCACTGCAACAGGGTTGGTGACATCACCACTGCTTACTATTACTTTATTCCCGGCAATGATAGCCAGGGCGGGGTGGAATTTTTTATCGCCACCTGCTATGGTAAATCCTTTCAACGTATCGCCTTTGGCAAGCAAGCCATTGTCGGTATGGGTAAACTCCAATTCAATTTTATTGCCTTTGATGATGTGCGACTGATAAACCGGACCCGAGTAAGGGATTTTTTCGCCGTAGGTTTTTGCGCGCGCTATCAATGCCAGGCGGCGGCCAACCTCCTGTTTGTTTTGCGGGTGGATGCGGGCAACATCGCCGATATCAATGGTTACCGCCATACCTGTGTTAGGTACGGCAAGTGTGCTCAGCTGGGCGTCGCGCAGGGCTGGCCAGTCGGCGGCTGGTGGCTGGCCGTAGGCAGAATAGTTGGCTATCTGCACAAAATAAAACGGGAAGTTTCCCTCACCCCATTTTTGTCGCCAATCGTTTATTAATAGCGGGAAAAGCTGGCGGTATTGCGTGGCCCTGTCGGCATTGCTTTCGCCCTGGTACCAGATTACGCCCTTTATAGTATAGGGTAAAATAGGATTTATCATCGCATTATAAATAAGCATGGGCCGGTTAGGGCTATTTGACTGCGAAGGGGGCTGGGGCAATTGCGTAAGTAAACTGGCAGGATGATAGGCCCATTGGCCCGCCAGATCAATTTGACCTGTGGTATCGGTAGCCAAAGACAATTGGAGCGGACCCTTATTGATCCCGCCAAGGCCGCCATTATCGAAAACGCGGATGGCAATACTGTTTTCGCCGGCTTTTACCTGGTTGCCCGGTATGGTATAGCTGCGCTTGATAAAAAACGCTTCCGAATGCCCAATTTCGGCGCTGTTAAAATAGGTTACATCGTAATCGTCGATCCCGCCCATGTTCAGCTTTAAATCCTTGCCCGCCCATGCTGCAGGTATGGAAACTTTTTTCCGGAACCATACTGTTCCGTCGTAATCCGGCACACCGGATTGTTCCCAATAGGCCGGCAGGGTCATGGTCTTCCATGCGGAATCGTCAAAGCCTTGTTGGGCCCAAAGCAGTTTGCCTTGCTGAAGGGCCGGGTCCTTTGCGTTTATGGAATCAATCCATCCTGATACTTCTGTTTGATAGCGCGCATCAAGCTTTTGCTGGGTAAGGCCGCCCTCGGCAGCAGTTACGAATGGTGCGAATGCAGGGATGGTCTTTAAAGCGCTGCCGCTTGTCCAGGCTTCGGCAACCGTGCCGCCCCAGGTGCTGTTGATGATCCCTATGGGGATGTGCTTGCCCGCAAACAAATTCTTCGCAAAAAAATACGCGGCGGCCGAAAAATCGCGAACAGTTTGGGGATCGCAGATTGCCCAGCCGCCTTTGGTGGGCACGTTGGTAAGCGGTGAAAAGCTGGTTTTGTTATCGATTTTCAGCATCCGGATCTCGGGATGATTAGCCGCATCGGCCAGTTCATCTTTCAGGTTCAGCACATCGCCATAAAAACCGGTTAAGGGCATCTCCATGTTTGACTGGCCTGAGCATACCCAAACCTCGCCCACCATAACATTTTTTAACGTGGTTGTGGTTGCCCCATCATTAAATGCAACGGTATAAGGGCCGCCGTATGCCGGAGTACTTACGGCTGTCTTCCAGTCGCCGTGGGCATTAGCCGTAACCTTATAGGTTTTGTTGTTCCAGGAGGTGGTTATGCTAAGGTTTTTACCCGGCGTTTGGGTTCCCCAAAGGTTTACCTTTGCCTGCTGCTGTAAAACCATATTATCGGTAAAGCAGCCCGGCAGCGCGATTTGAGCGAAGCCTGCATTCACTATAAAAATAAATAAACCCGCCAGCAGGATCCTCCTGATAAATCTTTGGTAAACCGTTTTAGCAATCATGCTATAAAACTATTAAAAAAATATAAAAGTAGGTTATAATGGGGTGTTTCATTTGACAAGCAGCATGCTTGTGGCATTTTAGGTCGAAGTTATATGCTCAGTGAAGTGCCGGAGGGTTCTCTGCGGGGACAAGGCCGCTGTGCATTGGCGCCAATGCATTTGCGTGAACATCGCGCGCAGATTTACCCTCCCGGTCGACGCTTCGCTGGACCGGCTCCCTTTGCTGCGCACAAGGAGGGCTAAAAATTGGGGTAGGGAGTCCTTTACGTAGCCGCCTAAAGGCCCGGGCAATAAATCATTTTTAACACAAACTTAATCAACCCGGGAAAACCATTAAATATAAATGCTGTTGTTTTAATTAATAATCAATTGATAAATTAACCTTTAATTCTAAAAACTATGAGCGCTCAGGTTGAAACAATGAATGCACAGGAAGTTGCAAGCAGGCTTGTACAGCTGTGCCGGGAAGGCAAAAATGTTGAGGCTATTAATGAATTGTACGATGATAACATTGTGAGCATTGAACCCGAGGGTTCGCCGATGCCGGGAAAAACAGTTGGTAAGCAGGCTGTTTTAGAAAGCACAAACCGGTGGTTCGATTCTGTTGAACAATTGCACAGTGTCGAAATTTCCGACCCGCTTGTAAGTGACGACTTTTTTGCCTGCACGATGAAAATTGATGCAACTTATAAAGAACACGGCAGAAATGTTATGAATGAGTTGTGTGTGTTTGAAGTTAGAGACGGGAAAATTGTTAACGACCAGTTTTTTTATAATACCACAGGTCATTAATGGAATGTCAATCAGAAATTGACGTTTAGTATGGTGTCGAAAGTCTTAAGTTCTTAGCCAAAAAAGACAAATCACAGCTTAAGGCCCTTGACACGAATATTCACAAAAACAAACTAAAAAGGCTGTCGCGAATTAATATTTCAGGCAGCCTTTTTTATGTTATTGGATTTCCCCAACCGCCACAAGAGTTTTTCGCTGCCGCATAGCGTCCTCGTGTGGCCCGCGTTTAGGTGGCCCCACTGCTATGGCGTGTTGCACTTTCGGGGGAAATATGGAATTTTTAGTTTCCGCAGGGTCTCCTGAAAGGGACCCTGCGCCGTGTGCTTAGTTTACAGGCGATCTACCCCGCTCAAGTATTGCTGCAAACCATCGCAGGGTGCTCTGCGAGAGACCCTGCGGAGACAGGAAAATTGAATATCCTGATAATCAATATATTCCAAAACATCCCACCTGTTCCATGTGGAAAAATGGAACGCTTTGCCGGTACAGTAGCAAGATAAAAAGAGGGGAAAGGGCGTAAATTAATTGTGGTTGCTGTAACTCCAGCTCACCTTGTCGCCCGGGTGTGTTACATACATTTTCAGGATCTCCTGGTGAATGTTCTCGGGTTGTTTTACGCCATTTACCTTCAGTTCATCATTGCTTATAGAGATGTCCAGGTTATTTTTATCGTTGATTATCCCCTTTTGTATCAGCTTATCGGTCATTTTGTTATATACAACATCGGAGTCGAGGCCTTTAGGGCCTACAGGAGGCACGGACGCTACCATTCCTACCACGGCAGGGCGGGCCGGAGCTGCAGGGCTTGCTACCATGGCAATCATAGGAGCGGGTGGCACAGGTGCGGCGGGACCTGTCATGGCAATCCCGTGGGCGGGCTGAGCCGGCACAGCGGGACCAGTCATAGCAATCATGGGAGCAGGTGGCACGGGGGCAGCAGGTCCAGTCATTGCCATGGCTTTTGGCACACGCGGCGCACGTACCGCACCCAATGTTGGCGGAGCAGCTATTGCCGCGCCGGTTAGCGGTGCCGGTGGAACCGGCGGTACAGGGGTTTTTCCCAGCTTTTTATATTCGGCCATCAGCTCGTCAACTTTCGCGCTGTAGTTATTAATTGCTGCGGCTTCGCCATTAACATACAATCTTATTGCCTTGCCATGCTCTATAATAAGCTGGTATAGTTCACCATTGTTTTTAACTAAAAACATATCGGAGCCCTTTCCGTTCGTACGGTCTCTCATCCTGATGGTGGAGCCGTCCTCAACCTCCGAAGGCTTGTAAACCTTGTCATGAATACTTCGGGTTGTATCAACTTTCCCCTGGTCCACTTTTGTGTTAACCTTTACCTTTGTGTCAACTTTTACATCAACAACCGGGCTAACCACTATCGCAGGTTGTTGAACCTGGTTAACCTTAACAGCTTTTTTAACTGTATCCTTTGCCGAGAATGCCACTGTGAACAACCCGGCGGTTACCAAACAAATGGTAAGCAATGTTTTTTCCATGATATTTAATGATTGATTATGATTGTTAACTATTCGCTTCACCCTGTTCAGCAGGGTGTTTTTGTTGTTGGCCAGCGCAACGCTTAAGCCCGGCGCCTGGTATTCCTGGCAGCTCAGCAGCGCCTGGATGTAGTTCGATTTATTGCCGGCCTGCCCAAGTGCAATGTCGTCGCAGCAGTTTTCGCGTTCGGCTTTTATCAATTGTGAGATCCAGATTACCGCCGGGTTAAAAAAGAAAACGATCTCCATAAAGCTTTGCAGTAAATTCACCAGGTAATCGCGCCGGCGGATGTGTGCCAGCTCGTGGATCAGGATAGCTTCCACCTCATCCGAAGAAAGTGCATTTATAAAACCTATAGGGATCAGTATCACCGGTTTTAGATGCCCTATCACCATCGGCACTTTGGCAATCCCCGATTCAAGCAAGCTTACCGCCTGTTTTATTTTAAGCTGATTGGCTAATTGCTCTATTCTGTTATCCCAATAATCGCTTACAGAATAAATTTTTGAATGCCTCAGCCGGTAAACCTCGTAGCCGCCAACTGCCAGTTTAATACTTTTTATGCAGATGATCAGGAACCATATTAAAACGATGGTATCGCTATACGTATTCAGAAAACCTGTGACCAGGTCGGCAGGACTTTGTTTTACGTCGGCATTAATTACAGGCGATACTGCATTTTGGTTAGCAGGCGTGCTTATCACCGTACCGCCCTTATAAATTGCTGAATGGCTTTGTATGGGTTGCAACTGCATAATAAACGTAACTACAACACCACAGGTAAACAGCACCATTGCACCCAAAAGCAGGTTATAACGAAGCGCCGCGCTTAGTCTTTTGGTTAAAACAACGATCAACCCGCCTGCTACAGCCAGCAGGATCCCCTGCCACAGCGAGTGCATTAATGTATTACCCAATGCCTTTATAAGCTGATCGGTTAAAAGGCTGCCTGTGGTTGATAGTGTCATATCGGTACGTTTTAAAATCCGGTTATTATTCCTTGTCCAGTTTATTCAGTAATTCCTTTATTGCTTTTATGTCTTCCTTCGATGCCTGGTTATTGCCCAAAAGCTGCATCACCAAATTGCCTGCCGAGCCTTTGTACATTGCATCCACAAACTTGTTCAGCAAGTGGTTTTTTGTTAGCTGCTCGTCCTCAACTACTATATACACGTGCTTCATCTGGCTTTCATCGCGCTTCAGGATCTCCTTTTCAACCATTATCTGCATCAGCTTTAAGGTTGATGTGTAATTAACATCCTTGCTCTCGTTCAGCTTTTCGTTCACAAATCTTACTGTCGACGGGCCATGTTCCCAAAGCACCTGCAGGATCTCCAGTTCTGATTTTGTAGGATCGAATTTGCGGCTGTTATTTTCCTGTTCTGAATTCATAATACAAACATAGGAATATTTTCGTACGAAACAAGCGCTACGTCTATTTTTTTTAATTTATTTTTTTGCCGCCCTTATTTGTTATAATCTTTTTACACAATACCTCGTCACCCACGGCTATAATAATTGCAAAAGCACGGAGAATAGTTTAGTATTGTATTCAGTAACTGTCCCGTGTAATGCTGGCTGCTCTGCTATTTATAATAGCGGGATCGGGATCCCATACAGCTTTTCAAAATCATCAACATGAATAAATACCTTACCCTAATTACGTCCGTTTGCTGCTTTGCCGGTGTAACTTTCGCGCAAGCCCAGGACGCACCTAAAAACACCAACCCCATTTCCAAGAGCCGGATCTTATCAGTGGATTCTGCCGTGGTTACCAAACACCAGGTAACCATAAAGGGCAAAGCGATTCCGTACACGGCCACCGCAGGCAGCATGCCGATATGGGATGAAGACGGCCGCCCGATAGCAGGCGTTTTTTATACTTATTACGAGCGTGACGATGTTACCGACCGCAGCACCCGACCGCTGGTGATCTCGTTTAACGGCGGCCCGGGCACACCATCAGTATGGATGGAAATTGGCTACACCGGCCCACGTCTGCTAAATATCGACAGCGAAGGCTATCCTATTCAACCCTATGGCATTGGTGAAAATAAAAACTCCATCCTTGATGTCGCCGATATTGTTTACCTCGATCCGGTAAATACGGGCTATTCACGGATTGTAAATAAAGGCACCCCCGGATCGAAATTTTTTGGCGTGAACGAAGATATTCACTACCTGGCCGAATGGATAAACACATTTGTTACCCGTAAAAATCGCTGGGCATCGCCTAAATTTTTAATTGGGGAAAGCTACGGCACCACCCGTGCAGCTGGTTTGGCGCTCGAGCTGCAAAACTCACAGTGGATGTACCTAAACGGCGTGATCCTGGTATCACCAACCGACCTGGGCATCGAGCGCAGCGGCCCTGTACAGGCTGCATTGAAATTGCCATATTTTGCCGCTACCGCCTGGTACCATGGTATGCTGGCTGCCGATATTCAGCAAAAGGACCTTACCGCGTTTTTGCCCGAGGTTGAAAACTTCACGATTAATGAGCTGATCCCCGCCCTATCGCGCGGTGGCTTTATTGATGATGCGCAACGCAAAACCATCGCCGAAAAAATGGCGCGCTACAGCGGTATTTCTGAAAAGGTATATTTGGACAATAACCTTGATGTTTCGTACGACCTATTCTGGAAAGAACTGCTGCGCGAAAAGGGCTTTACCGTTGGTCGCCTCGATTCACGTTATAAAGGGATTGACCGCCAGGCCGGGGGCACCAGCCCGGATTATAACGCAGAACTCACCGCATGGCTTCACGCGTTTACACCAGCTATCAACATTTACCTGCGCGATGAGCTGAATTATAAAACCGACCTGAAATACAACATGTTCGGGAACGTATGGCCATGGGACGATAAAAACAACCGTACCGGCGAGGACCTGCGTTCGGCTATCGCACAAAACCCATATTTGCATTTGCTGATCCAATCAGGCTATTATGATGGCGCCTGCGATTACTTTAACGCTAAATACAGCCTTTGGCAACTTGACCCAAGCGGGCGTCTTAAGGATCGTTTAAAATGGGAAGGTTATAAAAGCGGCCACATGATGTACCTGCGTAAGGACGATGTTATTAACGCTGCAGAAAGCCTTAGAAACTTTATAAAGGAATCCACACCGAAACCGGGAACACCTGCTAAATACTAGTTAGTCCTGAGTCTTAAGTTCGAAGTCTTGAGTCCTGGGTTTGCGTTACAGCAGACTCGGGACTCAAGACTTTTTACTTTGGGCTCCTCCCTAATTCTTTAACCCTATTTTGTGATTTGTATAATCCAATAAAAACTGGTTATCATTAAAGAAATCTATACTGAAAATTGTTCTTGGGTCACCGGTAAACGATGGCTTCTCAATTTGTGTCAGGTTGTGAGTTGCGGCTTTTGTATTTACAACTGTATAGGTATAAGAAAAGCCGCTGGTTGTTGTAATTGTAACAACTGATTTATCCGGCAATATTGTTGTATTGGCCGCAGCGTTTGGATCTTCTATATTAGAAAAGGCGGGTGTACCCGTATCAAATAACAATGTTCCTTGTATGGTTTTACCACTATATGTAATACTGGCTGGAATATTTGGAGAGTATCCGCTGGTAGTAAGCGTAAGCGGGTGCATAACAAAGCCCGATTTTGAACTAAGATCGTCGGGAACTAATCCAATGGTCAGCAGGTCGCTTACATACGTACCGTTACCTGAATAAGATGCTTGCACAAACTTAGAAAGCTTGAAGCCCTGTGTTACATTAGCAGGCATGTCGAAATAGCTTAGCGGGCTGGCAATAGAAAGGTTTTGAAACTTGTTATATGGGCCAACGCCAAACACATCATTTTCGTGCAGTCCCAGGGGCGTGCCTTTTTGTGCGTCAATAGCTTTGTAATACAGGAAGAACGGAATCCGTTTCGTTGTTACTGAACCGTTTTCATCGCCAATGGTAACCTTTGCGTAGGCGAGATTGCCATACTCCTTTGTTCCGTTTGTAGCATCGCCATAGGCTAAAACTGCCGTTTGCTTGGTAATTGTTATACCATTTACGTTCAGCGAGTCGTTGGGAATTATAAATCCGTTATCATTAAACATTGACTTGGGAATGAACGTACTATCAGCCTGCAGGGTCATTGCTGATGAGCCTGTGTCAAAAACGCTATAATAAACAGTTTTGGATGTACCCACTGCAACGCCAATAAATACCCGGCGGTACATGGTGCTTTGCACTTCATATAGCCCAAGCGTGGCAATAGGTACGGCCGGCGTGGTTATTGTAGTGGTGGTTTTATTGGTGCTCTCCTTTTTACAGGATGCCATTAATACCGATAAGAATAATACCCCGGTACATGCCCGAAGGTAACTTTTGTAAACTTTTCCCATATAAACTAAATCATGTACGCAGTTAATAATAATAAGTTGAATAACGGTTTTTTGCCGCTTTATGTATACTGCTAAAATAAAAGTAGAAATTATTATGTTGATTGCCTGTTACCGAGCAGGCATAACTACCAACCTTTTAATGTATACGTATTTAATAACTACGTTAGTTGCTTTGGGATGGATTTTGGTGAAAAGGATTTAAATATCCACCTGTTGTAGTTATCGTATATCATTATTCCCGGCTGATCGGCACCTTTTTTTCCTTCCCATCCGCATCTCTCAACGTAATGATCGCGGATTCCCTGCCTGACAATAAGGGCTTGCTATTAACCATATCGCAAATGTTTACCACAGAAAAATCCTTATCATCTATTGCAATGATTTGCTGACCGGGCTTTACAACATTAACACCCTTATCCCAAACTACACCGACAACTAACTTATTGCCCGACAACGAGGGTTGAAATGGCCACTGCTTTTCGTTAAGATCGGTGGTTTCATCTTTGGCGTCGAAATAAAACTTACTATGAATAAAATCCAATGTTACGCTACCATAGTCGAGCAGTTTGGTGCCCACGCCGGGTATGCCGCCTTTGCTGGTTTGGGTAATAACGTTATTAAAGCGAGTTGAGCCAATCATTAGAAACGGAATTTTCAGCAGGTATTTTTCGGCGTTTGATTGTAGTCCAAGTGCGCCAATTTGGTTAGCTCCGTAACCTTTGGCAAGTGTTTTAAAAAGGCCCTTTTTATCAAGCCGGGTCATTAAATCTTCGGAGAAGCGTAAAAAGCCATTATCGCCGGTATCAAAGGGCAGGGTTAAATTCAATTTTTTATTGAGGCTGATTTGTATAACTGGCGTGCTTTGTGCATCCGGGGTGCTCAGTGGCAGGCTATGCCCCGGATTTAGTGATAGCTTATCAGCATGATCAGTCAAAACTATAACATGCCTGTCTGCGTCAATTCGTACTATTGAATTACGTAACAGGTTGCTGCCAATTACACCGTCGACGCCCCAGCACTTATAAACTTCCGGAAAAACATTAATTGCCGGTACATCGGCAAAAATCACGTTGCCTAATTTAATCTCAAGCCGCATAACACGAGTAGAATCTGTTGCGCCGTTTACATCGCCCACATTAATTTTATTTACCGCAGTCAATTTCAGCTCGGCTGTCAGCTCGTTGCTCAGTTGCACAGGCGCTCCTGTATCAAACAGAAACTTATGCTTTTTACCGTATAGTTCCACATCAACTAGCAGCTTGCCATTTATGCTTGTGTAGGGCAGTTCTGTATAATAATTTGGAGCGGTGGTGCAGCCTTGGTTCAGGGCAGAGATTTGGGCGAAACCAACAGTACAGCTAAACAGGCAAAACAATAATATCAGTGCGGTTTTCATAAATAAGGCAGATTTGAAGCGCAACCTAAAACTTTGTTTTGACAGATACAATAGAATTCGAACTTCGAGGAAACAATTTTTCTAAATAAAAATAATCTTAGCTGTCCCGTATTGCGCTGCCCGCTCGTCATTACAGTATAATTCATTATTAAATACTATAAAATGGAACAGAGAATTAATGCCTTTGAAAAAGGTCAGAACGCAATGAAGGCGATGTATGGTTTGGGTGCATATCTTACGAAATCGCCGGTTGAGCAATCGCTTTTAAACTTAGTTTATTTCAGGGTTTCACAAATAAATGGTTGCGCCTTTTGCCTTGATATGCACTCGAAGGACCTGCTTGCCAATGGCGAGAGCGACCAGCGCCTGTTTGTAATGGATGCCTGGCGCGAGGCCCCTTTTTATTCTGATCGCGAACGCGCAGCGCTTGCCTGGGCCGAAGCTGTAACGAAGATAACCGGCGGCCAGGTTGCCGACGAGATTTACGCGCAGGCAAAGCAACAATTTACCGACGAAGAACTGATCGACCTAACGCTGGCTGTTACCGTGATCAATAGTTATAACCGCATCAATATTGCCTTCCGCCCGTTGGTTGGCACTTACAGAGTTGGGCAGTTTGCTGTTAAGTAATCGTTTAAAAGCTTCGAAATAACTGCCTGCTGTCAATGCAGGCAATTATTCCCATTTGTTTTTGTAGAATAAAAAACATTATTTTTGTTTATGATCAGGCGGTTAGCAGTTTCCATAATGTTGTTGTTGTATTTTATTACAGCAACCGGTTTTGCTGTTAACCTGCATTATTGCTGCAACACCCTTGCCGCAGTAAGTATTAATGCCCCTGCCAAAAGCTGTGATAGCACAATGGGCGCAATGAAATGCTGTAAAGACAGGCATTTCGAGGTAAAGGTTAAAGATGCACACCAGGTGCAGGCTACAAGCAATTTGGCTAAAGCTCCGGTTTTAGCTGTACCTGTTATACCGGCCGCCCCGCACTTTCGCACCAGGCCTCATTTACTTATTTGCAATGCCACTAAAAACCGGCCCGATCCTCCTCCCCCTAATAAAACGCCTAAGTTTTTAAGGCAGCTTCTTATCTGATCAATAATTAATGTGTTTAATGCTGTCTGTAATAAGCCAGTTATATTTAGCGCGGTTAGTTTTAACGCTACATCCGCAAACAATTAATATTAGATTTATCCTTAATTTTTGATCGACATGAAAATCCTTAAAATATTTATACTCCTGCTGGTACTTACCACAGGCATAGCAAAAGCTCAATTTACCAAAGCCGAACTACAGGTTAGCGGCCTTACCTGCGCCTTATGCGCCAAGGCCACTGAAAAGGCGCTGAGAACATTGCCGTTTATAGGCGAAATTAAAACCGACCTGATCCGCAACACCTACCTGCTTACCTTTAAAAGCGGCGAACAGGTTAACTTCGACCAGATCAGCAAAAAGGTACAGGATGCCGGGTTCTTTGTAAACAGCCTTAAGGCTACGTTTGATTTTGCCAACGTAAAAGTTGCCGATAATTCGTTTAGTTATGGTGGCGACACATTTCACGTAATGGCAGGTGCAGATAAAGTAAGCACGGGGCCAACTGTTGTAACTATCGTCGACAAGGGCTTTGCGCCAAAATCGGTATCCAAAAAATACCTGGGCCAGATTGCCGATGCCGGCACTGCAAAAGGCAGGGTTTATCACGTAGCCATTTAAGCTTTATAACCTGTTTATGAAGTATATTTTATTGGCGGCATGCCTGCTTGGTTTGGCATGTCCCGCCTTTTCGCAGGAGCTTTATGTAAATACCGAACCTGCCAGCAACATGGCCACAAACTCATTAGGCATCAGGGTTGAAAACCAGGGCTATTTTAACCCGGCATATAAAAATCGCAGCACGCTGGAATTGATGTATGGTGCAAGCAGAAATTTAATGTTGCATAGCTCCCTGTATGTGTCCGATTATTACCATAGCGACCAGCATTTTGAGGGCGGTAGCGTCTATGCCAAATACCGTTTCCTTTCTGTTGATTCTGTTCAGAAGCACTTTCGCGGTGCGTTTTTTGCAAAGCTTTCCGCTATCAATAACCCGGTGGTAAACCAGGAAATTACGCTCGAGGGCGATAATTCAGGGTTGCAAACCGGCGTGGTATTTACACAGTTATTGCATAAACTGGCCCTGTCAGGGTCCGTAAGTTATTTGCATGATTGGAATAACTCCGGAGAAAACCGCATTCCAATTCCATATGCTACGAATGCAGTTGCGTACACCCTGTCGTCAGGCTACCTGCTTTTACCTAAGGCTTATAAGGATTATAGCCAGACCAACGTAAACGTATACGCCGAGTTTTTAGGAAAGATAAACCCTGGTTACGGCCAAAGCTATCTTGACGCGGCCCCGGCGGTACAGCTTATTTTTAACAGTACCATCAGGGTTGATTTTTCGTACCGCATTCCGCTGTACAATTCTATGCAGCGCAACACTGATCATATGTATTTGGTGAGGCTGGAGTATAATTTGTTTAACCTCTGATCGCTGATTTTGGCAGATTTTTTTGATGAAGCTGATGCCTTTTAGCTGAAAACTTACGAAGTTTCAAAAACTTCGTAAGTTTATTTTTGCCAATTATTTAACAGTAAAAGATCAATTAAAATCAGCGGCATCCAATTTATCAGCTTAAATCAGCGATCAAAACCCCTTCACCGTTTCAGTTACGTGCGCTAAATGGTGTTTGCTGTGCCAGTCGTATAATGCAAGCGCTCTCTTAAGCGGGATTTTCTCGCCGGATGGGCGCATAAAGGTGCGTTCCCATTGCTCCTCGTTAAAGCTTTCCAGCAGCGCAACCCAATGCTGGTGAACGCCCTCCAGGATCTTTAATGATGATTCAACTGGCAGGCGGTAATCCGGCAACAGGGCCCAATCGGCTTCCTCATAGGGTTTTACTGTAGGGTTGTCTTCAGTAAGCGCCCACTTAAAACGCATTAAAGAATTGATGTGGCTGTCGGCACAATGATGTACCACTTGTCTTATAGTCCACCCACCGGTACGGTAGGGGGTATCCAGCTGTTTTTCATTCAGGTTCACAATTGCCTGGCGCAGGCGGCCGGGAAATTCTTTAATGGTGGTGGTCCACTTGCGGAGGTCTTCGGGTGTGTACGATACAGGGGCTTTAAAATTCCCTATTGGATATTGCGCGTTGGTCATAATTGTTAAAAAAATTTAAATTAAGTATAATTTTAATCTTCAACAAGGTTTTGCGCTATTTTAGCGTTCTGTACCTTTTAGTTCCCCTCATGATAAAACGGCTTGTTACGCTACTCCTAATACTCAGCAGTCATTTTCTTTATGCGCAAACCGTAAAAACCGATGCGTTGGTAATCGGTAGCGGTGCCGGTGGGGTTGCGGCGGCTATACAATGCGCCCGCAGCAAGGTGAAAACCATACTGGCTGATGATGGCTTTAAAATAAGTGGCAGCGGCATTACCGGGCAGATGGTAACCGTTGAGGAAAATAACGATATTCCATCGGGAATATGGGGCGAGTTCCGCAGGCACATCCGGGAAACTTACAGCAAAACAGCCGGATATGATACGGCAGAAAACGCAGCGCTAAGGTTCGACCCCGGCACGGGCTCATCTACCTTAAAAAAAATTACGGATACGGTTAAAAACCTCACGGTTTACCAGAACTCAGCCTTTACAGCTATAAAAAAGGACGGCGACCGCTGGGAGGTTAATCTCATACAAAACGGAAAAACAATTACCATAAAAGCAAGGGTGGTTATTGATGCTACCGAAGCCGCCATGGTTGCTGAAAAAGCGGGCGGAAAGATTCGTGGCGCTTTTGATCAAAAGGCTAACAGCAACACCAAATTATACCGCACTTCAATTGCTACGGGTATGGCGATGCCGGGCCAGCTGGCAGATGAAAAAGATCAGGGCTTCCCTGCATTTTACATTCCGATAAGCAGTCTGCTGGTAACCGGTGTAGAAAATATATTAGTTACTGAAAAGGTATTGCCGGGCAATAAAAATATCCAGGATTTGCCCCTGCAATTGCAAATAGGCCAGGGCGCCGGAACCATCGCCGCCTTTTGCGCATTCTTCAAAACCACTACCCAGCATTTAAACGCCCGGACAATCCAGGGTGAGTTGCTGGATTTTAAAGGTTACCTGTTGCCATTCACTGATGTCAAGCAAAGCGACCCGGCATGGCGGGCTGTTCAACAGGTATCTGCTACCGGAATGTTAATAGGCGGATGGCGGGAGGCTGGCAATACGGCTAAGTTTATATTTAAGCCAGATTCGGCAGTTAGTACCGCTGAGGTAAAGCCCGTATTAACCGAGCTTTATACCCGCGCGTTCCTGTGGTTTAACAAGGAAAAGCCGGGCGAGAAATTTACCGTTGGGAATACGTTGTCGTTCATCAGCGATTATACCCTAACTGATATTAATGTTCTGCGCAACAGCATGCAAAAGGCCTGGAAAGCACAATATAAGTTTAAGTCGGATTTTGATTTAAACCGGCCCATTTCGCGCCGCGAGTTTGCGGTATTGACCAACCGTTTTTTGAACCCCTTTGCCCGCACAGTGGATTTAAGCGGCAGGCTGATAAACTAAAATAACGAGATCTGCTGCACGGTAACCTCAACCCTGCGCGGCTTACTTACCGGTACATCGTTAGCCATATTGCTGATGTAATAAACTTCCGTTTCAATATATCTTGAAGCCACGATAATATTTACCCCGTCGGCGCAATCGTCAAACAGGTTCTGCACCAGTTGCGGGTCGTTGTTATTTTTTGATAGGTGCGATAGCAGCAAGTGCGTCATAAACGCAGGCTTATGTGTAGTAAAAAGCTCAAGCGCCTGCTTGTTTGATAAGTGGCCCTGCCCTCCGCGAATCCTGCGTTTTAAATGATATGGATAGCCGCCTTTGTCGAGCATTTCATCATCATAATTAGCTTCCAAAAATGCAGCATGGCACTGGCTGAAATGATTAACCAGGTTTTCGCAAACAATGCCGATATCGGTAAATACGCCAACCTTAACATCCCGGCAGGTAATTAAAAAACTATGCGGGTTGCTGGCGTCATGTTGCTTGGGGAATGCGGTAACATGCAAATCGCCAATAATAATGGTATCAAAAGCAGCAAAGGAAATCACCAGTTCCTGGTCGAGCATTAAACCGCCGCGCTGCAAGGTAGGCGGGGTAATATAAACAGGCAAACGGTATTTTTTGGCGATAACAGGAATCCCGTTGATATGGTCGGAATGTTCGTGCGACACAAAAATTGCCTTTACCTTTTGCATGGAAAGGCCAAGCCGCAGCATCCTCCTTTCTGTTTCACGGCAGGAGATCCCCGCATCGATCAACACGGCTTCATGCTCATTACCTACGTAATAGCAATTACCGTTACTCCCAGAATTTAACGATGCGATGAACAGCGACATATCTCTACAAATTTGCGAAATTATTTCGGATGTCGAGTTTTCGATTTTGGATTTATAAGAGAGTCCTTTGATGTCGATTTTAACCTAACTCTTCTTACCTCCTTGCGCGCAGCGGAGGGAGGTCGGCCGGCGAAACGTCGCCGGGTGGGTCAACTCTGCGCGCGACAGGAACGCTTTGCCGTTTCTTCACAATCACTAATTCGCCAATTCCCAACTCATCCAATCACTAATTCACTAAATCGCTAATTCACAAATTAATAAAAAACATATATTAGCCCCATGGACTCACCGATAACTTTACCTGTACTTACTGCCGAAGAACTGCGTGTGCTTGGCGTGCTGATGGAAAAAAGCAAAACCACGCCCGATTATTACCCCATGACCATCAACAGCCTTACCCTGGCCTGTAACCAGAAAACATCGCGCAGACCTGTTGTTAATTACGATGAGGATACCGTTGCCACGGCACTTAACACTTTAAAGCGGCGCGGATTGATTTCCACAGCAACAGGCGGCTCCATCCGCAGTATAAAATACAAGCATAACTTTGCCATTGTGTTCCCGGTATTGCCGGCAGAGGTTGCCATAATTAGCTTACTGATGCTACGCGGGCCGCAAACGCCGGGCGAGATCAATACGAACTCGGGCAGGATGTATGAGTTTGAATCGATCGAAGAAGTACAGGAAAAGCTGGAAAGATTGAGCAGCCCCGAAATGCCGTTTTTAATGCAGTTACCACGCCGGCCAGGGCAAAAGGAAACCCGTTATGCTCACCTGCTTTGTGGCGTCCCTGAATTTAATGATGATGATTTTAATGATGATGCCCCCGTTAGCCGTAGCGGACTGGAAGCACGCGTAACAAAGCTTGAAACTGAACTTGCTGAATTGCGGGAGGCGTTTGATAAACTGATGAAGGAATTGACCTAAAATCCCGCCATTAAATATTATTTATAGGTTAAAAAACTTATTGGTATATTATTTGTTTTAATTAAATATTAAAAACAAACCATCTTATACCTATGAAAAAGTTAAGTTACGCGATCATGATCGCAATTGCAGCCTATGCGTTCCAGGGCTGTAACAGTAAACCAAAGGACGCAAAAGAAAATGCCGACAGTTTAAATAAAACCAAGGATACTACCAAAATGGATTCGGTGGCTAAGGACACCACCAAGGCGGGAGCCATGGCTGTTAGCACTGATGACTCAAAATTTGCAACAGCTGCCGCCAACGGCGGACTCGCCGAAGTTGCCCTTGGTAAGCTCGCACAAACCAAAGCGGTAAACGCACAGGTTAAAAACTTTGCCGACATGATGGTTAAGGATCATAGCAAGGCAAACGAGGAGCTGATGGCCATCGCCAAAGCAAAAAACATTACGCTGCCCGCCGCTCCGGATGCCGATCATCAAAAGAAACTGGATGACCTTTCAAAACTTTCGGGGAAGGATTTCGACAAGGCTTATGTAGATGCCATGGTTGACGGGCATAAAAAAACGTTGGATTTGATGAACATGGCCGCCAAGGATTGTAAGGACCCGGAATTAAAGGCATTTGCCGCTAAAGTTGCTCCAACGGTACAAATGCACCTGGATGCCATCAATAAGATTCATGACAGCATGAAATAATATTTAAGAGCACTCGCTGTTAAGAGGGGAATGGGCCGTATGCCTGTTCCTCTTTTTTTGTGATTAAAACGACGTTTTACAATAATTTTCACATTTTTTTCTCTTAAAAAAAACATGCTGACATAGGGTTGTCACCAGCGGGTTGTTCCTTTGTTTCAAGATCAAAAAAACAACAATCATGAAACAACAGGAATCAACCATCGAAGTAAGCGTATCGCCAATTGTTTATTTAATGAAGAACTATGCCGACTATAATTTGTGGGCAAATGCAACGCTGGTAAACTGGCTGCGCACCAAGCCCGCCGATGTTTTGGCGCAAGAAGTGCCATCGAGTTTTAACTCTATTAGGGCTACAGCGTTACATATCTGGAATACACAAAGATACTGGCTCTCTGTTATAAAAAGAAGTGAGCCTGACGGATTTGGAGAATTCACAGGCACTCTTGACGAGGTACTGCAGGGCCTTGTTGAACAATCAGACATTTTTGCTGATTATGTAAAACAAATGACCGACGAGGCAATTGAAGAAGCCACACTGGTTCAAAGCCCCTGGTTTGAATGCAACTTTCAGAACTTTGAATACATTATGCAGGTGATGAACCACAGCACCTATCACCGCGGGCAGATCATCACCATTGGTCGTAACTTAGGTTTTACCGATGCGCCCATGACCGATTATAATTTTTATAATATTCACGGTAAATGATCCGCTTAATACCCAAAATGGCAGGGGGACACTTACTGTACCCCTGCCATTTTTCAAGGAAACGTTTTAAACCAGATGGCAGTTAGTGGACTCCTATGGAGCCATTCGTTATATCCATTTATGCTATAAACAGGTGACTCCGCCGGAGTCCTTGTTTGAAACCCGCAATAGTTCCAGCGGAACTACCTGTTTATAGGATATAAGACGATGTTTTAACGGCTCCAGCGGAGCCTCCTGTTTTTTAAAGCGATCTCCCCCGCCATTTTGAGCATAATTTCCATTTTACATGGCGGACAGCTATCTTTAAAAACTCAAATTGATCCAGATGTCGGCCGGGCTAAAAAACTTCATTAACCAGTATGTTCAACTTGATGCCGCCGAAATGGACGACATCGTTGGCCGCTTTAAAACACGAACGGTTAAGAAGAACGACTTTCTGCTAACCGAGGGTGCTGTTTGCAAGGACCTTTTTTTTGTAGATGACGGCTGCCTGCGCCTGTATTATGTGGATAAGGACATAGAAGTATCTGTTTGGTTTGCCTTTAAAGATTCATCAGCGATTGATATTTACAGCTTTATAAGCGAGAAGCCGTCGGGCTATTTTTTACAGGCGATTGAGGACAGCGAGATTTTATACCTGCCCAAAACCGAGCTTACCAAACTCTACCAAACGCACCCAAAAATGCAGGAAATGATCCGGAGGTTTTGGGAGGATGCCATACTTACGCTAATCGACCGCTTTACCGCCCTGCAGCGCGACTCTGCCGAGCAGCGTTACCTGGACCTGCTGACCAAGCCGCCCTATATCCAAAAGATCCCCCAGAAATACCTGGCATCGTTTATTGGCGTTACACCCACCTCACTGAGCCGCATCAGGAAGAACATCCGTTAAACGTCAAATAAAACCATCAATGGCAGATCTGCTTCCTGTAAAAGATAAAAGCGACTTGAGGGAACTGGCCGGCCTTTTCTTAAAACTGGGGTTTACCGCTTTTGGCGGCCCGGCCGCACATATTGCAATGATGCGGCAAGAGGTGGTGATAAAAAGGGAATGGCTTACGGAACAGCATTTTCTTGACCTGATCGGGGCCACCAACCTGATCCCCGGGCCAAACAGTACCGAGATGGCGATACATATTGGCCAGGAAAGAGGTGGCTGGAAGGGATTGCTTATAGCGGGCGCTTGCTTTATTATGCCTGCAGTATTAATTACCGGCTGTTTTGCCGCCCTTTACAAAGTCTATGGGCAGTTGCCGCAGGTACAGCCTTTTATCTATGGCATTAAACCTGCCATTATCGCGGTTATTATTGCGGCTATCTATCCGCTGGCTAAAAAATCCCTGCAAACCGTGGAACTGGGGATTATCGGGCTGGCCGCGTTATTATTGAGCTTATGGGGTGTTTCTGAAATCCTGGTATTATTCGGGGCCGGGTTTGTCGCCTTGGGCCTGGCGGCTATTAGATTAAAACGCTCTCAGAATTTACAGTCATTTCTCCCTATAGCTTTTTTGCATACCACAGATTCCCGCTTTTTCAGTGCATCAAACATCAGCTTGTTTCTCTCCTTTTTAAAGATCGGCGCCATTCTTTATGGCAGCGGCTACGTGCTGTTTGCATTTCTTGATGCCGAATTAGTGGCAAGGGGTGTCATAACTCACCGGCAGTTAATTGACGCCATTGCGGTGGGGCAGTTCACGCCTGGTCCGGTCTTTTCGTCTGTAACTTTCATTGGCTACCAGGTGAATGGGATAAGCGGTGCAGTGGTTTCAACAATAGGCATATTCCTTCCTTCGTTCCTGTTTGTCGCGTTGCTCAATCCGCTGGTTCGCAAAATGCGCGGATCTAAATTATTCGCCGCCTTTTTAAATGCAGTTAACGTTGCGTCAATTGCACTGATCCTGGTGGTTTGCTACCAATTGGGCCGGGATAGCCTGACCAGTTGGCGTGAGATTGCCATAGCCGTTTGCAGCGCCATTATTCTTTTTCGATTCAAACAGCTTAACAGTGCCTTTATTGTTTTGGGGGGAGCGCTCGCCGGCTATCTGTTATTGATGGTCTAAACCGAAAAACAAACATATCGCGGGGATATTCATCTACCCACTAATGCACCAAAATCCTCCGCCATGCAAACCCCAATTGCCCGTTTAAATCCGTGCCCTGCACTATTATAGTATACCCGGCCGGTTTATCGGCGCTGTAAAACGAAACCATGGCAGTGCCGGCACTATCTGTGATGATATTGGGCACCCAATGAATGGTGGAGCGCTGGTCTGTTCCGGCTACCTGGCTATTGATGCTGTATTTAGGGCGATAAAATTGCTTTGGCAGGGTGAAGGGCAAGGGCTTATAGACATAAATCCCCGGCACCTTTTTCATAAATGCGCCATTGCCTGAATAAGTTGTTATTTCCAGGTAAACGGGTATCTCCCGATCCTTAAGCATCGTTTCCTTAAACATAAAGTTAGGGTCGTAAGCCGACGCATACTTAGCAGAGTACATTATTTCAATGCCCTTTATATCGGTGGCCGTCAAATAATCCATATACAGGTCGGGAGTCAGCATCACCTGTTTGATGGGCACGCCGTCGAATATAAAATTAACGATGTGGTTTTTAAGCCTATACACCACGGTATCATTTTCCCTAAATTTCGAAAAGCCGGGGAACTTCTGCTGTAACAACTCATATAAGGTGCTATTTTTAGCCTTTTCCATGTCCTTCTCATCCAAAATAAAGTCAGCTTCGCCGGGGCCGTTCAGGTTTTTGGAATCCTTAATTATTCGTTTATCCTTTATAACAACCTCGCCCAGCATTTTTCCATGGCCCGATACCTTTTCCTCTGCCAGTTGCTGCGAAAGTTTATTGCTTCGGTTTTGCAGTAACAAGGTATCGCTATTTACATACCATGGCCTGGTTTGCCATGCCGACAGCTTAAAAAGAGGCGGGACAAACTCATCAACTTCCAGGCCCATATTAAAGCTGCTGCCGCTTTTCCGCCTCGCCTGCACTACATAGGCGGCTGTGTCAATCGGAAAAAAACCTTTAAATGTAAATCGCCCGTCCTTACCTGTAACAGTATCCATCACAAATACCGGCCTTTTCGACATCAATATTATCCGCGATTTTTCAACCGGCTTATTGAACACATTGGTAACCTTACCAGTAACCGTAAACTCCTGCTCGGCCCTGTATGTTAAATTTACGGGCGGGTTCAACACCTGCTTCCAGTTATAGCCCGTCCAGCCTTGTGTCAGCAGCAGGTTGTCAAGTTCTGTCGCCCTTGCTGCAGAACTATCTTTAAAATAATAGCCGGGGTCTTCAACAGCTCCTCTCAAGTCGGCCGTGAACAGCAGGTTATTAATGATGTTGCCGCCGAGACTGTCGGTTTTTACCTGGTTGTCGTCGGTCACCGCCATGGAGAGGCTGCTTCTTACAGGTTTCCCACTTTTATCGTGAACCTGCAGGCGGATGGCAATGCTATCATGCGGCGCATATTGCTGATGGTCGGGTGTGATGTCAACCTGCAGGTTGTCGTGCTTGTCAACATAAATTATCCGCTCATTAAGCGGCTGGTTTGCTTCACTTAGCAGTGTGAACCGGGCAATGCCGGCAGGAAAAATGGTGGGAGAAATAATTGCCACAGCAGCTCCTTCTTTTGGTTTAATGTGCGCTGCATAACAAGGCACCCCTCTTGATTGGGCAATGAGAAAATAGCTAGCCGGCACAACGGTTGAAGTAATTATCCGCACTTCAATTGAGTCGCCCCGCACCCTTCTTAATTGCAGGGTTGTGCCGTTAAGGCTAACTGTAGGCAGTGGATAGGTTTTTATTGCACCGGCTGGCAAGGTAATTCGGGCTGTATATGTCTCGCCGGATTGCGGAACCAGCTCAAACGCGCCAATGCCCCTATAGCCGGACTTGAAGGATGCCACCTGTTGCTGCTTGCTGTTATACACCGCTCCGCTTACGTCAACCCCCTTACCATCTTCGCCAATTGCCTTAAAGCCAATTTTTGAAGCTACGCCGCTCACCATATTTCCGCCCTCGGGCATAAACTGCAGATCAATATCCTCCGTGCGGTTTAGTATTACGGGGATGGTGAGGTTTACAGGATCTGCACCCTTAATGGTTTCCTTCGCTGTTATAGCCAGGTGTTTGGCGGGGGTATTGTCCGGCAGTAAAAAATTCAGATCAAGCCGACCGTCTATCCCTGTTGCCATGTTTTTTTTAAAAAGTGTGCGCCTGCCGTTTAATACCCTTAGTTGCAGGTCTTGCAACCGTACCGGGCGACTGTCCAAATCGGTAAGGAGGATGTTGGCCCGGATATTATTTTTGTCCTGCTTAAACCCGGCAACCACCAATTGCGATTTATTGCCTGACGACGCAATGTAGATGCTTTTGCTAAAAACATAGTCCTCGCCAAAATTCCGCATCCAGCTGGTATAAGCGCGAAGCGTATAACTCCCCTCCGGAATGTCCTTTTCATCTATGGCCAGGTTGCCCCAGGTGATGCCTGCCACCAAAGGAAGCATCATGCGTTTAACGCAATTGTTTTCGTTGTCGTCCAGTTCGGCATATAGCAAGCCGCTGCGCACGGATGGCGTCAGGTAATCCGCGTCGAGCAGGTAAGCCTTAAACCAGATGGTATCACCCTGCACATAATTTGCCTTATCTGTCTGCAAGTACAACTTTTCGATGGGAAGCCGTGCTCGGATGGTATCAAACTTAGCTATTATTGATTTTAGCTGGTTTTGCCCAAAAGCACCTAAATGGAAGGCAGAAATTATAATGAACAGGAAAAGCCGTGAAAAAAATTTCATACGGGTAGGATAGGTTAATGGATATGGTAAAGATAAAGCATTGCCGAAACAAATCTCGTAACAAGTTTATTGCTAATGCGCTGCAACCCTCAGAACATAGGTTTCTCCTGGATCCGTCGCGAATTTTATGGAGCCATCCTTTAACTTTTCGAACCGGACTTTTTTCCCGTTAGCCGTAACAGTAACCGGAACGCCGGGCGAGATATGACAAACCTGCCCCTGTTTCGACAATACCTTCATCTGGATTATTTTGCCTTTTTGCCATTTCAGATCAAGCTCAAATGCACCGGTAGTGCAAACACCCTTAAATTCACCATCGGCCCATTCATCGGGCAGAGCAGGCAAAAGTTCGATCACGCCGTTGTTGGAGCGGACAAGCATTTCAGAAATTGCGGCGGTTACTCCCATGGAGCCGTCGACCTGCATCCGCTCGCTGCATTTGGCAAAAAGCTGTGTGTATACTTCTTCCTTAAAATACCCTTTTAAAATACTATTGGCCCGGTTACCATCATTCAACCTGGCCCACAATGTCGCCTTCCATACCCGCGACCAGCCGCTGGTGCCATCGCCGCGCTGGTTAAGCACCGCCTTGCAGGCATCAACAAATGCGGGCGTATTTTTTATAGAAAACACATTGCCAGGATATAAACCATAAAGCGGCGACGAATGCCGGTGCTGTTTTTCAAGCTGGGGCCAATCCTCGGTCCACTCCTGTAATGCGCCATCCCTGCCAATCAGTTGCGGGCGAAGCTGGTTTTTGGCGGATGCTACCTTTAAGGCATTATCACCATCAACATCTAAGATCTTTGCTGCTTTAATATAATTGGTAAAAAGGTCGGTAATGATCTGCATATCGATGGACGACCCGGCGCAGATGGTTGTTCCGGGCAACATGCTGCCGGTTACCTCGTCGAAGTATGGACCATTGCCGGGGTTCCCCGTAAAGTTTTCGGGCGATGACGAAGGGTTAGTCAGCAACCACTTGCCCGATTGGTCCTTCACCAGGTAATCCATAAAAAAATCAACTGAGCCTTTAATAACCGGGTAAATGTCTGCCAAATATTTTTTATCGCCGGTATATTGATAATGGTCCCAAAGTGCATCGCAGAGCCATGCACCCGCGGTGGTGAATGTGCCCCAGGTTGGCCCGTCCATGGGGGCGGCGACGCGCCACAGGTCGGTGTTCTGGTGTAAAACCCAGCCCCGGCAATTATAATTTTCTTTGGCCACCTGTGCACCCTGGTCGGTCACCTCCTTCATCAGCCTGATCAACGGCTCGGCACATTCCGAAAGGTTCGCCGATTCAACCGCCCAATAATTCATCTGCAGGTTTATATTGGTGGTGTATTTTGAGTCCCAGGCGGGGTTGGAATCGCTGTTCCAGATGCCCTGCAAATTTGCCGCCTGTGTTCCGGGGCGGGATGAGGAGATCAGCAAATAACGACCAAATTGATAAGCCAATGCAGCAAGCTGCGGATCGGGCGCCGCTACGCTATTCGCCAGCCGCTCACTTGTTGGCAGCCATGAATTTGCGGTAGCAGGTAAATTGAGCGACACCCGGGCAAAGAGCTTTTGATAGTCCATTAAATGACCCTGTTTTATGGTTTGATACACTTTGCCGGCGATGGCTTTTATATAGGCTTCAGCCTTTGCGTGCTCGTTGGCGCTTACATCCTTATAGTTTACAAAGTTGGTTGCGGCGGCAAAATAGAGGGTAACCGCATCGGCGTTTTCTATTACCAGGTCGGCACCGGTTACGTGCATGGTGCCACCTTCAGGGACTGCCTTAAGTCGTGCATCGTACCTTAATTTTCCGGGGACGCCTAAATAATCGGCAGACTTCCCGGTAAGCACCAGGCCATCGTTACCAAGCGCGTCCATTTTAAAATAATCGGTGGCGTAGTTTGATTCCTGCTGATTACGTACGCCGCGTAAACTTGCTGTTAATGAAATGCTGCCGGGTTTGCTGGCGGTCATCCGCACGGCAATCCCCTGGTCGGCAGCCGACGAAAAAACATCCCGCCGATAGGTAACACCATTGCTGCTAAATTGGACGCTGGTTATCCCGGTTTGCAGATCAAGCCAGCGTTTGTAGTCCGTAACATCCGTCATCGGCTTAAAAAATAACATCAAGTTAGCCAGCGGCTGGTATTTTTGCTGTTCAATCGGGTAACCCATCAGTTTTCTGCCGAAAAGGGCTTGGGCATCCTTAAATTGGCCTTTATTGACCAGGTCTCTAACCTGCGGCAGGTATTTGTAACCACCCTTTACAACAGATGAGTAAGGTCCGCCGCTCCAGTAGGTATCCTCGTTTAGCTGGATATCTTCGCTATTGGGTCGGCCATAAACCATTGCTGCCAGGCGCCCGTTGCCAACCGGATAAGCCTCGTTCCAGTTAGCCGCAGGTTTTTTTTGCCACATCAAAGTGGAAGGGTCATAGCTATGCTGATCAATTTTCGCAGCGAGATCCTCCTCCTGGGCACGCAATTGCATCGCACAAAAAAACAGAAATAACAGGACGCAAAGGCTTTTTAATTTCATGAACAATGTTGCTTGCATTAAAGCTAAATAAAAACGCGGGAAGGAAGAAATCTGCGGCTAACAGTTTGATAACATGAAGTATGTAAACAACATGAACAATGTTAAACTTCGCCCATATAGTTGCTTTTGTGCCAGATCAATCGTTATATTTGAGATTATAACCCATATAAACCATGAAGGAAGTTGCAATATTAATACACGAGGACGCTGTATTCTCCACCGTTTCGGGCGCTATGGATATGCTGATTCATACCAACAGGCTTTTTCACGAATCGGGCAAACCAGTGCCGTTTAAAATAACGCTGGTTGGCGAAGGAAATGAAAACGCGTATCTGCATAATCCCGAACCATACGTTGGTTACAGCTCCATAACCAACGTGGCAACTCCCGGCCTAATCATAGTGCCGGCCTTTTATGGCGACAGGTCCGTTACCCTCCAAAAGCATAAAACGCTGATCAATTGGGTAAGCAATATGAATAAAATGGGCGCCGAGGTGGCCAGCCTTTGCTCCGGCAGCTATTTTTTGGCGGAGGCAGGTTTGCTTGCGGGCCGCTCCTGCACCTCGCACTGGTTTGATAAGGACGACATTACCAGCAGGTATCCGGATGTGAATTTCCTGTCGGATAAGGTGATGACAGACGACCGTGGAATTTATACCAGTGGTGGGGCATTCTCGTCATTAAACCTGGTACTTTACCTGATAGATAAGTTTTGCGGGCGCGATGTGGGCATCTGGGCGAGCAAGATGTTCAGTCTGGATATGGACCGCACCAGCCAGTCGCACTTTGCCGTATTTATGGGGCAGCACCAGCATAAGGACAATGAGATCTTAAAGGCTCAGCAGTACATAGAACAAAACCACCAGCAGCAGCTAAACATTGACGAAATTGCCGATCATACCAATATGAGCAAGCGTAATTTTATCCGTCGTTTTAAGAAGGCTACGCAAAATACACCATTTGAATATCTACAACGGGTCAAGATCGAATCCGCGAAAAAGGCGCTGGAAAAAGGTGCACAGAATATCAATATCCTGATGTACGATGCGGGCTATAACGATATCAAAACCTTTCGCGAGGTATTTAAAAAGATCACCGGCCTTACCCCACAGGACTATCGCAGAAAATACAGCCGCGATGTGCCCGAACTGGAAGGCGTAGACGTATACCACTCCATTAATTAAAAAAGAAGAGCTCCCGGTGGGCGGGAGCTCGATTCTAACCAAATTACAACCTATATTAAGATGAGCGAAAAGATCCAGGGGATGGATTCGAGCCACCTGCTGCTGCCGGCCAGCTCCCTGTGTTATAAAGCGGCGATGTTTCCATCAGCGCCGGGACAAATATAGAAAAAGATTTTATAATGTATATTAATTCTATGGGTTTAATAGAATATTTATTTTTGTTATTCAGAGACACTCTAATCCCACTCAATCAATCCAATACACAACATTCAAAACCCCTGGCTTCCATTATTTGAATAACGGTTATGGGGCAAAACCCACTGCCCTTAATCCTTAATATGTTATCGCAATCTTCCAGGTCGAAATTGATTTCGGTGAAGGGCAGGTGATCTTGCAATAACACAAGCAACAATTCTGCCTGCATTGAACTTTCAACATTAGTCTTAAAAACCTCAACCATGATAAAACATTATTTGCTAAAAAATCCCGGTCAAAACGAACCGGGATCTGTGTTTAATTATAGTTTTTGGGATTACTAGAATACGTAGAATACACTTGCCTGGATGCTGTTGTTCTTATAGTCGTTTGTAATGTTTGATACATTTACGTTGGCCACTTTGGAGATGCCGTACAGGTATCTCGCGCCAATTCCCAGGCCCATTTTCGATTGGTAACCTATCCCGCCAGCGGCAGCCAGGTCGATCTTTTTAGCATAGTTGTCTGTGTTGATGCCCGCCACATCCTCCTTAACCTTGATACCTACCTGCGTGCCCGCTTCTACATAAAACCCGGAATTGGTGCGGTATTTAAGCAGAAAGGGAACGGCCATATAATACAGTTTCAGGTCCTGGGTTCCGAGGGTCCCTCCTTTTATTTTAGCGCCCTGGGTTGAAAACAGGAACTCTTCCTGCACCAAAAAATTATTGGTGATTTTAAAAGCGACAGTTGCACCGGCATGGAAGCCAATTAACGGATCAGTAGGAAAATCGGCGTTTGTGAAGTTTGAAACATTTGTACCGGCTTTAATACCAAATTCCAGGCGTTGCATAATACTTTGGCTAAAGCCCTTTGCCGACACAAGGACTAAACAAATTAACATAAGTTTTTTCATGAGTTTTTTTCTTTTAATTTTTGATCAAGTAGGCGACCCGGGGCCGCATTTATTTTTATTTGAATCAAAAGTGGGGCTTCAGCAGGTGCCGTAAAAGGGATAAATGGCCGAAGCGGGCAAACTAGTGACCGAAGCGGAAAAAAGGGGCTTAAAAGAAAACTGTAAAATGGGCTTTTGGGGAAGAATAACCGGCCGGAATAATACTGAGCGAATCAATTTTTTGCCAGCCAGTTGAGGAACTGGGCGGCCTTACCTTTACTAACGATCACCTTTTCATTAAAGGGCACTTTAAGGTTAAGCGAGAGTTTACGCGAGAAAAAGCTCGACACATCGATGATAGCTTTGCGGCAAACGAGGAACTGGCGGTTTGCCCTGAAAAAGGTATTGCCGCTTAATTTTTCCAGTTCGTCAAGGGTTTTGTTGGGATAAAGGGTTTTGCCGGAGAAGGTGAGCATGTGGGTAACTTCATTGGCAAGGTAGAACATGGCGATGTCTTCCAAATTTACCGGGATAATTTTATCCTGGTGATAAACCAGTACAGATGCTGCCTTTTGTGTTTCCTTGCCGGCCAGCAACTGCATTAACGCTTCGAACTGCGGCGTCTGATCTGTAGAAAACACTTTTTTTAGCTGCCGGTACTTTTGCACTGCACCATCCAGCATTTGACGGGTAAAGGGTTTTAAGATATAGTCTATCCCGTTAGCCTTAAATGCGTCCAGCGCGTATTCGTCATACGCGGTGCAAAAAATTACCGGCACAGTAACCGGCCCGCTAACAAAGATCTCGAAGCTAAGTCCGTCGCCAAGCTGGATATCGCTGAAGATCAGATCCGGGGCCTCGGCCTCCCTGAAATATGCAATGCCTTCTTTTACCGACCTGATCTGCACTATATCCAGGGGCTCATCTACCAGCTTCCTGATATTCAGTTCCAGGTCATCCGCAACTACGCCTTCATCCTCAATGATTACTATCTTCATTTTTTAACAATTTTATGCTTACCGAAAACGTGTTCGAATCTTCCCTGATTATTACTTCATCGCCCGACCAAAGTCGATACCTTTCTGCCAGGTTAGCCAGGCCATAATTTGTTGAAGCAACGGTTACTTTTTTCCTTTGCAGGTTATTGCTGATAACCAGCCGGTCGCCCGTTTGGCTGATTTCTACGATCAGTGGCTCCTGCTGCGTGAAGCTATTGTGCTTGATGGCGTTTTCAAGTAAGGGTTGCAAGGAAAACGACGGCAGCGAAAATTTCTTCAATGTTTCTTCGGGCAGGTTTATTGTGCACACCAGGGCCGAACCAAACCTGATGCGCTGCATTTCCAGGTAGTCGGATAATAATTTAACCTCGTCTTCAAGGGTAGAGACATTGGATGCCTGGTGAAATATCGAAGCCCTTAAAAAACCGGCCATGTGCACAATATAGGTGTCGGCGATTTGTGTGTCCTTATGATAAAGGGCCTTTAGTGTATTCAACGCGTTAAATAGGAAATGGGGCTGGATCTGCTGCTTTAAAACCAGGTTCATGGCCTCGGCATTTGCTGCCTTTAGCCGCGAAAGCTCCAGTTCGCTGTGCAGCTTATGCTCATATAACAATACGGAATCATGCATTAAGGTAATCATGGCGTTAATAACTATCCCCGACCCTGTAAAAGCCAGGAATAAACCCATGTCCAAAATTGACCAAGGCTTATCCCCCAGCCGGGTAAAAACCGGCCACAGGCACAAATAAATAAATATGCTGACGGGGTAGGTTAATGCCCACCGGTAAAACGTAAACTTCCTTGATCGCGGCGAAAGGCGCCTGGCTAAAATTACCATAATGCCAACATCAGCATATCCAACCAATAAGATCCCCAACATGGTTAGCAGCGTAAACTGGTATACATGCTTTTCTGAATCATTATGTAAAATGACGAAATAGAAGATAATGCCAATAATTATTGACAGTAACCAGCTAAGGCGATTTAAGCGCTTTACGGGTAAACGTTGCTGCATATAAACAAAGTTACTTAATGGTTTGAATGTTAGTTAATATTAAACCCCGAAGCGGGCAAAAGCGGGTGCGAATGTTTTGTACAATGGGAGGAATACGTGGATACCCGATTTTATCTGCATCGTTTACCCTCCCAAAATCCATTCCCATTCAAACCACCCACATTAACCTACAGACACGATTATGCCCGCTTCGCCCAATTTTTAGGAGTAGGTTGTTCCGGGCACCGGTAGTTTTGGCCTAAAATCAATGCCAGAATTAAATTTTACAGCTATGAAAAAGTCAGCATTATTTGCCATTAAGCTCATCGTTGGGGCGGCGCTTGTTTTCCTTTCCTCGTATATAAGAGCCCAGGAAACACAGGTTAAAATTACCGGGATACGATCAGCAAAAGGAACCATCATCCTTAATGTTTTTAAGGATAACGAAACTTACAACAAGCAGCAGCCCTACAAAACATTCACATTCGACAAAAAGGCGCTCGACAGTGGCACCCTCATCGTAAAGTGTAACCTCGAGCCAGGGACTTACGGATTCACCATCGTAGACGATGAAAACGGGAACGGGAAAATCGACAAAAATTTGATAGGAATGCCAAAGGAGGGCTTCGGCTTCTCTAACTTCTTTTTGGAAAAGATGAAAAGGCCGGTATTCGACGATTTCAAAGTCGACCTTAAACTGAAGCCGAAAATTGACATCAGGGTAAAATACATGTAACGGCGCTCAGCTCCATAAAAGGAGCGGTTGCCATTTAAATCTCAAATAAAAAAAGCAAAAACAACAACAGTATGAAAACAACAGCAATTTATAGAAAACTATTCACGGGCCTGGCGCTGGTGATAGCAACAGCATCCTTCACCTCATGTAAGAAAAACACCATCGATCCGTCGGGGCAATTTAACATCAAGGTAGTGAACGCCGCGGCCACATCCGGTCCGCAGAGTTTTACCCTGGCAAACTCGGTGCTGGTAAGCGGCGGACTAAGCTTTGGCGACGCCTCGGCCTACATCACAGCCCCCTCGGGCAAAAACATGGTTATGGAGTTCAAAACCGACGGAACAAATTCGGATTATGCAACCGGATCTCTTTATACCGCAAATGGCGTAAGCTTTACGGTGTACCTTGTTGGTAAGGGTTCATCGGCCAGGATGAAATCCTTTGAGGACGACCTGGCTACGCCGAACAATGGCAAGGTAAAGGTCAAGTTCATCCATTTAAGCGACGCTGCACCATCGGTTATCACGATAAAAAATTCGGCGGGAGATGACCTGGTGACAACGCTGGTGCGGGATATTTCGAGCGGTTATAAATATGTGGACCCGGGGACCCTTACCGTCCAGTTTTATGGTACCGCGTCACGGAATAATATTGGAAACTTCGACGTAACCGATCTGCAGGCCGGGAAGATCTACACCATTTACCTAACCGACTCGGCCAGCGGCGGCCTCCTGGTAAACAAGGTGCTTCACAATTAACCGGCTTAACAGCTATTTTAAAATTAGGATTTTTAACAAACAAGGCTTTATGATTATTGATCATGAAGCCTTGTTGCTTTTACCGGAGAATTCTCGAAACTGCGTTTCAAAGCGTTCCATTTTTACACGTGGAACACCCGGAACTCTGTTAAACATGCTGATTATCAATGGTTTCATTTTTTGGACAATGATTAATTCCCACCAAATTCTAATAATCACGCACTGTAGATCCCCCGCCTATCCAGGCATTTTGCCTGGATACACAGTATGGTGCTTAAATTGTTGGCATTTAAGCAAAATGCTTAAACGGGCGGGGGGTTAGGGTAGGTAATAATAAATACTTCCGTAATACAGGCCAATTACGAGCTGATTATTCCTGGTGAGGATATAACTCCGAGATTGTTCTGTAAATGCGGGGGAAATGTTAGTGAATGTTTTAAAATCGCTGGTTTTTATCAGGCCGCTGCCATACACATAAAAATAGAAGGTGCCATTCTGTTCTGTCATCTGTCCGAGCCCAAGCGGTATACCCTGTACATAGGTAGCTGCGTAAACGGCTGTAAAAGTAAGGCCATTATCGGTAGAACGGCAGAGCGCCAGGTTATTGTAATTGGTGCTCTTTGAAACATAAATATTGCCCTTAACATCAATAAATTCTAACACCACGCCTGTTGTAACGGGGAATACCGAAACGTATTTGTAAGATAGTCCCCCATCGGTTGTAACCCTCAGCGTACTGAAATTATCAATAAAGTAATTATTGCCGTTTGGCTGCTCGAAAATACCCAAATCAGTAGTATTCCAGTTAACGCCATCATCAGTCGTTATATAACGCCTGCCATTCGGATGATCGGAGGCAAAGATCTTTCCCAAAGGACTAATGGAAAGGTCATCTGTAAACCTAAAATTAGCCATCCCGTTATTGCGCGCAACCCAGGTCTTGCCGCCATCCGGCGAATACTGTATCCCATTGCCTTGGGTTAAGATGAAAAGTCCGTCATCTGGTGCAGCGATAATATTTACGATCGGGTAATGCCCTTCAATTTCGGGGAGCTTATGCCAGCTGATGCCGTTGTCATCTGAAGAGAAAAGAAAATCAGAGTTAAAGAACAGGGCAAAAAGCTTCCCGGTTTTCAACCTGCAGAAGGTTTTTACGCCATTGTAAGATGCCATACAAGGAGATGGCTGCCACCCGTGAAGCGGCATGGCAGCATGAGCAGTTACTGTTAAGGAGTCGCGTACAACACGCGCAGAGTCGAGTAGTATAACTTTCAATTGCTGGGCGCCAATAACGCCGCTCAATTGCCATTTAAAAAAACCTATCCCGGTATTTATCGGCACTTCGGTCGGGACGTTTACATCGCAGCCCGAGCCGGTGAACCTCAAATAGCCATTGGTCAATAACTTGCTGTTATTGGTGACGCGGACGATGATGCTGTCTTTGAGTGTATGCCCAATGCTGTCGCTTTGATTGTTTCCCTTGATGATCTCCATCTTAAAGCCGGTTGGTACAGGCTTGGAAGGGGGGCTTTCTTTCTTGCACCCAAATAAAATAAGCAGGGCAAGCAACGGGATAATGTTAGGGTATCTCATGATAATGTTCAGGCAACTAAGGTAACCATAAAGCCATTTACTACAAATTGAAATTCTCAAAAATTAGAATCTCCGCTACCGAAGGGCTATGGCCTTAAAGTCTGCTGATCGGTAGCCCGCTTTACCAATGAAGCGAGCCCCCCGCTGCCGCAAGTGTCCTCACTTGTGGCCCGCTGATAGGTGACCAGTTGACAGGTATACCGCTAACTAAGTAAGCCGCGCCTAAATATGCCAAACAAGCTAAATATTTGGGTTCAACATAAGGATTTTGCTGTTGTGCAAGTGGGCTATCTAAACGCGGGCCACAAGCGAGGACGCGATGCAGAGGTGGAAAAATGCTTGCGGCAGCAGGGGCCGAAGCGGTTCTCCTGTCCGGCCCTGTATAATTTATCGCTTTTTGTACAGATGAAGGTAGCTTGCCCCGGCAATAGGGCGGAGACCTGTTCGTATAGGTAAAATCACGTGTTATGGGTGTATATAATTACGTGGGGAGGGGCGAGCCGGCCATGCTCCCGGCTTCCACAGCGGGTTTGGCGTATTGTTTTGATCCACAGTAAAATACCGGGAAAATCCCCTTTTTTTAGCGTTGTTGATGTTTTACATTTATAGATAAAACAGGTACAATGAAAACGTTATCACTCCTGCTGCTGCCGTTGCTGTTTATAAACAGCCACAGCGCCAACCACACCAGTCAGCGGATTAAACCCCTGGCCATGGCCGACTCTGGGCAAATTAAAACGGATACAGTTTATTGTTACAAGAGTTCGGACCGCCTGGGCCAGTCAGAGCTGTGCGGGAAGATCTTCAGAGAAAACACGTATTTTACAAACAGTTGCTTCACGCCTGGTATGAATTTCGCTTCGGCATACTTTAAGAAGGATGCTGTATTTGCCGGGGTTACATTTAAAAGCCTTGCTGATTTTTCGGGCGCTACGTTTTTCAGGGACCTGAATTTTTCATCGTGCAAGTTTCATAAATTCCTGTTCCTGTCGGGGATCTTTACGGATAGCATTACCACCATGTATTTTTATAATGCTAGTTTGCCCGAGCTGATCGATTTTTCGCACAATACGTTTTTAGGCCGCACCGTTGATTTCACGAATGCCAATTTCGACTCGCTGGCGCGTGAAAAGTTTTTCTGGAAGGACAGGCGACATTTTATAAACGTCTATAATTCCGACATCACCAAGGTTAAAATAGGCTACACCCATTTTAGGATGTGTTTTTACGACCCCCAAAAAAAAGATAAGGTTTTAACGCCTTATTTGGAGCGGCTGAAAAAGCAATACACTACCGACACAATTGTTAACGGAAAGGCAACTAAAATATGGAACGTAAGGGCCATCTATAATGTGCTTACCCCGACCGCCATTTATAAGGACTACATCGCAGAAACCTTCCCCTCGGCAAGTTTAACGGATACGGTAATCAGGAACTATACCTATTTTTATATTAGTCAGGGCAGCTTCCCGGCGAGGTTATATGAGGACCAGATTGACGCACTGTATTCAAGACTGCTGAAAAATTTTGATACAAACGGCCAGATGGATAGCTACCAATTGCTGGATATTGACTACCAGGATTATACCTGGAGCAATAAGACATGGGTAATCAGCTGGTTTTATATTTTCCCTAAATACTGGAATTTTTATGGACACGACCGCGAACTTATATTCGGATGGACCATTTTTTTCCTGCTGACGTTTACGCTGATCAGTTTCTTTTTCTATGAACGCGTTTTTGAAGGTGCCGGAAAGAACAAAGGGGTTTATGATTTGGAAAACGGACCTAAGATTTCGGCCAACAGCAAACATCCGCGGCTTGACAAGTTAAGATGTGCCTTTGTTTACACCTCGCTCATATTTTTTACATTTAGCATTAAAACAGAGAGGCTGAACTTTAAAAAGCCTGCGTTTTTTTATATCGTGATCATCAATATTTTTGGCTTGCTGTGCCTGGCCTATTTGGCAAATTTTATTTTACAAAAATAGGTTGTATAGCGAGCGAAGCGGCTATCTGAACGGGGTAGGTTCTTGTTCTCCGCTGCCGCCCTGATTTATCGGGGAGGCTCACTGATAGGTAATCAATTGACTGTACTACGACAACTAAGTAATAAAAAGTATTCGCTGAAACCGGGCGGCTGTGCAATGTGGTAACTTAAACGCGGGCAACAAGGACGCTATGCGGCAGCGGAAAAGCGCTTGCAATAGCAGGGAAAGAAAACAAATGATCGTTTTACATCCACACTATCACAGCATTCAGGGCTATCACAGCAGGGAGCATTTGCTTAATAAAAATAACTTTTCCGGCGGTGAGACCCCCATATAAACCGGCAGTTACCACGCAGCTTAAAAAGAATATCGCCACATTTTTTGACCATAACGGATCATTAATCAGCAAAGCCCATATTAAACCCGAAGCAAGAAAACCATTGTAAAGTCCCTGGTTGGCTGCGAGGCCCCGGGTTGGCTCAAATAATTCTGCGGGGAAGCTTTTAAAAGTCGACCGGCCTTTAGTGGTCCATGCAAACATTTCTATCCATAAAATATAAAAATGTTCAACGGCAACCAGGGCTATTAATATTAATGCAACAAGTTTCATGGTGGCGTAAGGTTGATTTTTATAAAATTATGTTAAATCTTCAACATTATACAAAATATCACTAATCTAAAAAATTAGTGCCATGTAAGGAACGGCAGGCTGAATTAAAGGCCAGGATGACCTGGGCGCTGAGGCTATTTGCTAAAATCGCCCTGCTGCCGAAAAATGTCGCTTTTGGTAGCGAAAAGTGTTTGCGACAGCAGGAGGCAAATTTTTATTAACCCCGATGCAAGCATTAGGGATGGCAGTGGATACCGGCCCAAAATCAGTTGGCAGTTTTTAGTAGACAGTAAGCAGTCGCCTTGCAGCAGGTTAATGGTTTGCAAAAATTGCGCCTAAGGCCTGCAGGCGTATGAACGTACAGCCCGGGCCGCAGGCAACGCCATTCTTTGGAAAAGTAGCAGTGAGCGGTTGGTAGTGGCAGTCCTTTTGAGTGTGGGGGAGTTTTTTCAGGTTGCCCCGGTGTGATTTAATTTAAGGCAGGATATTTGCAGTAACTTTGACGCACCTTATGCCCGGTTATGAAACCGCAAATTAGCCCGAAATATGTATTTTATATTATACCTGAGCGCAGGCACTACATGGTTTACGGAAGATGAGCTAACCCGGCTGCTGGCAATCAGTACCCATAACAACAGCCGAAACGGAATCACCGGCCTGCTGTTGTATGCCGACGGGAACTTCATACAGCTGCTGGAAGGTGAGCAGGGGGTAGTGCTGGAAACCTATAAAAGGATCTCGCTTGACCAACGACACGGAGGCATCACCGAAATAGCCAGCGGTCCGCTGGCCGGAAGAAACTTCCCGGAATGGACTATGGGCTTTAAATCCATCGGCACCATCAGCAATACCCCGTTCAAAAAATACCTGGACCCGGCAACCAGCCCCGCAAACGACATACAGGACAAGCACCTGGCCGTTAAAATGTTAAACGCCTTTATTAAGACGGCAAGGATGTGAGGGTGCTGGGTTTTTGGATACCATTTACTTCGTTGGGGCCTTTGCGCTCATAGTTCGAGTGCCTCACCATGGCACCCTCCGCAATGAATTTCGAATGTCCCACGCCGAAGTTTACTTCATTATTCAACATTCGAAATTGGGCGTTCGATATTTAACTTTATCGGTCGCGCAGGGCCTCTCCTTATTGTTTCTTCAGCTTATAGGTATAGGTTACATTCAACGCGGTTTTGCTGAACAACAGGCTATCGCCCTTAAGGGTATAATTATAACTGCTGCTCAGCACAGCCTCTGTGTTTACGGAGGTATTGTCGGGGAAGGCTTCCAGGTCGGTAAAATTCAGAGTGCTGCCGGTTGCCTGTACAGTACCGCCGCCCACCGTAATATAAGCGGCACTCTGCCCCGACTGGAAATTATCACCCGAAATTATCAACTGCACTGCAAACGGACCGGGTTGCGCTGCGCCATTGGTGGGATGATTGGGTCTTGCATCAAACATGCCGGTGTAGGTTCCGGTTAACTGAGGGTTGTGTTTATCCTTTTTACAGGCACTCACACTTGCCAGAATCATGGCCAGTATTAAAATAGATCTTGCTTTCATAATAATTGGTTTTTCACCCTTACGGGGCAAATAAGCCGGGTGATACAAGTATGTTGGGAATTTCAACCAATGGGGTGCTTTTTTCAACGGATGGAGTGTGTTAAACGTTGGGGACACCCGATCTGCAAGCGGGTTTACCCCCTCCGTCTCCTCACGGAGACACCTCCCCCTAATTTTAGGGGGAGGGAGGAGCTTTTTGCATACCCCTCTCTAATTGAGCCGGGTAAAAAATGCCGTCGAAACGCTTTTACCGCCGGTGTTGGCTATTAAGGCCTCCCGTACCAGCGTCAATTTGGTTGCCGTTATGGTGGCTATGGTTTCGGAGAAATTGCTCTCCTGGTTTAGGTTATTCCCATTGCCATCGACCGAGAAATAATTGGTATAGTTTATTTGCGTTCCGCTTACCGAGTAATTAAACTTGTAGATCGGGCTGATGCCAACCAGGATGCTGCCGGATTTATCAGCATTAAAATTACACACGTAGTTGTTGTTGAAAAATGTAGTGTCTGAGGTTTGGCGGATCCCCTTGCTATCGTAGGTTGCGTAAACGCCATAATCGCCATTCCACTTGCCAAAAGGGGACTTTGCGGGCAGCACCTTGTTACCCTTATTACATGCGGTTAAAAGGGCGATTGAAAGTATCAGCGTAAAGATCTTTTTCATGTATTATAAACAGGTTAGATGCCCAAATATAAAGGTTTTGTGATGGATGGCACCTTTGTCTTTTCGATTTAGAATCAATCGGCGTTATAACTCAGCATGAAAAAACTTCCGGTGTTTTGTCAATGCTTTGAATTTTTAGGACACCCGATCTGCAGGCGGGTTTACCCCCTCCGTCTCCTACGTCGACACCTCCCCCTATTTTAGGGGGAGGGAAGAGCTTGTTGCATACCCGGTGGGCGTGGATTTAGCTGGTATACTTGCTTTGTTTAAATTCATGTACAAAAGGTTATGGTTTCCAAAATGACTTCCCCGTCAGCAGACAAGCCTCGGAAGAAATCCGGAAACGCTGCCGGCCCAAAGCGCGGGGTTGGGGCATAGGAAGTTTTTGCATAAAAGGCCTGCGCCGGAAAGGGTCTCACTGCAAAAACATTCCAGCCCCGCAGCGTTTTCGGATTTGTGCTGAAAAGGCCCCGTGCGCCAAGAGGCCTTTCTGCTGACTTGATTTTTTTTGGTCCTTTTTTGTATCAAGACAAAAAAGGACTAGCCCCCGCGGCAATTGAGCGGGAGGATCATTGGGTGGAAGAATACAGACTAATTCGAAGCAATAAAGCCAAAATGCAGGTATCCACGAAAACAAGACTCCCCCATGTACACACTTCACCCCAAACCCCACCAATTTCCCGCATAAACCATTATATTTGCTGCATGACTAAAGAACAAGTTCAGGATTTAAGGGATAGAATAACTTCCCTGAGGAGGCATCTTTGACATCGATAAGAAACTCGATGCACTGCAAATTGAACAGGATATAACTATTGGTCCCCATTTTTGGGATCACCCTAAAGAGGCCGAAAAAGTGCTGGCCTCCATCAAAGCCAAAAAAGTTTGGACCGACGCCTTTCAGAAGGTATTGGCCACGGTGGAGGATACCGGGGTGCTGTACGAATTTTTCCAGGCCGGCGATGCTACCGAAGCTGAAATGCAGGAGCAATATAACGCTGCCATAAAAGAGGTTGAGGAGCTTGAGTTCAAGAACATGCTCTCGGCTGAAGAGGACCAGTTTAACGCTGTGCTGCAGATCACCGCAGGCGCAGGCGGCACCGAAAGCTGCGACTGGGCCGGCATGCTCATGCGCATGTACATTATGTGGGGCGAAAAGCATGGCTACAAAGTTACCGAGCAGGATTTCCAGGAAGGTGATGTTGCCGGTGTAAAAACCGTTACCCTGCAAATTGAGGGCGACTTTACCTACGGCTACCTCAAAGGCGAAAACGGCGTTCACCGCCTTGTGCGAATTTCCCCTTTTGATTCCAATGCCAAGCGGCACACGTCGTTTGCGTCGGTGTATGTTTACCCGCTGGTTGATGACACCATCGAGATTGAGGTAAAGGATGCAGATATTGAATTTGAAACCTTCCGCTCAGGCGGTGCGGGCGGACAAAACGTAAACAAGGTAGAAACTGCGGTGCGTTTGTATCACAAACCGTCGGGCATTATTATCAAGAACCAGGAGTCGCGCTCACAGTTGCAGAACAAGGAGAATGCGATCAGGTTATTGAAGTCGCAGTTGTATGAGGCGGAAATGCGCAAGCGCATGGAGCTGAGCAACGCGGTTGAAGGCAACAAGAAAAAGATTGAATGGGGCTCGCAGATCCGCAACTACGTGCTGCACCCTTATAAGCTGGTTAAGGACCTCCGCACCGATCATGAAACATCAAACGCCGCCGGCGTACTTGACGGCGACCTGGATGATTTCCTGAAAGCCTATTTAATGGAGTTCGGCGGTCCGAAGAGCTGATAAAAATACCCGCCAAAAAATTTGTCATCCTGAGCGAGAGCGAAGGATCTTCTTCAAGGGACATCCACGCAGGACAAGCATGCCGGCGACCTGTCAATTAGAGAAGATCTTTCACTGCGTTCAGGATGACAAAAAAATTTAATTATTTAATACTTCGCTCCCCTTGTGGCCACAACCGGTTCCAGGTAAAGCTCGTGAATGAACAGTTCCCTCACCTTTTCAGAAACTTCGTTATGGTTTACGGTTGATGCGTTTTTGCGACAATTGCGGTAATGTTCGCGTGAGATTTTTTCTGCTAAATCACCTAAAGTTTTAACCTGCATTTCTTTGCCGAATTTGCCGGCCAGCACTAAGCCTGCTACCGATAATATCAATCCAACAGCAGCAAAAACCGGCCAAAAGAACAGTCCTATTGCCGATGCACCAAGAATCAGCGAGAAAATAAACACAACCGAGCCTTTTGGTTTCAGCAGGTTCATTTTAAAGCCCATTTCCTTTTCAATTTCGGCGATTACCTGCAAGCGGGTATCGCGCGGGAAAATGTCGTTAAGCTTGGTTTGTGGTTTTATCAGGTCCTTATCGGCAGGAACGGACAGGTTGATGGCATTACGCAATACGTAAAACGCGTGCTGTGTTGAGCATGCATCGGCGTTTTTGAGCTTCATCTTTTTAACAACAGCATCACAGAGGCCGCCGAAGTTTTTTATAGGGTTGAGGTCTTCCTGCTCAAACCTGATATCAAATGAATGCTGGATCTTCGTCAGCATGTGGGTGATATCAGCCGGGTCAATCGTGTTTAAATTGATGGTCCGGTTATCATTCTTAAAGTTAACTTTCAAAACAAATTCACTAAGTGAAACCATAGCTTACCGGTGCCGAAAACAACACCGGTAAACTTTAATTTTGGCAGCGCAAAATATTTGCTACCTGCTTAAGTACATTGATTTTTCTTTGTATAGATGCCTGAAGTAGGGGTCCTGCAGGTTGGGGATAAAACGGATAGCCTCGCCGGTTGATTTCATTTCGGGGCCAAGCTCCTTATTTACTTCCGGGAATTTATCAAAGCTGAACACAGGTTCTTTTATGGCATAACCCCATAATTTGCGTTCGATGGTAAAGTCTTTTAATTTATTGGCGCCCAGCATTACCTTGGCGGCAATGTTGATGTAAGGCACGTCGTATGCTTTTGCGATGAAAGGCACCGTACGAGATGCACGCGGGTTAGCCTCAATCACATATACCTTGTCGTTTTTAACCGCGAACTGGATGTTCAGCAGGCCGATCACGTTCAGGGCTTTTGCTATTTTAACTGTGTATTCTTCTATTTGGGCAATCACGCTGTCCGACAGATCGAACGGTGGCAATACGGCGAATGAATCGCCGGAGTGGATGCCCGCAGGCTCGATGTGCTCCATGATGCCCACAATGTGTACATCGTCGCCATCGCTTATCGAGTCCGACTCTGCTTCTGCAGCGCGGTCAAGGAAATGGTCGATCAGCACGCGGTTGCCGGGAAGATTTTTCAGCAGGCTTACTACGGCCTTCTCCAAATCCTCGTCGTTGATCACAATGCTCATGCCCTGCCCGCCTAACACGTAGCTTGGGCGAACCAGTACCGGGTAACCTACCTGGTGCGCAACTTCTATAGCCTCTTCAGCGCTTTCGGCAACACCATATTTAGGGTAAGGGATGTCAAGGTCTTTTAACAAGTCACTAAAGCGTCCGCGATCCTCGGCGATGTCCATATCATTGAACGATGTGCCGATGATCCTGATGCCATGCTGGTGCATTTTCTCCGCCATTTTAAGGGCAGTCTGTCCGCCAAGCTGAACGATCACACCATAAGGTTTCTCCAGCTCGATGATCTCGCGCACATGCTCCCAGAAAACCGGCTCAAAGTATAGCTTGTCGGCCATGTTAAAGTCGGTACTTACGGTTTCGGGGTTACAGTTCACCATGATGGCTTCAAAACCTGCTTCCTTGGCGGCAAGCAGGCCGTGAACGCAGCTATAGTCGAACTCGATGCCCTGGCCAATGCGGTTAGGGCCCGAACCTAATACGATGATCTTTTTCTTATCAGATGCGATGGACTCATTTTCGCCCTCGTAGGTTGAGTAGTAATAAGGTGTTTTTGCGGGGAACTCTGCCGCGCAGGTATCCACCATTTTGTAAACGCGGTGCATGCCCAGTGCTTTACGGCGCTGGTAAACATCTTCCTCGGTTACGTTGCCCAATATGTAGGCGATCTGCGTATCTGAAAATCCTTTTTGTTTCAGGGTGAAAAGGAAGTCTTCAGGAATGTTATTCAGCGAATATCTCCTCAGCTCATTCTCTAAATTCACCACGTCGGCAATCTGGTTAAGGAACCAGCGGTCTATCTTGGTAGCTTTACGTACCGATTCAATCGGCACACCTAAGCTTAAAGCGTCATAAATGTGGAACAACCTGTCCCAGCTTGGATGCTCCAGGCTGTGCATGATCTCTTCCAAATTGCGGCTCTGGCGACCGTCAGCACCAAGACCGGCACGACCGATCTCCAAACTCTGGCAGGCTTTCTGCAAAGCCTCTATAAAGCTGCGGCCTATGCCCATCACCTCGCCAACAGACTTCATCTGCAGGCCAAGCTCGCGGTTAGCGCCTTTAAATTTATCAAAGTTCCAGCGGGGGATCTTCACGATCACGTAATCCAGCGTCGGTTCAAAATAGGCCGAGGTTGTTTTGGTGATCTGGTTTTCTATTTCGTCGAGGTTGTAACCTATGGCCAGCTTTGCAGCTATCTTGGCGATAGGGTAACCGGTTGCTTTTGATGCAAGGGCCGATGAACGCGATACACGCGGGTTAATTTCAATGGCGATGATGGCTTCGTCGGCAGGGTTTACCGAGAACTGCACGTTACAGCCGCCCGCGAAGTTGCCGATGGCGCGCATCATGCGGATGGCCTGGTTGCGCATATCCTGGTAGCAGCGGTCGCTCAGGGTCATGGCCGGGGCCACGGTGATCGAGTCGCCGGTGTGGATGCCCATAGGGTCGAAGTTCTCGATAGAACAGATGATGATCACGTTGTCGTTGCTATCGCGCAGCAGCTCCAGCTCGTATTCCTTCCAGCCTAAAACCGCCTGCTCCACCAATACCTCGTGGGTTGGCGACGCCTGCAAACCGCGACTGAGCGCCGCATCAAAATCTTCTTTTTTATGTACAAAGCCTGCGCCTTTACCACCCAGCGTATAGCTTGGGCGAATAACCAGCGGGAAACCGATCTGCTGCGCAGCTTCTTTACCTTCTAAAAACGAGTTGGCTATTTTTGAGGTTGCCACACCCACGCCAATGTCCACCATCAGCTGGCGGAAAGCCTCGCGGTTTTCTGTTTTCTCGATAGCGGCTAAATCCACACCAACAATTTTCACCCCGTACTTTTCCCAGATGCCACGCTCTGCACAGGCAATACACAGGTTGAGCGCGGTTTGACCGCCCATGGTAGGCAATACGGCGTCAATATGCTGTTCCTGCAGGATCTTTTCGATACTTTCGGGTTCAAGGGGGAGCAGGTACACATGATCGGCAATAACCTTGTCCGTCATGATGGTGGCGGGGTTGCTGTTGATGATGGAAACCGAGATGCCTTCATCCTTAAGGGAAAGGGCAGCTTGTGAACCGGCATAATCAAACTCGCAGGCCTGGCCTATAATAATAGGACCTGAACCAATAATTAAAACGGATTTTATGGAGGTGTCTTTGGGCATCGTCTTTATTTTTCAAGAGAGCCGCTGCGAAATGCCAACTTTAAAACATCCGGGATTGGTGGCGCGCATTCCGCAATTCGGTATTCTTCTTGTCGGGGTGCAAAGATACGTTTTGTACAAACATGTTTATACATTTTTTTGAATTAGTTGTGGGGGGAGTCCGGAAGTCGGAAAAGTCCGGAAGACCGGAGGATTATCACGGGTATCATAGTTCGAGAAACCCCACCCTTCCCCGCCCCGAGGCGGGAACCGACGCGAGGAGCTCATGAACGCCTTTAAAAAGCAAATAAATTATTCATAATCGCACGGGGCCACGGCTTGCATAATTTTCTGCCCTTGTTGGAGTTGTCACCATAAGTGTTCAGAAGATTAAAAAAGCGCGGGAAGTGCGGTTCCCTCCCCTGGGAGGGTGTAGGGAGGGGTTTCTGCGCCAAGCTTTTACGCTTGATTATCACGGGTATCATAGTTCGAGAAACCCCACCCTTCCCCGCCCCGAGGCGGGAACCGACGCGAGGAGCTCATGAACGCCTTTAAAAAGCAAATAAATTATTCATAATCGCACAGGGCCACGGCTTGCATAATTTTTTCCGAACACCTATGGAGTTGTCTCCAACAAAGGCGTAAATACCTGTTAAACCCTCGGCTTATCCGAAGCAGTAGTAGTAGCAGCCTGTTCAGGTTCGCCGTTTTGCGAATCTTTAAATTCTTTCATGCCTTTGCCTATCCCCTTCATCATTTCCGGAATTTTTTTACCGCCAAACAATATCAAAATAGCTATCAAAATCAAAATGATTTCCGGTACGCCTAATCCCATGGTAGTATGTTTTTAAAGTGTGTGTTAATGAACTACGTGGAACATTGGGTAATGGTTTTAATTATAGGGAATTAAGTTTTTTGCTATTGTGGGGTATTAAGTTGATTGAGTTGAGCTGGTTTTGGGAGGGGATTTGGGCGTTTCCCCGCTGGTAGAAGCGGGCCGCGCTTTCTGCTTATACGGCTTCTGGCCTTAGGCGCAATTGTTGCAAACCATTAACCCGCTGCAAGGCGACCGCTTACTGCCAACTACAAACTGCCAACTGATTTAGGCCGGTATCCGCGGCAATCGCTAACGCGGCATTTTGGTAACCATTAACATTTCAAGGCCAAAAGATTTTTTGCTAATTATTGCCGCCCTCCTTCCCAAAGGCTGTGTCCTCACAGCCGTTTGCCAGGTTATGTTTGTGGAATAGATCGCCATGCCTCTGTTTAAGCTTTCTGCTTGTTAAAGGCAATTTTGATACGGCTTTAAAAATTCTAAATTTGATAACATGAAGAGACTTTATTCATACGTTGGTCTTTATGGGTTTGTATTGGGTGCACCAATTTTTTCACTTGGAATTATTATCCTCGTTTGCATTTTTGCCATTGGTGGAATCTGGATAGCATGTATTCCTGTGGTGCCGATTATGTTGTATTGGTTATTTACTTTCCGGCGATGGAAAAAAGTTTACTATGAAAGAGGATCAATATACATTTACAACCTCTTCTCCAACACACCCACAATTGTACATAAAGAGGACATTGGCGGCATAGATAAGTTAATGTTTTATGATCCGAGATTTTATAGAATTATATTCTACAATGAGAATAAGGACGCCGAATTTGTTTACTTTCAACGGAATTGGCTTTTGGATGATTTTGGCGATATTGTTGATAAATTAATAATTAACGGGCATACCTAAACGCGGGCCACAAGGCGGGAGCCTTGCGGCAGCGGAAAAATGCTTGCGGTAGCTGGGGACTATATTAAAGATCTTCAATGGATTGAAAAATCGGGGCGTTGTTCCACGATAAATCATTTATTACCTTTTGATGTTGTGCTTTTACAGAACTGCAAGCGAATAAAAATACCCCATTAGCTACGTTAATAATTTTGTTATAATTAAGTATTTGTTTCTTTTCACTTTTTCCAAAGTTGCTATCTGAAGATTTAGCTTCTCCTATAATTAAAGTGCCATCCCGTATGCAAAGAATGTCAAATTCAAATGTATCCTGTGGATTAGACTTATTGGTTATTTTCAATTCTGAGCTATATAAAAAGCTTCGTTCGGCGTCCATTTGCTGACAATATAATGCTAGTACCGTGATATGCATATTGTTTTTATATCCTTGAAAGAACATTTCCTCGAGCTTATAATAGATTGTTGGCTCAACTTCCTTCTTCCAGCTTTTGGAATCAAATATTTGTTTATGTAGGCAACGTGAACAGGTAAATTCCTCACTGAGTTCGCTGAATCGATACCATTCTGCTCTTCTACACTTTTTACATTGTAATATATATCCGCGGGATAATATTTTCTTGTTTAAAAATTCATCCATCTTTTCTCCGAAGTTTTCTTTTTTAAAGAACCTGAGAAAATCTGCATAACTTAGATAGACCGTGTCATTTAAAATAACTCCAGGTATATTGTTTTCTGCTCTAATTGCGGGCTTTGACTGATCTATAAAACAATTCAGAGCCCCAACAGCTTCCTTGTTACTTAACTCCAGTGCCAATGCTTTAAGTGATCCGAATAATTGAATGGACGCCTCCATGTATTTGCCCTTATCGCTCATTTCTACATTGTGACCTTGTAGCTCAAATATTTTTTTAAATATGCTAAAGGAATCTTGTAGCCTTAAAAGAGGTTTGGGAATGTATTGATCGATGGATTGATTAGAAAAGAACATACGAGAGAAAGGGCAAATAAAAGAGAATGTAGGGCCAATATTTCTTAAGGATTCGGTAATCTCATTTTTTGCCAAATTATTGTTTTCAAAGAGCCCTTCTAATAAACCGGGTACTGAAGGCAAAATGAAGCCTGTATCATTATTAGCATTAGAGAGTGAGCTATTGTCAATTTCTAAATCTGTTATCCAATTGTGTACAGATGTTTGTAAATCTTTGAATATAGAAGGTTTCGGAGTGTTAAGGATATTACTGGATACATTGTCTACAAATTGTTGAACGGTAGTAATCTGCGCATTGTTTTGTTCCGCATAATAGTATGAATTTATCATCTCTATTGCTTTAGCCGGTTCTCTTATACTTATTTGTGAGTTTTCACCGAGGAAATGGAATGTAGATGATTTTTCTATCTCTTCTATTAATAATTGAATGTTGGGCTGACTTATAGAAAAAGAAGTAAAAATTAACTCTGGATCATCTGTATAAGCCATTGAAAGATTAGCTTCAATTGCATAACCTAATGAATGGAAAAATTCCCATCTCCCTTCTACATCTTTGGAGTAAAATTCAGGAATCCAAAAGACGCCATCTGCTATTTTATTCATTGAATAAAATAGCAGATAATCTTCTTCAGAATCACCAACAACAACTATTGTGGATTGTGATTTAATGGAGTATGAATATCTCGCTAATCCGTAGCCAGCTCTGCCAAACGGAGTTTGGTGAGAAATGTTTGTTGGATTGAATAACTCATCAATAATTACTGATTCTTCATTTATGCTTATTTTTCTCTTTTTAAAATCTAATTTTGGATATGTTGGCCGTAAGTGTGCTGATCTGCTATTTCTTGGAAAGCTGTATTTTTCCAAAAAAGTTTTTGAACTGCCTACATAACAACGTGCTAGCAGTTGAAAGCTTATTGGCATTTCACTTAGGTCATAGTCTACTAAAACTCTCTCGTCATCGTCTAGTTCTCTAAGTACCTCACCTAAAAAAACCTCTGAACTTACCCGCAAAGTATCCATTCGGATTAATTCAACGACTTTTAAGGCTGTGTGAAACGGATTAAGTCTTCTTAAAATTTCAGATGATAGTTGAGAACTTAGTTGAAAGGGTTCATAAGGTTGAGTTGAATTAAATTTGCGATCTAAAAGCATATCAAAATCAGATTCTAAGACTGCAGGATTGTCGTTCATCAGTTTGTCCTTTATTTTTTTTCTTTCTTCATCGTAAATTGCCGGATCTCCATTTTTTATGTGCCTATAGTTCTTAACAAACAAGTAGCAGTAATCGGGTTTATACAATTCCAATATACTCCAAAATTCAGGTTTTATGCAATTACCATCTGTAGGAATAATAATATTGCCGTTTCCGCCCCAACTGTTGCTGAAAATTTCAACTATTCGAAACGTCGATTGCTGCCAACCTTTATCTTGGCTGTTGATGAAAACAACGTTCCTTGTTGGTCTGACGCGCGTAGTTATTCTTTTAAATGTAATATCCATTTAAGTATTGCTTTAATTGGAATCCTGTTTTTTTCGAAATCTATATCTTCAGCAATCTTTTGCCAATGCTCTCAGCCATTTGCTACTATATTCATTGTGCTTGTTTTGTATTGTAGGTCAAGACTGATATTTATTAACTTTAATAATCTAAAGGTAGCAAAGATGGAATTGTTATGGTTTCGGCGAATTTTAATTGTTGATTTTATGCCCTTGTTGGTGTTGTCTCCAAAAAGTTGGATGAGGCTTTTTCATTTGAGAATCAGCAGCATGAAGCACATCAGATGCCGCACCACAGCCTAGCGTTTTGTTGGTGACAACACCAACAAAGGCGTAAGGTTTAATTATAAAACACACTCAAATACCCCTACTACTTCTAAGTCAGCCAATTCATCTTCAGTTAATAATATGTCTTGATACGCTGGATCGTATGATAGCGGCTTCAACACAATTGACTCATGATACCATTGCCCATCGATAGTATTTTTCCTACTTGTGTATTCCTTTATTGTATATCCCGAACCAAAGTCGGAATCCTGGATATTGGAATGCCTAACCAAAACGATTTTACCATTTCTGGATCCGCCGCCGTCTCGTCTAAACAGACAAAGAGAGCCGTTTGGGATAACTTTATTCATTGATTCGCCAATCACCGTACATGCAAACAACTCCCTGGATGGCTTATATTTTGCGGGCAATGGCACCCAGTTATAACTATCAGTATCAACTTGCTGTAAATCACTAAAATACCCTGCTGCTGCTTTTAAGTTGAAGATAGGTACTGAATTTACAAACGGTATTACCTGGTCATTATCTAAGAAGGTAGTTAAGGGACTGTTTTTGTGGTTGGCTTCAATATGTTTCTCGAAATATTCTCTTAAATCTTTATCACATATATAAAGGTAAGTGCCTTTTATTCCCCTTAACATTATCGTTTTATATATGTTTAGGATAAATCCTTTTAACTCTAAAGGATCCGTGATTGACAGTTTTCCGTTTTTATCGTGGTAGTTTTCTTTTAAAATTACAATTTCATTCGTTGTTTTATCGTAAGTGATCTCATGCCCAAAAATTACTCCGGCATAGTTTAAATCATAACCTTGAGTTGTATGGATACAGCCTACCTCATATAGAGCGTTTTCAGAATTTATAAAATCATCTGAAACGCTGTTCCATTGTAATTTGTAACCATCAATTACAATGTCATGAGCGCTTTTGTCGTTTTTGGAAATCCATGGCCAGGAATATCCGGCTATTAGTCTGGACAGCCCACTTTCTGAATCTCGCAATCTTATTTGGTTGACCATAGATTCAACGGAATCAAAAAGAACGAATTCATAATCCTGCGACTTGAAAGAAGTTTGCGTTTCACCAAGCTGGCATGTTAAAAGGTCTGCGACATATTTGACGTAGCCATTCCCGCCTTTTACCCTAAATTGAGACTTCAAAGGCACAACCTTCGTGGATAGTAACGATTTAATCTTATCAAAATCGATTTGCTTTACATCCGATGGTTTAATCGACTGATTTTCATCGTAAAGAAATATTGCCTTATCTGATTGCTTAACCACCCAATCCAATTCGCTGCAAATATCTTTATCAAGACCAAGTTTTTCACATACTACATCGAATGCATGAAAATATGTCCCCAAATTTTTTCTTCTTCTCAACCGGTGCGACTCGTCGACCAACACGATATCGTACTTTCCCTTCGCCAGCTCTGCAGGGCCGATAACCATATTAGCGCTTAAGCCTTTTATATTTTTGAACACTTTTTTTAATGTGTTTCTAAACGATGCCATTGGCACGACAAGGGCCATCCTTGGATTAGGATATGCCTTTTTTAATTCAAAAACTGTTTGAATAAAGTCCAACTCATCATCTCCGAATTCTTTATAATTAAGTTCTTCATGATTCGAATTAAGAAGCTTAAATAAAAATGTTGCCAGTATGGTTTTGCCTGTTCCTGCACCACCTTCTGCTATAATATTTTTAACGTTGTTGTCGAGAAGACCTTTAAGTATAACTAGAAGCCCTGCCCGCTGGTCAGCAGTAAGGCTTTTATAAGGTGAATATTTAAAGAGGTCAGAGTTATTTATGTGCTCAATAGAATGCTTGGTTATACCTTCCGATCTTAAATTATCCCAGATCAGGTTAAAAATATCCCAATAAACTTCTTTTTTTTGATAGTAATTGTGGTTAGCAAGGCCAATATTGCCATTTAACAATTTATACTGACCGTCGCCGGCCATATATTTTATCAAATTTGATTCTATATCAAGCGTGGCCGATTTGTTGAATTTCTCGCTGCTAATTAAATGAACTGTTGACAGAATGTTCTTAGCGTTATTCTTTAAATGGGTAACCATCCTCGAATAGGTGTCCGTTGTTTCACCAACGTAAGCTTCTTTAATATAGCCCTCACTTAAAATGTATACGATTGGCCATAGATCTTTTGCAAAATGAACATTTTGAAATTCATTAAACATAGACGCGTTAAACTCATACTTTTTTATTTCAAAGGGCTTATTTAACATTATAGCTCATTATATTTCTTCGCGTTTCCCTTTGCCTTATGGACCGGATATTTATCCGCATTCTTTTGAATTTTGCTCATCATTATCTCGTTAATATCAAGATTGTATTTGTCCGCCAATAGTAAAGCATAGCCCAAAACATCAGCAAGTTCATCTTTGACTTTTTCTATGTTGGCGTCGTCAGCATTTTTCCAGAGAAATAATTCATTCAACTCAGCAGCTTCTATAGATAAAGCTAAGGCTAAATCTTTACTATTATGAAATTGGGCCCAGTCACGCTCGTCCCGGAATTCTTTTAGTCGCTCTTGTATTTTCTTCCAATCATCCATAAAAGGGGCTTTGCTAACAAAATGCACAGGTTTAACGAAAGGTGAAATTACTATTAATGGCTGGAATTTCAAATGTATTCTGACTCAACCCGTGGAGCTTAATTTTTTAGTTTCCGCAGGGTCTCCTGAAAGGGACCCTGCGCCGTGTGCTTAGTTTACAGGCGATCTACTCCACTCAAGTATTGCTGCAAACCATCGCAGGGTCCTCTGCGAGAGACCCTGCGGAGACGGGAAATATCAATATTTCACCGCCAGCCTAATTAACCATTCTCTATTCCTGCTTATGCACATCCTTAAATTTCAACATATCTGCCAAACGAAGCTCCTTATCCAGATCAAAGCCGCATGAGGTGGTGAATTCCCTTGGGTTGCTGTAGGTGCCGAAAAGCATATCCCACCAAACAATGTCGCCGTAATTGCTGGTGTGTTTTTCCATCCCCGCAGGGTCTCCTGAAAGGGACCCTGCGCCGCGTGCTTAGTTTACGAGCGAACTACTCCACTCATTTGTAACTGTACACCATCGCAGGGTCCTCTGCGAGAGACCCTGCGGAGACGGAAACACCAATATTTCATCGCCAACCTGATCAACCATTCACTATTCCTGCTTATGCACATCCTTAAATTTCAACATCTCTGCCAGCCTTAACTCTTTGTCCATATCAAAGCCGCATGATGTGGTAAATTCCCGTGGGTTGCTGTAGGTGCCGAAGAGCATGTCCCACCAAACAATGTCGCCATAATTGCTGGTGTGCTTTTCGTATTCATGGTGAATGCGGTGCATTTCGGGTCGCTGGAAAATGTAACCCACCCATTTGGGCGTCTTGATATTGGTGTGGTAAAAGAATTCGCCAAGCGCGGTGCAGAGGGTGTAAATAGCCCCGGCTTCGGGATTTAAACCAAGCAGCGTATAAACCAGCAGGCTGCCGATAACGGAGTTTACGGTCATCTCCAGCGGGTGCTTGTAAAAGGAGGTGATCACTTCAATGCGTTGCGCGCTGTGGTGGATCTGGTGAAAATGCCGCCACAAATAGTCGTTTTCATGGCGCCATCGGTGCCACCAGTAAAAAATAAAAGTCGCGATAAAATAGGCCAGCACACCGCCCAGCCAGTTGGGCACGTGTTGCGATAATTTAAAAACCGACCAGGCCGACAGCCATTTTTCCCAACTGTAACCGGCAGCCACCACCACCAGTAACTGAACGAAATTTATGGCAAGTACGCGGATTGTCCAGGTGGGTACTTCGGGTAGCTTCCAGCCGGGGGTAAGCCTTTCGATGAGGAAGCAAAGGGCAAACGAGGATAAGATAATGATTAGCATGATTTCTGTTTTTTTGTTCCATCAAATCTCGCTGCCAAACCAGGCAATAAGTTTTGACCAAAGTCAAAAAAAGGTTGGAGTCAGAAGTCGTTAGTCTTGAGTCAGAAAGCCACAAATGGACCCGGGACTGAAGACTTTGGACTCCGGACTAATGTCTCGCTCTTATCCTGCTCAGGGTTTCCTGCTTTATGCTGAGGTATGATGCAATTTGGCCGAGCGTGGCTTTTTGCAGGATGCCGGGGTAATCGGCAAGCAGCTTTTCGTAGCGCTGTTTGGCGGTGAGGGTTTGCAGGTTAATGGCCCGCTCTTCGCTGCGGATGTAATATTGTTCGGTAATTATCCGGCCGGTAAGGTTAAATTCCGGGAACTGTTTATACAATGCCTGGAGCTGGTCCCAGTTGATGGATTGCAGGGTACAATCTTCCAAAACCCCGATGTTCTCAAAAGATGGCATCCTGGAGAAGAAGCTGTAAACTGAGATGATGAACTCGCCCTCGCCCATAAACCAGGTTGAAAATTCGCTGTTCCCCTTATGATAATAGGCGCGGATGAATCCTTTTTTAATGAAGTAAATGCGTTGTGATACCTGCCCGGCCTTCAGCAGGATGGATTTGCGGGCGAAGTGCTCTTCCGTTAAATATCCCTTTATCTGGTCCTGTAAGGCTTCAGATAAAATTGTGATGCTGTTGAGGGTATTTAATAAACCGGCGGTTTCCATATTCCGCAAGTTAAAATATTTATGGGTTAGCGGATCAGGAAAAGTGTAAACCCAAAACAGGAATAAGCAATAAAAGTGTAAACTATTCCAGGCAAAACCGGTAAATTTTAGTCGCCCCAAAAATGAAACACGCTTATAATCAGGATGTTTCATGGTGTTCCGGGTGTTCCATGTACAAAAATGGAACGCTTTGCAAGGGCCGGTGGACCATAAAATGCTGCCAATTGTGCCGTTAAAGCAGGCAAAAACGTGAAATCTCAACCATCCCAAAAGTGAAACACGCTGATTATAAATAAATTACAAAGGTAAAAAACTCAATATATTGATAATCAGCATGTTTCATAGTGTTCCGGGTGTTCCACGTGCAAAAATGGAACGCTTTGCAACGGCAGAAGAAAGTAAAACGAGGGGAAAGGGCGTAAATTAATTGTGGTTACTGTAACTCCAGCTCACCTTGTCGCCTGCTGCCGCAAGCATTTTTCTGCTGTCGCATAGCGTCTTCGCTTGTGGCCCGCGTTTAGGTAGCCCCGTTGCCCGGCAGCACATTTTTTTATTATCCTTTCCATCTCCCCCCGTAATTATACGCACCCCAAAACCCGTGATTTTACCTATACGAACAGGTAGCCGCCCTATTGCCGGGGCAGCCGGGGCAAGCTACCTTCACCTGTACAGAAAGCGATAGATTATACAGGCCGGACCGGGGAACCGCTTCGGCCCCTTTAACATACTGTTATGACAACCGCCGTTCAAAACGACTCCCACGGAGTAAACTTTATCAACCAAACCACCATTTATGTGTCAACCCGGTCCCCGCTCAGCGACGAGCAAACCCGGGGCATCACCAACGAGCTGCTGCGCATCATCGGCACCACAAACCACACCCACGACGTCACCTTCCGCTTCATCGACGAGGACAACCTCACCCAGGCCCACGCCTCGGTTGATGACAAGCTTAGGGTGTCGGTGAATAATTAACGTGTTGTCATTCTGAACGCAGTGAAGAACCTTCAGCATTTGCCAGGTCGCCGCTGGATAAGTCGCACGCATACCATTCCCGCGTGAATCTCGCTTACTGAAGATCCTTCGCTCTTGCTCAGGATGACAAAGGAGGGTGGCGAAAAATCCTACCCGCAACGGAATTGAATATTATCCTATCTTTACTCCGCAATTATACCAACCCGGTACCCATTTACAACCCATCATGAAACACTTTAACCTGGTAATAACCATTGTTTGTATCACCATGCTTGCATCATTTAAACCTGCGCCCCAAACAGATCCTTTTGCTGATTACCCGGCCTATTCCGGGAACGATCTCGGGGTTAACTATTCGCCGCAGCAAACTGTGTTTAAAGTGTGGGCGCCAAAGGCAGGCGAGGTAAAATTACGGCTATACGATGCCGGTAATGGCGGCGAAGCTACCGCCACAACCAGCATGACAAAGGGCCCCAACGGCACCTGGGAACTGATCATCAAAAAGGATTTGAAAAACAAATTCTACACCTTCCAGGTACTGCAAGACGGTAAATGGCTGCTGGAGTGCCCGGACATTTATGCCCGGGCTGTAGGCGTTAACGGTGCGCGCGGCATGGTTGCTGACATGGCCTCAACCAACCCCAAAAACTGGCTGAACGACAAAAAGCCTGCGCAAAAAAACTTTACGGACATTGTGCTGTACGAGACGCATGTACGCGATATTTCCATCGACCCAAACTCCGGCATAAAAAATAAGGGCAAGTTTTTGGGCCTCGCAGAAACCGGCACCAAAAGCCCCGACGGCGAACCCACCGGCCTGGACCATATCAGGCAGCTCGGCGTAACACATGTTCACCTGCTGCCCTCGTTTGATTTTAACTCGGTTGATGAAACTACGCCGGAGGCCAACAAATACAACTGGGGTTATGATCCGCTGAACTATAACGTGCCCGAGGGCAGCTACTCCACCAACCCATACGACGGCAATGTGCGGATCCGCGAATTTAAAACCATGGTACAGGCCCTGCACAAGAACGGCCTGCGGGTAATCCTCGACGTGGTGTATAACCATACCAGCGATACCAAAGGGGCGAACTTTAACCAGTTTGCGCCGGGCTACTTTTATCGTCAGAATGCTGATGGCAGCTACGCCAACGGAACCGGCTGCGGCAACGAAGTAGCGTCGGAACGGGCGATGGTAAGGAAGTTTATGATTGAGTCGGTGGTGTATTGGGCTAAAGAATACCATTTGGACGGCTTTCGGTTTGATTTGATGGGTGTTCATGATCTTGAAACCATGAACCAGATCAGCGCCGCGCTGCACAAAATAGATCCCACCATTTTTATTTATGGCGAGGGTTGGACGGCAGGGAACAGTCCGCTGCCCGAAGACCAGCGTGCGGTTAAAAAGAACATGGCAAAATTAAACGAGGTTGCTGCCTTCGGCGATGACCTGCGCGACGGCCTCAAAGGTGGCTGGGGCGACCTCAAGGAAAAGGGTTTTGTTAGCGGCGCCACCGATAAAAAGGAAAGTGTAAAGTTCGGCATCGTGGCATCAACCCCAAACACGGAGGTGGATTATTCAAAGGTAAACTACTCCAAAGCCCCCTGGGCCGCCGAACCCTTTCAAACCATTACCTACGTTTCCTGCCACGACGACAACACCCTATTCGACAGGTTGAAGATCAGTAACCCCAAAGCCTCAGAGGCCGATTTGATAAAAATGGACAAGCTGGCAAATGCCATCGTGCTCACCTCGCAGGGCGTGGCCTTCCTACATTCGGGCGCCGAGCTATTACGCACCAAAAAGGGCATCGCGAACTCTTACAATTCCCCCGACAGCATCAACCAGATCGACTGGAGCCGTAAAACAAAATACAAGGCTGTTTTTGATTATTATAAGGGATTGGTCGCCTTGCGCAAAGCACACCCGGCCTTCCGGATGCCGTCGACAAAAATGATCCAGGAAAATTTAAAGTTTATCGAAATCGGGGATGCGGGCCTGATCGCCTACAAAATCGGCAACAATGCAAACGGCGACAGCTGGAAGAACATCCTGGTGGTGCTTAACGGCAATACCTCGCCCAAAACAATAAAAAAGCCCGCCGGGAAATGGACTTTGGCGGCGGATGAAAACGGTGTTAACCTTAAAGGAATCAGGGCCATTGGTACAGGCGATATAACTATTCCGGCTACATCGGCCTATGTTTTATACCGAAAGTAAGCCGGGTTTGTAATATGTTTTGCCCATCGCCATCAAAACATTATTAAACAATTGCCGTTTTATTTAAAAACTTAAAAACATGGGCTTATTAAAATTCATTATAGTTGGCGCTGCCGTAGGATACGGCATTAACTACATTACTCAAAAAGGACCGGATGGCCGCTCCATCATCGACGACCTTGCAGAAAACGCACCGGATTGGTTCGACAAGGCCAAACAATTCGCGGAAGACGCGCTTGGCAAAGTCGGCAAAACAGCTGAAGACGTTAGGGCTAATTTTTAGTATTACCGCACAATAATTTTTGTCACCCTGAGCGGGAGCGAAGGATCTTCAGTAAGCGATATGCACGTTTGAATGGTATGCGCAAGACTTCCCTGGCGGATACTTGTCTTGTCGAGAAGATCCTTCACTTCGTTCAGGATGACAAAGGTTTTTGTTTTTTTCTACTCCCATTTCCCACAGCCCCTTTATCCCCATAAAAACTAAACCGCATAAAACAGCGTTATAATTGTGCACATACCACATGAAATAACAGACGTTAAATGGATTCTCCCGCTTTATTTACCCCAAAGGCCGACTTTTCACGTACCCTTAAATCAACAAAAAACATAAAAAAACACCCGCTTTTAATAAAAGTGCTGGCTGTTATATTGTTGTCATTCCCCTTTTTTGCTAACGCGACGGGCTTTAAGTTCAAGATTAAGAACACTGCAAAAACCAATGTTGCCGTGTTTTATAAGATCAGCAAAAGCTCGGGCAATTTTAAGCTGAAGACACTTTTAAAGCTGAAACCCGGCGAAGAAAAAATAAAGGAAGTTTCGTTAGCCAATGGCGATACCATTGCCTTTTACGGTCAGGACGCCGAGGATGAAACCTCCGTTACCATAAAACGCGATTATACCGCACTACAGCAAAACGGCGACAAAATAGTTTACGTCCCCATTATCATCCCCGAAAAGCAAACATCGAATTTTGAGTCGCTTGAGGGGTTGAGCGTGAAGCTGGAGCACAACAAAGTGCTGAACTTTTTGCTGAAGATGGATTCATCGTCAATGAGCAGCCTGTCGATGCTCGAAAAGAACTTTCAGAACGTGTACCCGCTGGGCACCTTTATTTTTGTCGATGTAAAAACAAACCGGCTTTTATTGCCCCCGCTTGAGCCATCGTTCTGGAACAACAGCGAGAATTATCTTACCATCCAGGATAGCCTTTACGCCATGGTGAACAAGGGTAAGAGCGGGATGGCCGGCGCACAGATGGGTTACTTCGTGGCAAAAATGTTCGACTCATTGCATGTAAACAATACTGCCGAACTTGAGTTTAAGGCTAAGCTCTCGCTCATCCGCTGGAAGCCATCGCCCGAGGCTGACATTTACCAGGTGTTTAACGACAAGGCTGTGGAAACCTTCCTGCAAAATTGCTACGCCCAGATTGACAATCCCGACCAGGAATACCAGCGCTACCGGCTTTACTTCCTGTCGTCATACGAACGTATTGACGACCTGGAAATTTACGGTAAGCAATATTATAATTTCGGCAACGAGGCTGATCTATCCCTGGGCGGGCCGGCGCAGGTATTTAGTACTAACCTGGGTGTAATGTACACCAAGAATAAAACGCTGAGCAATTATTACTCTGTTCAAAATGCGGTGCTGCGTACCAAGGCTTATGATTTTACTTCCCTGCTATTCAACAGCTTTAAGAAAAACGTGCGGAATAAAATTATGGCGGATACCTACGCCGATCAGCACAAAATAATTGCCGCCATTGTTGACGAATACAAAAGCCTGGTAGCCTACAACCCCGACCCGGTAAAGCTAACCCTGCAGGCAGTTGACCCCAAGGATGTCAACCCATCTATAGTCCCTATTGAAACTACGGTAAATAACCTGTCGCCATACAACAGCATGGCGCCTGATACGGCCAAGGTTGCAACCGCAGCTGCCAATAACGACAAGATTGATGCGTACAACAATAAGGTTAAGTTCTTCAACTCGCACCTGAAGGAGATCCATAGCCTATTCAAGCAGCTTGATCAAACGGAAAGCGACCTTGACAAGCTCTCGCACAGCAACCCTGATAAGGCGTTCAGCAGCACGTCAAACTCCGCAGGATTATTGAAGGAAATTGAAGTGAACAGCCAGATTGTGCGGAAGGAATGATAAAACATATCACTCTGCTACATAAAAGCAATCTACCTTTTTCTCTACAACAAGACAGACCCTTTGGTTGATCACTGAGGCCGGGCACCCTGTTTTCAGATGAATTATACTTGCGATTTCCCTTAAGGCGCTATAAAACTGATGTGAACCAAGTTGTACAATCTTGTACAGGCTTGTTAAAGCCGGATGCTTTCTGACGCATTATATTTGTTATAGAGGTTTAAAGAATTTGGTGGGGACACAGATAAGTACAGGGGCACAAATTATACTTAGTGTTATTTCAGCAAGCTCACCGGCAGGGTTTCCGTAAACGGATGCCCTGTTTTTTTATGGTGAATTTTGAGTAAAAGCCCGGCTTAAATACCAAAGGTTTAACCGAAAACGCCTGCATCATCAATAAAAAATAAAAACTCCTCCGAAATTCTGCATTCAGTGGAGCCCTTGTATGAAAACACTTAATTCAACTGAATTTTCAGAAAAATAAATACTTGTTTTCCTTAACTTTATCATATTGTACTGCCGGAACTTTATAGTCGGCAAAACCTTTAATATACCGACTCCGTAAACCGGTAAAAAGCCTTATACATGGCTTAATATTTTATATATGAAATCAACCTAACCGGCCAGCTCCGGGAATGATTTCGAACCAATTATAGAGACCATGGAAAATATAAACATTGCAGTGGTTGACGATCATAAACTGTTCCGTAAGGGTATAGCCGAACTTGTGGCCAACCTTGAGGGTTTCACCGTGCTGTTTGAGTGCGGCAACGGCGACGAGATGAAAACTCAAATGTCAGCCAAAATCAAACCTCATATTATTTTGCTGAATATTCATGATGGGAACCAGGACGGCCTGGCTACAGCCACCTGGCTTAAAAAGCAATACCCATGCATCCCCATTGCCGTACTGGCGATGATTGAAAAGGACGAAACCATTTTATTAATGATGCAACTGGGTGTAAAGTGCTACCTGTGTAAGGATTTCGATCCCGGTGAGCTGGAACAGTCATTACGCAAGGTTGCAGCCGGAGAAGTGTGCATTCCGGAGTTCGTGATAAAGTTGTTATTAAGCACCTACAACAAGCCCATGCAAACCGTACTGAACGTGCGCGAACATCAGTTTATACAGCTATTGAGCACAGAGCTCACTTACGCAGAAATTGCCGCTCAGCTGCACATCAGCAAGCGCACTGTTGACGGGTACCGAGATACGCTATTCGAAAAACTGAACGTAAAAAGCCGGGTGGGCGTGGTGTCGTACGCGCTTAGACATAAGTTGATAGAATTGTGAGGGTATGTTCATGGTTGATGGCTGGGGAAAAGTAGCAGGAGGTAGTAGCAGTATAAATTCCCCCATTTCTTTACCGCTTGCGTAAGAGCAGTCGCCTCCGGGAGAGTCCGCTATATACGATATTCACGCCATAAAATCTCTTATCCTATCATCCTTTCATCCCTAAATCAAGCACATCACGGTTCAAAATACATCATTAATTCACGACATCCCCTCGATAAAACAATTCCGCAAAAACATAACAATCAAGCAATTAAGCAATAAACAATTGGCCAACACCTCAAATAATCAGCAAAATCCTTGAATCATAAAAGCCAACGGTTTATCTTTGCACCCATGGACATTCTACCCAATGACCTGCAAACGTACCTTGATGAGCGCTGCGAGCCCGAGCCGGAAGCCCTGCAAAACATCAACCGGGAAACCTATTTAAAGGTGTTGCGTCCACACATGTTGTCGGGCCATTACCAGGGCCGGGTGCTTAGCTTTTTGAGCAAAATGGTGCAGCCGAAGCACATCCTGGAGGTGGGCACCTTTACCGGCTACGCCACCATTTGCCTTGCCGAAGGCTTAACTGATAGCGGCATTATCCACACCATTGAGGTTAACCGCGAATTGGAGGAAATGCTTAATTCACATTTTAATTCCACAAATGTTGGTAAAAAAATAAAACTGCATTTCGGCGAAGCAACAGCTATAATTCCGGAATTGGAAGTGGATAGTTGGGATTTGGTGTTCATTGATGCCGATAAAAAGAATAATTATACCTATTTTGAACTCGTATTCGAAAAAGTAAGGTCCGGAGGATTAATAATAATTGATAATGTTTTGTGGAAAGGAAAGGTGTATGGCGAAGAAAACGACGCCGATACGCAACTTATCCGTGAACTAAATGACCGCATTTCCGTAGACAGCCGTGTAGAAAAAATGATTCTGCCCGTGCGCGACGGGTTGCTGGTCATCAGAAAAAAGTAAATTATGAAAAAACTCGTACTAGTTACCCTGATGCTGGCTTCAGCACTATTTGCTACTGCACAAAAAAACACCCCAAAATCATACATCGAACAGTTTAAGGACGACGCCATTAGAATAATGCACGAAACCGGGGTTCCGGCCAGTATTGTTTTGGGTGTTGCCATGCATGAGTCGGGTTGCGGCAACAGCGCACTGGCACAAAACCTTAATAACCAATTCGGTGTAAAGGGCGGCGGTGGCGCCGTGTTCTACAAACACAAAAAGAAAGTAACCACAAAATACAAACGCTACGAATCTGTTTATGATTCGTTCCAGGATTTTGCCCGCATCATGACGGAACGCGCGCAATTCAGCAGCCTCGCTGATAAATTCACCCATTTTGATTACACCGGCTGGGCAAAAGGCATCCAGAAGCATGGCTACTGCAGCAGCCACAAATGGTCGGCCCAGGTGCTGAGCATCATCAAAAAATACCAGCTTTATAATTTCGACGAAAACCCGGCTGCTCCGGTTGACCCGGCAAACCCTTCGCAGCTGGCTCAAAATAACTAAAAAGCACAATAATAGCGTTTAACGTAACCTCCTGAACCTTACCTCCGTTAAAAGAGATAATCCCCGGCTTGATTTGGCCGGATATTATTTGATTTATTATTGAAGGATGAGGAAATTCGTATTTTTATGTATGGGCCTGGTTTTATTCACCGCATGTTCGGCGCGCAAAACCTCTGTGGGCGGTCGAACGGCCCGCAAAAACAACAAAAGCGTTCAAAAGGCTAATAGTAACGCCATCGCTAACTACACCCCGCTAACATCATTACAGTATATTGATAAGTATAAAGACATTGCCATAAAGGAAATGAACCAATACGGCATTCCCGCGAGCATTACATTGGCGCAGGGTATGTTTGAGTCAGGAAGCGGCAACGGTGAGCTGGCCCGGGTGGCCAATAACCATTTCGGCATAAAAACCGGCTCATCATGGACGGGCAAAGTTTATTACAAGGATGATGACAACCCCAACGACAGCTTCCGGGTTTATGATTCGCCGGAGGATTCGTTCCGGGATCACTCTGTCTTCCTGCAAAAGAAAAATTACAGCAAGCTTTTTGAGCTGGATAAAAACGATTACCAGGGCTGGGCTTACGGATTGAAAAAGGCAGGCTACGCCACCAATCCGAGGTATCCGCAACTGCTGATCGGGTTGATCCAGAAGTATAACCTTAACCAATATGATGCCCCCGAAGGCGAGGTCTCCAAAATAAAACGCGTCGACCGCGTGTTTACGCAGATAGACAAAAAGGAGGAAAAGGCCCAAAAGGATTCGATACAAGCTACCCCAGCAATTTTACCGGCACCGCCGGATAAAACTTATACCATTAGGCAGGGCGATACACTATATAACATTTCCAAGCGTTTTGGTTTGACTGTTGACGACCTGAGGGCACTGAACAACATGGCTGATAACAATATTAAAATTGGCCAGAAGATTGTAGTGACTAAGTAGGCCTGTTAATTATTGTTAAATAGTATACTTGGAATTGACCGAAAGCTGTAGTTTTAGTGTTGCAATGAAATGGGGTTTGGTATTTTGCTTCCTGGTCGTAGGGTTAAAATGTTTTTCGCAGGACAAAACGGTTGCGGGTATCGTATTTGACCGGGACACGAGGGACCGCATGGCCACCATCAGCATTCATAACATCACCACAGGCGCCTCTGCCTATGATAACCTGAAGGGCGAATTTAAGATCGACGCCGCACCGGGGGATCTCCTGGTGTTCACCAAATTTGCATATTACCCCGATACCGTAAAAGTTTTAAGCAATGCGCCGCTCGCCATTTATATGGCCCGCACGGCTATTGTACTGAAGGAGGTTACCATACATGATACGGTGCTCAGCCCGCTTATGCGGATGCACGCCAGTAAGCAGGAGTTTAGCAAGGCATATGGCTCATTGGCATATAGCGATTTGTTAACCGGCCCATCCAGCGGCGGCGCAGGCCTGAGCATTGATGCGCTGTGGAACGCCTTTAGCCGCGAAGGCCGCAATGCCGAGAAGCTGCGCGGAGAAATTCAGCGCGATTACGAACAAAACACCATCGACGCCCGCTTTAACCGCACCTATGTGGGCAAAATTACCGGCCTGCGCGATGCAAAGCTTACCGCATTTATGTACCGGTACCGCCCGGGCTATTACACCACCAAAACCGCCAGCGAATACGAATTTGTGGCCATGATAAAGGCAAATCTTCGCCGGTTTATGCGCAACCAGCGCAACTATACGCTGCCCGCCCTGGTAACCCCTCCGGTTACCAATAATTGATTTTTTAGCCTTTGCAATGTATCATTGCTGTTAATAATTGTTAAATTTTTTAACTTCTATAATATGAATCATATAATTGCAGTTCATTTAAATAAAACTGTTTAGCGCAAGCTGCATGGAATAAATTTACACCCTTTATCTTTTTTGCATGAAAAACCCCTATTTCCGCAAAGCATCACTGTCTGCTGTGCTTTTATCACTTGTTTTTTTAACCAACAGCTGCAAAAAAACCGCCAGCACCACAACAACTTCCGCCTTGCCTACTATTACAACGGTGGGGTTGATCATCAACCTTACATCAACTACAGCGCAAAGCGGGGGAACCATTACCAGCATCGGCGGCTCATATATAACTGAAATCGGCGTCTGCTACAGCTCAACCAATAAAGCGCCCAACACCTTAGATAATAAGGTAACCACAACATTAACGTCAACGGCAACAATACCTGTTACCTATGCTACTGACTTAACCGGTCTAACCGCCAATACTACTTATTATGTACGCGCTTATGCCATCAATAGCGGCGGCATCGCCTATGGCAATGTAGTTACCTTCACCACCATTGCCAGCCTTAGTGGTGTTAGTACAACAGTAAGCACACTTGCCGGTAACGGAGCGGCAGGCTATGCCAATGGTTCGGGTTCAGCTGCCATGTTTAATTACCCGATGGGCATTGCTACTGATGCCTCCAACAATATTTTTGTTGCCGACTCATACAATAACCGCATCCGTTCACTTACTACGGCCGGTTTGGCAGGCACTATTGCCGGCAATGGAACACTTGGTTATTACGAAGGAGCAGCGTTAGTTGCCGAGTTTTATGGCCCAAGCGGCGTTGCCGCTGATGCTTCAGGAAATATTTACGTTGCCGATTTTGGCAATAACGTAATCCGCAAAATAACCGCAGCTGGTATGGTGAGCACCTTTGCAGGAAATGGGACCGCCGGATTTGTAAACAGCACCACTGCTACTTCTGCTGAGTTTAATAACCCATCCGGCGTGGCGGTAGATGCTTCGGGAAATGTTTATGTTGCCGACCATGGCAATAATGCCATCCGCAAAATAACACAAGCAGGCGTTGTTACTACGCTTGCGGGCGTTAAGACGGCTGGATATGTAAATGCTACAGGAACAGCCGCTTATTTTAATAACCCAACCGGTGTTGCTGTTGATGCCGCAGGCATTGTTTACGTTGCCGACCTTGGCAACTCCGCAATCCGTAAAATTACTGCCGCAGGCATAGTTACTACTATAGCAGGAGGCCCTACGCAGCCTACTTTGCTTAACCTGCCCGTTGCGCTTACGCTTGATAAGCAAGGCAATATTTATATTGCTGACGAAGGCGGCCGCATCCTGGAATGCACCACCTCGAACGTATTATATACTTTGGCAGGAACGGCTGGCACTACAGGCCTGGTAAATGGGGCCGGCACAATTGCGCTATTCAACAGCCCCCAGGGAATAGCTGTTGACGCCAACAACAATATTTACGTAAGCGACCAGAATAACAGCAGCATCCGTAAGGTTGTTGTTGTTGTTAAAACACCGTAAGAAAAGAGGAGAAAGTCAAAAAGGTTAAAGGCGAAAGGTTTTGGTGAGTTTCTTAACCTTTCGCCTTTTTTTCTTCCTCCAGCTTCATCAAAGCATAAAATAGCCCGGTGCAGTGCAGTGCCTGGGCTATTTTATTTTCGGCCAGCAGTTGCTTTACTTCGTTAATGGCATAGGTATTGACTATTAATTCTTCGTGCTCATCCAAATCCTGGTCCTGTACTTTTTTACCGCCCCGTGCCAGGTAGCATGAGGTATAGTTATTTGCGGTAGATGGATTGGCGTAGGTAATGCACAACAATTCAAAATCGTCAAACAGGTACCCTGTTTCCTCCAGCAGTTCGCGGCGCAGGCCATTTTCGGCAGATTCACCTGCCTCAATTACGCCTCCCGGAAGCTCGGTAGAAACGATGCCTGCTGCGTGGCGGTATTGCTGCACCATCAGGATCTTGCCTTCATCGGTAAGCGCAACAGCATTTACCCAGTTGGGATATTCTAAAACGTAATAGTCTTCAACTATGCGACCGTCTGGCATTTCGCACCGGTCACTCCGAAGCGTGGCCCAGGGGCCTTTATGGATATAATGTGATGAGAGTTTTTTCCAAACAAGTTCATGGCTCATAGATAATAGTTCATGGTTGAACAGCGCGAATTTAAGAATTAGCCATTGAACTTCATATGCGGGGAATGCCCGGCTTGTCAATTAGTTCATTTATCTGTAGGCACGCTTGATTTGCAGGCTGTCCTTCAGCATAACTATTGAGAGAACTTACTTTTTCTATACACCGCCGGCGTTTGCCCTGTTTTTGATTTGAAGATCCGGTTAAAAGCCGCTTCCGACCGATAACCCACGTTTGCTGCAATTTCCGATATATTACTGTTCTCCGTTGTCAATAGTTTTTGGGCGCGCCTGATGCGCCAGTTAGTAAGGTAGCCCAGCGGCGTTTCATGCACTAATTTTTTAAACTGGTTAAAAAATACAGAACGCGACATGCCAATTTCCGATGCAAGGGATTCAAGCGTCCAATTGTTTTGCGGCGAGTCCTGTATCAATTTTAGCGCTTTATTAATCCTTGGGTCGTTTAATGCGGAAAGAAAGCCACTGCCGGGCAACGCCTGTTCTAAATATGCCCTGATGATATTAACAAACATAATTTCTGATAAACACTTCAGCATAACACTGCTCCCGGGTCTTTCGTTACTAAGCTCTTCAAATATCAATTGTGCAACCTCTCTTACTAAAAGCTGGTTTTCAGTTACATATTGCCTGATATGGATAATTGGCGGCAGATCCTTTAAAAAAGGATGTAAGGGCTGGTAATCAAATTCAAAATGGCCCGCTATAAGAATAGTTTTATCGTCGCCCTTATCAAAAAGGGGAATCCCCTCTCTCCGGGCCTTAACAAATTCAGGCGATGGCATGCGAAAGCTTGTAGCGCTGTCTGCTATCCAATGGGCGCTTCCGTGAGGGACAAATACCAAATCGCCCTCTGCCATTTCTATAATGCGGCCATCAGGCGAGCCAACTGTACAACTGCCGCTCACCAGCCGCCAAAATTGCGAATTCTGGTCCTTAACAATATCAAGTCCCCATGGGGTTGCAAGCGGGAACTTGCTGTAAACAACACTCCTTAACCCAACAGCCTCCAAAATGCTACTTAATGCGTCCATATTACATTTGATACGATAAAGCAAATATACAGCACTATTAAATACTTTTAGTATGATGTGGCACAATACCTTTGTACTATTAAAAATAAATCAAAGAAATATGACAACTCAGGAATTAGCCAATCGTTATTATGATCTTTTCCAGAAAAGGCAAGTAGCAGAAATTTATGACCAATTATACAGCGCCGACATAGTTTGTACCGAACCCGAACATGCTTTGACAATGGGAGTGCCTACCATAACCAGGGGTATTGACGCGGTATTAGCAAAGTCAAAAGCCCGGCAGGAAATTATAGCAGAAGTACACAGCTTTTTCAGCACCGAACCGGTTGTTGGGGGCGGCTATTTTAGCCTCGCCATGGGCCGGGACATGACCTTAAAAAACGGACAGCGGTTACAATTGGCAGAAATTGCAGTTTTTGGCGTAAAAGACGATAAGATCATCACCGAAACCTTCTTTTATTAGCAATGAAGTATATCATTGTAGGTTTTCGGAAATCTTCTGAAATCCAGTTCGGGTTTTGCAGCGCTCCGCCTCAAATAAGGCGGAGCGTTGTAGTACTTAAACAAAAAATTAGCGTCTCGGATTAGAATAACCGGACAATATTGAACGCTTAGCGATACTTTTTGAACGTTTGCCTCTCGGCTGGCTTAATAGGTCGCGCCTATCTTTGACTTATCAAATAAAAAGCTAAAACAAATGACAACATTTACTTTAAAAAGCGAAGAGCTGGGCGGGCAATTAAACCCTGAACAATATGCCGATGGTATGGGTTTTACCGGGCAGAACCGGTCGCCCCAGTTATATTGGGAGAACGCACCAAAAGAAACAGCGGCTTTCGCCCTTACGATGTACGATCTGGATGCACCAACAGGCAGCGGTTTTTGGCATTGGGTAGTCTTTAATATCCCGGCCGGGGTAACTGAATTGCCGGCGAATGCAGGCGACATCAGTAAAAACTTATTGCCCCAAAGCACGATACAAAGCAACACCGATATGGGTGTTCCCGGTTATGCCGGTGCGGCACCGCCAGAAGGCCCGGCCCACCGTTACCTGATCACCGTGTATGCGCTCAGGCAAAAACTGGAATTGGGTCAAAATGCTACGCCAGCATATGTAGGATTCAACCTCCATTACGCAACGCTTGCCAAAGCCTCGTTGCTGGTTTATGGGCAAAAGTGCTAAATTAGCCTTACATGAAACAAGCGGAACCAATCAGTATCTTTAGCTACCGGGCCGAAGGGGCCAGTATCAGGAACCGGATTACGCTGCAACAGAATCTATTTAGTTTTTTGCTGGAAGGCGGGAAGACCGTTTATTATGCAGGTAAAGTGGTGAGCATTGCACCTGGCCAGTTTTTACTGCTTGCTGCCGGTAACTGCCTGATGAGCGAAAAAATAATGGCACCCGGCGGTAATTACCGAAGTATCCTGATCTCTTTTGATAACCGGATGCTGGCTGATTTTTTTATCAGGCACCAGGACCTGCTTCGGACGGCCGCTGTTGAAATCCAGGAAGAGCCCATCCTGTGCCTCGAACAGGATGGCTTCGTCCAAAATTTTATCATTTCCCTGGAACATATGCTTGCCGGCAATCAAGCCATTTCACCAAATATGCAGCAATTAAAATTGTATGAGCTCTTGCTTTATCTCGGTGAGACTTATCCCGGAACTTTACAAAAATTGCGCGTGATGAGCGAGGAAGCAGCCGACGATATAGTCATCAGGCAGGCGGTAAACGCCAATATTGATCACCCGGTGAGCGTAGAAGAACTGGCCTTTTTGTGCAATGCAAGCTTGTCAACCTTTAAGCGGCGCTTCGCCAGGCTCTACGGCACTTCGCCCAGCAAATGGCTGCTGGAAAAAAGAATGGAGAAAGCCGCCAGGCTACTTAAGCAGGGTGGTCAAAAAGCCAGTGAGATCTATTACGAACTGGGTTACGAGAACTTATCCAGCTTTATACAATCTTTTAAACAGGTACATGGCATTACGCCCAAACAGTATCAATTAAATAATTAGGAAAAATGACCAAACAATATTTTACGGCCCTGGCTGCTTACAACAGCTGGGCGAATGATAAAGCTATGGACTGGCTCAGCCAAATTAGCGATGAGCAATGGGAACAAACACTGACCAGCAGTTTCAGTAGTTTGAGGCAAACGGCAGTACATATTGCCAGCGCTGAAAAGATCTGGGTCGATTTCTGGACAAAAGCACCAACGCCCACCTATCTTTCTTCTCATTTCGATGGTGCTAAAAATGAACTGCTTGATATCTGGAAAACCGCTTCAGCAGAGATGCACAATTTTATAAAAAATTGCCCGGAAGAAAATTTTACCGATGTCGTGACCTTCGTCTATCCCAGCGGAGGATTAGGGCAGTTGCATTACTGGCAAACATTTGCACATAGCATCAACCATTCTACCTACCATCGCGGGCAATTGGTGACGCTATTGCGGCAGAATGGTTCTACCAAATTCTCATCCGTCGACCTGGCTACCTATTACCTTACACAGATGTTTCCGCTGGCATAAACTTTTAGAAAAGTACCTTGTATTAGTCTTGATAATCAAAGTTTGGCTTAAACTTTGCTCCCCGCTGACCTCAATTCTCACCCGATAATGTCAGTTAATTTTCGTGAAACCGCCTTTAAATAGGTACTTCCGATTGGAATGACTTCTTGTTCAACGTTTATTTCTGCCGCCGAGTAGGATTTAATTTGGCTGAAAGAAACGATAAAGGACCGGTGTACACGCATAAACTGCGAAGCCGGTAACTTTTCTTCAAAATAAGTCATGGTTTTATAGGTTACTATCTGATTATCAACAGTATGTATTTTAACATAATCCTTTAATCCTTCAATATAAATAATATCCTTTAGCATAATCCTCACCATTTTTTTATCTGATCTAACATAGATAAAGGCTTCGTTAAGCTCCGGGCTATCTGTTTTAAAATCCTGACTGCGCTTAAAGGCCGGGTCAGCTCTCCTTTCAAACTTGTCAATAGCTTTAAGCAAGCGTTCGAAAGTGACCGGTTTAAGCAAATAATCTATAACATCAAGTTCATAACCTTCAATCGCATACTCCGGATAGGCTGTTGTTATAATAACTGCCGGCGGATTCTTAATTGTCCTAAGCAGCTCGATCCCGGTCAGTTTGGGCATCTGGATATCAAGAAAAAGCAGGTCAACATTCGAGCCTTTAATGGTGTCATATACCTGCAGCCCTGTAGAGCAAGTAGCCAGGATACTCATATTTTCAAGCATCCCCAAATGATTTATGATAACGTATCTGGCAAGCGCTTCGTCATCCGCTACAACACAGTTAATCTTCTTCATAAATTTATTTTTAAGTCCACTGCAAAGGTTTCATTGGTTTGTTCAATGTCCAATAAATAATTGCCGGGATAAATCAACTCAAGCCTTCGTTTAACATTATTAAGCCCTAATCCCCCGCTCTTTTCCTCTAATAATTCCTGGCAGTTGTTTTCAACTTTAAGAAACAGCTGATCTTTTATAACCTGTAAATCAATAGTTATCCAGCCAGAACTGTCACCAATACCGTGCTTAAATGCGTTTTCAATAAAAGGCAGAAGTAATAATGGCGCAACCATTTTCCCCTCCATATCACCAGAATGCTGGAAAGACAGATCAAGCCTGTCCTTGAACCGCATGTGTTCGATGGCAATGTAATTTGCAAGGTGTACCATCTCATTTTTCAATGGCACCCTAGCTGCGCTTGCTTCATAAAGCATATAACGCATCAGATCAGACAACTGAACAACAACATCCGATGCTTTTTTTGAAACAGGCAGTGTTAACGAATAAAGGCTATTCAGCGTGTTGAAAAAGAAGTGAGGATTAATTTGCGCCTTTAAAAGGTGCATCTCAGCTGCAAATTTTTCCTTTTCAATTTCTCTCAGCTTTTTTTCATGCGCGCTGGAGTCCCGCATTAATTTCAACACAAGGGTTACGGTTAAAACCGGCACGTTAAGGAATGAATCTTTTACAATACGATCCCATATCCAAAGCTCCTGTGGTTCATCGCTTTTGTGATCCAAAAAAAGCTCACGTGGCAGCCATATACACCATGAAAAAAAACGATCAGCAAAACCGCCAAGGAAAACAAGCATGATAAGCCATATGGTATATTGGATATACTTTTGCTTTTTATAGTAAAACGGCATTAAAACATATAAGTTTATGTAAACCACAATAGCCCCTACCGGTATCTCGGTTAACGCAGAAATGGGTAAATCAAAACGCCAGGAATCATGGTGCCTGTCGCCCGTATTTATGGCGGTATACAAAATATAGGCAATCCAAAAAATCAGATGCCGTACTACCGTTTTGTAGTCAACATTTTTATACATTATACAAATTTGCTTATAAATCCTGAAGAGATTTCCTTTTTTCGACGTTGGGTAATTTTATTGCCGTTAACAATCAAAAAACGCCGTCAATTCCAATTCAGCGATACGAAAATGCTACTAACGGCCGATCCGGCATGTACGTCTAAATAAAAAAATAATGCTGTAAATGCTTCATTCCTTTGGGGCATGAATTATTTTTTATCACAAATAAACGCTCAGAATGAAGGCTTTAAAATAACGAAGACGCTTTCAAAAATATTGGCAATTGCTTTTATAATTAGCCGTTTATCAACCCCTGGTTTCGCGCAGTCAGTCACTAAAGGGCAAATTACCGGAAAGATCACAGACTCTATTACCAGGCTACCCGTTGATTTCGCTACTATAAGCCTGTTTAAAAATGGCTCCGGCAGCCCTTTTACAGGAGTCAGTACGAATCAAAAGGGCGATTTCAATTTAAGTGGTATCCCTGATGGAGAATATAGGCTAACCGCTGACTTTTTAGGCTACCAAATTAAAACAATCAAGCATATCGTAATTGGAACACAAACGGCCAGTGTTTCCCTGGGAAATGTTTTGCTTGCGCCGGCACAACATAAATTGGAGGAGGTAACCATCCGGTCAAAAGTGCCAATTTTGGAAAGCAAGATTGATAAGTTGATTTATAATGCATCAGCCGACCTTACCGCGCAGGCTGGTACTGTAACAGATATATTAGCAAAAGTGCCTATGGTATCTGTTGATATTGACGGAAATATAGAATTGCAGGGCAATGCAAATGTAAGATTTCTGATTAATGGCAAACCGGCAAGTATTTATGGCTCAAACATAACCGATGCATTACAAACTATACCTGCAGGCCAGGTATTGCGCATCGAAGTTATCACCAGCCCCGGTGCGAATTATGATGCAGCAGGCACCGCGGGAATAATCAACATAGTACTGAAGGATAATAAAACCAGGGGGGTTAATGGCAGCATCAACTTCTCAGCGGGAACCAGGCTGGAAAACGGCTCGGTTAATTTGAACGCCCGAAGCAATAACTGGGGCGTAAGCACCTTTTTTAGTGGTAACGACCAACTAAATTCCAATATTGTTAATACTGCTGACAGGCTCTCATTTAATGCTTCAAAAGATACGCTAACGCGATTTATTCAAAAACGTTATAGTCCGTTTACACGTAACGGTTACCAATCCGGGCTTGCCTTTGATTGGAATATCACGCCAAAAGATATGCTTACAGCGAGTGTCGGTTATAATCATATTATAACCCACGCAACAGGAAGAACGGCCCAGTACCAGCAAGCTTTTCTCTCTTCGGGACCAATCATTAATGAAATAAATAGCGCGCGTATTTCTGCCACCGATTTTGGCGAAAGGGCAATTAACTGGAGTTTTGGGTACAAAAAAACCTTTAAAAAGGAGGGGCGTGAGTTAAATGTATTGTATACCTCCAGTTATGCTAAAAACACCAATTATGATTCGCAGGTTACCCATTTTCCGGACAGCAACAACCCAACCAGCGGCATCCAAAGTAATAACCCCGGAAACGATCATGAAACAGATATTGCAATTGACTATAAAGAACCACTGGCAAAGGGCTTACAGATAGAAACAGGATTGAAAACAGTACTGGAAAACATAAACAGCACCGTTGTTACCGATACCTTACTAAATAGTGGTTTTTTTGTTAATAACGCCGGTCAGTCGTACGGATTTAATTTCCGTCGAAATATTTATGCCGGTTATATTTCTGCCTCATTTTCGTTATTTAATGATTTTTTTAATGGGAAAACAGGTATCCGTTTTGAACATACAAATACGAGGTCTGATCTGGTGGGTGTTCATATCCCAGGGGATAACATCTGGGCCCCTAATCTTTTAATTCAACATAAATTAACCGAAAATCAATCTGTTAAATTCGCTTATACCTACCGGATAGAACGCCCTGATTACGAAGACCTGAACCCTTTTCTCGATATAATAGATCCGCATAATATCACCACAGGGAACCCCTTGATAAAAAATGAAACCGGTCATAAATTCGAGCTGGGATATAACAACACCATTGCAAATAACAGCAGTGTTTACATAGGAGGCTTTTATAATTATAACAATAACGACATCCAGTCCTTTACCACATTTTATCCGGTATACACAGTAAATTCAGCCAGTTATTACAATGTATCCGTTTCAAAAAGTGCAAATATTGGGTCTCAAACAACGTTTGGTATTAATCTTTCCGGCTCTGCCGCAATAACAGACCGGCTTACACTCCGTACAGATATTTTTCTGATGTCAAAAAACAATTCTGTTCCGGGATCACCGGGCGTAGGGGGATTTTCCTACAAGGCCAATTTAAATGCTTCATATCAACTAAAAAACGGTGTTGCCGCCGAGGTTTTTGGCATGCTTAACTCTAAAAGAACCGACTTTCAGAGCGTTCGCCCGGGCTCTTATGTTTATACTTTTGCTGTGAAAAAACAACTATTTAATAAAAAGGCAAGCATCGGTTTTATAACTACCAACCCCTTTAATCAATACGTAAATCAACATTCAAGCGCCTATGGCGACAATTTCATACAAACCAATTTAAGACAAAAAACCTTGCGCTCCTTCGGTTTTGCCTTGAGCTATAAATTCGGAAATCTTAAAACAATTAAAAATGACATCAACGAAACCGCTCCTGCCGTGGCCGACTGATGTTTGGCCGTTGTGGAACGAATATAAAATTCGTTCCACAACGGCACAAATAAATAAGGATACAACCTTTAATGAGATGCCGCAAAAAAGTGGCTGGGAGCTCAACTATGAACATCCCCATGAACTCAAGCACCCTACCAGCTGCCACTTGATCCGCCGCCACCAAAGTCGCCGCCGCCAAAACCGCCGAAACCGCCGCCGCTGTCGCCGCCTGATGATCCGCCGCCAAAGCCGCCGTCGCCGTTTGAAAATCCACCCCAGCCGCCGCTTCCGCGACCAAGCATGGCGCCCCCGAGGAACCACCAGAACGGGCTTGCACCACCCCGGCTGCCAATAATATGGCCACCACCGCCACCGCGACTGCGGAATACGATGATAAGAATAACAACAACTATAATAATTATAAATCCTACCGGGCTGCCGCCGTCATCATCTGCCTGTTTTGCCTTCTTATCGCTCTTGTACTCGCCCTTCATGTATTGCATCAGCTTGTCAGTACCCGCGTCAAGGCCGCCATAGTAATCGCCCTGTTTAAACCGGGGAGTTATGTCGTTTTGGATTATCTCGTGCGTGGTAATATCGGGCACCGCACCTTCAGCGCCGGTACCCGTTTGAATGGCAACCTTCCGGTCTGTTACAGCAACTAAAATTACAATCCCGTTGTTTTTACCTTTTTCGCCAATGCCCCAGGCCCGGCCAAGCCTTTGGGCATAATCATTAATGTCATAAGCGCCAACAGATTTGATCATTACCACCGCAATCTGGGTAGATGTTGAATCGGCAAACGTAACTAGTTTATGCTCCAGCAGGGCCTTTTGTTCATCGCCAATGCTGTTGGTATAGTCTGTTACCAGCGTGTTGGATTTTGGCGGCAGATCCTGCGAAAAGCCGGTAAAGGCTATCAGCAAAAAGGCGCAAAATAAAATGAGTTTTTTGAACATGAGCTTATATTTTATTCGCCATCCATAAAGGCGATATCGTCAGAAATTTCGTTGCTGCCATCAGCCTGGTGCGGAAAGAATTTTTTCAGGTTATCCCCGGCTATTTCTAACCCGGTAACAATCCCGTCAACAAGGTTGCCGTATTTAAAGTGGTTCAGCATATCCTCCTTTGTATCGTCCCAGAAATTATCGGGTACAACTTTATTTATGCCCGCATCGCCGATAATTGCAAATTTACGGTCTACAGTGGCCAGGTATATGAGCACCCCGTTACGCTGCCTTGTTTTATGCATATCAAGCTGATGAAAATATTTGGCGGCGCGATCAAGCACGTCCTCACTGCAGGTTTTTTCAATGCAGACCCTTATCTGCCCCGAAGTGTTCTTCTCGGCGTTTTCAATTGCCATACGGATGCGTTGCTGCTCTTCGTCGTTAAATACTGCCATTGTTGAATTATGATTACACTGATTTGTAAAACGATTACACCGATTTTTTAAAGTAGCACTACCGATGCAAGGCAATCGGTGTAATCTCTATAAATCGGTGTAATCCCCAATTAAAATTGAACCTTTGGCGCGTTTTGGGCATTGGCTTCGGCTGCAAAACCGGCCTTTTCGCTAAAGCCGAAGATCTTGGCTGTTATAACAGCCGGGAACGAGCGAATGGTAGTGTTATAATCCTGCACCGACGCATTAAAATCGTTGCGCGCTACGTTGATCCTGTTTTCTGTACCTTCCAATTGCGTTTGCAGGGCGGTGAAGTTTTCGTTTGATTTTAACTGCGGATAATTTTCCGAAGCAACCAGTAACCTGCCAAGCGCCTGGCTCAATTGCCCCTGTGCTGCCTGGTATTTCTGGATTGTTTCAGGATTCAGCTTCGAAGCATCCACCTGTATAGAGGTTGCCTTTGCGCGGGCTTCAGTAACATCAACCAAAGTGCTTTTTTCAAAATTAGCAGCCCCCTTAACGGTAGCTACCAAATTAGGGATCAGGTCGCTGCGGCGTTGATAGCTCGACTGAACAGTGCCCCATTTTGCCTTTACGGCTTCGTCTTTTGTCACCATCCCGTTATAGCTGCATGAGCCAACAAGGCAAATTACAACAACAATGCCTAGTATTATCAGTAAGTTTTTCATGTTTATTTGTTTTTAGATTTAATGCCGGTAGTTTCCAGCAGGTGAATTTACAAATTAGATTGCAAAATGCATACCGTTGTTACATACCGCTGATTTTAGATGATTAAATGATTTCGTTGATTCCTTGTGGGCGGATGATTTTTATGATTTATAATTGTTTAGAAACAGTGATTTCTTAAAAGTATGGTTTTTTAAGGAGAGTTTGGCGATTACGCTTTTGTCTGCTTATTTAATTTACGTTCGTTGGTGATCCGTTTAAACTCAAGGCTTTTAGCGCCAAAATTTATCAACAAGCCTGTTTCAAGTTTGTAGGCTTCCAAATAATTTAATGTTTGTGCCAGGTGAGCGTCGTCTAATTGCGCCCTTGCTTTTAACTCAACCATTATTATTTGCTCAACCAGGAAATCTACCTTTCGGGTTCCTACGTTTATTCCCTCATAATAAATCTCCATCTCAAGTTCTCGGGAAAATTTAATCCCCTGCAATTCCATTTCAATCGCGAGGCATTTTTGATAAATCACTTCCTGGAACCCATTCCCAAGTGTCCGGTGAACTTTCATAGCACAACCAATTATTTTCCCCGTCAGCTCTGAGTACTTATAGGCTTCATTTACAAATTCCATAATTAATTTTAATCCGTCAAAATCAATAAATAATCTAACAAATAAAAATCAACGAAATCTTTTAATCATCTAAAATCAACGGTTAGAATCGGGTTCCCATCCAACTTTGTAATAATATCACTGCCGAAATAGTATCCACCAATTCCTTATTCTGCCGGTGTTTTTTGTTCATGCCGCTTTGGGCAATAGTAGCCGACGCCATTTTTGAGGTAAAGCGTTCGTCCAGCATTTCGATGGGGATTTCGGGGAAAGTTTTTTTGAGCAGGTTTACAAACCCCTTAACATGGATTGCCGACTGCGATGGCGTGTTGTCCATCTGCTTGGGTTCGCCAACAATAAAGCGCTCCACCTGTTCTGTTTGAAAATATTTTTTCAGGTAGTCGATGATGTGCAGGGGATGAATAGTATCAAGCCCTGTAGCAATAATTTGCATCGGGTCGGTTACGGCTATGCCGATCCGTTTAGTACCGTAATCGAAGGCCATTATTCTCATGGCTTCGCGAAGATTAGAGATTGGAGATTAGAGATCAGGCAATGCATCTGACAAAGATAGCGTTATCTGTTAGCATCCAAAAGTTACATAAAGGCAGATTGGTTTTATTGGCATTTTCCAAAACATCATATCATCTGATGTTTTCAGATTCTTGTAAAAACTTCATCATAAACAACGCTTCCTGGTTGTTATCTTAATTCTCATATCCTACATCTCAAATCTATTCCCTATTTTGCACCAATGCAGTTTAAACAGATAGTAGGGCAGGATGCCATAAAGCAACGGTTGATCAACTCGGTGAAGGAGAACCGGGTAAGTCATGCGCAGTTGTTTTTGGGTCCGGGCGGCTCGGGGAGCCTGCCACTGGCTGTTGCCTATGCGCAGTATTTGTCCTGTGAAAATAAGCAGGAAGATGATTCCTGCGGCGAATGTTCATCGTGTCGTAAGTATCAAAAATTGATGCATCCCGACCTGCATTTCTCCTATCCATTCTTCGCCAAACATAAGGATGATACCGCCATAACCTTTATTGAACAATGGCGCGATGCATTTATAGCCAACCCTTATTTAAGCCTGGACACCTGGCGCGGATACCTGGATGCAGAAAATAAGCAGGCCAATATCAACATCGCTGAATGCCACCAGATCATCAAAAAACTAAGCTTCAAGCCATTTGAATCGGCCTATAAAATTCTAATCCTTTGGCTGCCGGAATATTTGGATAAGGAGGGTAATGCCCTGCTGAAGATCATCGAGGAACCCCAGCCGAATACGCTGTTCATCCTCGTCGCTCAAAACCAGGACCAGATCCTGAATACCATTTTGAGCCGTACCCAGCTGATAAAAATCCCGGCCCTAGGGTTCGAAGAAATTAAGAAAAATTTAATTGTTCAGCATAACCAAACGGAGGATTCCGCTTCTGAAATTGCCTACCTGAGCAACGGCAGCTTAACCGAAGCCTTAACCATGTTACAGTACGATAACAAGGGCTACCATGACAGCTTTGTGCAATGGCTGCGCCTGTGTTTTGCCAATAAAGGGCTTGAGGTAATGGGCTTTGTTGACCAGGCAGCCAAGATGGGGCGGGAGAATCAAAAGAACTTTTTACGCTACGGCATAAACTTTTTAAGGGAGTGTTGTTTATTATTATCTGGTGCTGGCAGCCTGGTGCATTTGCCTGCCAATGAGCTGGAAACGGCCCAAAAAATGAGCAATGTAATGATTGTTGAGGAAGCCGCGGCGATAGTTGCCGAACTGGAAAAGGCTCATTACCACGTGGAAAGAAATGGGAACCCTAAAATTTTATTTTTAGATGTATCTTTACAGATTATAAAAATACTTAGCTTTAAAACGATCCGTGCTGAGCGGACACAATATATACCGAATTAATTATGGGATGCGGAAGTTGTTCAACGGGGGGCGGATGCTCGCCGGCTGGCTGCAAAAGTAATGGCTCATGCCTTACTAATGGTTGCAGCAAATTAGATGTTTACGATTGGCTGTCGCACATGGACATGCCGACAAATTATAAGCCCTTTGGCGTAATCGAGGTTAAATTTAAAGGTTCGAGGAAGGAATTTTTTCTGAATTCCGATAACATTTACCTGGAGGCCGGCGAACTGGTGGTTGTTGAAGCTGCCACAGGCGGCTACGACGTGGGCCACGTTTCGGTAACCGGCGAACTGGTGCGCATGCAGATGGTTAAACGCAGGGTAAGGGAAGAGGATGTGGTAAAAAAAATCTACCGCAAAGCCACCGTTGCCGATGTTGATAAGTGGAAAGCCGCAAAGGATCTGGAGTGGGAAACCATGCACAAATCACGCACACTGGCGCTGGAACTAAACCTGAGCATGAAGCTAAGCGACGTAGACTACCAGGGCGATAAAACCAAGGCGACCTTCTATTATACCGCCGAAGGCCGTGTTGATTTCAGGGAACTGATCAAGAAAATGGCCGAGACCTTCCGGATCCGAATCGAGATGCGCCAGATAGGCATGCGCCAGGAGGCGAGTCGTTTAGGCGGCATTGGTTCATGTGGCCGCGAGCTTTGCTGCTCGACCTGGCTTACCGATTTTAAAACAGTATCAACCTCTGCCGCACGCTATCAAAATCTTTCCTTAAACACTTTAAAGCTGGCCGGCCAATGCGGTAAGCTAAAGTGCTGTTTAAACTACGAACTGGATACTTATATGGATGCGCTCAAGCACATCCCAGATAATGTAAATGTGTTAAAAACCGAACGTGGCGATGCCCGTTTACAAAAGACCGACATCTTTAAAAAACTGATGTGGTTTGCCTATCCGCGTGAAGAATCATGGATCCCGATCCCGATCAGCCGCGTTAAGGAATTACAGCAAATGAACCGTGATGGGGTTATCCCGCCTGACTTGGGTGAAGTTGTTGAGCTGGAAACCAAACCGGTTAAAGTGCTTGATTACGAAAACGTAGTTGGGCAGGACAGCCTTACCCGCCTTGACGAGCGACGTAACCAGAACAACAAAAAGAAGAATAAGAACAGGAATAAAAACCAGCGCAATGATGGTCCGCGCGAGGGAGGCGGTAATGCGCCAAGGCAGGAAGCCGGTGCCGGTCAGCAGCCAAGGCCACAGGGTCCTCGTCCGCAGCAAAATGCAGGTCCACAACAGCAAGGGCCGCGCCCGCAGCAGGGACCTCGTCCGCAAGGCGAACGTCCTGAAGGCGGAGGAAATCCAAACCGCAATAAAAACTCAAGGCCAAACAGGAACAATCAAAACCGTCCAAATAATCCCGACAACAACCGGAACAAGGGCGATCAGCCAGGTACACAGGAATGAAAAAAGGGTTAGTTTTCTTTTATTTAGTATTAACGGCAAGCCTGCTTTTGTTTGCAGGCTGCGCCGATCCGAACACGGTTATCGATCAAAACAGCGAGGTGCCCAATCATAACTGGACCTACCTTAACCGTTTTAAGTTCACCTTTAAAATTGACGACGAAAAGCCGGGTTATAACCTGTACATGAACCTGCGGGTAACCGGCGACTATAAATATTCAAACCTTTTTGTGCTGATCTCGCAAACTGGCCCGGGCATAAAAAACGCGGTAAAGCGTTACGAGATGCGCCTGGCAAAAAAGGACGGCGAATGGCTGGGCAAGGGCTCTGGTAATTTGTACAGCTTCCAGGAACCGTTCCTGATTAACCATAAATTCCCGGCAAAAGGCACCTACACCTTTACCCTTGAACAAAACATGCGCGATAACCCATTACGCGAGGTGAGTGATGTCGGGATGAGGGTGGAGAAGGCGGCAGCCCCCTAACCCCCTGAAGGGGGAATCCGATAGGAAGGTTATTTTAGAAACTTTAATTAAAGATGGCAATCCCGGCCCGGTGGACACGTCAGCATCAGCGCATTAAGTACCGCAGGCGCACCTTCGTCTTCTTAAATACCGGTCAAAATTCTCCTAAAATCCTTCATTCCTAAAAATCTTAGTTATTTTTAACAAATGAACGATTACATATTAGCAGCCTCTATCGTTATTCTTTTAATTTCGGTTATCCTGTTCCTTAAGAAACCAAAATCGGCGGAGGGCATATCGGCAGATGATCTGCTGCGTTTAAAAAATGAAAATAACTTACTAACCATTGCCCTTGCAAAAGCCGAACAGCAAGCCGCCAGTCTTGAATCTGAAAAGGAAAACATCACCAATTTTTTAAAGGACGACAAAACCCGCCTGCTTGACGAGCTTGTGGACCTGCGCGACCAATTGGCCGCTGCAAATAAGTCGCTGGAAAGTGCGCGCGCATTTTACACTTCGCAGCAGGAAAAGATCAAAGAACAAAAGATCGAGGTGGAACAGATCCGCAAGGAATTTCAGCTTGAATTTCAAAATATAGCTAATAAGCTGCTGGACGAAAAATCACAAAAATTTATCGAAACCAACCGCACTAACCTGGATATCTTACTAAATCCGCTTAAGGAAAACATCAAGGCCTTTGAAGAAAAGGTAGACAAGGTTTATAACATGGAGGCCGCCGAGCGGAATACCCTTAAAGGTGTAATAACCCAGCTAATGGACCTGAACAAGTTGATCAGTAACGAGGCGCAAAATTTAACAAAGGCGCTGAAGGGTGATAACAAAAAGCAAGGCAACTGGGGCGAGCTCATCCTTGAAAAGGTTTTGGAACGATCAGGCCTGGTTAAGGACCGGGAATATCGCCTGCAGGCAAGTATTACCGGCCTGGATGGAACACGCCTGCAGCCGGACGCCATCATTGATTTGCCCGACGACAAACACCTCGTTATCGACTCGAAAGTTTCGCTGATCGCTTATGAGCGCCTGGTAAATGCGGAAACAGAAGATGAGCGTAAACTATATTCAAGGGGGCATATCGAATCGATCCGTTCACATGTAAATAACCTTTCCTCCAAAAACTACCACGACCTGTACCAGATCAACTCCCCGGATTTTGTTTTGCTTTTTGTGCCGATAGAATCGTCCTTCAGCTTTGCCGTGCAATTGGATGCGGAACTTTTCAGCGATGCCTGGGACAAGCGGGTTGTTATTGTAAGCCCGTCGACGCTATTGGCCACCTTACGTACTATCGCCAGCATTTGGAAACAGGAGCGCCAAAACCGTAATGTGCTGGAGATTGCCCGCCTGAGCGGTGTAATGTATGATAAGTTTGTAGGCTTTGTAAGTGAAATGGAGGGTATCGGCAAAAACATCAAACAAAGTCAATCGGCCTATGACAGTGCGCTGCGCAAGCTAACCGAGGGTAACGGCAACTTAACAGTTACCGCCGATAAGATCAAAAAGCTGGGCGCAAAGGCGAATAAGCAGATAGACCAGAAGTATTTGGATGGCGAAGAATCTCCAAATGCTGATCGGGAGACTTGAGTTTAAAACAACTTATCTCCGTCTTTGTAAATCAATTAATTCGCCCTATTTTGTCTCAATATTGACAGATGCATAATAAATTAAAAATCATTCCTGTTGTTCTGCTTGAGGAATACCTCAAACAGGTAAGGAATGATCTTACAGCTTCCTTCGATAACTTGAGGGAGGCTGAGATCTCGACAGATACTTTTAGCTTTTATACTTCTGTGTCGGCCATTGCGTCGTCACGCATTGAGGGTGAGCAAATGGAAATCGATAGCTTTGTTAAGCACAAAATGCTTGACATTGAATACCAGCCCGATCTTGTTCAAAAGCCCAATGATCTGTATGGGGCATACCTGTTTGCTCAGCAAAATGCTCTTACGGAAACAAATTTTTTAGCAGTGCATAAATTAATTGCCAAACATTTGCTGCCCGCCGGCAAGCAGGGGAAAATACGCACCGGTAACATGGTGGTGATGGAACACAATACCGGCCGCATCCAGTTTGAGGCGGCACCGGCAAGCCGGGTAAAGGAACTTCTTGATTTATTGTGGACGGATATTGAGCAATTAAAAAAGGAATCGCTGTCAACCCCGGAAGTATTTTACTTCGCCTCGTTTATTCATTTGGTATTCGTTAACATCCACCCGTTTGAAGACGGAAATGGCCGTGCCGGGCGATTGCTGGAAAAGTGGTTCATTGCCGAAAAGTTGGGCACCAAGGCCTGGTACCTGCAAAGCGAGCTGAATTATTATAACAACATCAACCAATATTATAAAAACCTGAACCGGCTGGGTGTTTTTTATGACGAGCTGGATTATAGTAAGGCGATGCCTTTTTTATTAATGTTGCCGCAGAGTTTGGATCTTAATAACCAATAAAACCTTTTTCCATCGCTCCCCCTTCAGGGGGCCGGGGGGCTAAACGCATTCCATCCCTGCGCTGTTAATGCATGTACCGCGCCGGCTTTTGTAACCAGGTTACAGCCTGCTGATGGCTCGGTAATGTAGCCGATGATAGTTATATCCATTTTAAACTTGATCTTGTCGTAGTCGGCTTGTTTAACGGTGAAGAGGAGTTCATAGTCCTCGCCGCCGCTTAACGCACAAACTGTTGGGTCCAGGTTAAACTCGCGGGCGGTATCAAAGGTCATTGGGTCAAGCGGGATCTTCTCCTCGTATAAATTACAACCCTTGTTGCTTTGTTTGCAGATGTGCAGAAGTTCAGAAGCCAGACCGTCTGATATATCGATCATGGCAGTTGGCTTTACTTCAATTTCCTGCAGCAGGTCGATGATGTCCTTACGCGCCTCGGGTTTTAGCTGGCGTTCAACAATGTAATCCTTTCCTTCCAGGTCGGGCTGGATATTTGGATTTTCAAGGTAGATCAGTTTTTCGCGTTCCAGCAACTGCAGGCCGGTATACGCGCCGCCCAGGTCGCCGGATACACAGATCAGATCGCCCTCTTCGGCGCCGTTACGGTACACCACATCCTTTTCATCGGCATAACCTATTGATGTTATACTGATCACGAGCCCCTGTTTTGACGATGAGGTATCGCCGCCAACAATGTCGACGCCGTATTTATCACAGGCAAGATAAATTCCATCATACAATTCCTCAACGGCTTCCAGCGGAAATTTACTGCTGATCCCGATAGAAACCGTAACCTGCGATGCAGTGCCGTTCATGGCATAAATATCACTTAGGTTTACCTGTATGGCCTTATATCCCAAATGCTTTAATGGTGTATATGCCAAATCGAAGTGAATGCCTTCCAGCAGCAGATCGGTTGAAATGAGCGTTTTCTTTCCAGCAAAATCAAGCACGGCGGCATCGTCACCAACGCCCTTTGTGGTGCTTTTTTGGGTTAATTTTATGTTTTTTGTCAGGTAATCTATCAACCCAAACTCACCTAATGCTTCAATATTTGTTCTTTCCTTGTTATCAAACATATCTTTTTGATTGCACCGATGTAAAATGATCACACCGATTTTTAAATTTAGGTTGCCTCTATAAAAGCGCGACCTGTCAGCACCTATATCCGCCGCAGGCGGGAAAATTTTTTTGGATTTTTAGTACAAGCCTGCAAAAATACGAAAGCAAAACGCAATTATCAGGATTACTGTGAAAACACCGTTACCTACCGGTTAAAACTGCAAGATTATCAATTAGTTATGAAATAGTAAATTAACAATTTAATTATTTTTAATTTAAACGGTATAAATATTAACATTAGATTAATGTTAACCATAGATATTTGTAGTATAAATTACAAAAACTATGAAATTTAGAAAATTACTTATTGTTTGTGCCGGTATAATGCTTGTTATCGCCAGTTGTAAGAAGGATAATAAACTTCCCGGAGGAGGCAGTACAGGCAAAGGAGATACGACAGTTACCACAAAACCAACGCCGTATACTATTACTGAGACTTTTGAAAGCGGAAAAAAATCAGGTTACGCCTCTGCCGATGTAACCCTTAGCACCGGATCGTGGAATTTTAATGATGCGCTGATCGGCAACCTGGCCGGCGATGTAAAGGACGGCAATTGGGCTGTTCGCCTGCGCACCGGCGATATCGCCATGAACTTTGATATCAATGGCTTAACACAGATCAGCATCAAACACGCTAAATATGGTTCCGACGCAAGTTCGGTTTGGCAGTTAAAAATGTCGACAGACGGCGGCGCAACTTATACACAGGTTGGCGCTGATATTAATGAAACCAATACTACCCTAGTTACAGATTCATTTAAGGTAAGTACCGCGGCAAAGGTCCGGTTCGAGATTGTAAAAACAGGCACTACCCGTATCAATATTGACGATATTACATTTAAAGGTATCGGCGATCCTGGTTTAACTGTTGGTCCCCCGGATACAACCGGCGGAGTGGATACCACAGGTACCGGGACATCGTCAAAAACCCGCGGTGTTACTGTAGGTACGGATGCACCACCGGCAAGCGGCGACAACAGCGATCTTTTATTCGGCAATCCATCAGGCGCAGTAAATTCCGTAGCCATGATGGATAACTACCTGATAGACCAGGGTTATTACACGGAATCATACAACAGTACCAAAGCCGAACCCAATTGGGTGAGCTGGCACCTGGATGCAAGTAATATCACCAACGTAAGCACCCGCCTAAACAATTTCGCCGGGTTTAGTGGCTTGCCGTCAGGCTGGTACACAGTACAAAGTAATAGCTACAACTACAGCACCTATGGCTTCGACAGGGGGCATAACTGTCCTTCAGCAGATCGTACCAGCTCAGTAAATGCCAACTCAGCTACGTTTTTGATGACGAATATGATCCCGCAGGCACCGCAAAACAACCAGCAAACCTGGGGTAATTTAGAAAACTACTTACGCGAACAAGTAGTCGCCGGCAACGAAGTTTATATCATTATGGGCAGTTACGGTACAGGCGGTACGGGGCTAAATGGGCCATTCAGCAGCATAACGACGCCGGACAATGGCCATGTAAACGTTCCAAGCAATGTTTGGAAGGTTGCAATGATCATCCCGGTTGGCGATGGCGATGTTAGCAGGGTAACTGCAGCAACAAGGGTTATCGCGGTAAATACGCCCAACATCAACAGTATAAATTCTGATTGGAAGCAGTATATCGTAACGGTAAAGGATATTGAAACAGCAACGGGGTATAGCTTATTAACATCTTTATCACCAACTGTGCGGGCAAGTTTGGAAGTGAAGAAGGATAACGGGAATTAAAGCACAGATTTCACTGATTAAGCCAATGGATTTCACCGGTTAAATGTGGATAATTCCTAAAAAATCGCGCAACCTGTTAACGCTTTATCCGCCGTAGGCGGGAAATTTTTTTTAAGTTTTGACCATGATTAAAGGATTTAACAGATTACCTGATGTTAAGAATCCTTTAATCATGGTTCAGACTATAACCCTAACCTTGCCGAGATCTCCAGCATTCTTTCAATAGGTTTTACAGCCTTTTCAATAATATGCTGAGGTACCGTTACTTCGGGATATTCATTTTTAAGGCATAAATACAATTTCTCCAATGTATTCCGCTTCATATGCGGACAATCGTTACAGGCACAGCTGTTATTTGGCGGCGCCGGGATAAATGTTTTATCCGGATTTTCCTTTTGCATCTGGTGCAGGATTCCCGCTTCGGTCGCTACTATAAATTCCTTATCAGGATGGCTTGATGCATATTTCAGGATCCCGGTTGTTGAGCCGATGTAATCAGCCATCTGCAAAATAACATCTTCACATTCAGGGTGGGCCAGCAGCTTGGCTCCCGGGTGTCTTTCTTTTAATTTGGTGATCTTCTCCCTCGAAAAAATCTCGTGAACCATACAGGCGCCATTCCATAAAACCAGGTCTCTACCGGTCTTTTTTGCTACGTAAGCTCCCAGGTTTTTGTCTGGCCCGAAGATGATCTTTTGGTCTGCCGGCAGGCTTTCCACAATCCCTATAGCATTGCTCGATGTACAAACTATATCGCTCATTGCCTTCAGTTCGGCCGTGCAGTTTACATAAGTTATCACCAGGTGATCAGGATATTTTTCCTTAAACTTTTTAAACAAATGCGGCGGACAACTATCTGCTAATGAGCATCCTGCCTTTACGTCGGGTAATAAAACTTTTTTTGTAGGAGATAAAATTTTTGCTGTCTCGGCCATAAAGTGAACCCCGGCGAAAACGATAATATCGGCATCAGTTTTTGCGGCTTGCTGCGATAATCCCAAACTATCGCCAATGTAATCAGCAATATCCTGGATATCGGGTTCCTGGTAATAATGGGCAAGGATAACAGCATTCTTTTCCTTTTTTAATTTTTCTATTTCAGCAAAAAGATCAAGCGACGGGTCTATTTCCTCGTCAACAAAACCTTTCACATTTATTTCTTCGAAGATATCCATTTCAACAATTCAATTAATAATAACTTCTTTTTATATATAAATAAAACTATTGTTATTAAGGTGTTAGTTATGTGTAAAACTCCTTTTAAAAAAGAGGGTAAATATTTCTTTTAATAATTTATTAACATTAAATGTGCTTTTTTAAAAGCTTATTCTATTGATTTTTAGATTTCTATAATAAGCTAATTTTACTTTTAAAACATTTTTGTTAATACTTTATTACTTCTTAAAATGTTAGCTTTGGCACTTACAAGTCTCATAAGTCACTCAAAAATTGTTACTATTTGAGCTAAAACGGAAGGTTATCAACCTTTCAATTACTTACTAAGTTTTTGCTTACACAAAATTAACATCTTTTGCCCGGCTTATTAACATCATATACAATTTTACACAAAGTACATATATAACATGACCAGAACTGTTGATTTCCTGGTAGTAGGATCAGGCATTGCCGGATTAAGTTTTGCCCTTAAGGCAGCCAAACATGGTAAGGTTCTGATAGTTACAAAAAGTAACGAAGACGAATCGAATACTAAATATGCCCAGGGAGGGGTTGCAGTAGTTGTTGATAAGAAGGAAGATTCCTTCGAAAAACACATCGAAGACACCCTAATTGCCGGCGATGGTCTCTGCGATCGCGAAGCTGTTGAAGCTGTAGTTAAAGAGGGACCTGCCCGAATTAATGAAATTATTGATTACGGAACCAACTTTGATAAGACCAAGGAAGGTATTTATGACCTTGCAAAAGAAGGCGGACATTCGGAATTTAGGGTGCTGCATTATAAGGATATTACCGGGTACGAAATTGAAAGATCGTTACTGGAACAGATCCATAACAATCCTAATATTGAAATTTTAACTCATTATTTTGCTGTTGATCTGATCACTCAACACCACCAAGGTGTGTTTGTTGATAAATCTACGGCGGATATTACCTGTTACGGCATTTATGCCTTTAATAACGAAACGCAGATAGTAGAGAAGATCCTTTCAAAAATTACGGTAATGGCATCGGGTGGTGCAGGGCATATTTATTCTATCACCACAAACCCTACTATAGCAACAGGAGATGGCATAGCCATGGTTTACCGTGCTAAAGGAAAGGTGCGGAATATGGAGTTTATCCAGTTTCATCCCACGGCTTTATATAACCCTGGTGAATATCCTTCTTTTTTAATATCAGAGGCAGTTCGTGGTTTTGGAGGAATTTTAAAACGTACCAACGGCGAGGAATTTATGCAGGAATATGACGAGCGTAAATCACTTGCGCCAAGGGATATTGTTGCAAGGGCTATAGATGCTGAGATAAAAAAATCAGGGGAGGATTTTGTTTATTTAGATATTCGCCACAGGAATAAAAAAGATATCCTGGCACATTTTCCAAACATTTATGCCAAGTGCCTGGAAATAGGTATCGATATGACAAAGGATATGATTCCTGTTGCGCCGGCCTGTCATTATATGTGCGGTGGTATTATGGTTGATCATGTTGGGCGCTCGTCATTAATGCGCTTATATGCTTGTGGCGAATGCTCATCAACAGGTTTGCATGGAGCTAACAGGTTGGCTTCCAATTCATTATTGGAGGCTTTGGTATTTGCGCATCGAATTTATAAGGATGCAATTAGCCAGGTAGATAATATTGTTGTTCCTGACAATATTCCTGATTGGGATGAAAAGGGTGTACAATTATCAAATGAGGATATCCTGGTTACACACAATGTTCGCGAGATGCAAAAGCTGATGAATGATTATGTGGGAATTGTTAGATCGGATTTCAGGCTGGAAAGAGCAATGCGCCGTTTAGGTTTGCTTTATGAAGAAACAGAGGATTTTTATAAAAAAACCAAGCTATCTGTAAAGCTTTGCGAGTTAAGAAATTTGATCCAGGTATCATTCCTGGTTGTAAAATCGGCTATGATGCGTAAGGAAAGCAGGGGTTTGCACTGGACAACTGATTATCCTAAGCATGCTGATGTTATTGAGGATACGGTATTCTGAACCGAGATTTACTGATTTTTGAGATTAGTAAAAGATGACTGGCTGGGATAGCGTTTATAATAAAGAGGCAAAAAAATGAATCAATAATTGTTGTAGTAAATTGCTGATGTTTTAAATGGGTCTGTTTGATTTTTTTAAGAAAGAAAAGAAATTAAATTTTGATATAAACAGTAGTTCACTAACTGAGTTGCTGGACAATGGAATATTGTTTGAAGATAATAGAAAGTTTTTACACTGGGGAAAGACGATAAAAGATTTATCGAAGGATATTGAGGTAAAAGAAAAGTTTTTTGCCGACCGTACTGTGTATCAATGGGGTGAACATAATATTTTAAATGGTCTCGTCTTAAACTTAACTACCACCTATTGGAATCATAGAGAAGATAGTGTTGATAAAAGATTTAATTCAATTAACTTTTCTATATCTGGTGATGAAGCAACTAAGTATTTTGAGTTAATAAAAATACATCTTCAAAAGGAGTTAGGCGAAGCGCGAAAAGAAGATAATGCTGGTACGCAGATAACCGTGGATTGGCTTATAAATGAAACCAGGTTACGCTTGTATTTTTTTGAGCAACATACCTATAAATTAAATTTTGAAATAAGCCGGCTATAAAATATAATAAGGTTGCTGGTTTTTATCTGGTTTACAATGGGCAGAAGGTATAATTATTTTACATTCTCTTTAATACTTGTACTCTTTATAATAACTGCAAGGATTATTTACCTCGATTTCAGCGAAAATAATTCAATAGCTTTAGATGACATTTTAGCAGTTTTATTATTGATATTTGGTATCAGACTGATTGTAACAGGCTACAGGACAGGAGAATATATTATACTAGCTTTAATATTGCTTTCGGTACTTGATTTAATAAACTGGCATATTAATTTAAGTGAGTCTTATTATATAAGCAGATCATATTTTCAAATCATTGGTTTACGTTTTAATGTCTTCGCTTTCCTGCTCCTGGTATTTTACTGTTTAATAAACAGAGCCGGGTTGAAATATGCCGTCAATTATTTACTTCATGGATCAGCGGAAGAGCAGAGAAGTGACAGGGATAAGAATATTAATTTCTATTACGAAAAATTTAATAACTGCACACAAAAAGAATTGGAAGACGCTTTCGGGATGTTAAAAGATTATCCGGTTGAAGCACAAATAGCTTTACATAAAATAAAAGAGGAAAAAGAAGTAAAATGAGCGGAAAACGGGATTCGAACCCGCGGCCTTCAGTTTGGGAAACTGATGCTCTACCAGCTGAGCTATTTCCGCTTATATTTTATAAGATTGCACCGATTTTAAAATGATTAATTGATATTAAATCTGTGTAATCTTTTTATAATCTGTGAAATCAAAACTTAATACATCAAACATAGATAAAATTTGTTATCATAAAAACAACAAATCACTAATTCACCAGCTCACTTATAAAAATAAATAATATATGCCTGTTATACTGCCGGTTAGAAATATAAGCCCCTCATTTGGAAAGGAATGTTATATCGCACCAAATGCTACAATAGTTGGCGATGTAGAAATGGGCGATAATTGCTCTGTTTGGTTTAATGCGGTGATCCGTGGGGATGTACATTATATAAAAATAGGCAGCAACACCAATATACAGGACGGAGCCGTAATACATGCCAGCTACCAATACGCTGCTACCAATATAGGTGATAATGTGTCTGTAGGTCATAATGCTATTGTACACGGCTGCACGTTAAAAAACAACGTGTTAATAGGCATGGGCGCTATTGTAATGGATCACGCCATTGTGGAGGAATACGTAATTATTGGTGCGGGATCTGTCGTGCTTGAGAAAACAATCTGTGAGTCGGGATTTTTGTATGCAGGTACGCCAGCAAAAAAGATCAAGCCATTAACTCCTGAACAGAAGGAAATGCTTGATCGTTTACCAAATAACTATATTATGTATTCCGGTTGGTTTAAGGAGTAGGTTCCTTAGGTACCGTTATTGGCGTTACCTGTTCCCAATTGGCGCGCAGTGTAATCAGTGTATCGTCAACCCAAATATTTTCAGGCTGCGTTTTCTGCTTCACGTTTCCGCTATCCCACTTACCATTTTTATTGGCATCGTAAACTACCCGTACGCCATATTTTCCTGTTAGGTAATTTTTGTATACCAGGTTACCTGATTTATGGATGACGTCTCTTCTTAAAAGATCCTTGTTCTCATTTAATAATTCAACCACATAACTTTTCCCGGTATCAGGCAAAGTTATTGCCAGGGTAAGCAAACTGTAGTTTTCAGGTTTGTCAATATTGAACTTTTTAAAGAACCTTTTATTCTTATCACCATAAATATCCGTAAAAGCATTCTCACCTATATCTACAATATAATTATCGTTTTGCTTCCAGCGATATTTTATAAAAAAGTTTTTTGGGTTTGCGGTGTCCCTTTCTACGGTGAAGTTAGTCACCTCGGCAGAATCTTCCTTTAAAGTAATTTGGTTGGCATCAAAAACATCAACGGGATAATTATTTCTTATGATGAGGTCTGTTCCTGGTTTTAATTTACCATCGCCGGTAATATTAAAAGAGAAAGCCATGTTGCGCTGAAACGATTCCTTTAGGTGTTTCTTTTTTGCAATAGTATCTAATGGCTTAGTTTTATCAAAGAATGCTATTCGCAGGGAATCAAACGCCATGTTACGCATATACAGCATAGCCGTATCCTTGGTCTTGCTGAAGTCGACTATTTTGTATTTATCGAAGTCTGGTGGATAAACTATTTTGATTGACGGGTCATCAAGCCGCTTATTTAAAATAAAGGTCAATTTTCCGTCCGAGTCAAAATTGCCTATGATCCTTAATTTGGCCGGCTCTTGCCTGAAAAGTTTTAATTGAATATTAGAGGTATCTTTTGTAAGATGAATAACTTCCTTATTGAATGCTATCAACTCATCGTCCTTATTATAAATTTTATCGGGTGTTGTTTCTTTTAGTGCATAAATGCGGTAATCATCAGGATGCAGGTTATTTAATGAAAAATTTCCCGAGCTGTCTGTTGTGGCATAAACCGTAGGTTTCTTTTTACCAAACAAGGTGGAGTCCTGTTTTAGGGTGAAAAGCATAACCGTTACATCCTTTTCCTTTTGCTGGGTTGTTGAATTTATAACGGTACCCGATACACTAAGTGAATCGATATGCGGACCGGTTGAAAAAACATAAGTGAAATTTTTTAAAACGTTCGACTCATTTACGTCGGCAATTGCCTTACCAAAATTTATAACATAGGTTGTGTTTTTTTCAAGTGAATCCTTTAGTGTAATTATAAGGCTCTTACTTTTTGTTTTGTATTCCGGTAATTTTGCCGGTGTAGGGCTCATGCTGACTTCTGTATAAGTATTATTCAATTTAAAATATTCATCGAAATCAAGCTGGATAGTTTTGGCTTTAAAATTCCGCGTCATATTTTCAGGAGTAGCCTTCAACAATTTTGGCGGATCATGATCCCGCGGACCTCCCTGGGGATTTTGACGGTTGGCGCAGCCGGAAATCAGTAAAATGATGCAAAAAGCAGTTAAAATCGATCCAAAAAAAGAGCCTTTTTTATTTAACATTGTTTTTAAACGCTATAAGCGATTTTTTTATTTTGACGATTACGGATATTAAAAATTAAAAATAATTGATTTAAAAAGATATTTTCACAATATATTAAATATCAATCAGTTACAACGCTATCTGGAGATGTGAACCATTAAAACTGACACATCCGACGGGGTAACCCCCGAAATCCGGGATGCCTGTCCTAAAGTGCGTGGTTTTATCTTCATTAATTTTTCACGGGCCTCTTTCGACAAGGATACAAGCTGCTGATAATTAAATTCAGGGTTGATCTCCTTGTCCTCCATTTTTTTCATTCGCGCTACCACTTCCAATTCTTTCTCAAAATAACTCTCATATTTAATTTTTATTTCAGCCTGCTCAATAGTTTCTTTATCATAATTTGATAAAAGGGTACTGAGGTTTTCGTCCGCTTTTTGCAGGTCGGTAAAACCAACTTGCGGACGGCTTAATAAATTAAACAATTTTGTATTTTGATTTAGTGCTGATGTGCCTAATTCTTCCAGCAGACTATTTACCGCGCCAGGCTCAATCGATTTTGATTTGGTATAGGCAACAATATCGTCGGAGTTTTTAACCTTAGCGTTTACCTTTTCCAAACGTTCATCGCTAATCAAACCAAGTTCGTGCGCCATTGGACTTAACCTGATGTCGGCATTATCCTGGCGTAATAACAATCGGTGTTCAGCCCTTGAGGTAAACATGCGGTATGGTTCTTCTGTTCCTTTTGTTACCAGGTCATCTATCAGTACCCCGATATATGATTCTGATCTTTTCATGATCAGTTCATGTTTATCATTTATTTTTTGATGGGCATTTATTCCTGCAACAAAACCTTGTGATGCCGCTTCCTCATATCCTGTCGTACCATTTATCTGGCCGGCAAAGTACAGGTTGCTGATCAGTTTTGTTTCCAGGGTCAGGCCTAATTGGGTAGGGGGAAAGTAATCGTATTCAATGGCATAACCCGGTCTGAACATTTTAGCCTTCTCAAAGCCGGGGATCTGGATCAATGCCTTGTATTGAATATCTTCCGGCAAGGAAGTGGAGAAACCATTTACATAGATCTCAACCGTGTTCCATCCCTCAGGTTCCACGAAGATCTGGTGACGATCACGCTCAGCAAAACGGTTGATCTTGTCCTCTATAGATGGGCAATATCTTGGACCTAAACCTTTAATCCTGCCGGTAAACATCGGCGATTTTTCAAAACCTTCCTTTAATGTTTCGTGTACATTTTTGTTGGTATAAGTAATCCAGCAGCAGCGTTGCTCCTTTGCCATCTCTACATCGGTGAACGAAAATCTGCCACGTTCCTCGTCTCCCCATTGTTCTTCCATCAGGCTATAGTTCAAACTCCGGCCGTCAACTCGGGGTGGGGTACCGGTCTTCATCCTACCGGATTCAAATCCTAATTGTACCAATTGTTCGGTTAAGCCAGTTGCTGCCTTTTCTGCAGTACGGCCACCACCGAAACGTTTTTCTCCGATGTGGATCAATCCATTTAAAAAAGTACCATTGGTAAGTACTACCGCGTCGGCTTCAATCTCTATTCCGAGGGATGTTTTTACACCTGCGATGGTGTTATTTTTTACCAGTAACGAGGTTACGGTATCCTGCCAAAAATCTACATTAGGGATTCTTTCAAGGGCTAGACGCCATTCCTCGGCAAAGCGCATTCGGTCACTTTGTGCCCTTGGGCTCCACATTGCAGGGCCTTTAGAACGGTTTAACATCCGAAATTGCAGGGATGTCTTGTCAGTGATTATACCTGAATAACCACCCATGGCGTCAATCTCTCGCACAATTTGCCCCTTCGCAACGCCACCCATAGCAGGGTTGCAACTCATCTGTGCTATTACTCCCATATTCATGGTAACTAATAAAACTGATGAGCCAAGGTTGGCAGCAGCAGCAGCAGCTTCACAGCCGGCATGTCCTGCACCAACAACTATTACATTATATTTCTTAAACATTTCAGTAACCCTTACAGGCCTCTAATTAGTATTTTGAACGTGTGTTCCACGTGGAACATGGCATTATTATAGGTAAATTTACCCGTAGAGACGCAATATATTGCGTCTTCTGTTTTATTTATTTGTAGATGTTCCACGTGGAACATCTATTATTACAAAGAATTTAATTACTAAGAGACGCAAATTTTGCGTCTCTACAGGGTTTATATTGTGTTCCACGTGGAACACAATACACTATTCAATATTTCATTTACCCTCTTGTATATTCTCTGTAGAGACGCAATACTTTGCGTCTCCTATTATTCTTTATACAAAATTATCTATTCTCATCCGTTGTTCCACGTGGAACATTAAATAATGATAGTAATGCTACAAACGCCCAAACTGCTTCTAATACGATGAACGGGTAGAAGCGGATCAGGTAAGAAGATAAACAACAGATACCCGCGCCAATAAAATTCATTAAGCTATATATTTTGCTGCTTGCGGGCAGTTTCTTATATAAATTTAAGAGGAAAGCGATCAATAGAATGATTACGCCAATTGATGCTAAGATATCTGAGAACTTCATTCCTTTAGTTCGGTTAATTCAATCCAACGCATGCTTTTTTCATCCAGCTTACCGTTTAAATTTTTGATCTGGTCAAGAATTTCATTCAGCTTAACAGGCTCAATTCCCACTACATTTAATGCATCATTCTTTTCCTGGATCTGTTTTTCAATTACGGCAATTTCACTCTCCAGTGTATCCAGTTCCTTTTGTTCCTTAAAGCTTAGCTTATTCTTTTTAACCTCGGTTGTTTTAGGTGTTTCAATAACGGGATTCTTCTTGCTTTGTTGCTTGCTTTCTTCCAATTCAATACGGTACGACGAATAGTTTCCGTTATAAATTCGCACATTGCCGCCTTCTTCCATAATAAAAAGCTGGTCGGTTAGCTTATCCAGTAAATACCTGTCGTGCGATACCATCATCAGTACACCCGAATAGTTAGTTAAAAATTCCTCTAATACATTCAAGGTATCAATATCCAAATCGTTTGTAGGTTCATCCAGGATCAGGAAGTTTGGATTCTTCATCAGGATGCTCATCAATTGCAGGCGCTTCTTTTCGCCGCCGCTTAATTTGGAGATAAAGCCGTATTGTTTTGCAGGGGGAAACAGGAACAAAGTAAGCAGGGCAGAGGCGGATATCAACTTACCATCAGCCATAGTGATAAACTCGGCCACATTCTTTACAATGTCTATAACACGCTCATCCTCCTTAAAAACAATACCCGACTGATGAAAATACCCGATCACGGTAGTTTCACCTTTATCTACAACGCCCTTATCGGGTTGCAACGATCCTGTAATTAAATTAAGCAGGGTTGATTTGCCACTGCCGTTTTTTCCGGCCAGGCCGATCCTGTCGCCCTTCTTAAATACGTAGTTAAAATCGCTGATAAATGTTTGCCCGCGGAAGGCTTTATAAAGATGACTCATCTCCATAATTTTATTCCCCTGGCGGGCGGTCTTTACACTAAGCTCAACTTTCAACTTAGGACCGCCGTCCTTGGTTTTTTCTTCCAGGTCGTAGAAGGCGTCAATACGTGCCTTTGATTTTGTACCACGTGCCTGCGGTTGCCTGCGCATCCATTCCAGCTCTTTTCTTAATAAGTTGCTGTTTTTTTGGAAAGAGGCGGCGTCAGCACTTTCGCGCTCAGCTTTCTTTTCCAGATAATATCCGTAGTTACCAACGTAGGGGATGATCTTGCCTTTATCTATCTCCAGGATCTCGTTACACACATTATCCAGGAAATATCTGTCGTGCGTAACCATCAGGATTGTTTTTGAGCCGTCTGTCAGTAATTTTTCCAGCCACTCAATGGTATCGATGTCCAAATGGTTGGTAGGCTCATCTAATATATAAATATCGGGATCTTCTATAAGCAGCTTGGCCAATGCCAGGCGCTTCTTTTGTCCACCCGATAAAGTGGCAATCTTCTGGTTGAGGTGGTGAATATCCAGGCGACCCAAAATCGTTTTAATTTTGTACTCATATTCCCAGGCATCCACATTGCTCATTTCCTCCATTATGTTTTCAATGGCTTTTGCATTGTCCGGGTCGTTCTCCAGCAGTTCCTCGTATTTGCGAATCATTTGCTGTTGCACGTCATCGGCGTGAAAAATATAATCGCTGATGGTAACGGCATCCTTAAACCATGGATCCTGCTCCAGGTAACCCATGTTAAGGTCGCGCATTTGGGCAACCTTACCCTCGGTGGGTTTCAGGCTGCCAGCTAATAATTTTAGCAGGGTAGATTTGCCTGCGCCATTGATACCAACCAGTGCAACCCTGCGGCCGCGGTTGATCCCGATGGATACATTTTTAAATAGCCAATGGTCATGGAAGGAGTGGCCGAGGTTTTCGGCAGAAATATAATTACTCACGATAGTTCCTTTATTTTATCAGAGAGGTAGGTGTGTACCCCCGGTGTATTTTTTAATGATTGATTGAACATGGCCCGCGCAATAGTTGTCGCAGAAATGCTCCGGTATTTTTTTAGGCTGCCAATTAGCAAATGATCCACAAGTTTCATAACAACCGTCAAAACGTTTTCGAAGGAACGGTGCTCCTTCCTGTCGCCTTTAATGAATGCCGGGCGATAGATCTGTAAGGAAGGCAACCCAACCTTTTTCAGATCATCTTCCGTTTCGCCTTTCATCTTCGTATAGAAATTTGAGGTGCTTGCATCAGCCCCCATTGACGACACTAAATGAAACTGACCGATTTTGTTTTTCAATGCGATCTGCGCCAATTGCAGCGGGTAGTCGTGATCTATCTTTCTGTAGATTTTAAGATCGGGTGTTTTCTTCCTGGTTGAGCCGAGGCACGAGAAAATAACGTCTCCGGTAATCTCATCGGCATAGCTCTCCAGCCTGTCAAAATCGACGACAAGCTGCTTCAATTTCGGATGTTGCAAAGGCAATTCCTTGCGCACTAAAATCAGCACTTCCTCATAGCCAGGTTCATGCAAAAGCATCTCCAGCAGGCTACTGCCTGTCAATCCGCTTGCTCCTGCTATGATCGCCTTTTTAGACATTTGGCACCCAATTTTTTGCAAAAATACGGATAATTAAATTGTTAGATATTTTGGTGTTTTTGAAGGTGAAATTTTTCAAAAAAATATCGGTTAAATTAACCCGGTATAGTGTCGATCATCAAGCGGAAAATAGTAATCATCTTATCATCTGATGATTAATATATTTACCCTATCTCATTGACTGACTGGTGATTTTTGAGCTCCAGAACCAGGCCATTTTTGGGTCCTCGCGCAGCACGCTGTCAAATAATTTATGGTGATTTTCTGATGAATTTTTAAAAAAGAGGGTGTTGTTGTGCGTGTCCAGCAAATCGTTTTTTAGTTGGAGTGCGAAGAGTTTATAAAGGTCGGAAAGGATGTCGTTTTTAGAGGCTTCGGCCAGTACAATGTAAAAGCTGATGTGCGCCTCGATGCATTCCTCAACCTGGTTTTCGTCGGCTGCTTTGGTGCGTTTTTTTAGAAAATGTTCCAGCTTGGAGATGTCGTTCCCGGTGCGGTTCGTGGCAGCCATTTCGGCAACTTTGTTCTCCAGGATATCGCGTACTTCGTCTATGTGTTTAGCGGAAGCGCGTTTTAAACGCTGCCCTAAAGGTTCATTAATTCCCGAGCTATCCTCAACAAATGTACCCACGCCTTGCTGTACCCGAAGGAAGCCGGAGTTCACAAGGATTTTCACCGCCTCGCGAATGGATGAGCGCCCAACGCCGAAGTCCTTCATCAAATCAGCCTCAACAGGCAGCTTTTGATTTACCTTGTAAGTCTTCTTTAAAATGCGTTCCTGTAGCTTGGCCGCTACTTCATCGGCCAATGATTTGCGCGGAATTAGGTTTTGGTTCATCTGATGGTCTGATGAGGGTAAATATAGGTTTAGTTTTAAAAAATATCTATGCCCTGACAATTAAGTTTTTGTAATATTTTCGTTTCCCGCCGGTTTTTCCGGTATATTCCTATCCCGGTTATCTTTAATTTATTGATATTAATCTTACGATGATTTTATGTTGTAGCTTTAACTTTGCCTTAATATTGCACCTAATTTATTATGCAACGCAGATCGCTTATCAAAGGTCTTGGCGGGATAATGTTAACACCCGCTCTGCCATTTAAAAGTTTCACAACAGGCCAAAAGCCTGTTTTAAGAGTGGCCCATCTTACAGATGTTCACCTAAAAAACAAATGGGACGCCCCTGCCAGGTTTGCCAAATGCCTGCATCATGTACAGCAACAGCCCAATGTGGATTTTATACTTAACGGAGGCGATGTTGTTTTTGACATGAATAAGGAGAACATGGATACCATTAATACCGAATGGAAATTGTGGCACTCAAGTATAAAGGCTGATTGCGGCTTACCCATGCATTATGTGCTTGGCAACCATGATATCTGGTGGAACGAAGACGACAAAGGCCAGGCGATATATGGTAAAAAGTATGCCATGGACCAACTGCAGCTATCATCGCCCTGGAATAGCTTTACCAAAAACGGCTGGAAATTTATTTTGCTGGATAGTGTTCACCTTGATATCGATGGCACCTGGTATATCGGAAAATTAGGCGATGAGCAGTTTGCATGGCTCACCAATGAACTGAAAAATACACCGGCCAGCATGCCCGTTTGCGTTTTATCACACATCCCCATCTTGTCGGCTACGCTAATGGTTGATGATATTTCTGATAACAGCAATAAGTGGGAGATCCTGGGTGGTGATATGCATACCGATACGGGAAAGATCATTAATTTATTTTACCAACATCCTAATGTAAAGCTTTGCCTCAGTGGCCATATCCACCTGCGCGACAAGGTTGTTTACAACAACGTTACCTATATATGTAATGGAGCCGTAAGCGGTGCATGGTGGGAAGGAAACAAGCGGGAAACTGCTCCCGGATACGGCTTAATTGACTTTTACGCCGACGGCAGCTTTACTGAGCAATATGTAAATTATTGACAGCTAATTATTTATGCAGCTAGTTGGTACTGTACCTTTTTGATCAGGCTATTGAGGTCGAATGGTTTTTGCAGGATATCATCCGGCGCCCCTTTTTGTTTGATTGATGCACTGACAGATTCATCGCTCGAACACATGATAACAGGCAGGTTTTGAGTGGTTTTATTCAGCTTTATCAACTGGCAAATCTCCATACCATTTATTCCCGGTAATAGTGCTTCAAGAATAATTAAATCGGGATGGTCTTTTTTAATATGATCAAAAACGTTGCTTCCGGTAGTCGTTACAAAAACCTGGTAACCGCAATTAATCAATATGTAGGTCATTACCTCAACAAGCAAAGCATTGTCCTCCACTATTAATATTTTCTTTTGCGTTTCCATTTTTTCGTTTTACGTGTTAATATTAACCTATAGCGCAAAGCCTGTGCCAGTAATGGGCAAATAAAAATATAACTACTTAATTTTGAGGTTATAACAAGGTGCCGCCTATATTTAATGAATAAAAAAGGATTTATTATGACAATGCATCACTTTTGTTACATTTGATGGTCAAACTCTTCAAACTGTAAAATGGACAACATTAATATCAAGGTACTGGCTAAGGAATTAAATATTTCTACATCCACCATTTCTAGGGCGTTTAACGGCAGCCCCGATATTAATAAGGACACCAAAGAGAAAATTTTAGCATTTGCCCGGGAGCATAATTTTTTGCCTAACCATTACGCCAGCAACCTCCGCGACAAAAAAAGCCGCACGCTGGCCGTGATCATCCCCGAAATAACCAACGACTTCTTCTCGCAGGCCATAAACGGTATTGAGGAAATTGCCCGCAAAAAGGGCTTTTATATCCTGCTGTATCGCACCGACGACGTTTTTGAAAAGGAGGTGTCGTTTGTAAACTACCTGAACAATGGCAAGGTTGATGGTATCATCATGTCGGTATCCGGTGAGGCCAACGATCACAATTACCTGCGCAAACTGGAACAAAAGAACATCCCAGTGGTGTTTTTTGACCGTGTTTATGAGGACATCGAGGCAGCTAAGGTAACCACCAATGACTATGACAGTAGCTTCCTAGCTACAGAACACCTGATTGAAACGGGGTGTAAGAAAATTGTATACCTGGTTGTTAATAAGAGCATTTCTATTGGTAAGGTGCGGATGCAGGGCTACGCTGATGCACTACAAAAACACAACATCGCGTTTAACGACGATTTGGTGATAGATTGCAGTAACGACGAAAAGGAAAACTTCGTCATCCTGAAAAAGATGCTGAAGGAAGTTAAACCCGATGGTATCTTCAGTTCAGTTGAGCGTTTGGCCTTTGCCACCTATTACGTTTGTAACGATATGAAGATTAATATCCCCAATGATTTGAAGGTGATCAGCTTCTCCAGTCTTCAAATTGCACCGTTGTTATGCCCGCCGCTTTCAACCATAACACAGCCTGCCTACGAAATGGGCATTAAGGCCGCCACCCTTTTGTTCGATGAGCTGGAACGGAAGGGGCAACCGATCAGCAAAAAGGTGCATGTGTTGAAATCAAAGCTGTTTATAAGGAAATCATCTGCTGGATAAGCATCGGTTTACAAGATCTTTTTTAATAACCGCATTAAGATAATCGTTGGTGCGCCAATATAATTGTTACGTTATCAGCGGAATCAATCAATCAAAAAAATCAGCGGTTAATGTTATATTTGGCTCTTCACTACTGTATCCATACAAATGAAGAAAATACTGACCGTTCTATTTAGCTGCGCAACCGTAATAGCGTCGGCTCAAACAAAATCATCCGATAATTTAGTTCAATATGTGAAGCCTATAATAGGCACACAACGCATGGGGCACGTGTTCCCGGGAGCTACCGTTCCTTTTGGTATGGTGCAGCTGAGCCCGGAAACTGATACTGCCAGCTACGAGCTTAATGGTAAATACAATCCAGACGTATACAAATATTGCGCCGGTTACCAGTACGACGATAAAACCATCGTTGGCTTTAGCCATACCCACTTTAGCGGAACCGGACACAGCGATTTGGGCGACTTTTTAGTTATGCCTACCGTTGGTAAGTTACAGCTAAACCCGGGCACAGCCGATAAACCAGGCAGCGGCTACCGCTCTGCCTTTTCGCACGCCAATGAAGTGAGCGAGGCCAACTACTACAAGGTAAAGCTGGATGCCAATAACATCATCGCGGAAATGACCACTACCACCCGTGTGGGCTTCCACCAGTATACCTTTCCGAAATCGGATAACGCACACATCATCCTTGATTTAACCGCAGGGATCTATAACTATCCTGATAAAAACGTATGGACGTACGTGCGGATGGTGAACGACAGCACCATTGTAGGCTATCGCGCAACCAATGGATGGGCCCGTACCCGCACGCTGTATTTCGCCATGACGTTCAATAAGCCATTCATTCAGATGGGTTATAAGAAATACGACAAACGCGAGGTGTATGGCGGTTTCTGGGGCAAATTTGCAAAGGTAAAGAACTTCCCTGATTTGGCCGGTCGCCAGTTAAAAACCTACTTCGACTTTAAAACCGAAGAAGGCGAAAAAATCAAGATTAAGTTTGCCATTTCTCCGGTAAGCATTGATGGCGCCATGAACAACATGAAAGCCGAGATCCCGGGATGGGATTTTGAAAAGGTTAAGAACGACGGCCAGGCACAATGGGAAGCTGAACTGCATAAAATTGTGATTGATGGCAGCCAGACTGATAAATTGAACTTCTATACTTCCATGTACCACGCCATGATCAATCCAACCATTTATATGGATGTGGATGGGCAGTATAAAGGATTGGATCAGAACATCCACAAAGCCGAAGGGTTTACCAACTATACCACCTTTAGCCTTTGGGATACACACCGTGCGCTGCACCCGCTTTTTAACATCATCGACCCGAAACGGAACTCAGACATGGTACAAAGCATGATGGCCCACTTTGACCAGAGCGCCGAGCACATGCTACCGATCTGGAGCAACAGCGCCAACGAAAACTGGTGTATGAGCGGTTACCACAGTGTATCGGTTATTGCGGATGCGGTGGTTAAGGGCAATGCGCCGTTCGATGCCAATAAAGCGCTTGACGCTTGCGTAACTACCGCACGACACCGCGATTACGAAGGAATTGGTGATTACATAGATAGGGGTTATATCCCTGATGAAAAGAATGGTAACTCCGTATCATCAACCCAGGAGTATGCTTATGATGACTTCTGTATTGCACAGATGGCCAAAAAGTTGAACCGCATGGATATTTACGAGGAGTTTAACAAGCGCTCGCAAAACTGGAAAAATGTATACGATCCTAAATCAGGATTTATGCACCCTAAATTGGCTGATGGGACATTCCGCAAAAACTTCGATCCATTTACCACCATTAACCAGGGCTTTATTGAAGGTAACGCATGGAACTACACGCTGTACGTTCCGCACGACCCGGAAGGGTTGATAAAAATGATGGGCGGCAACAAGCGTTTTATAACGTATGTAGATAGCCTGTTCAGTTATAACCTGCCTGACAAATATTTCGCCGAAACAGAGGATATCACCAAGGACGGGATCATTGGTAACTACGTACACGGCAACGAGCCATCGCACCACGTAGTTTACCTTTACGATTGGACCGATAAACCATGGAAAGCGCAGGAGAAGATCCGGATGATATTACCAAGAATGTATAAACCAACCCCTGATGGTTTGGGTGGTAATGATGATACAGGCCAAATGAGCGCTTGGTACATCTTTAGCTCACTGGGCTTCTACCCGGTTGCCCCGGCTACTGATCAATACGCTATTGGCAGTCCAGCTGTAAATCATGCAGTGATCCAGGTAGGCGACGGTAAAACATTTACCATCAATGTAAAAAACCAAAGCGACAAAAACGTTTATATTCAAAAGATAACGCTTAACGGACAACCGCATAACACCATGTTTTTAAGCCACGCCGATATCATGAACGGCGGCGAGATCACGTTTGTGATGGGAAGTAAACATAAGTAGAGATTAGTTGATTAGAGACTAGTTAATTAGTTAAGAAGATTTTCATACGAATATTAATTAAAGCGTTGGCGATTTTAGGATTGCTAACGCTTTTGTTTAATAAGAGAGTTTTTTAGTAAATTTGAATTAGTACGTATTTCAAATTAATTGTATGGAACGGATAGTATTGGAAGTGGATGATCAAACTGCGAAGGCGTGGCGTAATACGTCTGCTAAATTGCGGGAACAGATCGGGAAAAACCTCGAGTTAGTGTTGAATGATTCATTGAGCAAAACCAAAGAAGCAAACTTCGAATTGCTTTTACAGGAGGCAAGGGCCGAAGCAGCCAAAAATGGGCTAACAGAAGAAATTCTGGAAAAACTATTGAATGAAGAGGACTAAGCACTTTGTTTTTGATGCCAATACATTGGTTAGCGCATTTTTACTCTCATCAACATCAATTGCAGCACGGGCGTACTACAAGGCAATTTCAGAAGGGAATATAGTCGCGTCAGAAGAGGTTATCGATGAGTTCAGCGCTGTGTTTATCCGGCCTAAATTTGACCGGTATCTTGAATTAGAAAAAAGGTTGATAATTATTGAAGATTTAAAAGCAGTAATAAAGGTTTTACCTGTAACGTCTGATATCAAAGCCTGTCGCGATCCCAAAGATGATAAATATCTTGCCTTAGCAGTTTCATCTGCTGCTGAATGCATCATTACCGGCGATAAGGATCTGCTTGTTTTAAATCCGTTTCAAAATATTCCCATACTTACCGCCGCCGATTTCCTGGAACAATTTTAAACCTCTACCCTACAAACAACAAATGCCCGCTTACGCAGGCATTTGAACTAAACTAACTAAACTATTTGATCTTATTTTTTACTGATTGCTCGCTCATCCGGCCATATAATGCATTTCGCTGCCGGTAAGTTTGTTCACCATTTCCTTTAAAATGGCCCGGGCGCGGTGCAGGTTGGTGCGTGATAAAAGTTCGGTCATACCTAACTTGTTGCCGATCTCCTGGTGTGAGTAGCCTTCAATGGCGTACATATTAAATACTGAACGATAGGTTTGAGGTAGCTCCTCAATCATGTTCATCAGGTCCTTTGCTTCAAGGCCGTGGGCGTTATAGCCGCTGCCGGCTCCGCTGTTTTCCTCTGTAAAATCCTCCACTAAAACCATTGGCTTTAGCTTACGGTAACGTGATATGGCACAATGAACCATAATGCGGCGGATCCACCCTTCCAGGTTGCCATCACCACGATAGTTATGTGCGTTTTTGAACATCTTTATAAAGCCCTCCTGTAAAATATCCTGGGCCTCATCCTTATCGTGCGCATAGCGCATACATACTGCCAGCATCCTGGGTGCTAAGGTTTTATATAAAAGCTCCTGTTGTTTACGGTCGTTTTTCAGGCAGCCTTCCCACATTTCAGCTAATTTTAAATCGGCGGTTATCATCTTGTTGTTATTTGATGAGCCTATGCCAATATTGATACCCTTATTTTAAATAGTTGATTATCAATAAAATAATTTTTAAAGCATCTACGAAACTGTTCGTTTCCGAACGGTCGGTGATACAAAGGCGGACGATTTTGGGGAAGTTCATAGATCATAGTTGATGGTTCATGGTAAAACCTGAATGGGATTTTTTAGTATTTTAGCCTGTACCATATTCTACTAACGTTGCTATGTCTAATATTACTCTAAAACGAACCAATTCCGACGATCCGGATTTTTTAAATTTAGTTGTAGCCCTCGATAAGGACCTCCATTCACGCTACGGGGCTCAACAGGCCTTTTTTAACCAGTTTAATAAGCTCACCCATATTAATAATGTGGTGGTTGCTTACGCGGATGGAGTCCCCATTGGCTGCGCTGGATTTAAGGAATATGAGCCGGGGACAGTTGAGATAAAACGCATGTTTGTTGGCGGCAGTCTTCGCGGCAAAGGAATAGCCGGGCAAATCCTTACCGAACTGGAAATCTGGGCCGCTGAACTTGGGTATAAAACCAGCATCCTTGAAACTGCAAACAAACAACACGAAGCAATAAGGCTTTACCAAAAATGCGGCTATCAGATCACGGAAAACTATGGTGATTATATTGGGGTGGAGATTAGCATTTGTATGAGGAAGAGGATATGATAATTTTTGAACCATGATTTTAGGATTAAATGATTTCATGATGTTTTGCGTTTTCAAAATCCTATCATCCTCTAATCATGTGAATCATGGTTCAAACAATAAATAACCACATTTTCCCTACCTTTGCCCCATCCGGGATAAAAACCCGGCGATAACATGATAAAAGAAATTGAAATTGTTTGTCCGCCCGGCCAGCAGGAAGATGAAGCGGCATTAAAGAAAATCGCAGCGACATCGTTAAATATCTCTCCTCAAAAAATCTCTGCTGTAAAAATCCTCAAGCGTTCCATCGACGCACGTGGCCGCAAAGTGGTTTACCGCATGCAGGTGCAGGTTTTTGTTGACGAGGTTTATTTGCCGGAAACCTTTACAGTAAACTACCCCGATGTCAAAGCAGCCAAACCGGTTATAATTATCGGCGCAGGTCCTGCCGGCTTGTTCGCAGCATTGCAATGCATTGAGCTGGGTCTGAAGCCAATTATTGTTGAGCGCGGCAAAGATGTAAAACAACGCCGCCGCGACCTGGCGAACATCAACAAGCAAGGATTGGTTAATCCCGAATCGAACTATTGTTTTGGCGAGGGTGGGGCAGGCACCTATTCGGATGGTAAATTGTATACCCGATCAACCAAGCGTGGCGATGTAAACGCGGTATTGAAAACCTTTGTGGCACATGGCGCAACGGAAGATATTTTGGTGGATGCCCGTCCGCATATCGGTACCAATAAGTTACCGCAGATCATCACATCGATAAAAGAAAGCATTTTAAATGCCGGCGGGGAGGTGCTGTTTGATGCAAAGGTGACAGGCTTAATAGTTGAGTTTGGAAAGATAAAAGGAATAACACTTGCCAATGGCGATAAGCTAATGGCCGATGCCGTTATCCTGGCGACGGGCCACTCGGCGCGTGATATTTTTGAAATGCTGCACCAACAGAACATATTGATAGAGGCCAAGCCATTTGCTTTAGGTGTGCGTATCGAACATCCGCAGGAAATAATTGACCAGGCCCAATATCATTGTGAACTTCGCGGGCCGGATTTGCCGCCATCATACTACAATTTGGTAGAACAAGTAGATAACCGGGGCGTGTTCTCATTTTGCATGTGCCCGGGCGGCATCATCGCCCCATGCGCAACCGAAGCTGAAGAAATTGTGGTAAACGGCTGGAGCCCGTCTAAAAGAAACAATCCATTTGCCAACTCAGGTACCGTAGTGCAAATTAATTCGGAGGATGTTAAGGGAGATATGAACGACCCGTTAAGAATGCTTCGCTTTCAGCAGCAGATAGAGAAGCTGGCGTTTAAAGCAGGAGGAGGCAATTTAGTAGCGCCCGGGCAGCGGATGATAGACTTTGTGGAGAACCGTATCTCAATAGACTTGCCCGAAAATTCCTACCTGCCCGGTACAAGATCCGTTGAACTAAGGGAAATTTTACCCGGTTGGATCAATGAACGGTTAAGAAAAGCCTTGCCGGCCTTTGGGAAAAAAATGAAGGGCTATTACACCAACGAGGCCATTTTGGTAGGGGTTGAATCACGTACATCGTCGCCCGTAAAAGTGCCAAGGGATAAGGAAACATTGCAGCATCCGCAGGTAGCCGGATTATTTCCCTGCGGCGAGGGTGCCGGATATGCAGGTGGCATAATTTCTGCTGCTATTGATGGAATAAATTGCGCTATTGCAGCCTCAAAAATATATCATGGGCATTTCAGAAAAACTAAGTAAGGAGCTGGAGCAGGTATTATCGGGCGATCCGTGGTATGGTTCGCCGGTTTATGGTATCCTGGAAAAGGTAAGCTTCGAAACGGCCTATGAAAAGCCGGACAGTTCGGTGCATAATATTGCGGGCATTGTGCTGCATATGCTCTCCTGGGCCGAAGAGGTGATGGACCGCCTGAATGGCATGACCCCGCAAATGCCCTCAAGCGGCGACTGGCCGGACCCCGGTACACCGGATGAGCAAAAATGGCAGCAATATGTCAATGATCTGAAGTTGGTTAACGTAAATTTGTTGGGCATTATCCAGAACTTCCCCGAAGAGCAATGGGCCGATCCCATTCCCGACGAACGCAACGCTGAAATCGGAACGGGTGTGAGCAATGAAGAACTGGTACGCGGATTGATACAACACTTTGTGTATCATTCGGCGCAGGTAGCGTTGTTAATACGAATAATCAATGGTTGACAAGAAAACACTGATATTAGGCGCAACACCCAACGAAGGGCGATACGCAAACCTGGCCGCTAACAGGCTGGTTCGAAGCGGACATACCATTGTAAACGTTGGGATAAAGGAGGGCGTAGTTGCAGGCATCCCTATTGAAAAACCCGACACTATCCATGACGATATAGACACCATAACGTTGTACGTTGGTCCCGCGCACCAGGAAGAGTTGTATGACTATATTTTAAATACGCATCCCAAACGCATCATATTTAATCCGGGCACTGAAAATTCTGAATTGAGGAAGATGGCAAATGAAAAAGGCATTGCTACGGAATACGCATGTACGCTGGTATTGCTATCCGTAAGGCAATATTAATTTAGAAGAAGCAGAAATTATTTTAGTCGTTCACAGACTTCGATAATAGTATCGCTTATCGGCTTAAAATCAATTCCAATTGCCTTCTTAATTTTTGAATTGTCATAATCCCGCGTCATAGAAGCGGCTTGTGCAGAAACTTTATCTATAGCGGGCGGTTTACCGGTCAGGCTTCCGATTATCCGTGCTGCCCGCCAGGCAATGCCCATCATCCATGGCTTGGCCAATGTAGGCGGATGTTTTATGCCAAAGCCGTCAGCAATTTCGCCGGTAAGCTGTTTGTAGTTGCGATTTTCGGCGCTGATGACATACCGCTCGCCTAAAATATCGGTATTCATTAACGAGATCATACATTTGGCAACATCCTCCACGTCAACAAAGCCGCAACTGCCGGCAGTGTAAAATTTAAGACCGTTTTTAACGGTTTCGAATAGCGCCCCGCTACCCGCCTTGCCGGCATTTGCCCCGATAATTATAGACGGATTTACGATAACAGCATCCAATCCCTCTGCAATGCCGCGCCACACCTCCATCTCGCTTTCCAGCTTTGATATGGCATAACCGTCGGTTTCGGTAGCCTGGTCTAGGTGATGGTTTTCGGTGATCAGGTCGCCGGGTTTGGCGATGCCGATAGCCGCAACAGAGCTTACGTGTACTAACCGGATGTTGTGTTCCTGGCACAAATTAACCAGGTTAGCCGTGCCGGTAACGTTGGTATTGATCATCGGCTTTTTATCAGCCTGCTTTAGCGATACCCATGCGGCACAATGGTAAACTTGCGTTACGCCCTTAAGTGCATCTTCTAATGCGAAAAGATCCATCAGGTCGGCATCAAACCATTGCACCTGGTAAGGCAATAAGATATCGGGGATTAGTGACGTTGAACGCCGGGTACAGCGGATGCGGTTACCCTGCTGCAATAGTTGCAGCGCCACTTCCGACCCTAAAAAACCTGTTGCCCCGGTAACTAATATCATTTGTGCAAATGTAAACTAAGATTTGTAAGATTTATAGGATGACAGGATGCATTTCTGCAGAGTAGCATGTTTAAACATCTTTTAATACATGTATTCTATGAATCTTAGTTTTTCCTATCTTAGGGCAATGATCCGTAGAAAATTCCTCCAACAATCGTTAATGGCGGCAGCAGGTGTTGCCTTCTCGCAAAACTTGCTTGCAGACGCCTTATCAACCCAAAAAACCACAAAAAAGATTTTGCTGACCGGTGGCGCTTATGGCCCGGTTTGGATGAAATATTTGATTGCATTAACCGGTAAAGAAAAGCCAAAGGTTTGCTTTATGCCCACAGCATCAGGCGATAACCAAGCCTATATAAATTACTGGATGGAGAGCGCCAAAAAGCTCTCTATCGACCCATATGTACAGCGGGTATTTATCGAATCATCCTCGCAAAAGCAATCCTTCGAAGAGGTATTGCTGGGAATGGATGCCATTTTAGTGCCCGGCGGAAACACGCTGGATATGATAGCTTTATGGCAGGCGCACGGCATTGATAAAGTTTTGAAAAAAGCCTGGGAAAAAGGGATCGTACTTACAGGCTCAAGCGCCGGGGCCATTTGCTGGTTTCACGAGGGACTGTCCGACTCAAGGCCCAAAGCGCTCAGCAGTGTTAAATGCCTGGGCTTTTTAAAGGGCAGCATCAGTCCGCATTACCATTCGTCGAAAGACAGGGCATCAACCTACCAGAACATGGTATTAAAGGGCGATATAAAGCCGGGCTACGGCCTCGATGAAAATGCCGGTTTATTATTTGAGGATGATAAAATAGCCAAAGTATTAGCCGGCGATGCTAAAAGTAAGGTCTATAAGGTTTTTGTTGATGGCGGCAATATTGTCGAACAGGTTATGGAACCAGAAATTATCACATAGCGCGAAGTTCAACTAATCTCTGATTAACCAGTCTCTAATCTCTATAACTAACCTCTACAACCAAATGACACGAATCCCAGTGCGTTATAGTACATTTGCTACTAAATTATGACAATCACGCGCGAACAAGTATTACAGGCCCTTGGCAATGTTGAGGAACCCGATCTGAAAAAAGACCTGGTTACCCTGAACATGATTCAGGATATTAAGATAGAAGGCAATAAGGTCAGCTTTTCGGTAATATTAACAACACCGGCCTGTCCCTTAAAGGCAATGATCGAGAACGCCTGCCGAAACGCAATTTTATATTTTGTGAGCAAGGAGGCCGAGGTTCATATCAATATGACATCGCAGGTTACCACGCAAAAAAATACCGGGGTGCCTGGGGTTAAAAACATCATCGCGGTAGCATCAGGCAAGGGCGGCGTTGGTAAATCAACAGTTGCCGTGAACCTGGCTTTGGGATTGTCAAAAACAGGAGCGAAAGTTGGGTTGATTGATGCCGATATTTATGGTCCGTCAATTCCGATTATGTTCGGGCTGGAAAATGTGCGTCCGCAGGCAAGCGAGGTGAATGGCAAAACCCGCATAGAGCCAATTGAGAAATACGGCATTAAATTATTATCGATAGGATTTTTTACCGACCCGAATCAACCCGTGCCATGGCGCGGGCCAATGGTATCAACAGCCGTTAAACAATTATTTAACGATGCCGATTGGGGTGAGCTGGACTATTTGGTGATCGACCTGCCACCGGGAACCGGCGACATTCATATCACAGTAACGCAAACATTCCCTGTAACCGGGGCGGTAATTGTTACTACGCCACAAAACGTGGCGCTAGCCGATGCAAGGAAGGGGATCGGTATGTTTATGATGCCAGCCATTAATGTGCCTATTTTAGGAGTGGTTGAAAACATGGCATACTTTACGCCTGCGGAACTGCCCGAAAACAAATACTACATTTTTGGCCAGGGCGGGGGCAAAAAGCTTGCTGCCCAGCTGGAGGTGCCGTTTTTGGGCGAAATCCCGTTGATAAAGGGCATAAGCGATAGCGGCGATACCGGCAAGCCCATTGTTTTGGATGAAGACAGCGTAATGGCTGCCGCATTTATTAACATGGCTAAAAGCGTAGCGCAGCAGGTTGCAATAAGCAACGCGAGGGCGTTTGAAAAGGCAAACGCGGCGCCGGTTACGAATGGATAATTAAGCAGGAAGACAAGCTTCTCTCTCCGCGTCATTACGAGGAACGAAGCAAACTCTTCACACGCTAATCAGGGACCGACAAGTAATGTGGCGACCAAACAGCCGGCTGTAGGTAACAATGAGCATTATGATTCCAGGACTGTCCTACGTAGAGGTTGCTTCGTTCCTCGCAATGACGGAGTGGATTGTTTGAGTGATCGCTATTTATAGCGATTAGTATACAAATGAAAAATATTTAATAACTTTACTTTATAAAACAGTACAAATGAGTTTATTAGATCAGGTGGAAGCAGCATTAGATACGATACGTCCGTATTTGCTGACAGATGGGGGGAATGTTTCAATTGAGGAGATAACTCCCGATAATATTGTTAAGCTTAAATTGCTTGGCGCATGCGGATCATGCCCGATGAGCATCATGACGCTTAAGGCAGGCATAGAAGAAGCTATAAAAAAGGCCGTACCCGAAATTAAAGGGGTGGAAGCCCTAAACCTAACCGATATTGACGACCCGCATGCCGTGCTTCCTGAAAACATCAGGTAATGTTAAGTTTTGTTAAATTGGCACAGGCATTGCAGCAATAAACTATTTTTGTTAGCGTTTGAAACTTTCTAATAAAAACCTGTAAACAAATACAGGTATTTCACTGAATGAAGAAGTTACCAGGATTTCTTTTCCTTTTATTTATAACATGCTCCGTCTTTGCACAAAAGCAGGATGGTGGCATCGTGCAATTTACCGGGATAGTGCATAATGCCGACAGCACCGGTGCAATTGTTCCTTATGTGAGTATTGTAAATGGGACCAATAAAAACCAGGTGAATATTTCAAACTACATGGGTTACTTTTCATTCCCGGCTCATGAGCGCGATACCATTCGGTTTTCGTGTGTAGGCTATGCTTCCGTAACGGTTGTAATACCATCTAACGTTCCGTCAAAAAGCTATACCTTGCAAGTAATGCTTAAACCGCAGATCATCAACCTGCCGGTGTTTAAGGTGTTTCCGTGGGCAACCACCGAAGAGTTCAGGAAGGATTTTATCACGATGAAGGTTGCTGATGACGACCTTGAAATTGCACGGAAAAATTTAAGCCGGTCATCTATACTGGGCTTACAACGTACCCTGCCGCGCGACGGTTCAGAAATGAACGGCTTCCAGGATTTTCATAACAGCGTAGTAAATTCGCACTCTATAACTAACCCATTGCTCAATCCGTTTAATTGGGGTAGTTTGATCCGGGAAATCTCGGAGGGGGATAAGGCAAGGAACCCGGATACGAATTAAAAATATTCGATATAAAAAGAAAATGCCCGGAAAATTTTCCGGGCATTTTCTTTTTATAAGGTATCGATTGCTCCCCTTTAGGGGCAGGGGGTTTCTAACGTCCTTTTTTAACTGCAGGAAACTTCATTTTGTAGTCAACATCAACAAAACCCTTTGAAATATCGTTAAGCTTTTTTTCTATCAGGCGCTTGCGCAGGGGGCTCAATTTGTCGGTGAATAATTTGCCCTCAATGTGGTCATATTCGTGCTGAATAATACGTGCGGCCATTCCGGAAAATGTTTCTTCGTAATGTTTCCAGTTTTCATCGTAGTACGAAATTCTTAAAACAGGCTTGCGGTACACATCCTCCCTGATATCAGGAATACTCAGGCAGCCTTCATTAAATCCCCATTCTTCGCCGGTTTCCTCTAAAATAGTTGCGTTTATAAAAGCCTTTTTTAAATCCTTTAAATCAGGTTCGGTATCCGCAAAGGTTGATGCATCAATAACAAACAATCGCATGGACAAGCCAACCTGTGGGGCCGCTAAGCCCACGCCATGAGCGCCATACATGGTCTCGAACATGTTATCAACCAACTCTTTTATATGCGGGTATTCGTCTGGCTCAATTGCTGTTGCTTTTCTTCTTAAAACAGGATCGCCGTATGCTATAATAGGAAATTTCATTGCACAAAAATACGGCTTTATTGCTTAGGCTCAAATAGTAAGGTGATCATCCTGTCATTATCAAAAATTTCATTACTTATTTCTAACAATTGATCAGCTGTAACAGCATTTATTTTGTCAAAAACCTCCTGTAAGGTATCCACACAATTAAAATCGAGCAGGCTTTTTGCCATGGAGATGATCAGGCTCATGCGGTTTTCCTCGGATAAGGCAATCTGGCCAATGAACTTTTCCTTTGCCTGGTGCAGTTGCAGGGTGCCTAACTTGCTATCGCGCAGTTTTTTTAGTTCTTTATGGATCAGTTTGGTGGCCTTTTCAGCCTTTTCGCTGTCGGTGCCAAAATAAATGGAAAAGATGCCGGTATCTGTTAGCGAGGTATAGTTTGATTCAATGGTATAGGCAATGCCGTGTTTTTCCCTGATCTCCAGGTTTAGCCGACTGCTCATGCCCATGCCGCCCAACAGGTTGTTTAAAAGCAGTAACCCGTTTTTATGCTGATGGGCCGACGGATATGCCCGGCTTCCAATAATGCAATGCGTTTGCGAGATGGGCTTTTCAATAATACTCCGGCCGGCGGTAACACTCCCTGGGGCGATCCTATTTTTTTTAATATGATTAGCCGGGATTGCGCTAAAATACTTTTCGGAAAGCTTTACCACTTTCCTGAAATCGTAATCGCCAAAAACAGCGAAGATCATTTCACTGGTATTGTAGTTGGCGGTAATAAATTGATTGATATCGGCGCCGTTGAGCCTGGCAACACTTTCGGGTGTGCCTAAAATATTGTTACCTATCGGGTGCCCCTTAAACAGCAGCTCTTCAAAATCGTCCTGGATGGCTTCCTCGGGTTGATCGAGGTATGAGGAGATCTCATCCAGGATAACGCCCCGTTCCTTTTCCTGCTCATCTTCCGGGAACGTGGAATGAAATAATATATCCTCAAAAAGGTCGACAGTGCGCTCCAAATGCTGGTTCAACAGCGAGGCATGGATGCAGGTATATTCCTTTGTGGTGTAGGCATTCAAATCGGCGCCTACCAGCTCAAGGCGGTTAAGGATCTGGTTAGTGCTGCGGCGTTCGGTTTCCTTAAACAGCAAATGCTCGATAAAATGAGCGAGGCCGGTTTGGTGTTCGGTTTCATCGCGCGAGCCTGCATTAACAATAAAACAGCAATGCGTTATGGTTGATGGGGCATGTTTAAAAAGTATCCTGATGCCGTTGGAGAGCGTGTGAACCTGGTAATCCGTCATATATATCGGGGAGCAAAGATAGGTTTTTAGCGGTGAAGTGCGAAGAGGGTAAAGGGAGAGCCTTGTGTCAGGATCTCCTTTATAGCAATGGGTTTAACATCTTGGGTGTTCGAAACATCATTAATAACGCAGGCCTGCGACCTGCGCTGTTGTATTTAGCCCTTTCAGGGCTTGATGATATTCATAAAACTTCAATTTTCTGACCCTGAAAGGGTCTAATATGGAAGCGCAGGTCGCAGGCCTGCACAAAAAAGCGAAGGGATTGCACAAAATCAGGTTTCGAACACCCAAGGTGTTAAACCCATCGCTATGGAAAATTCAATCGTAATATTTAAAGCGGTTTTGTTTATTGGAATATAAGTTATTCAGCAGGAACATTAGACCCAAACGTCACTGTGAAAAACCTCAACCGCACTAAAACATAAATGCGGTACAAAATAACCCCAAGCGCAGGGACGCCTAGCCAATGCGCATGCAGGGAGCCTTTAATGTCGCCATGAAATAAAAAGGAGATGGAATGCCCCAGGCCACAGCCGGGGCACCAGGTTATGCCCAATAATTTTAATGGGCATAAGCTAAAATGCGCCTGGTCGTTCGGATCGGCAATGGCCAGTGCAACCAGAGCTGCTATCCAAAATGCGAGCTCGAAATATTTATTGAACGCTTTTCTAATCAAGCTTATTGGGTTTGGTAGTAAACAGTACCGACACGGCTAATGAAAACAGGAGGCCCACCAGCAAGGCGCCAAAGATCCGGCCGGAAAAATCCTTCAATGTGGCTTCTTTTGCAAACTCGTCAATAAAAATTATAGATGCTGCTACTGATATGATCCCGCCCACAATTAAAATTTTAAAGCATTGCATCAGGGCCTCAAAAAAACCCATTTTGCCGCCGCATTCGTTTGTCCGGTAGCTCCGTATTCCAAAGTATAAAACTATTAACGGGATAAGCACCGACGCATATTCTGCCGGTTCCAAACCGCTTGCCTGCGGCGAGAGCCCCAGTGATTTCATTATAAACATCCAGATTACGCTTAATACGCCTATTATAAGGCCGAAAATGATTGCATTCTTCATGGTATACTTGGTTTGGTTGGTTATCTGGTACCGAATTCGAGAAACTGACGGCTAGTTAAACTATCCACTGGCTTCTCATCTCCAGTCTTCGTTTCCCATATAAATTTACTATTTAAAGTAATTATAGCGTAATATTGTTTGCAATAATTTTTCACGTTTGACCCGCCTGGTATTAAAAAGCCTTTTTTGCGTATATTTGCAGCAGTTTGAACATCCGTGATATTTTAGAAAGATACAAGTCAGACGAACGGGTGAAGGCATTGGCGCAAGCCCTTAATGCCTCTAAAAGCCCAAGAGTTCAGCTGCGTGGTTTAGTCGGATCGAGTGATGCGGCCATTGCGGTAGCATTGTATTTTTTGCAGCACAAGCACATGATCTTTGTGCTGCCTGAACGCGAGGAAGCCGGTTATTTCCAGGCCGATCTTGAAAATCTTACCGGCAAAGAAGTTTTACTTTTCCCATCATCATACCGCAAACCATTTGAATTTACCCAGCCCGACAGCAGCAATGTTTTGGCCCGCGCCGAGGTATTAAATGAGCTCAACCACTCGTCGGAATTTGGCCAGCTAATAGTTACCTATCCCGAGGCTTTGGCCGAAAAGGTGATCGACAGGGCATCGCTCGAAAAAAACACCTTAGAAATTTCGGTTAACAATAAGCTCAGCATCGATTTCATCAACGAATTTTTGGTGGAGTATGACTTTGACCGCGTCGACTTTGTTTACGAGCCCGGCCAGTTCTCTATCCGCGGTGGAATAGTTGATATCTTTTCATTTTCGCATGAGCTGCCTTATCGCGTTGAGTTTTTTGGCGATATGATTGAGTCGATCCGTACGTTCGAGATCGAGAGCCAGCTTTCTGTTGAACAGGTAAAAAGCATTACCATTGTACCTAATGTACAATCGAAGTTTTTGACGGAAAGCAACATCTCCCTGCTGGAATATGTTGATGCAGATACCCAGGTTTGGATCAAGGATGTACAGTTTACGCTGGATATTATTCAAAGCGGCTTTAAAAAGGCCACTGCGCTTTGGAAGGCATTATCTGCCGACGAAAAAAATCAAAATCCTGATTGGATCGACCCTAAGTTTGGCTTTACTGACGAAAAGCTGATCGCTGACCAACTGCATGATTTTGCATTGATAGAATTTGGCAAGCAATTCTTTTACCAGCCGGACTTAACCGTTAATTTCGATATGCGGCCGCAGCCATCCTTTAACAAGGATTTCGGGCTGCTGATCCATAATTTTAAAACCAATGAGGCGGAGAAGATAGAGAACTTTATCCTCACCGATTCGGCACGGCAGGTGGAACGGCTTTATGCTATTCTGGAAGACCTGGACAAAACCGTGAAATTTACCCCGGTAAGCATTTCCATCCGCGAGGGTTTTGTTGATAAGGAACAGAAATTAGCCTGTTACACCGACCACCAGATTTTCGACCGCTACTATAAATACAAGCTTAAAAAAGGCTACCAGCGCTCGCAGGCCATCACCCTGAAGGAATTGCGTGAGCTAAAGGCCGGCGATTACGTTACCCACATTGATCACGGCATCGGCAAATACGCCGGGCTGGAAAAGGTGGAGGTTAACGGCAAAATGCAGGAGATGATTCGCCTGGTTTATGCCGATAATGACCTACTTTACGTCAACATCAACTCCCTAAACCGCATCAGCAAATACAGCGGCAAGGAAGGTGCCGTTCCGCGCATGAACAAGCTGGGTACTGATACCTGGGAAAAGCTGAAGAAAACCACAAAAAAAAAAGTTAAGGACATCGCCCGCGACCTGATCAAGCTTTACGCTGTTCGCAAAACGCAGGTGGGTAATGCTTTTAGTCGCGATAGCTATTTACAGACCGAATTAGAGGCATCCTTTATTTACGAGGATACCCCCGACCAGGAAAAGGCAACAGCCGACCTTAAAAAGGATATGGAGTCGCCGCATCCTATGGACCGCCTGATTTGCGGCGACGTGGGTTTCGGTAAAACCGAGGTAGCCATTCGTGCCGCGTTTAAAGCCGTTGCCGACAGCAAGCAGGTGGCGATATTGGTACCGACAACTATCCTTGCGGCGCAACACTACAAAACATTTTCCGACCGGCTAAAGGGCTTCCCTGCCAACATTGATTATGTGAACCGCTTTAAAAGTAGTAAGCAGATCAAGGAAACGCTGGAGAAGCTGAAAGAAGGTAAAATAGACATCATCATAGGCACACACCGTTTGGTGAGCAAAGACGTAAAGTTTAAGGACCTCGGCCTGATGATCATTGACGAGGAGCAGAAGTTCGGTGTATCAACCAAAGAGAAATTAAAACAGATGCGCGCCAATGTGGATACGCTTACCTTAACGGCAACACCGATCCCGCGTACTTTGCATTTTTCGCTGATGGGCGCAAGGGATCTTTCCATCATCTCAACGCCGCCGCCAAACCGGCAGCCGGTGGTTACCGAATTGCATGTATTCAATGATACGCTTATAAAGGAAGCCGTTGAGCACGAAATTGACCGTGGCGGACAGGTGTTCTTTATCCACAACCGCGTTGCCGATCTGCCGCAGCTTGGGGGCATGATTCATAAGCTGGTGCCGAAGGCCCGCATCGGGATTGCCCACGGGCAACTGGAAGGCGATGCGCTGGAGGATGTGATGCTGAAATTTGTGAACCACGAGTACGATGTGCTGGTAGCCACAACCATCATCGAGGCCGGGCTGGATATTCCGAACGCCAATACCATCATTATTAACTACGCCCATATGTTTGGCCTGAGCGACCTGCACCAGATGCGCGGTCGTGTTGGGCGGAGCAACAAGAAAGCCTATTGCTATTTGCTGAGTCCGCCGCTCTCAACGCTTACCAGCGAGGCAAGGAAACGCCTGAGCGCCATAGAAGAGTTCAGCGACCTCGGCAGCGGCTTTAACGTAGCCATGCGCGACCTTGACATCCGCGGCAGCGGAAACCTGCTTGGCGCCGAGCAAAGCGGCTTTATCGCCGAGATCGGCTTCGAGATGTACCACAAAATTTTGGATGAGGCCATCCAGGAATTAAAGGAAGACGAATTCAAGGGCGTTTTCCCGGATGACAAGCCGCGCCCATTCATCTCATTCACCCAGATAGATACCGACCAGGAGATCCTGATCCCCGACGAATATGTAACCAGCATAGCCGAACGCTATAACCTGTATACGGAGCTTTCGAAGCTGGAAAATGAAACTGAGCTGGTAGCATTCCAACAGCAGCTTCACGACCGATTTGGCCCTATCCCGCCACAGGTAAATGATCTATTGAACACCATGCGCCTGCAGTGGCTGGGTAAATCGATAGGATTTGAAAAGATCTCACTAAAAAAGAATGTGCTGCGCGGCTATTTCCTCACCAACCAGCAATCGCCCTATTTTGAAACCGAGGCATTCCGCAACGTGCTGAACTTTGTGCAAGCCAACCCAAGGCGCACTAATTTAAAAGAGGTTAAGAATACCTTGCGCCTGAGCATTGAGGGCGTGCATAGTATTGACCAGGCGGTGGTTTTGTTAAGCGATATTGGGGAAGTGGTTGGGGTGTAAGAAAATATTCGAAGTGGTTTAAAGGAGCCACCCGTTTACTATATTTATAGCAGCAAATTTTTTGTCGTGCTTATAAAAAGGACATTTCTTCTATTTCTTTTATTGTTTTTATCTTATACCATGGTGACTAGGGCTACTGAATTTAAAAAAGAAGCGCCCCATTTTGGTAAAAAACAAAAAAATAACAACCTTATCGATACCATTGATGTGAGGCTTTTTAGTTACGCCGGGAATGCTCCTGTCGATATTTCTGAAGATATATCCCGTTTAACACAATATTTAACAGCCGCTACAAAAAACGATACGGAACTTGCAAAGGTATTGGCTTATTGGATAATGCAAAATATCGACTACGATGTAAAGGCTTTTTTGGATGGCACCTATAACAACAGTGGCTTTCAAAGCACCTTACATTCGCGCAAAGGGGTTTGCCAGGATTATTCAGATTTGTATAAAGCAATGTGCGATAAAGTTGGCATCACTTGCTATGTAGTTACTGGTTATGCAAAAGGATTAGGTTACAAAACAGGCAATGATTTTAATACCAGTAATCACGCATGGAACATAATTGTAATTGACAACAACTATTATTTGATGGATTTGACTTGGGGAAGCGGGAACGTAACCTACAGCAACAATGTGCTTAAATATTTTAGAAAAGCGGACGTTAATCAGCTTTTTGCTGCGCCAGAAAAATTTATAGAAAGACATCTCCCCTGCAATCCACAATGGCAGTTGTTAAATTATCCCGTGTCAATGCAATCAATTTTAAAGAGTGATGATTTTGGAGACATGACTAAAGGTTTGCCGGAACTTTATAACTATAAAGACAGTATCGCCGCTGCCAATAAACTGAATCCTCTTGAACAGGAAATAAAATTGGCTGAAGATAGCTACCGCTTTTTTCCGCTTTTGAATGATTTGGCGTTTCATTATTATAACGTTGCAATGAAACATTCTCTCAATGGGTATAAACTCGCTACCCAGGCTACGTATAACGAAAATGATTTATTAATCGCAATAGCCGACTATAAAAAATCAATCCAGATACTAACAACACTGGGTAAACTACCAGCGAACAAATATACCGGACTTATTGCAGGGGGCATAGCTAGTTCAAATCAAAACATCGAATATTCAACATTCCGGCTAAACAACAAAAAATAGAGCAATGCTATTATTATCCTTAATATTGCTTTTACTAAAGCGTTCCCCATTAATATACCGTAGTATTAAAAGTAGTATTCGTGTTTACGGTAAGGGAAACTGAAGGTGCCGCTACATCATCGGCAGCACTAATTTTCCCATCGCCATTGGTATCCTGGAACTTTACACTTCCTATAACGGCAGCGGGGGTTTGTACGGCGCTGTTTTGAATATCGGTCTGTGTTTTAAAAATGCCAACAGGGAGAAGTCCGTTATAATAGTTTTTTTTGCTCCCCAGCTGAGCAGTAACGTAATACTGGCTTAAATAGGCTACGGTAATTTTAGCCTTACCGGTTTGGTCTGTTGTTTGCGTGTACTTTGGGGTATTGCTGATTATTGCGGCGGAGTTTTCATATAAACTTACCGTTGCGCCTGCAGCTGCGGAGCCGGAGTTTCCATCAACAACTGATACTTCAACAGTAGTGCCCGTTTTTGTTTGATCTTTTGTGCATGACAATAGGGCGATTGCCATTAATGTAAATAATAATATTTGTAGCTTTTTCATAGAGGGGAGATATAGGGGTTCAACTTATTTATTACAAGGACTAAAGTACCGGGATTATTTTATCCGCAAAATACCTGTTTGTAGGTATTAATTGCCGTTTATTTAAGGGATATTGATTATTATTTCCTCTTTATTCAAATTTAACCCATCCCGGTTATTTCTCTGGTTTTTTTTGTTGAGGGATGCATCAAAGAGATTAAGCAATAAAAGGGTATTTTTGAGCTACAAAAGCTCCCCTCAAATGCAAAAATTTATCGACCTCAGTCACACTATTTTCGACGGCCTTATCACGTACAAAGGCCTGCCGGCACCAATAATTTGCGATTACCTGAGTCGGGAAAAATCAAAGGGAATTTACGAAGAAGGGACCTCGTTCCAGATAGGCAAGATAGAAATGGTAACCAATACCGGCACCTACCTCGACTGCCCGTTTCACCGGTTTGAACATGGTAAGGACCTGTCGCAAATAGCGCTGGAGCAATGCGCCGGGCTGGATGCCATTACTGTTAATGCAAAGGATGCTACTTTTATCGGCAAGGAATATTTTGTCGGTAAGGAGATCAGGAACAAGGCCGTATTGGTTTACACCGGGTGGGCAAAACACTGGAATACTGAAAACTATTTTGAGGGGCACCCATATCTTACTGAGGAGGCCGCTATCTATCTGCGTGATTGCCAGGTTAAGCTGGTCGGCATAGATAGCCATAACATTGATAACACAACGGGTAAAACCAGGCCGGTACACACCACGCTGCTTGGTGCCGAGATCCTGATTGTTGAGCATTTATGTAATTTGGAGCTGTTGCCCGAGGGCGGCTACCAGTTCAGCGCTGTACCGCCGAAAATTGAAGGCGCAGGAACATTTCCAGTACGGGCATTTGCCCGGCTTTAAAGAAAAAAGCAGGATCCTCTTTCAAGGACCCTGCCAATACATTTTTTGAAATCCGAAATCGAACATCCGACCTCCGAAATCCCACTACTCGTCCTTCTTCTTCAAGCTCACCATTTCTGTAAAGCTTTTTGCGGCATTTGTAAAATCCGACGGCACCAAAACTATTGTGGTTGTATTGTTGTCGATGCCAATTTCCGAAAGCATTTGCATGCGGCGAAGTTCCAATGCTATCGGGCTGCCTTCCATTTGCTTGGCGCCCTGGGTTAGCTTAATGGACGCTTCGAGCTCGGCTTCAGCCTTGATGATACGGGCGCGTTTTTCACGGATGGCTTCTGCTTCGCGGGCCATGGCGCGCTGCATGGATTCAGGGATCTCCACATCCTTCATTTCCACCATCTCAATTTTAATACCCCATGATTCGGTTGCGGCATCAACAATTTTTTGCAGCGTGCGGTTGATCTCCTCGCGTTCGCGCAATACCTCATCCAAATGGTGCTGGCCAATGATGTTACGAAGGGCAGTAACTGAAAACTGGTAAACGGCGCGCTGGTAGCTGGCCACCTTAATAATGGCATCCTCGGGGTTGGTCACCTTGAACCATAAAACCGCATTTACCTTTATGGTAACACTGTCCTTGGTGATGGTTTCCTGTTGTTCCAGGTCTACGGTGTTGGTGCGGATATCGACGGTTACCTGCCGGTCGATAAACGGAATTATTAGATAGAGGCCTGGTCCTTTGGTTTTATGGAAGCGGCCTAAACGGAAAACAACTGCGCGCTGGTACTCCTGCGCAATACGGACACCCATTGCGATTAACACAAGGGCAATAAATGCTAAAATTAATAAATACATGATTTTTGGTTTTTTGATTGTCGCCTGCCTGTTAATTCCGGGAGAATATTGACATCGGGGAAGGTTTCACCGGTACGCGATCGTTAAGTAAATGTAGATACATTTATATGGATAGCGAAATATTTAGGAGGAAATATTTGCGATAAAATCAGGGAACGCTTTAATAATAAAGTACAAGGCCCAGCGCTTGCGTCCACAAACATTGGGCCTCAAAAAATAAAATTCCGAAATCAAAAAAACTACTTCACTCTTTTATAAATATCCTGTAAGTTCCGGCCCATTTCCTTGTAGTCAAGACCATAGCCAACAACAAATTCATTCTCTATTTCGAAGCCAACATATTTTAATTCAGGAATCGGCTTTAGCAATGCTGCCGGCTTTAACAGCAGGGAACAAAGCTTTATGGAGGCAGGTTGCTTCACCTTTAATTTCTCGAGCAAATAGTTGGCGGTGTTTCCTGTATCAACAATGTCTTCAATTACCACCACATCGCGGCCCTTAATGTCAACACTGAAATCAATATCATCGCGGATTTTAAGGCTGCTTTTTGTGCCGCCATAGTAGGAGGCAAGCTTGGTAAAGGTAATTTCGCAGGGGATATCTATCTGTTTAATAATATCGGCAATAAACAAGAAGCTGCCGTTCAAAACACCAACAAATACGGGTATGGTATGCTGGTAATCGGCATTCAATTGTTTGCCGATGGCCTTGATGCGCTCTTCAATAGCGTCAGATTTTATAAGCGGTTCAAACTCTAAATCTGCTATTATCTTTTTCATGAGGCCAATTTAGTAAAAATAGTCCGAAAGTTAGAAAAGTCACAAAGTTGTGAAGCTAAACACAGGTGTACTACCAATAATTCACCGCTTCAATCCCTTGTTTTGCCGACATCTTTAAAGGTTCAGCCAACTTTGTATTGTCCAAAAATTAATTCTACATTAGTTTTATATCACAATTTAAAAAGATCACCTTAAAATAATTAAAAAAATGGACATGTATCAAAATCCTTATATGGCGTTTCCGGGGATAACACCAGAGGAAATGGGCTTCCTTCAGCAAGGTACCGCCGACCTGACCGAAAACCAGAAAAAATACTTTTATATGGTTTACTCCAGCAAAAGAAAATCGCCGCAGGATATATTAATTTTTACGCTTATAGGCTTTGTAGGTGTTGCGGGTATCCAGCGCTTTGTTGTTGGAGAGGTGCTGATGGGGCTGCTTTTCTTTTTTACCGGGGGCTTTTGTTTGATAGGAACCATTGTTGACCTGGTTAATCATAAAACCCTTGCCAGCGAATACAACCGCAAGATGGCTTATGAAAGCTATCATATGGCAAAAATGGCCGCTCAATAAGGTAAAAGCTAAAAGGCGGAAGCTGATAGGTTAAACGGAGATTGAAACTGATGTAAGAGATGATAAGCAGGGATTTGCCTGGTTATGGAAAATATCTTCATCGTTTTGATCTTTTTTTATGCGGTGGCACCGGCCATGTTTTAGACGGGATCGCCACCTGGAACAAAAGGCGGGATGGATGATGGATAAGTAAGCATTTAAACTCTACGGCAATTAGGGGGCTCCGTAGGAGCCATTTTTATATTCATTTATCTATAAACAGGTGACTCCGCCGGAGTCTTTGATTGAAACCCGCAATAGTTCCAGCGGAACTACCTGTTTATAGGATATAAGGTAATGTTTTAACGGCTCCAGCGGAGCCTCCTGTTTTTAAAAGCGATTTCCGTGAGCTTTTTTTAGCCGGTGCTAAATATTTACCTGAAAACTATTAACTTTCGGCTATAAATTAGCCGATGAAAAACAAACTTACCCTTATACTGCTGCTTTCAGCTTTTTGTGTAGTTAAAGCACAACAACACCCGGAATATATTACCCCCGCCGAGCCTGCAGTACAGCATAAGCTTGGCCAATGGCAGGACCTTAAGTTCGGCTTGTTTATGCATTGGGGACCTTACAGCGAATGGGGCGTAGTGGAAAGCTGGAGTATTTGCCCCGAGGACGAGGGCTGGACTCAGCGAAAGGGCCCATATGGTGCCGATTACAATACCTACGTAAAGGCCTATGAAAAATTACAGACAACCTTTAACCCAACACACTTTGATCCGGATAAATGGGTAAAAGCAGCGAAGGACGCCGGGATGAAATACGTTGTTTTTACAACCAAGCATCATGATGGTTTTTGTATGTTCGACACCAAGCAAACTGATTATAAGGTAACCAGCCCGAAAACACCGTTTTCAACCAATGCCAAAAGTAATGTAGCCAATGAGGTATTCAGCGCCTTCCGCAAGGAGAACTTTATGATAGGCGCCTACTTTTCAAAACCCGACTGGCACAGCCCGTATTATTGGTGGCCGTATTTTCCGCCAAAGGACCGGAACGTGAATTACGACCCGGCCAAATACCCGGAACGCTGGCAGCAGTTTAAAGATTATACCTACAACCAGCTGCAGGAATTAATGACCGGCTATGGTAAGATTGATATTTTGTGGATGGATGGCGGCTGGGTGAGGCCGTTAAAAAAGGAAGATTCGGTTTTAGCGCACGAAATGGGCAGCAAATTCAACCAGGACATCGACATGCCCAGAATTGCCAAAATGGCCCGCGCCAATCAGCCCGGACTGATAATGGTTGATCGCGCTGTTCCGGGCGCATATGAAAATTATACCACGCCCGAGCAACAGATCCCCGCTGCGCCCATTGACCATCCCTGGGAAACCTGTATGACCATGGGCAACTCCTGGAGCTACGTGCCGGGCGATAATTATAAATCGTCGCAGCAAATAGTGCAGCTGCTTGTAAAAATTGTATCGCGCGGCGGAAACTTGCTGATGAATATTGGTCCGGGGCCTGATGGCGACTGGGACCCCGAGGCCTACAAGCGCCTTGCGGATATTGGCAAATGGATAAAAATTAATGGCGAAGGCATTTACGCATCAAAGGCCATTGCGCCCTATTCCGACGGGAATATATTCTTTACACAAACCGCCAATGGCAATAATGAATATGCATTCCTTTTAGCCGGAGATACCGGCCTGGTGTTGCCGGGCGTTGTTAGTATTAAAACAGGCAATGTAAAAAAGGCAAAGCAGTTAACATTGCTGGGTGTAAAGCAAAAGCTAAAGTGGAAACAGGTAGCGGATGTTATTAATGTTACCATACCTGCAGGGCTGCAAAATAATAGCGGACTGCAATACGCTGCGGCGTTTAAAGTGAGTTACTTATAAGCAGGCTGCCTGTTTATGGAAAACATCTTCATCGTTTTGATTTTTTTTTGTGCGATAGTATGTGAGGTTAATTCCAGAGGTCAATCGTTTTTATAGCCTTGTATCTTCCGGCTTTAAAGTCTTCATCACTAAGGTTAATTTTTTCTACAAATTTGGGGTCATATGGAGATTCCTCAAATCGTATTTTAAGCGCTTTCATAAAAGCCTTCAATGCAGCTGATTTTTCCTTGTTTTCCGGATACACTATTATAGTTCCCATAGTCAAATTTATAATTTTAAGATGGATTATTGAGGCGACGAATTGACTAATCAAATTCAATTCGTGAAATTCGATCCAATTCGTGAAATTCGTGTCAATTATGAAATTATCCCAATTAACATCCTACCTCGAAGGCCTTGCCCCGCTTGCATACCAGGAGGAATATGATAATGCCGGTCTGATTGTCGGCAACCCGGAGCAGGAGATCTACCAGGCACTTGTGTCGCTTGATTGCACCGAGGCTGTGGTTGATGAGGCTATTGCTAAAAATTGCCAGGTGATCGTTTCGCACCACCCTATTGTTTTCCGTGGATTAAAAAAGTTTAACGGCAAAACCTATGTTGAGCGCGTGGTTGAAAAGGCCATCCGCCATAACATCGCCATTTATGCTATCCATACCAACCTGGACAACATCATGACCGGGGTTAACGCCAGGATCTGCGAAACGCTTGGCCTGAAAAATTGCCGCATCCTCGCTCCAAAACATAAACTGTTAAAAAAGCTGGTTACCTATGTGCCGCAAAACAATGCCGATGAGGTGCGTAACGCCTTGTTCGCTGCAGGTGCGGGTAATATTGGCAATTACAGCGAGGTCAGCTTTAACGCTGAAGGAACAGGTTCCTTTAAGGGAAACGATCAAGCCAATCCCTACGTTGGCGAACCGGGCAAACGACACCTGGAAAATGAGGTGCGGATAGAAACCATTTACCCCGCCATATTGGAAAGCAAAATTTTAATGGCGCTGGTATTGGCGCACCCATACGAGGAGGTGGCGTATGATTTGTACGAGCTCACTAATCAAAACCAACAAGTGGGATCCGGAATGATTGGCGAGCTGGAATTCCCGGCGGATGAAGAAGCTTTTTTATATTTTGTGAAAGAAAAAATGCATTGTCACGTCATCAGGCATACGGAATACCTGGGAAAACGCGTTCAAAAGATAGCGGTGTGTGGTGGTTCGGGCGGCTTTTTATTAAAGCAGGCTATAGCTGCCGGAGCCGACGTTTTTATAACGGCAGATTATAAATATCATGAGTTTTTTGATGCCGATAAAAGGCTGCTGATTGCCGACATCGGACACTTTGAAAGTGAGCAATTTACACAGCAATTATTGTATGAAATTATTACAAAAAAATTTACTAACTTTGCCATCCGTTTAACAGAAGTAAATACAAACCCCGTCAAATATTTTATTTAATGGAACAAACAGTAGAACAAAAGCTTAAAGCTTTATACGAGCTACAAACTATTCACACCAAAATTGATAAAATTCGCCAGGTTAGAGGTGAATTACCTATGGAGGTTGCCGACCTTGAAGATGATGTTGCAGGTCTTGAAACCCGTATACAAAAAATAAAAGCCGAGCTGGATGATTTGGAAGACGATATTGTTACCCGCAAAAACCTGATAAAGGATGCGCAGGCAAACACTAAAAAATACGAAACGCAGCTTAACGAGGTTAAAAACAACCGCGAGTACGATGCAATATCGAAAGAGATCGAGATCCAGGGATTAGACATCCAGGTAAGCGAAAAAAAGATCAGGGAATTTGGATTTGAAATAACTTCAAAAACTGCGATCTATGAAAAAGCGCTTGCTGACCTTGAAGCACGTAAAAGCGACCTTGACGCCAAGAAGGCTGAACTAGGTACAATCACTGCTGAAACTCAAAAAGACGAGAACGAGCTTACCGAGCTTGCTGACAAAGCGATTGTTGGTATTGATGAGCGTTTATTGATCGCTTACAACCGCCTGCGCCAGAATGCAAAGAATGGCCTTGCAGTAGTAACCATTCAGCGCGATTCATGCTCAGGATGCTTTAACCAGATCCCGCCACAGCGCCAGTCTGACATCCGTCAACGCAAAAAGATCATCGTTTGCGAACATTGTGGTCGCATCCTGGTTGATGAGCAAATGGCTTTGGAAGCAGAAACAGTATAAGCCCGGCCCCTGAAGGGGAGCGGAATATAAGATTTGAAAAGGCACTCAATTAGGGTGCCTTTTTTATGGTCGTTATTTATCAGCGTATTTTTATAATAGAATCTTACCTAACACTGATGCACCTGCATATTCATACAAAAAGCTTTAGGGTGTTACTGGCTCTTAGTATAGTTAGCATTTTAGGGGTCGGGTTCTTTATAAAAAACAATTCCCGCTCAAAAAACGACTACCAGCAGATAACCGGCCGACTAATTTACCTCGACTCAAAATTGGGCGATCTTCCATATCGCGACTTGGGTAAATATAGGTATATGCGAATTGAAGGCTACCCTTACCCATTTGAAATTTATGCGGACGAACAAGGTGCAAGCCTAGACAGCCTTAGAAAAGGAGATAAGGTAACAGCCTGGTTTTATGAAACAGATAATACAAGGGAAGAGCGAATAAATAGATTTTTACAATATCTTGAAGAGAATAAAAAGCTCTATTTTAAACGAACCGATTTTACAGCGAATCTTGGATATATTCTAATAGCAATGATATTGGCGGCGCTATGGCTGTTTTATTGGTTTTATAAAAAAGGCAAATTAGCCTGGTAGCTTTTCGTTTATATGCATAAATCACGACTTCTTTATTTTTGCCTCGTTCTGGCTACCATAATATCCGGACTCCTATCCCGCCACATACCCGGCATCCCTTTATTCATTGGCGATATTTTATGGGGCTTGATGGTTTATTTTATAGTAAAGTTTTTGTTTATCAATAAAACCATAAAATGGGTAACCATAGCCAGCCTGTTGTTTTGTTATGGGATAGAGTTCAGTCAGCTTTACCAGGCACCATGGATCAACAACATCCGCCACACCGTAATTGGCGGGTTGGTTTTAGGCGAGGGCTTTTTATGGAGCGATATGCTTTGCTATACCATTGGGGTAGGGATTGGAATAATGGTTAATGTTTTGCTGGATAAGCATTGGGCCCACCGCCGGGGTTTATCGTAGAGGTTTCGCTCCTACGGAGCGAAAAACTACTATTTATTTTCTTCTACCAATATTTGACCCCGATGGGGTCGCTTTTGCGCGGGTAAGGTTGGTGGTTGTATTGCATCACTTGCATTTCCTATACAGGGGTTATGCATTTGATCCCCAGGAGGATTTTGTATTGGTAGAAATACAGATGAGAACAAAAGCCGGGCAATCTATTTAACGGCGATAAGCAGCCATTAGACGACCGATAATATCGAACCATTCGGTACGGCAACCCAATCGCCTGACCGGCACCAGCGGTGCCCAATATTGGTAGAAAAATCAACACAAGAAATTCGACGTGCCATCGGTACGCAACCCGCGTTTATATCTGCGATGTTTCACGAAGCGAGTCTTATTAAAAAGCGACTCTCAGTTAATTTTCACCCAAAGCAACGACAATTGCCCCCGTTCAAAAAATCAGCGAAATCAAAACAATCAAATAAATCAGCGGTCTAAAACAACTTCGTCTGCCTCCCTCCCTTCGGCATAAACAATGTATAATCAAACTCGGGCATTTCCCTGTCCGCCAAAAAACGCGTTGTGGCCATTTTAAACATCTGGTGTATTGACTCCGCAATCTTTCCCTCACCGTTCATTCTTCTGCCGAAATTACTGTCGTTAAGGTTGCCATCATGACAGGATTTGATCATGTTCAAAACCTTTTCGGCCCTGTCGGGAAAGGCCTTGTTTATCCAGTCTGTAAAAATTTCGCTGATACTGCCGTTGAGGCGAACGATGGTAAATCCGGCGGATAGCGCACCACGATCTGCAGCTGCCTTTATTATTGCCGGCACCTCGTTGCTGTTTAAGCCGGGGATTATGGGTGCCGCCATTACCCGGCAGGGAATCCCCTTTTCAGTCAACTTTTGTATCACCGCTAACCTGCCGGTTGCCGTTACCGTACGCGGTTCCAGCTTTTGGCGCAGTTGCTCATTCAGCGAGGTGATGGACACGTTAACGTGAACCAGGTTCATTGAAGCAAGTTCGGTCAGGATATCCAGGTCACGAAGGATCACGTTGTTTTTGGTGATGATGCTAACTGGATTCCGGTATTTTAAAAACAACTGCAAAAGCGACCGGGTGATCTTCAACCGGCGTTCAATTGGTTGGTAGCAATCCGTATTGCCGGAGAGCAGGATGCAAACCGGTTTGTAATTCTTTTTATTGAAATACTGCTCCAAAAGCTCGGCTGCATTACGCTTTACGATAATCTTTCGCTCAAAATCGAGGCCGGCGCTAAAGCCAAAATATTCGTGCGTATTGCGCGCGTAGCAATAAATACAGCCGTGCTCACAACCCTGGTATGGGTTTATGGAATACATGTGGCTCAGGTCCGGGCTGTTTGATTCGCTTACAATCTTTTTTGGGTTCTCCTCAAAAAGCTGGGTGGCGGTATTTTCAAGCAAAGGCTCATCAAGCCCCTCTATGTGTTCCAGCACATACTTGTTCTTTAAAAACTTGTTGTGTGTGTTTACCTGCGCGCCGCGGCCCTTAAAAAACTCATCATTACCCTCATGTCCCATGAAGACAAATTTGCTAATTGTTTTAGCAAATTACAATTCTATCAGCTTGTTTTTTATGGCGTATAATACCAGCCCAATCCTGCTTTTAACGCCCAGTTTTTCAAACAAATGATCGCGGTAACCGTCGACGGTGCGGATGCTGATACACATTTGTGTGGCAATTTCCTTATAAGTAAGCTCGGATGCTGCCAACTTTAAAAACTCCAGTTCGCGAAGTTGCAGGGTTACCTGGTTGTGGGCCTGGTTAAACGAGTTGATCAAAAGCCGTGTAACGAACTCGGGATAGTAAACCTCGCCTACCGAAACCTTTTGCAGGGCCTGCTCAAACTCAAACGGTTCCGAGTCCTTAAGCAAGTAGCCCTTTGCGCCAAATTTAAGCATGGTGAGCACCTTGTCCGGGTCCTCCAGCATCGATAAAACAACAATGCGGATCTCGGGGTAGTTCTCCTTGAGCCATAGTGCGGTAGCTGCGCCGTCCATTACGGGCATGTGAATATCGAGCAAAACAATATCGGGCTTTAATCTTGCGGAGATCTTGCGGATCATTTCCTCTCCGTTACTGGCTTCAAAAAGTATGTTAAATCCTTTAAAATTATTAATTAATGATGTAATTCCGCTTCTAAAAAGGCGGTGATCATCAACTAACGCGATCTGGATGTGTTCCATTAATATAGGGTATTTGTTGTAAAAGGTTTAGGGTAACTTTAATGCGGCATCCGGCGCCGGGCGAACTGTTTATTTCTGCCGAAGCGCCTATAGCTGTCGCTCTGTTTTCAATATTCGTCAAACCCGAACCCTTGCTATGGTCGAGCGAGCTAACTGAAAAGCCGTCCCCGTCATCTTCGAGTGTTAAATTAAACATTTCGGGAATATAATACAAACTGATTTTCAATTGCGTTGCCCCTGAATGTTTAATGGTATTGTTAACCGCCTCCTGGAAAATGCGGAACAAAACCAGATCCCGTTGTTCGCCAAGCGGAAAACTATCGCCGCTAACAATCAGTTCGGCATTAATCAGTCCGCTTTTGTTTAATTTTTTTACTTCGTTTTCAATAGTTTTAACCAGCCCCTGTTTGGTAATATGTTCAAAGCTGAGGCTTTTTGAAAGATCGCGCAGATCGGTTATCACCTGCGCGATCAAATCCCTGTTCTCATTGATCTTTGTCTGTTGACCGGCATCTGCAGTGCTTATCATAGCCATGTTAAGCTTTACAAATGATAACACCTGGTTAATATTATCATGAAGCTCGCGGCTTACATAGGCAAATGTTTCCTCCTGGATCTCCAGCCGTGATTTTAAAAACTCCTGGCGAAAGTTGGCCTCCAGGGCGTCGCGCTCCAGTTTGTTTTTTATCTGTCGTTTCTGGTATAGTACAATAAAGTAAACGATAAAGCCAACCAGGAACACAAAAAATGCTGTAGCCGAAAACAAAACCACATAAAGTTCATCTGTGCTTGGACGTTTAACCATAATTAAAGTTTAAGGTGCCGGCCTTTTTGTTATTGATGAGTATGGAAATACCGATTACAATGTAAAAAATATAATTTACAGCGATGCTAAAATATATCAATATTGTTGAATCGAGGTTGTTTTGAATAAAGTAGCTGGTTAATGCATAATTTAAAAACATAGTGGTTCCATAAAACAACATATTCAAATTAAACCAAAACAGGCTTTGTTTAAACAAGCTCAATTCTGTTGGGTTTAGCAGCATTTGGCTGAATAAAAACAAAGAGTAGATCACATAAATAATTTGTGAAATATTTATAATAGCCGAAGGGAATTGCTTGAGGCTTTCAAATGTTGCTACATTCACAATTTCCAGAACTACCATTAACAGCATTGACGCAAGGATGATCTTTTTTATCAGGGCTCCTTCCAGCAATTGATAATAAACGTAAGAGAAAAGGCAATACTCAATAACGGCCCATATGTGCGCTACCGGCATGCTATTGTGATATATTTTGCCGAATATTTTTTTTATCGTTTCGCTGATCAACGTAGATAGAATAAGAATAACAAGGATTTGGAACCCCCTTGTAAGCTTCTTATACCTAATAATGCCGGCAATTGAAATTAAAAGTAAAAGAACTAAATATATGTAGAATGCCTGGTCCATATGTTTATATCAATTCAGTACAATGAGGCGGGCAAGGAACCAGTTGATCCCATGCTTCATATTTGCCCAGGAATGGCGCGGCGCCATTTTCGTCAGTAAAATCAGGATTGGGTGATGCGCCGGTGAGCACCAGTGTGAATATATTTTCAGTAGCAGTTTGATGATCCGGGTGTTTCGCAAAATGTACGCTCACCCCAATATTATTACTGTCGCTTAAAATAGCGTCCAAACACCGGCGGCTGATGAAAAAGCCATTCAGGAATTGGCCGTCGGGCGTTACCAGGGCAGGGCCGCCTGTTGCCGAATTCTGCGTTTGGTAGCTGCTGATTAAATTTTTCGCTAATGTTTTGTCGATAACTGCTGACATGGTTAAATTGATTAAAGGGTTAGTTATTAGGGCGTGAAGATAGTTGTTGCGGGTGAGAATACGGGGAGTTAATTAACTGTTTTTTTACCGTTATTTAACGCAGTAAATACCGTTATTTAACGGGTGATAATTTAGAATTTTTTGTTACGGATTTCGACGCCCAATTGCCGTTGAATCTCCTTTGGAGCCCCGGCGAAAACTAAACAAAACGCCAAAATCCATGTTAACCCACTGATGCGTAAATTTTTACAAAACCTTTTAACCAGGCCGGTAGTGCAATTTGCCAACCGGGTATCATCCCGGCCCGACAAAAGAAGGGTTGACAAGGCACTAAGCGGTTTATATGAAGAGATTAAAAGCGGGAACACTAAAAAAGGCCTGCTGCTGCCCGTTGATCCGCAAATTGACAAATTTATTATCTTTTCCGATCAGCACAAAGGTGCCCGGGACGGGGCTGACGTTTTTGCAAAGGCCGATAAGAATTACGTGGCCGCGCTCGACTACTACAATAAGGAACATTTTTTTTATATCAATCTGGGCGACAGCGAGGAGTTATGGGAAAACCTTTTTGTTACGGTGAAGCGGCACAATAAAGCCACATTTGAAAGCGAGAAGAAATTTATAGCCCGTAAGGCATTCATCAAGATCTTTGGTAACCACGACCTTTATTGGGATAATGATCCGCTGGCTGCAGTAAATTTGCAAAGTATCTACGGTCAACCGGTTGATATCCACGAAGGGATAATACTCGAAGTAAATATCGGGAAGAAAAAGCCGCTTGAAATTTACATGACCCACGGTCACCAGGGCGATCTGCAAAGCGATGGTAACTGGTTCAGCAAGTGGTTTGTGTCAGATATCTGGGGGCCGTTCCAGGCATACCTGCGGATAAACCCCAATACGCCGGCCAATAACGATCAGCTAAAAACCGACCATAACCGGATGATGTATGAATGGAGCTCGAAACGGAAGGATACCCTGTTAATAACCGGGCATACCCATCAGCCGGTATTTCGGTCGTTAACCCAGCTTGAATTATTATATGAGGGTTTAAGACAGGCGAAAACGGGTAAACAGAGCGACGAAGCCGCTGCAATTCAAAACAAAATAGATAAGCTTCACCTTAAGGCATCGCGTCCTCCCGATTTTAAGGGTTACATGGACACCTACTTCAACAGCGGCTGCTGCTGTTTTGACGACGGCGACATAACCGGCATTGAAATAGCCGAAGGCTGCATCAGACTCATAAAATGGGAATATGGCAAGGGTAAAAAAAGCGAACGATTGGTGTTGGAGGAGAGCAGGCTGGAAGATTTAAAGCTGAAATAGCAGCTAAATATTCCTCGCCTGCCCCCTTAAAATCTACTGCGGGCTTCCGACACTTAAATACATCGCCAAATTATTTACGCTTTTGGCCACTACGCCAATTTGGTCCTGCGCTTCTTTCCAATTCCGTTGTTCAATGGCCTCTCGGATGCCGGGCAGCGTTTTTACACCATAACCGGTATAAAAGCCCGGAGCATAAATGGTGTGCCTGTACCATGGACGGCGTGGCAAGCCGTCAGACAGCAATTGCTGCTCGGCGTGGTATAATAATTTGTTCAGCTTATCATTATTGGCGGAGGATTGCGATGCTGCGAACCATGTAACGGCCAGCTTATCGGCTACTTTTTTAAGCGTATCAACTGCGGTTTTTAAAGCGGCGAAGTCAAGCTTTGGTACAGTGTCTTTTGCTACTGGCAATTTTTCATTTTTTGTGGGATCATTTGCTAACGCGAAGGCATTTCCTTTTATCAGCTGATTTTCCATGTCGGTGTTTTCGCGCATTTTATCGAGCAATTCGTTTAGCTCGGTAACATACTTGTTAATGGTATTTTGCAGGTTGCGGAAGTCGAACGGCAGCAGTTCTGCGTCTGCCATGCGCAAAACGGCATGCCCGGCAGTTTGCGATAATGCCAAGCCATACTTAAATGATGAATCCTTAAACCTGCGGTAATCATCAAAGGAATCATAAATGGAATGGTACTCGCCGCCTCCGTCCTCGCCGCCAAAACCAAGGTCCAAAGTAGGGATGCCCAGGTGTTGTAAAAACGAAGAGTAGTCGGATCCCGACCCCAGTGATTCCAGGCGGCCACCTTTGCGGTCCAGAATCTCCTTTTTATCTTTTGCCGACGAAGCGCTTACCATGTCATGCGCCCTTTTCCGGTCATACACACTTACATTGGTTTGCGGGTCGATTACATTTTGGGTGATCTCGTCCATAAACGGTTCCAGCGCCTGTGAGCCACCTGCACCTAAAAAGCCACGGCCATTCCCGTCCGAATTGATATAAATAACCGCCTTTTCCTGTAATTCCTTATCATGCCCCTCGGCAAATTCGGTAGAACCCAGTAGCCCCGGTTCCTCACCATCCCATGAACAATAAACAATACTGCGCTTTGGCTTCCAGCCCGATTTAAGCAAATCACCCAAAGCTTTGGCTTCATCCAGCATGGCTGATTGTCCGCTGATAGGGTCGCCTGCACCGTTTACCCAGCCATCGTGGTGGTTTCCGCGCATTACCCATTCATCAGGCCATTGCGAGCCTTTTATTTTCGCTATCACATCATAAGCCGGAACCATATCCCAGTTAAATTCCATTTTTAAATGTACTGTTGCCTTACCCGCTCCTATGTGGTAGGTAATCGGCAGACCACCCTGCCAGTCGCGCGGGGCAACAGTACCATCCAGGGCTGCAAATAGTGGTTGTGCATCGTGGTAACTGATCGGCAAAACCGGGATCTTCAATATCGTAACAGCGTCCTTCCTGTCCAAACGCTTCGCGTCCTTAGTGGCGCCAACGCCGGGTGTGAGCGGGTCGCCGGGGTAGATCACCATATCCATCACCGAGCCGCGCTGAACGCCGTACTCGTTCTTATACGCGCCTTTAGGGTATACATCTCCGGCGGTGTAGCCATCATCCTTAGGGTCGGAGTAAATAATACAGCCAACAGCGCCATGTTCGTAGGCAACCTTGGGTTTGATCCCGCGCCACGAGCGGCCGTATTTGGCGATCACAATTTTGCCCTTTACATCAATGCCCAGCTTAGCCAGGGTTTCATAATCATCCGGTAGCCCGTAATTTACAAACACCAGCGGCGCGCTCACATCACCATCTGCGCTCCATGCATTATAAGTAGGCAATTGGTTGGCCTGGCCCGAAGTTGCATCCTCCGCCAATGCCGGTTCCTTTAATAAAGCGGTATATTTTGTTGGGCCGGTTAGTTCCAGCACCCTTGTTTTTGGGGTTGGGAACAACACGGTGTAGGTTTCAATATGTGCATCAAGCCCGTAGCTTTTATATTTCTGAAGAATTTTTTCGGCAACTATTTTGCTTCCCGGCGAGCCTACATTGTGCGGGATTGCCGCCAGTTCCTTTATCGTTTCCCCAATTCTCGGCGCGCTTAACGAGGCGTCAAAAGCTTGTTCGGTTTGTAATTCCTTAGTCGATGATGTGGGCGTAAAGCCACTGATGGTTTTCTGCTGGGCCGATGCTGCCGCAGCTATTGCAATGAATGCGAGGGAAAGGCTTTTCTTCATTTTTAGAAGTGATGAATGTGATTTGTGAAAATAAGATTTAATGTGCGGATGTGCAAATGATGGGTGAAGGGTGTGCGGATGTGCGAATATGTAAATGTGCGGATGGTTCGAAGTTAATAGGGAGGAACTACATGTCACTAAAAACGCTATCGACAAAAAAAGAAACGCATTATTCTTACAAATTCATTTATATATTTATTCTGATTTTAATTACCCAAAGCCTGCCTGACAAAACACATCATGAGTATTCAAAAAAAACGCTTGCTTTTCTGTTTAATAGTGGTTTTTGGCATGACCAGCGCTGCTGCACAAAGCCTGCCTGATTCTACTACAAAAAAAATTGATGCCCTATTTAAATGGTGGGATAATACCGGGAGCCCCGGGTTTGCGGTAGGTATTGTACACAACGATTCGCTTATTTTTGCGAAGGGATATGGCATGGCCAACCTGGAATACAATATCCCCATTACGCCCGAAATTATTTTTCACATGGCTTCGGTTTCCAAACAGTTTACTGCATTTTCAATTGTGCTGCTGGCCCGGCAGGGAAAGTTGAACCTGGATGATGATATTCGAAAATACCTGCCCTGGTTTCCGGATCTGAAGACGAAAATTACCATAAGGAATCTTTTAAACCATACCAGCGGCATCCGCGATCAGTGGCAATTGCTGGCCATTGCAGGCACAAGGCTAGATGATGTGATTACGCGGGATCAAATTATAAAGATATTGGGCAAACAGCAGGCCCTCAACTTTAAGCCAAACGACGAGTACATGTATTCGAACAGCGGGTTTACGTTGCTTGGGGAAATTGTACGCGCAGTTAGCGGTAAAAGCCTGCGACAATTTACCGATTCGGCTATTTTTAAACCGCTGGGAATGAACAACACACACTTTCATGACGATTATACCGAAGTAGTGCCTAACCGCTCTTACTCGTACGACCGCAAAGACACAAAACATTTTGCAAACAGCACACTCAGCTATTCGGTTGTGGGCGCTACCAGCCTGTTTACAAATATTGATGACATGAGTAAATGGGTGATGAACTTTTATAACCCAAAGGTTGGCGACCGTAAGGATATTGAACAACTAACACAACATGGCAAACTGAATAACGGCAAAGATATCGACTACGCGCTGGGCATTTCGGTAGATGATTACAAGGGGTATAAAATGTATTCGCATAACGGCGCTGATGCCGGTTACCGCACCATGGTTAGCGTTTTTCCTGAGCTGAAAATGGGTTTTATTATTTTCAGTAACCTTGGCGATACCGATCCGTTTGGTAAGGCCAATCAATTGAGCTCCCTTTTTATTAAGGACCATTCTCCGAAAAACACCACACCCAAACCTGCAGTTGCCGATAACGACGGTATTTTCAACGATAGCTTGTCTGTAAAAAAATTCGTGGGAAATTACATTGCAGACGATGGTACCCGGTATGGCTTCACGCTGAAAAACAAAAAGCTTTATCTGCAAGAGGGTGAAAAAAACAGCCAGTTAGTTAAGGGGATAAAGGACACACTTGTGATGCTTTACTGGCCTGTGATGAAGTTAGTTTTTACGGAAAAAACCCCAAAGGAAATAATATTGGACGAATCCGATCCCTATAACCATCGCCGGCTGGTAAAATATAACGCTGATGCAAAGCAAACGGACGAGGTATTGCGCACCTATACCGGCACCTACTATTGTCCCGAATTAGATTGCAGCTATCGCATTGTTTTAAAGGATCATCATTTGCTATTAACCAATAACAAATACAATGATACCCCGCTCACTTTGTACGGGGATAATCACTTAACCGATGGTTTTTGGTGGATGGATAATTTACTAATTCTAAGAAATGCCAAAAATCAAATAACCGGGTTTGAGGTTAACTCGGGACGGATAAGGCATTTGTTATTTAAAAAAGAACCGGGATTAAGGGATTAAACGGGTTTTAAAGTTTGATGAGTGAGCCTTATGGCTGTTCCTGCGGATGGAATCCGCGCATCCGCACATCAAAAACCCGCACAGCCACTATAGTTCGTTTACGAATTCCATCATTGCTGCGCCGGGATCTTCCTGCTTCATGAAGTTCTCGCCAATTAAAAAGCCATTAAAACCGGCTGTTTTTAATTGTTTGATGGTTTCAGGATTGCTGATGGCGCTTTCCGAGATCTTTAAAAATTCCGCCGGAATGTGCGGCGCCAATTTATAGGATGTTTCCACCGACACGGTGAAATCGGCAAGGTTGCGGTTATTTACGCCGATAGCATCAAGATTGGGGTTGATGCTGCGTTCCAGCTCTTCTAAATTATGCACCTCCAGCAGTACATTTAAGCCAAGGCTTTTTGCCAATGACGCAAGCGTGTCAATTTCAGTTGGCGTAAGGATGGCTGCTATCAGCAGGATAATATCGGCACCCAATGACTTTGCTTCTATCACCTGGTACTCATCAATCATAAAGTCCTTACGCAAGATGGGGATAGTGTTGGCCTGGCGGGCGGCAACAAGGTCGGCCTTTTTGCCCATAAAAAAATCGCGGTCGGTTAAAACCGACAGGGCCGAAGCGCCCGCTGCAGCATAGCCATTGGTGACCGCCTTAACGCTTACTTTGTCGTTAATGATCCCTTTTGACGGGGATCTACGTTTAAATTCGGCTATTATACCAGTGCGATCTGGTGCCAGCAGAAAATCCTTAAAGGAATAACATCCCCTGTGAAAAAGCTCCGATTCTTCCAGTTGTGTATAAGAAGTGCGGCTTTTAGCACGCTGTACTTCCTTCTTTTTGTTGATTACTATTTTATCTAAAATGTTCATTAGCCCCCCAACCCCCTAAAGGGGGAGTTAAGCCCCCCAGCCCCTAAAGGGGAGGAAGCTGTTATTTATTAATTATTTTTTACACTCCATTATATTAGCCACTATTTCTCCCCCTTTAGGGGGCCGGGGGGGCTCAACCAGTTCTTCATCATTTCCTTCCCAAATTCTGTTAGTATCGATTCAGGGTGGAATTGTACGCCGCGCACATCGTATTCCTTGTGGGTTAACGCCATTAATGAATCGTCTGCTTCGTCAATCGCGGTAACTTTTAATGAATCGGGCAGCGATTTACCATCAACTACCCATGAGTGATAACGGCCCACCTTGAAAGTTTCGGGCAGACCTGCGAAAAGGCGTTCGTCCTTGTCTGTTACTTTTATTGGTGTGGCAATACCATGCATCGGCTGGCTTAGGTTATACAAACTTCCGCCAAAAACCTCGGCAATGGCCTGCTGGCCCAAACATACACCGAAGATGCTTTTGGTAGGGGCATACTTTTCAATCACTTCAAGCAGCAAACCCGCCTCGCTCGGGATGCCGGGGCCAGGCGACAGGATGATCCGGTCATAAGCGCCCACATCACCAATGCTGAATTTATCATTCCTCCATACCTCGCATTGCAAACCAATCTCGTTTACCAAATGCACCAGGTTGTAGGTGAATGAATCGTAATTGTCTATTATTAAAATGCCCCCCGGCCCCCTAAAGGGGGAGGAAGAACTTATGTTGTTATTATCTTTCATTTCTTTATCTAAAAATTAACTCCTGTTCCCCCTTTAGGGGGCCGGGGGGCTTGACCTACAGTTCCTCCGCTAATTCAATGGCCTTCCTTAAAGCCGCTATCTTATTATCAACTTCTTTTAATTCGCTTTCAGCAATTGATCCGGCTACAATACCGGCACCCGCCTGGTAATGCAGGGTGCTGTTTTTGCTTAAAAAGGAGCGGATCATGATGGCGTGGTTAAAATCGCCGTTGAAGCCCAGGAAGCCAATTGCGCCGCTGTAAAAGCTGCGTTTTGTTTTTTCGTTTTCGTCGATGATCTCCATGGCGCGAAATTTCGGGGCGCCGCTCAATGTACCAGCGGGGTATGTATCCGCAACTACTTTAAATGATGATACACCGGGCAGCAATTTGCCGCTTACATGCGATACCAAGTGGATGAGGTGCGAATAATACTGCACTTCCTTAAAAGCCTTTACCTCTACCTCGCCGCAATGGCGGCTCAGGTCGTTACGGGCAAGGTCGACCAGCATTACGTGTTCTGCAGACTCCTTGGGATCGTTTTCAAGTTGACGGGCTATCTCGGCATCCTTTTCATCGTCGCCGCTACGTTTAAAGGTTCCGGCTATCGGGAAGATATTGGCCACTTCATTTTTAACGGTGATCTGTGCTTCCGGCGATGAGCCGAAGATGCGGAAATCGCCATAGTCAAAATAAAATAAATAAGGTGATGGGTTGATAGAGCGCAATGCCCGGTACACGTTAAATTCATCGCCTAAAAACTTTTTTGAAAAACCGCGCGACGGCACTATCTGGAAAACATCGCCGCGGTAAATGTGCTGTTTCATTTTCTCAACCACCGCCATAAACTCCTCATTGGTTAGGTTTGATTGTTCCTCGTCCTTACTCTCGAAACCGTATTCAGGGAAATTCTTATTGCGGATCAGGTCGACTAGTTTTTCCAGTCCATTGTTATCGGGCTCGCCTTCGGGCTGGTTCTGGAAAATATAAAGCTCGTTTTTAAAGTGATCTATGGCGATGATATAGCGGTAAACATGGTACTGCATCACTGGCACCTTGCGCGAGGTGTCATCACTTTTCTTTAGCACGATGGTTTCAAAGTGCTCTACGGCCTCGTGGGTAAAATAGCCGAAGATCCCGTTCGAAATAATTTTGCCCGGGAATGGAGTGGTATCAAAGCTGCCGATAAATTCATTGATCCTTGTTATCAGGTCGAATTGGCCCGGTGCATAATTTTCTACGCTGTTGTCGGGGTAGGTTATTTTCAATGCGCCATCATTCAAAACAAACCCGCTGATGGGTTCGCAGCAAACGTAGCTCATGCTGTTTTCGCGGCTATGGTAGTCTGAGCTCTCCAGCAGCAGCGAGTTCGGGAAAACATCCCGCAAACGTAAATAGATGCTTACCGGTGTAGTGGTATCGGCAAGTAGCTTTTTATGCGTTGTTATTATTTTATATTTCTTCATGTCGTATTTAAAACGTGTAAAACAAAAAAACCCGGCGAATGAGGGTCGCCGGGTTTCCTATTTAGGTTTATAATTGATTAATCGTTCAGATCAAAAACTTAGCCGGCTCCAAATTTAATTGGTGCCACCAGCTGTTCTTATGTGTAGTTTTGATCATAACGGTCACAAATTTATAAAGAAAATTGAATTAGCAAATTTTTTCTGTGTTTTTTTATCATTAACCGCCAAAAAGAGGCAAATGACCAGCCAAAATGGTGGCAATAATTATTAAAAAGGCTATGATATAGAAGATTGCGATGGTGCGGTGCTTACTTTCAGGCAAAATGATCTTTTTTGATTTGCTGTGCCCAATGGTTATTAAGGTAATGGCGATGACCATTCCAACCCAATGTTCAACAGTGAAATAGCGAGTAACATCATTCTTCATGGTATCGCTGCTGAAAGACACCAATGGGCTAATAAAAAACAGGATGATGCCAATAAGCAATTGTGTATGCACCGAGATGAGGGCAAATAAATTTGTTTTGCGATGCGACTCGGTATACGGCTTTTGATTTACCCACCCAATCAGCGATTGAACAATGGCAATAAGCACTAAAATAAATACGATGTACCTGAAACCGGAGTGCAGGTGTTGAAAAAAGCTATACATATCTGTCGGATAAAAATTTACCGAATATACGATTCCGTTGTAAGACTTACGAAGTTTATAAAACTTCGTAAGTCTGTGGTGCATTAATTACTTTTAGCATTATCAATCCTGATCTTCTGGAAACTGTAAAATATATTTTCAAAAACATTGCCCTTTACCTGTTGCTTTGCATAGCTACGTTTTTGATGCTGCGCGGTATTGTGCGTTATTACCCCATGCAGGATAATATCGGCTTTTTAAAGTTTAAGCAAGATTATATCCATATCATCCCCTGGAAGATTGCTTTTTATACGCATGTGTTCACTGTGATATTTGCGTTGCTTGCAGGCTTCACCCAATTCTCCAACTACATTCTAAAGCAACATAGAGCAATACACAAGTTGATGGGTAAATTATACGTGTATGATATTTTGTTTTTAAACTTTCCGGCAGCTATGATAATGGCAATTTATGCCAACGGACAGTTGCCGGCTAAAACTGCATTTGTTGTTTTGGATTGCCTGTGGTTTTGGTTTACGTATAAAGCTGTTGCCGAAGTAAAAAGGAAAAATATAAAGGCTCACCGGCAGTATATGATCCGTAGTTATGCGCTTACGCTTTCCGCAGTTACGCTAAGGCTTTGGAAAATTATAATCCTGGCTTTTGCTTATATCGATCCACTGCACCTTTACATGATTGATGCATGGATGGGCTTTATTCCAAATCTTCTATTTGCTGAATGGCTGATAAGAAAAAGCAAAAAAAAGCAAACGCCTTACCGCTCGATATGAATATTATAGACTATCAGGAACAGGAACGCGGCAGAAATTAAGATTAAGCTAACCAGGAACGTGACACCAGAAATTACTTTTGGGTATTTATTACCCGATAATTCCAACATATGGTAAATTTTCCGGGCGATAAACAAGGAAATAGCAAAAGCGATAGCCAGCAAAAGGAGTGGCACAACAATCAATACAAGCATTGGATATGTTTAAGATTTAGCCAGCAGTTTAACTTGTTTTAAACGCTATCTGCAAGATAATATTTCTTTTCCAGGAAAAAGAAATCCGATAAATAGATTATCACAATTTTGCTGAAAACTCAATAACTCTCGCTTAGTGGCGGAATCGCGTTCTTTTCGGGATTCTTAGGTTTCTTTTCCTTTGGTGTAAAAAGATGCTTTACCTTATCCCATAATCCAACAACAGAATCTTCGCTAATAAAATGTGATGCCTTTTGTGATACTAAGCCCACAATGGTTTTTATGATGAAGTTTGAATTGCGGAAGATGGTTTTGTTAAGCGTAAACGGCAGTACGAAGCGGGAGATCAGGCCTACCAGGTCCTGCTCAAAAAAGCTGCTGGTTTTGCCATCCGGAGCAATTGATTTTGGAAACAGCGTTCCTATTGTCGATATGGTAGATGAGAATGTTCTAAACCGGTCGCCAATGGCCACGCTTTGTTCACGCTCCAGTTCCTTAAGCCGGTAGATCTCGCCCCTTAAATCGCTTATGTTTTTGATAGGTACATCCATTGGGTGTTAGTTTTTAAAGATCTTCTGGATAAAGGCGTTAACAATTGGTTTTTCAAGCGCCGATTTATTGAATTTAATAGACAAGGCGATAATCAAATATATGATAGCCACGCAGCCAAAGCCCAGCCAGTCGGCGCCGAAAAGGCTGCCAAGGTAAAAGGCAAGCGTAAAGCTGGCGAAGATAAAAGCCAGCACCATTGCCATTACCGTTACCACATCGGCGATAAGGCTGGCTGCAATTGAAGTTCCGCCCTCAATGGCCTGGTATTTTGCCAGCTTGATCCGCGTTTCGGCGTAATCCTTAAGCTGATCAATAATTGGTTGTGGAGGTGGAGTATCTTTTTCTGCTTCCATATTTTGTTTAGTCTGGAATTATTTAGTTTTGAGTACTGAGCCAAAAGTCTTGAGTCAAATAATAACTAATGACTCAAGACTTTCGGCTACTGACTTAAATTCATGCGTGTTCCAAATCGTCCTGGTATTCTTCTTCAGCGCTGCTGATCTTTGATTTAATATTTTCAACAACCTTATCTTTCAAATTCATCAGGTTTTCAATTTCGGCCGTGGCTGTTTCCTTTATAGAATCGCCAAGATTTTTTAGTGATTCAGCTAACTTATCACGTGTTTCGTTGCCTTTATCAGGTGCAAATAATACGCCCAATGCTGCTCCTGCCGCTAATCCTACAAGCAATGCGACAAATACTTTTGAGTTATCGTTCATATACTATAAATTTTTAAGTTGAATAATTGTTTTCGTTTTGAGTAAATATATTGATAAATGTTACCGGGCAAAGATACGGAGTTCATTATTATGTTGTCCATAGTCCATGGATCATAGTCGATGGATTTATTAAGTTCATTACTTTTCCTCGTTCCTTCTATGGACTATCGACCATTAACTATGGACTTTTTTCCTCTCACCCATCCGGCCCGGTTCTTATTCGTTCCAGCCTGTCGGCGGCAAGGCGGTTTGTTTCATAGATTTCCAATAATAGCAAAAAGTATGATAATAACAGCGGCCCGAACACCAGTCCTAAAATTCCGAACAGCGGAATGCCGATAAAAACACCGATTATCGAAATAATTGGATGCGTGTTGCCCACGCGTTTATTGATGATCATCCGTAGCACGTTATCAATATTGCCGATAAATAATAACCCGTAAGCCATCAGTAAGATCCCCTTTACACTATGCCCCCCGGCTATTAAAATAATGCCCGCAGGTATGGTCAATGTTGGCGCGCCAACAACAGGCAAAAATGAAATAAACGTGCCTATCACTCCCCAGAATATCGGATCGGGAATACCAAAGATCCAGAAGCCGTTTGCCAGCAGTGTTCCCTGTGTTAACGCTATTATGCCCTGTCCCAGTACATTTGAGTAGGTGGAGTTTCGCAGGGCAACAGCAAATTTTATGGCATGTTGCTCGCGGAACGGGGCATATTTTAACAGCCCGGTTTCAAACTCACGCATTTGGGTGAACATAAAATAAAGCAGGAAATACATTACCAGCAGCGTGATGATTATTTGCGCCGCACTCCCTAAAATTGAGGGGAACAGCTCTGTTGCATAAGCTCCCAGCTTTTGAAGCGTGTTTTCGGCAAGATGCGGCTGGTTAAAGTTGTAGCCGGCGTAATCGTCAATTTTTGTTACCCATTCCTGCAGGTTAAATGAGTCTTTATTAATACTGCCGATCTTACCAACTACCATGATACTTAACGACATCATCGGCAGGATAATCACGATCAGCGATGTAAAAATGATCATTACCGTAACCAGTGTTTTGTTCCATCCCTTTTTTTCGACCAGGATAAGATAAATCGGCCTGAATATGGTAAAAAGCACAATAGCCCCTAGTATAGAACTGAATAAGCCACTTAATGCATATACCAAAAAACAGCCCAATATTATTATGGCTGTTAATATGATATTATTGCGCTGCTTATAGTTAAAAATGGACATAAGGCCTAAATATAACTAATAAACGCAGGGTTAGAAAAATGTTTTGGAGGGGAGTTAATTTAGTTGGGAAGCTTTTGTTGAAAGGTTGTAATGTTTGAAAGTTGAAAGGTTGATTATTTTAATCTCAACGAACTATTGGAGCTTCTTCCGGACTTTACTGACTTTCCCGACTATCGGACTTAAACTATTCAACTTCTTTTAACAGATTATCAATCCGTGCCGAGCTCAGGGAGATGGAATCAAGATAAAAAATACAATCGGCGGATGGTTCGGGGATCTCGTAGCGCAGCTGCTCAATGGCCAGCAAAATATTTGAAAGCTGGTTTTTTACATCATGCTTTAATGCCCGCATTGCTTGTTGGTTAACGTCTGCGGTTTGCGATTCTTCAAGTTTTGCAGATCCCTTCATATCACTTTATATTAATGGCCTTCATTTTATTATACAACGTTTTGCGGTCAATGTTTAATATTTCGGCGGCCCGGGTTTTATTGAAGTTAACTTCCCTTAGCACCTTCAGTATGGTTTCATACTCGGCCTCAAGGGCGGCGTTCTTTAAATCATGCCTGTTCTCTTTTATCTCCTGCATTTCGGCAACAGGCATATAATCATATACCGGCAATTTAAAGTTGGTTAGTTCAAGTGGCAGCGCTTTCATGGTTATCTCGTTGCCCTCGGTAAGCAATGTCGCTCGCCGCACCACGTTTTTCATTTCGCGGATGTTTCCCTGCCAGCGGTAGGTCATAAAGCTATCTATCACCTCGGGCGAGAACGAAGTAACATTGCGGCCGAGTTCCTGGTTGGCAATCCTTAAAAAGTGATCAGCCAGGAGCATGATATCTGATCCACGCTCACGCAAAGGAGGTATAAATATGCTAAATTCGTTAAAACGATGGTACAGGTCCTCCCTGAACTTGCCCCGCTGGATTCCGTCCTGCAGGTTTTCATTGGTGGCTATAATAATGCGTACATCCAGGTTGATCTCCTTGGTGCTGCCTATTCTTTTAACCTTGCGTTCCTGCACGGTACGCAGCAAGGCTGCCTGGATCTCGTATGATAAATTACCAACCTCGTCTAAAAATAAAGTTCCGCCATTTGCCATTTCAAAGTGGCCAATTTTGGTGTACAAGGCACCGGTAAATGACCCCTTTTCATGCCCGAAGAATTCGCTGGCTGCAAGTTCCTTGGTGAGCGATCCGCAATCCATCGCAATAAATGGCTGGTTATACCTCGGGCTATTTAAATGGATACTTTTGGCTACCGACTCCTTGCCGGTGCCACTTTCGCCTAAAATGATTACGCTGTAATTGGTGGGTGCAACCAACTCAATTTGCCGGGCCAGCTCCTTCGACACCTTGCTGGTGCCCATCACAAACTCGTTGCTGAAAACCTGTTTTTTACTTTCGCGGCTGGCACTGCTTACCTTATCGTAGCTAACAGATTCTGTTTCTTTATCTTCAACCAGGGCATGATGCGTTTCGATGGCCTTAGTAATGGTATTTAATATTTCATCAGGATAAAGAGGCTTGGTGATATAGTCGTAAGCGCCCATTTTTATCAGCTCAACGGCCATCTTTATATCAGAATAGCCGGTGATGATGATCACACCCGTTTTAGGATATTGCGTTTTAATGTTTTTAAGCATTTCGCGGCCATCGGTATCCTCCAGCCTGAAATCGCAAAGCACAAGATTAAAGTTCCCGTTTTTAAGGTACTCCATACCCGAGGTACCTGTTGACGCGGTAGTAACATCAAAGCCGTTACGCGTTAAAAACTTTGAAAGTAGTAACGCAACATTAACTTCATCATCAATGATGAGAATTTTCTTCATAAAGCAAATACCGTTTTACTGATAATAGGGGAATTTACATGTTAATTAAATATGTAACTCCGCTAATTTATAAATTTAATCCCATCATACGTTTTTGGGCGACAAAAAGTTATACAAACAAAAAAAGAGAGCGTGTGGCTCTCTCTTTTATAGGTAGATGTTTGTGGGGGAATAGAGTCAAGATGACAAGAATCAAGAGTCAGGAAAAATAAAATATTTCCGTTCTTGATTCCTGACTCTTGACCTCTTGCCTCTTAATTATAAGCCAAAGGCGTAAGCAACACGTAAACCGAAGAAGTTTACTTTGCTGTCGCTAACTTCGCTGTTGAATTTGGTTGAAGCTTCATACCTCACACCTGCATCAATAAAGCTTTTGCCGCCAAGCGGGAACTGGTAACCAATTTGTGGCGCGTAAACAAATGCTGCTGATTTGTTATCGGCCAAGTCAGATTTGTTTAGTAAAAACGCTGCACCTGCTTCGCCCTGAACATAAAAGTTAGGAATTACGAAGTATTTTAAGCCCGCCTTTACAGGTAACAACTGAATGTTTGGAGCGTCAATGCCTGTGCCACCGATGTTGTTTTTACCCTGGATGCTGTTGTATCCTGCGTTTAAGGTAACAAACAAATTTTGTGCTACCGGAAGGTCGGCCTGAACAGAACCGCCGATGTTCCAGTTGTATGAATCTGATAATTTTCCCGTCGGGATACCTGCGTCAACACCTATGCTTAAAATTACTCCGTTTGAAGTTGTGGTTTTAGTAGAAGTAGTTGTGGTAGAAGTTTGTGCTTTTGCGCCCAATGCTAAACCGGCAAAGGCTAAAGCTAAAGCTGAAATTTTTAATGTACTTTTCATGACTATATGTGTTATTAAATTGTTGTGTTTTGATTAACACGGGGACAAAGTAACAGCACATTTTAACACGATTTTTCATCCTATTGTCACGATTATTCAATCGTTTGATTAACAGCAAATTAATTTTGACCTTTTTTGTCATTTGGTCAGGGTTGTGTAAAAATATGGGCCTAGCTAGGGCTTAAAGGCACTTATTTAATTTTTCAAATCATTCTGAAATGCTTTAAATAGGCTTAGATTAGAGGATCCAATAATATCCTTTATGTCTATTCCGGCAGTTGATTTTGCTCAAAGCATTCAAAAACAAAGACTGAACTATAAAGCAGGTGGGTTTGGGGTAAGCCTGTTTTTTTCCTGGTTCCTGGCGGCAACAATTATTTTTTGCGGGTGCATACCATTTATAGACAAGCATATGCACCCTACTATAATTTCTACTTGTATAACTATAGTAATAATAATTTGGATGATTGCTAACCTGGTATTGATGAACGCCCTTTTTAAAGTACCTGGAACTGATATTGACAATAACCGAAAAAATATGGTTGCTGCCTTTAATGAAGTTTATGATGATTTGAAAATGAACGATGAAGGACTGGTCATCATCAGGAGTATTAAATACAGCAACAACGATATAAACTATTATAATAGTAAACGGGGGAAAGTAATTACGATATTATTTGACGACAAAGATGTGTACCTGAACATCACATCCGTATTCAGGGGCGATTCGCCATCACCGGTTAACGGATTTTATAATTACCTGAAATGCAAACAGGTTGCCCGGATATTTTTATCAAAACAGGCGGGTTTGTAATTCAACCGGGTACTATCGCCCTTTAAATTCCGGCTTCCTTTTCTCTAAAAACGCGGATACGCCCTCCTTAAAGTCTTCCGTTCCGAAACATTTCCCGAAATTTTCTATCTCTGTTTCAAAACCATTAACACCATCTTTCAGCCCGGCATTTACCGCAGTTATTGCAGCTGCTATGGCAAGTGGAGCGCGTGACAATATTTTATTCAGGAGCTCTTCGGCTTTAATTAACAATTCGTCCGGGGGGGTTAGGTGGTTAACCAGTCCCAGTTGAAGCGCTTCTGGAGCGGGGATCATATCAGCAGTCATGATCATCTCCAATGCTTTGCCTTTGCCAACCAACTGGGCCAGTCGCTGGGTGCCGCCGTATCCGGGCATCAAACCCAGGGTAACTTCCGGCAACCCCATTTTAGCATTGTCAGACGCTATGCGGATATGACAAGCCATAGCCAGTTCCAATCCTCCCCCCAAGGCAAAACCATTAACGGCTGCAATTACCGGTTTGCTGCCATTTTCAATTAAATTGAAAACGGCGTTATGCCCAAGTTTGGCCAGTTCTGTACCGCCTTTAACATCCAAATCAGCAAACTCTGAAATGTCTGCTCCTGCAACAAATGCCTTTGGTCCGGCGCCTGTAATAATAACCCCACCAATAGTTGCTGTGTTGAATGCTTCGGTAAAGGCAATATGCAGCTCGGCAAGGGTCGCCTTGTTAAGCGCATTCAGTTTGCTTTCGCGGTTGATGATGATGTAGCGAATGCGCCCTTTGTCTTCTATCAGTAAATTCTGGAATGACATAAAAAGTCGGTTTAAAAATTCCGGTGCAGGTGCACCCAATCCGTTATGTATTTAACAATATCCTGCGTACTTGTTCCGGGAGGGAACAGTTCGCCAACGCCAATTTTTTGCAGTTCGTTCATGTCCTCCTGCGGGATTATCCCACCACCGGTGACCAGCACGTCATCCATTTTTTTCTCCTTTATCAGGTTCATGATCTTCGGGAAAACCGTCATATGTGCACCGGAAAGAATAGAGATGCCTATGGCATCCACATCCTCCTGCAGGGCAGTATTCACCACCATTTCGGGCGTTTGGCGCAGACCCGTGTAAATCACCTCCATGCCGGCATCGCGCAGCGAAGTCGCAATAATGCGAGCACCGCGGTCGTGCCCGTCCAGGCCAACTTTGGCAACTAAAACACGAATGGGGCGGTTAAATGGATTGCTCATTAATAGCTGATTGGTTGGGGTAAAAGTAAGAAGAAAATTAAGCTATTGTATTATTACTCTTAGAAAGGTATTTGTCGAGCTGTTCAATCACTTTATTTAATTCGTTCTCAACCTCGTCATTTGTAAACCGTAAAATATTAAATCCCCATTCCTTCATCACAATATCACGGTTATTATCATATTCCTTCTTCAGTAGGTGGATTGGTCTGTCAACCTCAATAACCAATTTATGCTTCGCACAATAAAAATCTGCAATATAAAACGCCTTCCTGCCAGTGCCCTGTATAATAAATATGGGAAACTGACGCAAAAATTTCTCGCCACCTATATTTCGTCTTCTTATTTCATCCCATAATATTTTTTCGGCAGGTGTTTGGTTGTTTCTAAGCCGGCGGCAGAGGTCCGTGACGGGGTTTATGGGTTTAAAGGTTGCGGTGCTTGATATAGATAAACTAAATGTACAGATTTTTTTATTCACCCCGCAAGTCAGTCCTGCCCTTAAACTTATTTTACCTCACCCAACCTCCCCTTAAAAAAGGGGAGGAGCTAGAAAAGCTTATTTTTCTACTCCACGCCGATCACTCCTCCCCTTAACCTTAGGGGGAGGCCGGGAGGGGGTGTGAAATGTTTGTGAGGAGCACAATGCTTGTTTGAAGAACCAACCCACATGCTGTTTTCAACACATAAAATTTTGTACACCATTGACCTTGTTTTTACCCCACCCAACCTCCCCTTATAAAGGGGAGGAGTTAGGAAGCCGTTATTAATCATTTCTCTACACCATGCAAATCACTCCTCCCCCTAAACTTAGGGGGAGGCCGGGAGGGGGTGTGAAATGTTTGTGAGGAGCACAATGCTTGTTTGAAGAACCGTTAGCCTATCAAATTCCAATTTGTTACCTTTGCCCGATTGTACAAATATCATGAGTGAAGAAAGATCATTAAATTTTATAGAGGAGATAGTTGAAGAGGATTTAGCTGCCGGGAAAAACAATGGCCGCGTGCTTACGCGTTTCCCGCCTGAACCTAACGGATACCTGCATATTGGCCACGCAAAGTCGATTTGTTTGAACTTTGGTGTGGCGCAGCGTTACGGCGGTAAAACTAACCTTCGTTTTGATGATACCAATCCGAGCAAGGAGGAAACCGAATACGTAGATAGCATCAAGGCCGATGTAAAATGGCTTGGTTTTGAATGGGCCAATGAACTATATGCATCGGATTATTTTGAACAGCTATATGCATTTGCCGTTAAGCTGATAAAAAAGGACCTGGCTTATGTTGATGACAGTACATCTGAAGAGATAGCCGCACAGAAGGGCACACCTACCGAGCCCGGTACGCCCAATCAATACCGTAGCCGCAGCGTTGAAGAAAACCTGCAGTTGTTTGCTGATATGAAAGCCGGGAAATACCCCGACGGTGCAAAGGTATTGCGCGCAAAGGTTGATCTGGCATCGCCAAATATGCTGATGCGCGATCCGCTGATGTACCGCATTAAGCATACCCACCATCACCGCACCGGCGATGCATGGTGTATTTACCCGATGTATGATTTTGCCCACGGCGAATCTGATGCCATTGAGGAGATCACCCACTCTGTTTGTACGCTTGAATTTGTGTCGCACCGCGAATTGTACAACTGGTTTATTGAAAAGCTGGAGATCTTCCCTTCAAAGCAATACGAATTTGCACGTTTAAACCTTAACTATACCGTAATGAGCAAGCGCAAGTTGCTGCAGTTGGTTGAGGAAAAACAGGTTGACGGCTGGGACGATCCGCGGATGCCGACCATTAGCGGTTTACGTCGCCGTGGTTATACGCCCGCATCCATCCGCGAGTTTTGTGAGCGCATTGGTGTTGCCAAGCGCGAGAATATGATCGATGTTGGTCTGCTGGAATTCTGTATCCGCGAGGACCTGAATAAAACAGCCTGGCGCCGTATGGCTGTGCTTGATCCTATTAAAATGGTGATCACCAACTACCCGGAAGGTCAAACCGAAAGTCTCTACAGCGAAAACAATCCTGAGGTTGAAGGCGGCGAAGGCGGCCGGGAGATCCCGTTCAGCAATGAGCTTTGGATAGAGCGCGAGGATTTTATGGAAGAACCGCCGAAGAAATTCTTCCGGTTGGGTGTTGGCCTGATGGTGCGCCTGAAAAGCGCCTATATTGTTAAATGCCACAGCTTTGTTAAGGATGGCGACGGTAATGTAACAGAGATCCATTGTACTTACATCCCGGAATCAAAATCGCAGAATGATACCAGCGGGATCCATGTTAAGGGGACCATCCACTGGGTGAGCGTGCCGCATGCAAAGACTGCTGAAGTGCGTTTATATGATCGTTTGTTTAAGGTGGAGGACCCGTCAAACGAGGATGGTGATTTTAAGGAATATATAAACCCCAACAGTTTACATGTATTGCCCAATGTTTACATTGAGCCTGATCTTGCAACTGCTGTTGCAGGCAAGGGTTACCAATTTATGCGTAAGGGTTACTTTACGCTCGATAAAAACTCAACCAGCGACAAGCTTGTATTTAACAGAACGGTAACCTTAAAGGACGGTTGGGTTAAGAAATAAGCATTATTTTAGCAAGCTATAAGAAGCCAATCCTATGGGTTGGCTTCTTTTGTATAAATATAAAAAACGCCAATAGGGTAACAATAAGGCCATTTTTGTCGTAAAAGACCGCATGAAACAGACAACAAAATTTTTAATTGCGATAATGGCTGCCGCCGTTACGTTAGGCTCCTGCAAAAAGAGTTCTAGCGATCCCAATGCCTCGAGCACCCAGTCAATGAAGTTTACAATAAATGGCAGTGCCGTTAATTATAACACATGCCTTGAGGCTTCTGCTAGTGCGGGTAGTTCAAATCAAACGGTATTTTCAGGTTTCCAGACCACCAATGGAACAACCGGCGCCAGCACGTTTGAAGTTGCTATAAACAACGATCCCGCAACCCTGAAGGCCGGGCAAACCTATGCGGCAGCCACAAAGTTTGGTGAAACCAATCATTCGGCGTTGTTGTATTTTCCCAATGACAAGGATTTTTATGCTTCACAACCCGGCAACCCGACAGGCACAACTGTAACTATTACCGACATTACTACCGATATTATTAAAGGAACATTTTCCGGTAAGTTATTTTCCCAGGACGACTACGACGGGAAAAGTGTAAAGTATACCGTTACGGCCGGAACTTTTGTTGCCAAAAGGGAGAAGTAGATTTATAGTTTGCGGTTGACAGTTTACAGGAGGTTTTTAGTTTGGAGCAGGCAGAAGAAATTGGCGTTTAGTTGAAGCGTCAAATAACAAGATCAGCGCTGCTAACTTAAAACCGCCCACCGGCAACTTAGTTCTACTGTCCGCTATACTTTACATACACATTGTACAGCACATTTAAATCAAGCTGTGTTAGCTGCGGACTGATATCTGTTTGTACAAAGTGCCGTTTAAAGGCCACCGTAGCCGCGTTTATATCGGAGGTATCATAGCCTATCAGCTTAAGCGCTATGGTGTAGTCAAAATTTTCAGGCGGAAGCTCTAATAGATCATCGCTCCAAAATCCGAAGCCATGTTGTGCCAGCGTTTTCCAGGGAAAAAGTGGCCCCGGATCGGGTTTCCGTTTCGGTGCAAAATCCTGGTGCCCAATAAAGTTTGCCTGTGGGATGTTATACGCTTTTTTTAGCTGCGCCAATAAGGTTAGCAGGCTGTTGATCTGCTGATCGGTAAATGACTCCTTGCTGTTATTATCTATCTCGATGCCTATCGAACAGCTGTTCATATCTGTTACGCTCCCCCATTTACCCAACCCTGCATGATTCGCCCTCAAATAATCATTTACCATGTGAAATACCTTGCCGTTTTTAGCGATCACATAGTGTGCGCTGGTTTGCGTTGTAGTAACTGTAAAGGTTTTTAGCGTTTGCTGAACCGAATCCTGGGCCGTAAAATGAATGATCACAAAGTTAGGCTTCCTAATGCCGAAGTTAACCGTCCCAACAAACTCCGATGGGATCGCCATGCCAGAGCTATCAGTCAAGGTTGCGGGTAGTTCCTGTTTTATAGTTTCGGTAAAGTCTTTTGTTTTGTCTTTATAAAATTTGTTGGTTAGGGCGTATGGGCCCTTAGGGGAACAAGCGGAGATGAACGCCACGAATAACAACAGTAAATGGGTACAGGTACTTTTCATAAAATAATGCTGTAGCTAATTTACACAATTGACAGCATTAATGTTTTAAATATTGGCGTCAGCTTTTCTTGTTTACTTTCTTTTGATCAGTGCCCAACCGCCGCTCCAATTTCTTTACATCTTCGGCTGCGGGAAGAGCCTCTGGTCTCACTCCTCTTTTTAAAAGGATATCCCTTACGGCTTTGTTATTGTCAATGTGTTCTTTTGAGATGGAAGATTGATTATTGAGGTCTTTTTCAATTACGTTATGGCTGGTTAGCTCATTTGCAAAATCTTTTGCTTTGATGGTGAGGGTAGGGAGGAAATCAGCTAAGGGCTTAGCCGCTGGCACACCCAGCTTTTTTTTCATATCATTAGTGCTAAAGCCACCAAACAAAGCCTGATCACCTTTAGACCGGATGATAGCAAAACCCTGGCTGTCAACACCACGCTCATATAAAATGCCGGATAGTTTTTTCTCGGATTTAGATAGTTTATCACGCGCAGTAACACGTTCTAAATCTATTAGTCGTTGTTCAATAATCTCTTGCTTGCGCGTTTGAACAGCAAAATAAGTTTGGGCAAAAGCTATTGCTGGCTTTGCCGGGTCGCCATTTTGTGCTATCAGGTAGCAGGCGTAACGGGTTAAAGCGATATCCTCAAGTTCTCTTTGAACGCTACTTCCTATAGAAACCATTTTGCCGACATCGGCAAAATGGTCTGAAATACTGGAATCGGCATTTTCGCACGCTTTTTTTGCCTTATCTATTACATTCACAAAGTTAGCCCATTTGGAATATCCCAATATTTCCTGCAGTTCACGCGCGCTCCAGCATTCTATTCCATTATAGTTATAACAGGCTTGTTCAAAGCGACCAAATAATTCAACTATTACTTCTTTTTTCATGGTACGAATAAAATGCAATATAATCCTATGTAAACAATAAAGCAAGCAAAATGCTAAAAATATTGGCAATTTTCGGCGTCGATATTATCGCACAAAAAAGCCCGACCTCTTTCTGAAATCGGGCTATAGTCGTTAAGACAAGTTCAGTTTATTGCCCTAAAATCCATGCAAAAATCAATGGCACTACTATAGTAGCATCACTTTCTACAATAAATTTAGGTGTATGAATATCAAGCTTGCCCCAGGTTATTTTTTCGTTTGGAACCGCGCCTGAATAGGAGCCGTATGAAGTTGTTGAATCAGAGATTTGGCAGAAGTAGCTCCAGAAAGGAATTTCGGGCATTTCCATATCCTGGTAAAGCATTGGCACAACGCAGATAGGGAAATCGCCGGCAATACCACCACCGATCTGGAAAAATCCTACTCCCTTACCGCCTGAGTTTTCGGGATACCAGCCCGCTAACCAGGCCATGTATTCGATACCGCTCTTCATGGTTGAAGCCTTGATCTCGCCCTTGATCACATACGAAGCAAAGATGTTACCCATTGTGCTGTCTTCCCATCCCGGTACTACTATCGGCAGGTTCTTTTCGGCAGCAGCCAGCATCCATGAGTTTTTTGGATCTATCTCGTAGTATTGCTCCAAAACGCCGCTCAATAGCATTTTGTACATGTATTCATGCGGGAAATAACGTTCACCGGCAGTGTCGGCATCCTTCCAGATCTTGTGGATATGCTTTTGTAAGCGACGGAACGCTTCCTCTTCAGGAATACAGGTATCGGTAACGCGGTTGTAATGATTTTCTAATAAGTCCCACTCGTCCTGCGGACTTAAATCCCTGTAATGCGGAACGCGTTTATAATGTGAGTGTGCTACCAGGTTCATGATATCCTCTTCCAGGTTTGCTCCGGTACAGGATATAATGTCGATTTTTCCTGCGCGGATCATCTCGGCAAGCGAAATACCCAGTTCTGCGGTGCTCATGGCGCCCGCTAAGGTTACCATCATTTTTCCGCCTTCAAGCAGGTGGGTTTCGTATCCTTTTGCTGCATCAACCAATGCTGCTGCGTTAAAGTGCAGGTAGTTTCTTTCAATAAACTGCGATATCGGGCCTTTTGTAGTGCTCATGTCCGGATCAATAAATTTGGTGCAAAAGTAGGGATTTTGGCGAATTTAAAAGGCGGGGAGCAAATAAATACGTTTGAAATCTGTTTTGGGTATATAGACGGCCCAATCTTGGTGTGGGTTTTAAACCTTGAATGGTTGAAAATATATTTATGCGGGCCGCTTGCACATTTTGGTGCAGGCCTGCGACCTGCGCTGATTTATCAGGCCCTTTCAGGGCCAAAGGAGCGCAGTTATAATAAGAAAGCCGAAGCCCTGAAAGGGCTAAATTTAACAGCGCAGGTCGCAGGCCTGTAATAAAAATGAATGTAAAAATTCCAGTTTCGATAGTTATTATCAATCCTCAATAAATTCAACAGGTTCCAAATCCTTCATTTCTTCGTCAGTAAACAACCTGGAGTGGATCATAAAACGAAAGCCCGTGGGGATCTCGATAGAAAAGCTGGAACCCCGACCCTTGGTTATACCAACCGTTAGTTGGGTATGCTGCCAGTATTCAAACTGGTCCTTGCTCATCCAAAATTCACAACAGTCAATGGTACCGAGTTTTACGTCGCTGCCGCCAAGTTTAAATTCGCCCTTCTCAAAACACATTGGCGATGAGCCATCACAGCAACCGCCGCTCTGGTGAAACATCAGGTCGCCGAAGCGGCTTTTTAAATCCGCAATCAGGCTGGAAGCATCGGCATCTACTAAAACTCTTTTTGTCATGATGATATTTTAAATGAAAAAGCACATGCCCGGGTTAGTTAATCCCGGTGCATGTGCAGGATCAGTTAATCAGTTACTAAAAAAAGCCCAGTTTGTTTTTGTTATAAGAAATCAGCATGTTCTTTGTCTGGCGATAATAGCCCAGCATCATTTTATGATTCTCGCGGCCAAAGCCTGATTTTTTATATCCGCCAAACAGTGCGTGTGCAGGATAAGCATGGTAATTATTCACCCAAACACGACCGGCCTGGATAGCGCGCGGAACCTGGTAAAGTTCGTGTGCATCACGGGTCCACACACCTGCGCCGAGGCCATAAAGTGTGTCATTTGCTATCGCGATGGCTTCTTCGGTAGTCTTAAAGGTAGTTACGCAAGCCACCGGGCCGAAGATCTCTTCCTGGAAGATGCGCATTTTGTTATGGCCTTTAAACAAGGTTGGCTGTATGTAGTAGCCACCACCAAGTTCGCCGTCCAGTTGTTTTATCTCGCCGCCGCAAAGCACTTCGGCGCCTTCCTCCTTGCCGATCTTCAGATAGGACTGAATTTTTTCGTATTGATCGTTGGAGGCCTGTGCGCCCATCATGGTATCGCCGTCGAGCGGGTTACCCATTTTTATGGCTTTAGTTCTTTCTATTACTCTTGCTATAAATTTATCATAGATGTTTTCATGCACCAATATGCGCGAGGGGCAGGTACAAACCTCGCCCTGGTTAAGGGCAAACATTACCGCGCCTTCTATTGCCTTGTCAAAAAATTCATCATCTGCATCGCCAACAGATTCAAAGAAAATATTCGGCGATTTACCGCCAAGCTCCATAGTAACGGGGATGAGGTTTTCAGATGCATATTGCATGATCAGGCGCCCTGTAGTAGTTTCTCCGGTAAATGACACCTTGGAGATTCGTGGCGATGATGCAAGCGGCTTACCTGCTTCCGGGCCGAAGCCTGTCACTATGTTTAAAACTCCGGGGGGCAGGATATCCTTTATCAAATCCATCAAAATCATAATGGAGGTCGGCGTTTGCTCAGCAGGTTTTACCACGCAGCAATTACCGGCGGCAAGGGCAGGTGCAATTTTCCAGGTAGCCATCAGTAACGGGAAATTCCATGGGATAATTTGTCCTACAACGCCAATAGGCTCATGCAGGCAAATGCTCACGGTATATTCGTCATGCTCAGAAATTCCGCCCTCTTCAGCACGGATCACACCGGCGAAATAGCGGAAGTGATCGATCACCAATGGCAAGTCGGCAGCCCTTGTTTCGCGGATGGCCTTGCCATTATCGATACATTCAACAACAGCCAGATATTCCAGGTTCTCTTCAATTACATCGGCAATTTTGTTGAGGATGGAAGCGCGGTAAGCGGCAGATGATTTGCCCCAGGTTGCGAAGGCCTCATGGGCGGCATCCAAAGCCAGCTCAATATCTTCCTTGCCTGATCGGGCTGCTTTGGTGAATGCCTTGCCATCAATAGGGGAAATGTTGTCGAAATATTCGCCTTTAATGGGCGGCACAAATTTGCCGCCAATAAAATTGTCGTACTTTTCTTTGAAAGCCGGTTTTGCAACAATACTCATGTTTTTTAGTTTTAATTGGTAGTGCTAAGTTAGGCTCGCTGCTTGCCGCCCATTTGCACTATGGTATCAAATGGTAGCACAATGCTATCATTATGTATAAGTATTTGTAAATGAATATTAGTATGCCTAATTTGTACTCAATTTGGCAACCGCCGATATGACCAATAGAAACCTGGTAAACCCGTTATCGCTTTCAACACAGAAGGAGGTAAGAACGCTTGTAGAAAACCGTAAGGCTTACACTATGAACCATTGTGAGCTAAACATTTTTGAAACCTACGAGCGCAGCGAACTGGTGCCCTTAACATTCAGCGACCTGGTAATTACCAGTATGCTGCGCGGTAAAAAGGTAATGCATTTGTTCGACCAGCCGGGGTTTGATTACCTGCCCGGCGAAACGGTGATCGTTCCGCCGAACATCACCATGAAAATTGATTTTCCGGAGGCAACAGCAAATCAGCCATCACAATGTACGGCATTGGCCATCAACCAGCAGGAGATCATGAATACGCTCGATTTTTTGAACGAGAATTATCCGCGCGAAGACAGGAATACCTGGAAGCTTAACTATAACCAGTTTCATTTTTTTAATAATTACGAACTGGCGCAGCTGATCAATAAGCTGATCCGCATCAGCACCGGCGATGCACTCACCAAGGATGTGCTGGCAAACCTCACCTTGAAGGAACTGCTGATCCGCATTATGCAAATGCAGAACCTGCACGAGGTGAGCGCACATTCGCACGAGCTTTCCACAGGGAGCCGGTTTGCCTACCTGCTGGAATATATCCGCGTACACCTCACCGAAAAGCTAAACATCGACGCCCTTAGCCAAATGACATTTATGAGCAAGCCCAGCTTTTTCCGTGCCTTTAAGCAGGAACTCGGCATTTCGCCGGTTGATTACATCATAAAGGAGCGCATCCAGCTGGCTAAGCAGCTGATGAATAACCCGTACAACAGCATCTCCGAAGCTTGCTTTAAAGCCGGCTTTAATAACTTGAATTACTTTAGCCGGGCATTTAAGAAGATTGAAGGCATTACGCCGAGCGGTTATAAAAGCGGGGTTAGGGGTGTGAATTAGGTAGATATAATTGTTATTTCAAAACCGCGTCATTGCGAGAAACGAAGCAACCTCTACGTAGGACAGGCATGAACCCCAGTATTTGTGGCGGCCTAAATGCGGCGTTCAAGTCGCCCCAAAACTTCCGTTTCGTTGATTAGCATGTGTAGAGGTTGCTTCGTTTCTCGCAATGACGATCTGGTTTAGAGATGTCTCTATGCAACTACCACCATCTCCCTATCTACCTCAAAATACTTATCCAGTTGGATCAAACTTTTCTCAACTATCAGCCCGCTTTTGCAAAAGCTTAACAGGCACTCGCCATCCAGCCGATTGTACAGTTCATTCAGATCACTATCCGTTCCCGTCTTTTGGATAACTAATGAATCGTCGAAGATCTTGCTTATGGTGGCCCCGTATTTTTGCAGCAACAACCAAAGGTCATTATCCATCAATTCAATCGACACCCGGTAAAAGCCTACTTTATTTAATTCCTGTTCGCCGGGCATATAGGCTATGGCATGATGCACCTCGATGATCTTTTCAATCTTCCGCAGTAAGTTTTGCAGCTCATTTAAGGGCAGCTTAACTTCCATGGTGATCAATACGATCTCACTGAGATCGGTACGCGAAACATTCAGACAGCCGACAGTATAGCTGCGCCTGTTAAGCAAGTCGAGGATTTGGCCGAGCAAGCCTTTTTTATCATCGGAATAAATAGCAATGATGCAATGATCATTTTGGATGGGCTGGGGTGTTTTCATACATTAATTATTGGTTTTTGAGCAAAAAAAAAGCCCTCCGGTATGGAGGGCTAACAACTATCTTTAAATTTTTTATATAGTTAGGTTACCCTCCATTTGTTTAAAATGACAGTAATAACCAGCAGAATCAGGTTAAAATTCAGCGCAGCACCCAAAAGCGGGCTTGCTGAATTAGCGTTTGCGATATGTAAACTATTTATGCGCATTTGAATATTGGCAAGGTAGTAAATTATTTTAATTGTGCAGCTAACCGGTAAATTTTTACTGCCCCAAGTAAGTGGCTATCACCCTTAAACGCATTTTGTTTAAATCAACCGTATTTGTGTTCGACAGGAAGATAAAGGTAAGCCCCTTGTCTATTAAATGGATCCAGTTGGAATTATGCCCGTAGCCAGCCCCCTGCCTTTCTGCAAAAATGGTATTTACCGTTCCGAACTTACGCGGGTACACCCAAAAGCCGAATGCCACATCGCCAAGTTTGGGATAGGAGGTAAGCATCAGGTCGGCAGTCTTCTTTTTAAAGATCGTATGGTTAAAAATAGCCTGGTCGAATTTCAGCAGATCCGTTGGTGTTGAGTATATGCCTCCCGCTGAATAATAGTTATCTATATAAAAATTGGTAGATGAATAGAGGGTTGTTGTGCTGCCATCCTGGTTTGAATATCCCTCATCAATGTTTTTTATGATGTCCTCGTGGTGCAGCAAACCTGTATGGGTCATTTTAAGCGGGATGAGTATTTTTTCCTTTAATACCTGCTCATAGGGTTTGTGGTAAATGTTTTCAATTATCTTACCCAATAAAATATAATCACCATTGTTATAATTGAACTTTGTGCCCGGTGTATCGATCAGTTTTTCAGAAAGATACCGGGTAATAAACGTATCCAGGGGCCAGGCATCATTACTATACGCTTCAAGCAGCATCTCCCGGTTGCTCAGATCTTTATGAAACATGCCGCTGGTATAGGTAAGTAAATTACGGATAGTTACCTTTTTTGCGGCTTCGCCTTTATAATCGGGGTAATATGCTGATATGGTTGAATCAAGGTTGACCTTGTTTTGTTCCACCAGCTGCATTATTAAAGCCGCCGTGAACGTTTTGGTGACCGAAAATAAATGGAAAATGGTTTGGTTGGAATATTTGATGTTATAATGCCTGTTGGCGATGCCTGTATATTTAAGATATTCTATTTTACCATTTTTTGCGATAAGCACCGCACCGTTAAAGTTTTTTTTGATACAGGAATCAACCACCCGATCAACCCGTTTTACCTGGGCGAAGGTTGTGTTTATAATAAAGAGGGAGATGATAAGGAAGACGGTCTTCATAGCAGTTTAGCGGTTAATGCTGCTAAAATATATAAATGATGTTATATTAAAGGGTGAAGGACTGCGGAATTACAGATAAATCGCTTTTAAATTCAATGGCAAACAGGGGGCTCCTATGGAGCCGTTAGTTATATCCATCTATGCTATAAACAGGTGACTCCGCCGGAGTCCTTGACTGGCCGCCCAATAGTTCCAGCGGAACTACCTGTTTATAGGCCCGTAAGATGATGTTTAACGGCTCCATAGGAGCCTCCTTTTTTAAAGAGATTTCCATGTGCAGAATTGGCTGCAATTAAGGCCTTTTCGTCACCCTAATCCCATCTTTCGTGGTGCTGTTTTGCATAGCACTCATTTTTAATAGTTTTGTTATGGGTAAAGAAAAAATATGAATAAAAATTCCGGGGGGATTCAGTTGAAAAAGCTAAGCTTTCAGCTTCTAAAAGACCACTTTCTTCCCGACTTTCGGACTTTACTGACTTTCGGACTTTCCTAACTTCTTTCAATATATTTGTTTACATGAACCGCATTAAATTCATCGCCGCATTTTTATTTGTGGCTTCTGTCGCCGCTGCACAAACAGCACCTCCCAGCGACATCGCAACTATACAGCAAAATTTCAAAAAACTTGACGTACTTGGCAGCGTGCTCTACGTGGCCGCTCACCCGGATGACGAAAATACCCGCCTGCTGGCCTACCTGGCGCAGGAAAAGCATTACCGCACCGGCTACCTGTCGATGACGCGGGGCGATGGCGGGCAAAACCTGCTGGGCAATGAGCAGGGGGAACTGTTGGGGTTGATCCGCACGCAGGAATTACTGGCAGCACGCCGGGTTGACAGTGCGGAGCAATTTTTTACCCGCGCGAATGATTTTGGTTTTTCGAAGGGGCCGGAGGAAACATTGAAGATCTGGGATAAGGAAAAGGTGCTGAGCGATGTAGTTTGGGTGATCCGCAAGTTCAGGCCCGATGTGATCATTTGCAGGTTCCCTACCACCGGCGAAGGTGGCCACGGGCATCACACCTCGTCGGCAATTTTAGCGCAGGAGGCATTTGCCGCCGCGGCCGATCCGAAGCGTTTCCCGGAGCAATTGGCCTATGTACAGCCATGGCAGGCTAAAAGATTGTTATGGAATACCTTTAGCTTCGGCACGGTGAATACCACCAGTCCCGATCAGTTTAAGATTGATGTGGGCGTTTATAACCCAACCCTCGGCAAAGGCTACGGTGAACTGGCTGCCGAAAGCCGCAGTAATCATAAAACGCAAGGCTTTGGCTCTGCACGTCAACGCGGCAGCTCATTTGAATATTTCAAGACCATTTTAGGCGATGCGCCGCAAACCGATTTAATGGATGGCGTAAATACTACCTGGAAAAGGGTTAAGGGCGGCGAGGATGTTGATGCGGGGATAAATATCATTCGCAAGAATTTCGATGCTGATAAACCGCAGCAATCGGTGCCGGCCCTTGTGAAGCTGCTTGCAAAAGTTAGCCAGCTTACCGACGCTTACTGGCGCGCTCAAAAAACAAAAGAGCTTAACAATTTAATAACTGCCTGTGCCGGACTATGGTTTGAAGCTTACGCTGCCGAACCAACTTACGCCGTTGGCGGGCAAATAAGCATTCGTTCACAAATAATTAACAGGTATGGCTTAAATATTTCGCTCGATAAGCTCACAGTAATACAGCACCAGGATAATGCCGGCAACACCAAAGACTTTTTTGAGCCGGAAGCGCAGTATGAATTGCCGGTAACCAATAAGGCGATCCCAGCCAATGAGCTTCAAACAATCAGCAACGATTGTGTGGCCGGGGCTATTTCACAACCCTACTGGCTTGAGTCGCCTCACCCTATTGGTGTTTATTCCATTAGCAACGAGGGTAATATAGGCAACCCGGAAAACCCCGGTGCCCCAATAGTACGGTTTGAGTTTTTGATAGAAGGTCGCCCGGTTGTGGCAGACCGAAAGCTGGAATTTAAATACGTCGATCCGGCAAAGGGCGAGATTTATCAACCCGTAGAAATTACTCCTCCGGTTACGGCCAACATAGTTGCCAAGGATTATATCTTCAACTCGAAGCAGCCGCAGAATATCGAAATAAAATTAAAGAGTTTCACCAAAGCATCAGGCAGTATCAGTTTAAAACCTTTGGCCGGGTGGAAAATAAGCCCTGATAAAATTGATTTCTCAGGCAAGGAAAAAGGCGATGAATGGTCAGCTGTTTTTATGGTGAGCCCAATGGATGGTCAGCAAAAAACCAGCGTTTTGCAGGCTGTAACAACCGCTAATGGTAAACAATACGAATTGGGCCTACAGCGCATCAGGTATGATCACATCCCTAATATCACCCTATTCCCTCCATCGCAAACCAAACTCATTGATATCGACTTGAAAATTGCCGGCAAGAAGATCGGTTATATAGAGGGTGCGGGCGACCTTGTTCCCGAAGCATTGCGCCAGGTGGGTTATGACGTGCATGAGCTGAGCGAAAAGGAGATCATGAACGGCGATCTTTCCGGCTATGATGCCATTGTTACCGGGGTACGTGCCTACAACGTGAATGATCGTTTAGCCATTGAGCAGCCCAAATTGCTTGAATATGTAAAAAATGGCGGCAACCTGGTTGTTCAGTATAACAACAACAACGGTTTGGTTACCAAGCAAATTGGTCCTTATCCGTTCCGCCCGGTTAACCAACGGGTTACTGATGAAAATGCGAAGGTGACCATTTTTGATAAGCAAAACCCTATTGTAAATTACCCCAACACCATAACCCAGGACGATTTCAGCGGCTGGGTACAGGAACGCGGGCTTTATTTTGTAGGCGATATCGACCCTAAATATCAGCAGGTATTGCAAATGAACGATCCCGGTGAAGCGCCCAATAGCGGATCGCTGATCACCGGCAACTACGGCGAGGGGCGGTTTGTTTATACGTCACTGGCGTTTTTCAGGCAATTGCCGGCGGGTGTTCCGGGGGCATATAAGCTGTTCATCAATTTGCTGAGCAAGCCAAAAACGCAGGTGAATCCATAAACAAACAATTAACACTTCGCCTATTGCGATACATTATTTAATCTTTATTTTTGCTCCATAATAAATCGATTGTCATGACACATCACGAAGAAGAAAAAAGCTACGATTACCTGTATTACCTGATAGGATTGCTGAGCGGCCTGTTTACAGGTGTAGTTATCGACTATACTGCCATTCTTATTCCAATTTTAGGCGTTGTGGGCCTGTTATTTGCGGGCTTTTTCCTAAACGTTTTCGTGAGAGGACGTGGCCAGGCCTGATCCTGAGCTGCCTGCATTTATACGTAGCTGGAACCAGTTTTATGGCATTGTTGCCGGCTGGCTGGTCCTGCTAATTGTTGCTTTCTGGCTCATTACCATCATTTTTGAATGAGCTTAACCGACTGGATCGTCCTTGGCGCTACGCTGCTTGGCATCGTAATATATGGTGTATGGAAAAGCGGCGCCAACACAAATATCGATCAGTTCCTGATGGGCAACCGCTCGCTCCGCTGGTATCACGTGGGCCTGTCGGTAATGGCTACGCAAGCCAGCGCTATCACCTTTTTATCCGCACCCGGCCAGGCCTATTCCGATGGGATGCGTTTTGTACAGTTCTACCTTGGCCTGCCGCTGGCCATGATCGTGCTCTGCGTTACATTTGTGCCCATCTTTCACAAGCTTAAGGTTTATACCGCATACGAATTTTTAGAAAACCGTTTCGATCTTAAAACCCGTGCGCTCACTTCCTTTTTGTTTTTGATCCAGCGCGGGCTGTCCACCGGCATCACCATTTATGCGCCGTCCATTATCCTGTCGACCATACTCAACATCAACACCGTTTATACCACGTTGTTTATTGGCAGCCTGGTAATATTCTATACCGTTTACGGAGGCACCAAAGCAGTGTCATATACGCAACTGCTGCAAATGAGCATTATTTTTTTAGGGATGTTTTTTGCCGGGGCTATGGTGGTGCACCTGCTGCCCGATAATGTAGGTTTTGTAAAAGCCATTAAGCTGGGTGGAAAGCTGGGCCGTATGAATGTGATAGACTGGAAGTTTGACCCAAGCAACAGGTATAACGTTTGGAGCGGGCTCATCGGCGGTTTCTTTTTGCAGCTTTCCTATTTTGGTACCGACCAAAGCCAGGTGGGCCGCTATTTAACCGGCAGTTCAGTTGGGCAAAGCCGGATGGGGCTCATTATGAATGGGCTGCTCAAGATCCCGATGCAGTTTTTGATCCTGCTGATAGGGGTGCTGGTTTTCGCATTTTACCAGTTTAACCGGCCGCCCATGTTCTTTAACCAGTATGAGGTAAAACAGGTAAAGGCAAGCAGCTATGCCGGTGTGTATAATAAGCTCGAAGATCAATATACCGCAGTATTTGCCGCACGTAAAAACAAAGCCGATGCACTGGTAAAGGCTTTGGATGGAAACGACAAAACACAAATAAGCCAGGCGCAGCAAGACTTAAAAGTTGCCGATAAGCAAGCCGCCGACATCCGCAAGGAAGCCATCGGCATCATGAAAAAGAACAATGCCAAAGCCAATGAGGATGATACCAATTACGTCTTCCTCAATTTTGTTACGCATTACCTGCCCCGCGGATTGATCGGCCTGTTGGTTGCCATTATATTTTTAGCCTCCATGGGCTCAACGGCAAGCGCATTAAACTCGCTGGCATCTACCAGCGTGGTTGATATTTATAAGCGCATCATCAACCCCGGCGCTACCGATAAAAATTACCTGGACGCATCAAGATTAGCTACCGTTTTTTGGGGATTGGTTTGTATTGGGATGGCGCTTTATGCCAGTAAGGTTGGCAACCTTTTGGAATACGTAAACCAATTAGGCTCCTATGTGTACGGTACCATATTGGGCGTGTTCGTGGTGGCCTTTTATTTAAAAAGGATAAGAGGCAACGCGGTATTTATAGCCGCCGTTATTACAGAGTTAACTATTTGCCTGCTGGGCGTTTTCGGGCTGATTGCCTATTTGTGGCTAAACGCGATAGGTTGTATTATGGTGATTGTAATTGCTGTGGGAATTAACCCGTTGTTTCCGGAGAAGCAGTTAAACTAAGATTTATAGGATCAATAGGATTTTAGGATGCTTTTCTTTTTTTGAACCATGATTCGCTTGATTTAAGGATGACAGGATTGTTAGCTTTATTAGCATCAAGTAATCCTAAAATCCTTTAATCATGGTTCAAAAACTATTTACGCGGCATATAAATAATTATGCAGGCGCCAATCAATGCAATTGCTGCTCCTATAATATCATATTTATCCGGTTTAAAGCCATCTACCTTCCAGGCCCACAGCAGCGCCATTACGATGAAGATGCCGCCGTAGGTTGCGTAAACCCTGCCGAAATTTGCCGTTTGCCAGGTGGCTACGACACCGTAAAGCACCAGCACCAGCCCACCGATGATGCCGTACCAAACAGGCTTATCTGATTTTAGCCACAGCCAGATCAAATAGCCGCCGCTAATTTCGCACAGCCCGGCTAATACGAAAAGGCTTAACGATTTTATGATGTTCAATTTTTTATTGAGAAAAGATTAAAAAAATATCCGGCTGGCCCGGCGATGTTTGCCATAATTCCATTTTCTGGAAAAGAAGTCCCAAAATTAACTTTTAGCCTGGTCGATAACAGCTTGATTCAGCCTTACGTATTCATCGTCGTTACTTGCCTTTGCCATGTCGACACCTTGTTGGGCAGCTTTGATTGCGGCTTCCTTATCGCCCATTTTAAGGCGGATGCGGGCCTCCCATAACTTGAACCATGAACCCTCGGGTTCTACTTTTTGTGCCTCAAGCGCCCATTTCAATGCGATGTTTAAATCTTTATTATTTTCATAATAATACTGAATGGCGTTAAAGTAATAAGGCTTGCGGTCGCCCCTCATTAGTTTATCAATGTTGGCCATTATCTTGGCGTCATCATCCGTATTTAGCTTAATATATACCGCAGTATGATCCCAAACCAGGTGCAGATCGGCAGAATGCGTGGTTTCATTTGCGAATTGAATGGTGAAGCTTTCGCGTTTTTCAGCAAGGTAGATGGGCTTTATCGTAAAGCGTAAAAGATCGTCGGCCTGCTTGTAATCGTAAGCGCCCCATTGTTTTGCGGTTTTATTTAAAATAATTGTCCACTCTTCCTTATCAGGAATGCTGAAAAGGGAATAAGTTCCGGCAGGTACTTTGTGCCCCTCTATTATTACATTTTCTGTAAAGCTTATGGTGGTAGCGGCGTTTGCGCCGGTACGCCAAACCTGCCCGTAAGGGTTTATCCCGCCAAAAATAACCCGCCCTTTAACGGCTGGCCTTGAATAAGTTATGGTGATTTTGCCTAAGCCAAAATCCTGTATAATTGTTTGTGTGGGGCTTGCCTCCGGAATACGTGGAGCCTGCGCGTTGCTTTTACAACAAATGCCTGTTAAAAATATAACAAGTAGTAGGTATAGGTATTGCTTTTTCATGGTTGGAATGGTTGTCATGTCGGAATTAAGATCAAAAGCCAGGAACCGGGGGTAAAGACAAAACTCTCTGAAAAACAAACCTGTTAGCTTATATTTTAACCAACTACGTTCTTTTCATCTTTGATTCTTGTCTCTTGCTTCTTGACTTTTAACGCTCTGCTAAGTTATTAATTGTCGCTTTATTATAATATCAGACTTGAAAATATTACAAAGGTAAAGTCGCATAAAAAAATAAAAGCCCCCCACACTTGCTGCGGGGGACTTTCAACCTAAACCTTATCACAATTGAACTGGTGAGTACCAGTCCGCATATTCTTTAACAATTACTGTACCAAATAATAAGCTGTGAAATACGCTCTGCCAAAAAGCCTGTATGACAGGGGTGCGTTACATGCTTTTTAAATGTACAGCGGTGTATACATCGATAAAAACTTGTTGTTTTTTTTGTACACTACTTGATCTGCTTTGCAACATTTTTTCGACGCAAAAAGGTATCGAACAAGAACAAGCCAAGTACTACGTCGAAAAACAGGAAACCCTCAACAATTGGTTTTGAAATGCTGCTGCTTATCTGCGGAACCTTGAAATCAACCGGCACCTTTGCGGCAACATCTGGCAAGCCCTGCGCCGACCAATTAAAACTTACCAGGGTATAGGTAATAAATCCCGCTAAGGCAATAATAAAGAATAGGGCTATTCCCATAATTATCCGCTTGTTAATGGCGGCCTTAAGCGGCACCTGTGCATTTTCGGTGCGGATAGCTTCGATTACATTGTACGTAAAAGCCATAGGTGGCTCGTCAAGTTCAATGGCAGAAAATTCGTTGTTAAGCGCCAGCAGCTCCTGGTATTTCAGGCGATAAGCTTCATCGCTTGCGATAAGCTTTACAATGGCGCTTTGCTCATCCGGCGTGCAATTGCCGTCAATGTAGTTCCAAAGTTGTTCTTCTATATGATTCATATCAGTTCCTTTGCTTCATGTTTTAAATTGCGTTCCAGCTTGTCTTTTAAACGCTGGCGCGCCCTGAATAATTTTACCTTCACCGTATTTGCCTCCATGCCCAGCGCCTGGCCTATTTCCTCCAACGATTGCTCTCCTTTGTAAAACAGGGTTATTATGGCAGCATCGTCGGGCAAAAGTTGGTCAATTGCCTGGTTAAGATAATATGACCTCGACTTATTTTCCGCATTATTAACGTCATAAGCCGAAGATTGACTTTCTACCTGTATAAATGTGCCTTCGTCATCAATCGAGTCAGTGTCTACCCGTTTCTTCCGCAAAAATGTCATGGCCGTAGTGTACACAATACTATAAAGCCACGTACTGAACTTTGCCTGCCTTTGAAAGGTAGACAATGACCGGTACGCCTTTATAAAGCAATCCTGCGCAATCTCCTCGGCATCTTCCCGCCCCTTCGCAAATCGCATGGCCAGCGTAAACACAAAGCGCTGGTGCCGTTTAACCAAATCGGCATACGCCGACTGGTTTCCCGCCAGTACCTGGTCTATCAACTCTATATCCGAAAGCTTGCTTTGCATTTATATAGATCTGTGACGATGCATTATCAGTTGAGGTTACACTGTTTTGTAAAGATAGTTGTTATTTGTTGGAAGGTTGAAATGTTGTAAAGTTGAAAGGTTATTTTATTATCCAATAGCTTGACGCTTTTAAAAACTATCCATCCCAACATTACAACCTTGCAACTTTAAAACATTTCAACAAAATTTTCTTGCGACTGTAACCTCTTTAAAAACCATGTGGTCATAGCTTACAAATACACCACAATGGTGCTTTAAACAAAAACAAATTATTAAAAATTAAGAATTAAATATCATGGAAGATCACGCAAAAGAACTTGGAGTAATGGTGGCAATTATAGTGCCTTTAGCCTTATTCGCAATGATTTTTGGAATTGTTTACCTTGCCAAACGCGAAAGAATGGCAATGATTGAACGCGGCATGGATCCGCGCAGGTACAAAGTTCAATCGGCTCCTTTTCTAAACTTAAAATGGGGGTTATTAATGATCGGCGCAGGCCTGGGTTTATTTTTAGCTTACGTTTTAGATAACACCTTGTTTGCCCATATCGCACACAGGTTTGACGACGACGGCAACCCGGCTATCTATTTTTCACTGATCGCTATATTCGGCGGCCTTGGTTTATTTATCTCTTACCTTATTGAGAAGAAAGAGAATGATAAAAACGGGAATGGTGAATAGTGAGTGGAAAATGGTGAGTGGTTGTAAATGCAGAGTGATGATTGTATTCACTACTCTCCACTCACTATTCACCACTTAACCTCTCCTCACAAATACCTCTCCTTCAAAATATTCCAGTGATGCTGCTCGTGCCCTGCTATCATATAGGCATAAGCGCGAACAGAAAAGGGACTGCCACTGGCAATTCCTTTTTGCATTGACTGCTGTTCGGTTAACGACTTGAACAGGTAAATGCTGGATTCACGGACGGTTTTAAATTCATTTGCAAGGTCTTCAAGCGGGCGGCTGTTAAAGGTCGCCTGCTCCATATATACATCCTGGTCGAAGCCGGGCAGCGTTATCGACTCGCGCGAGAAAACCAGCGCCCGGTAGGCAAACACTCTTTCGGTATCGGCCATGTGGCCTATCACCTGTTTAATGGTCCATTTGCCATCGGCATAGGCATGCATGGCTTTTTCATCGCTTAAACCGGTAAATAATTTGTAGCTTTCTTCCTGCTGGCGTTTAAAGATGTCTAAAATTGGCTCATCGCCCACCAGCTTTACATAGCGGCCTGCATATTCCGAATACTCATCGGGATTTGGTCTGTTTATCATATCGAACGTTTTTTAATACAATTCTAAAGGTAGTTCCCTTCCCAACTTCCGAATCCTTCACAAAAATTTGCCCGTTATGGTAGTTCTCTACCATGCGCTTGGTTAGCGACAATCCCAGGCCCCAGCCTCTTTTTCGCGTAGTATAGCCAGGTTGAAATACCGTGTCAAATTTGGAGCGCGGAATACCCTTCCCGGTATCGCTTACATCAATAAATACCTGCTTTTTAATTTTGTTGCCCGAGATATCTACTTTAATCGAGCCCTTGCCTTCAATGGCGTTAACGGCATTTTTGAGCAGATTTTCCAGCACCCAGTCGAACAACGGCACATTCAACCCAGCCACCAAATGTGGGTTGCCGGTTAGCTCGAAGCCGATGTTTTTGCTTACCCTAACCCTGAAGTAGTCTACGAAATCCTTTACCACCTCGTATACCTTATGCTCCTCCAGCTTTGGCGTTGAGCCGATCTTTGAAAAACGATCGGCCACAATTTCGAGCCGCCTTACATCGTTTTCCATCTCAACAATCAGGGAATCGTTTTCAGAAAACCGTTCCTTCATCAGCTCAATCCATGCCATTAATGAAGATATAGGGGTACCCAACTGGTGTGCGGTTTCTTTGGCAAGTCCAACCCAAACCTGGTTTTGCTCTGATTTTCGCGAAGAGCTGAATGCCGTATAGGCCAACAATAAAAATATGGCGATGACCGAAAGCTGGATATAAGGGAAAAACTTTAGCTGGGTAAGCAGGTCAGAGTCCTTATAATAAACAAGCCACTCGAGGTTATTGCCCATTACCTTAAGTTTGATAGGCGCATGCTGCGATTTCATGTAGGCAAGCTCCGACTCAAAATAAGGAAGGTCGTATTTCTTGTTTTTATTTCCTTCGGCTTCCAGTTTAATATGGGTTTTTCCGGGGTCGAGGCCGCGGGTAAACTGGATATCCCCCTTCAGGTCGGTAACAATTGCCGGAACAAGCGAACTGTCACGTACAGCTATGGTATAATTCAAAAAATCGTTATCATCAGATGATAGGATCTGTTTCATACTCATGGCCCAAACCTCCGCACGGGTACGTTCGGAGCGGGCAATGTTGCGCACAAGGTAACTGGTATACAATAATGAGCCGCTGGCGATTATCACTGCAAACGTGAGCAATGAGTATTTCCAGCGTTTTTTTTGTTGGTATGGATTCATGGGTGTAAGAAGTCCGAAAGTCAATAAAGTCCGAAAGTCCGAAAGATTGTCCAATGGATATCAGTAGGGAAAGTTCGAAAGAGCGGCTTTCTTATATCGGCCCAAAATACGTATTTAGTACGAAAGACAGAAAGCGAAGCCGCAGTTAACATTGCCGCAGTTCGGCCGTGTATTTACTGCGGCAAAATATTACAGCAAACAAAGCTCCCATATGTTTTAATATGCCCGATATTCTTTATTTTGGTACCGAGTTTAAACTGTTGATTATGTTAATTATTGTGTCCTTAATTTATTCAGCCGCCCGGGTATGAAAATGAGATGGGTGGGCCTGTTGCTGCTGGTGTTACTGGCAGCCGGCTGTAGTAAAAAGGAAACCACGGGGCCGCAAAAGCATACCGGTACGGGTAGTTTTGCATTAGGCTCGCTGCTGCAAAGTAACATGGTGGTGCAGCGCGATAAGCCCTTTGTAATTTGGGGAACAGCAGCGGCAAATGAGAAGGTAACAGTAAACGTAAGCTGGAACCTAAATACGCTCAATACCTTTGCTGATGCCAATGGTAACTGGAAGCTAACAATAGCTGCAAGCCCTGCCAATGCCAACCCGCAAACCATAACTGCCAAGCCTGATGGCGGGACGGGGGTGGTGCTTACCAATATTTTATTAGGGGATGTGTGGGTTTGTTCGGGCCAGTCGAACATGGTGATGCCCGTTGATGTGATTGCGCCGTTTACCGGGGTGATTGACTACCAGGCTGAAATTGCCGCGGCCAACTACCCATTGATCCGTACGCTTGCCGTGCAGGAAGATTACGAAAACAGCCCGGCCACTGAACTAAAGAAGGCTGTAAAATGGAATATTTGCTCGCCTCAAAACGCAGGGAGCTTAAGCGCTGTAGCATACTTTTTCGCCCGTAAGCTGCATATCACGCTTAACGTACCCGTAGGTATTATTGTATCGGCCATTAACGGATCATATTGCCAGGAATGGGCCAACACGGATGCCATTGCAAGCGATCCTGTTTTGACTTCGAATTATTCCGGCAACAGTTCAACCCTGTATAACGGAATGATCAGCCCACTCACAAACCTTGCCATCAGGGGTTTCGTTTGGTACCAGGGTGAAAATAATCAACACGATGACCCGGCAAGTTATACCAAGCTTAATAGTGCATTAATAAAAGGCTGGCGAACACAGTTTAAGGACGCGGCCCTGCCGTTTTATCTTGTGCAATTAACACCCTTCGCCGAAGATTATAACACCACCAATCCGCCGGGCGGCGATAAAACACTCGATTATTTGGCTAAGTTCAGGGAGGGGCAGGCCAATGTTTTGTCTACCCCGGGTACCGGCATGGCTGTTACCATGGATGTTGGCGAAGAAGCCAATCATCATCCCCGCAACAAAAAACCGGTTGGCGAAAGGCTTGCGCTGCTGGCCTTAAAAAACACGTTCAACCAAAATGTTGAATGTTACGGACCTCATTTTTCGTCGTGGTCGGCAAGTGGTAATACAGCAACTATCAGTTTCAGCGCGGGCACAGCAAATGGCTTAATCACTATTAATAACCAGCCTTTAAAGCAGTTCTTTTTTGTTGCCGGTACTGATCATGTTTTCAGGCAGGGGGGTGCAAACATAGCGGGAAATGGGATTACAGTAGTAGCCCCTGCAGGTACACCCCTGCCGATCCAGGCGGTAAGGTATGCCTTTACCAATGCGCCGGTAACCAACCTGCAAAATTCAGCCGGGTTGCCTGCGGAGCCGTTTAGAACGGACAATTGGGGTAATTAATTACAGCGAGTTTCGGTAAGTAACTTTAAATGGAATGGCAACATGCTCCTTGCCGTTGTTAAGCACCATTTCGGCGGTTTTTTCGCCCATCAGCTTAAAGTTGGTGGATATGGTGGTGATGCCGTTCAGGATGATCTTTTTAAGCGGAGTCTCGTTATAGCTGATCACGCCGATGTCTTCGCCGATCTTCAGCTTATCGCCGATAATTTTTTCTATCAGCTCAACCAAATCGTCCTCCATTAAATTGATATAAACGGTGCCGGGCTGCAATGTTTCGTTTTTTAGGGAGTGGATGATGCCGTATTCAAAGGCATATTTTCCGCAAAAATTCAGGAACCCGGTAAGGATCTCCTTTGAATAATAACTGTGTTCAGGGAAGATGATCTTGAGCGTATGATATTTGCTCAGCTGTTCCACTAGTTGTTCCAGGGCGAAGTAGATATCCTGTTCAAAGTTCTCGTATACCGCACCAAAATTGCCGGTTAAACCCTCTAAAAGCTTATCCATCAGGATCAGCTTATCCTTTGGCAGTTCATTAATAACGGCTATGGCATTTTCACCGCTTTCGATAAAATGCGGAATGATCACCAGTTTTGAATAATGTTCGATGCTGTTTGCCAGCAGCTTTTTAAATACGTTGAAATTATTGTTGTAGATATAAAAATCAATGGCGGCATTACTGCCCAGTGTTTCGGCAAAGGCATCGTAAATTATTTTTTTGTGGCTGCTCAACTTGTTAAAAAGCAGCAACACCTTAACCGGCTGGTTAAATGAGGTGGCCGATATAAAATATCCTTTGCCGGCTATGGACTTGATAACGTTATACCGTTTTAACTCCTTATACGCGCGTTCGATGGTGTTGCGTGAAACTTCAAGGGCAATGCTCAGGTCGTTTATTGAGGGGAGGATGTCGTCCTTATCAATTTTCTTTTCTTCGATTCCCCGTAAAATGGAATTGCTTATCTGCAGGTACTTAGGGGTAATGGAGTACTCATCAATATTTATGATCTTTAAATAATTTTTCATTTTCCTTTACCTGCTTTAGCTTGATCGGGTAAAACTAAATATTTATTCTAAAAATAAAGCACATCAAATAATGGTTCTATATGCTTCTACAAAGCGGTAGACCCTACTGGTCAAAATATGGGCGGTACCAGCCCTAACCTCTGAAAACGCCATAATTTCACCTCTCGTCGGCACTGTTTTGTTACATACCAAGACAGTAAAGGATAGTTAACTAGAAGCATTTTCATTAACTTGGCTACCCAATTAAACACATCCTGATTAACCAAATGAGAAAGATCCTAACTTTATTTTTTGTCCTGCATATAGCTGGTTTTTGTTTTGCACAGGTTAAGGTTCAATACCTGCTAACCGAAAATACCGTAGACCCCATTAGCATTGATGCTATTAACCCGCGGCTTAGCTGGCAGCTGAACGCCGGTGACAAGCGCGGTGTAATGCAAACAGCCTACGAGGTAAAGGTAAGCAGCGCAAAGGATAAGCATGAAGTTTGGAAAACGGGCAAGGTAATGTCCGATCAATCCATGTATATCATCTACAAAGGCGAGCCGCTTGCGGCCGGCCAAAAATATATTTGGCAGGTAAGGGTTTGGGACAACGCCGGCAAAGCATCAGCATGGAGCGAACCTGCCAGCTGGCGCATGGGGCTGCTTACCGCCGCCGACTGGAAAGCCCAATGGATTACCCCGGCAGGCAAGGAAGATTCGATCAACCGCCCGAGCCCCCTGCTTCGCAAACAGTTTTCGCTTACCAAAAAAATAAAATCAGCTTTCGCTTACATCACCGCGCATGGTTTATATGAAGCACAGATTAATGGCCGCCGGGTTGGTGACGCCTATCTTACACCCGGCTGGACCAGCTATAACAAGCGCCTGCAATACCAGGTTTATGACGTTACCAACATGCTGCAGCCCGGCGCAAATGCCGTTGGCGCAACGCTTGGCAGCGGATGGTACCGGGGACATATAGGGTTCCCATCGGTCGGTAACAAATACGGGAAGGACATCTCTTTGTTATTCCAACTGGAAGTTACGTATACTGACGGTACTACAGCAACTATAATATCAGACGATACCTGGAAGACCTCTACCGGTGCGGTAAGGTTTGCCGAGATCTATTATGGCGCGGTAATTGACGACAGGAAGCAGCAAAAAGGTTGGTCGACCGCAAATTTTGACGATAAAAATTGGACTGCCGTTAACGTTAATAACTTTAATAAAGACGTTTTGGTTGCCACTATAAATGAACCTATCAGGAAACACGAAACATTTAAGCCGATAAAGATCTTTAAAACCCCCAAAGGTGAGCAGGTGATAGATTTCGGCCAAAACCTGGTTGGCTGGATCCAGATGAAGGTGAACGGGCATGCTGGCGATACCGTCAAGATCTCGCATGCCGAGGTGATAGACAAGCTTGGGAATTTTTATACCGAGAACTTACGCTCTGCCCGTGCAGAGAATGTATTTGTGCTGAAAGGTGGCGGCGAAGAAACATTTGAGCCTCAATTTACCTGGCAGGGATTCAGGTTTATAAAGGTGGTTGGCTACCCGGGTGAGTTAAAACCGGAGGACTTTACAGCCATCACCTTATATTCTGATATGAAGCCGGAGGGAACTTTCTCCTGCTCAAACCCGATGCTTAACCAATTGCAGCATAATATTCAATGGGGCCAAAAAGGCAACTTTTTAGATGTACCTACCGATTGCCCGCAGCGCGATGAGCGTTTAGGTTGGACGGGAGATGCACAGGTTTTCTCGCGCACTGCATCATACAACATGAACGTGCACAACTTTTTTACCAAATGGATGAAGGACGTTGCTGCCGATCAGTTCTCAAACGGCAGCGTACCGCATGTTATACCTAACGTGATTGGTGGCAATGATCAGGGTGGCAGCACCGGCTGGTCCGACGTATCAACAATTATTCCATGGAATATCTATTTAGCCTACGGCGATAAACAGATCTTGGAGAACCAATATGCCAGCATGAAGGCCTGGGTTAAATTCATGGAAAACAAAAGCCGTAACGACCTTTGGAACACAGGAGACCACTTTGGCGACTGGCTGTTTTACAGCGTAAATGACGATACGGACGGCAGCTCGGCCATCACCAGTAAATACCTGATAGCGCAATGTTTTTATGCTTATTCAACGCAGCTGATGATCAATACTGCGCAGGTTTTGGGTAAAAAGGACGACGAGGCCTATTATACCGATCTTTTAGCCCGAATTAAAAAAGCCTTTGTAAACGAATATGTAACACCGAACGGACTGATCTCGTCCGACACACAAACAGCCTATGTGCTGGCGCTGCAGTTTGATATGCTGCCTGAGAATTTAAGGGCACAGGCAGCGGTAAGGCTGGTTAATAGCGTACACCGTTATCGCAATCACTTAACCACCGGGTTTTTAGGTACGCCTTACTTATGCCATGTGCTGAGCAGGTTCGGTCATGCCGATGTGGCCTATCAATTATTATTGCAGGACACTTACCCGTCGTGGTTGTACCCTGTAAAAATGGGCGCAACAACCATTTGGGAACGATGGGACGGCATCCGTACTGACGGTACATTTGAAACACCAACCATGAACTCATACAACCACTACGCATACGGCGCCATCGGCGACTGGATGTATCGCGTGGTGGCGGGCATCGACACAAAAACAGATGCGCCGGGCTATAAAGAGATCACCATAAAACCAACTATAGGCGGTAACCTGCAAAACGCATCAGCCGACTATGAAACCAATTACGGCAAGGTAAGCTCGCACTGGAAAATTGACGGTGCAAACTTTTTGCTTGATGTGGAGGTGCCTGCAAACACAACAGCTACCGTTTATATTCCCGGCAGCAACAGCAGCGCGATAACAGAGGGCGGCAAGGCGATAGCAAGCGTTCCGGGCATAAAAACCGGCGATGCGGCTGATGGCTACGTGGCTGTAAATGTGGGATCAGGGGTTTATCATTTTAGCACAACAAAACCGTGAATAGTTGATTAAGTTAAATTAGGTTGATTGGGTTAGATTAAGTTAAAAACCAAACAACTGTTATTTAGTCAATCAAAAATAAAAACCAATGTTTAATAAACTTAATCAACCACTCACTCAATCAACCTAATCAACCAATTATGGGCATCATTTTCGGCGTGTTTTTTCATTTCATCGGGGGCTTTGCATCCGGCAGTTTTTATATTCCCTATAAAAAAGTTAAGGGCTGGGCCTGGGAAAGCTTCTGGATAGTTGGCGGTATTTTCTCGTGGCTTATTGTACCGCCGCTGGCAGCATGGCTGACCATTCCGGGTTTTGCCGAAATTATTAAAACTACCGGTTTCGATGTTTTGGGATGGACATACCTGATGGGCATTCTTTGGGGTATTGGGGGCTTAACCTATGGGCTTGGCGTCCGTTATCTTGGCGTATCGTTGGGCAGCACCATTATATTGGGCCTATGCGCCGTGTTTGGCTCACTGGTGCCATCTGTTTACTATGACTTTTTTCCGAAAGCAGGCAAGGATACCATTACCATGCTGGTTACCTCGCACTGGGGCCAATTGGTATTGCTGGGGATAGCAATTTGCGTTATCGGCATTATCATTTGTGGCAAGGCTGGCACCATGAAGGAAAAGGATCTTGCGAAAAACTCATCAGCGAAGGAAGAAAATAAGGACTATCGTTTTGGTTTAGGAATTTTTGTAGCTATTGTTTCGGGGATCCTGAGCGCCTGTTTCAACTTCGGTTTAGAGGCCGGCAAATCAATGGCTGATACTGCAAATGCGGTTTGGACCGCTGCACATCCTGGCGCCGGCAATTTCCTGTTCAGGAACAACGTGGTTTACATAGTAGTACTTTGGGGCGGGCTTACCACCAACTTTATCTGGTGCATGATATTGAACGCCCGCAACAAAACATTTAGCAACTATACTGATCCTAAAACGCCATTGTTAAAAAATTATCTCTTCTCGGCATTGGCCGGCACAACGTGGTTTTTGCAGTTCTTTTTTTATGGGATGGGCGAAAGCCGGCTTGGTAACGGCGCAAGCTCCTGGATCCTGCACATGGCCTTTATTATCCTGATCGCCAACGTATGGGGGCTTGTATTAAAGGAATGGAAGGGTGTAAGTAAACAGGCATTTACAACCGTTTTAGTTGGCATTGGGGTAATTATATTATCGGTGCTTGTTGTGGGATATGGGAATGCGATAAAGTAGCACAAGGTGTTCTCATAGCGATGGGTCTGAAACCCATCGCTATGATGGCTAATTTATTTCCTGAACATCGATGCTATCCAGATAATAAGTGCGATAACAACAATAACTGCAATAATGCCAACAACGGCCCCGGCCTTAAAAATGCCGGCAATTACCGAACAGCTGCTCAAGCAGAGCAGCATTAAAATAAGCGATGGAAAATATAATCTTTTCATGGTAGGTTTTTTTAACAGGTATAATACCACGAAGCCTGAATAAGTTTTAGTTGCCTCCAATTATTTTCAAAGCCCTCGTCTTCAATTCATAGATTCACCCTGTCGCCGTGTGCTTTTGGCTCCGAGATCACTAAAAAGTGCAGATCGGCTGCGCCATTATTTGAAATGCGGTGCCGGATATTGGGTGTTATGTGAATGGATTGATTGGCCTCAACGATTTTGAGTTCCCCATCCACCTCAAAGGTTGCTGTTCCCGAGAGGATATAAAACACCTGCTGTGCACGATGGTGATAATGTAATTGCTCGCCCAAAGCGGGCGGCATGCGTTCCTGGATCACGCTTAAGGTATCCGATTTTAAAAGGTGCCAGCCATCGCACTTTTCTCCCCATATGTAATGTTCAGCATTTTCGGTCGAGGTAATCATTGCTATCAGTTATTATTCGTTTCGTATTCCTTTATTAATTTTGGGGTGGCACGGTTTCGCCAGGCAGTTAAAAGCAGTAGTTCCAGGTGGGCGGGCAGTACGGTTTTAAGGTGGATGAGCATATAATCATAGTTAAAATAATGGTCCGTAACAAAAAACGCGTCCGGTTTGGCGGTGATCCACCTGTCGCGTTCAAGGGTTTGCAGCACAAGGGTTTCGCCATCATCCCATAGCCGGGCAAAATACTTTTTGTTGACATAAAAAGCGGGTGTGCCAAAGCAAAGCTTCTCTTCAACGCCGGGTAGTGGCATCAGTTTTTGCCGTAAAAACTCAAGGTAAATGAAAGTTTCTGCGCTCGTCTCCATTGGGCTAATTTCGGAAGAAAATCGTTAACGAACACTATTCGACCTGAATCAGGGCCAGGGGCGATTAACCTATGATAATCAGGTAAAATTACTCTATAAAATAGCGTGTTTTTACGGGACCTGCCTGCGACCGATTTGCCTAAATTTATACCTCCAGCCCAACATTCACCCGAAAATAAAATGGAAAAAGATAAAAAGGATATATGGGACAGACTGCAAGCCGTTGGTACGGCTTGCATCCCGCTTATTATTGCCATTGTTGGCTGGCTTTTTACAAACAACTACAACGAAAGCCAGGCTGAACTTCAGAAAATAGCCTTCGAAAAGCAAAATGAGGTGCAGAATTCGCAAGTGCAGCTTTCACAGGCACAGCTGATAAGAGACCTTACGCAACAGTTAGCAAGTAATGATAAAACAGTTAGAGACATAGCACTTGCCGCCATCATTTATTCGGCGCCAAACCTGGGTAAGCAGGTAGCCGACATTGAGTCGAAAAAAGACGCGGCATCGGCAGCGCTGGTTCAAAACCTTTACGACGGAAAACGGATCGATGTTATCACCGGGCTGTTTTCAACAAGTGCGCAGTCGCGCCTGTCGGCCTATAACCAGATCATCAACAATTGGCTAACGGATGACCAGTTTCTTGCAGACCTGATTGTGCAGTCGAAAAGGTTAATAAATACTACTGACACTTTGCAGGATCGTAATAACGGACTCTATAATGCAATGGTGGTTTTCCAGAACTATTCGCCGGTAATGCTGCTTAAACATAAGGCCGACCTGGCCGACTTGATAAGTTCTCTGCCATCATCAAACAGCAAAACAAAGGACCAGGGGCAGGTTGTGTTGAAGAGCATTGGGGGATGATGGGGGCAAGCATTGTAAATTGCTCGCCTCATGTTTGAATTTGCCTGCAATTAATACCTTTGCACATATGCCTGTTTCTCAAAATATAAAGGTTGCTGTAGATGCCGCGGTATTTGGATATACCTCGAAGGAGGGATTGTCGGTATTGCTGATAAAGAGAAACATCGAGCCCTTTAAAAATAGCTGGGCATTACCGGGCGGACTGGTGGGCAACGAGGAGTCATTGGAGGAAGCGGTTCAGCGGGAGCTAACAGAAGAAACGGGCATCAGCATAAATTACCTGGAGCAGCTTTACAGCTTTGGCAAGCCGGGCCGTGATCCGCGCAATCGTGTGATCTCTGTTACTTATTATGGGCTGGTTAAGCCCGATGCATTCGTGCTGCATGCAGATACTGATGCCAGCGACGTTGCCTGGTTCAACATAAAAAAAATGCCGGATGTGGCTTTTGATCACCAAGACATTATTGCTCTTGCCCATTCCCGGTTAAAAAACAAGATCCTTTATGAACCGGTTGGCTTCGAGTTGCTTGATGAACGGTTCGCGTTCTCGGAACTCGAAAAGCTCTATATGGCGGTACTCGACAGGGAGATAGACCGCCGCAACTTTAAAAAGAAAGTTTTAAAATTTGGCTTTTTAGAGGAAACTACTGAAAAGCAACGACTTGACGGCGCCGGTCGGCCGGGCAATTTATTCTGCTTTAATAAGGAGAAATACTTCCAGTTAAAGAAGGACGGCATCAGCTTCGAAATATGAACGCAAAATAATTTCAGAAAAAAGAAGAAATAATTTGCTTATTAAAAACGCATATCTATATTTGCGTATAATTAACGCAAATTAAAATGAAAACTGCAGTTATTATCGCCCGTTTCCAAACACCTTACCTGCACGAGGGGCACCAAACCCTGATTAAGCAGGTAATGGAAGCACATTCAAAGCTGATTATCCTGCTAGGGGTAAGCCCGATCACCGGTAGTCGCAAAAATCCCTATGATTACTATACCCGCGAAAAAATGATCAAAGCAGCGTATCCGGAAATTATAGTTTTGCCGGTAAGCGATCATCCGAGTGATAAAATTTGGTCCGATAACCTTGATGGGCTGTTAAAAGGTGTGTTCCCGAATGAACAATTTGCGCTGTACGGCAGCAGGGACAGCTTTATTCCCTACTATCACGGTAAATTTGAAACTGTTGAGCTGCCCGAACATGGGGATTATAATGCCACTGAATTGCGCAAGCAATACGCGGATAAGGTTTTTGGCTCAAACGATTTCAGGGCCGGGATTTTGTATGCCTACTATAACCAATATACAAAGGTTTATCCTACGGTGGATATCGCAATGTTCCGGAACAATAAAAGTGAGATCCTGCTGGGCAAAAAGCTGATCAATAACAAATGGCGGCTGGTTGGCGGTTTCGCCGATCCGGAGGATGAGAATTATGAAAGCGCAGCCAAACGTGAGCTGACCGAAGAATGTGGCGAAATGGAAACAACGCCCATGGTTTATGAAACATCACGCAAAATAAACGACTGGCGTTACCGCAACGAGGCCGACAAGATCATCACGCTGCTGTTTAGCTGTGATTATATCAGCGGAGAACCCGAAGCACAAGATGACATTTCGGAAGTCGGCTGGTTTAAACTTGCCGACCTGGGAAAAATGATCAATGACGAATTGATCAGCACCGAGCACATTGAACTCTTCAACCACTTAATTGAAAAACATCTAAAATAACAATATCATGAAACGCGAAAATTTGATCCTGCTGGCTGATGCATACAAATACGCTCACCATAAATTATACTATCCTGGTACCACGCAGATCTACAGTTATTTGGAAAGTCGTGGCGGTATGTTTGATGAGACGGTGTTTTTTGGATTACAATATTTTTTAAAGGAATACCTGCAGGGGCAAGCGTTTACGCAGCAGGACCTTGACGAGGCAGAGGGCTTTTTACTGCAGGTATTTGGCAGGGACGATGTGTTTGACAAAAGCAAATTCCAATACATCCTGGATAAATATGATGGCAGACTGCCGGTTAAAATCAAGGCAGTAGCCGAGGGTACGGCGGTTCCGGTAAGCAACGTGCTGATGACCATTGAAAACACCGATCCTGAATGTTACTGGCTTACCAACTTTTTAGAGACCCTGTTGATGCAGGTTTGGTACCCGTGTACGGTAGCCACGCTGAGCAACCAGGTACGCAAAGTAGTAACCCAATTTTACGAGGAAACCGCCACCGCAGGCAGCGAAGCCGGGATAGATTTTGTTCTGAATGATTTTGGCTTTCGCGGGGTTAGCAGTGTAGAGAGCGCCAAAATTGGCGGCGCGGCCCACTTGCTGAATTTTAGCGGCAGCGATAACCTGGCTGGCTCAGGTATGGCTATAAAATATTACGATGCCCAAAAGGTTTACGGTTTAAGCATCCCGGCAACCGAGCATAGCATTTGTACGCTGCTTGGTCGCGATGGCGAGCTGGAGGTATTTAAGCATATTTTGAGAACATTCCCTACCGGTACAATTGCATGCGTGTCTGACAGCTACAACATTTTTAAAGCCTGTAAGGAATATTGGGGCGAGGATTTAAAAGCGGAGATCCTGAACCGGAAGGGCACCCTGGTGATCCGCCCTGATAGCGGCGACCCTGTGATGACGCTTTTAGAGATTTTTGAAATACTTTTTGATAAGTTCGGCTACGTTGTAAACGAAAAAGGGTACAAAGTTTTGCCGCCGCAGGTGAGGGTGATCCAGGGTGATGGCGTAAATTACGAAGCGATAAAAACTATGTATGCCGCGTTAAAAGAACATGGTATCAGCGCCGAAAACCTGGTGCTGGGCATGGGCGGCGCATTGCTGCAAAAGGTGGACCGCGACACACAAAAGTTCGCGCTGAAATGCAGCAGCGCCATAATAAACGGCAAGCAGGTAAGCGTTGAAAAGGCCCCCACCGAAATGGACGCTAACGGCAACATTACCGAAAGCTTTAAAAAGAGCAAAGCCGGAAGGTTGAAGCTGGTAAAAGTTAATGGTAGGTTTAAAACGGTTAATGACGATGGTGGCGATGATTTAGCGGATGAATTGCATACTGTTTTTGAAGATGGGGAACTGTTCAATACTGTGACATTTGAACAGGTGAAAGCCAACATAAATCGTCAAGCCTAAACTGTTATGCTAAAAAACGCTATCCTGTTTGTTATCCTGCTATTTGGCGTTATGCAACTTAACGCGCAATCGGCGTTGAATTCGGATACTGCGCACCAAATAAAAGAGGTAGTAGTAACTTACCAGGCCGATAAGTTAACGCCTGTAACCTTTCAAAATATAAGCGGAAAAGTGTTGCAGGCTAAGTCAACCGGGCAGGAGCCGTCCTACTTACTTTTAGAGACGCCCTCAATTACGGTATACTCTGATGCCGGAAGCACGCAGGGATATTCGTATTTCAGGATGCGCGGGATTGACCAAGCCCGGATAAATATATCATTGGACGGTGTTCCGTTAAATGAACCGGAGGATCAGGGCGCCTATTTTTCAAATTACCCTGATATTATGAACTCGGTAAGTAAAATCCAGATCCAGCGGGGAATAGGTACCAGTAAAAACGGCGTGGCAAGCTATGGCGGAAGTATTCAGCTATTTTCTCCTAATCTTTACGATTCTACCTACGCTACTATCGGCCTTGGTTACGGATCATTCAATAGCCACCGGATTTTTGGAGCGTTTAACAGCGGGCTAAAAAACAACAAAGCGTTTTATATCAGGGCATCCCAGGTATATTCCGACGGGTATAAATACCACTCTTCAAACAATTCGCAATCTGTTTTTATGAGTGGTGAGTTAATTGATGCTAAATCAACATTCAAAATAAACGCGCTGGTTGGTCATCAGCAAAATCAACTGGCCTGGCTGGGCGTTTCTCAAGCATTAATTGCACAGGATAGAAGAACAAATGCCGATGAAAATGAACGGGATAATTTTACACAGGCTTTGCTGCAGCTACAGCATTCATGGCACCCTAACAGTGTTTCAACAGTGCAGTCGAGCGTTTATTATACCTACCTTAATGGCAACAACGATTTTAATATGAACAGCTTTTTAGGGCTGCCATCAACAAATGAATTGTACAATTATGCCTTCCGATCTAACCTTGTGGGGTTCTTCAGCAATTATACTTTCTCAAAAAAATCATTTAACTGGACAACCGGCGTCCATGGGAATATTTACGACAGGCGGCATATCGGCAGCGAAAAAACGTTGGGGCAACTGTACACAAATACCGGCTATAAAAATGAATTCAGTGTTTTTACTAAAGCGGATTATACTATTCACCGGTTAACGTTTTTTGCAGATATTCAACCGCGGTATGCTTCATTTGATTATCATGGCGATGTGCCTTTAAATAAAATGGACTGGCACTTTATTAATCCAAAAGCAGGAATAAGCTTTGAGGTTAATAACCATTCAACCTTGTATTACAGCATCGGGAGAACCGGCCGGGAACCTACGCGCAACGATATGTTTGGAGGTAACGATAACTTATTGGCCGATAGTTTGGGCCATGCCATTATTGCGGTTAATGCCCCCGAGTATGTAGTAGACCAGGAACTGGGGTTAAGACATCAGATGGGCAGGATGAATTTAAATCTGAACTTTTATTACATGAGTTTCAAAAACGAAATTGTGCTGAACGGGCAATTAGGACCCAACGGCTTGGCCCTTACCAATGAGGTGGACCGCAGTTACAGAACGGGGGCCGAGCTGAGCATCGATTATAAAGTTAATGACAACATCCACCTTATCAATAATTCGTCCTATAATTACAGCCGGATTAAAGAACAAACTGCATCGTTCACGCCTATATTAACACCGCCGGTTATTATTAACCAGGAGGTGACCTATAACCGGAAAGCTTTCTTAATAGGGTTATCGGCGCGGTATCAGGATAGGTCGTTTATTAATTTTGCCAATAGCGCACAGGTTAATCAGTATGTGACTTTAAATACCCGTTTGCAGTATGACATCAAAGAATTTCAATTTGATATTTTCGTAAACAACATCACGAACACCAAATATTTTAATAATGGATACGTTGATACGGACGGGACAAAAAAATACTTTGTTCAATCGCCCACAAATTTTTATACCTCGGTAAAATATACCTTTTGATGCATTTTTTTGACATATCCAATACCGCTTTTACTGTTATGGGTTACCCCATTAGTTATGTTGAATTAGTTGGAACTCTATTTGGTTTGATCTCAGTTTATTTCGCTTCAAGGGCTAACATATTAACATGGAGTACCGGCATCGTCAACGAGGTGTTTCTTTTCATTTTATTCTTCCAGGTGCATCTTTATGCCGATATGTTTTTGCAAGTCTATTTTTTTGTAGTCACCATTTACGGGTGGTATAATTGGAATACAACTACAGTCGAAAACAAAATTGCAGCTATCAGTTCAAACGCGCGCTGGCTAACCCTCATACTGGTTATAGCCGGTTCGGCAGTAAGCGGATTTCTCATCAAAAACATTCATCTGTATTTACCGAATTATTTTAAGATTGCGGCGGCCTTTCCATTTACTGATTCCTTTGTAATGGTTTTAAGCATTATTGCCACTGTTTTATTGGCCAAAAAGAAGATCGAGAACTGGCACCTGTGGATCCTGGTAGATGCTGTTTGTGTAATATTGTATTTTAAAAAAGGAGTTTATTTTTTGTCGCTTGAATATTTGATATTCCTGGGGTTGGCATCGTACGGATTATTTAACTGGAAAAAGCAATTGATTAATGGTTAAGGCATTTGTATTTGGAAAGTTTTTGCCTTTTCACAAAGGCCATGAAGCCATGATCAGCTTCGCGCTTGGTAAATGCGATTTTTTGTCGGTGCTAATTTGTTGCGATAAGGAAGAAAACATCCCCGGAGAAATAAGAAAAAATTGGATCGAAACCACTTTTGCTGATACAAAAAACATAGCAGTAAAAGTACTTCATTATGATAACCGGCTATTGCCAAATACTTCCCAAACATCTGCAAGTGTTTCAGAGACCTGGTCGGTCGAATTTAAAAGGCATTACCCCGATTATACGCTGCTGATTACCTCCGAGCCATATGGCGAACTTGTTGCCGGTTTTATGGAGATACAACACATTCCCTTTGACCCTGACAAAGTACAGCACCCTGTTTCGGCCTCAATCATCAGGAATGATTTTGTCTCTAACTGGCATCATTTACCGCGGGCGGTTAAACCCTACTTTGCAATCAAGGTTGTAATTTTAGGAACAGAATCTACCGGGAAAACAACGTTGACAGAGCAACTCGCCAGGCATTATAACTGTAGTTTTGTGTTGGAGGCCGGCCGGGAGTTAATACCAAATTCAACTAAATTTACTTTTGGCGACTTACAATCAGTTGCCGGTGAACATGCCAAAAGAATAAACGCGGCAATGATGGGCGATAGCGCATTGGTTATTATTGATACAGATATTCATATCACAAGATCATACGCCAAATTTGCATTTAACAGGGACTTACCTGTTGAGGACGCTGTTTATAACGCTAACAAAGCTGATTTGTACCTTTATCTGAATAACGATGCTCCCTATTACCAGGATGGCACCCGGCTAAATAAAACCGTCAGAGATCTGCTCGATCAATCTCACCGGGAGATTTTGGCTAATGATAACATTAATTTTGTGGAAATATCAGGCAGCTGGCAAAGCCGGTTTGAGCAGGCCGTTACCGAAATATCCCAACTGATTATAAACAAAGCAACGAAATGAAGAAAATATTATTCGCCTTAAAAAGCTACGAATACCTGGCAAAAAAAATCTTAACCTGCGGCGATTTTGAAAAAGGCGACCTGGAAACCAACAACTTTACAGATGGCGAAAGGTATCAGCGCATTTTGTCGGACGTTACCGACCGGGACGTGGTGATCATCGGCGGTACGGTTAATGATGAGGCTACGCTGGAGTTATTTGACTTAGCTTCTTCGCTGGTAAGCTATGGGGCGGGGTCATTATCACTTGTGATCCCATATTTTGGTTATTCAACCATGGAGAGGGCGGTGCTTCCCGGTGAGATCGTGACCGCCAAGGCAAGGGCTATTTTGTTGTCGGCTATACCGCGCAGCAACCGGGGGAACAGGGTTTACTTGTTTGATATTCACTCCGAAGGCATCCCGTATTATTTTGAGCATGGCCTTTATCCAACCCATGTATACTGCAAAGGCATCGTCACCAAAGCAGCCCTTGAATACGGAGGCGACAACTTTGTAATTGCCAGCACCGATGCCGGTCGGGCCAAATGGGTGGAATCATTAGCCAACGAGCTTGGCGTAAATGCAGCCTTTATTTTAAAGCGTCGCCTAAAGGGCGACCACACGGAAGTGAGCGCCATAAATGCCGATGTTGCCGGTAAAACGGTAATAATTTATGACGATATGATCCGCTCCGGCGGAAGCATTATCAACGCGGCGAAAACCTACAAGGATGCCGGCGCGGCAGATATTATCGTGATAACCACCCATGGCTTATTTGTAAACGACGGCCTGCAAAAACTTAAGGCCTGCGGAATTATCAGCAAGCTGGTCTGTACCGATTCGCACGTAAACACTGGTCTGCTTGTAAATGATGAGTTTGTGGATATAAGAAGTTTGGATGAGTTGATCTGTGCGACATTGAGCTAATACACGGATTTATCCCTAAATTTGCTTTACATCAATCCATTCTCCCATGAAACAAAAATTCCATTACGCTACTGTTAGCGAAGCAATAGAGCAGCTTAAAAAACAAGGCTATACCCTCGACCTGAACTTAAAGGAAAATCATTTTGTGGCCGGCGAACAGCAATATCCTGCCGACGAATTTGAGATAGTTGACCTGTACCGCTATGAGGGTGCTTCCGACCCGGCGGACGAGGCTACCGTTTATGCGCTGGCATCGGCATCTGGCGCTAAGGGAATTTTGGTATCGGGCTATGGAATTTCCACGGATGACGACTCCGTTGAAACATTGAAGCAATTGCATTATAAATATCAGCAGTCGCAAAGCTGAATTTATTAAGCCCCATTTAAGAAAAACTTAAATGGGGCTTAAATAAACATAGCCTAAATCTCGTTTAATTCCGCCAGGTCGTCCTCTAAGGATTTTATCTTTTTAAAGTATTTTATTTTGTAATAAATGTGGCTGCCTAGCAGACAAGCAACGGTTGCTGTCCCGCAAATTATCAGCACGGTTTCGGCCGGAAATTTCCAGTAAAACATGAACAATTTGATGAAGGCATAAAAGTATACCGGGTATAAAACAAGGTAGATCAAGTTCATCAGCACATAAAACCTCTTAAATTCCCTTACCGTTTTTGCCAGGGTTTCTTTAACGTTTTCACTGTTGTAAATGGTGAAAATATTTTGCTGGCGCTGATAAACCCACATGGTTACCAGGGCATAGATTATCATAATAGCTACATAAGTGGCAGATTCGCCAAGATTGATTCCCTTCTCCGGCATAAAATAACGGATCGCCAGGTTAATCAGCAGGACAACGATCAGCATAGAGCAAATCGCTTTACCTAACTTGTTCCAGTAAACATTTTTTTCGTGCAGGTAGCCAATAGTGTTTGTTGTGTTCGTGATTATACGGTTTAATGTTTCGGGTGTATGGTTTTGTTGTTTTAGTTGTTGTTGCTGGATATTGTTCCAGTGCGCTTTAAAATCGTCCAGTTCCATGTTATCCAATATTTATAAGTGTGCGTAATTTCGATTTGATCTGGTTGAGCTTAAACCCTACGTTCGATTCCGACAGGCCCAGGATCTCGGCTATTTCGCGGTAGCTGCAATCGTCCATATACAACATGGTGAGTGCGCGTTCAATCTCCGTAAGCTTTTTTATCGCTTCGAACATTTGAGTGATATTTTCGTTGATCGCATTAGGTCCATCGGCAGCAACATTAAATGCCGGTTCATCCAGCCCCGCGAATTTCTCGCGTTTGCTTTCCTTTCTTAACCGGGTGATGGCATTGTTGATGGCAATGCGGTACATCCAGGTCGATACCTTTGCGTCGCCCTTAAAATTTGGATAGCTCCGCCAAAGCTGCAGCACAATATCCTGGAAAAGATCCTCCCGGTCCTCGCGGCCATTGCAATACATATTGCACACCTTGAAGACGAGGCCCTGGTTTTCGGCAATGAGTTTAAGAAATTGCTCTTTCAAAAAATGTTGTTTATGCAATTAGTCGCACAGTATCAGAAAAACTTAGCAGAAAGTTGAAATTTATTTTGGAGGAAAGAGATCGTGGCTTTTTTCTTGTAGATAATCCATAAATTAGTTCAGGCAACAACAGCGGTTAAGATGAGCAATGACATTGGAAATAAGTGGCAAATTATCACTCCATCTGAGTTGAAGGACAAAATTGACAGGGACAAGGAATTATTGTATTCGGATGAATTCAGAAACTTGCTTGATGCTCGTTATTGTGATTATAGAGATGGGATTGAAATGATAAGCGCAGCCGAAAGCGGGGAGAAAATTCAAATGATACTTGCTTCGAAAAAGTGATAGGCTCAAGGAGAAAGACTTACGAAGTTTAATTCGATGGCGTTTGTTTTTTAGCGGCCTCATTGAGGGCTTCGCCGTTTCAAAACTTCGTAAGTCTGTTACTCATTATTTTATCCCGTAATGGTCATTCATCAATTTTTCGAACAAACCACCTGGCAATACGTGTTTTAAAGTTTTGGCAATGGTTTGGCCGAATGCCCCTACCAGGTACCGGTGTGCCGGGCTGGAAGAATCAACTATCTGCACCAGCTTCTTGCCGATCACATCCGGGTTAGCGCCGATGCTTTCATCCTTTTCCATAGCGGCAACGGCTGTGTTGTATTCCTTTTCCAGCATTTCATTTTTTATAGGGAACGGAACCTTTTCGCGGTTTTGGGTGAAGTCGGATTTAAAATCGCCCGGGTTTATCAGGGTTACCTTAACGCCGGTGTTGCGCAGCTCCATGCGCAGGCTTTGTGAATAGCCCTCAATGGCATATTTGGACGCGCTGTACATACTTTGATATGGCAATCCGAACAGACCTGCGAGTGAGCTGATGTTTACGATCAGCCCGTTCTTTATGGCTATCATGTGCGGCAATACAGCACTGCTTACGCGAACCACACCGAAAAAATTAACTTCAAATTGCTTCTTAGCGCTCTCAACAGGCATGGCGTAAGCCGGACCGGTTACGCCGTTACCGGCATTATTTACCAGCACATCTATGCGGCCCTCGGTTTTGATGATCTTGTCGATAGCGGCATTTACCGAAGCATCGTCGGTTACATCAAGTTCAATTGGTTTAAATGTTACCGATTTCATGCGTTTCAGATCGCGCGATGAGCCGTAAACTGTATGTCCCTTTGCCTGGAGTGCTGTGGCACAGGCCAAACCTATCCCGGACGAAGCGCCGGTTACCAAAATTACCTTACCCATTGTTTTATAATTGCTTAATGTGTTGATCTGTAGTTTAACAGGAGGCGTAAAAATGCGAATTAATAAGGAAGTAGAAAAATTGTTTTTTGAATAATATGGTAACGATTTAGTGCAGGTTATTGGACATCTATTGGGGCTTGGGTTCCTGATTCATTTTTTACAAATGAGTATATACCCATACGAAATCAGGGCTTGAGCGACCAAACCATTTACCACCACCCGCTCTACCCGCGAATCGTACTTGCGGTCATTCTCCTACTGCTGATCCTTATTATCCTTTTTAGTGGCGTCCTGAGCGGCCTGGGCTTTTTTGATGGAGTCCTGCTGGGCTTTTTTCTTTTTGTTTTTGAAGAAACCCTTCAGCAAAAAGTTGTGCTGCGCAGCGGTAAGATCCTCGTTTAGCGTACTGGTTGTTTTGTGTACGTTTGCCATAGTTGTTTTCGCCTGTCTAACGGTGCCCTCCAAATCGCGCGAGAGCTTGTCGTTATTCAATAACCGGCCGATACTGCCCTTGCCGCTGTTTACCTTTGCAACAATTGCCGAGAGGCCTTCGGTAAGGTCAGCTGCGTTATCTGCCACCTTTGTTAATTTGGCTATCATCCTGTCCACATCAAACGGATTTACGGATGACAGCTGGCCGCCGTCGTTTATCTGTTCGGTGCTGGTTATGCCGCCGGGGGCAATTACTACCAGTTTATCCCCCATAAGCCCGTCGCTGCCGATGCTTAATTTTGAATCTTTTTTTATGAATTTTTTTACCGTATTGTTCAGGGTAAGGTCAACGCGTACGGCGCTGTCTGTTACTATGGTGATCGCCTGTACCACGCCCACGTTTATCCCGGCGAAGCGTACGTTGTTGCCTACCTGCAGCCCGTTTACATTTTTAAATGTTCCGTAGATCCTGAACGTGGAGCTGAACATGTTTTTTTGGTTACCTATAAAAAAGATAACCAGCACCAGCACCACTATCCCCATAAAGGTAAACAAGCCGATTTTTATTTTTTGAGATGAAGTTGTTTTCATGATATGTCTTGAAAATATGATCCTACAATTTTGTCCTTTGATTTATGCAGCTGGTCGAACGTGCCTTCTGCTATATATTCACCGTCGTCCATGATCACCACGCGGTCTGACGCTATTCGGGCGCATTCCATGTCGTGGGTGATGATGATGGACGTTGTTTTTTGTTTCTTTTGGATAGATAGTATCAGGTCGCTGATCTCGCGCGATGTTATGGGGTCGAGGCCCGTTGTGGGTTCGTCATACAGAATGATCTCCGGCTCCACAATAATGGTACGTGCTAGTCCAGCCCGCTTGCGCATCCCGCCTGACAGATCGGAGGGCATTTTGTCAATGGCTTCCAGCAGGCCAACGCTCTCCAGCGCTTCTTCCACCCGCTTATCAATCTCGGCCTGGTCCTTTATTTTAAGTACGCGGGTAAGGGGAAATTCGAGGTTTTCCCGCACGCTCATGGAGTCGTACAGCGCTCCGCTCTGGAACAGGAACCCGATCTTGATGCGCAGCGCCTTTAATTCCTTTTCATCCATTTCGGCAACGTCATCACCAAATACCTTAACAGTGCCGCCATCGGGTTTCAGCATCCCTACGATGCATTGAATGGTTACCGATTTACCAGTGCCTGAACGCCCCAGGATTACCACGTTTTCGCTGCGGTGAACCTCCAGGTTTATATTCTTTAGCACATGCTTTTCGCCAAAGGACTTTTTAAGCCCCTTTATGGCAATCACCACCTCTTCCTTTTTGGTTGACGGTTGTTTTGCTTTGTTGTTTTGCTTTACTTCTGCCATTTCCATCCTATTTATAAAACAACAAACTGGTTATCTGCACGGCAATGGCATCAATTACAAAGATCCAAAGTGAGGCCGTTACCACCGCCGAGTTGGCTGCAATGCCAACGCTTTCAGTACCCTTGTTGGAATGGAAACCCTTATAGCAGCCCACAAAGCCAATGGCGAAGCCAAAAAATATGGTTTTGATAAAGGCGGGTAAAAAGTCGGTAAAATCAAGAGACGCAACAATCTTGGTAAAATATAGGCTAAAGCTCATGCTGTCGCGGATATTGAGCGCCAAAAAGCCGCCGAAGAGGCCAATGGCATCGCCCACGACAGAAAGCAGCGGCACCATAAAAGTGGTTGCCAAAATGCGGGTGACTACCAAATACTGCATAGGATTTGCGCCGGATACTTCCATGGCGTCCAGTTGCTCGGTTACCTTCATGCTGCCCAGCTCGGCGCCTATGCTAGAGGCTATTTTACCGGCACAAATAATGGCGATAATAACCGGGCCGATCTCGCGTACAAACGAAACGGATAACGTTTTGGGTAACATGCTGGCTGCGCCAAATGTTACGAGCGTTGGCCGGAGCTGCAAAATAAGCACCACACCCATGATGAATGACGTAATGCCGACCAACATCATGGACCGGTACCCGATCTCGTAACACTGCCGCACAAACTCCGACCACTCAAAGCCGCCTGTAAAAATGTTTTTGAAAAACTGCACGAAAAAACCAACCTGGTCGCCTATTTCTTCGAACCATTTTTTCCACGCAGGTATTGCAACCTCTTCTGACATAGGGATTTATATTTTGTGCTATAAAAGCGATGATGTTAACTTTTGTTTTGTCTCAATCAAATAAATTTACCGTGGTGTATTCGGGCCGGCTTGTATACGGGGTATCTGTAACGGGCAATCGGAGTGCGCTATGGTTTTAATAATTGAGTTATGGTATCAACACGGGGGAGCGTGTTTTGTTTTAGAGGAAGGTTTTGGCATCAAGAGCTAAAGGGAATATCCGGGAAATGGTATGCTGAAGCAAGCGAGGGAGTTAGGGCACCAGGGCGTAAATATGTTCGTCCAAAACCTCGCCGTTTTTAATGATGGCGCTTTTTGAGACGCCCTCCTTTACAAAGCCGCATTTTTCAAGCACACGCATGGACCGGGGATTATTACTAAACACACCGGCTTGCAGGCGCTTAATATCCAGGTTAGCGAAGGCATAATCGACAACTAATTTTAGCGCATTGGTCATAATGCCCTTGCCCCAATGGGGTTCGGCCAGCCAGTAGCCAATTAGCGGAGCCTTCCGGTAAACATCAGTACGCATTTCAATTCCTATCGCGCCGGCCAGTTCGCCGTCAATAGCGATAACAAAGCAAAGAAACGGATCCTGGTTCAGCATTAAGCTTATCCACTCAATGGCATTATCCATAGTATAAGGATGCGGAAACCTATCAAACAAAAAGGCATACACATTGCCGTTATTGGCATTTTTTTGCAGCGCTTGGGCATCGGTGGTCCTCCATTCGCGCAGCGTAAAACCGGGTCCCTTAATTTCCATATTGTAACAAAACAATGTTAAAATTACGAATGATTAGGGAAACTCTTTATATTGTGAGGTTGATTAAGTTGATTAGGTGGGTGATTGCGTTGATAAATAACGCAATCAGTTTAGCCGCCCAATGAACCTTTCATGATAAACTGACCGTAATGAAAAGAATTTTTACCCTTTTACTTCTTCCAATTTGTACCGGCGCTTTTGCCCAAAAGCTTGGCCCCTTATCCATCGAAAAAATAATGCGCGATCCTAAATGGATCGGCGTTGCGCCGTCGAACATTCGCTGGAGCGACGACAGCAAGAAGATCTATTTTAACTGGAACCCGGAGAATGCCGACCGCGACCAGCTTTTCGCCATCACCCCGTCAAACATAAAACCTGAAAAGGTAAGCATAGAGGAGCAAAAAGCATTGATCCCCGAATATGGCGAATGGAATAAAAAACGTACCATAAAACTGTTTGAAAAGAACGGCGATATCTGGCTGTCTGATTTAAAAACAGGCAAGATCCAGCAACTCACCAATACCGTGGACAGGGAAAGCAGTGCTACCTTTAGCGGTGATGAAAGCAAGGTAATCTTTCAGCGTGGCGAGAACCTTTATTCGCTGAAAATAAATGGCGGCGAACTGGTGCAGCTCACCAACTTTACCCATGGTGCATCGGCCACCCCGGCTCCGGCAGCTGGCAGAAGAGGCGGCGGTGCACGACGAGGTGCAAGCGATGTAGCAACCGGGAACGACCAGGAACGCTGGCTAAAAGCTGAACAGCTTGAATTGTTCGATATCATCAAAGTAAAAGATAAGGACCGCAAGCTGGACTCCGCCGAACGCAAAAACTTTGAGGTAAAAAAATTAAAGGAGATTGCCGTTGATGATAAATCGGTGGGCTCAGTTGCGGTTAGTCCGGATGGGCGTTATATCACTTACAGACTGGCGAAATATCCTGAAGGTGTGAAAAGTGCGATAGTTCCTGATTATGTAACTGCATCCGGTTTTACCGAGGACATTCCAAACCGGACCAAAGTGGGCGGGCCGCAAACTACTTATGAGTCATTCATCTTTGACACGCAAAAAGACACCACTTATAAAATAGTTACTTCGGCTATCCCGGGCATAAAGGACCTGCCGGATTACGTGAAAGATTACCCGAAAGAACTGGAACGCCGCACCAAGGCTAACCTGGACAGGCAGGTGGAAATCCGCGGTCCGTTTTGGAGCGAGGATGGTAAAAATGCCGTTGTTGAGGTATCGGCACAGGATAATAAAGACAAATGGATCATGAAGCTTGACCCGGCGACAGGCGCTTTAGCCTTAATGGATCGTGAGCATAACGATGCATGGGTTGGCGGTCCCGGACAAGGGAATGTAGGCTTCACAGATAACACTCATTTCTACTTTGAAAGTGAAGCCAGCGGTTACGCCCACATCTATTTGCTGGACGTTACCACGGGGGCTAAAAAACAGCTGACCACCGGTAAGTACGAGGTGCAGACCCTGCAGCTCTCTAACGATAAAAAGACTTTCTACTTCACCGCAAATGTGGAGCACCCGGGCATTAAGCATTTTTACCGCATCCCGGTAAGCGGCGGCGAACCGGTTAAAATCACCTCCATGAAGGGCGGCAATGAAGTAACCTTATCGCCCGATGAAAAATGGGTGGCTATCCGTTACTCGTATTCCAACAAGCCATGGGAACTGTACGTGCAGCCCAACAAACCGGGTGCAAAGGCCGAGCAGGTTACCAACTCGACCACCGAAGAATTTAAATCATATGCCTGGCGCGAGCCGCAGGTGATCACCTTTAAAAACCGTTATGGCAGCGATGTGTATGCGCGTTTGTACGTTCCTGAAAAACAGGACCCCGCAAAACCGGCTGTAGTATTTGTGCATGGCGCGGGATATTTACAGAACGTGCATTACTGGTGGAGCAGCTACTTCCGCGAGTACATGTTTAACAATATGCTGGCCGATAATGGCTATACCGTTCTGGATATTGATTACTCCGGCAGTGCAGGCTACGGCCGCGACTGGCGCACCGCTATCTATCGCCACATGGGCGGCAAGGACCTAACCGACCAGGAAGACGGCGTGAAAATGCTGGTTGATAAATACGGCGTTAACCCTAAGCATGTTGGTTTATACGGCGGCTCATACGGTGGTTTTATTACGCTGATGGCGATGTTTACCGAGCCCGAAACATGGGCGGCGGGCGGCGCTATCCGTTCTGTTACCGACTGGGCGCATTATAACCACGGCTATACCGACGAGATTTTGAATGAGCCTTATAACGATGAAAAGTCATACCGTTTAAGCTCGCCGATATATTTTGCGAACGGACTTAAAGGCAACCTGCTGATGCTGCATGGCATGGTTGACCAGAATGTAAACTACCAGGACATTATCCGCCTAAGCCAGCGGTTGATTGAACTGCATAAAGAAAACTGGGAACTGGCCTCATACCCCGTAGAAGACCACGGCTTTGTGCAACCCAGCAGCTGGACGGATGAATATAAACGCATCTTTAAGCTGTTTGAAACTACGCTGAAGAAATAGAGAAAAGCCTGCTGACCAACAGCAGGCTTTTTGTTTTCAATTCAAAACCGAACGGCCCGATGTTCAATATCGTTACAATAAATGGTGTAAATAAAAACACAATTTACTATATGTCAATATGTTAGTGATTTGGAACAACGATTGAGGTAGTTGTTTTACTTGAATCCATATACATTCCATATCACCCCTTATGACCTGGCTTTCCTCGGGGCGATATTTACCGGGCTGACTTTTACGCTGCAGTTGTGGTTTACCAAAAGGATTAGCCGGACAGCAAACCGGTTTCTTGGCCTGGCTCTTGCAACTATTGTTTTGTGGATGATCCGGGAGGTGGGCATCGATATGGGACTTGGAGCCAGCTTTCCCCGCTGGAGCTGGCTGCCGCTGCAATTTTCGTTGGCAATTGGCCCCCTGATCTATTTTTATGTCCTTAAAATCACCCGGCCGGAATATAAACTGCGGTGGAAAGATCTGCTGCATTTGGTCCCTGTGTTGTTGCAGCAAGGTGTTTTTATATTGGAGTTAAGGGAGAACAAAAGTATCGGTGAGCCAATTGATAATACGTTTACCTTTCAGCAATTGAACCCCGTTTTGCAGCTAATTGTGTTTATATCGGCTGCCCTCTATTTGCATTGGTGCCTCAGGCTGATAAAACGCTTCTACCAAACGCTGAAATTTAATGACGTGAGTGACCGGTACCGGTACGAATTGCGGTGGCTGCACCGCTTATTGATAGGTTTTGGGCTGTTATGGTTATTATGGATCCCCATCATAGCAGCAGATTACTATTACCACTTAGGCAGTCGTGCCTATTATCCTCTATATCTTGTTTTAGCGATAATGATGATCCGGATAGCGACCCGGGCTCTTTTCAGGCCGGAAGCAGGAATGGCGACACCGGCACCTCCTGTTTTTAAACCAAAGCCGCCGGCTGAAGTAAAGCAAAAAGGGGTTTGGCTGAAGACGATCGTCAAAGCTAACCGGTATTACCAGGACCCGGAACTCAGCTTAGTTTCGCTTGCTGAAAAACTTGACCTCACCACCCATGAATTATCCCGAATCATCAATACAGCGCTTAAAAAAAGCTTTAACGATTTCATTAATGAATATCGCGTAGCGGAGGTGATCAAAAGAATGCAGGATCCGGCTAATGATCGCATAACTTTACTAGGCCTGGCATATGAATCGGGATTTAATTCAAAAACATCTTTTAATCGTATTTTTAAACAAATGACCGGCAAAAACCCGGTTGACTATAAGATCGGGCTGAAAAAAGGAGTCCCATCTTATAATTTGGGGCTTCATCGCAGCCCTGCCGCGGTAATTTCGTATCAACAAACCGCTCCAAAATGGGCGGATACGAAATTAAATCGCAATTATATGTTTAAAAATTATTTAAAGATCGCCTGGCGCAATACGCTGCACAACAAAGTTTACAGCATGCTGAACATCGTCGGCCTGGCAACCGGCATGGCCGTGGCACTCCTGATCGGTTTATGGGTGATTAACCAATATTCATTTGATCGTTTTCTGCCAGGCTATAAGCAATTATACCAGGTTGAGATGAACCTGACTTCACAGCATAACGGCACGAGTACCCAAACTTCCATAGCGCTGCCACTGACTGATGTTTTAAAGAAAGAAATCCCCGGCATAAAGTACGTTGCTGAAGCTGACAATATAGGCCACATGAACCACGGCCTTTTGGTGGCGGATAAAAAGCTATACATGGAAGGAGGTGCCGCGGGGCCGGAATTCTTCAAAATATTTCAATATCCCTTTATAAAAGGGAATGCCAATTCAGCGTTAAAAGACCTATATTCGATAGTTTTGACCGAATCGACAGCGAAGGCATTGTTTGGCGATGCTGATGCGATTGGGAAAAATGTGCGGTTTGATAATTCGCAGAACATGACGGTAACAGGCATTATCCGCGATATCCCTGCAAATGCTACGCTACATTTCAATTACCTGGTGCCTTTTTCATACGTTGAGGCTACCCAGGGCTGGATCAAAGATGGACGTACCAAGTGGACTTACAATTCATTTTCTGCCTACGTAGCGCTGGAACCAGGGGTTACTTACGGACAGATCGCCCCTAAGATCAGGGACATCGTTAATAAAAGAAGCCCGGAGATGCGGACGTCAAAGCCGGAGGTGATCTTGCATCCTTTAAAGGACTGGCATTTATATAACGATTTTAAAAATGGCAAGGCTGTCGGCGGCTTTGTAGAATATGTGCGTTTGTTCAGCATTATCGGTATCCTGGTGCTGGCTATTGCCTGCATCAATTTCATGAACCTTTCTACAGCGAGGTCTGAAAAGCGGGCAAGGGAGGTCGGCGTACGCAAGGCCATCGGCTCGGCACGGATCGATTTGGTTTACCAGTTTCTGACGGAGTCTGTCCTGGTCACTTTTATATCGTTCCTGCTGGGTTTGCTGCTGGTTGAGCTGGCTTTGCCAGCATTCAATACGCTAACGGGTTCTGATGTCCACATTCCTTTTAGCAATATTGGTTTTTGGGGTATTATGATTGTGTTTATACTATTTACTGGTTTGATAGCGGGGAGCCGGCCAGCGTTTTACCTGTCCTCGTTCAACCCGGTTAAGGTGCTGAAGGGCAGCATCCAGATGGGCAGGTGGGCATCCATGCCGAGGAAGGTGCTGGTGGTTGTGCAGTTTACCTGTTCCATTGCATTGATCATCAGTACCGTGATCGTTTACCAGCAGATACAGTATGTGAAGAACCGGCCGACGGGTTACAGCGCCGAAAGGCTGGTGATGACAGACATGAACAGCGACCTGTCGCAGCATTATGAAGCGCTGAAAAACGACCTGCTATCTTCGGGGGTGGTGGAAAGCGTGGCCTCATCAACCTCGCCGGCGACAGGCGTGTACAGTCATTTTTCGTTGAATAAGTGGCCAGGCAAAAATGCAGGTGACGAAAGTGTAAACATCGGCGCGATATGGGTGTCTGAAGACTATTTTAAGACTTTGGGGATGACCTTTGCCGGGGGGCACAATTTTACGGGCGACTGGAAAAGCGACACGCTGAATGTGATAGTGAACGAAGCGACGGTCAGGCGTATTGGTTTGAAAGACCCTGTTAATCAACTGGTAACCACAAACATCAACCAAAAACCGCTAAGGATCATCGGCGTGGTAAAAGACGCGCTTATGGATTCGCCTTACAGCCCGGTGGAGCCTGCGGTTTTCGGGCATAACCCCTTCGGGTTTGTGGTGACATACCGGCTGGCAAAAAACGCCGGTACGCATACCGCGATAGAAAGGATCGGCAAGATCTTTAACAAATATAACCCTGCTTACCCCTACGAATACAAGTTTGTTAACGATGAGTATGAACGCAAATTTAACCTGGAGGTGTTAGTGGGCAAACTGGCAGGCGTGTTCGCCGGGCTGGCTATATTTATATCCTGCCTGGGGCTCTTTGGGCTTGCCGCCTACGTTGCCGAACAGCGTACCAAGGAGATCGGGATCCGCAAGGTATTAGGCGCATCCATAGCGGAGGTTTGGGTGCTGCTGTCGCGTGATTTTGTAGTACTGGTGGTTATCAGTTGCGTTATCGCCTCGCCGGTAGCATTTTATTACTTGCACAATTGGCTTCAAAAGTATCCCTATCGCGTAAGTATTGGCGTGGGGGTATTCATCGCATCGGGTATGGCAGCTATCGTCATTACCCTGGTTACTATTAGTTTCCAGGCGATAAAAGCTGCACTGGCAAACCCGGTGAAAAGTTTGCGGAGCGAATAATTTGGGCAGCCTGCTAAAAAAACTTAGGTCCATGAGCGTGTGATGAGATTTAGTTGAAAAACTTATGTGGTGCGTTCCGGGTGAGATACGGGACGCATTTTTATATTTAGACGCAATGTTTTGGGCACAGCCAGGCAGTAAATGGCCTCTAAACAAAGCTTTATAAAAAGAAATTTATTTAGCTCAGTCTATCAAAACGGCTCAATCAGCCAATTTGCCGCCTGCAATTCAAAACCGTACGCCCTATGCCCGCTTTCGTTACACCGCACCTGTTTTATCACACAGTAACCTTTTGTTTATCAATGGTTTATAAGTTTGGAATAGCGATTGTGTTTAAATGGTTCAATTGAGTGCATATACTTTCCATATCACCCCTTACGACCTTGCCTTCCTGGGAACGATCTTTATCGGGCTGGGTTTGGCCCTGCAGTTGGGGTTTGTGAAAAAGACCAACCAGGTTGCAAACCGGTATTTGGGTTTGGCCCTGTCTTCGATGGTGTTAGGCCTGGTTTGGATATTGGGGCGGGATATTCGGTTGGGGGCCTACTTCCCTCACTGGAGCTGGCTGCCACTGCAATTTTCGCTGGCTCTTGGCCCCCTGATCTATTTTTATGTGCTAAAATTGATCCGGCCGGAATGTAAACTCCATTGGAAACATTTGCTGCATTTCGGCCCCTTGTTGCTACAGCAGGGCGTTTTTGTATTTGAAATTAACGAGAGCATTAGAGCCGGCGCGGCTACTTACGATACGCTGATATTTCATCAGTTGAACCCGGTATTGCAGTCGCTGGCGTTCATTTCGGTCGCCACCTATTTGTATAGGTCATTCAGGCTGATAGAACATTTTTACCAGGGGCTTAAATTTAATGATATGAGCGACCGGTACCGCTACGAACTGCGCTGGCTGTATAATTTATTGATGGGTTTCGGCCTGATCTGGTTATTATGGATCCCTTATACGACGGTGGATTACTTTTATTACAAATACCGGTTAGGCATACAGGCTTATTATCCTTTGTATCTTCTTTTGGCGATCACGCTGATTTGGATCGCAGTCAAGGCTCTTTTCAGGCCGGAAGCCGGAATGGCGGTCCAGGCACTTCCTAGTTTTAAACCATTGTCTCCGGTGGCGCTGAAGCAAAAAAGGGCCTGGCTGAAGAAGGCCATGGAAGCGGGGCTGTATCACCGCGATCCTGAGCTCAGCATAAATTCACTGGCCGAAGCACTGGATGTACAGCCCCGTGAACTGTCGCGGATCATCAATACGGCGCTGGGAAAAAACTTCAATGATTTTGTGAATGAATACCGGGTGAGGGACGTGTCCCGGAAAATGCAGGATCCTGCATATGACCGGTTAACGCTGTTGGGCATAGCCTTCGATGCCGGATTCAATTCAAAATCCACCTTTAACCGCATCTTCAGGCAAATGACCGGAAAAAGCCCGGCCGAATATAAAAGCGATTTAAAAAAAGAGCGCCCAACTCGCGATTTGAGACCTTATTCCCGTTCTGCGGCGGTAATTTCGAACCAGGAAATCACGCCTAAGTGGTCTTCCGGAAATTTAAATCGCAATTATATGTTTCGCAACTATTTCAAGATCGCCGTACGGCAACTCCGCAGACAAAAAATGTACGGGGCTATTAAGGTTGGGGGCTTTGCGCTCAGTATTGCAGCCTGTTTGTTAATTGCCTTGTATATCCGCAACGAGTTGAGCTACGATAAGTCGTACCCTGAGGCAAACCGCATTTTTCGCGTGGTGATGGTGTATACCGATAACGGCACCGTTGGCAAAGGCCCGGATTGGCCGGCGCCAATGGCTAAAACGCTGAAGAAGGATTTCCCGCAAATTGAATTCGCAGGCCGTGTGATGCCCAATACCCTGATGGGCGCCGGTACAGCCGAAGTGCGCCGTGCCGAACAGGTGCAGAACACCTACGAGGAGGGCATCACCTTTGCCGATCAAAGCATACTGGATCTATTTAAATTACCCATGGTTTATGGTGATCGCTCCCATGCGCTGGCTAATCCGCATACCGTGGTAATTTCAAAAAGGAAAGCCGATAAATATTTCCCCGGCCAAAATCCGGTAGGCAAGGTGATGTACTTCAATAACGATAATACCCAACCCTATACTATCGGCGGGGTTATAGAAAACTTTCCAACAACCTCGCACCTGCAATACGATTTTTTGGTAACCCTATCGGGGAGGGAGTTTTGGCAGGGTGAGCAAAATGCCTGGGGGAATTTTAACTATCCCACCTACGTGCTGCTTAAACAGGGTATAGATGGAAAAGCCTTTGAGCGGAAAATGACGGCTGACATGGTTAAAAACTATTTCCTGCCGAATATTAGAAAGGGTGGTGCAAAAAGCCCCGAACAGGAAGCTGCCAAAATTCATATAACGCTGCAGCCGGTTACCGATATTAATCTTTACTCGTACGATATCCGGGACGGGCTTTCGCACGGCGACATCCGCTTTATCTGGCTGTTTGGCGGTGTTGCGGCATTTATCCTCATCATAGCCTGCATCAATTTTGTAAACCTTGCTACCGCCAAATCAGCCAACCGGGCTAAGGAGGTTGGTTTGCGTAAGGTAGTCGGCTCCAATCGCAGCGGGCTGATTAAACAGTTTTTAATTGAGTCGCTGCTGTACAGTTGCCTTTCATTTGTTATCGGCCTGTTGCTGGCCCGGCTGTTGCTGCCATATTTTAACTCGCTTGCCTCAAAATCATTAACCATGCCCTGGGGCGAGTGGTGGTTGCTGCCGGTTGTGTTGGTCTCGGCTGTCGTTGTGGGCGTCATCGCCGGTTTATATCCGGCCTTTTACCTGTCCGCCTTTAAACCCGTACAGGTTTTAAAGGGCACGCTCAGCACCGGCAGTAAGGGTTCGCTATTGCGCAACAGCCTGGTGGTGTTCCAGTTTACCGCATCCATTATACTTATCATCGGCACGATGGTTATTTATAACCAGGTGCACTACATCCTTAATCAAAAAGTTGGGTTTGATAGGGACCAGGTGATAATTGTACAGGGCACTAATACGCTGGGCGATAAAAACATCCACAGCTTTAAAACCGAGCTGCAAAAGCTGGCGTCGGTAAAAAGCGCCTCCATCAGCGACTACCTGCCGATTGAAGCCGGGAGCAAACGCAACGGCGATGGTTTTACCATAGAGGGACGAGAAAAACTCGACGCACATGTGCAGGGGCAGCTTTGGCAGATAGACGATACCTACCTTAAAACGTTGGGGATGAAACTGGTGGAGGGGCGTAATTTTTCGTACGATATGTCGGACGATACCGCAGGCAAAACCATCATCATCAACCAAACAATGGCAAAAAAGCTCAACCTTAAACACCCTATTGGCGCTCGCATTTCCAATGGCAACGCAGCTACGGTGATAGGCGTGGTGGCCGATTTTAATTATGATTCGATGCACCGCGAAATTGAGCCGTTAATATTGCATTTCGGCTTGAGCCCGTCACTGGTTACCATAAAAGTTAGGGGCGGGGATATGAAAAACGCCCTGCAATCCATTGCCGCCACCTGGAAGTCATTTGCGCCAAACCAGCCCATCCGCTACACCTTCCTGGACGAAAGCTTTGCCAGCATGTATGCTGATGTGCAGCGCATGGGCCATATTTTCACCACGTTTGCCATACTGGCTATTATCATTGCCTGTTTGGGGCTTTTTGCCCTGTCGGCATTTATGGCTGAGCAGCGCAGTAAGGAGATCGGGATTCGCAAAGTGCTGGGCGCCAGCGTGAGCGGCATTACCACATTGTTATCGGTTGATTTTGTAAAGCTGGTAGCCCTGGCCATCCTTATTGCCACGCCCATTGCCTGGTGGGCCATGTACAAATGGCTGCAGGGTTTTGCCTATCACGCACCGGTACAGTGGTGGGTTTTCGCGTTGGCGGGGCTGGCAGCAATATTAATCGCGCTGTTCACCGTTAGCTTTCAATCCATAAAGGCAGCAATTGCTAACCCGGTGGATAGTTTGAGGAGCGAATAGCCGCTTATGGGTATCCCAATATTTTATATTATGCAATTTTTTATATATCAATATGTTATAAGTTTGGAGTGACGATTGCTTTTAAATGGTTCCATTGAATAATTATACTCCCCATATCACCCTCTACAATCTCGCCTTCCTGGGGACGATATTTGTAGGGCTGACTTTTGCCCTGCAGTTGTGGTTTACCAAAAGGATTAGCCGAACCGCAAACCGGTTTCTCGGCTTGGCTCTTGCAACTATTGTTTTGTGGATGATCCGCGAGGTGGGCATTGATATCGGGCTTGGGGCCTATTTCCCTCACTGGAGTTGGCTGCCGCTGCAATTTTCGCTGGCGCTGGGACCGTTGATCTATTTTTATGTGCTTAAAATAACCCGGCCAGAATATAAATTCAGGTATAAGGACCTGTTGCATTTTAATCCGCTGCTGCTGGAGTTGGGCGCCCACGCATTGGAAGTTAGCGAGAGCGCAAGGACAAGTGCGGCTACTTACGATACGTTAATCTTTCGGCAAATAAACCCGGTATTTTACGCGGCAGCGTTTGTTTCGGTCAGCGTCTACCTTTACGCATCGCATAGGCTGATCGGGCGCTTTTACCAGCGACTAAAATTTACCGGCGGCGACCGGTACCGGCACGAAATGCGGTGGCTGCATAAGCTGCTTATAGGTTTCGGCGTGGTGTGGCTGTTATGGATACCCTTTACCGTTGCTGGTTACTATTACCATGCGGACGCACATTTTTATTATCCTTTGTATTTCCTGTTAGGGGTAATGACTATCTGGATGGCGGCCAAAGTATTTTCAAAGCCGGAGGTGAGTATTTTGCCTAATCCTGCTCCGTTTTTAAAGCCACCGCTTCCAGCAGAAATGAAGCAAAGGGGTATTTGGCTTAAGAAAGCCGTACAAACCGCCCGCTATTACCAGGATCCTGAACTAAGCTTAACCTTGCTGGCCGAGAGGCTTGAGCTGACTACTCATGAATTATCCCGCATAATTAATACCGTGCTTAAAAAAAGCTTTAACGATTTTATTAATGAATTCCGCGTTGCGGATGTAGTCGGCAAAATGGAGGACCCTGCTTATGCACATTTAACATTGCTGGGCATCGCATTTGAATCGGGATTTAATTCCAAATCCACTTTTAACCGGGCTTTCAGGCAGATGACTGGCAAAAGCGCAGCCGAACACAAAAATGAACTGAAAAAAGAGCGCCCATCTTATAATTTGACGCGTAATGCCCAACCTGCAGCGATAATTTCGTACCAACAAACCACCCCTCAGTGGTCTCACGAAAAATTAAATCGCAATTTTATGTTTAAAAATTACTTCAAAACCGCCTGGCGCACTTTATGGAAACAAAAGGCGTTTTCTGCAATTAATGTATTAGGGCTGGCTATCGGCATCAGTGCTTCGCTCGTTATTTACCTGATTGTAAGCTACGACCTAAGCTTCGACAAGTTTGAGCGCGACAATAACCGTATTTACAGGGTGGTATCGGCTTACGACTTTTCGGGCAATAAAGTCTATAACACGGGGGTTGCGGCACCAACGGCGCCTGCCATAAAAACGGAGCTTACAGGGTTAGCGGCTGTGGTTCCCTTTTTTACATTTAATTACAATCCAAAAGTTTCCATTGCTACCGCAAACCCGGCACAGCCGGTTGTTTTTAAAAACCAGGTTGGTTTTATTTATGCCGATAAAAATTATTTTGATTTGATAGGTTATAATTGGCTGGCCGGTTCCGCAAAAACAGCTTTGCAACAACCTTATCAAACGGTGTTAACACAGTCTGCGGCAGCGTTATATTTTCCAAACCAGCAGCCCCGGGAAGTTGTAGGGAAACGTTTTTATATGAACGATAGCATAGCGGTAACGGTAACCGGCGTGGTTGAAAATATAAAGGTCAATACCGATTTAACGTTTAACGTGTTCGTTTCGAAATCGACATTTGAGCTAACCAGGTTTCGCCCATCCTGGTATAATGATTGGTCGAGTACCAGTGGGGTATCGCAGTTGCTGGTAAAACTTAATGAAGGTGCATCGCCCGAAAAAATTGAAAAGGAAATGACAGCACTTTGTTTTCGCCACGCGCCTAAAAAACCCGGAGAGAAATATGAGTTCAACTATGTATTGCAACCATTGAGCGATATTCATTTTAACGGCAATTATGGCACTTATTCGGTACCAAAGGCAAGTAAACCCGTGTTGTTGGGTTTGCTGGCAGTTGCCGCGTTTTTACTGTTGTTGGGCTGCATCAATTTTATCAACCTAAGTACGGCCCAGGCTACGCAGCGGGCAAAGGAAATTGGAATCCGCAAAACAATAGGTGGCTCAAAAAAGCAGCTGATTACCCAGTTTTTAAGCGAATCGTTTTTACTTACATTTATAGCAACTGCACTTTCTGTTGCGCTTACACCAGTTATATTAAAAGCCTTCGCCGGCTTTGTGCCCGAAGCTGTTAAATTTAATATATTGGAACAACCGGGTATCATTGTGTTTCTGCTTATCCTCGTTATCGTTGTAACGTTGTTATCGGGCTTTTATCCTGCACTCGTTTTATCATCGTACAAACCGGTGGCTGTTTTAAAAAATCAAATAACCAAAGGTTCCGGAGGCACAGTTAAAGCATTGTTGCGCAAAACCTTAACAGTTTCGCAATTTGCCATAGCGCAGTTTTTTATCATGGCAACTATTTTAGTGGGCAAGCAGATTAGTTTTTCGCTGCATAAAGACATGGGCTTTAAAAAAGACGCCATTGTTTATTTCGGACTGAATAACCCGGATTCATCGAAAAGCCGGCAGGCAACGCTACTGAATATGCTGCGCAGCATTCCTGAAATATCCATGATTAGTTTGAGCAGCGATCAGCCTTCAACCTACAACGGCTATAGTTATGAAATGGAATATAAAGACGGCAAAAAGGCCCTTCGCACGGTCGTTGTTTTGCGATATGCCGACACCAATTATCTGAAGCTTTATGGCATTAAGATACTGGCCGGTGATAACCTTTCTTCCGCCAATATCAAAAAAGGTATATTGATAAATGAAACCTACCTGCACATGCTCGGCTTTAAAAATCCGCACGATGTTATTGGCAAAACCATCAATTGGGAGGACGTTAAATTAGTTACGGTTTGCGGGGTGGTAAAAGACTTTAACCTAAGATCGTTGCACGAACCCATAGGGCCTTTAGTGATAGCAAGCGATGCCCGTAACGAGAGTTTGGTGAACCTGTTGCTGAAGCCGAAAAATGCAAATGGAAGCACCTGGGAAACCGCGCTGCAAAAAGCAAAAAAAGCATTTAAAGATGTTTACCCCGACAATGACACCTATAACGGTTTCTTTGATGAAGACATTGCCAAATATTACCAGCAGGAACAAAATACTGCCAGCTTGTTGAATTGGGCAACTATACTTTCGGTATTTATAAGCTGCCTTGGCTTATTAGGCCTGGTAATATTTACCACCACGCAGCGAACAAAAGAGATTGGGGTACGAAAAGTGCTTGGCGCAACGGTTTCACAAATCATTGCATTGATATCAAAGGATTTTTTGCAGCTTGTAGTTATTGCTTTTATCATTGCAGTGCCGCTGGCATGGATAGGTATGAACCAGTGGCTTCAGAATTTTGCATTCCGCACTACCATTAGCTGGTGGATTTTCGCTGCTGCCGCTTTATTAATGCTTGGCGTTGCGTTTATTACGCTTAGCTTTCAAGCAGTGAGGGCGGCATTAACTAACCCGGTGAAAAGTTTGCGTTCCGAGTGATTAGAGATGAAGACCAGAGATTAGGAAATAAATGTAGGATGGTAGCGCCATTTTTTGTCAAAGCTATTCAAAACCGAACATCAGGCTGTTCGGTTTTGTTACAACATCTGTTTGAAATACAATTTAAATTACTGTTTATTAATATGTTATCGATTTGGAATGGCGATTGAGGCGGTAATTTTAGTTGACTGCATACACTTTCCATATCACCCCCTATGACCTGGCCTTACTGGGAACGATATTCGTCGGGCTGACTTTTGCCCTGTTGTTATGGTTTACTAAACGAATCAATCTTACCGCAAACAGGCTGATGGCCCTCGCGCTGGCAACCATCGTTTTGCGAATGGCATGGCTATTCGGGATTGACATCGGCCTGTCGGCCTACACCACTAACTGGAGCCGGCTGCCGCTGCAATTTTCGCTGGCGCTGGGCCCGCTGATCTTTTTTTATGTGGTTAAAATAACCCGGCCGGAATATAAGCTTAGTTGGAAGGACCTGCTGCATTTTGGCCCCTTGTTGTTGCAGCAGGCAGTCCTGGTGTTGGAGATTAAGGAGAGCATGAGGGCCGGCGCGGCTACCTATGATACGCTAATCTTTCATCAGTTGAACCCTGCAATGGGATTGTTGGCCTTTATTTCGGTTATCACCTATTTATTTTGGTCTGTTAAGCTGATAGAGTGCTTTTATCAACAGCAGAAATTTAACGATGTAAGTGACCGGTATCGTCACGAATTGCGATGGCTGCAGCGCTTACTGACGGGTTTTGGCTTGTTATGGTTATTATGGATTCCTCTTACTGCGGTTGACTATTTTTATTACCATTACCAGTTAGGCATCCATACTTATTATCCCTTGTATCTTCTTTTAGCAATAATGATGATCAGGATAGCGGCTGCGGCTCATTTAAAGGCTGAAATTACGACGCCGATTCAGGCAGTTTCGGTTTCAAAACCAACGGTCCCGGCGGAGGTGAAGCAAAGGGGTATTTGGCTGAAGAAGGCCATGGAAGCGAGCCTGTTTTACCGGGACGCGGAACTAAGTTTGGGCTCACTTGCCGAAAAGCTGGACATTCATCCCCATGAGCTGTCACGAATCATTAATATCGCACTCAAAAAAAACTTTAACGACTTTATTAACGAATACCGCATCCGCGAGGTCGCCCAAAAAATGCAGGACCCGGCCTACGACCGGCTAACGCTGCTGGGCATCGCCTACGATGCGGGCTTCAATTCAAAATCAACCTTTAACCGCACCTTCCGGGAGATGACCGGAAAGAGCCCGGCGGAATACAAAGAAGAACTGAAAAAAGAGCGCCCAACTTATCATTTGAGACCTTATTCCCGTTCTGCGGCGGTAATTTCGAAGCATGAAGCCACTCCTAAGTGGTCTTCCGGAAATTTAAACCGCAACTTTATGTTTAAAAATTATTTTAAAATCGCGTGGCGCAATATTGTTCGCCATCAAAGCTATTCGGCCATTAACATAGCCGGGCTGGTTGTTGGGATTGCAGCGAGCCTGCTTATCTTTGTGGTAGTTCAATATGAACTGAGCTTTGATACCTATCAGCCTGGGTATAAAAGCACCTACCGCATTGTTACAAAAAAAGTCAGGGAAGGCAACATCAGGTATAGTGCTGGTATATCAACACCGGCTGCAGACGCCTTTCGCCTTTATTTTCCACAAGCCACCGTTGCCGGTATCAATGCCATTTATGGCAGCCAAATTGTAGCGCCGGCTGCCAAGGGCAACCCGGCCAGCGATAAAAAATTTGTAGAAAACGCCGGCATCATGTTTGCCGAACCGCAGCTGTTCGATATTTTTTCAGCAAAGTGGCTCGCCGGCAGACCGTCTGCTTTAAAAGATCCCAATATGGTGGTGATAGACGAAAGCAGCGCAATAAAATATTTTGGCGATTGGCAATCCGCTATGGGCAAAACACTCAGGATGGACAACCTAGTAACGCTGAAGGTAGCAGGAGTAATTATGGATGCACCTGCAAATACAGACCTCCCGTTAAAGGTGTTGGTTTCATACATCACCTGGAAACAAAATGCGAAAGCTTATAATTACGCTCACACCTGGGACGAAACCAGCAGCGACTGCCAGGTTTACATAAAATTTCCTGCAAAAGTATCGCAAAGCACCATCGACAGACAAATGCTTAGCTTTTCGGCCAAACAATTTGATAATAATAAACGCACTGCCAGGAGGAGATATGCGATAGCACAACCCTTACCTGAGCTTCATTTTGATACCAATTTTGGAGGTACGCTGGGCGATCATATAACCAGCAGGGCCACGTTGCGCACTTTGTCGCTTATCGCTGTACTCATCATCATTATGGCGTCAATCAATTTTATTAATCTTTCAACGGCCCAATCCGTAGGCCGGAGCAAGGAGGTAGGGATCCGCAAAGTGCTGGGCAGTAGTCGCGGGCAATTGATAGGCCTGGTGATGTGCGAAACGACCATTATTGTACTGTTGTCGGCAGGGCTTGCTGTATGTGTAGCCGAACTGGCTTTGCCCTTACTCAAAAATATTGCCAGCGTACCAGATAACATAGGCCTGTTCAATCCCGGCATATTGCTTTTCCTGGCTTGCGTGATATGCGCAGTGGTACTGCTTTCGGGGGTATACCCGGCACTCATCGTATCGGGGTTTAAACCTATCCAGGCGTTGAAAAATAAGATCAGTTCCACAGCTGTCGGTGGTATATCGCTCCGCCGCGTGCTGGTAATTACCCAGTTTGCCATTTCCCAATTGCTGATTATCGGAACGGCCATAGCCGTTAAACAAATGGATTTTGTAAACAATGCCGATCTCGGCTTTAATAAAGATGCGGTGCTGGCCATACCATGCCCTACTGATAGCGTCGGTTTATTGCGCCTGAATAGCTTTAAACAACAGGTACTTACATTGCCCGGTGTAAAGGCGGCCAGCTTTTCAGCTGATGTACCATCGTCAATGCACAACAATTCAAGCAATTTTTTCTTCAATCATTCAGAAAAAGATCCGGGCTTTGATATCTTCATGAAAGTAGCCGATGCCGATTACTTTAAAACTTTCGGCCTCAGGTTTATGGCGGGCAAAGGCTATGAACCCAGCGACACCGCACGCCAGCTGGTGGTTAACGAAACTTTTATACACAAACTCGGCATTAAACGCGCGGAAGACGCTTTGGGCAAAACCATCACCTTCGACAATTACGCAAACCTGCCTATAGTTGGCGTGGTAGCCGATTTTAAAACCAACTCCATGCGCGAGGAAATTAAACCCCTGGTGATATACCCCGCCAAAAAATCCGAACAGGAAATAGCTGTAAAAATTGAAGGCCAAAAGCTGACAAAGACGGCGGCAGCAGTACAAAACCTTTGGAAAAACAACTACCCGGAATATGTATACACTGGTTTTTTTGTTGATGATAGTATAGCAAAATTTTATATGCAGGAAAACCAGCTGGAGCAGATCTACAAAATATTCGCGATCATTGCCATTTTCATTTCCTGCCTTGGCTTGTATGGCCTGGTATCGTTTATGGCGGTACAGCGTACCAGGGAAGTGGGCATCCGAAAGGTTTTAGGCGCATCAATAGGGAGCATCGTGTATTTGTTTTCGAAGGAATTTATTGCGCTTATTGCAGTGGCGTTTGCAATTGGCGCGCCCGCCGCCTGGTACCTGATGAACGGATGGCTGCAAACATTCGCCTATCGCATTTCGCCGGGCCTATGGGTTTTTGCGGCCGCTATTGCAACCTCGTTATTAATAGGTTGGGCTACGGTAGGTTATAAAGCTGTAAGAGCCGCCCTGGCAAACCCGGTGAAGAGTTTACGTTCCGAGTGATTAGAGGTCATAGAATAGAGATTAGTGGGATTTTGCAGATAAGTTACGGAACAAGTCATCCGCATTTTACAAATATTATTTCAGCGATACAACTAATCTTTGAGCCCTAATCAACCGACACAGTTCAATTCAAAACCGAACAGCCTGATGTTCAATATCGTTACAATGATTGGTGTAAGTTAGGATGCAATTCATTATATAACAGCGATTTGGAAATTTGGAACGGCGATTGAGGCGGTTGCTTACTTGAATCCATATACATTCCATATTAGCTTTAGCCTGTACGACCTGGCCGTCCTGGGAACGGTCTTTATCGGGCTGACTTTTACGCTGCAATTGTGGTTTACCAAAAGGATCAACCGGACCGCAAACCGGTTTCTTGGCTTGGCTCTTGCAACTATTGTTTTGTGGATGATTCGAGAGGTGGGCATCGATATGGGACCTGGAACCAACTTCCCACACTGGAGCTGGCTGCCGCTGCAATTTTCGCTGGCGCTTGGCCCGCTGATCTATTTTTATGTGCTTAAAATTACCCGGCCGGAATATAAGCTTAGTTGGATGGACCTGCTGCATTTTGGCCCTTTTTTGTTGCAGCAGGGAGTACTGGTGTTGGAGATTAAAGAGAGCATTAGAACCGTCGCGGCTACTTATGATACGCTAACTTTTCGTCAGTTGGACCCGGTATTGCAGTTGTTGACGTTTATTTCAGTTGCCACTTACTTGTATTGGTCCTTCAGGCTGATAGAACGTTTTTACGATCAGTTGAAATTTAATGATGTGAGTGACCGGTACAGGTACGAACTGCGGTGGCTGCATCGCCTATTGATGGGTTTCGGCCTGATATGGTTATTGTGGATCCCGTTTATTGGCATGAATTATTTTTATTACCATGGACAATTAGGGATACGTGCTTATTATCTTTTATATCTTCTTTTGGCGGTAGTGACCATCTGGATGGCAGCTATGGCTCTTTTCAGACCGGAAGCCGGGATGGCGACACCGGCACCTCCTGTTTTTAAACCAATGCCCCCGGCCGAATTAAAGCAAAAAGGTATTTGGCTAAAGAAAGCGATTAAAGAAAACCGCTATTATCAGGATTCGGAATTAAGCCTAAGCTCACTTTCTGAAAAGCTTGCATTGACTCCCCATGAATTATCCCGTATCATCAATACAGTGCTCAAAAAAAGCTTCAATGATTTCATTAATGAATATCGCGTAGCGGAGGTGATCAAAAGAATGCAGGATCCCGCTTATGACGGAATAACGCTGCTGGGTATTGCGTATGATTCCGGGTTTAACTCGAAAAGTACCTTTAACCTTATTTTTAAAAAAATGACAGGCAAAACTCCGGCGGAATATAAAACTGAACTGAGAAAAGAGTTCCTATCTTATAATTTAGGACGCCACCATCAATTTGCAGCGGTAAATTCGAATCAGGAAACCAGCACAAGGTGGTCTCATGAAAAATTAAACCGCAATTTTATGTTTAGCAATTATTTAAAGAATGCCTGGCGTCACATCATACGCCATAAAACCTATTCCGCCATCAATGTTATGGGTCTTGCGCTGGGTATTTGCGGGTGCCTGGTAATTTATTTGGTAGCCAGTTTCGAGTTTAGCTTTGATACTTTTCACCCGGACAAGGAACGTATTTATTGTGTGGACATAAGTTCTGCTGGGGGCGTTGGCCCCGGCCTTATGCATTGGAATTGCGTGCCCGGCACTATGCCAGATGCGATGCGCAATAATCTATCAGGGCTGGAAACGGTGGCTGCTTTTCAGATCTATAAGCCAAAAGTGACGATAAAGGCGGGCGACGAAGTGGTTAAAACTTTCGATAACACAGCGGCGATAATTGCCCAACCTGATTATTTCGACATATTGCCGTACACCTGGTTAAGCGGCAGCAAAAAAACATCGGCTAATCCTATGACCGTAGTGCTGACGCAAAGCCGCGCGAAAACCTATTTTGGCAACCTGCCGCCCGACAAAATGATAGGCAGAACGATCATTTACGACGATTCACTTACTGTAACAGTAACCGGGATCCTGCAAGACTGGAATAAAAATTCCGATTTTAATTTCTCCGATTTTATTTCATTCAGCACCATTAAGAACAGTGTTTTAAAACACCGTATCTTGTTAGATAACCCGGGTGCAATTATTGGCAGCAGCCAGGTGCTGGTAAAGTTAGCGGCAAACGTTAACCCTTCACAGATAAATGCGCAATTTCCGGCATTTGTAAAAAAACATGTCTTTCCACTCCTTCCGAAAACGCACGCGCAGCTACAGCCATTTACCGGTATTCATTTTAACAAAGAGTATGGTGGGCACGGGGATAAAGCTGATTTGAGGGTGCTGTATATGCTGTCGGCAGTGGCCGTATTTATATTACTTATCGCAGCCGTTAATTTCGTCAATTTATCAACGGCGCAAGCTATACAACGCACTAAGGATATAGGCATCCTGAAGGTGCTGGGCAGCGGTCGGGGCGGTATCCTTATCCAATTTTTAACCGAGACATTTATCCTTGCCTTATTGGCGGTCGCCATAGCCGTTATTGCCATGCAGCCTTTGTTGAATTTGTTCGCCAGCTATATCCCGGCGGGCGTTAAATTTAGCTTTTCAAATTATACCACCTGGATATTTTTGACTTGCATTGCCATTTTTACTACGTTGCTTGCCGGCTTTTATCCTGCACGGGTGTTATCTGCATTTAAAGCTGTGGCCAGCCTGAAGGGCGAAGCAAGCAACCGGCCGGGCAATAAGGGCTACCTGCGTAAAAGCCTTATCGTTTTCCAGTTTACCATCTCGCTTATTTTCATCATCGGTACTATAATGGTTAATCAGCAGGTTGACTACATGCAAAACGTAGACCTGGGCGTTAAAACGACTAATATCATTACGTTAAGAAGCCTGTTTGGCAATGCCGGGAAAGCAAAAGTGCTTGCCGAAAAAATAAGACAAATGCCCGGTATTAAGCAGGTTATAAGGCAGGTTAACCCGCCGATGGGCAACAGCCACATGATAAGCGATATACAATTACAGGGAAGTAACGGGCAAAAAATCGAGTCGTACACCTATTCGGGTAACGAGGATTTGGTGTCATTTTACCACATGAAGATAGTTGCCGGCCGTAATTTGCTGCATACCGACAGCGTAACGGAATACCTGGTAAATGTTACCGCGGCAAAGGCCATGGGTTTTACTGATCCCCAAAAGGCCATTGGCCGGCTTTTAAACACCGGTGCCCGGGATAAAGCTTATCCCATAGTGGGTGTGGTTGCCGATTTTTGCGAAAGTACGCCTTATGACCAAATTTTGCCTTGTACCATATCAAATAACCCAGATATACAGTGGGGAATAGCTTTAAAGCTGTCGCCTGCCGGAAACCACAAGGGTGATATTCCGGCACTGGTAAACAACATTGCAAAAGAGTGGAAAGAACTTGTCCCAAAGGATGCCTTTGATTATACCTTCCTGAGCGATTCCTTTTCCAAAATGTACGAAAACGAGCAACGCACCAGGTGGCTTATGCAAACCGCAACGGTCGTCACCATCTTTATTTCGTGCATGGGTTTGTTCGGCTTAGCGATGTTTACCACCGAGCGAAGGACCAAAGAGATCAGCATCAGGAAAGTGCTGGGCGCCAGCGTTACCAATATATTAACTATGCTGAATAAGGAGGTGGTTGTGCTGATAGCTATTTCGTTGCTGATATCGTCGCCTATAGCATGGATCTTTATACACAAATGGTTGCAGAAGTTTGCCTATCATACCAACCTGAACTTATGGGTGTTTATACTGGCGGGTGCGGGGGCAATGTTAATAGCACTGGTGACTATTAGTTTCCGGACGATGAGGTCAGCTACAGCGAATCCTGTAAAGGGGTTGAGGAATGAATAGAGCGGTTGCGGAGGCTTTGAACTATTGCTGCTGATATAACAAGTTCCCCGTCGGTTCAACCGGGATGCTGGAATCCCATTAAAAAATAATGAGATATAGATTCTTAACCTTATATTTGATATTATTGGCTGCATGTAAAAGCAGCCCTAATATCTCCGTTATACCTATTCGGGTACAAAAAATTGATAGTTCTGTTATGGATAATAAAATCCAGGTTAGACGGTTTGATTTTTTTCTGATAAAAGGTTATCAAAATGATGCTTCAAGTAATTCATTTATTGATAATTATGTTAGAAGTAACAGCGCAGGTCGAAAGCGGTATTTTGAATATCATATGTTTTTTTTAAAGGAGTCAGCTACAACCTCCTTGAAATCACTCGAGGAAAGTTTAAAGCCCAAGGCACAAGCCCTGGCTAATGAGGATGACTTTATTTTTTATTACAATTGGCGGAATTACGGCAAAGACTTTGAAAAAGAAAAATCAGATAGCGGAAAAACACTGCCGCCAAAAAACATCAAGATCGAGAATGTGCCCATTCCCGATGATACCGTGAAAAAATAAGCAGGAATAAGCCCCCGGATCTACGAGTCCGGGGGCTTATGTTGCGGTGATCAAACAAAAAATTGAGTACATTCACGAAAATCCGGTAAGGGCAGGGGTTGTGGGCTTGGCGCATGAATACTGGTATAGCAGTGCTAACCCTGAAAGTCCGCTGAGGATTATTTGTTGACGTCAGCGGGACGCTTGAACCGGCGGGGTTCATTTCCAAGTTTCGATTATATGCTACCTGGCATAATTTACGCTACTTATAATCAGCCTCTTCGAGTGTTGGAACTATTTCATATTTGCAATTCCATTCTTTTATGTATTCTAAAATAGGCAAAAACGCCAAGCCTTTTTCAGATAACTTATATTCTACCCTTGGTGGTAATTCCTTATAAGCCAATCTTTCCAATAGTCCATCTTCTTCCAGCTCTTTTAGTTGTTCGGTTAGTACTTTCCTTGAAATGTGTGGTATTATGGCATCCAACTGACCAAAACGAATGGAACGGGTGCCAATTACATTTATGATTATTGGTTTCCATTTATTACTAATAGTGCCAATGGCTCTCGTAAATGGGCAATTCGAAGCGCAAAATCTTTCGTCTCTCATATTTTTAAAATTTGTAGTTACCCAATGGTAACCAGAATAGACTATCAATAGTTACAAATATAAACTATTGACGGTATCTTTGCGAAACAAATTTAAATATAAATTAAAAATGAGCAGATTAAAAAATAAAGTAGCAGTGATTACGGGGGGTAATAGTGGTATCGGATTTGGCATTGCCCAGGCATTAAAAAATGAAGGCGCTGTTGGTGCTATTGTCGGCAGGAACCAGGAAACTTTAGACAGCTCTGTGGCGCAACTTGGTGATGGTTTTATAGCCATAAATGCCGATGTAACCAATGTTGCCGACCTGGGCAGCGTGTTTGCAACAACGGCTGAAAAATTTGGTAAAATAGACGTGCTTGTTGCCAACGCGGGCGGTGGAGCTGTGGGAACTGTGGCAACAATTGAGGAAGCCGACTATGACAAGACAATGGATTTAAACCTGAAAAGTGTTTACTTCACCGTTCAAAAAGCACTGCCCTATATGAATGATGGTGGTTCTATTATTTTGATCGGTTCAAATGCTGCCCATCGGGCATATGCGAATTTTACGCTTTATGGCGCGGCGAAAGCAGCTGTGATCTTTTTTGCAAAAGGATTTTCAAGCGACCTTTTAGATAGAAAAATCAGGGTAAATGTAATAACACCAGGCACAACAGATACACCGGCATTTGAAAAGTTTGTTCCCGCAGAACAAATTGAAGCTGTAAAAACACACTTTGCAAGTGTAATGCCGACAGGCAGAATAGGGCAACCGTCTGACATTGGAAAAACAGCTGTTTTCCTGGCCTCTGATGATTCTTCGTTTATGCTTGGCGCCGAACTCCTTGTTGATGGTGGTATGACCTATCTGTCTAAATAATTGACCACATCCTATTAAGTAATTAAAATAATTTCAAAATGAGTAAATCAGAAAATAAAGCAGGAAGCTACGCAATTGTCGGCTTCGGCAAGATCGGCCAGGCCCTGGCCAGGGCGTTTGCCCGCAACGGTATCAAAGTATCTGTTGCAACCACGCGCGACCCGGAAAGCTTTGCACCCGATGCCGCCGCAATCGGATCGGAGATCATTCCCACAACACTGGCGGAAGCGGTTAAGGCGGACGTCATCTTTTTGGCTGTGCGTTTCGAGTCGCACCCGGATGTAGCGAAGGCGTTGCCAACCTGGCGAGGAAAGACCATCGTTGATGTGACCAATGCCTACGGTGTGCCCCCTGAGAAGCTGGGTGGACTGCCTTCTGCCAGGGTTGTCGCGAAGGCCTTCACTGGCGGCAAAGTGGTCAAGGGCTTCAACCATTTGGGCGCTGCCATTCTGGAACAGGACCCGGCCGTACATGGCGGCAAGAGGGTAGTGTTCCTGGCGAGCGACGATGACGGCGCAGCAGCGGAGATTGGTACGCTTGCGGAAAATCTCGGTTTCGCGCCAGTCAAACTTGGCGGGCTTTCGGAAGGCGGACTGCTTGTGCAGGCGCACGGAAATACCTGGGGTAAACTCATCTTCCAGGACCTGGTGAAGTTCAGCTGATGAGTGGTCGTAAATTTTGATGTGACCCTGCCTCGTGGACAAAGGGAACCACAGTTTGATTTTAAGTTTCTTTTAAATCCCTGTTTCTTCGGACGCAGGGATTTTTTTTAGTTTTTTATCAGGCAGCTTGAGTAAATTGCGAATAATTATATACTTGAACGATGTCCAATTTTGAACCGTTTTTCGATTACATCCAGGAAATATCAGGCAAGCTGCTTTCAGCGGATGATAAGCAGTTGTTAATGGCGCATTTCAAACCCAAAAAACTTCGAAAACGGCAATACTTTTTACAGGAAGGAGATGTATGCAAATATATTGGGTTTATTGTAAAAGGATCTGCCAGGACCTTTACGGTAGATGAAAAAGGGCATGAACATATCCTGAAATTATCTTTGGAAAACTGGTGGCTGGCCGATTTTGAAAGCTTTTACCTGTTAACGCCAAGCCGCTTTAATATCGAAGCGCTGGAGGACCTGGAGGTGCTGCAATCAACCAATGCTCAAATTGAGGAGTATCTTAAGCAGATCCCCGCCTTTTTAGCGATGGCGAACGTAATCAGTCAAAATTATACCATCGCAAACCAGAAAAGAGTGCAGGCCGCTATGAGCTATACGGCAGAAGAGCGTTATGAGGATCTGGTAAGCAATTATCCGCAATTTCTGCAGCGGTTTCCGCAAAACATGATCGCTTCCTACCTGGGTTTATCGCCGGAAACTTTGAGCAGGCTGAAGAAAAACTCTTTTAAATAAGCGCCCGGCTTTTCAATTGCCGCTTCCGAAATCCCTATCGATAGATCTTCTTTAATACAAAAAAGTTCTCAACAACGTAAAATATGCCGTTGTGATCTTTCTGGCTTTTTACTTCCCGGGTTTTTTCCCGATATCTTAAGTTGCTATTTTACAATTCGTTACCGGGGAAATATGATTTAGGTCATCACCCTGAATTGACCTATATCAAGCGTATTTAATGATTCACGTCAACACTCAGGCGGTTAAAGTACAGCATCTTTGGATATTATTCAGAACGGAGCAATCCCGGAGAATTTGCAATTAAATAATTGAACAGATCTCAACAAAAAAGCATTAATAAATAGGAATAATGAGTAAATTAAAAAACAAAGTAGCGGTAGTTACCGGTGCTTCAAAAGGAATAGGCGCAGCTATCGCAAAACACTTTGCGGCAGCCGGTGCAAAGGTTGTTGTAAATTATGCGTCAAGTAAAGAAAGCGCAGATAAAGTAGTTAAGGAAATAACCGACAACGGGGGCACAGCCATTGCGGTACAGGCCGATGTATCGAATGAAGCCGATGTGATCAGGCTGTTTGACGAAACAGAGAAGACTTTCGGCGGTATGGATATTTTGGTGAATAACGCGGTTGCCCAGGGATACGCGCCTATAGAACAGATCTCGATAGCGGCATTTCATCAGAGTTTCAACGTCAATGTATTAGGACCTATCCTGACTATCCAGGCAGCTTTGAAACTGTTTGGCGACAAAGGCGGTAACATCATCAATATCAGTTCTGGTGCCAGCAAATACCCGCTGCCGGGAGCGTCGTTGTACTCTTCAACTAAGGCGGCATTAGATGCCTTCACCATTGCGCTATCAAAAGAACTGGGCGCAAAAAACGTTCGGATCAATTCTATTTTACCGGGCGCCACGGAAACAGAAGGTGCAGCCAGCGCGGGCGTTACTGTTGGCAGTGAGTATGAAAGGATGTTTGTAGAAAAAACACCGCTTGGCCGCAGAGGCCAGCCCGCAGATATTGCGAAAGCTGTCGTATTTCTTGCCTCCGATGATGCAGCCTGGATTACGGGTGAACAAATTTCCGTGTCGGGCGGGATGTATGGGTTTTAAAATATCCCGATTGAAATTAAAGAAGCGCCTCCCGGGATTTCCGGGAGGCGCTTTTGTTTGCTATTATTGTTGCGTCGGTTCCTGGTTGACCGGCAGATTTAATAGCTCAAACGCGTTAACAATTTAAAGGGTTTTATGTTAAGCAATTATTGCGTTAATGTAAACGCCTTTAAACAGACTATAAGTATTATATAATTATACCGGTATGGTTATGAAAATAAGCAGGTGTACAAGGGTAATCAATGCGTTATTTGTTCTGCAGATATTTGTTGGTTTCATCTTTGCAGGGAACGTTTTTGGGCAGATAAAGACAGAAGAGCAACCCAAAACCCCGGAACAGACAAAAACCACTACACAAGTAAAGGTACAGGCAGCACAGGTGAACAACTTTGTGCAGCGGTTTGACGATAAATTTTTGATCAACCTTGCTTTGAAGCGCGATGACAGCGAAACAAAAAAGATGCTGTTTTTATCAAATTCACTTACTTATGTTTCCTACAGCATACCTGTGGCATTAATGGTTGGCGGTGTAGTAAGGCACGATAGCGAGATGCGCCAAAACGCGTTATATGTGGGCAGCAGCGCAGCCATAACTTTTGGCGCTACCATGCTGATGAAAACCATATTTAAGCGCCGCCGACCGTTTGTGCAAAATTTAAAAATTGTGGCCGTTTACAATGCCGGCAGTACCTCGTTCCCTTCGGGGCATACATCAACAAGCTTTGCGGTTGCAACGGCCTTATCAAGGGCGTATCCTAAGTGGTACGTGATCGTTCCGTCGTATTTATGGGCTGGGTCGGTGGGTTACTCGCGGATGTACCTGGGGGTACACTACCCCAGCGATGTTTTTGGCGGGGCCGTGTTGGGCACTACCACCTCGTGGTTATTAAAGCCGGCTTTTAAATAATTCCACATTTTTAAAAAATTTAAAATATTCTCGCCGCTCAATCGTCTGCATTGATATACTAGTATTGTATTCTTTTTAAAATGGCTAAAAGACTTCCCTTAATTATTCTCCTCTGGCTTTGTACCGACCTTTATTTTTACCAGGCTATACACACGTTAACAGGCGCTGCCGATTATTTATGGATCTATTGGGTAATCGACCTGGTGCTGATGGGCGGCCTGGCCGCGGTGATCTTTGTGCGGCGCGGCTCACAAACACAGCAAACGCTGATTACCTGGGTGATGGGGCTAATGCTGTTGGCATTTATTCCCCGCTTATTGGCAGTTCCTGTTTTACTCGTTGAAGATATCTCACGACTGTTTCGGGGCTTTCCGCCAAGGCAAGTTTGGGTGAGTGAACTGGCCTTGGGTGTTTCGGCTATTATGTTCCTGGTGGTGCTGTTTGGCATTACGCGGGGGCGGCATTTTTACCGGTTGCGGCGCGAAACCATCTGGTTCCCGGATCTGCCGGAAGCTTTTGATGGCTTCACCATCACGCAGATTACTGACGTGCATTCCGGCAGCTTTACCAATGCAGCAGGCGTACAGAAGGGGCTCGACCTGGTGAACGATCAGCAAAGTGACGTTATCTTATTTACCGGCGACCTGGTGAACAACAAGGCCTCGGAAATGGATCAGTGGATCCCGGCATTCGCAGGGCTGAAGGCTCGGACGGGCAAGTTTTCTATCCTGGGCAATCATGATTACGGCGATTATATCCAATGGGAAAGCGCGGAGGCCAAGCAGGCAAATTTAAAGCGGTTAAAACAAGTTCATTCCGAGATCGGGTTCCGCTTGCTGCTTGACGAAGCGGTGACGCTCAAAAAAGACGATCAATCTATCGAATTGATCGGTGTGGAAAACTGGGGTAAAGGCGGCTTTCATAAGTATGGCGACCTGGAAAAAGCTACCGCCCGCGTGCCGGGCGATGCCTTCAAGGTACTTATGTCGCACGACCCTTCACACTGGGAAGGTGTAACGCTGGAACATGACCAGCGCATCCACCTAACACTGTCGGGGCATACCCATGGCATGCAGTTCGGTATTGATTTTTTAGGAATTAAGTGGAGCCCCATCCAATATGTTTACAAGCAATGGGCCGGGCTTTACCAAAACGCAGGGCGGTACCTGTATGTTAACCGCGGGTTTGGATTTTTAGGGTTGAAGGGCCGGATAGGTATGTGGCCCGAAGTTGCGGTGATCACTTTAAAACGGGGCGGCAGATAAAATGAAGCCTTTTTTCCCGCCGACGGTTCATGCGTGCCGCTGACAATATCGTTTTTGCAATGCAGGTGGCATTTTTGTTTACAGGCAAGCAGAATGCTTGTTATATTTTAGGTCGAAGTTGATAGACTTCGACCAGTGAGGGGTGCCGCTCCAAATCCCAAGGTAAAATAGCCAACAACACCACCAAATAAGGCTGCACCGCCTGCTGCGCCTAAAGTTGATCTAATATAGGCGCCAACAATAGTTCTTTCAGCTTTATGTAAAGCTTTCAGAACGTGGGGGGACCCAACAATTGCTAAAAAAACGCATTAACAGATATACAGATAGTCATATAACAACTATCTGCATAGATAAATTAAATATTCTTAAGCCATGAGAAACTGTATATAGTCGATAGTATCAGTGATATGTATCCCAAGACGAAAAATACGCAGTACCATATTATTGTGCTGCGTGATATCTTATTAAACTCGTCAAAATAAACCAAGTATTTCTTATCTTTAAAAACGAGTGCATAATTTATAATACCTGAAATGGTTAAAAAAGTCACAATAGCAATGAATTTCAACTTTTCATTATCGAAAATATAGTTGTTCAAATTTTTATTAATAAGAACTTGAACTATATTAAAAAGTATAATTTGAATGCTTATTAACATAATACCCATATGTATTCCTGCCCACACAATAGGTTGTCCATTCCTAGGATTATCAAATACAGCATCATCAACATATCGCGGCATATCATTGGTGTTGTATTTTTTTGCAAAATATCTCTTGATAAACGGAATCTTATACAAATAATATACAGGGTTTATAAATCTGAATAACTTATGGAAATTTAATTGTAATTCGTACATGCAATAATGCGCCAGGTTCCAAAATCTCATTTCTCTTTTATTATAGTGTGTAATTATTATTAATTCCCAATCTTATCATATAGGTCGTCACCAATGTCACTACCCTTAATCCCGCCATAAATTCCACCGGCTACGCCTCCAACAACTCCGCCAATAACTGTCCCCCAAGGGCCAATAAATGACCCTACAAATGCTCCAAGCTCTGCACCCCCTTCAGCGCCCCCGCTGCCGCAAGCGTGTCGCTTGTGGCCCACTGCTTGGTAAACATGCGATAAATAATAAAAAGATAGGTTACCCTAAATTCCCGATACCTTTCTATTGGCTACCTAAACTCGGGCCACAAGCGATACGCTTGCGGCAGCGGTTTGCAGGCTGATAGTTATTTATATCTAACATAACCAACCGAATAGGTATTCAGCGATGATTTTGCCTGATAGAGTTTCACATCGGGACATTTTGACCTAATCAACTCTGCAATTTCCAGGCGAGTATCATCTGCCATATGCATCCCTAATATTATCCCTTTTAGTGCGCTCCTATTGAACGAGTAAGGTAAATTCCCTTGTTGTTTCAAAACACGAATTTCTTTTTCGTAACGCCACGCATTTGATTTTAAATAAAACACATCTGCAACATTTTCAAATGTAATTATCGGTCGTTTTGCGATGTATTGAACTTTTCTGGCTTCCGAAAATAAATTGTCTTGTTGATTGTCAAAAATTAACACTACGCCATGGTGATTTTCTGAATAATGGGCCCACATAACAGGACAATTACTTCTTTGCGATAAGGAGAGAACCCCAATCCGATCGATGGTGGAATTTATCTTGTTAAGGATTTCTTGCGGTGTATAACGTAAATAATTCCAATCCTCAACACAAACCATCACGAAATATTTAAGAGCATTATGAAAATCGCTGGTTTGATGATAAACTTGCTCTGCAACGTGAAGAAATTGGTCATTTGAAAAGTAGTACTTCGCGAATGATGAATCGTTTAATACTTCAGGATAGTCTTCCACAATCGCGTCAAGAAACCTGTATTTTTCGTGAATAGAATCTGCTAACCGAAAAGGCGCTTTACTTATTGAACGCCGAGTGAACTCAAACGACTCATCCCATGTTTTACTAATAATTTTGATCTCATGTATTAATTCCGCAGGGTCGTTCAACTTTTGTTTTGTCGGAAAATATATTCGGGAATTTAAAATGATGTCTTTTGTAAAACGATTCCATGGCTTGTATTTATAAAGAAGCATTTTGAAGTCAGTTTAGTGCAATAAAGATATAAATTATATTATTTTCTATGCTGCCGCAAGCGTTTTTCGCTGCCGCAAGCGTGTCGCTTGTGGCCCACTGCTTGGTAAACATGCGACAAATAATAAAAGATAGGTTACCCTTCTATTCGCTACCTAAATGCGGGCCACAAGGCAGGAGCCTTGCGGCAGCGGAAAACCCTTGCGGGAGCTGGGACGCTTACATTTGTTCTGATTCAAGCGGGACGTTTGAACCGGCGGGGTGTTCTGATTTCCAAACAAAAACAGCATCTTTGATAAAATCTGCAAATATGGACCCTGAAACCGAACAGGCAGCGCAACTTCTCGAAGGTAAAGAATTAGAGGGAGGCTGGCGTGTATTGAAAAAGTTGAGTAATAGTCTACACCAAACAGGCGGTATTTATTCAAGCTACTATGAGGTTGAAAATGATGGTAAAAAAGGTTTTTTGAAGGCTTTTGATTACAGTGCAGCACTAAAGGCGACAGATGATTTCACAAAAGAAATAAACAATATAACCGCTGCTTACAATTTAGAAAGGGAGATTTTAGAAATTTGTCGCGACAACGGATGTAAGAATGTTATTGAAATATTAGATAAAGGAACCGTCATTGTTACCGAAGTTAAAAGCTACCCAAGGGTAGAATACTTGATTTTAGAATTAGCAGAAAAAGGAGATTTAAGGAATGTCCTACATACTGATAACGTTACGTTAGAATGGAAAATTAGATCACTTCATCAATTAGCGAAAGGTCTAGCTGAACTTCACAAATTATCAATAGCCCACCAAGATATTAAGCCATCAAACGTCGTACGGATATCCACGTTGAAGACTAAAATAAGTGACTTAGGCAGTGCCGTCACAATCAATAGTAATCAAAATATTTTACCAAATCGGCAATTGTTGGACCTTGCTGGAACAAGGGAATATGCCCCTCCAGAGCTTTTATATGGAGCCTTGAATTCGGACGACACAATTCGAAGAATTGGTTGCGATTTGTATTTACTCGGTAGCATGATTGCTTTTTATTTTACGGACACCAGTATGACTGCTCTTATTAAACTTAATCTAAGTGATTCATTGTCTTGGAATCTGCCGCAAAACTATGGGAGGTATGAATCGGTAAAGTCCTATGTTATTATTGCTTTTGAAAAGGCATTGGTAGACATAGGGAGGAAAATAAAGGATGATTATTTGCGTGAAAAGTTAATAGAAGCTGTGAGATTTCTCTGCAATCCTGACCCGTTAGAAAGAGGACATGAGAAAAGTATTATTCAAAAAGGTTCAAATTTTAGTTTAGAACGTTTCATAACTACATTTGATTTGTTAGCACGTCGAATCAAACTTAAACAGCTCTAATGTCAATAATTTTCAAAACTGAAGAAAGAAGGGTGATACCCAGGCTGCGAAGTTTCGATTTAGCTCTGTCAACTGGGGAGTTAGGTCTCAACGAAAATACGTTAAAAAATATTAAAGTTAAAAACGAACAAGCTTTCATAGAGCAGCAATCTGAGTTATGGAAAAAAAATAAAAATTTGTCCTTCGCGGGTGATATTCTGGGGTCAGCTTACGTTTTGGGGGTTGCAGCTGAATTTCAAAATATTGCGAAATACATACTGGATAATTCAGAATCAGAACTTGACCCGTTGACTAAACTTGCCGCAAGATTAATACGGCCAACAGACACTTTCGTTCAAATTGATGATAACGCTTCAATTGCAGCAACTACAAGACATGAAATTAGAAAGGTTAAACAAGCTCTGATTGCTGAGCCCAAAAATCCAATAGCATGGATGGAGTTAGGAAGGCTTTATGCTTTGGAAGGGCAAGTGAAGAAAGGTGAAAAAGCCATTCGTAATGCACTGTCATTAGATAAAGATAATAGATTTATTGTACGATCTGCATCGAGATTTTATCATCATTTTAAAGGTGATCCTGAAAGGTCACTTTATGTAGTAAAAAGTGCGGAGTTTGCTAAAAAAGACCCCTGGTTAATATCCGCAGACATTGCTTACTCTCAAGTGATGAACCGTTTTTCGAGAATGACTAAGGTTGGAGAATTATACGTTGCAGATAATTCACAAGACATTTTTTCTATCACAGAATTGGCAAGTGCGCTTGGAACATCAGAATTTAAAAACGGTCACAGTAAACAAGCAAAAAAATATTTTAGACAGTCGCTGCTTAATCCAACAGATAATTCCTTAGCTCAAGTGAGTTGGATGGCTGAAAACTTAAGTGGGTTTGACGTTGACACTTTAAAATATGAGTTGCCCCTGGCGTTTGAAGCTAAAGCTATTTACTATTATGAAACAGGAAACTTTCCAGAGTCTTATGACCAAGCGTTACTATGGCAGAAAGACGAGCCGTTTTCTGTTCGACCGATAAAGGCTGCATCTTACATACTAGGTTTTTATTATAAAAAATACAACGCGAGTGTAGAGCTTACAAAGAAAGGGTTGCAAATGGATCCTACGGATGTTGTTTTAGCTAACAACTTAGTTTATTACTTGGTTCAAGATGGTCAAATTGACGAAGCTATTACCTTATTTGAAAAATCCATTAGGAATGTTATACAAAATCCTGAAAACTATACCAACAGCGAACAAATGTATTGCAACGCAACAGCAGGTCTTATTTTGTTTAAACAAAATAAGGTTGAACTGGGTAAAAATTATTATACAAAAGCAATAGAAATATCGAAGAAGTTAAAAGTTTGGTATCTAACTGAACTGGCCACAGTTAACTATGTTAAGGCGGCACTGAACTCGAATATAAGTGACGAAGAAGTCGAATTGCTAATTCAGCAATTAAAAGAAACTTGCCGCCACAGTACTCAAGAAGATATTAAGTATATATATAGTGAGATTCTGCAACAATATGATAAACGATTTGAAGTCCCCAATTAACTCCAAATTGCTTCTGCCAAACTATTACGATGAATAACGTCTGCCAAATAAAACTTTGGCACATTAATGATTATTTCATTACTAATTCCGTTTCTGTATTTATTTGAATCAATTGCATCCTTAAGTGAATCGGTTTTAAACAGTAACTGCTCAATGTAAGAATCGGAAACCTGATAGTCCATTTGATTAAAATGACCAACAAGGTCGAAGTGCTGCGGACTATATATAAAGGTGAAATATCCTACAGGAAAACATAAATATTGCTTTCCGTACCCCAATTGGTCTGGAACGTCGTCTAAGGAGGTAAAACCGTAACAAAAAACACCGTTTCTGATTTTCCACCCGAATTTTCTTTCTGCAATTTTGTTGATGGAATCATGCAAATTTGGAGGCATATTCAATGGGGGGCGATGCGCTAATCTGCTTTCGAGTAATTTTGCGTCACCTATTTCGTAATTCGTGCCTCGGTAAAGAAAATATCCCTTCGGGCATTTTTTTAATTCATCAACATATTCCTTGCATTCTGATAGCACTTTTTCTAAAATTTCAATCATCTGTGTTATTTTTTAATTTGTTTTTAGAAGTAAATGGCTTTTGCGGTGATATGTTTTAAAGGGCAACTATAATATTGAAATTACGTCAGCTACCGCAAGCGATTTTTTCGCTACGACAAGCGTGTCGTATGTGGTCTGTATTCAGGTAGTCAGCGGAAAAGCGAAATAATCGTAAGGCCTTCATTGCTACATACTGCGTGGTGACCAAGCAGCGGGAGGAGCTTTATTATTCGCTCACATTGAATTCATAGGCTTTGGAAAGCAGGCTAAGTAACATAATATTTATCAAAAAGTTCAGCCAATGAGTTGCTATAGCCGATTTCTTTTTGCAGTGCAAATATTTCAGTTTTAAATCCTCGACCGAAGTGGGATGTATTGTTTACAAGGTCTTCTATTAATCGTCGTTCACGATTAGTTTTAAAACAATCATATTGTTTACAATAATGAAAATCTTCGTGATGTATCTGGCTATAATCTATCAATGAAACCATAAGTTCACCCGTAGTCGTGGTCTCCACGATACAATTATCTAAGTGGGGATCGCCATGTGCAAATCCATTTTTGTGCCATTTGGATAGCGTTTTAGCAAAAGCAATTATAGCTTTATACACAATTTCATTGTCCGATTTATGCTTTTTGACGAATTCAGTTAGTGTAATTCCGTCGATGTATTGTAGTATTATTACCCATTTACCATTGTGTTTAATTCTTTCTACGTGGTCAATTATAAAATCATTTTTTTTACTCATCCTCCTTATTTCATCGAAAACTAGTCGACTACCGTCTCTGCGCCTCCCAAAATGATTCTTTTTTCCATAAGCAATGTTTGGCATTGGTCGTTGTTTATAAAAATATTTTGCGATATGTTTTTTTTGATTTTCGTCTTCACATAAATAAACATTTGCGTTGGGGCGGTCTCCCGCCGCTACATCTCTGATAATAGTATAATGTTTATTGTTTGCAGATTTAATAATGTCTCCAGGTTTCATGATAAGGATAAGTGGGTTAAAACGTATTTTTCAAATATACATCTAAAAAATTATATAACTTCTTCTAGCGCCAGTATCCGGCAGCCAGCAGAGGGTGGCATATTCGTGATCTGCAAGCTATCCGCGGTTACTAGCTGCTCAACTAATAAATTAATATTTTAGGTAAACTATTGATAAAATTATATAAATTCGCTCAACCTAAATATAATATCATGAAACATTTTTTTTTACTATTTCTTGTTATCTTTTCTTGTCCGTCACTTGGACAGGTGCGTACTCTTACAACTTTTCCAATTTTATCTGATGGACAAAAGACTCAATGGAAAGAGTATGATAGAGCAAAAAATGTAAAAATTGAAAATAAAAATTCTTTTTCCTTTGATCTTAATGGTAATCATTATAAAGTCGCTGCTTATTCGAAAGGGGTAAAAACGTATAAAGAAATTTTATCTGATATAACAAAAAATAAAGGCGATAAAGACAGTGTTGATAGTACTAAAGTTTTTTTACTCCCTTCTGATTATATGGAGAAAAAAGTCATTGCCGTGCAAATAAGTTATATTTATAATAAAACCTCACGGAAACTAAAGGAACTTCGGATGATTCCTCTAATGTTTTTTAAGACCATTCAAGACGCGAGGAAAGAATACCATATAGCACGGTGAATCTTATCAAGATTCGTCTCTTCCAGCGTGAATATCCGGGCAGGCAAAGAGGCGGGCTACCCGTACTCCGCGTTTGGGTAGTCCGCCTGCTATGCAGCAAAATGCCGGGTTAGGGATAGCAGCGGATACCGGCCTTTGTTCAGTTTGCAGTTTGTAGTGAGCAGTTGGCAGTGATTTTGAAGCGGGTTATTGGTTTGGATAATGCGCGCCTAAGGCCTGTAGCCGTATGAGCGGATAGCCCGGCCACGCTTCTATCGGCGTGGAAACCACTGAAATCAGTTGGCAGTTTGTAGTTGTCAGTTGGCAGTGATTTTGAAGCGGGTTATTGGTTTGAATAATGTGCGCCTAAGGCCCGTAAGTAGTGGGCAGTTGGCAGTGCTTAGCAGGGGGTTATATCAATCCTCCTCGTCATCATCACTCTTATTCCAGTTCGCAATTTTGATCCGGATAATATTGGGGTCAAGCGGCTCTTTTGGCAGGTCGCGGATCTTGCCGATAAAAACCTGGTCCTTGTCGTTGGCCCATACTTCGTACTCCATTTCGCCGGGGATCTCGCCGGTGAGCACGGTGCGGGGTGGGATCTCAAAATACGCCATGATAGCCAGGATGGTGCGCCGGGCCTTTTCCAGTTCTTCAAAGGTTTGGTCGGCTTTGGCTTTGGCGGCCTGTACCTTGCGGTTGCAGGCGATGATGGCGTCTAAGTCGCTTAAGTGGCGTTGGTTGGTGTAGGGCAGTGCATCGGCCAACAGCCCGGCGAAGCGTTGGTTGCGCTTTTCGAGCAGTTGTGTGAGGTGGTAGTAGTGGCTGCACCAGGATGTAAATTCATTGTTCATGGGGTTGGGGGGTTAGTGGGTTTGAGAAAATGTTTTTTTGTTGTTGGCGTAAATACACGTATTTATGATGGTTAAACCGCCTTGGATCCGGGCTGCCGTGTACCCCCGGGGCTTATATGCGCCTTAGGCGCTACCGCTTTGTAGCAATACCGGGTAAGACAGATCAGCGCCGTTAGGTGCTACCCTCCGTGTGCAAGGTAACCGGGCATTGGTGGATAAGGGTAGCCCCGATGAGGCACAATATCATGCGTTTATTTTTCTACAAAGCGGTTGCCCCGACGGGGCAGATCGTGCTGATGGTTGTTTGCGGATGTGGGGGCAAGAGGGTGGCGTTAATGTTGATGTCCTGGCGTAGAGTTGACTCACCCCGGAGGCGCTGCCACCATCCCGTCATTGCGAGATTCTGTGTTGATATACAAGTAATTCGTATGATTTATTTTATATTTGTGTCTTAGGCGGCTTTATGTTAGCCTGTTTAGGGCGGCCCTTTTTTAAAGTGGCTGCTCTAATTAT
>JALYIP010000019.1 GCA_030775685.1 Bacteroidota bacterium
TATATTTGCACCTCGAATTTTAAAACAATAATTAACAAACAATGTACGCAATAGTAAGTATAGCCGGACAGCAATTTAAAGTTGCAAAAGACCAGCAGATCTTTGTACACAGGTTACAGGGTGATGAAGGCGCTAGTATTGAATTTGACAACGTATTGTTAGCTGAAAACGAAGGTAAATTTAAATTAGGTTCTGATTTAAAAAGCGCTAAAGTATCTGCTAAGATAGTGTCTCATTTAAAGGGTGATAAAGTAATTATCTTCAAAAAGAAAAGAAGGAAGGGTTACAAGAAGAAAAATGGTCACCGTCAGCAATTTACCAAGATAGAGATCACTGGTATCACATTATAATTAAAGTTTAATCGGACCGGTTTCTATCGGTCATAAAGATATTAAGAAATGGCACACAAAAAAGGGGCCGGTAGTTCCAGAAACGGCCGCGAGTCACATAGCAAACGTTTAGGTATCAAGATATTTGGTGGTCAGCCGGCAATTGCAGGTAACATCATCGTTCGTCAGCGTGGTACCAAGCACAATCCGGGCCTTAACGTAGGTATCGGCAGAGATCATACCTTATTTGCTTTGGCTGAAGGTATCGTAACTTTCAAAAAGAAGGCAGACAACCGTTCATACGTTTCTGTATTACCTTTGGAAGCAGCACCGGTTGCAGAAGTAGCAGCACCTGCACTAAAAGTAAAAGCAGAGAAAAAAGTAGTTGAAGCAAAAGCTCCTGTAGCAGAAGCAGCACCAGCGGTTGAAGAAGCACCAGTAGCAGAAGCTCCGGTTGCTGAAGCAAAACCAAAGAAAGCAGCAGCTCCTAAAAAGAAAGCAGCTGATTCAGAAGAAAAAGCAGCTGAGTAATCAGCATAAGCTAATCATATTGAAAAGCCCGGGTTTATTTAAATTCGGGCTTTTCTTATTAAGGAATTTTGAGAATTATTTCAGTCTTATGAATTAATTTAGGCAGACCTACTGTTTAATAAACTTTTCGGGGATTGGATGCTTTTTTAAAAAGGCTGCAGCCTCCTCATTTTTCTTTTTAAAAAAAGTGGACTCACTGTATTTGGCTTGCCTCTCTTGTGAAGACAACTTATCAAACTCGGTTTTCTTATCGTTTTTTAAAGTGCTCATCGGCAATCTTCCTTTCGTTTTGTAAAATTAGTTATTATTTCTTGACAATGAAGAACGCTTCAAAATTTCTGCCTCGCTCAAAAGGTTGCCAGGTGCCATTTTGAAATCCATTTATTTGAAATCTGTTATCTATTTAATCCAAAAACTGCGAAATTCCCATTTGATAAAGTCTTGTCCTAGACGGGGTGCAACCTCTTGCTAAAACAACTGCTTTAGGATGTTGCGCATAAAATCAATAACAGTGTTTGCGACCGTTGCCAATATCTTTTGAGTATCGAGGTTGTTTGAAATAGACAAATCATCTACTTCATTTAATTCAGCGTTAAAATCGCCAAAACCCAAATTGTAGATGTCTTCATTACCGGATACCTGTTGAAATTGAACGACTTTTCTGATCTTTCCATTTGGCCCGTCGCTAAAAAATTCATAATAAAAAATACCTGGCTCTTTGTTAAACGAATAACTATCCTCATTCATGTATAAACACGATTTATTTAGCAATTTTTAATTTTATTCCATTATCACCTTCTTCAAATAATAATTATCCGCATCCACCACAGGCATTATTTTACTATCAACCCTGATGCCTTTACTGTCAACAATCATTCGTTTTGTACCTGCATCGGTAGTCACATCAATAGGTAGCGGAACAGACATATTATCCAGTTGGATCAAATATTTACCACGTGGCTGTGCTTTGATATGGACTTCCAGTTTATTAATTGAACGTAAGTATAAATCGAACAATGGTTTCATATCCATTCCCGATTCCTGACTGAAGAAGTTTTGGACATCGTCTGTACTCACCAGGTTACTGTAGGTGTACTTTGGAGAGGTAACGAATTTTTTAAGCGCGGGAAAGAAAAGACTATCACCCATTATATAGCAGATGGTATGCATAAAGAATGCGCCCTTGCCATAAATATCGCCGTTATATGCTGCTTCCTCGTCAATGTCCTTGCCCATCACAATAGGAATTTTGTTGCCAAAGGTAACCGCGGATTGCTTGAAGAATTTTATGTAAGCTTCCTTGCCTTCAAACTCTCTTACATACAGTGCATCGCCATAAGTACAAATTCCTTCATGGATCCAGTAATCGGCCCAATCCTTTGCGGTTACCTTGTTACCCCACCATTCGTGCCCGAACTCGTGGTGCATTAGGCCGTCATAATCCTCGCCGCCAACTTTTGTGTAATGGAACTTGTTGCCATAGGCATTCATGGTTTGGTGTTCCATACCTAAGTGCGGTGTTTCACAAATGGCTATTTTTTCCTTGGCCCACGGGTATTCGCCGAAATATTTCTCCTGCTCGTGAATTGTTTTTTCAAAAATATCCAGGTGATGCTGCGCCTTGGCTTCGTGTTCCTTTAAAACGTAAAACTGCAGCGGTACTTTGTTTCCATCGATAGTGGTGTACGTTCTGCTTACCACTGCAAAATCGCCTACGTTAAACAGGATGCTGTAGTTGTTGATGGTGTAGTGGGTTTTCCAATGAAAGGTAGCTGTTTCGCCGTGTTTGGTTACTTTTTGAAGCAGTCCCGGACCAGCAACTACCAAGTCCTTAGGGACGGTAATGATCATATCGACGCCCTCGTTTGGTTCATCGGATGGGTGATCCTTACATGGAAAATAAAGCTTTCCGCCCGTACCTTCAGCTGTTATAGCCATCCATTGGTGACCTGTTGAATCTGTTTTCCAGATGAAGCCATCATCCCATGGCGGCCTGCGGGCAACATGGGGCTTGCCGCCGTAAATGACCTTTACACTTGCCTTTCCAACCGGTAGCTCATCCGCAAGATTTATCCTTATCAGGTTATTTTTATACTCAAATGCTTGCTTTTTGTTATTTACCAAAACCTGGCTGATGTTTAGTGAATCAAGCAGATCAAACAACAAAACATGCGTCGGTTGCGCCATAATTACATCAATGGTTGTATAGCCGCCGATAGTTTTTTGCTTGAAATCAACGTTCAGCGCAATGGTGTAATGCTTTACATCCATTATAGCTTGTTCGGGCTTTAGCTTGCCACCGGAGGTGAGTTCTTGTGAAAAGCTTCTGCCAGCAAGTAGTAGAAAAATAATTGTCAGTAGTTTACGCATGGGGTGGTTATTGTCCGTTAGTATAGAACCTGATGGGAACCGTATATTTTGATTTGATAAACTTATTATTCTTCATAGCCGAGATCCACTTTGGCGAAAGATTGATCACCCGTAATGCCTCTTCATCAAAAGGTGGGCTCATGCTTTTGGCCACTTTTATTTCAGTAAGGGTACCATCCTTCTCCACAAAAAAGCTAATAATTACCACACCCTGTATGTCATCAGACGTATTTTTCGGCCATTTTAAATTCTTATTTAAAAATCCGCTAAACGCTTGTTTGCCACCGGGAAATTCCGGTGGAGTTAAAGTCTGGGAGTAAGCTTTATTAATAAATGAAAATAGTAGGATAGCGGCAGAAATGATCAACAATCTTTTCATGCACTAAATATAATTAATTCTCCCTTACCAGCAATCCATCTGCAAAATCACGCAGGTATTGTTTGTGTTCTTCGGGTAAATTAATGGCATCAAGGGCATCAAAGGCTTTGTCGGCATAGTTTTGCATGGCTTCTTCGGCGTATTTTCTTATCTCGAGTGAGTTATAGATGGCTGTAACTGCTTCAACCTTTTCAGTAGTATCAAATTCTTTCAGATCAATCCACTGGTTTATTTCAATAGTTTGTTGGTCATCAGCAAGCTCCTTGGCTTTTATCAACAGGTATGTTTTTTTGTTGGAGATGATATCACCGCCAACCTGTTTGCCAAATTTTTCCGGATCGCCATAAACATCCAGGATATCATCCTGCAATTGAAATGCAAGCCCCAGGTGTTCGCCAAAGCTGCTTAACAGGTTAGCATCCTTCAGATCTGCCCCGCCAATCAAAGCGCCTATTTTTAAGGCACCGCCCAATACTACGGCAGTTTTAAGGCGGATCATTTCCAGGTACTCGTTAATTTTGACATCTGCTACATCTTCAAACTCCATATCCAGCTGCTGACCTTCACAAACACCAGTGGCCGTAGTATTAAAGATGTCGAGGATAGGTCGCAATAAACTGTCCTCAACCTGCATCATCAGCTTATAACCCTCTACGAGCATCACATCCCCTGATAAAATCGCCGCATTTTTGTTCCAGCGTTCATGTACTGTGGTATGTCCGCGGCGTAAGGGTGCGTTGTCCATAATGTCATCATGCATCAGCGTGAAGTTATGAAATACTTCGATAGCCAAGGCAGGAGGGATGGCTGCGTCTATATCGCCGCCAAACAGGTCGCAGGCCATTAAAAGCAGGGCGGGGCGCATCCGTTTGCCGCCAAGTGACAGGATATAGCTTATGGGTTCGTATAATGCAGCAGGATACTCCGGGAAGTTCAGTTTTTTAACAGCCTCACTTATAATTGCCTGCAAATCTTCGAGTTTCTTCATTTATTTTTGGATTTCACCGATTTAAGGATGATTTCACCGATTTTCTGATTGATTTGATTAAGTGAGTGATTAGAAACATTTAACTAATCCAACCAATTAACTTATTCTAACTTAATCAACCCCTAAACTTACTCCTGTACCAGTGAAAAGTCGATCTGTTTTTTTGTAAGATCTACGTTCTTCACTCTTATTTTGACCTCATCGCCCAGCTGGTAAATCTTCTTTTTACGCTGACCGATGATGGCATAGTTTTTTTCGTCTAAAGTATAAAAGTCATCCGAAATATCGCGCAGACGAATCATGCCTTCGCATTTATTTTCGATGATCTCTACGTACATACCCCATTCGGTTACGCCCGAGATAACACCGCTAAAGATATTGCCAACCTGGTCGCGCAGGTATTCAGCTTGTTTGTATTTAACCGAGGCACGCTCAGCATCAGCAGCTTTCTTCTCCATTTGTGAGCTATGCTGGCAAAGCTTTTCGTAATGCTCTTCGTTGGCCGATTGCCCGCCGTTCAAATAATGAAACAACAGCCTGTGCACCATCACATCCGGATACCGGCGAATAGGAGAGGTGAAGTGGGTGTAATGATCAAAGGCCAATCCGTAATGGCTCGAGCTTTTAGTAGTATAAATAGCCTTTGCCATGGAGCGGATAGCCAGTTGGGTCAGCACATTTTGCTCCTTTTTTCCTTCTACATCCTCCATTAAATAATTAAGGGATTTAGCAGTTTCCTTATCCGACTTGGTATTGATCTTATAGCCAAATCTCGCAGCAAATTGTGCGAAGTTTGCCAGGGCATCAGGCTTAGGCGTATCATGAACCCGGTAAACAAAAGTGTATTTGTGCTTGCCTTTGCCCATTTTGCTTACATGTTCGGCCACCTTGCGGTTTGCCAGCAACATGAAATCCTCTATCAGCTTATGGGCATCCTTGCGTTCCTTTACATAAACACCGGTTGGCTTGCCTGTTTCGTCCAGTTTAAATTTCACCTCGGTGGTTTCAAAGCTGATGGCGCCATTCTTGAACTTGCGCTCGCGGAGCTTATAAGCTAATGCGTTTAGTTTTAAGATCTCGTCAACAAAATCGCCGACCTTATTTTCAATTACTTCCTGCACTTCCTCGTAAGCAAAACGTCTATCAGAATGAATCACGGTTTTACCGAACCATTCGTTGATGATGTAAGCATTTTCGTCAAGCTCAAAAACTGCGGAAAAACATAGCTTGTCTTCTTTTGGGCGTAAAGAGCATAATCCGTTTGATAAACGTTCCGGGAGCATCGGAATCACCCTGTCAACAAGGTAAACCGATGTCGCACGATCAAGCGCTTCCTTATCAAGCGCCGAATCAGGTTGGATATAGTGCGATACATCAGCAATATGAACACCTACTTCATAATTGCCATTGTCCAATATCCTGTATGATAAGGCATCATCAAAATCCTTGGCATCAAACGGGTCGATGGTGAACGTAGTAATATTCCTTAAGTCACGCCGTCTTGCAATTTCCTCATTGGTTATCACGTCAGAAATTTCTTCTGATTCATGTTCAACTTCTTTAGGAAATGACAGCGGAAAACCATACTCAGCAAGAATGGCATTCATTTCCGTATCATTCTCGCCCTGTGTACCTAGAATATGCTTGATGCGACCGATGGGGTTTTTTGCGTCAGCAGGCCAGTCGGTAATTTCAGCGACTGCCTTTATCCCGTTTTTAGCGCCGTTGAGTTCACTCATCGGGATAAAAATGTCGTGCATCATTTTCCGGTCGTCCGGGATGAAAAATGCAAAGCGCTCAGAGAGCTTTACAATCCCCGTGAACTCCATTTTTGCACGACTGATGATCTCAATAACCTCACCCTCTTTGTGCTTACCCTTGCTTTTGGCGTAAACGTAAACCTTAACGCGGTCGCCGTTCAGTGCATTGCGTAATTTGCGTGGAGCGACAAAAATGTCGCTTTCATCTGTATCATCCGTTACTATAAATGCCGAACCGTCATTGGTCAGATCAACTTTGCCTTCAATAAAGGTCTTAAGTTCAAGTAATTGAAATTTGCCGGGAACCACTTCCTTCAGCGTACTCTTTTTTGTTTCTTCTCTAAGTATATCAAAAATTATATCCCGGTCATCCGGGTCGCGAACGTTTAATTTGGCAGAAACTTGTTTGTAATTTAACGGCGTATTGCCGTTTTGTTCAAATATGTCAAGCACCATTTGTATGAGTACCCTGACGATAGATGAACTGTTTTTCTTTTTAGACATATGTATTATTTGTACAAAGATACGGGATAAAGTTTTAAGTCTTGAGTACTAAGTATCAAGCCCCGGTTTGTACGGGAGATTCTATGATTATTGACTTTAGGCTGATATTTTAGACGCTAATTATGGTAATACGCTCATCGGCGATCAGTTCCTCACCCCGGTATCGCCTCAGTAACTGGGCCGTTGCTACCACGTCTTTTTGACAATAGACGCAAATTCTGTCAAGTTCATTATCAACCCAGTAAACTTTACCTACCATGCTGCCGTCGATATCATCTTTTGGGGTGGGGATATTAAAGATGGCGGTGAGCAGGCTAAGCGATGTATAGCTTTTGTAATCACCAAATTTCCAGAGCTCCATGGTATCCAGGTGATTGATCTCCCATGGTTTCTTGCCTGCCAGTTCCAGTTGCGAAGGGATTTTAATGCCGTTTACCAGCATCCTGCGACAGATATAAGGAAAATCAAATTCCTTGCCATTATGTGCGCAAAGGATCAGGCTGGCAGGTTGACTAACCAGTAATGCCGCAAACTGTTCCAACAACTCCTTTTCATCATGTGATGCAAACGATTTAACCCTCAAACCTGTATTCCTGCCGTTGGTAAAGATCCCCATCGAGATGCAAATGATCTTTCCGAATTCGGCCCAGATGCCGGCACGCTCATAAAAGTTCTCAGCAGTTTCTTCCTTGCGCTGGTGAATGGTTTTTAAATCCCACAACTTTTGAAAATGCTCCGGAACCTCGTCGAATGTTTTATATTGAGGAACAGTTTCAATATCAATTACCATCAGGTTATGAAGGTCGTATTGTTCTAGCATTTGCTGATCTTAATTTTTGAGCAAGATAATAATCAGTTGGCAGTTTTTAGCTGACGGTTTGCAGTTTTTGAAATAGTTTGATTTTTGCCAGGCGAATCATGGCTTTTCCGGTCATGACTATGAACGATTAAATGGTGACTCGTCCGGAAAAAACTATACACTAAAAAAAGGTGTATGAAAAAGGAAAACGAGGGAATATTACGGGGAGTGCGGGATGACAAGCACAGCCATCTTCCGGCCGAATTACGGGAACAACTAAT
>JALYIP010000020.1 GCA_030775685.1 Bacteroidota bacterium
TGCTTCAGGCTGCGCCTGAAGCACCGCCGGGCCGCCGGTAACGATCGCAGCAGTCCAGCTACTGTCATTGTAGCCTGCTGTATCCCAGCCAGCCTTTTCCTGAGTCGCATCATAATCCTCGCCCCCATATATACTTGAAAAAGTCACCGGTCCGGGCGTAGTTTTCCAGTTGCTGTCGCTGAGGATACTTTCTTCTGTTCCGTCCCTGTATCTAATAACGATTTTACAGATCATTTTGGGATGCCCAAAAGCCTGTTTAAGTTTATGATAACGTTCGCCTGGAATAAAATAGAAACCATTTCCAAGCATAACGCCAAATGCATTTTTTCCAGGCTTTAATATGGTGGTGATATCAAATGCTACGTACAAAGCAGATTTGTCATAACGTGTCCAGCCCGGGTCCAGAAAATGATCCCCAACCTTCTTACCATTTAAATGGAAATCGAACTGACCCAAACCTGTGATGAACGCAGTTGCCGAGCTAACAGGTTTGCTCAGCACAAATTCCCGGCGCAGGAGCGGCAATACATCATTCCCGCTTGTCCACCTTTTATCATCCGGATCGGTAATTGCCGGAACGACGACCTGGGAATCCGGCAGCGCATCATAACCGATCCATTGCGCGCCTTTCCAGTCCGCATCGCTCATTAAACCCATCTGCCACCTTGCCGGCTTGCTCCAGCGTGAAACGTTACCATGGTTATCCCAAGCCATAACTTTCCAGTAATAGGTTTTTACGGATGCCAGTGGTTTGCCTTCAAACCTGACCTGAATCGAGGTAGCTGCGTTAACCTTTTGTGAGTCCCATATATTACCCCTGTTTTTTTGCAGGAGTGTGGAATCGTCTGCAACAATTATCCTGTAGGCGATCTGCCTGCAGTTGCGGCGGCCTGTTCTTAGCAACCAGCTGAACCGGGGATGACTGACCTGTATTCCGGCGGGCGCTTTACCGTATTCACAGCTCAATTGAGATACCAAAAGTTGGCCATCCGACCTGGATAAGCAAAACAATAGTATGCCGCATGTAAAAATCCCTCTTTTAACCGTTAGCATAACACAAATAAATTATTTAATTTAAATACCCAAAGACTCCCGGTGGCTGAAAACCGTCGCCCGGCACGCAGCACCCCAGGCAAACCCGTAATTGCCGGTCCTGTTTCATGGACTGGCATCACAAAGACATCCCTCTTTTCCATGGGATAAAATCGTTTTGTCCGTTCTTTACTGCAGCAACTTCTATCTCGCCGCTGGCCACCTTTATTACGTAATCCAGGATCCGCTCCCCGGCCTGCTCAATAGTTTCATCGCCGTCGATAATGCTCCCGGTGTCGATGTCGATAATATCATTCATTTTCCTGAATAATGGCGTATTGGTAGAAATTTTCACCACCGGGGCAACCGGGTTGCCAGTTGGCGTCCCAAGCCCGGTAGTAAACAAAACAATATTCGCACCGGAAGCCACTTCAGCGGTTGTTGACTCGACATCATTCCCGGGTGTACACAAAAGATTAAGACCTTGCCGGGTAACCTTTTCCGGGTAATCCAGCACATCAACTACCGGAGAGGACCCGCCTTTTTTTGCCGCTCCGGCCGACTTTATGGCATCCGTTATCAGCCCGTCCCTGATATTTCCGGGAGAGGGATTCATATAAAAACCTGAACCCGCCGCTTCAACGCGGTCACTATAAGTCCTGATCAGGGAGGAAAAGCGATTTGCATCTTCAGTCAACAAACACCGGTCTGTCAGCTGCTGTTCAACCCCGCAAAGTTCAGGAAACTCGGAAAGAATGACGGAGGCCCCCAGTGCAATTAATAAATCAGAAGTATGCCCAATTGCAGGGTTGGCAGAGATGCCGGAAAATCCGTCTGATCCGCCACATTCCAGGCCGATACAAAGTTTACTCAAAGGAGCAGGTTCCCTTTTTAGTCTGTTAGCTTCGATCAAACCCGCAAAGGTTTGTTTTATCGCATTGGACAGCATTTCATCTTCGGTACCGGTCAGTTGCTGGTCAAAAATGTACAGCGGCTTGTTAAAAGCCTTACTGCGTTTTTTTATTTCCTCCTCCAGTATACTTACCTGTGCATTCTGGCACCCCAGGCTCAGCACAGTTGCCCCCGCGACGTTCGGGTGGGTAATATATCCGGCGAGGAGGCCGCAAAGCGCCTGTGCGTCCTGCCGGGTTCCCCCGCAGCCGCCATTGTGTGACAAAAACTTTATGCCGTCTATATTTGCAAACAAGCGGTCTTTGCGGCCATCCGGTTCATTGTTTGTCAATTCCGTATTCAATATTTCAGCAGCGGTGCTGCCGGACCTGTATAGATCCGCTAATGATTTAACCTGTGAATGGTACTGATCGGGCGTTCCGTATCCCAATTGATGTACAAGGGCTTCCTTTAAAATTTCTATATTCCTGTTTTCACAGAATACCATTGGAATGATGATCCAGTAATTTGCCGTTCCTACACTGCCGTCTGCACGATGGTAACCACTGAATTTCCTGTTTTCCCAGCGCCTGACGTCGGGCCCGCGCCAGTAATTTTTTCGTTTCCCAATAACAAAATCAGCTGCCGCATGCTCCAGATTGTCCACGGTGAGCCTTTCCCCCTTCAATACAGCAGTTGTCGTTTTTCCCACCAGGACGCCATACATTATGACAGGTGATCCCTGCAACAGGTCCGCGGCGGCGAATTTGTGTTTGGCAGGTATCCATTCCCTTATCTCGATCGTCTCACCATCGACGGTTACTTGCTGATCGGCCGATAAATCAGTCAATGCGACTATCGCATTATCCACGCAATCTATTTTTAATACCTGTTTATTCATCGGTCACCGTTTGCCAGGAGGATGGAAATAGCTCCCGTTGTAATTTGGCCATAAAATTCCTGTACCGTATCGGCAAAGCCAGGAAGCAGGCTCAGGTCCGCACCCCAGAGTGTTTCATCCTTCAATATATCCGTGATCAATTCGGCTGGATTGCCGTTTTTACGCAGTTCGAAGAATCGTACCGCCTTATCGTCGGCAATCGGGTAATCGTTCTGATTAAATTCTCCCCGGTAAGTACCGTCTACCACTTTTAACGGGCGCATGAAAGCAATAAAAGCAGCGAATCCTTTGGTAATCTCCACGGGCGCTTTATTATTAATCCTATAGTATTCCAGTAAGACAGGCAATACCCGCATTCTTAGTTTTGTCGTGAACTGTTGCGTGATATTGATCCACTGATGCCGGATATAGGGGTTCCTGAAACGGTCAAGCACCTGTTCACTAAAGGCCGCTGCGGCCGCACTATCGAGTTGATAAGGGATTGCCGCAGATATTTCCGACATTAACCTGCGTGCAAATCCAAGGAACGCAGGATCATCCATTGCCTCATTAACTGTCTTAAAGCCAGAAAGAAATGCCAATGCACAACACAAGGTATGGGTTCCGTTCAATAGTCGCAACTTCAGTTCGCGATACATAGCGATATCAGGCGTGATGATTATTCCTTTATCTGTCATTCCGAAACCCAGCAGTGTCTTTATCTTTTCATTGCCAGATATAGCCCAAAGCCGGTATACTTCTGACACGGTGAGCAGTTTATCCGAATAACCTGCCTCCGATTCAAAAGTCTTTACAACAGCATCTTCCGGCCGGCCTGGAACGATCCTGTCCACCAGCGAACTGCAAAAGTAATTTGCTTCATTTATCCATTTTTCAAATTCCCCCGGCAGCTTGTTAAACCGGATGAGCTGCAGGATGATCGCTTTGAGTACCACCCCGTTATCCGGAATCAGTTCCGTTGGTATGATCACAAAGCCAGCGTCGATGCTTCCGTTGAATGCGATGTACCGTTTATAGAGTAAGGCGAGCAGTTTAGCCGGGTAAGAGGCAGGTGGGGATTGGTGTATATCCTCTTCAGCCAATTGGATACCAATTTCGGTTGTGTTGGAAATAATTATTTTCAACTCCGGGTTGAGTATCTGCCTCAAAACTTCGTCCCAGTGGTCAACCGCCGAAATTACCTGACTTATTGCAGCACAAATCGTCTTTTCTTCAATGTGTTTACCATCTTCTATCCCTCTCGTCCATAAAGTATACAGGTTGTCCTGTTCATCAAATGCAGTCTTGTCGCCTGAGGCTGTCGATTTTACAACCAGGATCCGCCCGCTAAAAAACCCGTTGCGATTGGCTTTATCAATTAAATAATCTATTAGCCCCCGGAGCAGAACGCCGGTGCCAAATTGAATTATTTTTACGGGATAATTAAACGTATCATCATCGGGTTTGGTGAGACCCCTGGTATGAATGCGCGGGAGTGCTGTTTTTGATAATTTCATTTATTGCTTTGATTAATTTTCCAGCGCAACCATCACTTTTATCACGTTTGTTTCGGGTAGCAGCCAGGCTGAAAAATTTTCCTTTACCTCGCCAAACTGCACCCGGTGAGTAATATAGGTAAGGGGAGCGATCCATCCATTTTTTATAGCGGCTATGACATGCTCGAAATCTTCGCGTGTAGCGTTCCTGCTGCTCATCAGGGTTCCTTCCCTTTTGTGAAATTCAGGGTGGTTAAAGCTGATATTTCCCTTTTGCAGACCGATCAAAACATACCTGGCACCATGTGCCATATAATTAAAAGCGTTGTCAATAGCTCTGAGGTTGCCGGTCGCATCAATCACTACCTGCGGCAGATCGCCCCCGGTGATTTTCTCCAGTTCGGCCGATACATCAGCAGTACGGGCGTTGATGGTATAGTTCACTTTCAGTGTTTCCCGGCAAAACTCAAGGCGCGTTTCGTTAATATCCAATGCAATTACTTTAGCCCCGGCAATTCTGGCGAATTCCATCGTGCCGAGCCCTATCGGCCCGGCTCCGATCACCAATACGAATTCCCCCGGTTTGACCCCGGCACGTTTTACGCCATGTGCACCGATGGCCAGTGGTTCCACCAAAGCGAGTTCGTCCAGGTTCAGACCCTGACCGTGTAACAGCGTATGTGAAGGTACCATGAGGTATTCGGCCATACCGCCATCCATGTGTACACCGCAAACCCGTAAATTTACGCAGTAATTTGAGCCGCCAGCCTTGCAGGCGATGCATTGTCCGCAATTAAAATAAGGGATAAAGGTTACGTTTTCACCAACGCTGAAATCAGTCATATCATCACCTGCGACAATTTCACCAGCCAGCTCATGCCCTAAAATGCGCGGATACTGAAAATAGGGCTGAGTTCCCTCAAAAGCATGGAGATCGGTTCCGCAGATCCCTATTCGCTTAATTTTAAGCAGCGTATGTCCGGCTTTCAACTCCGGCATGTCACGCGCTTCATATTTAAATATTCCGGGTTTCACGCAAACTAGTGTTTCCATTGATGTGATGGTTTGATTTTTATAAGTTGTAACAGCATGTTTTAAATTATCGCCCGGTTCCCTGCCCGTGCCGGCATACAATCCAATATACTGAGGGCTTTTAACCTAGTTGAAATATCTTATCCATAAGCACCCATTTTTCATTTTCCTTCGCGAAGGCTAATGGCTGCTGAAATTTCCACATTAAATGTTCCCATTCCTGTACTTTTGGGTTTGCTGCATCCATGGCTGCTTTGCGTGCAAAGTCAAAAGTGTCATCCGTATCCATTATCATAAACAGCCGGTTACCTGTCCTGTAAATTTCCATATCCGTAATGCCGGCACCAGTAATGCTTGCCTTTATTTCGGGCCAGGCATTTTCATTTTTATGCCAGTATTCATATTCGCTTATCAGTGCGGGATCAGGCTTCAGGTCAAGGGCCAGGCAATATCTTTTCATGATTTAATATCTAAATTGTTAAAATAAATTTCATCTACCAGCCCCTCGCTGATCATCTTCAGCCAGAATTTTTGTGGTATCACTTTTTCAGCCATAGCAACATTTTCTTTTACGCGGTTGGGGTTGGTCGTACTAAGCGCAATGCTTTTAACTCCCGGGGCCATGAGCGCGAACCGGACACAAGCTTCGGCCGGCTTAATTTTAAAATCGGCACATAACTTAAAAAAAACTTCACGCCAGCTTTGCAATATCCTGTTTTCGGCCGTATTTGGGGATATCAGCTTATAATCGAAATAATCCCCGCCTGTCAAATAACCCGAATGAAAAACTGCCGAGTTGATGATCTGTACACCTTTTTTCTCGAGTTGTCTCATAAAATCCAGCAGCGGCCTTGGATGGCTTTTGATCGTCATGCTGTTGGCAATCATCACCCAGTCCAGGTTTACATCGTTGGCAATGCGGGCGATGGACCGCCAGTTTTTGGCGCCAATGCCAATTGCCCGCACCCTGCCTTCTTTCTTTAACATTTCCAGGGCGCCGTACGCCTCCAAAATATCGCCATAAAGTTTTTCATACTCGGCCGGAGATCGTGCTTCCGAAAGATATTCATCAGGATCGTGAACCGATACCATTGCGGGAATGTAGCCGCCAAGCAGCTCATTTCCCTGTTCAAAGCATTCGATTATTCCATTAAAGCTGATGTTTTGTATGGCATCATGTTTCAGATCCCGCCAAACTCCGGGTTCAAAAGTTGGTTCCGGCGTTTTGAGTTCCGTGCGCATCCAGCCCAGTTTGTTACTGATAATCACATCTTCAGGAGCAACACCTAACTTCCTTAAACATTTGCCCAATGATTCCAGGGCAAGGCCGGCGCCATATTTACCTGCAGAATCGAATATCAGTTTGCCATTTGTGTGCCTGATGCATTCTGTTACTATTTGCAGCTTAACCTCATCACTGAGTACAACGAACAAATTTCCAAAACTACTCGTTCCAAAAATCACAGGCGGCAACGCTTTGACAAAAGGCTCCATATATTTTCTTATTAGTGTGACCTTTTTAACTGGACTACTGGCGGCTCTTGTTCAAATTTTTCATCACGTATTCCGGAACCGCGGAAAACATAGCAGGTGATATACGCATAACTGATGAGCAGGATGATCATTGCAAGTGCCATACTTTTATTGTACGCTGCTATTAAACCCGTCAACGGTGGAAAAAAGGCGCCGCTTACTATTGCCATCACCATAATGGATCCGGCGATTTTTGTATGAACGCCAAGTATTCGGATGCTGAGAGCGAGGTTGGACGGATACATTAAAGACATAAAAAAGCTGGTAAAGAATATGGCCCAGACGCCTATAAAACCGGTTAGTAATATGCCTGCGGAAACCAGTACAATATTTATAAGGCCGAATATCCCCATTAATTTTACGGGTGCAACAAACCACATGAAATTGATAATCAAAATATCGTTCATATTATTGGAAATGCCCCAGATAAGGAACAGCATTGTAACGGGGGAAAACGAGATCAGGATCCGGGCAGGCATGAACCCAAAAACCTCCCGTTCTTCTAATAATGCTTTAGGCATATAGCTTAATAACAACTGGTAAATTATTGATTTAACCAAAGAAAACTAAAATCCGCGTTTCCCAATTGCGGATTATTGGCATCTTATTAAGATATTTTACCATAATAAGTTATATTTATACTTTATTTCGTGAATACATACTTAACTTAAAATTTTATGAAACCCGAGTTGCTGAAAGTTACCAGTGAGGCTACACATTCATTTAGTGCAAGGCATCATAAGAAACCAAATATAAACAACCGGTGGCATTATCACCCTGAGGTCGAACTCATTCATTTTCACCGGGGATCAGGCACACAGTTTGTCGGCGACAACATTAAAAGGTTTAGTCCCGGTGATATGGTTTTAGTTGGCAGTAATCTGCCGCACTACTGGAAATACGATGACGAACATCAATTTACAGCCGAGGAACAGCCATACTCAACAGTAGTCCATTTTTTTGAGAATTTCTGGGGTGATAACTTTTTGAATTTACCGGAAAATAAAGCTATCAGGCAAACCCTGGAAACAGCAAAACGAGGGATTCAGGTTACCGGGGATACAATGGAAAAGATCGGTGATTATTTACAGCAAATCGTCTATATCGAGGGGCCAAGACGTATTTTACTGCTTATCGAAGCGTTAATGTTAATCGGCAGGTGTACCGAAAAAAATCAGCTTGCTTCCTTTGGCTTTATGCAAAATTTCGAGGAGGCTGATAAAGACAGGATCAATTCAATATTTGACTATTCTTTTGCAAATTTCAAAAATAAAATAATTCTGGAAGAGATCGCGAGTGTAGCCAATCTCAGTCCGAACTCCTTTTGCAGGTATTTCAAATCAAAGACTCAAAAAACATATTCCCGGTTCATTACAGAAATACGGGTCGGTCACGCCTGCAAGTTATTGATTAATGACCCAATCAATGTAAAACAAGTTTGCTATGAAAGCGGATTTAACAATTTTTCCAGCTTCCATACCGCATTTAAAAGCGTTACCGGTAAGACACCATTAAGTTACCAGCAAAGGTTTTTATTGAACGGGGGCGAATAGCTGCTATTTTTTAACCGGTTTAAACTGTCCTTGTAGACGTTCTCCCATTGTCTATCTTTTTAATGGCATTAGTTAGTTGAAATGATGCGTCATCAGCGGGCCGCTGCCCGGAAGCGCGATTATTTTTCTTTAAGCACAATGGATAACACTTCTTCCCCTGTTAGCGCCTGCTCAAATATTTTTACCTTCTTCATATAACCGTGGAAAATCCTTTCAGACGGAAACTCCTCATTACGCCCCAGGACCCACTTATTATTTACCTCAAGACTTGCGGATACATCTGTCAGGGATCTCCCTGCTAATTTGCCGTCAATATAAACGGAAAGCGTTTTACCTGCGCAGATCCCTGAGATATGGTGCCAGTGCTGTCGCCAATCGGCAGGCAAATTAACGGTGCAATCACCCCTTCCCCAGCCGCCGGCAAAAAAAGTGAGTGTTTTACCATCCGTTACCTGCAATACATTGGTATCCCCCTGGGTGAATATATCGGTCAGGCCATTTTCTTTCCCGGTTGGATATACCCATGCCATCATGGTAAGCGTCTCACCCGTTATTTTTAAACTAGCCGCATCCGGCATTTCTAAAAAGCAATTTTCACCAAATAATAACTTACCGGCCGGGGTATTTGCATGATCTGCTTCTGCGGGCATCAGATGCCCGTTATTTTTAAAGCCTGACTTATCTTCGATTAAATTGTCTTCTCCGCTTTCTGCAATCGGCAAATCCAGTAAAAGCGATTCCTTGTTAGCCTGGTATACCTTAAAAACAAATCGGGCACTCCCAACCGTTACTTGCTGAAGACCATTTTCAGGAGCTGAAACAACATGCCTGATCTCTTTTTTTTCTCCCGGATATAGTGACAATTTATCTGTAAAAATAACGGAATCATTAATAGTGACCGGGATCTGGAAAACTCGTTTTAAGCCGCCGATATTTTGAACTGTATAAATGATTTGCTGATTTTCATACTTCCTGATAATGGGTTTTGCAGAAAGCCCGGTTATTCGGTAAGGATGTGCAACTGTAGTTTTCGGCCTGACTACATTTACAAAAAATGGAGCTGAGCCCGGAATATGCAATCTAGATTTCCCAAACGAATACAAGCGGCACTCAATAGAATCATGAGCCAGCTGCCCCGAAGCAACCAGGCTGTTTTTATACCCGTAAAACTTGCCATTTACCAGCAAACATACCGTCTTTACACCCAAACTCCCGTTATTGGTTATTGAATACCTGATATAGAACGGCTGATCCGGGTTGACTGTATTTACAGCAGCCCGGCAGTTAGCTACTTTGAATATTGCCGGTGCTTTAGTTTCCGAAAGCTCGATGGGGTTGCTGCCTGCGGCCCACTTTCCGGGCTTAGTTGCCAGGCTGAAAGTCATAAGCCCGCCGTTCACCAATACCGAATGTGGTATGAGCAAATGCTGCCAGGGTTTACCATTAATACTTAATGATTTTACATAGGCTGCGGTTTCCGACGAGTTTTCGCTATTGATAATGAACTTCTTTCCATCCGGTAAATGCAGCGTTACTGACTGAAACAAAGGCGAACCCACAGCATACAAAGGCCTGCCGGGGCATACCGGGTATATCCCAAGCGCACTGAAAACATACCAGCTTGATGTTGAACCAAGATCATCATTACCAGGTAAACCACCAGGACTGGCACTAAAACGGTCAAGCATGATCTGCCTGCACCATTTTTGAGTCAGGTCCGGCTTCCCGGCCTGGTTAAATAAGTAGGGCAAATGAAATACCGTTTCATTATCAAACAAAATAACCTTGTTCTCCAGCGCCGAATCGAGTCTTGCAGCAAACTGGTCATTGCCACCCAATAAATTAACCAGGTCTTTTGTGTTATGGGGCACAAAATAGCTATAAACCCATTGATCACCTTCTTTATAGCCCGAGGTGCCCGGTTTCAATTTAAACTCATCTTTATTACGGGGTAACAGGAAAAGCGTTCCTGGGTTTAAGAGATTGCGGTAGCTATAACTTCGGTCAATCAAAGTTTTATAATCAGGTTTGTTTTGAATTGCTTTTTCGGCGTACTGGGCAAGCGCCCAGTCGTCATAGGCATACTCAACCGTTCGGGTTACCGACTCGGAATTGGTAAAAGGGACATACCCGTTTTTATGGTAGGTTTCCATATCCTTCTGTACAAAAGGACGATCCAGGATATTGCTTTTCATCGCTTTATAGGCCAGGATTTTATCGAAGCCGGTAATGCCTTTAAGGTAAGTATCAACTATAATAGGAATTGCGTGGTTACCGGTCATCGATTCTGTAGGAAGGTGGCCCGTTTGTTTATAAACATCCAGCATAGACAGCACAATATCATTTTCTTTACCCGGATAAAGCAATGTCAGCATCGGGTTAAGGGACCTGAAAGTGTCCCATGGGGAAAACCCGCCATATTGAGCCCCACCGGATTTTTGGTATACTTTCCCATCCGCACCGGTATAACGGCCATCGGCATCATCAATTACCCAGGGTAACAGCAGGGCGTGATAAAGGGCGGTATAAAAAATCGCCTTATTTTGTTGATTTCCGTCAGTGACATCAATTACTGCAAGTTTTTTTGCCCATTCTTCCTGTGTATGCTTACGAACTTTGTCAAAGTCAGGAAATCCTATTTCCTGGTCTATATTATTTTGTGCCCCGGCGAAATTTACAGACGACCTGCTTATTTGCAGGCTGATCGTTTTTTTGCCGTTACCGCAACTATTAAAAGTGAACAACCAGCCACCGGTCATCTTTTTAACATTGCCATAGTCTTCATTAAAGTTGACCACTGTATTGCCGCGGGCGAAATTCAATATCTTTTTAGTTTTCGGGGTAAATTCTCCTGCATCGCCAATGAATATTTGCGGGCTGATACCCAGATCAAAAGTAAAGCGGAACATCCCGGTACGGGTACCTGCAGTTGCTTCTGCTATCGTGTGGTCATCAGTAAAGACGACTTTATAATAACCGGGATAAGCACTTTCGTTTTGATGCGAAAAATGCCTGCCGTAATTACCCTTCTCAAAATTGGCGGAGGCACTAACCGGCATCACCAGGAATTGTCCCGCCGATCCCCCCGGAAATCCGCTGAAATGCCCAAAACAGCTGAAATAATAAATTACGCTGTCGGTGTAATCATATCCTTTACTGCCTTCCAACCTGGTTTCCGGGCTTAATTGAACTGCTCCAGATGGCGCTACAGCACCCGGAAAGGTACCACCCTCATTACCCCACCTGGTCAGCACATTGCTTTTAGCTGTTCCTATAAAGGGGTTTACATCACCGAAATGGTTGTTGGGCTGGGCAAATCCACCGGAATTTAATCCCGGTAACAGCACGGTGATAATTAATACGGATCGGGCAAATGACCTGCTGCTCATTTTCATATTTTAATATATACCTTTTTTTTGTCCAGCGTATAAGCTACCAGCCAGCAAAGCAGCATATAACACACTGCAAATACCAATGTCCCTAAAGGGCCGGGAAATAAAGGCTGATAGAACACTTGGTTGATCCAGTCGTAAAAGCTGAGTTGGGGCTGAACCCGGATCAGTTGTATTGAGGTCAGTAACAACTCTGAAAGTAAGTAGATAGCAAGCGGGTTCCTGCCAAAAACGAGGAAAAATTTAGTACCCCGCTTGATATTTTCTATCTCAATGATATAAACAAGCAAGCCCAATAGGGACAGATCGATACCGATGGTCAATAAAGTAAAGGAACTTGTCCATAATTTTTTGGCTATCGGAAAAAACTGGCCGATAAATAAAGCTAAAGCGACCAGCAAGCCGCCGCATAGGACAAGCTTGGCTACTGATTCATAGTTTTTACCTTTCCGTTGTATATACGATCCGGCCAGAAATCCCCCTATTACATTAACTATACCTGTCAAAGTGCTTAACAATCCCTCTGGATCAAAAGCAACCGGGCCGCCTTTATCATGGTATAAATGCTCATTACCCATTAGCAGGATATCCAGACGGGTTCCGGCATTGCCCAGCATCGTAAATTCTTTACCAGGCGCACCAAACAAAAGTAAAAAGGCCCAATAACCAGCTAAAAGGAAGATGCCTAATATTAACGCTGCTTTTTTTGAACAGTAATGTACTATTAGTGCCCCAAAGAAATAACAGAGGGCTATGCGCTGCAATACACCCATGATCCGGGTATGCGATAGCGGGTTAAACTCCCAGGAACCATTCGCCCTGTGAAAGAACGGGAACCAGTACATGAAATACCCTAATAAAAATATGATTACCGTCCGCTTAAATATTTTGCCAATGAAGGCTGCATCAGTTTCAAATTTATTTTTAGAAAAGCTGAGCGCATTACCAACGGCAAATAAAAAGGATGGGAATACCAGGTCCGTCGGGGTAAAACCAAACCATGGTGCATGATCTAAGGGCGTCCATACATTGGCCCCTGATCCGGGGGCATTGACAATAATCATAAAACATATCGTCATTCCGCGGAAAACGTCTAGCGCGGTAAATCTTTCGCCGGTTGTGCCCATATTATCGATTAGTAATTATCTTAAAATTTGTTTTTATTCGTCCTGCGGCTGGTTCAGCTACTATGACCACGTTGCGGGGGGGCTTTCCGTCTTCATCGTAGATAAATAACTCATTTGATCCGGTTTTCATCCAACATTCCGGGATATATAAACCAGGTGCCGCAATTTTTTCCGGATAACGGCCTAAATTATGCCCGTTCACCCATATCGAACCATGCCCAAGCTTTTTTGGGTACACCCGCCAGATCAATGTTTGATCATTGGCCACCGGAACTTTAAACGAAGCGCGGTAGAAACAGGGGCCGAGGTTTTTTTCTTTTATGCTTTCCCAGCCAGTTAACCCCGGGATATTGCCTGTTCCCCCTTTCATGGACCAACCGGTTATCGCCGTTGCATTCCCGATGATATTCATTCTTACGGGCTGATCGATACCCCCCTCGTTTGAACAATTCTCTATAAATACACTCAGTATGACAGGCTTTTTTAATACCTCAGGATCGGTAATATTTATTTCAAATGGATCGTTCCAGCCGTCATGGTGACCAACCTGTTTACCGTTGATAAACACGGTCGCATTTTCATCAACGCTTCTAAATGACAGCGTTAATTTTGAAGTTCCCGGAGGTGATTTTTCAATCATCGTTTGAAACCAGCCGTAGCCTTCCCTTGCATTGAAAGCATCTGCCCCGATTTTGTATTTCCTGTCAGCGACAGTATCAAATTTCGGAGGACCGAAATTCAAATCTTCCTTTTTTCCAGCCTTAACAAAATACCAGTTTGTCAATTCGCTGATGAAAGGGCCACCTTCTTTTATTAAGGCTTCACCGTAAATCCCTTTTTCATCCACATATTCGATAGGGCCGAGGTAGGCGGCCAGCTTGTCTCTTCCGTCGTGTGCCGTAAATATAGCCAGGCTGTGAATACCCTTACTGAAGTTAAGCAACACCTCGCCGGCGTCCAGCTTCCAGGCAGCGGCCAGTTTGCCATCAATAAATGCCTGAGCCCTGCCATTGCCTTTTACCTGTATGGTATATTTCCCCGCCGCCGCTATATTGACGCTTGCTTTATACCATGCATCTGCCGTGACATCATGGTCCGCTCCCATTTGTACAGGTATTTGAGTATGCAACCAGTTACCCGAACCCGAAGTTGCTAAGGCAGTTGTGGTGGCACTTTTTTGTTCCCATCGCCTTAAAACAAGGTTTGCCGGTTGTTTGCTTGCTGCGATATTGGTATTTCCCAGAAGATACTGCTGCTGATCTGTATAAAGCCAAATCTTTTCTTCTTCATTTGTCAATATTGATGCTTCTGCCTCTACGTTAATGGTTTGCTTGTCAGCGGAAATATCCCCTATATAATCAGCACCGTTTATGATGAAGTTATTATCCGTTATCCAGGTTTTATCAGTTCCGGCACGGGTCACCGCCAAAACCCTTACATGGTCATCCCCGGTGCTAAACATATATGCCTGCGGACTTTTCCCTGCAACCATTACCTGATCGAGGTCAACTTTAGTATCGCCTGATTTTAAACCGTCTGAAATTGCCGAAGCGGGGGTTTTAACCGAAAAATGCAATGATAACGGCGTCCCTTTTTCAGCATCCAATATTATGGTCGTTGTTTTCCCCTGTTTCACTATTGCAAAAATCCGGGTATAGGCCCAATCCAGTGTGGTTTCTGGATTGACCTGGAAGTTATGTACCAGCGGATAAATCTCACCTGCCGCTAAAGTCAATAAAATATCCGTCCCCCTGATTTTCGTCTTTAACTTTTTTGAACCGGGATTGTCCACAAATATGATATCCCCCGCCGGGCTCGCGCGGGAAGATACCCGTAAAGCTGTATCCGTAATCATTTTGCAATATGCCTGTGTGGCATCTGTACTATTTTCCAGCACATCCTGAAAACTACGGGCAAACCAGGCCGCTCTTTTAAAGGTGTAATACAGTGGTCTTAAATCCCCGGCCTGCCCTATGGCAGCGCCGTAATCATAAGAGGCAGCATCCTCATCGTTATTTGTATACCCAAAATTAGAGCCGCCATGCACCATATAGTAGTTATATCCGTTGCCGCCGTGCGCAATGATTTTCCAGGTCCGCCTGTCATATAAATCCGCATCTTCCGGTTTAGCGCCATACTGTGAATACCATACGCTCCAAAATTCTGTAGAAAACCAGGGGTTAGGCCGGCTGGGATCATCCAGCTTGCCATCACCTGCCGGATCACTGGAATGATGCAAGCCGCTGAAAAAATACGGAACCTTTAAACCCTTATTTAACGCCTTTGCCCGCAAATGTTTAAAATAGTCATCGGGCATCATAGTCCCCCAGCCATTTGGATGCTCATTTTCCAGCTGAATAAGGATCACCGCGCCGCCATTGTTGATTTGATGGTTAAATACAACCGGCAGAAGTTTATCAAAAAAACGATCTACATATTGTTCAAATAGCTTATTATCTTCGCGTACACGCATACCTTTTTTAAACTTAAGCCATACCGGATAACCGCCATTATCCCATTCGGCACAATAATATGGCCCAACCCGCACGATTGCATACATACCCAGTTTTTCAACCGTATTCAGGAACGCTCCAAGGTCATGGTCGCCGCTAAAATCAAACTTACCTTCCTGCGGTTCATGGAAGTTCCAGATCGTATAAATTTCTACGCAATTAAAACCGGCCCTTTTTATCCGTAAAAGCCTGTCGTACCATAGCTGGTTTGGTATCCTGGCATATTCCAGCCCGGCAGATACAATAAAAGTGCGCGCGCCATTTACCAAAAATCCTTTGCTGTCAAAATCGATATAAGGTTTGGCAACTTCAGCTGCCGGAAAAATGTGATCGTTACTGGTTTGGCCATAAACGATCACCGTACCATAAGCCGAAAATACAATGGCCGTAATAAACGAATAGAAAAATTTACTCATTGGTATACCCTGTAATCCTAAAAGGACTGTTGAATTAAGTTATTGTACTTCTTAAAAAGCGCGCCTGAGATTTCTACCGCATCGCCCGTGGTAATACTTGCGTAGGCATGATCATGTGTATTTACCCACTGCCACTCCCAGCGCTTCACTTCGCTGTCGAATGCTTTGGCATCAAAGCCAACACCTTCAGCCATTGCTTTATCCAGCTCCTGAAAATATAAAACCCAGCGTTTCTTATAATAGCCCTTGATCAAACCCGCCCACTGCCTGTTTGAATATTCGCTCAGGCCGCTTTCCTTATCACCCCAGAGCGTTACAATGTCGCGGGCGTTGAATTCATACAGGTTCTTTTCCTGCTCCGTCGCGCCATTTGCACGCGCTTCATCTATCCATTTGCCCAATAAAAAATCCTTACGGGTATTGAGCAAAGTATCCATATCATCCATTAGCTGCAGAAACGCCGAGCTGTACCGTTTGAAGCTTGCCCTATCTTTATTTTCAAAGGCTGCTGCTATTTTCTGATGCAGGGGTGATGCATAATTTGCCAATACCTGCCGGGTTACATCAACCAGGTCATATTGATAACCATCACTCTGTTTTAAGCTGTCTTTAGCCTGCACCAATAAAGCCCATGCCTTTATCAGATCTTTTGGATCGTAATCCAGGTGGGTTAACACCCTAAGTACATATTTCTTTAAAGTAGGCCTGGCCACAATGATAGATTCAGGGCCGCCTTCTGTAAGCCCGCCGCTATAAACGGTGTTAAGCAATAGGTGCCAGGCTTCGCCAGCTGACCCGCTGCTTTTTCCGTACCGTCTGCGGGCATAGTCCTTTACCCAGGCGTCGGCATCAACGGGGGTGTCGCGCCAAACATTTTCAAGCATCAGCGCAAACAAGGCCGGGTTTTGCTCAATCCCTTCCGGTGTAAGCCCTATTCCCGTCATATTTTTTGATTCAGGGTCATGCAGGGCAATCGCCGGGTCGGCAGCTACATGGCGCATACGGCCAAACAAGCTGATATTACCGCCAAAATTTTGCAGCATGCTCCATATCCAGGGTTTGCCATAATAAGCTTCTGTTCGGTTCCACACCGGGTGTGCATCACTGTAGAGATCTAAAACGATCATTTGCTTGTCCGGCACAGCATTCAATAGTGCTTTGATTTGCTGCGGCTGCCAGAATTTGTTATTATAATGAAACATCCAGCCCTGCATTACCCAAACGGCCTTCGGGTCGGCAGCCGCCATTGAGTTAAATACTTTTTTGCTCATTCCATCCAGGTAGGTGGAATCGTTGGTGGGCGGCACATTCTCATTGAAAGTATCTGCAGAATATAGATGATCGGTACCAAACGCCTTCGTTTGGGCTTCTATGTATTTTTTACCAATGGTTTCAAACAGCGGGTCATCCGGATCCAAAATGTAAACATCCGGGAAGCCAGCGTCCCAATTTGTTTTTTTAACTTTTGCCTGTGGAAATTTATCCTTAAAAGATGGCGGTACATGGCCGGTAAATGAAGATAGTACCGGTGTCATCCCGAAAGATCGCTCACGCTCAAGAATCTTCTTTTGTAAGGCTTTATGCGTGTCCATCCAGTGCTGCGGCAGCGGGCCTCCCCAGGCATCTATATTGCCCATCCAAAACCAGGAAAAATAAGCCGGACCGCTGAAAAAGGCCTTCAATTGCCCGTCATCAAAGCCCATTTTTTTATAGACATCCTGCCAAATCGCTTCTTCGCCGGTGATGGCCAGGGGCATATTTATACCATTAAGTGCCATCCAGTCAATTTCTTTTTGCCAGCGTTCCCAGTCCCACCACGACATGGAATAATTGAATGTACAATAATTCAGGTAATAGCGATACCGGTAAGGCGTAACCCTGTGTACTTTTTGTTTAATAACCGGCAGATCGGCAGGTAAGTTTAAGTTGGAGCCGTTCCAGCCGATGTCGCAAAAACAAAAATTTTTAAGGTAATAGTTTAAAGCGGATGCTATTGAAAGTCCGTTATTACCACGCAATACAATTTTGTTGTCTTTTTGGTCAAGTTCGAAAACATCTTTACCGTTTTCCGGCGATATACTTTCCACCAAAAATGAACCGCACCTACGGGGAATTACCCGTTCAAGAAACTCCTTCGAAGCTATTTGGCTAACTTGGGCATGCGAATAAAAACTCAGTATTACAACAATAAGAGTGAACAGATATTTCTTCATGGAAGCAAAATTGAATATTATCAGGCAGTTTAGAATATTAACCTCCGGATGTTACCAGTTTCCTGGCAACGTCCAGAGGTACCGCATAGCTGCATGCAATGATAGAATTCTTATAATTTAACTGTTGCCGGCAAGTATTTAGCGATCAGGTCCTCATAATAAGGCTTCAACTCTGATACTACCGGCGTTTTAGGACTCTTGGAATACAAGTCATAAAGGTTGAACTTATCTACCCATTTAAACATTTCCTGGTCATGTGCATTCAATAGATGGTCATACTCATGCTCGCGGTGTTGCGAATAGAAAGAGTGGTAACGGATCATATACAAGGCTGGTTCAGGCAGATGATCCTTAGTTATTTGATATAAATATTCATCATGCCCCCAGGACATATGGATATTATCCAAACCGCATTGATGTGAGTAAACGCCGTATTTGGTATTATATCGCTCGTCATAAGTATCAGGATTATCAGCAAAAAACTCAGGATAAACAATTTTAGCCGAGAATTTACAGCCCACCGGGAATGAATCCCCGACTACGTTCCATTGGGGTTCTCCAAATAGGCAAAGTACCTTACCAAGATCATGTATAAAGCCGGTGAGTACAAACCAATCAGGATATCCGTCTGCACGTATACTTTCCGCTGTTTGCAAAAGGTGCTGTAGCTGGTCAAGTTGCAAATCAGGGTCAGAATCATCGATCAGTGTATTCAAATATTCCATGGCTGACCACCAGGGCATTTCTTTTTTGTCAAACTTTAAAAAGTTAGCCTTTTTGGCCAAAACATTTTCATAGGTCTGATATTTATGATTAAGCCTGTAGAATTCGCGGACGCCGTCCATTTCAGGTTTATCATAGTTTCTGAACTCATTTTTGTCTTTGGCGGGCTGGCCGGGTTCAGGATATCGTCTTAGCACGTCTTCATCCCAATTTTCAAGGGACAATAAAGGCGACATTTCATCTTTGTTTTGATTTGCCATAGTTTTATTGTTTTTTTTAATATTAGCTATCTAAAAAAACTACCAGCAATAAACTTACTATTATATACGATGGTAGGCAGTCAGAAACCGGTAGCCTGTAAAGGCTACCGGGGCTGTAATTATTGAAAATTTGGATTTTGTTTTAAAACACCATTACTCTTATCAATTTCAACCTGCGGAAGGGGAAATAAATAGTTTTTAGGCCTGACGAAAACTACATTTTTATTTTGGTCAATTGGCGCTTTCGATATGGGAAGATTATATATAGCGGCTATGTCCACAAATTTATTTCTATCCCAACGCATCAGGTCCTGGTGCCTTTCGCCTTCTCCGGCCAGCTCCACGCGCCGTTCATGGATCAATTCCTTCATACCGGCGTTTACCACGGGTGGTAACAATGGAGATGCGCGGTGCCTTATCTGGTTAATTATTGCATCTCCCGCTCCGGCACCCTTTGTACGGATCAGCGCCTCGGCAACAAGTAAATAAATATCCGCTGAGCGCATAAGGGGTACCGCGAAACTTTTATCCACCCCGCCTCCATTTGCCTGGGTATTAAATACTGCATATTTACGGAATGTATAACCTGTTGCAGTCATACTATTATCGAGTATGTGAACTTGGCCATCGCCAATATCAACCGTATCGCCTACCTTAATTAATGTAGAAAACTTTCTTGGGTCGTTGGGTTCGAATTCGTTGGCTAGTCCCTGCAGGGGCTGGCTGAAGCCATAACCGCCCCAAACCCTTGGGATATAATAAACGGTGAAATCATTTTGGGCAACATTGGCAAGCGCCTGTATAGAAAACAGCAATTCTTTACTGTTTACATTTGCCCTGGTAAAATTATCATGGTAATTAGCTGCAAGTGCATAATTAGAATTATTTACAACTTGCATGCCGGTTGCAATAGCTTCCGGAAGCTTTTCCCAATACATATATAGCTTGGTTAAGAATCCTAAGGCTGTGCCTTTGCTTACCCGGCCATTATCGGCGGGGCCATAGCTTTCGGGCAACATACTCACCGCTTTTTGCAAATCTGATTCAATTTGCTTACGTACCTCTTCGCTTGATGATTTTGGAACATTAAACGTTTTATTGGTGTAATCATCCTCGGTAATAATAGGCACATCCCCATAAATAATATTTAAGCGCCAGTACCCAAATGCCCTAAAAAAATAAGCTTCTCCCATACAACGGGTTTTGACCGCCGCCGAAATACTTGTAATTTTTGGAATATTGATAATACAATTATTAGCCCGGTTTACGTGCTCGTATTTCCATGTCCAGCTATAACCAACCTGCGTGTTTGAAGCATCATAAGTTAAATTTTCAATCGCTTCATCTTCACTATGGTCTCCCGACCGCCAATAATCATCGGAGGGTACATCAAAAGTAGTTTCCTGGTGAGCTATATAATTTTCCTGTTCGAGTAAACTGTAAAGGCCTGTAACTGCATTAACGGCGTCAATTTCGTTTCTAAAGTAATTACCAGTTGTATAAACACCTGTTTGTTTAAGATCCAGATCCTTTTTACATCCCGTAAAAAAGACTGCCAGTATTATAAATACCTGTAAAGTAGTTTTTAATTTCATGATGTTATAATTTTACGGTTAAGCCAAATGTAAATGTGCGTACGGATGGATATTGGGCAACATCCACTCCCCTTTGCAGGTTACCACTGGTATAACCTAATTCAGGAGTATAACCCTTATATTTGGTTATCATAAAAACATTTTGACAAGATGCATACAACCTTATACTGTTAGCTGCTGCTTTTTTAGCTATAAATGCGGGCAACGAATAACCAACTGTTAAATTTTTAAGGCTGAAATAGTTGCCGCTCTCTATAAATAAATCTGATGTACGGTAATTATCGTTGTTCCGGTCAGAAGACATTCTTGGTATGGTGTTACTGGTTCCTGGCCCTGTCCAGCGGTTTATAGTTTCGGCATACATGTTAAATGGATACGTCGGGTCAATCCCCTGCATTCTGTCCGCATTGTATAAGCTTACTCCAAAGACACCCACAAAATTCGCGGACAGGTCAAATCCCTTATATGATAAGGAGGTTTGGATACCACCGGTAACATTTGGGTTAGGGTTGCCTAAATAAGTGCGGTCAGAGCCATCAATTACCCCATCGCCGTTGATGTCAACAAATTTTACGTCTCCCGGCTTAATAGAGGCTTTTCGGGGATCATTTTTAAGCGCCGGGTCATTATCTATCGCTGCCTGGGTTTGATATAAGCCATCAGTTTTCCAGCCGTAGAACGACGCTATCGGCTGCCCCTCATATGTTCTGGAGATGTCCTGATTAGAGCGCCCGTATGCAGCTCCGTCTAAGAAACCAGTACTGCCGTATAACTTGGTAACCTTATTTTTTATAAAAGAGGCATTTGCACCTATCGAGTATTTTAACTTATCACCTCCCTGGTAATTGACTTCAACCTCAATACCGTGGTTATTCATGTTGGCAATATTTTTATCCGGTATTGTAACTGTACCAACTGCCCCAACTTCCGAAGTACGCACCAGCATATGGTTGGTGTTTTTATTAAAGTAAGTTATAGTAGTTGTTAATGCATTGTTTAAAAAGCCCGCATCTAAGCTAATGTTGGTCATAGCGGCTCTTTCCCAGGTAATATCAGGATTTCCGTTCTTTGTGATATAAGCCCCGTTATAACCTGTGCCCCCAAATGTATAGCCGGTATAATAGCCTAAGGAGGGTTGATAACCGCTACCAACATTGATAACACTATTATATTGGAAAGCAGCTACGTTTTGGTTACCTAATTCACCCCAGCC
>JALYIP010000021.1 GCA_030775685.1 Bacteroidota bacterium
GTTAACTTTCCGTAGGAGTAATAATCATGGACTATTGAATTTATCTTTCTTCTATACTCAGAATCTCCGGGAGCCTGCCCCCAACATTGCTCTACTATAAATCTTATCAGTTCAATGTCATCGCGGGTAGCTTTTCTTATATATTTCATATGATGTCCATTTTGGTTTAAATACCAGGGGTGCATAATCCTTTGCCCTGGCGTAAAACCCTATTTCAAGTTTAAATTATTCCTACTAGTCTCTCTTAGCGTATTGTCATTTGATTACTAAAAGTAATTGGCGCTTTTACAATTAAAAAAATGCAGCGATTAACTGTAGTAATATACCCACCACTTGCTTGACCAAATTTTGAAGAGTTCGGCGATCTGGTGACTTCTTTATAAAAGTCGTGCCATTTATTAAGCCCCTAAAGGTCAACGGCTAATGCTTTTTTACACTCGCTTTTAATATAGATATTTCAACAATTACACGCGCGGTGTTGATATTTCAAGGGTAACATGACCGTGTTATTAAAAAACAAAATCGAGTTGTAATTAAGGATATTCATCTATCCGACTATTTATTTACACCATTAAGGATTAGCAGCCGCTACTTATTTTGACAAAAGTGTGCTTATTAACACGATTATTCTACCGGCTAATTTAAGCTGTACGTCCTATTGAGATATCAAATACACCTAGTGTACCATTGCTATATCAAGACCTCAATCAGGATGATAAAATCATAAATTATTGATTATCAATTATATGCGTAAATGGCACGGAATTTATATGGAAGCATTCTAAATGGCTTAACAATTACAGGGCAGATTAAATGAAACCGAGAATTTCCTTAAAGACTTAAGATGAAAAAAAATTCAAATGAAATGGCCAGGACGGTAATTGCCCTACATGAAGAACGGTACAAAGGTGATTTTGAACGCTATGGTACAGATCAACTTTGTGACAGCCAGGAACACAGGCCTTATACTTTCGATGAAGTAAACATTAATAAGATATGCCTGATCAAAGGTCATAATGGGGAAGCCAGAAAGATCATACTTGCCATTGAAACTGCTGATGGTAGTAAAGGATTGTTTGTCGATACCTGTATGAACAGTTTCATAAAGAAGTTTGAATAAGACCAGACGCCATAATAGCAGTTCGCAGCATTTGCAGATTTAGGATACGTCAGACTACCGTGGTATTAAATCGAAGTACACTTTAATAAATTAAGAATGGAATTATATGTTTTTTTAACAACAAGCTTCATACGCCTGGCCGCAGCAATGGTTATTTTCTTTAATTGCTCTTCAGCAAACGTATCCTCTATTTCCATTAATAGTCCTGTTGGGGTTCCTGGTTTACCAACTGTTAACCGCTTAATAAAACTGAAGGCGTATAAAATCATACGGGCGCAGCGATTGCTGTTTTTCATTTCGAGGTTAAGCATCGAAGTATCCGAATTGCCTGGTAAAAACAAAAACAAAGCAATTGCAAAACCTGCAGCTATCACAAAGACCCTTATATAAGGTTAACTGGACGATTGCATTGTATAAATCAAATTTAAAAACAAATTCTAAAATTTATAGCTATGAGAAACACTTATCCCATTAACACAATACCTTTACTGAATTACATCAGGAAGATAGTAAATCTGGATGATGCGGCAGTTGAAGTAATTTTGAACAGCTGCAAAGAAGTACTCATTCCCAAGGGACAAACGATATTTAATGATGGAAAAAATGTCAAATATCTCTATTTTATAGTTTCAGGTAAGGCGCGGTCTTATTACACGGATTGTACGGGTAAAGCTATAACGTGGGCCTTTCATTTTAATGAAATTCAAAGCGATTTCAAAAATCTTTTTATTGTAGATTATAAAAGTGTTTTGACTCAAACCCCAAGAAACATGTATATTGATGCCCTTACCGATATCAGGGCTATAAGAATTGGTAAACGGGGGGTTGATCTCCAATTTGAGGATGTTACTGTATTAGAGAAATGTATGCAAAAACTTAATGAACATTCTTTCATTGCGGCCTATGACAGGGTATTCGATCTTCTAACCCTATCTGCCAGTGACAGATACAATCACCTGCTTAGAAATGAGCCCCATTTATTGCAAATGTTTCCTGATAAATACCTGGCGTCTTATATCGGAATTGAACCGCCATCTCTTAGCAGGATAAGAAAAAATCTTAAATCAATACCTGTTCACCGTAGAACAATGCCAATTGCCGGATGAAGGCAGGTTAAGATTAAAATTGATGGTACTTATTTAAGTGATTCAAATGCAAAACAAACGTACAGACGGAATTACCAAATTTATGCCAAACGACACAAGTATTTGAATTGTCACCCATGGACGATTTAGCTTTTGAGAAAACATGCAACAGTTAAAGCCCCGCGATGGAATAGTTCAACTACTAACTAGCGATAAGTTTTCTGTGCGCCGTTCCCCACTTGCTTAATTCCAAAACTACGTTATGTAATGACCTGCCATGCTCCGTAATTGCGTATACTACTTTTGCAGGATTATACGCTGCTTTCTTTTTACACACCAGTAAATTTGCTTCTAACTCTTTAAGTTCCCTGGACAACATTCTATCGGTAATCCCAGCCAGATCATCCGCCAATTCTCCAAATCGCTTGTCATTGTCAGTCAACATAATGAGGATCGGCAGCTTCCATTTTCCGTTCAGTACATACAACGTATCTGTAACAGGCCTTACCAAAGCCTGTAATTCCTTTGGGGTTTCGCTCAAGACATCTAAGTTTTCCATTCCTATAATGTATGATAGTTAAATAGATAAGCGGTGTTCTTATTTTTACAGTAAATATAGTTTATTACCTAGCGAAAAAAATCATTATGGAAACAGGAAGGTAAATGAACACAATTCAAATCACAAATGCCGTGATATATCACGGCACTTGTTACACAAGGGGGACATACCACGGATTTTTCCAGATGAAAACTACATAAAATATTGATAACGAGCTACTTTACGATATGGCATAGAATTTATAGATAACCTGAATAAAAGGAGCAGTTAAGTTAATCACAGACAAACTCAAGGCAAATCAGATTCTGCCTGCAAAATATTAGAAATACTATATATAGAAAGCCATCTTCTTATGATCACAATTCACACGAACAAAATAACAATGGGTGTTGGATTTTATCTTTTTACGCAGTTAGTTAAATTATGACGAAACCAGTATCAGCGGAAGAGCTTGACAGCGAGGACCAGCTTATCATACAGTTAGGTCGGGAAATTGCATTGATAAAAAACAGAGATCAATTAAATAGCCTGATCAGTAGTTCATTAAAGGAAACTATCGGGTATCAATACTCCACTATTTTTGTACTTGGATGCGATGGAAGGGAGATAACTAATTATTTAAAAGACTGCGGCGAAACAGAAAATAATAATCAATTCTCAGATAAAATTTTCACCGGCAAGATACCTTTCGATCAAAGGATAAATAACCTCCAGGTACAGGTTCGTCAACCAATCATTGATTTTGATGAACTCGTTTTAAGTGGAAACATTGAACCATACCTCGCTGGCACAGGTATTTCTGAAAACTTTGATGCCTACACTTTTCATTTATATGAGGGGCCTGCAATTATTGGTGTGTGGATTATCCTCATGAGTAAGGAAGACACCAGAGGATTTTTTATGTCCTCCCTTTGCGACCATGTCGCCACCCAATTAACATTCGCCATTCTTTCCATTAAAGCGTATGAGGAAATTGACGTCCGAAACGAAGAACGAGCAATTGTCCAGTCTCTTAATATTGATTTTGCCACAATCAGGGAGAAAAAAGACCTCCTTAGAATTATACACTACAAGCTAAAAAGTCTTTTCAATTTTCGCCATCATTGGGTGGCTACTGTAAACGAAGATGAACTTACCATGAGTACGTTTATGCAGGATACGGAATCTAATACTAAGTTTCATCCCAAATACAAACATGTTACACATGCTAAGTACACGATTGCTGATCAGATTTTCAACAAAGTAATACTGGCGAGAGAACCTCAAGTTTTTGACCTTGAACAACTTATCGCACGTGAGATTATCCCGGAATACCTGCAAATAAACTATGAAAGCGGCATCCGGAAGGTTGTTATGCAAAGTTTGGAAATAGCCGGCCGGTTTATCGGCGTTTGGGCATTATGCCTGGGCGAGGATGATGAAGTAGACCATCGCTATATAAATATCGTCAAAGATATCGCTAATCAATTTTCAATCGCTGTAGGTAACATTATAGCCAATGAAACCATTCAGGCCAGACAGGACGAACAGGAGTTGCTATTAAAACTGAGCTATGATATAACTTCCATAAAGGATAAAAAGGGCCTTCTTCAGGTGATACAGATCAATCTGAAAAAACTGTTTAAATTTCATAGCATTGCGATCATGGTCTTCAATTATGATGACCAGACGCACGATATATTCCTTTCTACTGATTTAGCATTTACCAGGGAAAATTTAGCCGGGTATAGCAACGGGCCTGTTCGGTTTGAATACAATGACGGCTATTTCAACAAAGTGATGGAAGCAGACGGGATCGTACACTTTAAGCTGGATAAAATTACTGACCTTGCAAAAGAGCCCGCCTGTTTACAGTACCTCTATCGTTCGGGAATTAGAAAGCGGATCGGCATTGCGCTAAGAGATGATAACCGCAACATTGGTGTTCTCTATATAAATCTGGAAAACAACACCGATTATTCAGACCATGAATTAGAACTTATTAAAGGTGTTTCCTATCAATTATCTACAGCCGTATCAAATATTTTGGCAAACGAAGAAATTCTAAAAAGAGAAAAAGAAAGGGACCTGCTTTTGTCTTTAAGTGTTGATATCGCTGCTGTGCGCAACAACAGCGAATTACTTAAAGTGATAAGCCAGCGCTTAAAATATTTGTTAAAGTTTTCTCATACGATAGTGGCGACCATTAACGAAGACTCAACGGTAAGCAGGTTTCTTCGTGACCCCGAAGCAAAATCTACCTTCCACCCTCAGTACATCCAGGCAAGCCAAATGAGGTATCCGATTCAGGATAATATTTTAGATCGATGTATACTGACGCCCGAACCACTGCTTTTCAATCTTAAGGATTTGATGGACGCTGCTGGTGGCGATTTACCGTTATACCTAAAAATTAATTATGAATCCGGTTTAAAGAATGTAGTAGTCATTCGCTTTTCAAAAAGTGATAGGGCTTTCGGATTCTGGCTACTTCTTTACGACCAGGATATTGTCCTGGATGCAGGAAAGAAAAATTTGATTATGGGATTATCACATCAAATTTCAATTGCAGTATCAAATATTATCGCAAATAGTGAGATTTCGAGGCGGGAAGACGAGAAATCAAGATTGCTGGCTTTCAGCAACGCCATTGCTTCGGTAAAAACCACCCGGGAAATTTCTACCATTATTAATGCGCAGTTCAATGAATGGGGAATTATCAAGGGCTATAGTATGCATATCATCAACGACGATAAAAGTACGCATACGCCCTACTTATATGATGCAACTGCGGAATGGACAAATTTCCCGAATTATAATGCCCTGGTAAGCGGGATATATCCTATCGATGACAACGTGATGGATATAATGATCAAGGCAGGTAAACCGATGATGCACAACGTACCGAGACTTAGCGAGATGAAAAATGCGCCAAAGTACGTTCATTTCTGGAAAGAAATTGGTTTGATAGAAATCATGAGCATTCCGGTACGCCTGGGCAACGAATTGATCGGCGTGTTATTTCTAGACTTTTCGGACTCATTTAAGCACCTTCCCGATCAGCTTAACCTGCTCACCAGTATTTGTTCTCAGCTAGCCATAGCTGTAGCTAACCTTTCAGCAAACGAAAAAATAAACAAACAACTCGAGGAGATCAATGAATATAAAAAACAGCTGGAGGAGGAAACTATCTACCTAAAAGAGGAAATAGAGACTACTCAGAATTACGGCGATATCATCGGCGAAAGTCCGTCAATAAAAAAAATATTCAAATTAGTTTCTCAGGTTGCCCAGTCAGACAGCACAGTTTTGATACTGGGTGAAACAGGTACAGGTAAGGAATTGATCGCCAGGGCTATTCACAATGACTCTCCAAGAAAGAATAAATTGATGGTTAAAGTGAATTGCGCAGCTCTCCCACCTAACCTGATAGAAAGTGAATTATTTGGGCACGAACGCGGAAGTTTTACAGGTGCTACAGAACAGCGGCTTGGGAAATTTGAGCTGGCTAATAATAGTACGCTTTTTTTGGATGAAATTGGAGAGATGCCCCTGGATTTACAGGTGAAATTACTTCGTGCTTTGCAGGAAAAAGAAATTGAGCGGGTTGGTGGACGAAAAACGATAAAAGTTGATGTAAGGATCGTAGCGGCAACCAACCGGGACCTTGAAAAAGAAGTCGCAGAGGGGAGATTTAGAAGCGATCTTTATTACCGCTTAAATATATTTCCGATTTGCTTACCCGCCCTGCGTGATCGCAGAGAGGATATTCCTCTTTTGGCAGGCTATTTTATTCACAGGTTTGCAAAAAAAGCAGGCAGGCAAATTACTACTTTTAGTAATCGCGCTCTGCAGGAAATGATTTCGTACAACTGGCCAGGTAATATCCGTGAGCTTGAACATTTGATTGAGCGGAGTGTGCTGCTTTCGTCCGGAGATACCATTAAACAGATTCATCTCCCTTCAACCAGACAGATAGCTCAAACTACTGGTCCAGATGAAGTTTCTTTAAAAACAATCGATGAAAACGAGCGTGAGCATATCTTAAGAATATTGAAATATTGTGGTGGTAAATTATCTGGTGACGGCGGAGCTGCTCAGATACTCGGCGTGCCGACGGGCACCCTTTATTCTAAAATGAAAAGACTTGATATTAAACGTGGACATTCCTGATCAATCAAATAGCATAAACAAATCTTCGTAAAAAAAAGTTAACATGGAATATATCAAAACATACATTGTTAAGGAAGAACATATAGATGTTCAAAATATCATGGACGGCCTCTATTATCCATTTTACATGGAATATTGTCGCCATGATTATATCAGGGAAGTGTTGGGTTTCGACCTTCAGGAAGAAGCGAAAAAAGGGTTTCTACTTGTTTTGTCGGAGTACAAAATTCAATTTATCAGATCCTTGAAAAAGGGCGATGAATTCACGGTATCATGCCAATTATTAGCCGACCCTGACGCGCTTCCGAAAATACATTTCAAACAAGAAATAATTTGTAAAGGTAAAATAATAACCAAGGCCACTTTCACCGGCACATGTATCCCAGCAAGCGGGGGACGGCCTTATTTACCTGAAGCGGTCAAACAATTGATAAAAAACATACCGATGTTGACCCGTTAGCACGGATCAAGTTCAGGTGGCACTATAAGGTAATATAGGTGTTCTTAAATGGTTTTCTTTTTATAAGAAAAACCTAAAGGTAAATTTCCATTTGTCTAAATGTGATAGTTAACCAAATTGCGCCTGTTAAGTAAATTTTTCAACTCTATTATTAAAATCAATAAATCATATGAACACACAAATTAATGTAAGCCACGAACGAATCGCTTTAGAGGGTACCTACGAGGCATTTATTCAAAACATCGAGATCGTATTAAACAGGCTAAATCCTGATTGGTCATCTGGGTTATTGGGAGACCCCGATTCTGTAAAGCAACACTTGACTAGAGTTGCAGGCAAAACCGGCCTAATGATATTCGGCCAACAGGAACACGGAAAATTGCTAAATATTAAAGGCAAACCAAGAAAAGCGATTCAGTATTTAATCGGCAACCCGCTTACTGCGGTCGAAATGACTCAATATGATATCAGGGCTGCTTTGTATGCGCCATTAAGGATAATTGTTTATGAGGGGGATGACAAAGTTTTATATGCAGAGTACGATCTGCCGTCAACCCTTTTTGGTCAATTTGGAAATGCAGATATTTTAAAGATCGCAAAAGGATTGGATGAATCAATTTTAGAGGTCATCCTTTTGTCAGACAAAAAATTAAAATAGAATCTTAAATCAATTAAAAAGGGTTTATCGTGAAAGTATGTTACTAAGAAAGCAATCAGTGCGACTAAAGGCGACGAAAGTAATCAAGGTAAACAGAAAATTTTCTTTGTGATATTTTCGATTTTAACATCGGTTAATATTATCCGGACTGGCAAACCCGATGTTTGTGGTGTCCTAAATAGTTAGGCATCTCAAATCATGAAAAAACTCATATTAATCTTACTTTCTGTAGCTACGGCTACAATTATGTTCTCATCTTGTTCAAAAAAGAATGATGTGAAACCAATTGCCAAAAACTATGTCCTTGTTCACGGTGCGTGGCAGGCACCCTATGTTTGGGACGCAGTAAAAGCCACACTTATTAGTGAAGGCAACAATGTTACCGTAGTAGAACTTCCCGGCCATGGCGATGATAAAACTCCTATATCACAAATTACGTTAAACCTTTATACTACTACGGTACTTAACGCAATCTCCCAAATTAACGGTAAAGTTATCTTGGTTGGCCATAGCCTGGGTGGTATGATCATTTCGGCTGTTGCTGAACAAATACCCACGAAAATTGAGAAGTTGGTTTACCTATCTGCTTATTTACCAGCCTCTGGTCAATCTTTAAATGATCTTGCTATGACCGATGCCGGGTCAGCACTTGGAGAAAAAATTAATAAAGTACCCATACTTGATATAGATATGGTTAACGGAATAATTGATGTGCTGCACTCCAAAATTGTAAGCGTTTTTATCCAGGATGGTTCAACTCAGGCTCAAAACCTTGTATTGCAAAATTATCGCGTTGAGCCTCTAGTCCCATTCATAACTCCGGTAACGCTTACGCCAGCAAATTTTGGCTCTGTTGAGAAAGTTTACATCAAAACCTTAAAAGATAGTGTGGTTTCTCCAGCATTACAGAGCAAGATGATCGCCACAGCAGGCGTAAAAACAGTATATCAATTAAATACCAGCCACTCATCATTCCTGGTAAAGCCAGATTCGTTAGCAATATTGTTGACTAAAATAGGCCTATAATTAGGCATTAGAATAACAATACAGAAACAAGAAACAATTCTTGCAACAAATAAATGTCGCAAGAATTGTTTTGGTGTTTTAATATCCTGCTGTTTTATTCAGTATTACCAAAACAATATTAGCAACCTGTAAAGGGTTAGTTTTATCCTGCCAACTAAAGATATTACAGACCTAATAAAAAACTAATCTAAATATACAAAATGGAACAAAAATTACCGCTTCCCCCCTTTACACTCGAAACTGCTAAGCAAAAGGTACAACTGGCACAAGATGCCTGGAATAGCCAGGACCCGGAAAGAGTTTCTAAAGCTTATACAATCAACACAGAATGGCGTAACCGCTCAACGTTTATAAACGGGAGGGCTGAAGTAATTGCTTTTTTAAAGAACAAATGGGAAAATGAACTAAGCTATAAACTAAAAAAGGAGCTTTGGGCATTCACCGAAAATCGGTTAGCCGTGCGGTTTGAGTATGAATATCATACCGTTAGTGGTCAATGGTTCCGTGCTTACGGAAATGAAAACTGGGAGTTTGATGAAAATGGATTAATGAGTAAAAGGTTTGCAAGTATTAATGATCTTCTAATCGATGAAAAAGACAGACGATTGATTTAGCCTATTGGCTTAATCGTTCTCAAATGATGCGATGGTAATCAAAGATTTTAATGATTAGATAAGATGGTTGAGTTTCAATGCTAATAGTATAAATCTATCTGACACTATAATGTTAATGGCTGAATCTGATATTAAACAATTGCTTAATGACTGCATTGACAGTAACCGCGCAGCTCAAAAACAGCTTTATAAGCAATTCTACGGCTTGGCAATGGGTATCTGCCTTCGATATTCAAATAATCGCTATGAGGCATCACAACTCGTAAACCAGGGGTTTATGAAAGTTTTTAATAATTTACATCAGTATGATTACGCGTATCCTTTTAGGTCATGGCTGGGGAAAATTATGGTTAATACAGCTATTGGTAATTACCGGCAACAGTTGAAAGGTTCTGAAATTGATGATCTGGATACTGATGATGAGGCGAAAGTAGAAATTCCAGTTGATAGCGAACTAAATTACCATGACCTGCTCATTATGGTTCAGCAGCTGTCTGTTATTTGTCGGGTGGTATTTAATCTCTTTGTTATTGACGGCTATTCTCATGAAGAAATCTCCGAAATTCTAAATATTAGTATCGGAACATCAAAGGCGAATTTATTTAAAGCCAGGTTGAAACTGAAATTTATGATTGCAAAACTTATTCATTAAAATAAGTTAAAAAAAGACGTTTTTGGCAAAACGTTGATTTATCTTCGCAATAAGTTTAACCGATCTTAAAATTAAAAAGTCCCCTAAAAAGATATTTTTTTTAGAGGATTTCAGTAATTCAGAAACCTGATTACAATACAACGCCATCATTTTTCAAGTACATAGATCTTCTTTGCATCATAATCCCAAACCGTTTTGTATTGTTCGAAGAACCGGTATCCAAAGCATATATAACTGGGCTCGGTGATTTGCAGTCCTTTTCGAAATGGAGCTGTTTGCTCAACGGTGTACGGGGTAATACCTTTAACACTTACTTTAAAGCTACCATCTAAAACAATATGATTAACATTCACGATTGGATCGTCATAACCATCGTTTCCTGCAGATACTACCAGGGAGCTCTTTTTTAACACCCTCGCTGCCACATCATCCAATTGGAGCAAACCGTATTGTCCCGTATCAAATGAGCCCAATAAATCAACACTCCCGATTCTTACGCGGACCATGGGATGATTTGGAAGTCTTCTGGTTTCAAAATTGAGCACAGCCAATACTTTTTCACCTTTTAAGAAATCCTTTGACGATTTTCGCTCTTTCGTGATCTTATAAAATGTGAGCTTCCTTTTCAAATAATCGAGTTTAAACAGATAACCCTTGAAGAAATCATAGCCGATGTACCCGATACAGTCAGGCGTGATGTTATTCTGAAGAAAATCAAAATTTCCGCTGGTGATATGCAAAAGGTTACGGTAAGTCAGGCCATTCTTAAACTTAACTTCTGCTATGGTGTCATTAACGCTTTTCATAAACGACTGTCCGCTGCCCACCTGGCCCTTTTTTACCGCTTTCTTATCTGGTAAACTTATCGCGTTGTCATTAATCTCTATAGCTGAGTTAAGCCCGGTATCAAACATGAACTTTCCCTTAACGCCATTAACCTCTACAGATACAAATGGGTAAGCATTCACCAGCGTTAAGGAAAACACGATGCTATCACCGTGGAGTTCGGCTGTATTTTCAAACATCTGTTCAGCACGCTGCTGCGCTGCAGCTTGCAGCACAGAAATGCTTAATAATAAAAGTAAAATTGTTTTTCTCATCGTGATATCTTTGGAGTTGGTGAAATGTATTTCGAGACTGAAAGGTAAGACAGTGCGTCGGCGACTTCTTACTGGCAAAACAAACAGTGCATCTATGAATAGAAATCTATGGGAGTTTGCCACATAGATTTCTATTAAATCAACGGTTGCTAATATCTGTTTTTATTCAGCGGCTAAAAAAGCATTGGCTTCTTTCACAAAGTCTTTGCTATATTGGAAAAGCGCACCATGACCTGAATCACTCCATAAAATGAGTTTTGAATTGATCAGGTATTGTGATAATGTGAACGAATTTATAGACGGCACGATTAAATCGTTGGTACCGTTTACAATCAAAACAGGCTGTTTAATATTACGCAGCTGCTGGTATTCCGGGTCTTTTTCATAGCCGTAGGTGATGATTGCTGTTGCTTGCGCATTTACTGTTGCTCCGGCTGTCGGTGTATCGCGGTTCTCTTTTCTTAACTGCAAACGTTCCAGGAACTGCTCGCCGGCGTCAACACCGTTAGTAGTTTTTGTGAAAAATACATTTCGCAGCACCTTAGACGGGCCATCCGACATGCCAGCGGTTACCACGTTCACAATTTCGGTTATTCCTTCACTGCCTTTGGGACCAGTACCTGCCAAAATTACTTTGCTTACCAATTCAGGATATCTTTCTGCCAGGTTTTGGGCGATAAAGCCGCCCAGTGAAAAGCCTAATAAATATATTTTCTCCAGGCCCAACGCATTGATGAAATCATAAGCATCATTTGACATTTCTGCTATTGTAGCAGGAGTTTCGCCTTCGCTGCTGCCGACACCTTTGTTATCAAATAAAACGACCGGGTGTGTTTTAGCCAATTCGTTGGTAACTGTTGGATCCCAGTTATCTAAAGTGCCTGTAAAGTGTTGTAAAAACACGACTGGCACGCCTTCCGGCTGTCCAAATGAACGGTAAGCGAATTTTGTACCTTTAACATCGATAAAGGCAGTAGGAACTGTTTCGTGAGTAAACGCAGTGTTACTCTTGTTTAAATCTTGTGACATTTTTTTGTTTTTTTATGATATAAATAATTTATTATTTGATGCTTATTGATATTGTTTGCTTTCAGCAATCGGGATTACAGCCAGTTTATCCGGCATAGGAATGAATGGTGTGTGACTGCGTTTCAGGGCATATACTTTAGTCACTTTACTCGCTTTTACCATAGATTGTTCTGCAGGATACTGATCGCATTATGTTCGTTTATTGCCTAAATGTTTAGGACATGACAAACATCGCGCTATACAGCCGCAATAATTTTAACCCATGTTAAAATCGAAAAATCCACTAAAAATATTTTTTAGTGGATTTTTAAAGGTCAGATACCTGATGATAGGATTTCCTCACGTAACCGTTTAAAAATGTTGGTTACCGAAATTAGTTACAGTAGGAACCGAAATCACATTAAACTCATATTTAGTAGCCTGATGACAAGTATTACACATATTAGTCAGCAACACAAAATGATTATTGAAAGCCTTTTCATCTTTCTGGCTGATGGCAATTTCAACCGCTTTCATTTCCGGATAGATCATGGGCACGGCAGCCGCTTCGGGTGTACCCTTATGGTATTTTTCAATTCTTTTAAAGCCCCCTAATAGCTGATGCCTTTCATATTCTGCCAGCGTCCAGTTCTGTTTCTGGCCGGCAAGCCATAGTTTGTAGTGGTGTGGCTGAACTATGCTATTCATAATTTCTCCTGTACCTGGTATATAGGCGGCTTTCATTTGGTTTTTCAAACTATCTATCTGACTTGATAGCTGTTCGTTTGAAGATGAATTACAGCTCACCATGATAAATAATGACAGCGAGAAGGCTAAGATTAAAACTGATAAACGTTTCATAAAATTAATTTTAAAGAAGTGAAAGATTTGTTGTTTGCTTTATTAAGGGAATATTAACTTGTTTATTTACTGTAAGTTTTACTTCGATATTTCCACCTGTTGCATTGGACTAAGGACATATCTGCTGTGCTTTGTTTAAAATGGATGCAGCTGCTTAATACTTAATTCTAGAGATTTGTTTATGCCTAATTGTTTAGAACATGACAAACATCGGGTTTGCCATTCCGGATAATATTAACCGATGTTAAAATCGAAAAAAGCTTTAAAAAAAATTTCAGAGGATTTCAGGAATTGGGCAGTCTTCTGGTTTGAGAATGGAGGTTGCCAAGACTTTTTCACATTGTTTGAAAATCCTTTTACGATTTCCGCTCTTCCGTGCTTGTTTAAAATGCCAGCTTCCTTTTTACATCATCGTTTTAAACAGGTATCCCTTAAAAAATGTAGCGGATATTGAAATCCCTTGCCTGGCATAAAATAAATAAGAGGACGGACGAGAAAACCTTACCTTTTAATGACCTGAAGAAATACAAAGCATCTATGGTACAATGTATTTTTACGCGTTAGAATGCATTAATATCAAAAATGCTGTTACAGCCATAAATGGACATGAAAAATTACAGGATTGGAATTTTAGGCATCGGCGGAGTCGGAGGCTACCTTGGAGGTAAACTTGCAGCAGCAAAACTTCCGGATGCAGAAATTATTTTTATTGCCCGCAACGAAACGAAGGCGACACTTAAACAAAGTGGATTAAAACTGATAACCGATCAGTCTGAAGAGATAGCTGTGGCACAACTGGTCAGCGATGACCCGGCAGAAATCGGCTTGTTGGATCTGCTTATTTGTGCTGTTAAGGGTTATGACCTGGCGGATAGCCTGCAGCGCTATGCGGCCTGCCTTGGCAAGGGCTCTGTGGTTATGCCGATGCTCAACGGTATCGGCGTCGCTGACCGGGTACGCGCTAAATTACCGGAAGCACAGGTATGGGAAAGCTGCATCTATATCGTTGCACGCCGGGAAGCGTGGGGCGTCATCCGGCAGAGCGGGCCTGTTAACCAACTCTATTTCGGATCACCTACCGCAGCTGATGAGGACTTAAAAAAACTGGAAACGCTGTTTAAACGAGCGGATTTAAAGGCCGACATAGTGCCGGATATAGAAACTGAGCTCTGGAAAAAGTTCTTCTTTATTTCTGTGATGGCTACTTTTACCTCTTACTACAATGCTGCAATCGGGCTGGCGCAAAAGCAACCGGAAAAAGCGGCAGAGATCAGACTTCTTCTGGATGAACTGGCGGCAGTGGCTCAAGCAAAAGCAATAAATTTGCCCGCAGGTATCGTCGATGGGACCTATGACCGCATTTTGTCTTTACCGCCGGAAACGACCTCCTCTATGTATGCCGATTTTCAAAAGAAAGGTCCAACGGAACTGGAGCAATTGACCGGCGAAGTGGTACAGCTTGGAAAACAATTTGGGGTGGCTACAACACTATATAACAAAATGTATGAGGGATTATTAAACAGAATTAATCAATAGCGGGGCCAGTCGTATCGTTTAAATACAATAGCTCACTTTCCCTTTGAATGAAATGAGGAAGGAATTCGTTTAATAACCTAATCGGTTGTTCTATGCGAATTTCGAGCATTCCCAAAGCGTAAATCAGCATTTACGTTTGTCGGTATTAAAATTACTTCGAACCTCTCAGTGCTCCAATAACTCCGTTTAACTGGTCAACACTGCTTGGGCTATATGACGTTAACGAAGTGCTTCGGAATAAACTATTATACCTTTCTTTCTTTAATATTTAAAAGCACATAATTCGACGTTATTACGGTTGTCTTGACACCCTGTTCGTTTGTAAAGAAGCCCCTTAATATAGTTTCCATTTAAAAGGTAAGCTGACTTATTTTTGAATTATATTCAGACACATCGAAAGCCCCTCATCAAGTCGGAGGTGCCCCGAAATATTGCCTAGCATATCGGACTGACTTTCACGATATTTAAAACGCCAGCTACCGTTGATCAATTCAAATTCATCAAAATAACGCCCAGTAGCGATTACCTGGAGTGGGATGCTTTCAGTTGCCTGGAAAACCGTGTAGTACGAGCGACTGTTTGCTGTTCCTGATACTTCATCAATTTGGATAATAGGGTTGCTCAATACGTGTTTTGTACGTGGAGTACCATCGGGATAAATAACGATGACTTGCTGCAAAAGTTCCAGCATGGCACTGTAATCCTGTAATTCAGGCGAAGTGATCATTTTTAGCTTTGCATGTTCGAATAATAAGGAAGCCGATAGCAGGTCGCCCGAGTCAACAAACTCACAATACCTACTGAGAAGATTAACTATTTCGATTTCGTTCATTTGCTTTGGTGTTTCCATCGTGATTTTTTGGCTGAGAAGTATTGACCTATATTTCTTCTAAAAATAAGCACTCGGCTTCTATAATTAACTATCATCTATTATAGGGGAATGGAAAACGCAAATGGATTGAGCGAAACGCAAAGAAGATTAAAGAAATTCGTAAGGTCTGTTTCTGATAGGTTGTATGTTCTAAGCGAAAAATGGAAACTTTCGATTCTAATGTCGTTGACTGACAACTGCCACGGATGGTATCCCAAATAGCACAATCAATTAATAGGTGAGAAAAATGCTGTCGCCGTGCGCTCAAATTCGGCTTTCAGGCAACTCATTTTTTATTACTTAATTGGCAACCTTTACCCGGAAAATCAAATCTCACAACTTGCCCTTACTAAAATTGGTTTTACAAGAAGGGCTCTGCGTTTTAGTATGGCCAGTATTTACTTTTTTCATCAAAAGACATTATTAAAACAGGCTAATTTTCTTCACAGTTGATTACCGTCCAACCATTCTTTTACGAATCCGGCTCAGTGATGGCCCCTAGATGCCCAGATAGGATGCGATATGATAAAGTGGTACCGCATTAAAAATATTCGGATATTTTTCCATCATTTCGCGGTAGCGGTCCTCCGGCGTTTTAAACAAAAATCCTTCGGTATTAACCATAACCTCATGAAAAGCCGTTTCGGCAACAATCCTTCCAAACCGTTCCTACTGGTGGGATTGCCCGTAAAGTTCATTCAGATGGTCGATATGGATATATAAAATGAGCGAATCAACCATTGCTTCCGTATAATAATCACAGGAGGTCTGGCTCAAAAAGCTTTTATACGATGCTACAAACTGGTGATCGGTAAAAAACAGCATATTCTTTTCTTCACCCGTATCGCTGTTTACACGATAGATTCTGAACACACCGTTGATTACAAACCCGAGGTGCTTACAAACATTTTTATAGTCGTTATAAAACTCGCCTTTTTTATACTGTTTTAATTTCCAGTAAGGCAAGGATAAGTCAAATGCTTCCGTTTTCATGCCGGCAGATCCTAAAATCGTTCGTAATTACTCTATTTCAGTTTTATTCTCTAACATGCTATAAAAATATAAATTTTCACTGCAACGAGCCACTCTTGCTGCATGCAGTAGGTTCTTGGGACACTTAAAAACGCTGATTGTCAAAAGCCGGGACAGATGGAACGGTGATTACATTGAATTCATATTTGGTTGCCTGGTGACAAGTGTTGCAAGTATTGGTCAGTAATACAAAGTTATTTTTAAAAGCAGCAGCATCTTTCTGCCTGATCGCTTTTTCCAAAGCATCCATTTCAGGATAAATCATGGTAAGGGCAGCAGCTTCCGGCGTATTCTTGTGATACTTTCGGATCCTTTTAAAGCCGCCCGATAATTGGTGCCTTTCATACTCTGCCAGTTTCCAGTTTTTTTGTTGTCCCGCAAGCCACAATTTATAATGGTGCGGCTGAACAATACCATTCATAATTTCACCTGTCCCCGGCACGTAGCCAGAATCCAGTCTGCTTTGGAGGCTATCTACCCGTGCCTGTAATACCTTACTGCCGCCAGTCGATTGCTCACAGCTTGCCAAAAAGGCAACTGGCAAAATGAATAGAATAACTATTATTGATAAACGTTTCATGTTTCAATTATTAAAATGGTTAGTAGGTTTTATTTTACAATTAATTTTACTGCAATATTGCCGCGCGTAGCATTTGAATAAGGACAGATCTTATGCGCCTTATTTACAATGTCCTCAGCTAACTGATGTTCCATCCCTGGTATCTCCACATACAATTCAACAGCCAAGCCCAGGAAGCTGGATTCAAGCTGTATCAGGTCAACTTTAGCTGTTACAACCGGTGAGGCTGACCGCACTTTTTCCCGCCTGATAATATGCATAACAGCATTATCAAAACAGGCAGCATAACCCGCAGCAAAAAACAATTCAGGCGTTAGGTGTTTATCATCGGCCCCGCCGAGCGCTTTGGGTAAACGCACGTCTGCATCAATTAAATTATAATCTGAGTGTACATGTCCGTTTCTCCCACCTGTGGATGTAACATTGATAGAATAGATTGATTTCATTTTAGTGGTCTTTACTGTTTTTTAATGTTTTCAATTTTCAAATCAGCCATTAATTTTTAGCTTGTGTTGCTGCGGCGATGATCATTTTTGCAACTTCTTTAGGATGGGATTCATAAACCGAATGACTGGCGCCTGCTATTTCCACTTTATGACTGTTAGCCCGTTTTGCATACATGCGTTCCAGGTCGGGATTAATGATCCGGTCTGATTGTGCCACCATATACCAGCTCGGTTTAGTTTTTCAGGCGGGATTTTGAATAACAGCGTGGAATACCGCATCTGCCGCCGGCATTTGTGCATTGCCTTCAAAATTTGCAATAGCGGCGGGAAGATCGGCTGCGAAATCCTGGTGAAATTTGGAAGGCTCTATATAATCAAGCCCATCCGCACCTTTCTGCAATGATTTATAGGCCGAAGGAAAGCGTTTACCATTGCCGCCTTCGCTCTCTCCTTTATCAGGCGCGTGTGCGGCAATATACACCAGGCCCGCAACATGCGTGTCATTTCCGGCTTCGGTAATAATGGCGCCGCCATAGCTGTGCCCGACCAAAATACAGGGGCCATTTTGCATATCCAATACCCGTTTTACTGCCGCGACATCACCTTCAAAAGAAGTTAAAGCCTGTTGAACAACACTAACATGATATCCCTTTTTCACGAGGATATCATAAACTGGTTTCCACCCAGATCCATCTACAAATGCCCCATGCACCAGTACAATGTTTTTTACGGTTGTAGTTTGAGCCTGCACACCGAGTGTTGCGAGTGTACAGATGGCTATCACAGCCAATTTAATTTTGATTAGTGTTTTCATGATTTATAAACATTTTAGTTTTGTGCCTAAACCACATGCTATTGCATGCCGGTTGTTTTGATGATATAAAATTAATTCTGTTTGGGGACGCAATCATGCGTTATTCGATGAACAGGCAAATCCAGTCGTTAAAGCACTTCATAAAGCATTTAATTTTTTTTTCACTACCATCATGCAATTATCAGAATCCCTTATCATTGGCTAATAACAAGGTATAATGGGCAGAAAGGATGAGAAAACAGTGTGGATTTTGGCTATTTTACTGTGAAAAATCACACATCTAATAGCCAGCCCGGCTTAGTTAAAAGCTGACTAATTTTGGATGCCCTTCGCATTTTTAACGGAGCGATGAAAGGTAATCAGCAGCCTCGCCAAGTGCGGATTTACAAACGTCAGTTAATTCATGAATAAACAATACAATATTTGGGGTTTCAGCATTCGCGGCTTCTAAACTGTCAAGGATGCTTTCCAGCCGGGGAAAAAGCCCTAATATGGCAACGCTGGTTTTCATGTTATGGGCAATGTGATTAAGATGTCTGTAATCATATTGGTTCAAGGCATCCTGTAAGCTCAGCAGGTCACCAGGTATAGTATCAATAAATTGCGAGGTAACCGCTTTTTCATACCCCAAATTGCCTTTGCTTATTGATTTCATATAAGTAAGATCGATAAACTTGTAATCCGCATGGCCTGGCTGGGTACTGTGGCCCTCATTTGAAAGTTTGGAAGGTAAAAGCTTTGTGATAAGTTTAAAAAGATCCTCTTCATGAATAGGTTTTGGGATATACTCATTCATGCCAATGCTGACACACTTTTCACGCTCACCTGCCATAGCATGCGCTGTCATCGCAATTATAGGAATATTTAGCTTCAGATCGGTGCGAATGTGGCGTGTTGCCGTATAACCATCCATTTGAGGCATCTGTATATCCATCAGTACAAGGTCATAAGTATCCGCTTTTAAGTGGTTGATTGCTTCGATACCATTGCCAACAATGTCAAAAGATGTTTTCCATTCGGTTAACAAATGCTTCATCAGGCTTTGATTCATGGCGTTATCATCAACCACCAGTATCTTCAACTGTTGATTAGTTTTCGCAATTAAATTGTCTGTTTGGTGATTTATATCGGTTAGCTGTTCATCAGCAATAGTGTAAGGAATATAAAAATCAAATGTAGATCCATGGCCAGGTATACTGCTTACACCGATATCTCCATGCTGCAACAGCACCAGCGTTTTTACAATGGAAAGCCCTAAGCCGGTACCGCCGTAGTTCCTTGTGATGGAATCCTCGGCCTGGTTGAAACGTTCAAAGATGGTGAATAATTTTTCCTTTTCTATACCAATACCGTTATCAGAAACCTGGAAACCTAATTTCAGATTTTTACCATCAACCTCTTTACAGTAAACATATACTTTGATTTTTCCATTGTCACTAAATTTAAGCGCGTTCCCGATCAGGTTGACCAGGATCTGGGTCAATCTTGTAGCATCGCCAACAAGAATATCCGGGACTTTACTGTCAATTTCGTTATTAAAAACCAGTCCCTTTTGTTTTATTTTTTCCTGGAATAGGGTTTCTAAAGATTGTAAAAGGCCGCTGACGCTAAAGGGCGCATTAACTATACGCATCATTCCGGCTTCAATTTTCGACAAATCGAGAATGTCATTGATGATGGTGAGTAAACTTTCACCAGCACTTTGAATTGATCCTACAAATTCGCCTGATTCTGCATCCAGGTTACGTCTTTTTAATAAATTGGTAAAACCAAGTATCGAATTTAAAGGAGTACGGATCTCGTGACTCATATTAGCCAGGAAGTTCTCCTTTATCTGAAGTGCTTCCAGTGCTGTTTTTTCGGATTTATCCAGTTTAGAAATTAGCCGGGCTTGCAAACGAAATTGTGCGATAATAAACCAGGTTAATAAACCTCCGCTGATTAACATAAAAACCATCAGCAAGTTACCATAAATACGAGCTTTGCGCGATTCGCTGGCAATTTTATTGCTCAGGTTTACCATCAGTGTTTGCCGGTCATCGTAAATTTTACCGGCAATAGCCGTAACTTCATCGGATATACGCCTGGCACGCGGATTCGCGATAAAACTTGTATCCCGCATATTTCCGGTTTTAAGAAACCGGCTCAGCAGCATGTCTTTTATTTTTATCTTTTCCTGCGCCAGCATGTTTAGCCTGTTAAAACGCTTTTGTGCAGCCGCGTCATGATCATTTAACTTCAGCGAATCAAGAAAAATCTTTACGGAGTTAATTTTGGCATCTATTCCTTGTAAATGCGAGGTGTCGCCCGTAGCAATGGCTGCCCTTATCCTGCTCTCCACACCTAAAATATCGCGGTCAACTTCACGCAAGTGGTTACTTAACCGTAGCTCTTTAAGCAAATGCCTGTTGCCATCCCGCATGGATCTCATGCTCTGGAGAAAATTAAAATGGAGCACAATTAATAAAACTGTACCGGTTAAAAAAGAGCCGAGAATAAAATATATAAAATTTTTGTTAGCCATTACAAAAGATGCTGAACGTTGTTAATGGACAAATATCAATACATGAAATCAATTTTAACCATACCGTTCGTTTAACAAGGTTATTGCGTCGTTAAATTGGCCAAATTTATCGTTGTTAAAATATGTTCATCCGGTTTGTTAATGCCTTCCGATAGGCATCGGCAATCGGAAGAAATTTACCGTCTATCACCAGTCCGCCATCTTGCAGTGTATCAATTTTGCTGATGGCAACAATATAGGATCGGTGTACCCTTACAAATTTTGAAGACGGCAATTTTTCGTCGGCTGATTTCATCGTACCATGTATGGCGTACATTTTTTGCGGGGTGTAAAATTTCACGTAGTCGCCCATGGCCTCTGCGTACAAGATATCCTCCAGTTTTAACCTCCGAATTGTCGTCGAATCCCGAACGAAAATAAATTCATCTGCTGATACACTAACCTCCTCTTTTTTACTTTCCAGTATTTCCCTGGCTTTATCCACGGCTTGCAGAAACCTTCCCGGGGTAACCGGTTTAATAAGATAATCAGCAACATTCAATTCAAAGGCCTCTACAGCATAGTCTTTTTTTGACGTTGTAAAAATGATCACCAAATCTTTATTTTTAAGATTCCTTGTTAACTCAATGCCAGTCATTTCAGGCATTTCAATGTCCAGAAATAAAAGGTTAACATCGTCTTCCTGTAAATGATTATAGGCATCCATAGCTGAACTATACTCGGAGATTACGTCCAGATCAGCAATCTGGCTTGCCAGCTGGCTAAGTGTGGCGCGCGCTATAGGATTGTCATCTATGATTAAACAGGTCATTAGGAAGAGCTTTTTTGTAGCTAATGTAATTCATTTTTTTAATATTGCAGGACGATCCGGGCAATCAAACTCTTAAGTAAAGCTGAATCATGTTATGAACGGCATTGCCCTGCAAAGGTGGGAAAAGTCTTGTTCCACCTTTGCAGGGCACCGTTTTAAAACAAAAAACATCTATAATTTACTCGATCAAATTAAACAGGATGAGTATGGTTGTAATAAAAACAACAAGGATGCCCACTAAAAACAAAACATCTGCCATATTGTCTAATTTGCCCCCTTGTTTGACATTGCCCCTGATAGACAGAAAAGAAAGTATGCAACTGAGCATAAAAGAAATGATAGCGATCATCACTATTTCGTCAATAACAGTCCTTTGGGCAGCTTTCAGGTATTTCAAAGAGGTGAGTACCACAAAACACAAACCTAAAAGATTGGATGATGCGTTTAAAATATGAGGAGACTTGCTATTTTGGCGTTCATTCATGTGATGACATTATAAAATTGTTGTTTAAACTTAATTTGCTTTATTATCCTTACCTGATGTTATCTGCATTAACGACCTGTCCGCTTCTTATTTCGTCAGTGGCATCATGGATAAGTATATCGCCAATTTTTAAATTGCCGTAAACTTCCAGGCTATCTGTAGTTTCTCTTCCCTTTTGCACATCCACCCATTGGGCCCTGTGGTTAATCACGCGAATCACAAATACACGCTTGGAGTTTTCAGTTACCGAGCTTTGAGGAATAATGAAGTTTTTTAGCGTATTGTTTAGCTGCAGGCTCACCTGGGCAAACATACCCGGTAAAAGCAGTTTATCGTTGTTGATAATATCCATCTGCATTTGCTCAGACCTCAGTTCGTTACTCATACTTCCAGCCATACGGCTAACAACGGCTGCAAATTGTTTGCCTGGTAAAGTTTTAACAGTAAAATGAACGGTATCTTTACCAGAGAAATAGCTGATAGCCGCCTCGGGTACATCAACAACCAACCGCAGTTTTTTTTGCTCCTGTAAAGTAAGCATCGGTTTGTTGGAGCTTTTATCTGATGGGGAAACGTAGGCACCGGTATATACATTTCGTGAACTGATCACCCCGTCAAAGGGCGCCCTTACTTCAAGGTAGTTCCTTAAATCACCAGATAATTGGTACGCTGATCTTGCCGCAAGCAGTGATGAACTGTCTGCGCTCATTTTAGCGTGGGCCATGTCCAGGTCGTTTGGCGAAATTGTACCCGGCGTTCTGCTTGTTTTTAACAAACGATCATAATTGGCTTTGCTACCCCTGTAAATGGCCTCTTTGGTGTGCAAATCTTCCTGAGTCTGTTTTAAAGCAGCCGTCATCTCCGGGGCATCAAGTACCATTAGCAATTGCCCCCGGTGTACCTGGCTGCCTACATCTACGGTCATGGTTTTAATAAAGCCATTTACCTTGGCGTAAAGATCAACCGTTTGATAAGGCTGAAGAACTCCGGGTATACTCATGGTTGTATGAAGCGTTCCCTTTTGCAAACTGAAAACGGGAAGCTTATTTGCAGGAGGAACAGCATGAACCGGCTTACTTTCGCAGGAGGCCAAAAGGCCGGCGGCTAATATGTATTTGATAAATTGATTGGTTTTCATGATTTCTGTTTTTAAATGTTTGACAATTTTTGTTTAGGATCATAATAAATACTTTGACGATCATCCGGGTCCAGTGACACCGCGTGAATGGGGGCATTGCGCCTGATGAGGTTAAAGATTACAGGCAGGATAAATAAGGAGACAAAAGTAGAAGCGATCAGCCCGCCTATTACTGCCCGGCCTAGTGGCGCAGTTTGTCCGCCAGCTTCTCCCAGGCCCGAGGCCATTGGGATCATCCCGGCAATCATGGCGATGGTAGTCATCAGGATCGGCCTCAGGCGCAACTCCATGGCCTCTATAGCAGATTCCATCGCGTCTTTGCCAGATTTCCTGATTTGCTCCGCATTGGTAATCAATAAAATTGCATTTGATACGGAGACCCCCACAGACATGATAATGCCCATATACGATTGCAGGTTAAGGCTTGAACCGGTGGCCAGCAACGTGAGCAGAGCACCGACCAGAACCCCGGGAATTGTAGTTATTACCGTAAAACCTAACGGAAAGGATTGGTAATTAGCCGATAACATTAGCATGAGGATAACGATTGTGATGAGTAGGCCAGATTGCAGACTACTAAGTGTTTGATCAAGGAGTATAGTCAATCCTCTAACCTCTACCGATATTCCACGGGGCGGCGACCCCGCATTCTTTAATATTTTATTTACTGCTGCAGAAGCGGAACCGAGGTCTTTATCGTAAATATTAGCCACAATTGATAAGAATCTTGTAGCGCCTTTGCGGTCATATTCGCCAACAATTGGGGCGAGGTTAAGGGTACATACGTCACCAAGCACCGGCCTGGCGCTGCCTTTAAAGATGGGAATTGCGGCCAGTTCATCCATACTTCCTATATCTGCCTGGGGTACCTCCACCTGGACTTCGTAAGAGTTCGCATTCTTTTGATCCAGCCATAAATTTTTATCGGTAAACCGGCTGGATGAAGTGGCATCTGTGATACAATTGCTAACGTCTGTCATCGCGAGGCCCATTTGCTTGACTTTGTCGCGATCAATATTGATTTGGATCGAAGGGCTGTTCAGTTGTTCCTTGAGTTGAACATCCCTTAAAAAAGGCACCTGCTTTAATTGTGTGATCAGGGAATCTGCAAATTGCTGACCCTGGGCAATGTCCTTGCCCATTACAGCAATTTCTACCGGGGTAGTTGAGCCCTGGCTCATGATTTTACTCGTCAGGTCAATTGGTTCAAATGACAATGTTACATCCGGCATTGCCTTATGAAGTGCATTCCTTAGATTTTCCTTTACCTCTTTTATATTGACCTTGTAATGATCACTGAGGTTAACCTGCATAACAATTTCATTGGAGGCACTCATAAAAAGGATGACCGGCAGTGTAGGGAAAGATGACGGGTGTTGGCCTGCAAAAGCAGATATAATATCTACATTGTTGCGGCCTACTGTTTGATATAATATCTGCTGGGCTTCCAGCATTGTCTTTTCTGTCTGTTCCAATCGGGCTCCCTGTGGCGCACGTATGCGAATCTGGAACTGGCCACTATCCAGTTTGGGCAAAATATCTTTACCAATTATTGAAACGCTTAAGCCAATAATGAAAATAGAAATAGCTACATATAGCGCAACGCTCAACTTGCTTCGCCCCATCATCCATTGCACAATACGCACACAAGCTGATTTAAAGTGGTCAAATCTGGTTGGCTTTTGTTCCTTCTCAGGCAATTCTATTTTATGGTCAGGTGTTTTTAATACCCAGTTGGATAAGACCGGTACGAGGGTTTGTGACAGCAGGAACGCCGCGATCATAGAAAAACCAACAGCCATCGACAAGGGTAGAAACATTCCCTGCGGCACACCAGTCATGAACAAAGCCGGCACAAATACAGCCAGAATGCTTAACAGGATCAGCAGTTTTGGCAAAGCGATCTCTTCACAAGCATCGGCAATTGCACGGGCCTTGTTTTTGCCCATTTCCATGTGGCGGTGTATATTTTCAATAGTAACGGTCGACTCATCCACTAAAATCCCTATTGCCAGGGCCAGCCCACTCAGTGTCATTATATTAAGCGTCTGCCCAAATAATTTCAAAACAAGTGTCCCGATGATAACCGAAAGCGGTATATTGACAATTACGATAAAGGCGCTCCGTCTGTCACGTAAAAAAATCAGCACCATCAACCCGGCAAGAATCGCCCCGGTTACGCCTTCGCTGACCAGGCTTTTTACCGCATTAATTACGTAAACAGATTCATCAAATTCGAATTTTAAATTCACGTCTGCCGGTAAAAGGCTTTGCATGTTTGGGATAGCCTTTTTCAAATCCTGTACAACGGTCCACGTAGAAGCGCTGGAAGCCTTGATTACCGGGATATAGATAGCCCGCTTGCCATTAATGTAAGCGAAGCCACTTGTAATATCCGCGCCATCCACCACTTTGGCTACATCTTTTAAATAAATTGTAGCACCATTTTGGTAAAGCAGGGGGATGTTTTCAAAATCTTTAATATTTTTAAGTACTGTATTGGAGGGTGTGAGGTAGGCGGTATGGCCAATATTAACTATTCCGGCCGGGGAGATATGGTTGTTATCCTTTACAGCGGCGGTTATCTGGTCAGCGGTAACATTGTGACTGCGCATCAGATCCGGATCTACCTTTATAACTACCGTTCTGGCGTTGCCTCCAATAGGAGGTGGTGATGTTAAGCCGGGGATCTTTGAGAAATTTGGCCTCACATATAAGCTTGCCAAATCCTGCAATTCGTTATTGCTACGTTTGGAACTACTGATGGTTAGTTGCCCGACCGGCAACGTAGATGCGTCAAAACGAATAACAATTGGAGGTGGCGTTCCCGGTGGCATCTCGGCAAAAGCACGGTTGGTCAATGAGGTTACTTCTGCCGCCGCCTGAGCCATATTAGTTCCGTCATAAAAACTTAGCTTCAAAAGGCTTAAACCCTCTATATTATTGGTTTCAATAGATTTGATCCCGCTAACGTATAGGTATAGGTTTTGGTAGTTAGTTGATACAAAACCCTCCATTTGCTGTGGTGACATACCGCCGTAGGGCTGAGAAACATAAATTGTTGGTAAATTGATATTCGGGAAGATATCAATATTGATTTCTGTAGCGGCAATAATACCGGCGAGCACCACACCAATAATTAAGACAATAACCGTTATAGGTTTTCTTAATGAAAATTGAATCATGTTCATAACTGTCGTGTTAAAATTGGTTAGTAAATAGATTTAAATCTCCTGATGAGCCTGAGATGTAGAGCAAAGCCTGCCACACCGCATTGCTTGCAATATCTTTATCTGTCTCTGCCCTGTTTAAATCGTAAAGAGTCTGAGTAACCTCTACTATAGTTGCCAGTCCGTTGCTATAGAGTGTTTTTTTCTGTTCATAAGCGTCGCTGGCAGCCTTAAGCTGGATGGGAGCTTCATGATACGTTTCTAAGGCGTCGATCAATTGCTTATTCCCTTCAGCCAACTGATTGGTGAGGTTATTTTCCTGGTAGTGATATTCGTTGAGCAGCCCGTTTGATTGATAGTGCTGACTTTTTACCCTTGAGGATACCCTGCCCAGATTGCTCAGGTTCCAGGTAACCCCAACGCCTACGAAGTAATTTCCCCTTATAGGCTCAACGCCGTTAAAATAGTCTTGACTATAACTACTTGATTCGGCAGGGTTGTAACCAGTACCGAAACCGGATCCCCTGCCCTGTAAAGCACCAAATAACGACACTTTTGGCAGGCTTGTTTTGGAAAGATAAGTGGCGGCAAGGTCACTGGCTTTTACTCTTGCTGCTAAAAAGAGCAGTTCGGGGTGATTGGCAATATCGCCTAACGGAAGTTGCGGTAACCGGGCGGGAAGTTGATTGATATAGGCGCTATCTAAAGTAAAATCCTGTTGGTTTATCCCTAATTGTATGGATAGGTTAGCGGCCTGTTTTTGTTGATAGCTAACGGCATCGGTTACGGCTATTTTTGCTTTGGCAACCTCGGCATTTGCTATTGAACTATCAACGCCCGCGTTCAATCCATTTACAGTTCTAAGCAGGATAACATTCCTTAGCTGTTGAACACGTGAAAGATTAACATCCATTGAATAGTGCAGCCGTTGTGCCGCAAGGAGGTTGAGGTAAGCCCCCGCGGCTTTAACCTGCTGTTGAAACTTTTCCTGGTCCAGATCAGCCGCGTCTCGGTCATAAATTCCACGGGCTTCTGCAACATGTGCTTTTTGAAGACCAAAGGAAAAAATGTTCCAGTTAATCTCTGAAGAATAAAGGGAGGAAAACGCAGAATTCCAGTTCTGGGTTGCGGACACAGGTCCTGACGTGGTGGAAATTAATCCGGTGAGGCCGGAAGGTAAACCGCTTAAGCCGTTAACCGTTCCGTAAGCCTGCTGTGCGGATAAGATGAAATCGGGTAAACCGTCACGCTTTGCTGCGGTGACACTTTCGGCAGATGCTTTGGCATAATTATCTTTAGCCTTTAATAATTGGTGTTGATTTATAACAATATTCAGCGCATCTTTCATGGTTAAGATGCCGCCGACATCCTGTGCCCTAGCCGACCAGGCTATCAAATTGAGGCAAAAGGCCGCCAAAAGGCGGAACACGGGCAGCTTTTTATTCGTTTTCATAATAAAAAATATTAAAATGTCTATGTCATGAACCATCAATGGCTCACCTATAAGTCTTATGTGTTATCCGGAAAAACCCTGAAGGAAATAGAAAACACGATAGCGGGCACCTTCAGTTTCGGCGCTTGCTTAAACTAAAAACAAAGACACAGGGGGCGCCCTGAGCGGGAGTAATGGAACGGGATTAACAAGTACAAGATATCCCTGGAATGGGATATAAACCCGGTAAATAATAATAAAGACCAACGCAAAAGAAAGAAGAGCTACTGCCAAGGGGACAGCGATTGGTTGGAATTTTTGCGTATAACATTGTAACTTACAATGAATAATGGCAGCCCTGACATGAATTCCTTTGGACGAGCTGATTTCGCTTTTGAAGGTTTTATTTAGAAACTCTGCATAGCGTACTATAACCCGCCCTTGTAATCCCGTAAAAATCAGGAAGACAATCAGCAGCTTAAATATGATATGCAATTTCTTTTTCACTTCAATTTTATTTACTATTCATTTAAAATAAACTACACTATTTAAACTTTTTAAGCCTCCAAAAAAGCTCCGGAGCATTACACTTAAAACACTAAAGCCAGTACCTCCCATGTCGTTTTATTCAAAGTGTGATGAACGGCCATAATTGCTGAATAATGCTTTAATAGGGCAGTACATAGTAAAAGCCGTTACCTCAAGGTAAAATATAACCGGAGCAATAAAGAACATAGTATGAGTTCCATAATTCCAGTCAATAGCCGATAGCATTGGCATGGTTATAATTAATGCCCCTCGAATAATAGCCTCCGTGTTTGTCAAATTTTCAGAAGTATTCTTTAAAAACCATTTACTTTTTGGTTTGACAGCTACAACATCATTTTCTTTTTTTATAGAAGAGGCAATTACAGGAGTAAAAATTGGCGTTGGTTTCCCAGTTCTAAACTGAGCCGATTTTCGTTTTTTACCGATTTCTGGAGCAGGTGCTAATTCTAATGTTTCCATAATGTGTTACGTTTGTTGTTTAACAATTGTAATTGTTGGCGTAAAATTATGGGATACCCTATGCAGCTATATGAAATATTCGGTGTACGGGCAAAAACTATCGTTGAATCCTCACGGAACCAGTTCCGTAAACTTATTGCAAAACGAAATCGCGACCTTATCGTAACCATATTCAATAAAAAAATAGTTCTCAACGTGCTTAAAGAGCTCTCTTTTTTCTTTTTCATTATCAGGAATAGGTATGGACTCATTCACGCCAGCGTGGCTACAGAATTTAAAGAAAAAATAAACTGCTACACAAGGACTCGAAATCCCCCTTTTCCTGGCTGAAAAAAAAAGTAAAAATATTTCATAGTAATAACATCGGGTTAAACCCGTTAGCATCTTGAAGCATTAAAAATTCCTATTATTATCCATCGCAATTCATAACAAGAATTGCAAACTTGCTAGCAAGTTATTAAATTTGAATCACCAGATTTAGCTGAATTTAATCGAATTTGAAAGGGTCTTAAAAGAGACCTATAACATCAAAACTACCGTAGAGGCGTAGAAAGGGGCTTTTTTAGCTTGAGTACAATCCCTCCTCCTACGAATCAAAATTTCATTTAACATCAAATAATTCAGATATAATTTTACCTAAACTATAAAATTCGCTATTTTTGAGTATCAAACAAGCAGAGTACCAATCTGGGTACCATCATTGAGGAGACGCAGTTATTGCATTGATAATCAACTAATTGATATACAAGGTTCAGGGACAGTAACTCCCACTTAAAATCAGGCACTTACAGAGTAAAATCGGTAAGTGCTTTTTTATTTGCATAGGTTCCCAGCTTAAAAACTGCTTTTGGGATTTGTTTAGCTCTGCGACCTTTGCTGCATAAACTAAAACAGGACTTCCAGAAATACGTACAATATTCCCGTAAACGCTAATCAACAAACGCGGAAATCATATTTAGAAAATCATAAGCTGCCCGCTTTTTGGTATACCCTCACATAATCCACCTCAAACCTGCTTGGGAATGCCGTAGCAGAAGGGTCTCCCCCGTTTAGGCCGCCTATGGCCAGATTCAACAGAATAAAATGTGGCTGCTTAAAAGGATTGATGCCCGAATCATCCCGGTTATATAATTGTTTCATTTCTACCTTATTCAGTAAAATATCATCAACAAATAACGCTATTGAATCCTCATCCCAATCCATGCGCCATACATGAAACTTTTTAGCCCAGTTTTTATCCTTAAAATCCGTCACCGGCTTTTTGGTGCTATACCATAAAGCATGATTTGGTGTAGCAGTCCCTACGGCAATGTTTGCAAGCAGGTTGTGCCTGTAAAACTCCATAATATCTATTTCTCCGTTTGAAGGCCAGTTCCCTTTTTCGCCGAGCGTCCAAAACGCGGGCCATAACCCCATTTCAGTATTTATCCTGCCGCGCATAAAAAAACGACCATATTTCCAGCTCTTTTTACCTGCTGTTTCTATAGCTGAGGATGTACAGTCGATAAATTGCCTTTTCCTTGCCCAGTTCCGGCTGCTACTATCATAAATTGGATTAGGCACGTGGGTCCTTTTAGCTTCGATTATTAAGTACCCGTTTTTACAAAAAGCGTTTTCGGGCTGATACCATTGATTCTCTTCATTTCGCACAAAACCCGTTTCATACCCCCAGTATTCATTATTTACCGGGCCATCGGTATTAAACTCGTCGGCCCAAACCAGCTTATAATCGTCGGCCTGTTTTATTGATGAAGCTTTAACCGGCGTTCCATGCTTTTTTGTTAAGTCCGCAATCGGGTTCCGGGGCGAAAAAACCCGGGAAGAATTCACATTTAGCATGACGATAAAAGGGCATATAAGTGATACTATAGTTTTCATAGTAAATAATTTTAGCAATCACGGTCAAAGGGTCATTGCTTGTTTTTTAAGATAAAAAAAAGTGATTCCTTAATATTATAACCAAATGGGCCGAAATCAAAATAGGCATTTCCAATTACCAGGTCAGGCTTTCCGACGCCGTTCAAATTCCCCACATCCATAGTAACGGCCCGTTCAAACCGGGTGTCCAGCGGCAAGGCATAGGGCTTAAAATTCAAACCACCCAGGTTCTTTAAATACACAAATCCCTCGTCCGTTTGCCTGGCATCAGTAAAAAGGCTAATAGTTGCAATATCAATATTACCATCGCCGTCAAAGTCACGGGCGATGGCTTTGTAGCAGCCGTTTATGGGATAAAAATATTTTTGGATGTAGTTGCCATGTTTATCATTCAAAAAAACATATACGCCGTGGTATGGTTTTAAAACCAGCGTTGCGTTGCCGTTATCGCCGCAAGTGTATACAATATCCTTATAACCGTCATGGTTAACATCAACCAATTCAAAAAATGAGGAACCATAAATTGGCGGGAACTCTAAAATACGTTTTTCCTGAAACTGGCCGCTACCATTATTTGTGTAATGGTAAATGCCTTCTTCTCCCTGCGCAAAAAGCACCCAAATATCCGGGGTAGTTTTATTGGTTGAATAATCGAAATAAGCCTTTATTGCACCGGGTAAACTGCTGATGATATGCCTGGTAAAAGTTCCATCGCCTTTGTTCTCCATCCAGCTTAACTCGCCGGTTAAACTACCAAATTCGCAAATCAGGTAGTCTGTATTTTTATCTCCGTTCAAATCAGCAGCCAGAACCTGTACGGGCCTCGCCAGCTTATCAAATATAGGTTTGGTGTTTAAGGCCATTTTCCCGGCCGGACTTATCTTTAACTCTGTTATAGTTCCCAACTTATCAATATTTGCGCCCAGCTCCCTGCCTATGGTACAAACCCAGATCTTGTCTTTATCAAAAAGCAAGTCAACTACCGGACCAGTTGTGTTAATAGAATCAAGAACCTTCAGCTTATTAGTAAGCATGAAAAGCTTATGCGACTGTCCATCGGCTACGAAGATCCGGGCAGGCTTAACCGAGTTATCAATTTTAACGTACGACCCTAAAACCTGCTTACCTAAAAATGAATCGCCGGGAGTTTTAAAGGTAAAAAACGGCAGTTCCCTTGTAATTTGCACCTGCCTGTTCTGGGCTGGCAATTTCAAAGGGGCGGTATTCATGTAAAAATCTAAAATATTCTGCCACTGCTTATCGGTCAATGCTGGTTTTGCAGGAGGCGTATAATCCTTTATGGTAGTTGTATAATCCTCGCCTCTGTGTTCTTTTATACCCAGCCGCAAACCCATTTGAGGTAACAGGGTTTTCCATTTGCCCCTGTTAAGCAGATCAGGCGAAGGGTACATGTGGCACGACCGGCAATAGCTTTTTGAAAGCATTTGTCCTGCTGTTACATCAGCAACCGTTGCGGGGGCATAGTCCGTTGTAGCGGCAGTGTTATCTGTTTGATTAGTTACGCCTGGATTCCATACCAGGTAAATAATTACAGCGGCAACTACCAAAACTGCAATTACAATTATTGCTGATTTTGGAAACCGTGTTTTATGATTATTCTTTTGTTTTTCATCCATTATTTTCCGGCTCCGCTCACTTTATTTACTACCCAGTTGCCAACCTTTATACCTTGTGCAATACCATTATCAATAGCATCCATAAAGTGGATGCCACCCCAAAACCTTGAAATAGCAGCTTCTTTTGCAGCCTGGTTAAATGAATTGAAATGTCTCGGCGGGACTCCGAAATGGATCTCAACATTATCGGTATATTTAAAATTATCGCCAAAATAATGGGTAAGTATTACCGCTGATGTTGTTGAAACCACCGAATGCCCGCTGATATATTCAGGGAAAGGCGGAGTTTGTAATAACGGTTTCCAATGAGGGTCAATATACATCCGGATAGCGGTTTCCGGTCTGATTCGGTTTGTTCGGTATTTATCTTCCCAACAGCAAATAAAACAATCCATAAGGCCTATAGCAACTACGGTATTTACCTCAACTGTTTTGGAAAAGCTGGATTTAGCCTGGTTACATGCAATGGCGGTTATTCCCATCCAGTGTGCCCCCGGCGAGATCTTTTTCAAGCCGATCAGCATGTGCCCGTCATTTTGAACCGCAAACGGATTGCAATCCCAAAAGTTGGCAATGTTCTTTTCCTCCTGCGTTAAGCCGTTACCGCTTTTAGTATAGCTTAATTGGAGGAACTTATAAAAGGTAGAATTTTTATCGGTAGAGAACGGGATCGGCGGATCAGGAACAAATTGTGAAGCTGAATCCAGCGTCAAGGTGCGTACCGTATTAAAATAAGGCTCAACGGGCACCATGTAAGCAGGCGGGGTTAAATCCCAGCTTCCAGGCGTGCGTTTAAGTTTGTAGCGCGGGTAGTTGCTGATCTTTCGGTAGCCATCAGCTTTGGCATAAGCCAGGATCTTTTTGCTGATAAATTTGGCATAACTTTTAGAGCTGTCAATCACCTCATCGCTGAAACCTATCCTCCGGCACGAATCTAAAAAAGCATCCTCATATTTATTCACCAGGCTACCTGATGGCTGCAGCTTCCCGGCAGTTTCGTACATGGCCAATACCGTGCTTAACTGGTAATTATAGCCCGAAGTTTTGGGGGCAGCTATAACCGGGTATTGATTCAATACATCGCGCATGCTTTTTACCTGCTTGTCGTTTCTAGCTAAAACCTCGTATCCGGCTAAACAAGTGTAAGCAAAAAAACGAGCGGCCAGTGGCGGGTTGGTCACATCATGAATCATTACGTCAGTCATGTTGCTGATCACCTTGCCTACATCGGCATTGGTTAATTTCGGTTCTGTTTTCTTACGGCAACTGCCGAATACTATAACTAAGCTGAACAGTAGTATTATTATAAAATAATTTCTTTTCATCGCTTTTATTCTTGTTTATATGCTTTCATCTTCCCTTTATCCAAACTAAAAAGCAAAACATTATTTAATTGCAGCACATTTCGCACATCTCCCCATATATTAAACCCTGACTGTTGCTGATTTATGTACCTGTAATTACCTTTCCCATCGCCTTTAAGCAGCACGCCGTAATTGGCATCATATTTCCCAAAGCGAATGCGGGCATGGTTGATGTTACCACAAAGCAGTAAATCTTCGTTGCCATCATGGTCATAATCAACTGTGGTTATGGTATATACCGGGGAATATTGAGCCTGCAAGGGCAATGTAATTGGGTGTAATTTGCCTTGTGCATTACTGATAAAGCAGGCTGTTGCCAGGTAATTGGCGGTTGACTTCTTTGCACCCTTCATTTCTTCGGGTGTGAAGATCTTATCAAGCGAGGCGTCGGCGTAGCTTTTATAATCAGGGAAACGGGGTCGCATTATGCTCATCTGGTCAAGCAGTTCATCCCGGGTCACATAGGGATAGCTTTTGTGCTGGATATAAAAGCTCAGGATCGGGTCTACCGATCCGTTATCATCAAAATCCTTATACAGCATTTCGGCTGGTTCGGAATCGCTTGCCCGGCACTGTGTATTTAAGCCCAGGTTACCTGCGATTAAATCAGGGTGCCCGTCATGATTAATATCGCTTACGCCGATACAGTTCCACCAGCCTGCGTACTTTTTATCAAAATACTTTGTCGTGGCATCGGTCAATTTTCCGTTAGCATTTTCAAAAACGGTGATCGGCATCCATTCGCCAACCACAACCAGGTCGGGCTTTTTATCGCCATTCATATCAACCCAGGCGGCATCGGTTACCATGCCTATGTTTTTTATTGCCGGGTTATATTTTGCTGTTTCATCCGTAAAATGGCCCTTACCATCGTTGATCAAAATATAACTTTGCGGTGTTTCAGGGTATCTGCCCGGGATCACCCTGCCGCCAACAAAAAGATCAGGGAATCCGTCACCATTAATATCTGCCATTTTCACACAGCTTTTACTGCTGAGCATTTTTGGTAGCGCACCTTTTGCTTCGGTAAATTTGCCTTTGCTATCATTCAGGTAAAGCCGGTCCTGCAGCAATGCATCACCAGGTTTATAGTCGGCATATCCCCCGGAAGCCACGTAAAGATCAAGCTTGCCATCGCCATTGGCATCAAAAAATATTGCGGCGGCATCCGTACAGTTTTTACCGGCTTCAAAAGCAGGGATTGCTTTAGTTGTAAATTTCAGCCCTTGTTGCTGAATGTAAAGCATTCCAGCAATCCCGTCATGTGCACCAACGTACACATCTTCCAGTCCATCGCCGTTTACATCGCCTTTTGCAGTAATGGCTCCGGAAAAAGAAATGGGGTTAACCATCAACGGCTGCCGTTTAAAATCGTTGGTTGTATTTTCCGCTTCCTTTGACGCTATAGGCGGCTGAACCTCTTTAAATATGGGTTTTATTTGTTTTTGGCTGATGTTGGCAGCTGTTGCGTCTTTTTCATTTAAGGTAAGCAGTTGATCAGCTTTTACTTTTTGAATTAATTGCGATTTACCCCGTTGCCAGGTAATTCTTAAAGAATCAAGTTCCTTATCCTTCCCAAGCCCGAAGTGCAATACAGGAGATACGCTTGACTGAAAACCACGGGTCGGCATTTGCTCCAGGTATTGGGTTTTATTGCCTTTGTAAATAATAACCTTTGCCCCTATCCCCTGGGTATTGGCATCGCCGCCCTTTAAATTAATGGATAAATAACGGTTGTTGTTTTGTTTTACCGCCTGGTTTTCATAAACAAAAGCCGCCTGGTTAATATTGTTTACCACCAGGTCCAAATCGCCGTCGTTATCCAGGTCGGCATAGGCCGCACCATTACTGTTTGAGGATTTAGTGATTCCCCATTGTTCACTGGTATTTGTAAAGGTTGAGTTACCATTGTTCTTAAAGAAATAGCTTTTCACCTCTGATGAGGGCATTTTATCTACAATGTTTAATAAATCCTGCCGCATTACTCTTCTGTCGCGCAGGTTGTCACCCATATACTTTAAAAAATCCATATTGGTATAATCGCGGGTGTAGCCATTGCTTACAAAAAGATCCTTCCAGCCATCATTATCATAATCGGCAAATAGCGGCGACCAGCTCCAGTCGGTATTGGAAACGCCGGCCAATTGGCCAATCTCGCTGAACGAATTATTGCCATTATTTACATGAAGCATGTTGCGCATGTACTGGTAATAAAAACCTACCCGCAGGTTCAGGTCGAACGAATCGTAATTATCTGCTCCGAATAGCAGTTTCTGGCGTTTGTTATCTTCGGGGAGCATGTCCAGCGTATAGATATCGGGCCTGCTGTCATTATTTATATCGGCAATATCATTGCCCATTGAGTAAAAAGAGGTATGCCCAACCTGTTTTTGAAGCTGATCTGTAAACCCACCTTTACCATTGTTAATATACAACCTGTCGGGCACGTTATAATCATTGGATACGTAAATATCCGGCCAGCCATCCCCGTTTATATCGGCAATTCCGGCAGCTAAACCGTAAGATAAAGAGGTATTAATTATACCTGCCTGCGCGGTAATATCCGTAAAATGCCCATTGTCATTCCGCAGCAATCTTACGCCCGATTCGGCATCGGTTTTGCTCATCATATCCTTAACAGAAATGTCATCAAGGCTACTGATACGTTGCCAGTTGTGGTTTACCAGCAGCAGGTCGAGATCGCCGTCCCTGTCATAATCAAAAAAGTAAGCCTGTGTACTAAACGATGGAAATCCTAACCCATACTCAACGGCCATATCCTTAAATTGCGGAACACCATTACTGTCATTCCCCTGGTTAATAAACAGTTGATTAATGCGCTTTTCGCCTTTTAGCTTCCCCGAGTAACATACATAAATATCAAGCTTTCCATCTCCATTAACATCGGCCATGGTTACTCCTGTTTTCCAGGGGCCGGGGCGACCGGCTACCCCGGCTGGTTCAGTAATATCTTTAAACTGCATGTGGCCCTGGTTCAGGTACAATTTATTATCGGTCATATTACCGGTAAAGTAAATATCCTGCAGCCCATCGCCATTCAGGTCGCCAATTGCCACACCGCCCCCGTTATAAAAATATTCATACATCAGCACGTTGGTATTTAACCCCTCCGTCAATGTATTGGCAAAATCAATATGGGTCTGCCCGGCTGGCAGCAACTTAAACAAGGTGTCTGCTGACTCGCCTTTTAAGCCGGATGACTTGCACCCGCAAAAGGCGATGCTCACACCCAAACAAAGCGCTAAAAAGTTGAATTTGTTATTAACCGATGCCAATAAACTGGCAGCGGTATTTCTGGTAGATTTACCCATTAACTACGTTGAATTAGGAACATAAATCTAAAACTTTTCTGTGATAATATCCCGGCTGGCTTTTATCTCGGCCTCAATCTTTATTTTCTCCGGGGTTTTACCATCTTCATCATAAACAACAATACTATTAAGCCCTTTTTTGAGCCAGCTTTCGGGCATGTACATACTTTTAACGGGGATCTTTTCAGGATAGCGGCCTATATTATACCCATTTATCCATACTGAGCCATGCCCCAGACCTTCAAAAGTTACACGATACATGCTTTTGCTGTTGGTGTTGACATTTGCAAGGATGAAGGTGCTTTTGAAAAATTGAGGGCGATCAAACTTATCCGCAGCGGTTAAAGTCCTCCAGCCTTGCGAAGTTGTATAATCACCGGGGCCGCCCTTCATGCTCCAATTGGTTAAAGTAATACGACTTTTGTCGTTATACACAATTTCAACAGGTTTGCTGATGCCGCCTTCGCCATCGGTATTCTCAATTAAAAGGGTAACTAAATTAACGCTGTCCTTTTTTAGTAAGCCGTCGAGCGCCAAAGAAAATGAAATATCGTATCCATTTTGCCTCAAAACGCGTTTGCCATTTACAAATATTATGGCATTATCATCAATACCGCCAAAATCCAACGCCGATGGAACATGGTCGGCATCATAAGGAATTTTGGCCTGGAACCAGGCAAACCCACTGTGCTTATCAAACGCATCATCTCCAATTTTATATGTTGTTGCACCGGTTAGGTCCTCTGGTATTTTAATCCTCCCGGGCATTTTAGTCATGCCTTTTATGGTTAACATTTTCCAGTCTGTAATATAATCACCATCCTTGCTTTTCTGCAGGTAAACTTCATCCATTAATCCCTTTGCTCCAACGTCCTGAAGCGAACCCAGGTAATTAAAAAGTTTATCGCGGCCGTCATGTGCGGTAAATACAGCCAACCGGTGCTGCCCTCCCTTTAAATTAAATTTCAGGTCGTTGTTATGAATATAGCCGGAAGCTACCTGCTCACCATCAACAAATACAGTTGCCCTGTCGCCGCCTTTTTTTACCTTCAGCACATATAATCCGGGGTCACCAACTGTAAAAGAGGTACGGTACCATGCATCGGCAGTAAGATCATTATCCGCGCCCATCTGCAGTGCATTTTTACTTTTAAGCCATAATTGATCATTAAAATTTAAGCCAGCGGCAGCCGAAGCATTTTTAACCTGCCATTGAGCGCTAAACAGAACACTTTCTTCGTGTTTTATTTTGGTGTAAGCGCTTTTTAATATTGTTCTACCTAATCCTTCGCCAAAGACCATGGACTGATATTGATCCTTTTGTTCCCAAAAATGTTCTGTTTGCAGCTGAATCTGTTTATTTACGAATGAAGCCTGCGCTAAATATTCAGGCCCTGTGATTACGTAGTTTTTTCCTTTTACATCTGCAAACCAGGTACGATCGGCAAGCTTGCTGCTTACAGCTAATACCCTTATGGTTTGTGTTTTTGATTTAAATGTATAAGTAACGGGGGCATTTTCATCAAAAATAATACTTAATGCCGTATTGCTGCCTTTAGTTGTAAAAGCGTTTTTACCCTCTAAAATATTAACAGGTGCGGCGGTCGAAAATTTCAAATACCCTGCCGATTTTGGTTCGCCGTAAACAACCAGTGTGGTGGTATTGCCTTGCTTACTGGTGCCAAGGATTCTCACAACAGACCAATCAAGCTTTACACCTGTTGCTATATTGTAGTTATGTACCAGGTGGAAGATCTCGCCCGGCGCTAATTCAATTATCTGCTTTAAGTTTTCTTCTATTTTAAGTTGATCTGAAACATTGTTTTTACCTGGATTATCCACAAAAACAATATCACCGTTATTACTATGCCGGCCATTTACTCTTAACGCACTGTCTGCTATAACGCTGTCATAAACGGCACCTGCATCCTGGCTATTCTCCAGGATCTGCTGAAAAGAGCGGGCAAAAAATGCGTTCTTTTTAAATTGATAATAAATCGGGCGTAAGTCGCCTGTTTGTCCTACTGCTGCACCATAATCATATGATGCTGCATCTTCGTTATTGTTTGTGTAGCCAAAATTGGTACCGCCATGCGCCATGTAATAGTTGTAGCCATCACCTCCGTGGGCAATAATTTTCCAGGTACGGCGGCCGTAAGTATTGGCATCCTCCTGCGAAGAGCCATAATAATTATACCATACCGACCAAAATTCAGTGCTGAACCATGGGTTGGGTCTGTTGGGATCATCCAGAGACAGCTTATTTCCGGCGGGGTCGCTGCCATGGTGCAAACCGCTAAAAAAGTAGGGCACCTGTAAACCCAGTGATAAGGCTTTGCTTTGTAAATGTTTAAAATATTCGTTTGGCATAGCTGTTCCCCAGCCAAGCGGATGTTCATTCTCTAGCTGTACCAATACTACAGAACCGCCATGATTAATTTGATTGTTTGCAACTATCGGGATCAGCTTATCAAAAAAGCGATCCGTGTATTTTTCAAACGCGGCATTAGGGTTGCGGGCAACCAGGTTATCTTTAAACCTTAGCCAAATCGGGTAGCCGCCAAAATCCCACTCTGCACAATAATATGGGCCAACACGTGCAATTGCATACATATCAAGTTTCTTCACCAGCTTCAAAAAAGCATCCAGGTCATGATCTCCCGAAAAATCAAAAACGCCTTCTTTGGGTTCATGAAAATTCCAGAAAAGATAAATTTCGATACAATTAAACCCTGCTCTTTTTAACCGCAGTAAACGATCGTACCAAAGCTGGTGCGGAATGCGGGCATACTCCAGTCCTGCTGATACCAAAAATGTTCTTTTGCCATTTATTATAAACCCCCTTGAATCAAAATCGACGGTTGATTTTGCCACAGTTGCAGCCGGGAATATGTGATCGTTAGATTGTGAAAAAGCCACATTAGCTTTAGCAGCTAAAAAACAGATTAGAGCGATTGTGACGGTTAGTATTTTATTCTTCATTAGATACTGGCAGTAGGGCTTTTTTAGAGCAATTATCTATATAATTAATAGTTGGTTATTTAACTATAAAAAACATGAACACCTGTTTAAAAATAACAATCCCGGAAATGATTTCCGGGATTGTTAAAGGTGTTTACATTATCCCGGATTAATATCCCGGGTTTTGTTCAAGTTTTGGATTTTTATCCCTGTCAGACTGTGGTATTGGCATCCAGTTCTGGTAATCTTTATACGCGTTGGTAAAAATTTTCACCCTGGTATAAATAAGCTTACCGGTGCCGGCCTCAATAGTTACCTGCATACCATACTCCGGTGTGTTTAATACGCCGGTTGGGCCCGATGTTATTTTCCACCTGCGGATGTCAAACCAGCGCTTATCTTCAAAAGCAAGCTCAATCCGGCGTTCCCTGTGGATATAATCGCGCATCAAGGCTTGCGACAAGCCCGGCTTAACAGCCGGACAATTTGAGCGTGCTCTTACCGCGTTAACTGCAGTATATACAGATGCATCAGGGCCAACAGCTTCATTTTGTGCTTCGGCATAACTTAGCAATACTTCAGCATAACGATAGAAGATATAATTGGCCGAACTTGGCGGAGGTGAGGCGATACTGGCTTGCCCAAGTATGGATTCATCCAGCGTTTTGCGGGCGTTATAACCTGTATTGGTTATATCGCTTGTTGAACCAAGGTCAATCTGGTTGCTGCCACCAGTGCGGCTCTTAAAAATATCTCCCTGCCATGGCGAGCCATCAAAAATAATAGATTGATAAAAGCGCGACTCACGGTGCGTGTACGGATGGGTATCATCATAACCAGATGCAGGGTCGGTAATCGGCAACCCATTGTCCATGGCATAATCATCAACCAGGCCCTGTGTAGGTGCAAGGTTACCCCATGATTCCTGTACCCCATTTACGTAAACCGGGCCTAGGTACCCTTCCCTGTGGCTCCCTTTAGCCGGAAGTGCATAGGCTTTTGCGAATATGGTTTCGCTGTTCCAGTTATTCTTAGTTAAAAACTGTTCGGCATAAGCGGCTGTATCAATAGAAAACAAGCTGTACGTGTTTAAATCCATTACCTGTTTATTGGTAGCGGCGGCTTTAGCCCATTTAGTAACATCATTATTTGTATTAACCAACGGGCTTGCGGCAAAAAGTTCAACCCAGCCTTTAAGGGTCAAAGCCGCACCTTTTGTTGCCCGCCCCCTATCTGCATCTTGCACAGTTAATGGCAGTGCAGCAGCAGCGGCATCGCAGTCAGCCTCAATAAACGCCACTGTTTCATCAATTGAATTACGCGCGTAAAAAATGGCATCTCCCTGTGTGGTATTATTAAGCGGTATTTTAATAATTGGTACGCCGCCATAGCTTTCAAATAATTGCATGTAGAAAAAGGCACGCAAATAAGTAACCTCGGCTACACGTAAAGTATACCATGCCGCAGGGAAATTTGCCTTGTTTTTTTCAGCCTGCTGCAAAAACACATTACATTTTCTGATGGCAGTATAGTTGCCTTCCCAGCTCCACATATTTGAAGGGCCAAATGGCACATTGCTGGGGTTAATTGATCCGGAACGTACTGTACTCTGGCCATTCTCCCATGCGGCTCCGCAAAAGCTATTATCGGCATATTGTTCACTTAACTGGTACTCGTTATTGATATCAGGCAGCTGATTGTATATATCATTAACAAAAAGATCAGCGTTGCTCGACGAACTAAATGTTGCCGCATCTGTTAAAAAGCCTTTTGGTGGCACATCTAAAAAACTATCATGTTTACATGCGCTGATGCTTATTACCAGCATCCCCAGTAAAAAAGCTTGTTTGTATTTTAAATATCTCTGTTTCATCGCTTTCATATTTTTAATTAAAATGTAGCATTTACACCTAATGAGAATACACGCTGCTGGTAATAGTTGGTATTGCTACCGCTATTTTCAGGGTCAATTATTTCCTTCATGCCGGGTATATAATTTATCACGTTTTGGCCGGCCACGTAAACCCGTAACGACTGGATAGCATTGTGCAGCAATTTGTTTGAAAATGTGTAGCCAGCCTCAAAGCTTTTTAGGCGGATGTATGAATCATTTCTTTCAAACCAGGTGGACGGTTGCGTATTGTTTGATGTTGGTGTATTTGATATCCTTGGGTATAAGGCATTGGGGGTTGCAGGTGTCCAATGATTATCAAATACCAGCTGCGAAGCTGAGCCTGAAGCATTAAATGGAAATGCAAAGTAATTATTGATGTTAATACTGCTAAGGCCCGATCCCTGGAATAAAACGTCCAGGTCAAAATTCTTCCAGGTTAAGCGCGGCTCTAATCCGTAAATTATGCCGGGTGTTTGGGTGTGCCCAATAACCGTTTGGTCGTTAACGTCAATTTTGCCATCGGGTTTTCCGTTAGGGCCACTTAAGTCGGCATAACGAATATCACCCGGGTGAACTGTTGAATTAAATGTTGGAACCGGGATACCTGCCTTAAGCGTTCCGTCAGCATTAAAATCTGCAGCGGTAAAGTAACCAAGTGCCTGGTAGCCAAACGGTGTACCATAAGGCCTCCCTGTTTGTCGCCTGTTAGGGTTGTTATAAGTTGCGGAATTTTCTAAAAAGCTCAGTAACTTATTTTTGGCGTAAGTAAATGTACCGGTTACATCTAACCTAAGGTCGTCAGAAAATCTTTTTGAAGTTGTTAAGGTTAAATCAAATCCATGATTACTCATCACACCGCTATTTACAAGCCCTAAACCTATACCATACTCTCCCGGAAGTGCAGCTGCAGGTGGTATTAACATATTTGCCCGTTTTTCATAGAAATAGTCAGCTTCAATAGTTAAAGCGCCCTTCCATAATGTCGCTTCAAAACCCAAATCTGTTTTGGTAGCTTTTTCCCACGTAATACTCGGGTTTCCCTGTGAATACTCATAAAGTCCCTGCGTTGCCTGACCACCTACAACAGCTGAATTACCGTACGCAGAATAAGGGCTTAAATATTGATAAGTCTGAATATTGCCATTTTGAACCGGATATGCTCCAGATTGTCCCCATGACCCCCTTATTTTTAAATTATCAATCCAGGTAATGCTTTTCATGAAATTTTCTTCGGAAATGCGCCATCCGGCAGAGAAGGCCGGAAAGAAGCCAAACCTGTGGCCCGGCGCAAACAAGTAGCTACCATCATATCGGCCTGTTGCCTCAAACAGGTATTTCTTATCGTAAGCATAACCTAACCTGTACACATAACCAAGTTGTTTTTGCCCGTTTGATAAGCCCTGGTTAGTTTCATCAGCCGCAGCAGGGCCACCATAGTTTAACTCGTCAATATTCAGGTTATAGTTTTGCCTGTATGCGCCAAACATCTCATATTTAACATTTCTTGATTCAACCACTGCTAAAGCGCTAACTTCACTTTTTCCAAAAGTCGCCTGGTAAGTTAAAAAGCCTTGGTAAGTAAAGGAATGGGTTTGAAAATAAGTTTCAGTAAACTGCGATTTTTGCGCTCCCTGGAGCGCAGAAACATAAGTGTAAGGGGTAGTTGCTGTAATCACATTATAAAACGGAATAGGTGTTTGCCAGATCCTGTCAACTTCTGTAGCGTTATCAAAACTTACAACACCCTTAATACTTAAGCCTTTAATTGGTAGCTTTTGATCAATGCTGAATTGTGAATTTGTAGTTGGCTTCTCGTTAAACTGGTAACCGCTATGATAAATTTCACCTATTAACGACTGGCCAATATAACCAGACCACAACCCATTGCTGTAATAAATTGGGGTTGTAGGCGCCTGCCTTTGTGCCTGGCCAATTATAGTTCCGGCACTCTGCGACGGGAAGTGGTTATCTTCAACGTCACTGATAACTGATAAATTAATCGTAGTTGTTTTTGTAGCGTTGGCAGTTAAATTTAATGAGCCGTTATACTTATCAGTATAAGTTGGAGTCCACATACCGGCCTGGTGTGTATAGCCTAATGAGGCAAAGTATTTTACACTTTCGGTGCCGCCCGACAGGGTAACGTTATTATAGGTAATCGGCCTGTTTTTCATAATGATCTGCTGCAACGGGTGCCCGTCTGAGTGACCGTCGGGATCAGAATGATCTTTAAATTTTTGCAAGTCGCTAGCTGAGTATGGTATAACTTTAGGTTGACCGTCTAAAAAAGCATTTTCTGCAGCTTCATTACGCAAAAGGGCATAATCATATGAGCCTACAAATGTTGGCACCTTGGTTGGGTTTTGAATGCCGTAATAAGTATTATAGGTAAAGCTTGGCTTACCTAGTTTTCCTCTTTTGGTAGTAATTAAAAGTACACCGTTTGCACCGGCAACACCATAAGGTGCTACAGCGGCGGCATCCTTCAATACAGAAATGGTTTCTACTGTATTTGGATCAAGGCGGCTAAAATCGCGCGGAACACCATCAACAATCAATAACGGCTGTGTGCCTCCGATTGATCCGGTACCCCTAATCTGGATATTTGAGCCATCGAATCCAGGCTCACCGCTGCTTTGCGTAATAATCAAACCCGAAGCACGGCCAACCAAACTGTTTGTTAAATTCACAACCGGCTTTTTTGCTATTTCACTGGTATTTATGGTTGATACAGCTGCAGTTAACGATGTTTTCTTTTGTGTACCGTAACCTACAACAACCACTTCGTTAAGGCCTTTAGCTAGTGCCTGCAAGCTTATCGTCATTGATGACCTGCCTTGTACCGGAACTTCAATCGAATCATATCCTATATAAGAAACCAATAAAACAGCGTTATCAGGCACGGATGTAAGTGTAAAATTTCCATCCACATCAGTTACGGTACCAGTACTTGTGTTTTTAACCTTAACCGATACCCCAATTAATGTTTCGCCGGTTACCCTGTCAATTACCTTCCCTTTGATATTTATTGGGGAGACCGGTTTTTTTTCAAACTTCGGAGAAGTTTTTATAGTTTTTTTTGAATCAATCATACCCGCCCCATTGGCATAAGATAGTTTGGTTAACAAGAGGAATATTAAAATGTGGCTCAACGCTATCTTTGAGATTTTAGATAAATTGAGTACGTGTTTGAGTAAATTATTTTGCATAGTTGATTTTATTAGTTAATAAACAATAAATAGGTTCTAACCTTACAGCACTGAATTTGCTGAATAATCAAATTATTCCAGGTGGTTTTTTCTCTTCATAAAATTGGTTTTTAGTTAATAATAAATTGGCTTCGATTTGTTTTAATTGTACATAGAACACTTAAAAAAACAAAAAAAACTTAAGATCTTTGTCTTCTGGTAATACAGGAATGCTATGCGTTTTTAATTAATGTTAAAACTACAGGTATTATTGGTACTGCTAATCTGGCGACTAAAAGCCACATTTAAGGGGGGTAAATTCGTATTTATAAGGGGGTTATTTCGTACAAGTGTACTTATTGATTACCTATTAGTTAAATATCGAACAGAAATAAACTCTATCGTTTTATTTTTACTTTATTACGTAAAATTTCGTGGTTAAGGTGTTTTCTAAATTTCCTTATATACTCAGATGGGTTTTCTCCGAATAATTTATTGAATTGTTCTCTAAAATATTTGGGGTCGTTTATTCCTACCCTGTAGGCGGCCTCCGAAACAGTGCAATCCGTGTTCAGCATAATCTCTGCAGATTTACGCAGACGTATATACCGGATAAATTCGTTTGCTGAACCATCTGAAATTGATCTGATTTTTTTATAAAGATTAGAATGGCTCATACCTATTTCATCAGCTAATATTTTTATGGTAAAATGCTCATCTTCCAGATGGTTTTCAACTATGGCAATACATTTTTCTAAAAAGTCCTTATATTCTACCGGCACTTTTAAATCGTTCGATTTAAGGGTTATTTCATTATAAAAGTATTTTTGAATGTTTTCACGGCTTTTTATTAACCCGTGAACCCTGGCAATAAGCACATCCTTTTCAAACGGTTTGGTTATGTAATCATCGGCTCCGCCTTCTATCCCCTTAAGTTTTACTTCAGGCAGGGTATTAGCGGTTAATAGTATAACTTGTATATGGCTTAGTGTTGGCGATTCTTTAATCAGGCTGCATAACTCTATCCCACCTAAACCGCTCATCATTACATCACTTATCACCATATCAGGCCTCAGTTTCATTGTCATGTCAAAACCTTCATTTCCATTTTCAGCCTCAAAAACGTTAAATTCATTTTTAAATATTTGTATGATGTATTGTCGTACTTCAATATTATCTTCGACAATCAACAATGTTTTTTTATTACTTAAAAGCGTTTCATAACTACCCGGACTAACGTTGGTTAACGTTCCACCAATAGTCACATCTGTTTCATCAAAGTCCATCAATTCTTCTAAAAGAACCGAGGTTTCAACTACATCCTCAAAAATCAAACTGCCATCAAAATGCGCAGTGCCTTTTAAAAGTTTAACATTAAACACTGTGCCGATATTTTCTTCGCTTTCATAACAGATAGTTCCATGGTGCTGATTTACAAATGTTTTGACAAGATAAAGCCCGATACCAAACCCCCCGTAGGATTGATTGGAACTTTGAACCTGTGAAAACTTTTCAAAGACATGCTCGCCTGTGCCACGTGTTATGCCACATCCTGAATCTTTAACCTGTATGATAACATGATCAGTATTTTCAATAATCTGGCAATTAATTTGCCCTCCATCCGGAGTAAATTTTATTGCATTTGAAAGAAGATTAAATAATACAATTTCAATTTTTTCACGATCAGCGTATATATCAATCACATCGCATTCACAGGCGAACAGCAGTTGAAGGTGCTTGATTTTTGCCTGGTGCTTAAAACATAAAAGCACATCCCTGCAAACGCCAACGATATCCAGTTTTACAATTTTTAATTTATCCGCCCCGCTGTCGGCCTTCCTGAACAACAATAGCTGATCCACTAAACTTAAAAGGCGCCGCGCATTCCTGTCTACAGTGTGTGCGTTGATCAAGTCATCAGGGCTTTGCGTTTTACTGGATAGCAGTTCTTTTATCGGGCTGATAATCAATGTGAGCGGCGTGCGGAACTCGTGCGAAATATTTGTAAAAAACGAGAGTTTTTTTTCATTCAACTCCTTCTCCTTCTCAGCCGTTATTTGGGCGATTTTAATTTCATATTTAAATCTCGCCTGGTTGGTTTTGTAACGTAAATAATAATAAACCAAAATTATTGCAAGTAAAAAATAACATGCGTAAGCATACCATGTTTTATACCATGGTGGTAAAATGATTATCTTAAGTGAAGCATAATCATTAAACCAAACGCCATCCTGGTTTGATGCTTTAACTCTAAAAGTATAATCACCGGGCGCAAGGTAGCGGTAGGTGGCTGATTTTTGAGTTTGCACATAGTTCCATGATTTATCCAATCCCAGCAGTTGGTAAGCAAATTCTGTCTTTTCGGCATAAGGATAGTTCAGGGCTACATATTGAATGGAAAATACAGACTGTTCGGGCTTCAAAACAACCTTTTTTGATTTATTAGGCACCTGGGCCAATATCTGGTCTTTCTGCCCAACCTCCACATCTTTATTAAACAACTGAAGGCCAGTGATAATTACCTTGGGCTCAAACGTACTTTTCTTTACCTCGCCCGGAAAAAAAATATTATAACCTTCTGTTCCTCCGAAACACACAACCTTATCCCTGGCGCTGTACAGGCATGAATTGGGGCTAAAATGGCCGGTTTGTAAACCATTTGAAATATCATAATTCATTACGACACCTGAACCTTGCTCAATTTTAGACAAACCGTTATTAGTGCTAAGCCAAATATTTCCTTCGCCGTCGGGCTGTATGGCATTAATAGTATTGTTGGCCAGTCCGTTTTTGTCGGTATATTTTTTTATTCTTTTTGTCGTTAAATCGATCGAAATTAAACCGTCGCCTTCGGTGCCAACCAGCAATTTATTATCAACACATTTAATGGAATAAATAACCTTACTTGGTAAAAGACTATCTGTTCGGTTATTTTTAAAGTAGCTGGTAAAGCGTTGGCTGCCCTTAACCCTATATAGTAACCCTGCGCCATAAGTTCCGATAAAGATATTACCGCTTTTATCTTCACAAATTGCCCTGATGTTGTTTGACGATATATTATTGCGGGATACAGAATAATTTACAAAATCGCTTTTTCCAACCTGCATAACACTTATACCGCCACCGTTGGTACCCACCCACAAATTGTTTTGTGAATCTTCAAAAATCACTCTAACGTCGTTGGAGCTCAAGCCTCCGGTTGAATTTTTTTTGTAGGAATAATTGGTAAATTGATCAGTTTTAGCGTCATAACTATACAGGCCATGAGCATAAGACCCAAACCATAACTGTTTGTTATGATCCATTAATGCACATAAAATATTGTTGGATGTTAATGAACCCGCTTTTCCGTCTACCTGAAAATGCTTTATAACTTCTCCGTTAATTTTTTTCTTAAAAATACCTTCGCCATCAGTACCCATCCATAAATTTCCATCATTATCTGCGCACATGCCGTAATACCTCAAATATCCTGTACTATGGGTCCCGCTTAATTTCTCCTGGAATCTTTTAAATTTTTCCGGAACGTTACAGATCAAAAATATACCGTCGCCAAATGTGGCCGCCCAAATATTTTTATCCTTATCCATACACATTGATTGTATGGTACGCTCGGTGATGTGAACGTTGTCGTCTGTTATTACCGGGACGATGCTTACATCCTTAAATCCTGTGTTAACGGCTTTATCTAAATTCATTTTGTAGATGCCACCATCCTGCAAACCGATAAGCAAGTTATGGTTGTTGTCCTCCAGCAGCGAATAAAAGTAATTGCTGGCCAGGTTAAATTTAGGGCCTTCAAACACTTCCACCCTGTTTTCAGCTCTTACATAAACGGCCAGCCCGGAGCTGGTACCTATCCAAATATTATGGCAATGGTCTTCCATCAGGCTATTTACCCTTCCATCAGGCACTCCCCTGAGCCGTATTTCTGGTGTTTTGTTCTTTTTGATCACACCATCTTCAACAGAAAAAACCTTCAATCCGTCATCTGATGCAACCCATAAAAGTCCCTTTGAATCCTGGAAAACACGATTGACAGTATTTTTTGTAAAGCCGGGCTGATTTTTGGCATTAAAATTTTTTAAACTATGATTTAACTTATTGTAAGAAAACACCCCCGCGCTATAGCTGGAAAACCACAGCACGTTATTGCCACCCGAAGCCATCCAACTGATATCATAAAGGGATACTTTTTTTGAAGGTTCAAACTTCAGAAACCGTTCGGTATTGGTATCGAACTGATAAATACCACGCCTTGATGAGATCCAGATATCGCCCTGTGGATCTTTAAACAAAGCATCGATGTAATTGCTGGGCAGGCTATAAGGGTTGGCTGCATCGTGCTTAAAAACCTTGAAATTTATTCCGTCAAATCTGTTTAAGCCATCGGCGGTGGCAAACCACATAAACCCATTGTCGTCCTGCGCCAGGCCGTTCACAAACCCGTATGACAAGCCGTTTTTAAAAGTGTATTTTATAACTTTTTGGTTATACGGATGCTGAGAAAATACCGAAAGTGTACATACCGTAAAAAGCATTAATAGTAAAGCTTTCCCCATAAATTATTAAAATTGGCTGTTATCGGTGCGGCGCGGTTGCAGCACTTAATTCAAAACTAATGATTAAATAGTTACGGTCAAATGAATTTCATGTACAGGCAGGTATAACTCATTTATAGCCCTTATATGATTAGCAATTTAGTTTTAGGCATTTAAAAGCAGATATATCCAAATATAACATATTGGGTGATAGGTAGCATGTTGTAAAGAAATTGTTGCTTTAGTCAGGTGGTTGATCTATTTCAAAGGATATTTATACTTGATTAACGTCTTACGCGATTTCAATTGCATTAAGGGAGCACGGCACGTTTGAATACCGTAAAATAAAGAAAAGATTATAAGTATCAATTTCACGAAGTCATCTACAGGTAAACTTTAGCTCAGTAAAGAAGGTATCGACCAAGGGAAAAACGTTTCCTTTGAAATTTTAAAAACATGTAACAGTAAGATTAACAGTTATTTATTGAGAAAATTGCAAACATAAAGTGAATTAACTCCACCTTAAATCAAACCATGGCTAACATATTTTTCAATGAAGCAATTGTTAGTGTGATTATCTTTGGCGCCTTAACCCCTGTTATCATAATATGCTTTTCCGGAGAATTCTACTGTTATTGTTTGTACTTAACCAGTCAGTTTTCGCGAGTATAGCAAAACAACCAACTGATACCCTGTATAAAACAAAGGATTTGCAAGATATTATCAGGTCTGTTTTAAAAACAAAAAGCTACGACGATACGACTAAATCCCATTCTAATCTGACCTTATTACCTTCAGTTGGCTATACACCAAGCTATGGTTTGGAATTTGGGATAATTATGTCAGGAGGAAAGAACTACGGAGATCCGGCGAACACTACTTTTTCTATTTTTAACACGAATATTTTCGTTTCCACAAGCGGGCTAGCCTCCGCAGAGTTTAAACATAATGATTTCAGCAACAATAATACATGGAATTTACAGGGAGGGTACCAGATTGGAAGAACGGTTGCGCTGGATTATGGATTGGGTACCGGACGGCCACATCAGGGAGATGACAATTTTGTGCTGAATGGTTTACCTCTGACTTTTAGCCCGGGGGTAATGCCTATTAAATACACCTATTTGAAGTTCTATGAGAAGATTTATCGCAAGCTTTTTGATAATTTTTATATGGGTATGGGGTTCATTACCGACGGCTACGAGAATATAGACAAACCACATAAGGGAAAGACAAGACGACGAAGCTACAACACCATATACAGCTTAAAAAATGGTTACCCCTTAGGCGGATATTGGGCAAATGGAATATTATTTAATTTACAATATAACTCACGCGACCATCCTAACCGGCCATATAAAGGTATTTATGCGGATGTTGTTCTTCGCCTAAATTCAGAAATATTGGGTAGTGAACACAGCGCCACCCAATTAAAGACTGAATTCAGAAAATACTGGTCGCTATCAACAACCAATCCTGAACATGTTTTAGCTTTTTGGTCGTGGGGGAATTATTTATTAAACGGATCATTACCTTATCTTGAATTACCGGGCACAGGTTCGGACGCGGATGAAAGAGCCGGCCGGCCCTATACCATTGGAAGATTCAAAGGAACTTCATTTTATTTTAATGAACTGGAGTACCGCTATCCGATTACCGAAAACAAGTTGTTAAGCGGTGTAACATTTGTCAATATGCAAACCGGAGGCAATCAGCAAAAAATTCATCTATTTCAAAGATGGAACTCGGGAGAAGGAGCGGGACTTCGGCTGCTGTTTAATAAATATACCCGCTCAAATATTTGTATAGATTACGGAGTAGGGAACTATGGCGCAAGAGGGTTATTTGTAGCGTTAAATGAAGTGTTCTGATTGAAGCAAACCATCCCATCAAAACATAAAATAGAATAAATAAAAACAATTAAATATGATTAAGCACTTACAACTGCACTTTACGATAGGCCTCTTTCTTACGTTTTTTTTCACTTACGGTAATTGTTCTGCATCTACGGTAAAATCTACATTTTCTGACAGTGTAAAAACAGATTCGCCATGGTATAAAAAACTCTCTGTTATTGCCGGGTATCAGTATTTCAGAACATGCCACCATAGTCGTTTTGACGGCGGCTATGCGTTTGTGGATTATGATGCAACGACAAAATTTTCCATGGGATTAGGTATTGCCTATGATTACAGTGAATTACATATGGATAATGGCTACAATCTCAGGCACGTGAAAGTGTTGCCCATTTTAGCAGATTTTCGTTATGTGCCATTTCCCAACTGGATCGTCTGCCCATTTGCAGTTGCCGATGTTGGCTATTCTACCTTTATAAAATATGAGCAGGAAGACCCGACACATGTAGAAAGCACCAGGAATATAACAGACCACGGATTGTATACTTTTGGCGGTGCCGGCGTATCGGTAAAACTAAGTGGCAAGGTAACCATCTATACCACTGCAGGATTCACCGGCATGCACATGTCTTTTAATAACATGGATGTAAATCCGCGTGGCTTGTCAAATGAAATAGGTGTAAAGGTAAATTTGCGCTAATTACTACCAAATTGAGTATATAGGCCTTTTGGGGTTGCGCATTGAAAAGACGATTTGTCTGTAGCTATTTTGGTAATGGTGATCTCCGGGTACTATTCTGACAAAAAAGTTCTTCATAACGATTTTAGCCAATGGTTTAGGATTTTCCGCTTCTCCATAAAAACAGTATACCGGAATATTTATTTTTTGCACTTCCTCATTAACTTTGTAGGTCCTGTTATCGTCTCCGGTACTGAAAAGATCGGAAATGCGAACTTTAAAATCTGTAGATAAAAAAGGAGACAGCAATTGAAGCTTACTGACTTTAGGTTTTATATCATCGGAAAGCCGGTTATAAATAAATGGGACCACATCGGCACCAAAAGAATAACCACTTAAGACAACCCGCTTTACCTGCCAAAGTTTAGTGTATTTACTAATAAGTTTGCTAAACTCGTTTGCTGTTTGATCCGGATCCTTTTGGTGCCAGAAATAAGTTCTGGCGTTAACTCCTATCACGTGGTAGCCTCTTTTTGCAAATTCTACAGCCAGTGTGTCATTAAAACCCAACCATCCACCATCGCCGGAAAGCAGGACAACCATTTTCGAGGTAGGTTTTGGAGGCTGATAAACAATTAAAGGGATTCCAAATTCCTCTGTCTCTGTGCCGTTATTTGCAACCGTTCTTCTTTTTAGCAGAAGCCCGCAACTGCTGAAAAACACCACGAAGCATAAACAGATACCAATCGCCTTCCAGTTGTTTTTATAAGTATTATAGCTGACGGCTGAAAGCATGTATAATTATAGGGCATTTTTTGCTATTTCTGTATAACTTTTTGCATAATGATGATCTCCCGGCAAAATCACCATCCTGAAATTAGCTTTTTTAACTACACTCAAAGGCTTTTCTGTCTCTTCTTCGCCATAATAACAAATTACGGGAATATCAATTAATCGGGCCGACGATGCAACATTCATCGTTCTTGCCTTATTACCTGAGCTGAACATATCCGTCATATGGATTTCAAAATCGGTAGAAGAAGAGGGGGATATTAGCTGGACTAAGGTTATTTTATTTTTCAGTTCATTGGGAAGGTGCATATAAATGAAGGGGGTAACATCGGCTCCAAATGAAAATCCGCAGATGATAACCTTTTGCTTATGCCACTCATTTACGTAGGCGTTCAGTAGCCCGGCGATATCATTAGCAGTTTCCTGGGGCGTTTTCTTTTTCCAGAAATATTTAAAACTGTTCAGTGCGATAACATTGAACCCTTCGGCGGTATAACTATCAACAACTTTCTTGCTAAAATCATTCCAACCCCCATCTCCCGAAATAAAGAGCACAAATTTATCCTGCCTATCTGTCTTAGCTTTAGTAATAATAACAGGCATTCCTGAATATAAGCTGGTGCCACCTGTGTACTTCCCGGTTGCATAAGTGTTCACGGGAGCTATTGTCCAGGCTATTAATAAAAGCGCTATCAATTTAAAACTATTCATTGGCAATCAGGGTTTCATTACTTTATTGAGGACGTTAGGGAGGCTAATAAGATCGTAATGAGTCTCATAAATTAAATATTTATTTTGCCATTGAGGTGAAAACTTTTCTTTGAAATCCCTGAGCCCACGATAATGCCGGAACTGCTGAAGTTTTTCATAGGCGAATTTTAACGTCTTTTCAGGAAAATCTTTTGCCTGGTCAATACCTGAAAGCGGTGCCAATCCGAGATTAAGATACCTATACTTATTTAGCCTGCAATAATCTATTAACGCGACGATAAGTGCGTCATTAACACCACCCGGGGCCTCACTGGTTTTCCTAATCAGATCATATGTTGCTTCGTCAGGCGCAAAATCCGGAATCATATTCAAAAAACCAAAAACCTGCTCGTCATCATTTTCAACTGTAATAATGGACTGGTTTTTTAACTTCTGCCGATCAAACATTCCCTGGGTAAAAACTATCTCCTCACGGTTCGTGCTTTTTAACCAGTCATTTGAAACGTACTCTAATTTTTGAAGTAAGCCATCCTTAATTGGCGCATGGTAAATTCTGGTTTTGTATCCATTTTTTTGAAGGCTATTCAAACCATTTCGCATTGATTTTTTGCTTTTCCCTTCCAAAGTAAATTTGTCAAGGTCTACAATTGCTTCCTGGCCAATAATAAGAGATTTTTTGCCAAGCGTATGAAAAAGCTGCAGGCTTCCCTCGTCAACACGGTAATAGGCTGAACGTAAGCCAGACTCTATGCAAAACTCCTCAAACTCTTCAAGCAATACCAGTTCATCCTGCGTGTTTTTACAAACGGGCTGTTCTAAAACCACAGCGAACCTGCCGGCTGTCCTATACGATACTAATCCCTCCCGGCGGGTACCAAAATAGAGCAATTTATCTTCATAAGTCTTGAAATAATCTACAGGTGACGACCCCAGCCTATTTATAAGCTCGTTAGCCCGTGTAAAGTCATCGTCATTATGTTCAATGGTCACAAAATATGGTTTCAACAGTGCGTAAAAAATCAGCCCAACCGATAATGTACCACTCATGCGGATAGTGTTTAAAAAAACAGCGGCAAATGCTGTACGGGGTGTAAGGTCTTTAACATCCAGCAGGATGAAGTTGAAAAATGTGTGTTTTATAGATTCTATAAGATGAAAGTCAATACCAAAGTGCCGTTTGTCTAAAAAGTAAAATCCTGTAACCCCGTAAACAATAATTCCGCAGAATATCCATACAGCGGTTTCTATTCCTATTACCTGTAAGCGTAAATTGTGCTTTACGTAATATTGCTTCTTTGTGAAAAGCAGTACCAGTAACACAATAAGAGCCAGTATCCCTTCTTCATAGTCAATTGCTTTGGTCAAATTGCCGACTAACGATATAACACACAATAAAATCGCAAATTTCCAGGCATTCTTCAATCCTTTAAAAAGAAAAGCTGAAGTGATAATGAGCAGCAACCCTGTGATAAATACCAGATAATTAGAAGCAGATATGGTACCGGCAGGCAAAAATGATTTCAATAACCTGACACGGTACGCCAGTGCAGGGGTTAGTACGGAAATAATATTGATAAACCCCAATCCCAGCGCCAAAAATGCAGGAATTACACGAAGTACCATATTCCCTTTTTTAAGCATGAAACTTACGATACCGGCAACAACCGGAAGCCAAAATTCAAATAAACGATAAATAAGCGTTATTGCTAAAGCCTCGGAAGTGGTATACCCGTAATGTTTTAAAATGACCGTAAGCGAAAACTCGATGGCTCCGATCCCCCTTAAAAATGGAGATATAACCAGGATCAGGGTAGCGATAACATAACCGATCAATGCTATTTTCCAGCTCGCATCCGCGCCCATAACGAGCATGGCAAGGTAAAGGTGGGCAACACCGACCAGATCTATTAAAATGGAGTAAAGATTTACCAGGCTAAACCAAATCTTAAAATCCGGGTGATCTTTAAATTCAGTATTTACTTTAGGAATAAACCTGTTGATCATCCGATAAACCCATCCTTTTCTAAAAAAAGAACCGAGAACGTAAATTATCAGGATGAGAAAAAAAATCACGATGCCAACCGCCTGGTTGGAATTTTTCCAGCTATCTCCACTTAGTGTTAAATAGCCCAACACCGGAACTGAAATAATCAATATGGATACAATACCGGTAAATCCGTATAGGGTGCTGGCAAAATGGATCCGGGTACGGTTTTCTTCGCTGGTTTCTTTTTGGATATCTTTTGTAAAAAACGCTAAAGATGTAATGCTGCCACCGGGCAGGAAAATACTGATAAGATTCCTCTTCAAAAAGAGAACAGATGATTTCCAAAGGCTTAATCTGAGCTGAAGCGCCCGAAAACTGGCCTGGTACATTAGTGCTTGTAAAACAATATAAATTATTGAAAATCCAATTCCAAGCATAAGCCAGATTGGATTACCCTGACGTATATAATAGCTTACATTTTTTAGTTCGTTCCCCTGGCTTCTGATAAAATAAATTGCGAGGACTAATAAGAGCAAACCGGTAATTTCACTTAGGTATAACCGGGGTTTTATAAACAGCTTTTTTAACATTAGGTAAATACATGGTTCGCCCAACATTTCGTTGGATTTTTAATGGTTCAAAGTTAAATCTATTTCCATTCTTCTTCAAACCAGTAGGCTTCCTGATGGTCTTATTACTGTCATACTAATAGGTTAAAGCAATAAAAAATGATGTATTGATTATTAGAATAATAGCTGTTAAAATTACAATTATGCTGCTTGAAGTTTGGTAACCTGTTTTATGTACCCCTTCCCCTCTCGCGCTTATATGCAGCGTTAGGTAGCAGAGGTTGGGTACTCACTGCGCCGCATTCAGGAGGCCAGCGTGCAAAGTTCTGCAAACATGAAAAATTGCTAAAGCACAAACGAGAGTCTGGGCCTTAGCAATTATAATTCTTTTTGGGATTACTTTTTTTCCAGGAAAAAGTCCAACAATCCTTTTTGTACCTGCTCCGGTCGCTCCTGGAGAATCCAATGCCCCGAACCTGTAATTATACAGTCTTTTACATTGGAAGCAACCAAACGGACATGTGCTCCCAAAAAGGGCGCAAAATGGTCGGATCCCATTGCAAATACAGGTATCGGCAACTTATTTTTACGAAATTCCTGGTTGTTTTTAATGTCTTGCTCAAATTCAAACCAAAGAAACGAAGCTCTCGTTGCACCTTTTACCGAATACGCCCGGGTAAATTCGGCTTTTTCCTCAAGGGAAAATGAGTTCTTCACGAAACTTACTGCCGGAAAAAAATCTTCCAAAAATAAACCCATTCTTCCTTCTGCCAGTTCTGCTGAATGCGGCTGAATAAAAAATCCGAACCACCATGCCTGGGCTTTAACCTGGCTCCATACCGGTTCCACTCCGGGTATTAGTGCATCTAACAAAGCGAGTTTATTAACCTCCTTAGGAAATTGCGCTGCATAAGCATAGGCAACCATCATCCCGATATCATGCCCGGCTATATCAATTTTCTTATAACCGAGCTTTTTTGCAAGTTCGTGCAGGTCGGTAGCCATAGTCTTTTTATCATAACCACCCTGTGGTTTTCCCGACTCTCCAACACCACGCAAATCCGGCGCAATTACGGTGAAATTCTTTGATAGTTCGGGAAGTAGCCTGTTCCACATATACCAATTTTGAGGAAATCCATGGACCAGCATGAGCGGGGTTCCATGTCCGCCGATTACGTAATGTATTTTTACACCGTTTACAACTGCGTATTGATTAGAAAAGCCTTTGGGCGGCAATGCCGGTATTGTAGCCGTATTTATCGTGGACTGAATAACGTTTTTTGAAAATGAAATATAAGAATAGAAGGTAAATGCAGTGAGCATTACCGTAATTTTAAGTATGCTGTTTGTTGTTTTCATTATTAATGATTTTAAATCCGATGTTGTTATTTTTGAAACTCAGGCTTTAATTCCGCATTCATCACTTTTCTGAATTTCAAAACTTTGGGCTTTGAAACCTGCACTATGTAAGGTTTATCACCATTGAGCCTGTAATAGCCCTGATGATAGTTTTCAGCAGGATATAATGTAGTGAGCGGAGCAACCTGCGTAACTATTGCTTTAGGATAATGCTTTGATTTGTTAATCTTATTTATCAAACCCAATAAAATATTTTTCTCTTCCGGGCTTCGGTAAAAAGCAATCGACCGATAGTCGGTACCTGTGTCTGGCCCCTGGCGGTTAAGCTCTGTGGGGTCATGGGCAAAAAAGAATGCATTGGCCAAAGTTGCGAAACTGATCACCTTTGGGTCGTAGTAAATTTGCGAACATTCAGCGTGCCCGGTAGTCTGCGTAGCCACCTGGTCATAAGTCGGATTTTTGGTTGTCCCACCGGCATAAACCGATATTACCTTATTTACACCCTTCAGCTCAGACATAGCCTCGCTCATGCTCCAAAAACAGCCCCCGCCAAAAGTAGCCACTACTTCACCTGCTTTAGGTTTTGGCAATGGGGTAAAATCATTAGCGCCACCCACAGTTTGCGCGTTAGCAACACCGGCAAATAATAAAATCCCGATGCTAAATAAAAAGAATCGTTTCATAAGTAGTTTTTAGTTTAAATAATGAAGTGCCCTGTTAGAGGAAAAAGCCTGATAAATATTATGAGGCCCAACCAATACCTTCCCGCTACAATCAATGCCCGATTCCCGTAAAAGGGATATCGGGCATTGATTTAATTAGGGCATTAATTTTTTAGTGCTTGGCATAAGATGCTTTGATGATCACCGCTGCAACTGCTTCAGGCTGCGAGATAAACACCGCATGGCTGCCTTTGATCTCGGTGATCTTAGTATTTGCTTTTTTGTACATATTACGCTCTGTCATTGGGTTTATGGCATGATCTTCGGTAGCCACTATCCCGTAACTTGGCTTATCTTTCCAGGCCACTTCAGTTACGGTGGTACCAAAACATGATCCCACGATAGGTTGCTGTGAAGCGTTCATGAAATCTGCCAAAGCCTTAGGAAGATCGGCGCAGTAACCTTCATGGAATGTTGTTCTGTCGAAAAACACCACCCCTTTTGGATCTGCCGTAACCCGCATTGAAGGTGCTTTTGCCTGGGTCGCTGACCATGAATTTGCGGTTTCGCCTTTATCCGGCTCAAACGCGGCTACATAAACTAATGAAGCAACTTTAGGATGTACACCTGCCTGGGTAATTACTACACCGGCCCATGAATGGCCTACCAGTACTGCCGGGCCATCCTGTTGATCAAGGATCCGGTTGGTGGCGTCAACATCATCGTTTAATGATGTCAGGGGATTTTGAACAATGGTTACATGATACCCCTTCTTTGTAAGTATGTTGTAAACAGCCTTCCAACCGGAACCATCGCCAAATGCACCGTGTACGATCACGATGTTTTTAATGTGCGAAGTTTGCGCTGCTACCTGGCTAACCCTAAAAAGCAAGCTGCTTGCAATAACGAATGCTGCGATTAAATACTTATTTAATGAGCTGTTTTTAATAGATGCGATTTTCATTTTTTTTGTTTTAATATAAATTAATAATAGACGAAATTATCCTTAAAAAATGACCGTCTTAATGGCTAAACCTCCCAAAATGATGGATGCTTTTCTTTGGGAAAGTATCGCAGATACAATTATATGTAATTGATATTATGATACTTAAAAGTCAACTCTCAATTACTGCATCTGCTATTAAGGCATTTTGCAATGTGATTGATGTCAACGGACTGTCGTACACATTCCTTAATGAATTCCTAAATGATTTGGGCGAAACCTTCATCTTATTTTTAAAGTACCGGCTGAAATGATATTCATCATTAAAACCCAGACCATAGGCAATTTCCTTTAAAGTCTTGGAGGTGAAGTTCAGCTCTCTTTTGGCTTCCATAATAATCTTTTCAGCTATTATTTCGGTCAGGGGCTTTTGGAAATGATTTTTTACAATTCTGCTAAGTGTTTTTGTTGGGATGTTCAATAGTTCGGCATATTCACCTACGCCATGCTTAGTTTTGAAATGCAACGCTATCATTCCGTTAAGCTGGCGCAAAAGGGCAGCTTCGGCTGGCCCCTTATCAAGCGGCAGGGGTATTGTGCATTTTAGAAGCTTTATTCTAATAACTCTGATTAATAATATTTTAAGATATGCGACCAGGAGGTCATGTTTAGCAAGACCGGTAAATGATATTTCAGCTGTTAAATGTTCTATTATGCTGTAAATCGAAGAACTTTCACCTTCAGGTATATTAAAAAAGGGGGGATCATTGGGCGTATTAAAAAGGATCCCGTCGCACGCAACCTCATTCCGGTGTCTGAAAATACAGAAGAAATCGGGATGAAAATTAATCATCACTCCCTTCAGCGTTGTTCCGATGATCATAAATGGCTGAAATGGTGAAAAGAACAACATGTCTCCATTAGAAATTTGATAATCAGTAAAATCTGCTTTTAATTCACCCTTTCCTTCTGCTACCAGGATAATAGAAAACTGCGAAACTCTTTGCACCTCGTTAAAATGTTTATCATCTTCAAAGTGTACTATCCTGAAACCTGATTCTCCGTCAGCAGGATTTTCAAATACTGTGGCCGTTTCTGTTTTCATAATTTAAGAATTAATGTTTTTATAGCGTTTAATTCAGACGTGCTGCCTTTTACTCCATTTGTTATTTTTTACCAGGCAGCTGCAATTACAACTACCTGGTATTTATTTCTTATGAGCGCACCATCCTTCCAAACAACACCCATTTTACAACTATTCCTATGCGATACGGTCAACCGAAATAAAAATGACGAAGAGGTATTAACCCATCATTATTGATAGGAAACATTTAAGGTAATAGGCACACTCAGCGCTTTGGATACGATACAATTGGCTTTCGCGCCATCTGCAATTTCCTGGAAAGCTTCCGGGGATACGCCGTCGATTAATGATGCCTTCAAATCCAAATGAATGCCGGTGATCTTAAGATCAACCAAATCCACTTCGAGAGTAGCTTCGGTATTCAAGTCGTTGGCCAAAAAGCCTGCACGCTCAAGTGTTACACTTACTGACATGGTAAAGCAGCCGGCGTGTGCTGCGGCAATCAATTCTTCGGGGTTAGTGCCGATACCAGAATCGAATCGTGTTTTAAATGAGTAGGGTGTTTGGTTAAGGACGGAGCTTTGAGTAGATATTTCTCCTTTACCTTCTTTAAGGTTACCGTTCCAATGAGCTTTTGCTGTACGTTTCATGTTGTTTGTTTTAATTTGTTTTAAAATTTATACAACAAAATACGGCAGGAAAATTCAGGTGCCGGTGTGACCTATATCACTTTTAAAAGACGGTAACATTTATGTGAGGTATATCACTTTTAAGCTGTTAGATAGCCTGTTGCCTGTTTAGGTAGTAAAATAACAATCAACAAGGCCAGCAGATTAACTATTACCGGACGAGATTCAAACTTACCGTGCGGCAATAACGGCCGCTTTTTTATAATTTCGTGTAACTAACTACAAAAACATGACCCGTACTATTTTGTCTCTATTGCTGGTTGTCGGTGGCCTGACGTGCTTTGCACAAACGCGGGAAGTTCCGGATTCTTTAAAAGTTCCCGGAGATTGCAGCCTTATTATGCATGCCAATGCTAAAGGTGTACAGGTATATATTTGCACACAGGATCCGCGGGATACCTCCCATTATGTATGGACCTTTTTGGAACCCCGTGCCAGCTTATATGCTGCCATTGATACCCGCCAATTAATTGGAAAACATTATTTAAACCCGGCAAAAAAACCGACATGGGAAAGTACAGATGGCTCAACAATCAGCGGTGCCAAATTGCAACAAGCCGACTCGCCCGATAGTCTTGCTATCCCGTGGTTATTGCTAAAGGGAATAACCCCGGGCGGAACAGGTAAACTTACCCCGGTTGCTTTTATCCAAAGGATCAATACAAAGGGCGGTAAAGCCCCGGCCACAGCCAACAGGCAACAGAAAGGGCAGTTATTGGAACAACCCTACACGGCTGAATATCTTTTTTATATTAAGAAATAGGTAATTTTCACAGCGGGGATCACCATTTAAAAAGCCATCAGTTTAATTCCTGATGGCTTTTTTTATTGAATGTTCTAGTTATAGTCGTTATCTACCACGTTATTTAATCGAATCTAATATCATCGTCCCCATCAGCTTGCCGCCTTTATTGTAGGTTTCAGATTTTACATCACGGCCTAATTTAGGTGAGTACCACTCGGTAATTTTCATATGGAAGGGGATACCGATGCCTGCCATTTTTATTTTTGTTGTGGCACTATAGGTGATCTTAAAGCAATCAAAGCTACCAGCATTTGTAGTTATTGTTTCGGCTTGCTCAACCTTCCGGTTCACCAAATCCATTTGCATTTCCGCTGCCGGGCCGCCGCCATCCATGTGAATAGTAACCGTTCCGTCGTCAAGGGACTGGCCCGGCTGCATTGTCATTGGAAAAGTGATGTATTTTGCCTCGCCGCTTATTTTCATATCCATGTTCTGTTTCATCGACGCTGCAGGAACAAAAGATTTCATATCTATTTTGATGGCGTTGCCATCGCAGATCATTTCTGAATCGCCGGTACCCATGGTTTTACCATTTTTGTCAATTATTTCAGCGTGTACTGAAATAGTGGATGCATCTTTTTTTGTGGTTGTATAAACGGCTGTCATTTGCTGATTGCCCTTGGCGTCCTGGTTAATGTAGGTAAGCTTTCTGCCGTTTGCACCGTTCACAAACTTGCTGCAATCCTGCGCTGATGCCTTAACAAAAATCACAGCAATTAAAGTCAGCAGGGTGATTAATTTTTTCATGATGGTTAGATGAATGATTTACTACCACAAAGATCAACAGCCGGGTTACAGCATACAATCGTATAAATACTGTAAATCAATACGGACATTACGCTATTTGGTGGAGACAGCAGCAGGGTTAAGTTACTTAGCACTAAAGGCTAACGATTATTGGGAAGCTTATAAGTGTTCTCTGTTATGTTGGATCGATTAACAAAGGGTTCGATATCGGTATAGTGAAGACCACAAAAGAAAGCCCACAGATTAATTTCTGAGGACTTTTTTATTGAATGTGAACTCAAAAGCGTTCCCTGTCAAACGAAAGAGGCTAGACAGTGTGAGGACGGTCGTAAACTTACTTGCCTTTATACACAGGCTCGTAATTCACGGCATACCTTAAGGCACCGGAGCCGGGTCATTTACCGGAGAGTTCGGCAATGCGGTTTGCCGCATTTTTATTTTCGGGGTTTAAAGTCAACGATTGCCGGTAACTTAACAAGGCCTCCTTTTTGTTGCCGGTCAGTTCCTGAATTTCTCCTAAGCTATCGTAGGCGTTTGCACTTTTAGGAAATAGCGTTGTATTCAATTTTAAAACAGAAAGGGCTTCAGCAGCCTTCTTCTGGCTGAGTAACTGGTAGCCCCAGGCATTCAGATCCTGCTCATTTAAGACGAATGTCGGATCGGCCCGTTTCAATCCGGCAGCAACCTTATCCGCGTTAGCGAAACCTTGTTTTAGAAGCGCAGTTCTTAGCTTTTTAACATTTTCGGGCAAGCCAAAGCCATTAGCTTCGTGCATATCAGGGATATAGTACCCGGCTATTTCGTCAATAAAACGGTCTGGATTGCCTCCCATTAAATTGGTTAGCACCACAATTGACAGGTCATCCTTTAAATAGATAAATAACGCCGAACGGCCACCACCCACCGGGCCTACTGCCGGATGTTCCTTCCGGGTTACGGTTGGCCATCCAAGGGCATAGCCGTTTGTAAGTTTATTAAAACCTCCAATCGTACCATTGTTTAATATCGCTGGCGTCCACATAAGGTCTATACTTTTTTGCCGTTTCAAAAGTCGCCCGGTTTTTAAAGCGATGATCCAGTTAGCCATATCCGTGGCTGTAGATTGGATCCCGGCAGCAGTTCTGAAAAATACCGGGAACTGCATATAGCCTATACCAGGTACATTATTCCTTACGAAACCGTTGCCTACCTGCCTGGTCATGGTATAAGCGCCTGCGTAATTCGGAATAACATCATAAGAGTCGCCAAAGCGGGTCAGGCGCATTCCGGCAACCTTGAATTGCCTTTCTTCGATGAATTTTGTGAAATGCATGCCACTTAGTTTGGTAATGATCTGGCCGAGCAGCACATACCCGGTTTGGTTATACTGAAATTTTTCGCCTGTTTTAAACTCCATAGGCAGCGCTTTTACCTTTTGCATGGCTTCGCCTTCGTCGTTATGGCCAATTACCTGTTCTTCCGCATCAAGCATGTCCGGAAGCCCTGAAATGTGGGTTAACACTTGTTGCAATGTAATGCCCTGCCATGTTGGCGGCAGGCTATCCAGGTACCGGGACAATGGCGCGGTAATTTCTAGTTTTCCTTCTTCAGCAAGCTGCATTACCGCAACGCCTGTAAAGGCTTTGGTTATCGAATTAACCGAAAAAATGGTTTGATCGGTGGCTTGTATGTTATTTTCCAGGTTGGCAACACCATAAGTTTTGTTTTTAACGATTTTACCACCGCGTACTACCGCCACCTGCAAGGCAGGAATATGCAGACGCTGCATTTGACTTTGTAAAAACAGGTCGATACTATCTGGCGCGGAAACTTCCTGTGCTGATGCGGAAAAGGTGAAGAATAAGGAACAGAGAACAAAAAGAGTAGTTTTAAAATTCATGTGATATATCGATGGGCTAATATGGATTTTAGAGCTAAATGTAAGGCATTTGTTACCGGGAAACTCTTACAAAGGGCTATTGTTTATGCAGAAAACTGTAGATAGCTGATGCAAAGCGGAATAATTTTAAGTCATCCCTCCCCTCTGGCTTTCAGTTTAATTTCCGAGGGCTTTTTTGTTGAGTGTGGACACTCAATAGTTCGCGGAGGACGCTTGATTGGGCGGGGTTGTGTTAATTAGATTTGGCGACATTTTGTTAAGCCTCGAAGTAATCCAAAAAAGAAAATTCGGTGCGCAGCCCTTATATTAGCTTGACTTTTATAATTATGAAGACCAGAAACAGCTATCGTTTTTTTGTCGCCATTTTTTTGGGGACCACTATGCTATCTACAATTAGTTTTATTGCCTATTGCCAGACAAACACGTCGGTTAACAATTGGTGTAGCAAGCCGCTGCGGCCAGGGCTTGAAAAACTTAAAGAGATCAAAACCTCCAAACCATGGTTTAAGGTTTATGACGTGGGGCACAACACTTACGCGATAGATGAACCTTATAATTGGGAAGAAACGATTTCTTACCTCATATTGGGTAAAGACAAAGCATTATTGTTTGATAGTGGAATGGGGCTTGATACCATTTCAATAGTGGTGAAGGAATTAACTAAACTGCCTATAGTTGTGCTTAATTCACACACTCATCCGGATCACATCGGCGGTAACAATGAGTTTAGCGATATACTTGCCATGAACACCGGATATACCAAGACCAACGCTGCAGATGGATATCTTCATAATAATGTAAAATGGGAGGTTAACCCAGCCTCATTTTGTCTTCCTTGTTTACCTCATGAAGATACAGCACATTATTATATAAAGCCTTTTAAAGTATTACGGTTCATCAAAAGCGGCTTTATAATCAATCTTGGTGGAAGAAATTTACAAGTGATTGCCACTCCCGGACATACACCGGATGCAATTTGCCTTTACGATAAACAAGTAGGTTATTTATGGTGCGGCGACAGCTTTTACGAGGGGCCAATTTTGCTATCTTCTGACGGCACAGATTTAAAAGCCTATCAACAAAGTATAAACAGGATGGCTCAATTAGCGGCTAAATCGACGCGTGTGTTACCTGCACATAACCTCCCGATAGCCAAACCAACCCTCATAATAGAAGCGGCAAAGGACTTTAATCAAATAGTATCGGGAATGAAGAAAGGAAAGCCCGGAGAAAATTACGCGCTGATATTTGATTGCAATAAATTTTCGTATCAAATTGGTGAACGGTATATAAAACAATTAGGGCAAATAAAGCGGAATTGACTTTTCGTCACACCTTTTCGGTGATCGTTCGGATTGGGACGGGAAGTTTACAGGTGATTTGAACAGCCGGATGATTATTTACGGGCGGCTTATCAGTCTTAAAGCCTATAAATATATTCCTCAATCTCCGTTTGCCGGGCATTAGCAAATCCCTTATCCTTGCCGATCCGTACAAAACCGCATTTCTCTAAAACCTTTTGCGAACCATAATTATCAAATGCAACACGTGCATAAATCGGCCTGGTTTGTTCAAATTTTAAAAAGTGTTTAAGAGCAGTTGTGGCAATCCCCTGGCCCCAAAATTTTTTGTCAATCCAATAGGTAATCCCCGCTTCATCTCCAATCATAAATTTTGCTACACTACCTGCAATTTCATCATTAGCTTTTATTGTCTGCATGTTTATGGTCGGGTCGGTTAAAAACTTTGTGTACTTTTCAATGTAAGCAGTTTTATCGTTTGGATCTTTAGCTGTAAAAGCTGCCAAATAATTTGCTTCCTTGTCAAGCTGAAATTGAAAAAATGCGTTTAAATCATCTTTTTCTGTTTTAGTTAATGTGATGTTGCTGTTTGCCATTGTTCTGGAATTTTGTGTGATCTAATTGTTTTGAGGTCGCGGAACGCCCGGACAAGCGACTATAGGACGAGGCGGTTACCCGGCCTTTTCGCCTTCTGGTAAAACCATGGTAACCACGCTCTCTATCTGCTTTAGCTGCTCTGCGCTCAGGCGCTTTAAGTTTTCCTGGCTTAATATGGTATTGTTGATCTGGATATAGTTGTTCTGGCTGTTAACAACGGTTTTACCTTGCCGTTTATTGGTAGCGCCAACTGTTTCCAAATAAAGCCTGGCGGCCCTCACGTCGCCATTTACGGCAGACTTGTACACTTTCGCCATTAACTTAGGCGTCATGATTTTAAACTGTTCCATTTGTACAGCATACCCGGGATGAGCCTGGTATTCTTTTAAATGTTTATTGATGGTTTGCCGGCTTAAACCGGTTTCTTCAACAATGTGATTTTGAGTGGGCATGCAGCCATACTTTTCAATCAATTTCGAAATAGCCTCAGTGATCTTCAGGTGGTTATATTCCCAAATCACCTGTTTATTGGTTACCGGAATTACGTCTTCTATTTTTGTTAGAAAAGCATCTCTTTCCTCGCCTTTAAAGCTTTCCAGCATTTTAGTCAAAGTCGCTCCTAAATATTGACGTTCACTTGTATCAAATTTATCGAGGTCGCTTAAGGTGATTTTCTCCAGCCTAAGCAGTGAGGTAATTTTTTTCTCACTAATTGTTAAAGCCTGTTCATGTGTTTCCATTTTGCATCGTTCTCTTTATTTAATTATTTATAAAAATAAACAATTAAATTCACAAATACTAAAAATATTAGCAATATTTAATTTAAAGATGGTTTACATAAACACAGTCGTTTTCGAAAATACATGATATATTTAATTGACTATCAATAGTTTATATAAATGTAAACCATAAATTATGTAAACCATGTAAACCCACTTTTTCAAAAAAATGCGACTGACTCCCGGGCTCACTTAAATCCATCCCTTAAGTATATCTTAATTAAACATCAGCTCGCCCCTACCACACTTCCCCTCCTCATTTCGCCTACAAAAATCCTCAATCAGGCTACAAGTGCCGGTTGGCATCTGTTGACCTTTGTTACGTTATCAATTTAAAAATAAAATCATGGTACATCAAAATGAAAATTTAAGTACAGGCGCTGCCAAGGCTCCTGTTACATCTGATAAAGTTTGGTTCATTACGGGGAGCTCCCGGGGTTTTGGACGTGTTTGGGCCGAAGCTGCGCTTAAACGGGGCGATAAGGTGGCAGCCACGGCACGTAAGCTGGAGAGTATTGCCGATCTGAACGAAAAGTATAGCGCAAACGTGCTAACCCTGGAGCTTGACGTAACCAAGCCGGACCAGGTAAAATCGGCGGTTGAACAAGCGCATGCCCATTTCGGGAGGCTGGATATCGTGCTGAACAATGCGGGTTATTCGTTAGTCGGCACGATTGAGGAATCAAGTGCCGATGATGTAAGGGCGATGTATGAAACAAATGTTTTTGGGCCACTTGCGGTGATCCAGGCGGCTTTGCCAATTCTGCGCAAGCAGGGTCACGGCCATATCCTCGGTACATCCAGCAACCTCGGGCATGTAGTTTTACCGGTGATCGGTTATTACTGTTCCTCAAAATGGGCATTCGAGGCCATTCACGAAAGTTTAGCGCTTGAAGTTAAAGCCTTCGGAATTAAGGTAACCATCATTGAGCCGGGTGCCTATGCCACCGAATTCGGGAGCCCGGAGTCCTTAAAATTTGCTGCAGGCCTTGATATTTACCAGGACTTTAAAGAAGAGTTCTTCGGGAACTTAAGAGGAATGAAAAGAGGCGATCCAAATGCAACGCCTGAAGCGATCTTTAAGATAGTTGATGCGGAAAACCCGCCCCTGCGCATCAATTTGGGCAGTAATAATTTGCCATGGGTGCGCACAGCCTATGCGGAGAGGCTGGCCAGTTGGGAAGAATGGGATGCTATTGCTGCAGCTGCACAAGGTACTTCAAAGTAATCCCTGGGTAAATAATTAATTATAACCGGCATTGCTTTTCATTGCCGGTTATAATTGACTTAAATTTAAACAATGAAAAAGGAAGAGATAGTCCATGTTGGTATGGACTCATTGTCAGACATGCACCGCGCCTTTGGTTTACCTGCGCCGGCGCATCCGTTAATCAGCCTGATAGATGGCGCAACCAACCGGGTAATCTTAAGCAAATTGCCCCAATCGCATGTACTGCATTTTTATAAAATCTCCTATAAACCAAGCCTGGGGGGCAAGTTAAAATATGGCCAGGATTATTACGATTTTGATGAGGGCGGCTTGTTATTTGCCGCGCCAAACCAGGTTATTGGCAACCATGGCAACAATGATGCAGAAGCGTGTTCCCAATATACCTTATTGATCCATCCGGACTTTTTACGGAATTATCCCTTAGGAAAAAAGATCAAACAGTATGGTTTTTTCTCCTATTCCGTAAATGAAACGCTGCACCTGTCGGACAAGGAAAAGGCAACCATCATTTCCATTTTTAAAATAATTGAGGATGAGCTGAACAGCAGGATAGATGATTTTAGCCAGGATGTGATCATTTCGCAAATTGAGCTTTTATTGAACTACGCCAATCGCTTTTACAAGCGCCAATTTATTACCCGCAAGGCAGTGAGCAATGACCTGTTACAAAAGCTGGAAGATGTTTTAGACGATTATTTCAATAACGAAAAGTCGCTTAGCGAGGGAATCCCAACCGTTCAATACCTTTCAGAAAAGCTGAATGTATCGCCAAGCTATTTAAGCGACATGCTGCGTTCCTATACCGGGCAAAATGCGCAGCAACACATCCACAATAAACTGATTGAGCAGGCTAAGGAAAAACTATCTGCCACCAGCCTGTCGGTAAGTGAGGTTGCATACGCGTTAGGCTTTGAGCATTCGCAATCGTTCAGTAAGCTGTTCAAAACAAAAACTAACCTTTCACCATTAGAATTCAGGCGATCGTTTAACTAATATTGCCACAAATGTTTAAGCTGACGATCCATATGGTTTCAAGTCTTGATGGCTATATCGCCAAAAAGGACAACAGCGTTTCGTGGTTTGAAACATCAGACAACTACGAAAATGGCATTGACGTTACTGAACAGGGCGTGGCTGAATTCCTTAAAACAATTGACTGCTACATAATGGGCGCGCGAACGTATGAACTCGCCCTGGAGCTTTCAAAGGATTATGGCTGGGCGTACGGCGACAAGCCGACTATTGTATTAACCCACAGGAAATTGCCGATTGACCGGCAGAACATCGAAACCTATTCCGGCGATTTGACCGAATTTGTGAATGAACGACTAAAACCCAACTATAAGAATGTTTGGCTTGCGGGCGGCGCTGAACTTGCAAAGGATTTTATTCAATTAGGCTTAGCAGACGAAATAAGACAATCTGTTCTGCCAATTATTTTAGGGGACGGAACGCCGTTTTTTGCCCAATTAGGGCAGGAACAAGCCTTACACCTAAAAAATGTAACAGCCTACAAAAGCGGCATGGTAGAACTGTGTTATGAAATAAGAAAATAGCTAACTGTCCCGTTGGCATTCGCTACCCCAATCCCCAGGCCATGGATAGGAATCAAAAATAATTCGGGGAATCTTTTGTCGTTTCGATTTTTTTTTGCGTAATTTTAATATACTCATTATCAGCGGACAACCCTTGGTCCGGATAAAACGAGAGTGATTGAAATCTTTATAACAATAAGGCGTTATTATAATACCAATTAAGATCAATTTTTAACATAAATACATAAGTCATGAGCAGTGAAATTAAGTGTCCTGTTTGCGAAAAATGGAGCATCCGGACAGGTAAAATAGACGACAGGTGCCCGAATTGCAATGAGCAATTTGATGCCGTCCGCTTGCAGTACGCGGAAGAAAACAGGATCAACGCAGAGAAAATCAAAAAAGATAGTTACCTGATCATCAAAGAGGGAGACGACCCAGTTGTTCAAATGTTTAAGGAATTTGTAAACTGGCTGCGTTGGGCTACATTTTATGGCATATCCGTGATTTACGTAGCGATTGCTGTTATGATCATAGTGTATGGCTTAATCATGCTTTAAAATTACCGCTACTTAGTTCGCATTTTTTAAAACCCTGCTACCGGCGGATAGGATCGTTCTTATTTTATTTTCACGCCATACTCAATCATAACCGAACTTGGACAAGGAAAAGCATCAACTTGCTGCCTGGGCTATTGTAACATTCGCAGGCAGCAAGTATGCCAGCATTTTAAAGCCCGGGGTAGCCGGGATTTTGTTTTAACTGGGGATTGGCGCCCAGTATATCGTGGCCAATTGGAAATATCGCTGTATGGTTATCTGCATCGGGAGTTTTATCCCACCATGTGCCTGAATTAAATACGCCCCAGCGTACAAGGTCAATCCTGCGCCTGTTTTCTCCCAAAAACTCACGGCCCCATTCGTCAAGCATTTCCTGGTCCGTCAACTGGCTGCCATCGGCCTTGTACAAGCTTGGAGAATTTGCAGGGTAATTCCTCTGCCTCACAGCATTTAAAAGAACAGCTGCGCCGGCCTTATCCCCTGCCCTGTATTTGCATTCAGCCAGGGAGTAATAAATTTCCGACAACCTGATCTCTGCATAGGCCGAGGTAATTCTATTGGGATCCGGCGTTGGGTAGATTGGATATTTCAGCATAAAAACACCTGAGTTATGATCTGCATGATTCATATCAGATTCCTTGTCGGCTATTTTTGTTCCCGGCTTGGCATTTAAGAACATACCCACCTGGTCGCGGATAAACAAGGGATAATTTCCCTTATTGCCATGTACCGTATCGGTTTCCATTACACCATTAACATTGTGCTGGTACGGCAGATACCCATATAAGAACATACCCTCCCTAGTGCTGTTACCCAGGTTTTTATATTTTTTAAGACGAAGATCGTCCGGGTATTTTTGAAACTTCACAAATGGTTTTCCCAATTGAAAGCTATACTCTACGCTGTCCACATTTCTGCCTGGCTGCAATGCATATTTAGGATTTGCCTGGCCAAAGTCGGTAAAGCCGCAATAAAGCGGGGCCGCGTCGTAGGTCATCCCGAAAAAGTACATGCCGCCGTCATATTGCCAATGGGTACGCGCTAAAGTTCCCGGAAATCCGTAGATGGTTTCGGAGTTTAACGAGCTATTGGTATAATCAAAAGGCGCATCCCAGCGGGTATCCAAATTGTAGGAGCCATACTTGCCGCTGATGATATCCTGGCAAACTGTTGCGCAATCGGCAAATTTGTCTACCCCGGTGTAAACCTTTGAATTTAAATACAACCGAACAAGTAAGGAAGCTGCCCCTGCCTTTGTCCATCTGCCTATTCCGGTAGCACCCAGGCTTTCGCGGGTAGGCAAGTCAGGTATCGCGGCTTTGAGCTCTGATTCGATGAAATTGAATGTTTCCTGTGGTGTGGACTGCTTACTGCCTGTAGTTGTCGTTTTAACATCCGTAATGAGCTCAATATTTCGATAGAAATCAAATGCCCGCAAGGTAAACCAGCAACGCATGGTTCTCAGTTCGGCTTTAAAATCTGCCAGCTCCGTGGGCGTTACGTTCAATTTGGCTGGATCCTTAATGCTTTCCATATCCTGCAGCGAGTTTGTCGCGTAAACGATGCCCTGGTAAAAGGCAGTCCAGGCACCGTTGGCAAAGCCATCAGTCGGCGTCCAGGTATGGTAATGCATGCGTTGGTAATAATTCCCGTCCTGCCAGTCTCCCTGCCTGTTTACCGTTGCAAATTCGTCCGTACAATCTTCGCCTACCGCGAAAATATCATTACCCTGGATGCTCCAGTACCCGTGTTCAAATGACCTTAAAAAATCCCTGATCACGTCGTCTCTCCTGGTTAAAAACCCGGCGGCATCAACCTTATCGTAAACATGTTCATCCAGTTTGGTACAGCTGTTTGTAAGCAGCAACAGTATCATTGCCACGTAGCCGGAATATTTTAATATAAATTTCTGTTTCATGTCTGTAATAATTAAAATTTAAAAAGTTGCCTGAACACCAATCAGTAATTGTAATGTGGCCGGATAATAACTTAGGCCGGTATTCACACCCGGAGTTAAACCGTTAACCTGCACAAGGTCAGGGTCGCCGCCGGTATACTTAGTAAAGGTGTGAAGGTTTCTCCCTGTGGCATATACCCTAATATTTCGAATGATTGTTGAGGATACAGGATGCGAATAACCCAAACTCACGTTGTCAATTTTTACAAAATCACCGGGCTCCAGGAAATAATCTGATGCGATGGATGTTGTGCTGGAGTTGGTAAGCTTCGAATACTTGCTTTTGCTGTCATAGGCCGATTTAAGCACATTCGCATCTGCCTGGGTGCTTGGCGTGCCTATATAAAAAGCGTAGTTATTGAAGATCTTGTAATCAAAGGCACCTCTAAAGAACACGCTCAGATCCCAATGCTTGTATTGTAGGGTATTACCCAGTGATGCAGTGAATTTAGGCAAGCCGTTACCGACAATGCGCCTGTCATCATTACTGGCATTATTTGCGGTTACTATCTTCCCGTCCTTGGTGTAAACCAGCAACGCGCCGCTTGGATCTACGCCTGCTGATTTAAGGGTATAGAAATTACCGATACTTTGCCCTTCATGGATGCGCTGGATCGGACCGGGACTTCCGGGAGCACTTAACCCAGCCACATCAATATATGGAGCTCCCTTATAGATGGTGTTGGAGAATGATAAAAATTTATTTTTATTATAAGCCCCTGTTAACGAAATGTTATAGCTAAAATCAGTGCCTCTTACAGCCGTTCCGTTTAAGGCTAGCTCAAACCCGGAATTCTTCATGGTCCCCACATTTGCAAAAGTTTGCGACTGCGAGTTAGGAGGTAATGGCACATTATAATACCCTAATAAATCCTTATCGGTCTTCACATAATAATCAATTGAGCCGTTGAGTCGATGATTAAACAGGGAAAAATCGATACCTGCATTAAAGTTGATCGCCTTCTCCCAGCCCAGGTCTGGATTTACGTTGGAAGAAGGCCCATAAACCTGGTATACCGTACCATTGAATGGGAAATAACCTGCACCACCGTATAAAAGCAATGACTGATAGTTTCCAAAATCCTGGTTGCCAGTAACACCGTAATCTGCCCGTATTTTCAACTCATTAAGCCATGAAGCGGAGCCTTTGAGAAAATTCTCTTCAGTAACCCGCCATGCAGCAGACGCGGCCGGGAAATTCCCCCATTTATCGTTGATCCCGAATTTAGATGAACCCTCATGCCTCAAACTGGCAGTAAAAATATATTTGCCATCAAAATCATAATTTAACCTTGAAAAAAAGGAAACCAGCTTGGAGCTGTTTTGGGTAGACCCAACAGCACTTTGGCCCTGCCCGGCTGCCCCGCCATTATAGAGGCCGGAATTTAAATTGTTCCATGTATAGGTGTCGAACGGAAAATCATAGTTTTGGGCATAAAACTCCTGGTAGTCATAGTAAGAATAGGAATATCCACCTAAGGCCTTAAAATGGTTTTTACCCAGATTTAATGAATAATTGATTGTCCATTCTATGTTTTTCTGGTCATTTTCAACCTGTTCCTGCTCCGCATAATTTGTTTGCGTAGTTTGGCCCGAATGCACAACGGTAGTACGGGTGGAAGGACTGAAATTGAGATTTTTAACCGACTGGCTTATTTCAGACACCGTCACCATCGAGCTTAGGTTCTTGAGGATATTCACCTTAAATGATCCATTGATATCCAGTTCCTTTATTTCCGCCTGTGAGAGGTTGATCTTGGCATTTTCCACCGGGTTATTTGAAAAGAAACCGGTATTTATAAAATTATATCCGCCTGTGGGCGTGTGTATGGGAATTGTCGGGTTGAGCGTTAATGCGTTATTGAAGTTTCCCTGGTCCGAATTGCTGGTATTCATATAACGCGGAGCCACAGTCAGTGTAGCCTCATAAATGTTATTATCGTCCTTATGGTTGATGTTGATCCGGGTACCATACTCCTTCTTGTGAGCTCTTAAGTCAACTCCATCGGCGTCGCGGTAATCGGCAGTGGCGAAGTAATTGGTTTTACCTGATCCACCGGAAAGCTGTAAGGTGTGTTTCTGGCCAAAGGCCGGTGATCTGCTTACTGCATCCATCCAATTGGTGTTGCCGCCATAGTTTTGGCCCTGTTTAGCGTCTACCCTGTCTTTGATGAAGTCGGTAGCTGAAAGCACAGGAAGCTGGTTGGTTAAATAATCGAAGCTGGCGTAGCCATCATATAATATTTTTGATTGGGAAGTTCCTTTTTTTGTGGTTATGATAATTACACCATTGCTTCCACGGGTACCATAAATGGCCGATGCCGCGCCTCCCTTAAGCACATCAATTGATTCGATATCGTTTTGATTGATGTTATCAATATTTCCGCCGGGGACGTTGTTGATTACATATAAGGGGCCTAAACCCGCGCTGCGTGAAGATACGCCCCTCAATTGAACAGATGGTGAAGAATTAGGATCGCCGGTGGCCGTGTTCGTAATAGTAAGCCCGGCAACTTTGCCTTGCAATGACATTAAAGGGTTGTTGCTGGCAACTGATAAAAGATCCTTGGATGCAACGTGTGTAATGGCGCTCGAAACCTCCTTTTGGTCCAGGGTGCCATAGCCAACGCTTACCACAACTACCTCGTTAAGCGTATTCACCTGGGCCGAAAGCGATACATTTATCGAAGTCCTGGTTCCTGCCGTAATTTCCTGTGGTTCGTATCCTAAAAATCGAAAAACCAATACTGTGGATGCATTGGCTACATTGATTGTATAGTTACCGTTTGAATCAGTAGTGGTACCGTTACTGGTCCCCTTGCTGGCAATTGAAACGCCAGCCAATGGCTTTTCACTTTGCGAATCGATCACCCTCCCGGTAACTGAATGATTCTGCGCCAACGCCGGAGTAAGGCAGGCGAGAATCAACATAAGACAGCTTAATAATCGTAAAAATTTTTTTTCCATAATCATTGAATTAATTGGTTAATAAAATTGAAGATGTTCTTCACAGGGTGGCGGAGACAACGGAAAATGAGTGTATCGCTTACCTGAGTTTAATTGGCAATCAAATTAAGTCATGATTTAACCGTGTTTTACCGGGGCATGCACGTAGCACCTACAAAATCTAATGAAATAAAAAGTCAATAAGCTTATTATAAGCACATTGAAATTTTAACTAACACGAAAAATCTAAAGTTAACACCGATATTTCAAGAGATAATACGGCTTCGGATGCCGTTTTTAGGTGGGCTTTTTCGCCATTCGGAGTGCTCAAACTGTCGTTAAATGTATATTTAACATTTGATGGTTCTTAAGAGAGATAATCATCCGCATGTGATGAACGGCAGGCGCCGTCATACCTACGTTTAACAATTTCAGGTGCATATTTGTAAAACATCAATCCCTATTTATATGAACGGCATTAAAAGCTATTTTCTATTAATTTTTATCTTGGGAGCGCTTAATTGTTTTTCGAAGGCGAACCAGTCAGACAGCCTGCTAACGGTCTTGAAATCAGAAATCAGGAACGAGCATTTCTATGACCGGCAAAAGGAGGAACAGATACGAATGCTGAAAAGGCAGCTAAGTAATATTAGCGCCGCCAGCTTTAATACCCAATTCGAATTATATTCCTCGGTTTTTGAACAGTACCGGTCATTCAGATACGATTCAGCCTATGTTTATGCCAACAATATGATACGAATTTCAAAGGCTTATCACAATAAGCCCTACGTGATCCGGAGCACACTTTTATTGGGTAGCATTTTATTGAATTCCGGATTTTACAAGGAGGCTTTTGACCAATTGGAAAAAATCGATACCAGTGGGATGTCAGACGATCTTAAGTCAGATTACCACATATTGAGGGCAAGGTTAAATGCCGGCATCGCGGAGTACGACAATGATGCGGTATTTTCTAAGGCCTATCGCAAAACGTCGGAAGACGATTTTAAAAAAGCAGAATCCGCCGTCCCGCCTAATAATTTTGAAAAGACAATAAGCCTGGCCTTCGATGCCGACTCGATGAAGAAAAAGGGGTTGAGCCCCGATTTTTTCTTTGGTTACATCATGAATCACAATCTTAGTCCGCATAAGATAGCTATGGTTTCCACCAGGATCAGTTTCGCCTTTACAGGTGAGGATAAGATTCGGTTCCTGGCGCTTGCCGCGATAAATGACATCAGATCATCTACAAAGGAAACACTGGCAATCTTTCTTTTAGTGCAAGAGCTCTTTAAGATCAATGATTCAAAAGATGCTTATATTTTCATCCAGGAAGCGGTTAAAAACGCCAAATTTTATGGTGCAAGAGGCCGCCAGGTTCAAATTGAGTCAATTTTACCGATTATAGCCAGTAAGTTATTGGACGAAAAGCAGCATGAAAGGGATAAATTTTTAATAGGCTTTTTAATATTTTTAATCATCGCGGTACTCCTGTTTTTCATGTTATTTATCTATAGAAGACAAATACTGCGCATAAAGGCCGATGAACGAATCATAAGCGAAAAAAACAAAGAGCTGGAAAATGTCAATGAAAAGTTGTGGGAGTCCTCCCGCATTAAGGAGGAATTTATTGGTTTGTTTTTCAAAAGCTGCTCCTCATATATTGAAACACTTGAAAAGATCAAGCGTAAAATTCAGCACAATATAAAGCTGGAAAATTACCAGCAGGTAAATCAGGTGTTGAACAATGTTCAAATCGACAGGGAAAGGACTAACCTTTACGAAACACTTGATAATATATTTTTAACATTGTTCCCAAATTTCATTTCGTCATTCAACCTGCTCTTGCGAGAGGAAGACCAGGTTTGGCCAAAGGCAGGTGAAACACTTAATGCAAGCCTGCGAATATTTGCATTAATAAGACTTGGTATAAGTGAACTTGAAATAATCGCAAAAATACTCAATTATAGCGTTAGCACCGTATATACTTATAAAGTCAGGATAAAGTCCAAGGCTTTAGTGTCGGCCGAGGAGTTTGAGAAAATGGTAATGGAAATCAAATTTACAGACGGGAAATACCCGGGATAAATTAGAACGACAAAGGCCGCATCACATAAATGATACGGCCTCCTGTGGTTTTTATTTTAATGATCAGCCCTATTGGGATCAAGAGAACTCAAATCCCCCAAATTATCGGTTCAAATCCCAAATTTTCAAACTCTTTATTGTCGCTTTTCTATCTGAAAAGGCTGAAAGACCGGTGGCATCGGCGTCCGGGTAGATCATGGTGGTGATCACCTTTTCGCCATCGTTACCAAACACTTCAAGCGATGATTTGTCCAATAGTACCTGCATTTTCACAATCCCGTTAACAGCCTTCATCGGCGCCGTTAGCAACAGGTTTCCGGCAGGTTTATTTGCACTTTCAGACCCTGAGCAATCCACGTAGATCTCCTGCTTAACAGCATCGTAGCCAACCACTACCTTCTTTGTAGTGCCGGTCTTTTCAGTCAGGTTAAACCCCACCTTTTTTGAATCGTTCAGCTGGATCTCAGCATTTATCCAGGTTGAATTACCATCGAACTTCCCTTTTGAAGACAAAGGCATATTACCGTCGAGACTAAAGTTACTTTTTACGAACGCACCGCCCTTCGCATATTTAGCCAGCGTACTGCTGACGATTGAGGATGGCTGCTGGATCAGTCTTAAGCCTTCATCAGTAGTTTTAAACGACAGATCGTGCGGGATTGACATTTGCCCCTTCCATGGAAAAGTTTCCGGCTTGCCATTTTGGATCCAGCCCAAAAGGATTTTTTTGTTTTGCGGGGCATCACGCCATGCAATTGCCGCATAAAAGGCATCGCCATAATCAACGGTTAGGATCTTATCGGCCGGGTTATCATTTTTAAAGGTCGTGCCGTCAAAATCGCCCACATAATATTGCATCAACGGACCATGGCCACCACCACAGGATACAAACAGCACCCATTTTATCTTCAAGGGATCGTTGTCAACTGTTAATGGCAGTAACGACGGGCACTCCCAGCCATTTTTTGTAAAGCCAGCCGGGCCAAAATCACTCAATTTTGTCCATTCCCTTAAATTTTTAGAACCATAAATCCGTACCATATGATCGTCAACCATCGATACCGTCATGATCCATTGTTTGGTAGGTTCGTACCAAAACACATTCGGATCGCGGAAGTCACGCATATTAAGGTCTATCACCGGGTTATGTGCATACTGTTTATAGGTTAATCCACCGTCGTTGCTGTAAGCAATAAATTGCGATTCCTTTTTTTGCGTTGGTTGATCGGCAGTAAAAATGGCCACGATGGGCGCTTTACCATTTATGCCAAAGCCACTGGTATTATCCCTATCCAACACTGCCGAACCTGAGTAGATGGAGGTAATGGTGTCTTTTGTCATTAACTCAGGAATGGCTACCGGGAAATTCTTCCAGGTCACCAGGTCCTTGCTGGTGGCGTGGCCCCAACTCATGTGGCCCCATTTGTTTTCGAACGGATTATGCTGATAATACAGGTTAAATTCCCCGTTTAAAAATATCAAGCCGTTCGGATCATTCGTCCAGTTGGTTGGCGGTGTAAAGTGGTACAAAGGCCGCCATTGCGGCGTAGGCTTTGCAGCATCCTGCGCAAACGATTGTATGGCTATTACCGACAGCAGTAACCAGAGATACTTAGCTTTATTCATGGTATATTTATGTTTTAATTGGTTTATTAAGATAGTTATTTAAAACGAATTTTTAATGGCTTGCTTTGGGGGAAGGACGCCATGCCATAGAACATTTATAAACCTCTACAGACACGTTCGAATTGTGCAATCCGCCGCTGCGTTTTCCAAGCCGGGCATTTTAAGGCTAATTGCAAACCCGGGAACGCTGGGATTAGCTATTACATGCCAAACGTTTATTAGAAGCCGGGTAGAGATACAGGGCTTTCTGCCTGGTATATTAGAAAAGCGCGAAGTCACCGCTAAAACGATGCTTCGCGCTTTTGTTTAACCTTACTTTTTCCCAAATACTTCCTTAACAGCATCAAGATAACTATAGCCATGTTGTTTATCCGGCTCCAGGTAACTGCCTTCGGCCCATTCATTCCAGGCATTTATAGTGATCAATTTGGGTTGATCCGGATGACTGTCTACATATTCCTTTGCCTGTAATAAGAATCGCTTAAAATCTGCAGGGTTAGCATCAGTAACCATACCTTGTAAAGCCTTAGGAAAACGTGGGTTATTATTCCAGCTTATGGATACATGCGGAAAAAATGGCACGGTAAACTCATTGGTAAATTTAGCCCATCCTTCTATTGCTTTAGCGCCCCATCTATCGTACCTGTCAAGCGGCACATAATGGCACCACTGATAGTTGGTTAAACTTTTAAAGCCCAGTTCTAAAACGGTGTTATTTTGCGTAACTGTCGTATCACCCGGCACTGCCGAAATACCTTTGGGTATCGCCCCCCACAAAACGCCCTGCAGGTGCAAACCAGGGAAACCCGCTTCTTTTGTTTTTTGGGTGAAATAATCCAGCGCCTCTTTGGCCTGTTTAATACCACCCATGCCTTTAATAAATGTAGCCAGTTCATAAATGCTGATCACCGGCTCGCCTTTTATCTTGTAATAGTTTGCCTGGCTGAAATAATCTTTTATGATGTGCGCTATCATGGTATTAAATGTCGGCCTGTCAATACCGCCATACCAATAGATCTTACTCTTATCATCAGTGGTGTTATCAAGGTAAGCGCTGTGGTCATGGTTGGCCCACATTAAATAAAATTTCATTTTATTCCTGTTTTTTGCACCTAAAAAACCCTTATCAATCCCGTTTTCTAAAAATGGCTTTCCATCATACCAGTACCAGTCGTAAATAAATACGTTTACACCGTGTGATACTGCAGCGTCAATCTTTTTTTCCATCACTTTAGGGTCGGCCTCGTTAACATAGCCCCATAGCGGAACTTCAGGCTGTTTATCCCCCGCGAATTTTGGCTTGGCGTTGTAGATGCTTTCCCATTCGCCTTTACCATCCTTAAATACGCCAATATCTTTAAATCTTGGTTCAGGCTGATAGGCCGGCCATACGTAAGCCGCAACATCATAATGTTGTTTTGCTGATTGGGCATGTAAGGCAGTTACGCTCATGGCGTAAAAGAAAGCTGCGTATAAAAATCGTAAAGAAACCCGTCTGTTCATTTTTATCATATTAGTTCATCATTAGTTATGTCTAAATTTTAGCCCCTTACTTATTTGTTATCCAAAAAAACTTTCTTTACCGCGTCCAGGTATCCATATCCATTAATGTTGTCGGGCTGCAGGTAGCTGGTTTCGGTCCATTCATTCCAGCTGTTTATTGTGATCAGGGGAGCTTGTTTAGGATGTGCATCAATATAATCCTTAGCCATCCGGAGACCTTTAGCAAAGTTTTCCGGCGTGTTGTTACGCATAACCGGGCTTTGGCCCATACGCGGACTATTATCCCAACCAATGCTAACGTGTGGGTAGTACTTAAACTCGAACGTGGTATCAATATGTGCCCATTCCTTTTTTACGCGATCCAGGATGTTCAAATAGTCGTCATTGGGATTGGTAAAATGAACAAACTGGTAATGCGTAGCACTTGTAAACCCCAGCTTTTTCACAAATGCGTTTTCAACATTTTTGGTTTTACCGCCATCAAAGCCGCTGTAATTTGTGTTTATGGCCCACATGGTTAACTGTAGCTCCAAACCCGGAAAACCCGCGCGTTTGGTTTCTTCCTTAAACCATTTCAGCGCAGCGGCTGTTTGTTCTACCCCTCCAAGCCCGGCTATTAATTGCGGCACATCGTAGATCATAAACACAGGTTTACCGTCTATCTTATAATATTGCGGCAGTTTAAAATATTTTTCAATATTACGTTTGCAGATCTTCTCAAACTCCTCCCTGCTTACTTTTCCGGTCCAGATCACGTTGTTCTCATGGTATTTATTTAAACGCGTATCCCAGGCGTTCTGTACATCATGATTGGCCCACATCAGGTAAAATTTCATTTTGTTAACGTTCTCTGCTTTCAGGAAACCGCTATCAAGTGTATTTTCCATAAAAGGGCGGCCATCGTACCAGTACCAGTCGAAAATAAACACGTTTACACCATGTTTGGTGGCTTCGTTAATTTCCATGTTCATTATTGCGGGATCAGCCTCATTAATTGGGCCCCAAACCGGTTTGCGGTTCCAGTAATGGCCGGGGTTGCGTTGCTGCATGGTAGTAACAGTCTCCCATTCGCCATTCCCTTCGGGCCAAAATGGCCGTAATCGCGGATCGCCGGTGGCGTAGGCAGGATAAAGGAATGCCGCCACATCGTATTTCTTGGGGGTTAGTTGCTTGTTTTGGGCGAAAGAATTACCCGCAAACAAAAAAAACATGCCAATTCCCAGAAAGATCAGGTTCTTTTTGTAAGTACTGGGTTGTGTCATCAAATAAATCAAGATTTTAAAGTATCGCATTGGGACAGATGTATGTTGCGTTATTAAATTGTAGTTCTATATCGGTCAATACGGCAAAGTAAAATAAAAGCCCGGGCGCTGTTACTAACGGCGGCCCAGGGCTTTTGCCAATTAACCAGTAATAAATATTAACCTTTATTTACTCGTTCTCTTTATCTAAATCAGCATTGCGGCTGATTTTAGTTAGTAAACTACCGGCCGAAAATGCATTCAAAACCGATAGTCTATGATGTTATTTTTAGTACCCGGGATTTTCAACCAAATTTTTATTGTTCGATGTTCTTCCAACGGTTAATGGCAGATAATAATTTTCCGCCCTGAATTGCGGGATGTTTGATGTGCCATCCACATTATTAATGATCTGGATTTGATATTTGCCTGATGCGCCATCAAGAATATAACGGATCCCCGACCAGCGAACTGACAGATCATGAACTGCAGTACGCCATCTCCGCACATCCCAATAACGCTGGCCTTCAAAGGCGAGCTCAACCTTGCGTTCGTGGTGGATCTGATCTCTTGTTATACTACCCAGGGCGGCTATACCTGCACGACTCCTGATTTGATTAATAGAACTCAGCGCATCGGCAGTATTTCCCAATTCAAATGCAGCTTCCGCATTATTTAACAGAATTTCGGCATACCTGAAGATTACCAATCCTGGGCTGAGGTTGCCCAGCCGCTGTTAGCGCCGGCCATGTTATCATGGCTTTCATCCAAATATTTCAAAACGCCAAGGCCTGTTCCCTGGTAATCCTGGTCGCCAGTGGCAGCAGTGCCATTATAGGCTCCGCTGGTTATGATTGATCCGTCGGGGAGCTTGATACCAGCGTGGAAATCGAGTTTAGTACCTTTCCAGCTGGTGTTCTGGGTATAAAAGGTAGCAAAAAAACGAGGATCTTTGTTAGCCCATAACTCGTCTGTCGACATTATTTTACTTTGAACAGCGGTACGATCTAAAGTTCCCGGAGTTCCATCAATATGCTCGAAGGATTCGGCAAGTTCAAGATAGGCTTGATCATACAGACCACGACCCCAGGCTTGCGGCCTTGGACAGTTGAAAAAATCGACACCCCAGCCATTTCCGCCGGTAGCCTCGTTAACATTGTCGTGGCGTTTGGCGAAAATCACTTCGCTGTTATTTTTTACCAAAAAGATGTTTCTAAAATTAGTCGACTTGTTAGCGTCGAGATTATAAAGTGCGTATTTGCCACTCTTTATAATTACCTGGGATGCATCGTACGACTCCTGGTAATAGGTTTTGGCCGCTGATGCGGGGATCCCTACAACGCCATTTAATTGAACTGTACCAAACTGGGCTATGCTGCCTGCATATAATGCGGCGCGGCTTTTTAAAGCGATAGCTGCATATTTCGATGGCCTTCCCAAATTGTCGCCGGTAACCACTTCAGGTAAATCATTTGCACACGCGTCAATTTCTGAAATGATAAAGTCATAAACCTTCTGTTCCGTGTCTCTCGCCGGGAAAAGTGCCGACTGAGGCTCATTAATCCCCTGAACAGAGGTGATCAATGGAACACCTCCATATCGTTTAACCATTGAGAAGTAACAAAATGCCCTTAGAAACCGGGCCTCGGCAATCTTCGCTTTTACCTGATCTGCTGGAAGCGGAGAAGCTGGCAATTTTTCAAGAAATTGGTTGATCTCCCGCACAGTGTTATATCCCCACCAGTCAAGTAAACCCCCGTTAATATTTAAATTGCCATATTTATAGGTAAACGCATTACTTGGGTTCCAATCTCTAAACTGCGGAAAACTCTCGTCAGACACGTCGTTGATATCAAAGGCATGCCAGCTTCCGTCGCCATCAAATGAACCACTTCCACTACAATCATTTCCTAAAATAGGCATATCGTAATAAACCTGAGTAAGGTAAGCGTTTATCAATGCCGGATCTTTAAAAACGTCAGCATCTGAAATAATATTAAGCGGCTTTTTATTTAAAACTTCCTTATTGCAGGAATAACATGCAGCAAAGCTGATCAATACGATCAGTGAAATAATCTTTTTCATAATATTTTGATTTATAATGTAATATTTAATCCTAATGAAATGGTTCTTTGTTGCGGATAATAGTACCCAGCCTGGCCATCCGGAGCTTCTGGATCAACCTCATATTTCCGAAGCGGATTAATGGTCAATAAATTAGTTCCTGCGAGATAAACTCTGGCATTACGGATACCTGCTTTGCTCAGCATATTCTTTGGCAGGTTGTAACCTATGGCAAGGCTCTTTAAGCGCATATAGCTTGCCTTTTTAAAGTACAGATTATTAAACAACCCGTTGGTACTGGCTCCCGAAATCCGTGGGCTTGCATCGGTCGAATTATTCTGTTCAGTCCACATATTTTTATAAAATGCATCGGAATAATTTAAACCGCCATGGTATAAAGTAACCGTGGTATAATAATTAAAAGCGCCTTGTAAAAGGGATTGCAGGTCGAAGTTTTTGAACTTAAGGTTTATCGTAGCACCGGTTATCCATTCCGGCACAGTGCCGGTTCCTATTTGTTTTTGATCTTTGTAATCTAACTTTCCATCACCATTCTCATCAACAAATTGAATATCACCCGGTCTTAACGCTGCATTACCACCCGGATAAGTAAACTTCAGGTTATCAATTTGTTGTTGACTGGTAAATAAGCCGGTAGCCACGTACCCAAAGGTACGGTCGGTCCATTGTCCCGACTCTTGATACAGTCTCTTTTGATCAGGATCGGTAAAAGTCTGTTGCTCAAAATGGTTCCATTTTGCGCGTGTCCATGATACATTGGCACTTACCTGATAGCTTAATTCGCCTACGCTTCCTGCGGTTCCTAAACTAAATTCAAACCCGCGGTTATTCTGGCTGTTAAGGTTTTCAGAAGGCAGCACAGCCCCGAATGTATTTGGAAGGGATAATACCCTTGTAGCAGGGATTCCCGAAAGTGTGCGGTAAAATACCTCCGCAGTACCAAACAGCTTCCGGTTGAAAAATGAATAGTCAGCACCCAGGTTATAAATATTTATTCGTTCCCAGGTAAGGTTAGGATTAGCCAGACCTGTTGACTGGATACCGGCTTGGGTATTATTGCCTATAAGCCATTGCCCGGCGAATTGATAGCCGGTAAGGTATTGAAAGTCCCCTACGTTGTCGATTCCCGAACTTCCGTAGCTTGCTCTTAGCTTCAGTTCATCAATGCTTTTTATGTTCTTGATGAAACTTTCCTGGTCCAATCGCCAACCCAATGAAACGCTTGGAAAGTATCCCCAACGCTTATCCGATTGAAACTTTGCAGACGCATCTGCCCTGATAGTTGTTTCCAGGAGGTATTTATCCTTATATGAATAGTTGAACCTGCCCACATAGCTGGCACGTCCCATTTCGGCCGCAGAACTGTTAGCTACGGCTGTTGTAACTGAACCTGCGTATAGTTCTTCGATAGCCGGTGTTAAAAAATTATCACGTCCGGCAAGCAGGTAGTTGGAGCTGTAATCAATAACCTCATAAAGTGCAAGCGCCGAAATATGATGGTCATTGTTAAACACATGATCATAATTTAATGAGAATTGCCCCGTTACGTTGCGCGATTGCGTTTCCTGGTAGGTTAGTTTTGCTTGTGAACCAAGCGCCCCGGCAACAGTGTAAGCCTTAGTTGCATAATCGTAGGTATAAAAGGTATAAGGCTTTGAGAAGTTTTTGTCAGTAACGTAAGTCTTGTCATAATTTACAAATGCCTTGGCGCTTAACCCTTCAATAGCAGGTATTTTGTATACGGCAATAAAAGTCCCCTTCATATTCTGGGTATTAACTTTGTCGTAACCGGCAATGTCTTCGTTTGATATGAGTGCGATACTGCCCACTCCCTGCCCGTTGGCATATGAATATTTGGTTGGATCAGGCAATGTGGCGGGATAGATAGGTAAAGAGTTCCATAAATCCTGCCATAATGTATTGATACCCGGGCCCTGGCTACGTGCCGGTTGAGAATTTGACTCGCTCACCGCCGAAAGTAGCAATTGAATAGACAAATTATTATTTACCTTGGCATCTAAGTTGGATTGCAGGTTATACCTGTTGTAATCGCCGCCATTCTTTTTCCACATTGGGTCCTGGTTTACGTAGCCAAAAAATCCAAAATATTTTATTTGGTCAGTTCCACCACGCACAGATAAATTTTGCTGCGTTTGCGGAGCCCAGTTGCGTGTTGCAACTTTTTGCCAATCTGTATTTGGATAAGCAGGGTCACCACCTGCAGAAAATTTCTGGATCTGCTCCGGCGTATAAGGTGCAGGTTTACCCTGGTTGGTGTAAAACAGGTTGGTTATGTCGGCATATTGGGCCGAATTAACCGGCTTTGCCATCAGCGTATTGCCCTGTAAGGTATATGATGAATTAAACGTGATATCAGGTTTTCCTTCTTTACCGTGTTTGGTTGTTACCAGGATAACACCGTTACCGGCGCGCGCACCATATATCGAGGCCGCACCGTCTTTAAGGATACTTAAAGATTCGATCTGGTTTGGATCGATGTTATTAAAGTTTGATTCAACACCATCCACAATCCACAGGGCCTGACCAAAACCACGGATGCTGATAGCTGCCTGATCTGCACCCGGTTGCCCGCTTGATTGCAATGACACCAACCCGGGCAGTCTTCCGGCAAGTGTATTTATGGTACTGGCAACGGGAGCCGCTGTTAGTTCTTCTCCTTTAACAGCAGATACCGAACCGGTAAGTGTTGCTTTCTTTTGCGTGCCGTAGCCCACTACCACCACATCGTTAAGCGTTCCGGCCTGGGGAGCGAGTGCCACATTTATTGAGGTTTGCCCGGCAACCGGTATTTCTTTGCTGGCATAACCGATAAAACTAAAAACCAGCACCGCATCGGTATTTACACCCGAAATAGTGTATTTCCCATCTGTTCCGGTTACGGTACCCAGCGTTGTACCCTTAACTCTAATGCTTACGCCGGGTAAGGGCAGGCCTTTTTCATCATTAACCTGTCCTGTAACTGTGATGACAAACGGGGCTTGTACCAGGCCAGAGGTTACTTCATTTTTGCCTGTAATAATTACATTATCATTCTTCACCACATAAGTAAACGGCTGACTGGCAAAACATTCAATCAGCACTTTGGCCAATGGCTTATTTTTTACATCGATAGTTACCGGGTTAGCCTGGTTTATCAATTGTTCATCGTAAAGAAAATGGTAGCCACTCTGGTGGCTTAAGTCTTCAAGCAGCTGCTCAAATGAAACGTTCTTAACCTTCAACGTTATATTCTGTCCGTAAGTAGCTGCTGTAGCCTGCAATAATGCACACATACAAAAAACAAACGTTAGTTTCATTTTTAAGATTATATTAGGTTTAATGCAGGAAAGGGCCCTACAAAAAAATTTTGTAAAATTTTTATACATTTGAATGTTAGGTTTATTGGTAATTGATTGTTTAAAGCGATCTTTCAATTCACCTGATACAGCTCTCATTGCTGTTAAACCAGGGGCGGTGCAACGTTCCTGGTTTTATCAGATATCATTAGGTAATTTTAGTTACATATTACTTTTATCCTCCTTCCTTCAATTTTAAACTTTGCTATTCCTGTTAATTCCACATAATTCAATAGTTCGGTTATATTTTCAGAGCGGGATACAGTCCCTCCCAAAAACTTATCATTTACGTTCCCGCTATATTCCACATCTACATTGTACCATCTTGCTATCTTGTTCATAGCCGCCCTGATGTTCTGCTTTCTGAAAGAGAAGTAACCGTTTTTCCAGGCCACGGCGTCTTCAACGTTAACCTCATGAAGTGCAATATTTTCCGAATTGAAATACGCAACGGCCTGTTGACCGGGCACCAGCATTATGTGAGTATTTTTTGAGGATAAAGAAACAGAACCCTCTAACAAGGTAGTTGCAACAGCGGGCTCATCTTTATAAGCCATTACGTTAAAATGTGTACCCAGCACTTTAATATTTGTATTTTCTGCTGTAACCGTAAATGGCGAATTTTTATTTTTAAAGATCTCGAAGTACGCTTCCCCATGTAATTCAACATGCCTTTCGCTGCCTTCAAACCTGCTTGGGTATTTCAATGACGATGCCGCGTTGAGCCACACGTTACTGCCATCGGGCAGCGTAACCCTGAACTGTCCTCCCATCGGCGTGGTAATGGTATTAAACGTTATTTCGTTATCCTTTGAGTCCGCGATAACCTTGTAAGAGATTTGCCCGGCTGCATTCCTCGTTATAATAGTACCTCCCTGAACAGCCAGTTTTCCGGTGGTGGTGCCGGTAAGCGCTATTTTTTTGCCGCTGCCAAGTGTTAATACAGCCACGTTAGTTCCCGGAACTATTACTTCCTTTTCGGCTGGCTGCTTAGCAATTATCTTAGGATCAACAACCTGGCGGTTAATTATATAAATACCAAAAACCACAAGAATGACAGCTGCAGCAGAGCCTATTATCCAGGGTTTAAAAAAAGTGTTTTTTCTTTTTTCCTGTTCAATTTCCTTATTAAGGCGTAACAATATGCGTTCACTTACACTTTCCCTGTCGTCGGGATACACCGCGTCATCCAGGTTTGTGCTTTTATACAAATCCAATAGCTCCTGCTTTTCGCTGTCACTAACGGAACCATCTATATATTTTTGCAGTAAATAGTTAATTCTTGGCTTATCCACGATGTAGCTAATAATTGGTTTATAACTACATGTGACTGCGAAATATCGTTTACCCTATATGCTGGTTCACATTTATTTTTTGGCGCTATGCTATACGGTTAGTTTGAGGTTGTACCAGGATCCAATAAGACAGCAGGTGTTGATAAATAACCAAATTAACTTCAGGAAAAGTTCAGCGGGGTTTAATTTGATAAACGGCTGCTTCGGAATTCAATTCAAGGAGAATATTAGGATAGTGTTGCCCACAGTACTACAGCTTATAAAACTTTAAAAGCTCATGCGAAACTACAAGCAAAATACCCGTGGTTTCAAGGTTATTCCTGATAATCTTCAGCGCGCGGGTCAGGTTAGCCTCAACGCCTTTTTCGGAGATGTTCATTTGAGATGCAATATCAGCGTTCTTCATACCCAATTGACGGCTGTATTTGAATACCAGCCTGCATTTTTCGGGAAGATCTTCAACTATTCCATTGATGTATTCCTGTAAAAACAAAGCATCCAGTTTCTCCTCATCCAAACTTACTTCGGTGAAATCAAAATTCATTTCGGCGAGTTTAGTCCTGCGCTGTTCTTTACGGTAGCTTTTAAATACAGCGAATTTAATTTTAGTAGCAAGGAAACCACCAACATTTAAGATCCGGAGATTATTTTTTTCCTTCCAAAGCGAAATAAAAACTTCGTGAACTATATCTTCGGCCGCACACTTATCCCTGGTATGATTCCAGGCTATTAACACCATTTTCTCCCAGTACCTTGTGTAAATTTCAGTAAATGCCGCGTGATCGCCTTCCTGTAAACGGGTTATCAATTCCTGATCGGAAAATACATTAGAAGATGTCATGCTTGTAAGGGTAAAATTATTATACCATATTATGCTGGTTGTATTGACCTCACTATCTTATTCCTTTTTATCAAACCGCCGTTATTTCATCGAAATAGTCGCAAATACCTATTACGTAAAATGCCTATGAACATTATTGTACCTTAAAACACCGCAAAACCTAAAAGTGTACGATGGCTAGGTCCATAGTTTAATGGTTATTATAATTGGTTATAACGAAAGTATTTTTTCCATTCTGAATAACCATCCTTTACTGTCATGATGGTAAACAAGCCTCCCGACCGGTCAATTTGATTTTTGGACACAAATAAATTAGATCCCGCTGAACGAAGTCTTTGTATTGGTGAGTAGTAAGATAAATACAGGATTGGAGACAGTAGTGACAGAAAAGACAGGTCAATTAATAACTAAAACGCAATTTCGAAACTGTGTAATAACCCAGTATGGGTGTAGGAAACTTGCCAGTTATACAGCGTGCAAATATTTTTTACAATTGTTAATCCCAAACCTGTACCGTCTGATTTTTGCCCCTTTTGAAACCGTTCAAATAACAAAGATTCGTCAAGGGGTTTTGCAGCTCCGGAATTTCGAAAAATAAGTTTATCGTTTGTTAAAGTAATGGTGATTTTGCCGTTTTGTATATTGTGCCTTATAGCATTACTGAACAGGTTATTCAAAAGTACGTCGATAAGCGACTTGCTGGCAAAAATGTTTTTATCCTGCAAATCTTCAGCAACCGTAATATTCCTCGCCAATAACAACTCCTGGAACTGGCGCAGCTTTTGTGCGATCGCCGAATGCAGGTTGATCGACTCACCGTCATTAATTAAATTATTTTCAATTTTCACCAATAACAACATCGACTGGTTTAAGCGGGACAACTTACCTGTTGCTGAATAAATATCATTGATCTGATCATAATGCTCCGGCTTTAACGATTCGTCCTGGATCAGCGTATCCAGCTTAGCTGTTATTACGGCAAGCGGCGTCATCATCTCATGCGAAGCGTTTTCGGTGAAATGCTTTAAATGTTCGTAATCTTTTTTAACCCTTGCCGACATTAATTGCACAGCAGCGTTCAGTTCATTAAATTCGTCTACCTTGTTGGTTTGCGTCGTAATATTTCCCGGAACCGAAATGTTAAACGTTTTCAATTCGTGCAATGTGTGGTAAAATGGCCTCCACAGACCTTTCAATACGTATTTATTGGTGATGAACAGCACGAACAGTAAAATGATGGTAAGCACCAATGTAATAAGGGTTATTACCTGGGTCAGGTCCTCAATGCTCGCATACGATTCGGTAATGATTACTTTATAGTTTTCTCCGTTTAGTTTTATAAGCGCAGCAATGGCCCGGCCATTTTCGTTGGTTTTTTCTCTCGCGTTATAATAAACCGTGTCAAAAAAACGGGTGGGGAAATTTGAAGTGGAGATTTTTGAATATTCAGTCAAACTCTCATCAAAATCCTTTTTAGGGATCTTCCCATAGCGGTTAACGTAATCTATCCGCTCGCCAATCTCCTCAGAAAGCTCGCTATCAAGCTGATTACGGGCAATTTTATGAATGGCAAAATAATATATTATTGCTGCAGCAAACAACACCAATACCGAAACGATAATGCTTGCCTTATTATAATGTGAGGAAAGCTTCATTCTGCTGAAAATTTATAGCCTATTCCATAAACCGATTTCAGGTAATCAGCGCAGCCTGCATCAATCAATTTCTTACGAAGATTCTTGATGTGGGTATAAATAAAATCAAAGTTATCGTGCATATCCATCTCATCGCCCCACATATGCTCGGCTATAGCGTTTTTTGAAATAACCTTGCCTTTATTGGCTATAAAATACAACAGCATATCAAACTCCTTCCTGGTAAGTACTATCCGGGTATCGTTAATATTTACCGTTCTTCCGGGCAGGTTTATTATTATTTCGTTAAATATAAGCTTATTGTTTGTGTTGAACGTTTTACGCCGATAAGTTGCAGCCACCCTTGCCTTAAGTTCAGCAAGATGAAACGGTTTTGTAATATAATCGTCGGCGCCAACATTTAAGCCGTTAATTTTATCATCCAACGAGTTTCTGGCAGATATAATCAGCACAGCTTCATTCTTATTATTCTCGCGCAGGTAATCCAAAACGGCAAAACCGTCGCCGTCTGGTAAGCCAATGTCCAGCAAAATACAGTCGTAATTATAACCAGATAGCTTTTCAATTGCGGCATCCAGCGTGCCGCAGCTTTCGCATACGTTTCCCTCCTCGGTAAAATAGCTGGCTATATTATCACGAAGCGTATCTTCATCTTCTACGATTAGGAGTTTCAATCGGTCTTTTTATCAAATATAGTCAAGAATATTGAAGCAAATCTGTAGTTATTTTCATAACTGCAGACAACTTCAGATTTGCTCCAAATTATCTAATTACTTTTAAAGCATTATCGTTAATCAATGGCCAAAAGTAAAACTGCGACATTTGTTATCCAGAAAGTTCAGCCAGGCCTGCTTGGGCTGATGGATGGTTCGGTTTCAACGCTAGCCCCAATATTTGCTACGGCAGGCTTAACAGGACAGCCCATAAAAGCTTTTTATGTAGGCCTTGCCGCCTCGCTTGGTGCGGGCATCAGCATGGGCTTAGCCGAGGCACTTTCCGACGATGGTACGGTTACAGGCAGAGGAAGTCCTATTATTCGCGGCTCAATTACCGCTTTTGCTACAGCGCTTGGCGGTATGCTGCACACGCTTCCTTTTCTAATTCAAAACCTGCAAAGTGCCCTGCACCTCGCTTATATAGTAGTAATATGTGAACTATTATTGATTGCCTTTATAAGATACCGTTTTATGAAGACGCCGTTAATAAAGACTATCTTACAGGTTATTGTGGGCGGCGGAATTGTGTTTTTACTGGGCATTTATTTAGGCAACGCAACAAGTTAAAAAATTAAATATGACAAAAATTGAACCTGTCAGGATGGATGTGATCAATCCGCATAAAGTTAAAAGCTACTCCTCTTCCTTAAGATTGTGGCATTGGTTAAACATGATCATTATAAGCGGGTCGTTAATAACCGTACTGATCAATTCTACCATAACCGACGACCACACAACTTCGGCCTTATTAAAAACCGAACTTCAAAAATCGGGCGCATCAGTAACTGACGACCAGGCGCGCTCTGCGGCGCATGCCCTTAGCGACAGCGTTTGGGATGTGCATGTTTATTTTGGTTATTGTTTAGCCGGCTTGCTGGTATTCAGGCTGATACTTGAATTTTTTCAGCTTGCTGATCAAAAATTTATCCGAAGATTAAAAAGCGCCTACAAGAAGTTCAACGCCGTGAAAAAGGACAGGGAAATTGCCCAACACGAACTTATGGTGAAATCTATTTATTCCATATTTTATTTATTGCTGGTAATTATGGTTTTAACCGGCTTGTTCCTGGCCTTTGAAGATGCACTTGCAGCATACAAATCCATAAGGCATAGCGTAAAGGAAGTTCATAGTTTTTGTATGTACCTGGTGCTTGGATTTATTGTGGTGCATTTAGCCGGGCTGTTCCTGGCGGAACGAAAAAATTCAAAGGGTATAGTTTCGGACATGATAAACGGTGGAAATGAAAACAATTAAAAACTTTGCCATCACTTCCATTTGCCTGGTACTTTTCTTATATGCAGGCACTGCAAAGGCCCAGGATAACTACGAAATCCAGGTTTATGGGTCAGAAACGGTAGAAAAGGGCCGTACCATGGTTGAGCTGCACAGCAACTATACTGCCGACGGATTTAAAGAGGGCGAAAATGGTGAACTGCCCGACAACCACGTAGTTCATGAAACTATAGAGATCACTCATGGCTGGACGCCATGGTTCGAAACCGGTTTTTACATCTTCAATTCGATAGGCGACGCCGGCAGGACAGCTTATGTCGGTTCACACATCAGGCCGAGGGTTGCCGCACCCGTTGAATGGAAATGGCCCGTTGGTGTAAGTATTTCCACCGAGTTTGGATTTCAAAAAAGTGCATTCTCCGCTAATACCTGTACGCTGGAAATAAGGCCGATAGTCGATAAAAAATGGAACAAGCTTTATATCTCAGTAAACCCTACACTCGACAAAAGCTTTGCCGGGCCTGACGAAAACCGGGGATTTATATTTTCACCGAATGTTAAAGGCAGCTACGATGTGAGCAAAGTTGTAGCATTGGGACTGGAGTATTATGGCAGCACGGGTCCATTTTTTCATTATGATCCCTTTCAGCAACAACAGCAGCAGTTATTTGTAGCCACCGATCTGAATTATAACGCCGATTGGGAATTTAACGGCGGCGCTGGTTATGGCTTTACCCGGGGAACGGATAAAGCTATTTTTAAAATAATTGTCGGGCGGAGGTTTTAACTTTAGCGAATGCTCATCAGCTTGAAAGATATTATTTCCCGCTGATGAGTTTTGCCATTACAAAAGCAGCTCCTGCAGCAAGCGCGCCAATTACCACAACTTTGAATGCACCGCTAATTGCTGGCTGTCCGGTAAACTTGCTTTTAAAATAACCAAAAACAAACAGGCAAATAAGCGTTACTCCGCATGAGTAGTAAAGCGCCAACTGTGAATTATCGATCATAAAATAGGGAGACAAGGGGATAATACCGCCGACAATATAAGAGATACCAATAGTTATAGCGCTTTTTGTTGCCCTGTTTGGATGTGGCTTTTCAAGGCCCAGTTCATATCGCATCATAAAGTCAACCCACTTATCTTCATCCCTGGCCATTTCATCGGCAATTTGGTCCTGTAGTGCGGGGGATAAGCCAAAATCAGCAAAAACTTCCTTTACCTCCATCTTTTCCTGTTCGGGCACGCGCTTTACTTCTTCATATTCGCGTTTCAGTTCCGAGTTGTAGTGATCCAGTTCGGTGCGGCCGGCCAGGAAGCCCCCCAGGCCCATAGCAATTGAGCCTGCAACAATTTCGGCAATCCCAGCCGTTACTACCAGCGTTGATGAGCTTACCGCCCCGCTTAGTCCGGCGGCTAAGGCAAACGGCACAGTTAAACCATCAGACATACCGATAACGATATCCCTGATGGTTTCTGAACTGTTAACATGTTGTTCCTTGTGCATAAATACGTATGGTTCGATTTGTTAAGCCAATTATCAATGCATAAAGATATTACATCTGCCTGTAAAGCTCCCGATTATTGTCTATTTATGTTCGGTCAATCTATTTAAACTTTAAAGCCAGCGTCACTATATCTGAGTTTAACCCTGTTGAGCGCATATAATGGCCATAACGCAACTCCAGCGTATTTAAATGCTGCCAGCCAAACACACCGTTAGGCGGCGACAGGCGTAAATTTGCGCCAACAAAATTACTGTGCATGCTCGAAAGGTCGTAGTCACTGGTATAGTAAACGGCAGTAGGATCGTGTTGACCGTATGGGGCAAAGTAACGCGTACCCACCTGTGTATTATAGCGGTAAAAAGGACTTACAGATACAAAGGAGCTAAATTTAACCGGCACTTCAATTTCGGCGGTATGTGCCCTTATACCCCAGTTATCCATATAGTACCGGTAAAAAGTACGGATCACAAAATGATCGTCAAGGAAATAATTGAAACGCACACCTATGGGCAGTTTATACCTACCGTCGGGCAGGTTCTCAACTCGTTCAGATCCATCGGTAAAATAATCTCTTTGGTATTTTGTTGCCAGCAACCCCTTCTGGTACGATGGTTCAACTATAAACAAAGCCTGCAATCGTGTGCTTATCACCTGAGAGAGAGAAAACGAGGCGCTAAATGAGTTTCTCGGTTTATAATCCACCGGTCGCTGATCATCACGATTTGATCCAGAGCCGTAGCCCGGCGGTCGTAACTCCACCGGCAGAATAACCTTCCATGTATCTAAAAACGCCTGCAGCTTAAAGTCAAATTGTGTGTTTTTATCCTTTGAAACACGGGTAAGATTAAAACCTAACCCACGTGACTGGTAGTCAAACTCGTGCGAATAAGAGCCGGTAAAACCAAATGCATTACCCGTTTTTTCGTTCGAACTTGTCCAGTTTAATGATGGGTACACCCGGGTATCCTGCCTTGATGCGGATGAAATGCTGTACGGATCAATCTTGTCAGATGATGCAGAAGTATAATGATCGATACCCAATTCAAACGTAAAAGTATTTTTACGGCCGTTACGGCCGAGTTTCGACATTTGTATATCAAGTGTATTGGCAAAATCGGTTAAGTTTTCCGTGCCTATGCCGCCGGTCACTGCCGAATTGTTACCGTTTTGGTGATAATAACCGGATACAAAATTCACTTCATCAAGTTTTAGCTTGCGTGTTTCGTAATTGGTCGTGTCCTTAACCGGTTGTGTAGTTTGGGCATGCGAAGAAAGAATGCCCAGGTACAGGGCTAATACCCCTAAATATATTTTTCTCATTTACAGTTGATCTGATTATTAATTACAACCGCAGCCACCGCCGCTTTTGCCACCATTGGCTCCGGATCCGCCTTCGCGGTAGAGTTGAAAGCTTTGTTCGAACTTTTGGGACTTGCGTGCGGAAAGTTCCATTTCTGAGTCATTCAGCCGGTTTTTCTGATAGGATTTCACCGAACTGCATGACGCCATGCTGCAAACAAGGCCGATGCTTGTAATTGAAATGATTAACAGGGGGATTTTCCTCATTGTATCAGTTTTTAATATTTATGTTATTTGAACAGTGTACCTGGTTATTATCATCTATTATAATACAGGCGATTTGTTTAAGCTGATTGATGAGATCGAGCCCCACCTTTACGCCCATTACCATAACCGGGGTTGCCATTGCGTCAGCCAGTTCAGCGCTTGGGCTTACTATACTTACGCTTTTTATCCCCGTAACCGGCAGGCCGGTTTTAGGGTCGATGGTGTGCGAATATTTCCGCCCGTTTATTATTACGTATTTTTCATAATTTCCCGATGTAGCAATAGCCATATCGCTTATATTAAGTGTGCTAAAGGGTGTAACACTATGATCGGGGTCGGCAATGGCGATGGTCCATGGTTTGCCATTGGGTTGTGTGCCCCAGGTTACCAGGTCGCCGGCAGCATTAACTATCCCGCTTTTAACACCCATCTCTTGTAACAGATAACGTGCCTTATCTGCCGCGTAACCTTTTCCAATACCGCCGAAACCAATTCGCATCCCATGTTCCTTTAAAAATATGGTGCAGGCGCCTTCGTCAAGTATTACATTGTTATAGTTTATCAGTTTTACCGAATTACGGGCAACTTCAGGATCAGGCAGTGCCTTCATGTTCAGGTCGAAGTTCCAGAGGCTTTTGTCTATCGACCCATAGCTGATGTCAAATGCGCCCTGCGTAAGCCCCGATATTTTTATCGATCGTGCTACCAGGTCAAAAACCTCCCTATCAACCTCTACCGGCTCTATTCCAGCCTGTCGGTTAATCTCATTTGTCTGGCTATCGTCGCTAAATGTTGTCAGCAGCTTTTCAATACGGCTAATTTCGGCAACTGCACTGTCAATACATTTGTGGGCAAAATGTTCATCGTCGGTTACCACACTTATTTCAAAGCGGTTTCCCATTAAACGCAATACGCGCTTATGAACGTTGTTAGCCCCCTGCACCGTTTCAGTTTCCGGCATGTGTGAATTCGGTTATCTCCTGCACAAATTTCTCCGGCGATTCATTCGGGAATCCATCCCAATCCTTCAGCACTTTTCCATTTTCATCAATCAGCAGGGTATATGGAAACTTGCCGTCTGGATTATATTTATCGGCAAGCTGCTCATTCAGCTTAGTTTGTTCCTTGCTCAGCAGGTTTTTCTTTTGGCGCGGAAAGTCAGCCCGAACCAGCACCAGGTGATCAGACGCAAAACTTTCAAAAGTTGCTGTTTCCAAAATTTCTTTACGTTCCCTGATACATGGGCCGCACCAGTCTGACCCTGAAAAATTTACCAGGATGAGCTTATGTGTTTTGGTTGCCTCGGTTGTGGCCTCGCTAAAGTTACCAAGCCAGGTAACCTGTGAAATTAATCCTATTAAAAAAGATGCAATTAATAATTTCATATTATGGGGTATTTTTAAATTTAAGAGTATATCCTTAACGAACTGTTTGTTAATGTTGTTTTATAAACAACAAGGTTTCTATTGGCAGGCGAATTTTTTACAACCCCCGCTTCTGTAAAGGCAGAACCATGATTATTACAATAAAACTGGCTGGCAGATGCCTGGTAAACCAGCGGATAGCTTTGATGTGTACAAGACTGTTGTACGGCAATGTAAGCTCCGGCTGTTGTACGTGCCACTATAACTCCATTTTGCGATAGATAACCACCGTTTGTTAACAAAGCGGCATTTGCTGACGCGGTTAAATCTAAAGTAAAATCAATACCTGAAGGCCCGGTAACGGAATTACCAGATCCTCCCGCATCTGATCCCTTTGAGCAAGCCATACAGTTCATGATGGTAAACGCTGCAGCACCCACTCCTATTGCCGAAAGAAATTCTTTTCTATCCATTATCACCTCTTATTTTATCTTATCAAATATATCCGGTCCCTGTTATATAAACTCATTTGTATGGATGAGCGAAAGAGATGTATCGACAAATGGCATTCTGCCATTAACAATTCATTGTAAATGTCCAGTTACACAATAGTAGCGGACAAATCTGTAGTTGAAATGAAATTGAAAGGCTTTAACAATTTTTAACAGAAGATTACATAAATATGAACATACTTGCTCAATACTTTATGCAATTGCACGTGCACGCTCGACCTGGCGGAGTATGTAAGATTATTGTTCTAACTTAGAACTATGAATACGAATAACAGCTCTCCGCACAATGCGATAACGCATGCATTTGAACAAATTGAAGTTGCATTGAATCAAAAACTAAAGCAACAAGGTTATAAAATCGTTCATCAGCGACAAGGTGATGAATCGCCTTCCAACCGATCCATCACCTGGCTAAGTAATAAAAATACGCTGCGATTAATATGGGAAGATAAAGAGGACCGATTCATCTTACAGGTTGCAGTCGCTTTACCCCTATCTTCAGAAACCGCATGGGACATTATTATAGCTGCGCCTTACAACCCGGGCAAACATGACGAACATTATATTGTGACTATTGCGACTGAGTTTGTGGATAGGCTGAGATCAGTATAATTGTTGCTTTTAATTTATCTAAAACAGTAAGCCATCATTGCGGAGGAATTTTATTATAGATGTTGAATTTTAAAGTTACATTTAGGGCTTAAACCTATTGCGTGCGCAACTTTGTGAAATTTCTCCGCTACTCCTTACTTTTAACCCTTATAGCTTGCAGTAAAAGTAAAACACCGGCTCCTCCAACAGAGGACGTGCCCCATGCTCCTTATGTAGCCTCTATAAAACCTGCAATTGGAAAAGCCGGCTCTGTTGTTACAATAACCGGCCAAGGATTTTCAACAACGGTGTCTGAAGATGTAGTAACATTTAATGGCGAACCTGCTATAGTGTTAACTGCAACTAAAACTCAACTAACAGTTACAGTTCCCGCAACAGGCAGCTCAGGAGTGGTGGCAGTTTCGGTAAAAAACATGGAAACTCTTGGGCCAACATACGTATATAGTGATACTCCTGAAATTAATTACATTTTACCAAAAGAAGCTGCAGGAGGCGAAGTTTTAAGCATTTATTGCTCCAAATTTTCTACAACACTTACTGATAATGTTGTAACAATAAATGGAGTAGTGGCTAAAGTAGTCAACATATCACAATACTATATAGATGTTATTGTTCCTATTGGTGCAGGTGACGGCATCGTTACATTATCTGTAAAGGGTTTAAAAGTTTCCGGACCTCAGTTTTCATATAACTATGTAGGATCTGTAACAACTTTATCAGCAACTTATAAAGAAGCAAGCGGAATTTGCGCGGATAACCTGGGTAATGTATATGTTACAGATAAGGGCAACAACCTGGTATTTAAAATCACCCCAAGTGGGGTATCTTCCATTTTTGCCGGAAGCACGCAGGGAAGTGCCGATGGGAAAGGAACAATTGCTCAGTTTAATCATCCCGCAGGTATTTGTATTGACGCTGATAATAATTTATATGTTGCTGATGGCGGTAATAATATTATCCGTAAAATAACTCCGGAGGGTATTGTTAGCACCCTTGCTGGTGCGGCAGGCGTAGCCGGATCTGTAAACGGAACGGGTAACGCTGCTTCGTTTAATAATCCGGTAGGAATAGCTATTGATAATAGCCATAACTTATTTGTGGCAGACCAGGGCAGTAACAAGATCCGAAAAATCACTCCAACCGGCTTAGTCACCACCTATTCTGGCTCAACCCAGGGTCTTTTGTATACAAGTCCGGGAACCACTCAGTTTAACCATCCACAGGCAGTTTGTGTTGATGGCCAGGGCGTAGTGTATATAGCAGATAACGGGAACAATATGATTGCCCAAATTGCCCCCACTGACGGCTATTGCACATTGTTTACCGGTGGACAGGCAGGATATTCTGATGGCATTGGCGCATCAGGGCGATTTAACTTTCCTACAGGGATGGTGCCCGATAATCGTGGTAATATTTATATAGCCGATTCTAATAACTACCTAATACGAAAAGTTACAACTGATTATGCACGAGTTTACACATTTGCAGGAAGTACGCAGGGCAGCGAAAATGGTATTGGGAAATTAGCACAATTTAATCATCCCTTAGGTATATGCATGGATCCAAAAAGTAATATACTATATGTAGCTGATGGTGTAGCTGTTAGAAAAATTGTTTTACAATAATAACTCAACTGGTCCGAGAGTCAACGCCGGGCAGAAGCTATTTGGCATATGCACGCTCGAAAAATGGATAAATCAACCTAAAGCCTCACGTCCATTATTCCACCCCTCCCTATCAGCAAACCTATTAATCAACATAGCAGCCACCGTATCGCCCGTTGCATTTAGCAGCGTTGCCACGGGATCTATCAGCGTACCGATAATTATCGCTGGGGGCAGCGCTTCTGGCGGGAAGCCGTAGGCAGAAATAAACAGCAATTCGCCCACGTAACCGCCATTGGGGATGCCGCCCTCTACTACACTTACCAGCACCGTCATGCCGAGAGCAAGCAGGATAACTTCGGGACTGTTAAAGCTTTTGCCGAACATGGAAAACACCACCGCCATTTTCAGAATAGATGAAATGCTCGAACCATCCTTATGCAGGGTCCCCCCAAGCGGGATAGCTATCCCTGCAATGGTTGCAGAAACGCCCATCGCCTTTGCTGCTTCAAGGTTTGCGGGTATGGTTGCAATGCTGCTACAGGTACCCACTGCTGTGAACGATGGTATAATATTATTTTTCCAATATTTCCTTACACCTTTAATTCCTCCGGCTACAAACGCGTAAATGCTGAAAAATACGGCATAGTAAAAAATACTCACCCCGTAACCGATCCCCATGGTATGGGCATACGTGCCGAATAACGACGGGCCGAATACGGCAACCTGGTAGGCAAAATAAGCGCCCAGGCCAACCGGCCCAAGCTTCATGATCAATACAAATACATTTTTAAATACTTCATTCCCCGAATTCAGAAAGCTGCTAAATGCTAACCCTTTTTCCCCGGCCCGCAAAGCGCCGAAGCCTGTAAGGATGGCAAATATGATCATGGCCAGCATGTTCTTGCGCGAAAGCAGTTGATAGAACTCTCCTGTAGTAAACAACTGGGTTATTTGGTCACCCGAAAGGCTTTTATTTGCCTGCTGATCAATCGCGCCGCTTGACAATACTATTTGCTGATGCACCGGGAACAACCAGAATGCAACAATTGTAACCAAAGCCGCAATAATTACGGTGGATAAAAACACAAGCGATAGAATGGTCATGATCCTGCTGAGCTTCTGCTCGCCATGAAGGTTAGCTATCGCCGAGGATATCGCGAAAAACACCAGCGGAATTACGGCTACAAACAACAGGTTAAGGAAAATATCGCCTATTGGCTTAAGCACTTCTGCTTGCTTGCCAAATACAATGCCTGCAATACTGCCTATTATGATCCCGGTTATCAGCCAGATCATTCCGCTATAATTTTTTAGCCAGCCGTTCATTTATAAATCTCCGCCGGTAAGATAGTTATATTGATGGAAAAATATTGTGAGTTTATACTACTTTTACCTACCAGATAAACTTTAAATGACACAAGAATCAAATAACTCCGGGATAGAAGCATTTTTAATCAAATACAAAATAGCATTAATTATTTTAAGTATTATTTGCCTGCTATACTTTCCCGTTAAAATTTACTATGCGCCAAGCCCTAAACCAGGGCATATATTCGGGTTTATTGGTTACCTGGCAGGGGCTGTGATTAGCTTCCTTATAGGACCAATTGTTTTATTGCTATACATTATTAAGTTTAGCAAAAGAAAAGATGATGTATAACCCATGATAGTGAAAGGTTTTAATATAAATACTTTAAGCTTTATCTACAGCCCTAAACAAAAATCACTTTCTGACAATTTCGGGGCTGGCAATTATCGAAAATTAAACATCTCGTTTCCATATTTAGCCCAAACAAACCCTTACTACAAGCAACCATGTTATTAGCCCAATTCAGTCCCGTACTTAGCCGTCACTATTTAATAAACCGTTCATCCCTTTTTGAAAGGCACCATTAAGAATAGTTTAAAATCGAGGTCTTCCCTTCATACCCCTTTTCCGCAACAATTTTTCGTCCTTTTTGAAGAAATCTGCAATCGATTGCAGTAATAATTAAAAAGTGGCCTTTTTTGGCGTTTTTACAGCTAAAATTAATCTATTATTTATTTTTTATTAATGAACGACTCTTCTTTTGTGTCATTATTATAAACCAATTATAACTCCTGTTGACCCTTACTAATCACCAGGCTATTTTTTAAATCATTCAAAACATGGTCATGAACAATTACGATCCTAACCCGCCGTAAGTATGCTGCTGCACGCGCTATTTATTATCCTAACATGGTAAACCAAACCAATTAAACTCAAAAAATAACAGAAAGACAATATGAAAAAAATAAAATACTTACTTGTACTTTTCTTTCTTTTCCCGCTTAGTTTGTTAGCCCAACAAACTCCGATCAGCGGAAAAGTAATAGACTTAACCGATGGGTCAACACTTCCGGGGGTAAGTGTAAAAATTAAAGGCACAACCACCGGTGTCATTACGGACATAAGCGGAAAATTTCAGCTTATAGTACCCGGGCCCAACGCTATTTTGCAGATATCGTACCTGAGTTTTGAAACCCGTGAAATTGCCGTTAAAGACATAAAAGGGGGCACAATTGCCTTAAAGCCTTCAAGTAAAGGCCTTGAGGAGGTAGTAGTTGTGGGTTATGGTGTGCAAAAAAGGGCAACTGTAACCGGCTCCATAGCAACGCTGCAAAATAAAGAGATCGTTACAACAAAAAACGAAAGCGTTGTAAACATGCTTACCGGTAAAATACCGGGGATCCGTATTGTTCAAACAACTGCCGAACCGGGATCTTATGCCAATGACTTGAATGTAAGAGGTTTTCAAACCGCGCCGGCAGTCGTAATTGATGGCATAATTGGCGGAGACCAGTCAACTTTAGGCAGGATGGATCCAAATGAAATTGAAAGTATCTCTGTATTGAAAGATGGTGCAGCAGCCATATACGGTATAAGGGCTGCCGGCGGTGCCATTTTGGTAACAACCAAAAAAGGATCAAAAAACGGACAAGTTAATATCAATTATTCAGTTAACGATGCCGTGCAAACATTCTTGGGAATGCCCCAGGGCGTAGGCGCTGTAGATTATATGCTGCTGACTAATGAGAAGGCTAAACGCGATTTCCAAAATAATTTTGTTAGCAACATAACTCCGGTATATTCTTATGCAGACATGCTGCCATGGCTCAAAGGCACTAACAAATCTGCCGATTGGATAGGTCTTGTTTTCAGGAAAACAGCCGATCAAATCAGCCATAATTTAAATATTGATGGCGGAAATGAAAAGATCAGCTATTTCTTCAACTTTGGTTACCAGAAACAGGACGGCGTTTTTAAAACCGGCGATTTAAACTACAACAAGTATAATTTCCGCTCGAACGTTACTGTTAACATAGTCAAAGGGTTAAAAGCGCAGGTATTAACATCGGGCTGGATGGATCAGAAAAACCAGCCTTACACCGACGAGTGGACAGTTTATAAGTACACCTGGAACCAGATCCCCATAAATCAGATCTATGCTAATAACAATCCTTTATACCCTAATGTAATGCCCGATAACATGAACCCTGCTATCATAACCGATGACAGTAAGGTAGGGTTTAAGGTAGCCAAAAATAAAAGCTTTACAAGCCAGTTAAACCTAACATATGACATACCCGGCGTACCCGGACTAACTGCCAGGGCATTGTTTAATATTGATTACGGGGTTTATGACTATAACCAGGTAAAAAGCACCTATAATTTATACACTTACAGCGCAGCCGACGATACTTATATCCCAAGCCCGGTAAATTCACCGTCGGGCATAACGCGTCAATATGCCACTCATTTTAATACTAATAGCCAGGTAACATTAAATTACGCACATACTTTTTTCCAGGATCATAACGTAACTGCCATGGTTACCTATGAGCAAAGCCATGAAACCTCTGATAATTTTAATGCTTACCGCGACACTAATATACCTATTGACTATTTATTTGGAGGCCTGCAAAATGCAAATATGTTTGGTGGTCAGGATCCTAATGGCTTAGGGGATGTTGCGCACAGGAGTATTATTGGACGATTGAACTACGATTATAAAGGAAAGTATCTTGCTGAATTCAGCTTTCGCCGTGATGGCACTAATCTGTATCAGCCGGGTCCCGATCAATTTGGTTTCTTCACGGGTGCATCAATAGGCTGGGTTTTAACTAAAGAAAAGTTTTTCAGCAACCTGATCTCTCCAGGTATCCTCTCCAACCTAAAGATCAGGGCATCTTATGGTCAGCTTGGTGACGAGGCTGGTAATGCATTTAATTATGTTACCGGCTATACCTACCCGGTAAACTCTTATATTTTCGGGACTGCTCCTGTGAACGGTTCAGCACCAAAACTTGGCAACCCGGGTTTAACATGGCCGGTAAGTACCATAAAAAATATAGCCCTTGATTTCGGCCTGTTTAATGGAAAATTAGACGGAACTGTTGAGGTTTTCAGAAACGACAGGACAGGATTGGTAGCCACACCATCCACAGTTCTGCCCGGCACTGTGGGTGCTCCTACGCCACAGATCAACTATAACAGCGACAGGGTGCAAGGACTGGACTTCAGCTTATCTTACAGGAACACATTTGGCCAACTGGGCGTAAACCTTACCGGTAACATAGGCACAACCCGATTGAAAAACCTGAAGGTTCTTAGCGGCCGCGCAGGCAACGAATACGAAAACTGGGTAAACAATCAAAATAACAGGTATTCGAACATTTGGTGGGGCCCTGAATACGCAGGGCAATTTACCAGTTACAAGCAAATATATAACTATGGTGTAAACACAGGCGGAGGCAATAACAATGTGATCCCCGGTGATTATTACTATAAGGACTGGAACGGTGATGGGGTAATAGATTCAAAGGACAGCCACCCTATTGCCACGACCGATATTCCGTTATATAACTATGGCTTCACCATTGCCTTAAGCTATAAAAGGTTTGACATGAATATGCTTTTACAAGGCGCGGCCGGTGTTTACGTACAATACGGCGAACAATTTGCGTCGCCGCTGTTGTATGGCCGAAGTGCATTAACCCGTTTCCTTGACAGCTGGCATACAGTAGATCCTGCCGCCAATGTTTTTGACCCCAACACCCAATGGGTACCCGGATTTTACCCTGCAATGGGCTCGCCGGACGCGCAAGGCACAAAAGCTATCCAGAATGCCAGTTACCTGCGTGTAAAAACACTTGAATTAGGCTATTCCTTATCCCCTTCAGTTTTGAAACATATAGGCGTTAAAAAATTCAGGGTATATGTAAGCAGCTACAACCTGTTAACATTCACCGGGCTGAAGAACTACGACCCTGAACACCAGGGGACTAATTCAGATAACAGCAATTTTAGTACTGCCTTCGCAGGCTACACATACCCTGAGAACAGGACTTTTAACCTGGGAGCTAACGTTTCCTTTTAAATTATTGACATATGAAAAGTATACACAAAATAATTATAGCAATATCGCTCACAACAGGAATTGCAGTAACCTCCTGCCAAAAATTGAATGTTCCGCCAAAAAACATCTTCACGTCTGATGTTATATTTAACAGTCAGGCGGGCATTCAATCGTTTTTAGCAACGCTGTACCAGGATTTACCCATTGAGGATTTTAAATACTTACCCAGCAGCGCTGATGGTTCTGGCTCAGGTGGTGGTTATGGCTTTTTACACGGAGGCAATGATTGGACGGAGTTTTATAACGAAGCCGGCGCTATAGGCGAAGAGGTTGGTCCGTGGAGCGGTTTTAATATTGGCGGAGGCTTTGGCTTCTGGCCCTACGGCGATATCAGGAATGTTAACATAATGATAGCCGAGCTGCCTAAGCATACTACACAGCTAACCCAAACAGGTGTAGATGCGATTTTGGGCGAGGCCCACTTTTTAAGAGCATACTATTATTTTGGAATGGCCAAGCGTTATGGGGGCGTACCCATTATAACCGTTCCTCAGGATCCCGGTGCACCGTTGGCAACATTGCAGGTACATCGCGATAAGGAACAGGCGGTTTGGGATTTTATTGGCGCTGAACTTGATCTGGGATACAAAATGATGCCGGCAACCAGCGATGCAGGCAGGGCTAACAAGTATGTAGCAGCGGCGTTAAAATCGCGGGCAATGTTATATGCTGCATGCGTTGCCAAATATGGTTCAACAAATTTTGTTGACGGAGAAGCTCGTTCATCAGGTTTTGCAGGCATTCCCGCCTCAGCAGCCACAGGATACTTCCAGGCAGCTTATGATGCCGCAAAATTACTCGATGGTGTGTACTCGCTTTATAATGCAACCCCGGGAGATAAGATACAGAATTATGTTGACCTTTTCCTGAAACCCGGCAGCCCTGAGAATATATTTATAAAACAGTATTCTAAAGCGAACAATACAGCCCATAGCTGGGATGCTACAATGTCGCCACGTTACTTTACAGCTGATGCACTTTCGCGTTCATACCCAACTTTAGATTTGGTACAGCTTTGGGGTAATTTACAGGTAACCAACTCCGATGGTACACCTAAACGATTTGATAACCGTGCAGACATACAGCAAGGGCTTGAACCAAGGTTGCTGGCTACTATTTATTTTCCCGGGGCAACTTTAAGAGGGCTTACCTTTGATATGCAAAGAGGTATCTACCCCTCTTTTAGCGGAACTGCCGCTGCTGAAGTAGCAAAACAACCCAACTCCCGTTCATACATACTTTCAGGTGATACAAAAACCTTGTACCAGGGTAAACAGGTTATTGGCTTTACAGGCCCCTGGACCGGCGGTGATGAATTAACGCGTACAGGTTTTTATGTGCGCAAGTATGTTGATTACAACAGGGTACAGGCTACAGTTGGCCTGAACTCGAGCGTACAGCCCTGGATAGACCTTCGTTATGCAGAAGTATTGTTGAACCGTGCCGAAGCTGCTGTTGAATTAGGCAATACCGGCGACGCATTAGCCGATATAAACCTGATAAGGGACAGAGCCGGAGCTACACTTTACGGTTCTATCGACCTGACTAAAGTACGTAATGAAAGACGCATGGAGCTTGCTTTTGAAAACCAGTATTACTGGGATATAAAGAGATGGCGCACCGCAGATCAGGTATTGGACAAAGCGCATTTTAAAGGTCTGATGCCATATTATGTATTTGATGAGAATAAATACATTTTCCTTGCCGAACCCGAATTGTTTAACCGTGAATATACTTTCTCGAAACAAAGTTATTACGAACCGATCCCGGGTGGAGAGATTTCAAAAAACCCCAACTTGTTGCCTAATAATCCTGGTTATTAAGAATTTAAAAATAAGAGACATGAAAAAACTGATTAATATAATTTTAGTGGGCGTGGCAATACTGGCAACTTCAGCCTGTACAAAAACGGATAACTATGATGGACCAAATGCCTCATTCCAGGGGAATATAATTTCAACTGCCGGTGGTAATTTACCTACGTCATCAGGCAGTACCCAGATTAAGCTTCAACAAATTGGCTGGACTTCTCCGCAAACCATCCCAAGCAAATTCGACGGGACATTTGAGGATACCAAGCTGTTTAAAGGGGGCTACAGGGTTATACCTACAGGAGGCGCTTTTTGGCCGATTTATGATACGATAACCGTGAATATTGCTCAGGGCACTAAGCATGACTTTACCGTAACGCCTTATATCGTGATCAAAAACTTTACCGCCACTTTAACCGGTACAACGCTAAACCTGACGTATGATATTGATGCGCCGATAGTGGCAGGTTTACCTACCATTAAGGATACACAACCTTATGTTAACACAACCAAACTGGTAGGTGCGGGGGCTTCTATAAGGGATTTCTCTGATGTAAACGCGGTAACCATTAATAAAGACTTTATTGATATGAGCGCATCCGAAAAATCGAGGACCTTAACTGTGCCTAATCTTATCCCGGGCCGTACATTTTTTGTACGCGTTGGGGTACGTTTAAGCGATAGTTACAACAGCTCCAATTTTTCGGACATAATAGAGATAGATGTTCCTAAATAATTAATCTTAAATAAAAGGAAATGAAATTCATTAAAATAATGATGGCTTGTTCCATCTTCATAATAGCAATAACAGTTTTTAGCTGTAAAAAAGTGCAATATAAGTCCAGAGACACTTCCATGCTGAAACCACCGCCTCCGGATACAACTAAACCGATAATTGACACCTCGGCCGTGCTTAGTAATGCCGATCAGTTAGATGGCTGGAATATAGTAAATGGAGGAACAGAAATTACAACTGCCCCAAAGGAAGGGAAGGGCTATGTTCAGGGAACCATTAACCCGGGGGGCAACTTTATGCAGTTTCAGCTGGCACTCAGTACCCCTGTTGATACAAAACAGGCCTTAGGAACCGGCGAATTAAAGTTCTGGTGGTATATCCAGGATGTTTCCCAGATAGACCCGGGCGGCCAGATACAAATGAGCAGCGCCAACAATCCGGATAATTTTCGCCTTGGTTGGGGTCTGTCTTCAATTCTCGACACAGTGCACGCTGGCTGGAACCACATGCAGCTGAGGTTTATAGATGCATACGGGTTGACAGATGCAAATCTCGTCAATGTAAAGGCTATAAATTACATGAGGATCTTCTACAACACCAAAGCTAACGTAACTTCAGCCCAAACCTATGGCATTGATGATATGAGGGTTGATGTGGCGGCGCCAGTTATGATTAGTAGCTGTGATAAATTAGATAACTGGAACGTAGTAAACGGAGGGTCATTAGTAGCAACTGCCCCAAAACAAGGTACCGGCTATATCCAGGGTACCGTTAATGCTGGGGGAGACTTTATGCAGTTTCAATATTCCGTCCCAGCCACTGCCACCCCTGCTTTTGTTGATACAAAAGCAACAAAAGATGTGGGCTATTTAGAATTCTGGTGGTTTATTCAGGATGTTACGCTGATATCAGCAGGCGGCCAGATACAAATTAGCAGTGCCAACAATCCGGATGATTTCCACCTGGGTTGGGGGCTTGATGGCATTCTCCCAACAGTTCACAATGGCTGGAACCATTTAAAGCTGAAAATGACCGATGCATACGGGTACACCGATAATGATCAAATTAATTTAAGGAAGATGAATTTTATGAGGATCTTCTACAACGTCACCAAGACAACGGCAACTCAAACCTATGGTATTGATGATTTGGAAGTTGCTGTGAAATAATTTTTTTCCTTAATCCTATCAATTTAAACTATCAAAATGGTGGAGAGCATGACTCTCTGCCATTTTACACTAAAAGCTGAATAATGAACATATATGATTTGTTAAAAATATTAACCGGTAAAAGAAGGCTGGTATACCTGCGTGTGGCGGGAGCATGTTTAGGTATACTATCTGTAACGGCAAGCTTCGCCCAGGATAAACCGGTTGAAAATGCACCAGTTGGCAATCCCTTTGTAAGGGATATCTACACTGCCGACCCATCAGCACACGTTTGGAAGGATGGCCGGCTGTATGTTTATCCATCTCATGATGTTGTCCCGCCACGCGGTTGCGACCTGATGGACCAATACCACGTTTACTCAACCGACGACATTGTACACTGGAAGGACGAGGGCGAGATCTTACGTGCCAGCCAGGTTGAATGGGGCCGCCCTGAAGGCGGTTTTATGTGGGCGCCTGATTGTGCCTATAAAAACGGCACCTATTACTTCTACTTCCCCCACCCAAGCGGAACGGCATGGAACAGCACCTGGAAAATTGGCGTTGCCACCAGCAAGAGCCCGGCAAGCGGGTTTAAATCGCAGGGGTATATTAAAGGGCTGGAATCACTAATAGATCCTTGTGTTTTTGTTGACGATGACGGACAGGCTTACTTTTATTATGGCGGCGGTGGCACCTGCAAAGGCGGCAAGCTAAAGGATAATATGGTTGAAATTGACGGCGAAATGAAGAAAATGGAAGGCCTTGAAGACTTTCACGAAGCCAGTTGGGTACACAAGCGAAATGGTGTTTACTACCTGTCGTATTCAGACAACCATGACGTTAACGGTAAACACAATCAAATGCGCTATGCAACCAGCACGAGCCCGCTGGGCCCATGGACTTATAAAGGCATCTACATGGATCCTACAGACAGCTATACCAACCACGGCTCTATCGTGAAATTCAAAGGGCAGTGGTATGCATTTTACCACAACAGCGCATTATCAAACCAGGATTGGTTAAGATCCATCTGTTTTGATAAGTTATACTACAATGCCGACGGAACTATCAAAAAGGTTGTACCGAGCGGATTTATAAAAAATAATTAAGCCAATTACCCCTATCTGCTTATGAACAAACGAATTATTAATATCACGCTCATTACTGCTTTAATTGCTGTTACCGGCTGCTCAAAAAAGAGTGGCAGTACCAATACCCCTACCCCGGTTATTGAGAACGCTAATGGCGACGGGTTTAAAAACCCCTTTGTTTCGCAGATCTATACAGCAGATCCATCGGCGCATGTTTGGGCCGATGGACGCTTGTATGTATACCCATCACACGATGTAGACCCGCCCCGTGGGTGCGACCTGATGGACAAATACCATGTTTACTCAACCGATGATATGGTAACCTGGCGGGATGAAGGTCAGATCTTGCAAGCCAGCGATGTCGCCTGGGGAAGAGTCGAAGGAGGATTTATGTGGGCGCCTGATTGTGCTTATAAAAACGGCACCTACTACTTCTATTTTCCGCACCCAAGCGGAACCGATTGGAACAATACCTGGAAGATAGGCGTGGCAACCAGCAAGAGCCCTGCAAGCGGCTTTAAATCACAGGGATACATTCCGGGCCTGGAATCATTAATTGATCCCTGCATATTTGTTGATGACGACGGGCAGGCTTACTTCTATTACGGCGGCGGTAACATTTGCAAAGGCGGCAAGCTAAAGGATAACATGATGGAAATTGACGGCACGATGCAAACCATGCAGGGCCTCAATGATTTTCATGAAGCTACCTGGGTGCACAAACGGAATGGCATTTACTACCTGTCGTACGCCGACAATTTTAACGAAGCAGGCAAGAGCAATCGTATGAAGTACGCTACCAGCAAAAGCCCTCTCGGCCCCTGGACCTACCAGGGTGTATATATCGATCCGACTGACAGCGCAACCGACCATGGTTCAATAGTTGAATTTAAGGGCCAATGGTATGCATTTTATCATAACAGCTCACTTTCACATAACGATTGGCTGCGCTCCATCTGCGTAAACAAGCTTTACTATAATGCCGATGGCACCATCAGGAAAATTATCCAGACAGATCTTCTCGGCCAAAAGAAATAAAAATCACTATAAAAACATATAAATAAACAGATTAACCATTAGCATTGCAATACCAAAGACCATGAGAATAAGAAAGATAAATGCGTTGTTACTAATAGCGCTGCTACCCGGAGTGATGAGCAGCTGTTCAAAGAAAAGTAGTCCTAACCCTGCGCAAACCAAGACGGATACCGTGGTGGTTCGCAAGCAGTCGCCGGTTGGTGATGTGGTTGGCAAGGTGATAGTTGGTTACCAGGGCTGGTTTGCAGCAATTGGCGACGGATCGCCGATTAACTTGTATTGGCATTGGACCCAAACCTGGGAGCAACAGCCTTCGCCAACTAATACCGGAATTAGCGCGTGGCCCGATGTACGTGAGTATACCAGCACTTACCCAACAAAATACCCCAATTTAAATAACGGACAGCCGGCAACTGTATTTTCGTCATTTAGTGACCAAACCGTTGATATTCAGTTTAAATGGATGAAGGATTATGGCATTGATGGCGCTGCCCTGCAACGCTTTAACCCCAGCGGTATTGAAGGCCCAATACGCGACGCTATGGCTGCTAAAGTAAAAATAGCCGCCGAAAAAAATAGTGTTAAATTTTACATTATGTACGATGTAAGCGGCTGGGCAAACATGGCTACCGAAATGGAAGCTGACTGGACAAGCAAAATGTCGGCGCTTACTTCATCTCCGCAGTATGCCAAACAAAATGGCAAACCGGTAGTGTGTATCTGGGGCTTTGGTTTTAGCGATGATAACCACAATTTCACTTCCGAAACTTGTACCGCTGTGATCAAATGGTTTCAAAGCAAAGGATGTTATGTTATTGGTGGCGTGCCAACACATTGGCGCGATCAGAATAGTGATTCAAGACCCGATTTCTTAACTACTTATAAAACTTTCGACATGCTTTCGCCATGGATGGTGGGGAGAATTGGCAATGCCAATGAGTCTGATGGCTATTATACAAACACAAATAAGGCCGATGAATCATTTTGCCGAAGTTATGGCATTGACTATCAACCCTGTATTTTACCAGGCGACCTGAGTGCCCGCCAAAGAGCACATGGCGATTTTATGTGGCGGCAATTTTACAACATGACCAAGGCAGGCGCACAGGGCCTTTATATCTCTATGTACGATGAATTTAACGAGGGTAATCAAATAGTTAAAACAGCCGAAAGCCAGGCATTTGTACCAGCAGGACCAAGGATAATAACAGATGGAGTACCAGGCCCCAATTTCATGTCACTTGATGAAGATGGCACAGCTTGCTCGTCCGATTATTATTTGAGATTGACCGGCGACGGCGCTAAAATGTTCAAGGGTATAATCCCGCTTACAGCAACAAGGCCGACAAAACCAAAGCTATAAACAACAAACCAAACCCTTAAACATTTAAAAAGCGGGTTGATCGGGAGATCAATCCGCTTTTTTGTTATAATTTCTTTGTCATTCTGAGCAAGAGCGAAGAATCTTCAGTAAGCGACAATCGCGTTGGAAAGGAATGTCGGCGAGCTATCAAATGTACACCTTGCGCGTGTAAAAGATTCTTCGCTCTCGCTCAGAATGACAAGAAAAAAAATATGCCCGGATCTCATCCCGGACATACAAAGTTATCTGCAATCGATAACATTAACTAAAAACCAGATCAACTTATTTACACCTGGATATTTTTAAATTTCTTCAATCCGCACATCTGCATATTCACGCATCCGCACATCAAAATCATTTCACATAAAAACTCCCTCTGACCCTTATATCCTCCGACGAGCTGCCTATCATAATTTTAAACTCGCCGGGCTCAACAACCTGCTTCATTTGGCGGTTCCAAAGCATTAATTCCTTATTATCAAGCTTAAAATTTACTACGCCGCTTTCACCCGGTTTAAGGCTGATGCGTTTAAATCCCTTTAACGATTTTACCGGGGTCGTAACGCTGGAGATAACATCGCGCAGGTAAAGCTGAACCACTTCGCTACCCTCAACCTTGCCGGTGTTTTTTATGCTTACGCTCACATTAACAGAGCCATTTACCGGGATACTTGCCGGGCTGATATTCAAGCCTGAATACTGAAACGTGGTATAACTTAAGCCATGCCCGAATGGAAACAGTGCAGATGTATCCTGATCAACGTATACGTGTCTTGAGGTAGGTTTATGGTTGTAATAGTATGGTAGCTGCCCAACTGACCTCGGAAAAGTCATCGGCAGCTTGCCGGACGGGTTAACGTTCCCCAGCAATACATCGGCAACAGCCAGTCCGCCCATATCCCCCAAAAACCACGACTCAACAATGGCAGGGATCTTTTTGGCCACCCAGTTTATGCACAGCGGTCGACCGTTAAACAGCACAACAACTGTAGGTTTACCCGTTTTGTACACCGCCTGGATAAGACGCATTTGCTGCGCGTTAAGGTCGAGATTGGAACGATCCTTTCCCTCGCCTACCTCGTTAATGTCTTCGCCTAAAACAACTATGGCAACGTCTGACCCATTAACTGTATTTACAGCTTTTTGAAGATTCTCCGATTGTGTAGATGAGGATGTATCTGATGAATAGCCTGTTTCAAATTTAATATCCAGCTTATCTCCTGCCCTTTGCTTCAGTGCATCAACTATAGCAACACCCCTACCTTGTTTATTAGCGTATCCACCCAAATAAGTACTTTGCGCTAAGGGACCAATTACGGCTATTTTATGCACGTTGGCACCAAGCGGCAATATCGAATTATCGTTTTTCAACAAACTGATCCCCTCCTGTGCGGCTTGTAGAGCTACGGCCCGGCTTGCCTCGGTACGGTTTACCTTTTTGAGCGGGTTTTCATCGATATAAGGATGATCAAACAAGCCCAGCATAAACTTAACTCTGAGCACATCTGCCACTGCTCTGTTAAGGCTGGCTAACGATAGTTGTTTATCCTGTAGGGCCGTGGTGATAGCCGCTAAAAACTGCGGATGCGGAAAATCATAGAACTGCATATCCAGCCCTGCATTAATAGTTTGCGCGAGGGCATCAGCGGGGTCTGATGCTACGCGATGACTGTTCAGGGACATCTTTATTGCGCCTAAATCAGACAAAACGAAACCCTTAAAACCCCACTCCTTCCGCAACACATCCGTAAGCAACCAATGATTGTCTACACAGGGAATGCCGTCAATTTCGCTGTAGGCGGCCATCATCCCCATTGCTCCTCCCTCTTTAATTGCCTTTTCAAACACATATAAAAATGATGAACGCGCTTCCCTCACCCCCATATTTACAGGAGCCATATTACTGCCTGCCTCGGGAATACCATGAACAGCGAAGTGCTTGGGCTCGGCTAATACTGCATCAGGGTCGCTTAGTTTGTTGCCCTGCATACCCTTTACCATTGCTACGCCGTTGGCGGCAGCCAGGTAAGGATCCTCGCCATAAGTTTCCTCTACGCGTCCCCAGCGTGGGTCGCGGGGCAGGCAAAGCACCGGACCTAAGATCATATTAACGCCGTGTGCGCGCACTTCGGTTGCAACTATCCTGCCAGCCTTGTGCACGATAGTAGTGTCCCACGCGCCGGCTAACGCCATTGGTGTAGGAAATGTGGTGCTGCCCAGACCCTCATAACCATGCAGCCCCTCTTCAATAAATAATACCGGGATGCCAAGACGCGTTTTTTCGAGTGCGTATCGCTGGATCTGGTTGGTGATTGCTGAAGTTAATGGATAAAGATCATGCACCGAGCCGATGCCGTGTGTACCGATGTTAATTTTTGCGCTGTCGGACATTGACTCCGCCTCGTGCCCGCGCATGTTGGCAACTTCGTGGCCCCAATACATATCCAGCTGCCTGATCTTTTCCTCAACGGTCATCCTGCTTAAAAGGTCGGCAACACGTTTTTCTATGGACAGTTTAGCATCCTTATAAGGAAGTTTTACAGGTGGTTTCGGGTTGTTAAATGAACAAAACGATATTGTTAAGAGAGCCAAAATTGAGGCGTTTCTTTTCTGCATAAAAATTATAATATGATAAGTAAATTTTAAAACGGCGCTTGCCTGCAAGGCATACGAGGTTATAATTGTTTATAGGGCTAAACTATACGGGATAACTAATAAGAGATTAATAAAGGATTAACGGGCGGGCAATTTTAGTATTTAAGGCAAAAAACGCCTTAAATACTAAAATTTATTTATCTCAGAACTCACTTTGTCTGCTAACTGCACACTGTAAACTGCCAACTTATTTCTTAATTGAGGCCGGCACTGTTTCCGTAAAGGGCACCTGTTTCCGCAGCATCTTACCCGCATACCCGGTTAAATACAAGTAATAGTCGTTGGGGATATCATCCTCGTAAGTAACAAAATGACTTAAACCTACCGGCGGATTTTTTGAAGCCTTAAGAATAGCGGTACCTTCATCAACCTCATCAAACATGGCAACGTACAGCATATCCGCACCTGCATTTATAGCGCCTGCAATTTGTTTCCAATAGAAATGGCCGCGGTTGCGCGGGATCTGGTTTTGCGGCGCGCGCGGATTCATGTTATGCCAGCTAAAGCCGGGGAAAACTGTTGGCACATAATCAACCTTATAATCTTTACACCAGGCTATATCATCGCCTATCCTTTCCTGGAACGCAGGGTATCTTGTTTCATCAAACCGCCCTACAAACCATGGGTGAATTATATCTACCTTCTTTAAAAGGTCGAGCAGGTGCGGGTCCTTTTCAGTATCACTCCCGAAATCGCGCCAATAGGTTGGCACACCAAGCAGTACAGCACAGCCGCCATAAACCGGATCATTCTTTAAAAAATCAATTATTCTTTCCGCTTCGGCGAGGCCGTATTTACGATGGTCGTTAAACCCGACGCCCCACACAGCAACCAACGGTTTGCCACGGTGGTACAGCCAGGTTTGTTGGTTACCACGGTCTGTCAATTTCACACTGTCAATCAAATGCTTCCAGTCTTTTATAACCAACGAATCGCCGCCCGCACCCATACCGGATAGATCATACATCAATGAAATGGCCCGATGGTATTTTTGTGCCGATTTTAACGCATTCCCCAAAACCGCATCGTTGTGAAGACGACCGTGCCCGCGCTGTACATCGCCAATAAAGCGCTGTACAAATACGCCATCGATGCCGTATTGCTGCATCCATTTAAAATGGAGATCTGTTGAAGAAGCGTCGTACGAACTGTAAAGCAGGGCGTTACTGCCGTCTGCCAGTTTAAACGGCGATTTATAGGTCTTTTTATATTCGCTCACATCAGGCCAGATATCGACGTTGGTGCTGCCCGGTTCAAACCTGCCATGAGACAGGTAATGGTTCCATCCCCTGCCTGCGCCATCATCCGGCGCATTGAACCAGCCCTGGTAACCCGCCATTACCAATCCCTTATAACTTTTAAACGCAGACGTTTTGCTGTGCTTACGCTGACCGTATGCAACAGCGCATAGCAGTAGCAGCAAGATGCTAAAAACTTGTTTTTTCATCAGGATAATTTTATATGTGTTTTGTTTTGGGTTAGATTTCTTTGTCATTCTGAGCGACAGCGAAGAATCTTATTAACGCGACATACATGCGGGACAGGCATTGCGCAGACCTGTCGCTTGCATAAGATTCTTCACTTTGTTCAGAATGACAAAGTGTTTGATTGTTCTCTTTTAAATCCCCCAGCTTTTATTAGGTTTTGGCCCCATTTCCAGTTCGAGCAAACCGCCCGATACCAATTGCTCATGTGTAAACCACGGTTTATTTAAAACCTGCCCGTTAAATTTTGCGCTCTGGATGTATTTGTTAACTACGGAACAATTGTTGGCTATCAGCTTAAACTGTTTACCATTTGGCAGGTTGATGGTAACCTTGCTAAATACCGGGCTGCCGATGGTATAAACAGGCTTGCCTGGCGTAATCGGGTAAAAACCCATTGACGAGAACACCACAAAGGCCGACATACCGCCGCCATCCTCATCCCCCGGAATACCGAAGATTGTATCCTTGTACCAAACATCAAGCAGGAAGCGGATGCGTTTTTGAGTTTTCCACGGTGCACCTGCGTAGTTATACAGGTAAGGAATATGGAAGCTTGGCTCGTTACCCATAGAATATTGACCAACCAAACCGGTAGCATCAGGGAATTTAGCCCAGAATTCGTATTTGCTGCGGTCTAAACTTTCGCGGAATGTTTGATCGAGCTTTGCCTGTAAGCCGTCGTTACCGCCCATTAAATTTATCAGCCCCGGGATATCTTCCTGCACCTGCCATAGGTAGGTCCAGCCGTTGTTTTCATCGTAATAATCGCGACCGCCCATGCCGCCATCAAATTTGGGATCGATATTGATCCAGTTGCCATCCTTATCCTTGGGAATGAACATTTTTCTATCCGGGTTCCACAAGTTTTTGTAGTTAGACCCCCGTTTGGCAAATATGGCTGCATCGGCTGACTTCTTCAATTCTTCCGCCAGCTGACCAACAGCCCAATCGTCATAGCTGCCACCGAGCGTTACAGCTACAGCTTGTCTTTTCTCGAAGGAATGCACCAGGCTTACTGTTTCCTTTTCGCCTTTTTGCAGCGCTGGGAAAAAGCCATTTTTATAGTAAAAATCATCAAGTTCGCATTTGGGGCCATTCTCCCATGGCAGCATGGTGGCTTGCGTCGCATTTTTCAGGATGCCCTCATAGGCCTTATCTACATCAAAGCCACGGATGCCCTTGCGGTAATCATCCAAAAACATTACGGTGGAGTGAAAACCATTCATACAAGGGTTATCGCCAAATAAAACCGGGAAGGTTGGCATCCAGCCACTTTGCTCATACATATTCACGTAGGAGTTCAGCATATCCGATTCCATAGCCGGGTTTAATATTGATCTGAGCGGGTGCAGGGCTAAATAAGTATCCCAAACCCAATCATCAACATAAAACGGCCTTGTGCTGTCATGGATCTTTTTATCGTATCCGCTATAATAATGTCCGTCTTCGTTAATGTTTACCATGCGCTCATTACTGCGATACAACGCGGTATAGAATGAGCGGCGTTGTGCTTCGGTACCACCTTCAATCTTTATCTGGTTTACAACCTTCTCCCAGGCTGTTTTCCCAGCCTGAGTTAAGGCGGCAAAATCAACGCCTGTAAATTCGTCCTTAAAGTTTTGTTTGGCTTGCTCAGGGCTTACGTACGAGATAGCATATTTAAATTCAATATTGTCCGGTGCATCTGCAGAAAATGTAATAAATGAGTGAACACCCTTACCTTCAACCGATGTTTGGGTAGATAATGCTCCATCCTTATTTACACCAACTGTTCCCTTTGCATTGAACTGGCCGTAAACATAAACTTTAATATCATCATGGTAAGTTTCCATGCCGGTAAGCTCGTTACCACCGGTAAAGTTCCATTTGGCATCCCCATCGTTATAAACACTAAAAAGTATGCTTTTAGCGGCGGTTTTAGCCGGGAATGAGAATTTATAGTCGCCCACCTTTTTGCCGGGAGCAAACTCAACGGTAATATCCTTATCGATCAAATAGGTTGAATAATACCATGGCCTGGTAATTTCCAGATCGTTATCATACGGCATCTTCTTTTTCCATGAATCAGGAGCAACAGGCTTATCATCCGGTTTTATGGCGAAAACTTCGCCCAGCCTGTGTGATACCATATTAAGCGGAAAGCTGGAGATCTGGTCGTCAATATAATCAGCTCGTTTTGGATACATCCTGATCATTTGATTTGGCAGGTGCATGGTTGGCCGGGTAGGCTCAAGCAATTGCCCTACGTTACCAATGCGCGGGTCAATGTATTGCAGGTTACTTGTGTCGGCTTGTTGAGCGTGTGCGCTTATTGCAGTAATACCACATAAAGCCGATAAAATAACCGGCTTTATTAACCGGGTAAGATTCATAACCATCTGTTAAATTTTATAATTGGTTTATAGCCTCAAATTTGCCCATAAAACTTAATGAACTATTAATATTTGATTAACCAGGGAAGAAAAACAACGTTTGTAACAGATTTATTCAAGAATTGAATTAAAATCGCGGTTAAACGCCTCGCCGTAGATCACTTTGTATTCCTTGTTAAAGCTTTCGAACGTGTTTTTTGCCAGCGAGTGTTTGCCTATATGCGATAGCGCCTTGCATTTTATGATCATTGCCTCCTCGTTAACCGGATCGAAGTAGAAAATATCATTGGCCAGTTTGATCAAAAATTCCGGGTCTTCAGCTATTTCAACACTGTTGGCAAATTGAATATAGGAATCGATGATCTCGTTGGATACTTCAGACTTAAAGGCGTCCAGCCATTCGTACTCGATATTCGATAAAAAGTTACCCCTTTGTGTGATATGGGTAAGCTGGATAATTTTTTGCTTATTCAGTTTATTTTTGTTCGATACGATGTTGAGATAGGTGTGGTAATCAACAAAAATACTGTTGTAATCAATCTCTATTTTCCAATAACCGGTGTCCTTTGATAAATGGCAGCCACCCATTTTATCCAACAACGATTTTAATTTGGCGATGTTTACAGACCGGTTGTTGCGGGCGCTCTTCTCCGACTTATCGAACCAAAGGATCTCGTTCAGTTTTTCGGAGCTTACTCCCCTGTCCAGCTTTATAGAGTACAATACAATTACCAGGAAAAGCTCTCTCAATAACGGCGTAAAATATTTGGTAATTTCATTTCCCTCCGGCGTGAATAATTGCAGATCACCAAATAAAAATATGGTGTTCTTATTGTTATGTTTGGTATGATCATCCTCCTGATCAATTACCTGCGGAACATCGTTATGAATTGTAGTTTGCAATTCTTCACCCAGCTTCACAAATTGCCCGGCTGTTTTTGCCTTTTTATTGCGACGATAAAGAAGGAAACACAAAGCAATCAATAACGCAACAATGCAAATAATCATTATCCATACAAGGATATTGGCGGGCGCGTTTTCAAATATCTTGCTTGTCAAGGGTTCAGGCGGACTTAACAGCGAGTAGATCTTTATCCTTGTTTGCTCGTTTTCCCTGAACAGTGTAACTGCCAGGAATTTTTTGCTATGCGGGAAATAACACATATCGGCAAACGAATGAATGTCATGAAATTTATACGGGATGGTATCTCCTACCAAATGATAATCAGACTTATTCAGCGAGCCCTCTATTAGCTGCAGGCTCGAATTAAATTTATGCTGCGAAAAAATAAGGCCATAGTATGATTTTTGCTTTTGATTGATCACTATAGAATTAGCAAATACAAAATCCTCACTGGTCGTATTTATGGTAAACAGTTTTTTAAACGATTTATCCTTAACTGTAAACCGCATCATATCGTAAATATTCCGCGGATTCACTATTTGCTGACCGGATGCGCTGCCGTAACCACCAATGATGTAAGCGGTATCTCCTGTTGCGGTTGTGCCTAAGCCTGCGAGGTAACGCGGCGTAAAAGTATCGCCCTTAACCTTTACCTTTTGCCAGGTACCGGTGGCAACGTCATAACGTTTAACGCTATCTTTATATACCAACTGCCCATAGCCACCAATAGTATAAATGGAACTGTCGGCCTTACTGAAAAACTTGTTCAGGTGGCCGTTGTCAGTAGAGGGATTTTTAAAAGCCTTGTCCCATCTGCCGCCGGTAATATCATAAGTAGCAATAGCCTTTTGATCTATGTAAATATAGTAGAGCTTATTACTGCTGAACAATGCCTGGTCGCCGGGCACTAAGGTTTGCCTGCCCGAATTATAGGCCACACTTTTTAACTGAGGCTTTTTATTCACTAGAAAGGTTACCAACGAGTCCTGGGAGACAATGTAAACCACTTCGTTTGCTGCATCAAACGCCACACTCACATCACCGGGCACGGTAAATTCCCGTTCCAATTGCCAATTACGATGCCGGGATTTTATCCATAGCGGGTTTGTTACCGCGCCGTTATTCTGGCTAACCGTTTCGTTTGCAACATTACCATCCCATTCGTTTAAGGGCCAGTTAGCCAACAAACTACCATTTTGCAATATATTTACATCCCTTATTTTCAAAGGAGGAAGATCGGTTGTTTGATACTGGCGATATGAGTTTGCGCCGAAAAGCAGCTTGTAATTTTTGCTTTGCTGCAGGTGAACCCCCGATTCAGAAAACGATTGCCGACCGGAAATTACCGTGATCTTATCCTTTTTATAGTCGATAAGCAAACGCAGTTTGTTCCAGCTTTCGAACAACAGCTTATCATCAATATTGAATGAGACTTTTGAAAGGCGCTCTCCTATAATTATCTTAAAGTGCTTGGTATTTGCCTGGTTGTCATATACCAGGTCGATATTTTGCTTATCATCGCCAATAAGCCTGAAGATATAACCGAAATAAATTTCGTGGTTGGGAATGAATGACAGATCGAATGACAGTTCAAGGTTATCCTTTTGGGCAACATTATTGAGACTAAGATCAAGGGTGGTGCGTTTATCCTGTACAACATCATGGCTATAAAATCCAAGCCCGTATGATTGCGCATTGGCAGGCAATATGAATTGGATATTTAATAAAATAACCGTGGCTATCCTGGATAAAAAGAATCTCATGTTGATAAGTACACACTAAGCACTAAAACTTAAGTACCCCGAACTGTATAGTTTATAATTAGGTGAAAAACAGCAATCGTTTTTAGGCGATATGATGGCTAAATTACAATAAAACAGGTTACATTCAAAGATAATATGTGATATGGGGCAGCAATGCAAGAAATGTAGATTTAAAGGTTTGCTATATTAATTTAGCAAATACTGATATTAGTTTAACAGCAATCCACACCCCTGCTATGCAGTAATTTTGATATTTGAAGTACTAATGGCACGTGTTATTTTTTAGAAAGCTCTGTCACATCTGCCATGCGGCTGGCAGGCGTTACCTTCAGGTCGATGAGTTTTCCCTTTTCAACTTTACCTTCCACGGTGGTGTTATAGGGGGCGTTGAGCTTAAAATCGGCATCCCAGCCTGGGGGCCAGGCAGGTAAAAGCATTATTTTTTTACCGTCAACCTGCATCAGCATTTGCTGCAGGCCATTTTCGCCGTTGCCACCATTGTCTTCATCGGGCGCATAATCATTTCCCTTGTCCCAAAATGCCGGGAATTTCAAATTAGGGTCTTTACGGGTGAGCGCATAGCTAACATAATCTTTTGCTGTATTAGCATCGCCAATCATGGCCGCCAGAATAGGATCCTGAACCCAGCAGCCTTTTGCCCGTTGCTTACGTGCATTAAAAGTATTGATGGCCACGTCCAGGTTTGGTTTGCCCAAACCGTACAGGCGGAATGGATAGATCGCGTACAATTCCGGTTTTTCGCTATTGAATGATTTCGCAATTTGCGGGCCGGTATAAGGTAAAAGTACCGTTTTACCATTATTATCCGTCATCGGCAAAGGCGGCAACTCCTTATAAAACTTTTGCCAACCTGCTCTTGTTTCTTCATCAACCAGGCTTGCGGGCAATTTCAGCATCCGGCTAAGCACAGCATGTAAACCGGCAATATCAGGTGCGGGGTTATGCACCTTCCAAAACATTTCGATGGCGTTATCAGGATCAAGCAAAAGTTTCCCGGTGTCGTCTCGTTTAAAATGCTGATCGAAAAACTGTAACCCAGCTGTGGCTACCGGTACCAGGGTTTTCTTGGCAAATGAAGCATTGCCGGTGTACTCATAATAGTCGAACATCATCATACTTAACTCCAGTATTGGGGTAAAGTAGTGGTTAGTATAGTTTTGTTTAACCTCCGGTCCCATGTAATTAAGCCCACCCCAAAACGGTGCGGTCTCGGCAAAATAAGCGCCGCCATGGTGATAAAACTGCTGAACCTGCGCTTCATTTGCAGGCAGGATTTTAGCGTACATGTTAAACATCGGCAACATCATATCAAAATCGCCGGCCATGAGTCGCGGCCAATACATGGGCCTTGTATTCTGGAACCAATACTGTCCGCCCCAGTCCCTGAAATCTGCATTTTCATTTTTCGCGGGATTATCGACCACAAAAATGGAACCGTTGAATTTAATCGGATATGCGCCCCGTCCTGCACACGCTGTAACAAAGCGTTGCAACAGGTAGCCCCGGGCAACCTGTTTTGCCTGTTCATCGCCAGATACAAATACGTGGCTGCGTTGCCAGAATTGTCGCCACCATTGCTGATGTGCAAGGCGGGTTTGTTCCAGCTTGATTTTTTCAATGTTATTAACCTGTGGTTCCAATTTTGAAAGCCACTCCCTTCCATTTGCTGAAACTTTGGTTAAGGGATAAATGGAGATCAGCTGTGAGGTAACTGCTTTATTTGATTGCAATGTTAATTTATCCTTATTCATCAACCCGCTGCCCTTTATAATTGCACCGAAAGTGAGGTTTGCCAAATGGGGATCTGCGGTAGAAGCATTATGATGATACCAGGCTATCTGTGTTTTTTGATTGGCCAATATGGTATCCGTTAAACCTGCCCGCCAATTTTCAAGTTTTACGTTTATTTTTCTTGCACTTCCGCTTTTTGCTTCAACGCGAATGACAGGATGATTAGCATCAACCCAAACACGAAAACTAACAGCATCGAGTCCCTCTCCCTCCTGTACATTTATTTCGCCATTACGCAGTTTGAGTACTTGTTTAAAAGCAGCGCTTGTTACCAACGGATTTTTATCTACCGAAATCCGCACCGCTCCCAACTTCATCAGGATGCCGCCTTGTTTCATCCACGGGTCCTTTTGCAATTCAGGCTCACCACCCCAGGCATCGGTTTTGCTAATGTAGAAAACCAGGTCGCCATTTTTCTCAACCCAAACATTCAGGCCTATATCGCCATTACCCAAAGGCATGGATTGTGCAGAGCCGGGCCCGGGCGTATCCCACGTTACATTATAGGCATCAATGGGGTTATTGGATTGTTTTTTTGGGCTGACAGGCCGCTGCGCATACCCCGAAGAGGCTACAATTAAAAGCAACAGAAAGCCTGATAATTGGAAGTTTTTTCGTTTCATTTGGTTTATGCAGATGGTTGTTCGAATGTAGCGAAACCATTTATTGGTAGCACAAATAAACCCACTTTGCTTAATAATTTATTAAAAAATAGTTAACCAAAGCATTGTTAGAAATATAAATGGTGCTGCACGAACAATCTAAAACGTATATGCAAAAAGCCATCCTTTTGAGATGGCTTTTTATTAGATATCAGCAGATTAGGCGTTTAACAACCTGCCGAATATTTAGCAAGCTCGTTTTGGCACAACACTTCGCCTTTGCAATTCAGTATCTCCAGCAAAAACACTCCGTTTAATATTATTTTAGTTAAGGATTACTCCGCTTTGTAAACTAATAATTTAAAAGTTCCGGCAATTTGAGTTTTGGTTCCCTTTTGAAAATCAGCCACCGGAAAATACAGCTTATGGGTTGATTGATCCATCGCCATAGTTTTTGCGCGGTATTGGGTTGTTAAAGTTTGCAGTGCTGTATAGCTATCCGCGCTATTTTGTTTAAAGATGCTGGCAGTCCCATCCCCGTTGGATGCTATAACCAATTTATTTGCAGCATCGTAAATTACGGCGTCAACCCCAGCGCCAATAGGCAACGTTTGTACAACCTTGCCGGTGTTGATATCAACCACACTCATTCCCTTATTTTCGCGGCAAACCGTAAATAAGCGTTTGTTCTTTTTGTCGAGTGCCAAGCCTGTTGGACCGCCGCATGGTGTAAGCGGGTAATTTTTAATCACTTTCATAGCCTTAGTATCAATCACGTTCAGGCTATTCTTATCTTCCAGGTTATTATAAACTAACCCGTTCCCGTCCGCAACTGCAAATTCCGGGGCTCCGCCCAATTCTATTTTACTTACTTGTTTTAATTCCTTTGGGTCAACAATTACAACTGCATGGCCATCTCCTTCGAAAACAAAGATCTTCTTAGAAAACGGATCATAGATTATCCCGTCAGCATCTGTTCCTGTGATAGGGATAGTTTTAATCACTTTTAAAGTTTTGGTATCAAAGGCCACAGCGGCATTTCCCTTACCATCGCTTATAAAACCACGGTTAAGATCATTAACAACAGCAATACCGTGAACGCCCTTCATACCGCTGATGGTGCCAATAACCTTTTCGGTTTTCAGATCAACCACGTTAACTGCTGTACCATGCGATGCGTAAAGCACATGATTTACCTGGTCGATAAAGGCATAATCGTAGCCGCCTTCGCCGGGCAGCGGAATAGTTTTATCTAAAACATATTGATTTCCCTGGGCCAATAGCTTAACAGCGGTTAAGCTTAACAAAGCAGTGATACCCATCAATGCAAAAAAAGTCTTTTTCATGTGTTTTTAAGTTTAGTACTGTGTTGCTTAAAGTAGTTTTATAATTAGTTTAGTCATCCGTATCCTTACCAGCCAAATTAGCCGGATATTTCTTTTTCCCTTTTGCGGCAAACCAGAGGATCCGGTTCATTACATCATCATTGCCGCCGTCTATGTGGTCATATTCGGGCCTTAATGAAAGCTTGGCATAATGTAAGGATGCCCCCTTTAGTGTTGACAATTTTGGATTAACATCATTAATCGGAACCCGATTATTTAAGGCGTTGTAAGTTTGGGCCGATGGCTTATTGGTAAAACAACTAAACATCGGCAACGCTGTGGCATCCATAATGTTCATAGGCGGAATCCCTAATATTTGTTCAATTGACCGAACAATGCAGGTTTGGTTATAATTAGTACTTACATTTCTTTTTAATACACTATATGGGCTTATTATAAAGCCTGTAGTGCGGTAAGCCGATACATGGTCCCAGCCTGCCTGCGAGTCGTCCTCGGTAACAAAGATCACTGTATTTTTCCAGAAACGGCTTTTGCTAACAGCTTCAACAATGCGGCCAAGCGCCAGGTCGTTATCAGCTACCATAGCGTTCGGACTTGGAAAACCAGGCCTGGTGCCTACTGTATGATCGGCAGATAAAGCCATCACCATTAATTGCGGCAACTGATCTCCTGGCTTAGCTTCATAGTCCTTTAGCTCATTAATAAATGCACTTGCCCGCACTTGCTCCGTAATGCGGTGCTCGTCGGACCCCGGAAAGTTTTGCGAAAGCATTGGGCGCACCCTTGATATAGTGCTGGTATTAGTAAAGTTAAATGGCTTACCGGCCTTGTAGTCATTATAAATATCTGTCCAGGTTAATTTATTATCAAAGTGCGGTATACAGGCTTCGCCATAAATCCTTACCGTTTTACCATGATCAGCAGCGTTATTCCATATAAAGCCGTTGCTATCGTAAACCAGCGCATCTTCCTGCACGTGCGGGTAACTGCGAAACCATGCCCTTACACTCTTTTCAACATAATCAGTAACCATCGCGGCATCAGTCCATTGGTGCCCTTCGGCTGAGCATTTACCCGATGCATAATAGTTATCAAGTAATAAAAAATTACGGGCTAAACTATGCTGATTTGGCGTTATGCTGTCGCCATAAATGCAAAGCGATTTCATGCCGTTACCTTCGGGCATATCACCCAAAACCTGGTCGTAAGTGCGGTTTTCCTTTATAATATAAAGTACATGATTAAATACCGACGGCTCCCCTATGCGTTCAGGCATCGGCCTGGGCGCTATGTTTTTACGCGGCAGTAATTGTGCAATTTCCTGCCTGAAGGTTAGATTTAGTTTTTTTACCCGGTCGGTATATTCCTGTAATCCTTTACCATCCGGTATTTGAATAATAGAAACTGTTGCCTTTTGATGGTGTGAGTTATAGGCATCAGCATCGCCATTAACTGGGTCATCGCCTTTTTTAAGCTCTTTACTGCTAACCCGCGATCCTTCGCCTTCAAGGTTGGTGACAAAAAGTGTGTTACCATCTATAGCCAAACCACCGGGATAAGCTTCAGTTGGGATAAATCCTTGCACCTCGCTTTTCCCGAAACCTTTTGCAGCTGCTTTTGATCCCAATTTCACAACAGCTACGGCATTATCAAGGCCATTGGCAACATACAATATGGTACCGGCATTATTAATTGCCAGCGCATTTGGTGTATCGCCAATAAAGCTCTTTTTGCCGGGCATCAGTTTAACAGAAATGGCATCAACGTTTTGCAGGCTGCCGGTTGAAATAACCGAAACCATATCGCTATTGCCATTTGCTACATAAACAAATTGTTCGTCCCCGCTGTTAATAATAGCATTAGGATGCAGCCCCACCGGTATTTCTTTAATCACCCAGCCATCCAAACCATAAACAGATACCGTTCCCGATGCCGTAGCGCCGGTTTTTGGATCAATATAAGTGCTGCCATAAGGCACACCAGCTGTTTCTCGGGTTAAAGTATCTTTAGGCTGGGTACCGCCCCAGTTGGTTATGAAAATTTTGTCTTTAACAATGGTTATCCCATATGGCGCTACACCTGTTTGCTTTGTCCAAACTGTTTTACCATCGCTAAGGTTAATCTTAACCAGCTGGTTATTACCATTTAAAACAACATATAAATAATCGGTGCCGTGTTCATTATTTATAGCCACTTCGTTTGGCAGGGCCAGCGGGGCGGGGCTTTCCGGTTTAAATTCAAAAGAATTTACGATGTTCAATTTTTCGCCCTCCAGAGCGGCCTGGAACACGTATGAATGTGACTGACGCCCTTTTGCTATTGCCGCGCTCCAAAAAATATAAGTCTTTTGATCTGATTTTAAAACTTTCAACCCTGAGTAGGTGCTCATTAACCCGCTGTACTTAGCATCGCTGTTATAAGCCCATCGTGCGATTACCTTTTGTTTTACCGTGTCAATTATAGCAATACCAAACCTGTCTTCTACAGCTATTGATGTTGTCCCGGGAATCAGTTTAACATCCATACTGTGGTTTTCATCAGCAGGATCACCAAATGCAATTACTTTACCGACCGGGTCGATTACCCTGTTATATGGCATTAATACCGGCAAAATTTTATTATTCAGGGTACTGTCGTCATAAGCGCTATGCATGTTTAGCTGTTCGTTATCTACGTCAGCCTTATTGTTTTTGGCAGTATGGCAGGCAGCTATTACCATAATGTTTAATGCGATAAAAAAGAAGGGGAGTTTTGTGCTTTTGTACATGGGCAATAATTATTTGCCAAATATATGCTTCATCATTAAACTGCTTGTTAATAATGAAGCATATTCAGGTAACAATTAAATGTTATTTATTTGCTGATGATCAATGTTGATTACCTTTTCCGTCGGTAGTATAAGCGCCGATATCCTGGTTATATTTTGCATTTCCGGTACCAAAAGCCGGTGATCCGCTTTGCAACCTGAAGTTATTGGTATTTGGAAAGCCGTTGGGTGCTGCAACAGTACCATCGAACTGAACAAAAAGTGGATCATAGTTACCTATTTTTGTCGAAATAAGATCGGTAGGCTGTGGTTTACCTAACCCTGATGCGGGGTAAAAGTTACTCCTGATATCAATTTTCAAATTAGGATCCACCAAATCTGCATAGGTATCAACGGTAGCATAAAAAAGGCTATTTCCATAAGTGGTATGCACCAGGTCGCCATCGTCAAATAACTCTATCCCATGATAATCATTAACGAAGATGTTGTTGTAGATGTGTCCAATTGCGTTTACACCAACCGAAACGCCGCGGCCAGGTTCGGCAGAACCTCTTCTCCAGCCATTAGAAACAAGGGTATTGTTATAAACGTAAACTTCAGTTTGCGGGAATGGGATACTTGAGCTTGTCTCCAGTTTTATACCTGACCCTGCCTGGCTAAACACTACATTATAGGCAACGGTACCAGTTACACCTGTTTTAAGATTGATCCCTTCGCCATCGGTACTGCCTGATGAACTAATGGTATTTCTAAGTATAGTAATTTTTGCACCGTTACCCAGCGCCATCAAATCATCCTGGCCATTTGTAAACCACGAGTCCTCAATATCAACATTAATAGCCTTCTTCACTTTCAGCGTTCCCCTTGCGCTGCCTGATGCGTCAGGACCGCCAGTGTTATCTACGTGCGTCCATTTTATGGTAATTGCCTGCGCCGTATCGCATTGAAAACCACCCCATGTACCAGGTTTGTTGCTGTCTGAGTTAAAGTAAATCGGCTGATCTTTTGATCCTATTAACTGCAACACCCCTTGTACGTTGATCTGTGCATTATTTTTAACAATAACAACTGCACCAGGCTGCGATGACAAGGTATCGCCCTTTTTTACGGTAAGGTCGGCAGTTACAGTATAGATTTGACCGCTTAACAAGGTGCCCTTTACAAAGCCGCTGATATTGCCGGCAGCAAGCGGGTTTGATGTGGGGATCTTTATTTTGTCGAACGTGGTAAGCTCACTTTTCTTACAGGAATTGAGTGTAAGTGCTAACAACGACCCTGCTAATAGTATATAAATATATTTTGCTTTCATCTTTTTTAATTTATTATAGTGAATAACGGAAACCCAAATTGAAGCTAACGTTATAAAGATCCTTCGACTGGATAAGGTTATTGATCTTAACAGTTGTTGGCGTGTTTAAAATATTGTTCACCTTAGTGGTAAGTGTAAAATGCTTGCTCACCTGCTTTTCTGCCGACAACGCTAAGAATGATTGCGGCTGTGTGTAATAATCATACCCATAGTTTGGATAAACAAGCGACAACGTTTTGCTGGTGTAGGTGTATGCTAACTGTACAAAAGCCTTTTGCTTATCGTTTTTGTACAATAACGAAAGGTTAAACACATTACCTGTTTGTCCCTGCAATGGCCGGCTTTGGTATTTAATTACCGGTTTACCATCTACCGAACCCGCTTCAGGCACGTCCTTTGGCGATTTAATATTCGAATAGGTGTAAGTGTAGTTACCCGATACGCCCAGGTTTCCGAAATATTTGCTGTAAACAATTTCGGCACCGGCTACCTTTGCTGTGCCAAAATTCTGTGGCGAGGTATTCAACTGCCCGTTGTTCGAATCATTTAAGGCAAACTCAATCGGATTTTTGATGTCTTTATAAAAGGCACCTACAAATATTTGCTCTTCCTTTTCAGGGTATAACTCGTAACGTAAATCGTAGTTATTGGCTTCGGTATGTTGTACATTTGGATTACCGGTCACATCCGTACTTTGCCCGAAGGTTGGCGTAGGCACCAACTCAAATAAGGCAGGGCGTGCTATCGACTTAAAGTATGATGCTCTCAGGTTTGATTTTTCTGTCAGCTTATATTTCAGCTGCAAGCTTGGCAACAGATCGGTGTAAGTCTTTTTGGCATCGCTTTGGGTGTTTAAAACCACCGGATTGGTGTGATACCCTTGTTCGGTGCCTTCAACGCGCACACCGCCTACAACGTCCAGTTTGTCTACGGTAAGTTTAAATTCACCGTAACCCGCCGTTATATTTTCATATGCAGTGTAGTTGGTTGCGTCGCTTTGGTCTGTACCGGTTTGGTTGTATACAATAAAATCACTTGAGTAAATATCGGTGAAGGCGCTTTTCCCGCCATTAGCCGTTGGCGCAGCTTTTAATATGTATTCGTTTTGATGATTGTAACGGGTACTGTGACGGTACAGGCCACCTGCTTTAATCTCCAGTGAACTATTATCACCCAGGCCGGTTTTGTATCCAAGGTTTGCCATGGCGCTCAGGTCTTTGTTACCGCTTTTTTCCCAGATCCTGGTGATATTATCGTAGTAATCCACTGTCCTGGTAAAATCAGGGTTGATTAAGTGGTTGATAGAAAGATCGGCTCTGTCCGGGGCGTCCTGTGTAGCGTTTGAATAAACACCCGACCAATCAAAAAGTAAATGTTTGCCAATAATAACATGTTTGCCATTCAACTTCAGGTTCTCTACGTACTGGTTTTGGATAAATGACCTGTCGTCATTATAAACGGTACCGGTGCCAGGGCCTTTTCGGCCGCCATTACCACCCAAAATAGAAGTATCGATACTTAAGCGGGTTTGTGCCAGCCGGGTATAAAGGAACACGTTATCGAGGCTGATTTTATTATTTTCATCGATTTTATAATCAAGGTGGCCGGATAACCCGTTATTTAGCTGCTGCGTAGAATAAGCGCGGTTAGCGACATCTGATATGACCGGTTGAAAATTGCTCGCGTGAATATCCGGCTCAGCTACATTAAACTGGGAATTTGTACCATAAAACTGGTTTTGGTAACTATCAGCAATAATAAAACCCAATTTATTATTTAAAAACCGGCGACCATAGGTAAACCCTAAAAGCGACGTAGGGGGTGCATTCTTTTTGGTAAAATCCAGGTTTGACCGTGAAAAATAGCCAGGTGTCGCAACGTAGTTGGGGCCGAACCGTTCCGTTGGGCTCTTACTTTGCACTGCTCCCTGTTGAAAATCATCAAACTTGCGGTTAAAAAATATAGCGCTATAACCTATCGAGCCATTAGCTTTAAAATATTCATATTCCGGTGCATCCTTAAAAACAAGGTTTACCGTTCCGCCAATCGCATCGCCTTCCATTTCGGGAGTAAGGGTTTTGCTTACTTCCACACGCTCCAATAAGTCGGACGGAACAATGCTAAGCGAGATAAACCTTGATACAGGATCAGGGCTGGTAACCTTAACCCCGTTAACCAACGTATTGTTGTAACGCGGCTCAAGCCCTCTTATAATAGCGTACGCTTCATCCGAACCGCTGTTGCGTTGAATAGTTATTGCAGATACGCGTGCCAAAGCATTGGCAGCATTGATGTCCGGTGAACGCTGCATTGCCTGTGCAGATAACACGTTGGTGATATTATCCGCATTCTTTTCCGATTTACGGGACGATGCCTCCGATTCGGCATTGGTTGCTCCATAAACCTTTACCGCTTTAAGCGATTCGGTTTTTTCAACCAGGCTAACGTTTAGCGTTGCAGACTGCCCTGCGGTAAAGGTTATTTTTTCCTCGTATTCAGTATAGCCTACATACTTTACCTTAAGTTTATATGTACCGGGGGCAATGCCAGATATTGAATAGTGGCCAAAGGCATCTGTTACAGAACCCCCGTTTTTATCGTCAAAATGGACAAATGCGCCACTTAATGGTTCTTTAGTTTGCCCATCTATGATCTGCCCCTTCAGGCTTGCGGTTTGAGCCGCGGCGATTGAAGAAAGGAAGATAAAGAGTATAAATAAGTAATTTTTAATGCTCATATAACATGTGATTTTTCACAAAGCATCATGTCAATATTGGAGAAATACTGAATAAAACAAGAATAAAATAACTGTTAACTAATTGATAATTAAAACTTAACAATACAGCTTTTTACCCCCTAATACACAAACTTAATTACACGTTTATGCAACATTAACTTAACGGACGGAAAAAAGATTTTCAGGGTTTTTATTGGAACATTTTTGTCTGTCTTTAAACTACACTCTTTTTCACGCGCCATCAGGCTTGCGGGATCACTACAAACGCTCTACATCCCAGCATATTCAAGCGATGAGTAACTACCAGGCGTTTTATTAACAAATTTTGTTTCTAATTTTAAGCTGATCATTATAAACCAATAAAAAACCATTACTTATGAACCGCAGGATAACCGCTTCATTCCTTTTTGTATGTTTAATATTACTTTGCGTTACCAGCCTGCATGCCCAAGGCACCAAGCCTAAATTCAAAGTAATAGCCTTTTACACGGCCCAGGAAGATAAGGCACACATCAGCTTTGTGCACGAAGCTAATGGCTGGTTCCCGAAGATGGCCGCTAAGTATAATTTCGCCTACGATTCCACTAAAAACTGGGGCAACCTGAACGCCGAATTTTTATCGCATTACCAGGTGGTTCTGTTTTTAGATACCCGGCCAGATAACCCGGCTCAACGAAAAGCATTTGAAAATTACATGAAAAACGGCGGCGGCTGGATGGGCTTCCATTTCTCGGCCTTTACGCTTACACCCTCGAAATACAACCAGGATTGGGACTGGTATCACAAGGAATTCCTTGGCTCAGGTCAGTATGTAAGCAACATCTGGCGACCATCGCCTGCTATTTTGGATGTCGACACGAAATTCCCGGCAACAAAGCATCTGCCCAAAACATTCAAAACCTCGCCAAACGAATGGTATCGCTGGGAATATGACCTGCGCAAGAACCCGGATATCAGGATCCTGGCATCAATTGATTCTGCCAGTTACCCGCTTGGCACCGGGCCAAAGCAAAGCGAGATCTGGCACAGCGGTTATTATCCCGTTGTGTGGACCAATACCAAATACAAAATGGTATACTTCAACATGGGCCATAATGATATGGACTATGAGCATAAATACGATAATACCGACAAAACCCTTTCTTATACTTTCAGCAGCCCTATGGAAGCGAAGATGGTTTTAGACGCCCTGATGTGGATGGGGGTTAGAGATTAGAGACGGGTGATTAGAGATTAGGTTAGCTGCGGTAGTTGGGGTATCAGATCTCTTTAGTCGTTTACCTTTCAGCGGCGTGCTGTGGGGACACAGCCCTGGGAAAGAGTTTAAGCTCTAATTAACTAATCTCTGGTCTCTAATCAACTAACCTCAATTACTCAGCCAATAGGTAAACTTGAACACTAGTCCCCTGTTTTTGACGAAGAGCGGGCGCGGCAGGTAGTTATCGGTGTAAACAATAAAGAAATCGGATGCGGGGCGGTAACGCCATTGCAGGCGGGTGTTTATGTTGATGTTTTTACCTTGCTGGTTATATTGGAAAAAGCCGGTTAGGAAAAACTTATTGGTCATTGTAACATCAACCCGCGGGCCAACCAGCCAGAACGCTTTGTTTCCCCATGGCTGCGGCAGTTGCAGGTTGTTATAGGTGGTATTTACCTGGATATTTACATAGGGCTGAAAACGATAACCGACATCATTTGCCACGCTTATTTTTTTACCGTTGTCGTAATAACCGCCATAATCAAGCGTAAAATCATAGGTAAACAATCTTTGAGGGATTGAGAAGTACGATATTTCGGCATTGTGCCAGGTACTCTGTAATCCTACGGGTAACTGGTTCCCGGTGTAATTAGTAGGATCGTAAGGCTGTAGCAGCTTCACATAATCGCGCTCCACAAGGCCGGTTAAAGTGCTTTTGTTCCTGAACGTTATCAGGTACGAAAGGAAGGCCCGGTTGTCTGTTGGGTTAAACGAGCCATCATAATAATCAGTAAGGTTAAGCTGCGGACCATGGCTCAGGATAGCGCCACGTGTGGGAAAAAACAAGTACCCGATGTATGGATTAAGCTTGATATAGCCTTGCCTTGGCACATAACCAACGCCAGCATTATAGTTTGATCCAACTACTTCGTATTGTCCGCCTACGGCCCAGTACTTATTGGCGAATTGCAGGTTGCCGGCCTGTGTAAAGTCGTGGCCCTTTTTATCAGGGCTGAATGACTTTAGTGCCAGCACCTTACCCGTTAATAAATTGTCTGACGATGCGATGTTATACTCAAGTCCAAAGTTGCTGTTGTATTTGGTATCTGTCGGAGTTGCCGACGCTGACGGCGGGTAATTAAACGATTGTTTATTCACAAACAGGAAACCAATATTGGAACGGGCGAAGATCTTTCGCTGTAAGGCAATCATGGTAAAGTTTTGGGCTGGGACATCTGTTTCCTGGTTACTGTTGGTTTGCATATCCATTATACTTACACGCCAGTTTTGATCAAGCTTACCACTTAATCTGGCCCCGCCAATAATTGTGGATGTTAAACCTATCCGCCGCGAAAAAAATGGCCTGATGGATGCATAGCCAAAGTTATTGAACTGGTCGCCATTCTCCAGGAAGAATTGCCTTGTTTCCGGATAGAACAGCTCGTAACGACTTAAATTAGTTACCTGTTTATCGGCATCCACCTGCGAGAAATCCGGATGCACTGTAAGATCAAGATTGAGCGCTGAGGATATGGCTATCTTGGCGTCACCACCAGCTTCAACGTGGAAGACGGCATTTTTATGATTGGCGTAATCTTTAGTTACCCCTGTTAACAAGTATGGTACGATAGCAATATTCGGCCCGGGATCAGGCGGCGGCTTGTCCCAAACTAATGTACCTGTATAAGCTAATGACGCCGTAGGGAACTGCCGTGGCACAGGCGTCCAGCTTGATTTTTCGGTGGTACGCAAATCATTCCTGCTGAAATTTATACCCCATTCCGAAATTCCCTTTTTATACCTGATGGATTTAAAGGGAATAGATGCCTCAAAAATATACTTGTCAGGATAGTCCTTTACTGCAGAAACCCATTTGTTAGTCCAGTTAAGGTCGACCTTACCCCCCTCGTACATGGTGCCATCCCACTCTGCCCCTACAGCATTCGAACCAAATGAATAGCCATTCGTTTGGTCATTATAGGTATCCATAAAGAAAATGAAGTTGTCGTTCTTTAGAAAAGAAAAATCGCGTTTTAGCGATTCCACCATACTCTGGCCGGGAAATGCCTTATAACATATGGCAAGAATATAAACGTTCTTATCGTCATAAGCCATCCTTACTTCTGTTTTAACTTTTGCAAAACTGGTGTCCATCGGCAGCACCATCCTAAAATTGCCGGCAACCTCGGCATCCTGCCATGCGGGCTCATCCATAACCCCGTCAATTTTAATAGCAGAAGTTAACCTGTGAATATGATATTTAAAGTGGCTGTTTTTCTTTTGAGCTAAAAGATTCAGGCAAAATAATAAGCAAATTGCGAGTAACGGTCTAAACTTCAAAGCTGGTGGTTTTGATAATTATGGCGCTGTTTGCGCTTATTTTTGTTCTAATATAATCTATGTTTGGATTACTTTGGCTTAAAATTGGTTATTCGCCCTTTATTCTGATATGATAAAGGGTCAAAAAAACTTAAAAACGCCCCAAAAATGTCTAAAATGTTAACAAATCAGCTTATGTTGGTATTTATTGAACTTTTTTTGAAAAAAACGTGTTAAAATGTGTTAAAAAATTAGTCTTGTATTCCCATAGAATATATATTTGTGTAATTATTATTTTCGTTCTAACCAACTAGTTCTTTATGATAAATAATGAGGTCAGTTACTACAAAAAAGAGAGAGCGCCCGCTTCCTCTTTTTTTGTTTTATAGCCTTTTTTATTTTTGCACGTAGAAGCTCTCTGCGGGAATCTACGTCACTGACACAAAAAGCCCCTTGTCAGGAGGCGCTTTGTAAACCCTTAAATTTTAAATCACGTGATGTATCGTAGACCCTGATGTATAACAGTTGTGTTATATCTTAAGCCTGAGCCGCCGCCTCTCAAGGAAGCCCGTAATAAAAATGGTTATAAACGAAATAGTGATCGACCGGAAAATACCGCCGGCACCCGTGTTAAAGAAATCCGGGTAATTAAAGTTGATTAGGGAAAAGAAGCCAACCATTAAGTACGGTATCAAATAACAGGTTAATGTGCTGGTGCCTGCCGGTTTAATAATTTTAAACCAGTTTTCCTTTCCTTTCACATCAACCAGCCATATCAGCAGTTCAAATAATAAAATGCCGATACCTGCACATATAAAGATCCACGCAGGTGTTGAATGAATTTTGGAGATTCCCTGGGTATATGGGCGTACAAAAAACCCAAGGCCTATTAAAGCTGCTCCGGCTGCAGTAAACACTGGCCACAACAATTTATAGCTTCCTTTGGCTATTATCTTTGCGTACAATAATGATGTCACCACGCCGAACATCATTAACGAGGCGCACGAAGCGTCCTTTATTATCGGAATATGCAGGCTAAACACCTTGCCATGTACAACAAGATTTATTGCGACCAGCAAAACCAGTGCAATAACAAGCCAGGTAAATTTGCCTTTTACTATCAGGTATATTCCAGAGCAAACCAGGTAAGCCCATCCTATTAGCCCGAGAATGCCCCACCAGGATGGATCGAGCCAGCGGGTTCCACCCTCTTCGGCGTTGCCTTTGTATAAAACCCCGAGAACAATCAGGGTTACTATGCCTATGCCCATCAACACGTAGCGTTTTGTTTTAGCCATGGTTTCGGGGTAATCAAGCCAGATTAAAAAGAAGCTGATTGTTAGCAGCAATTCCCAAACCGGTAGGGGCAGCAATGCCTCCTTGCTGTAATCTTCCATGTTTACATGGAAAAAGCCCATCACTATTAATGCGAATGATCGCAACAGAATATAAGTAGCTATAGAAGTAAAAGAATTTCCTTTATCTATCCGCCGGCCAATGGCTAATGGAATTGATAATCCCGCAATAAAAAGGAACAGCGGAAAAACTGTATCAGCAAAATGCATCCCGTCCTCATTTGCCTTTACATGGTCAATCCATTTGGGCACATGGCTAACGCCGCTAAGATCGTTCACAAAAATCATGAAGAACATGTTAATGGCGCGCAGCACATCAATTGAATGAAGACGTTTTATTTGAAACATTGCTCAGGTTTTAATCAGCTTTAAAATAGTGATTTAAATATAAGCGGTATGATTCAAATATTTATGTATCGTTTATGTTATAATTACAAAAGATGGAGATCTTTTTAAAAACATTACCAAAGTACCAGGTAAACAGGAAATTTAAGTAGTGGATTTGTAGTGCGGGATATGCAATGCACAACGCAAGGATTACCAGGCTAATTACCAATTTGGCATACAGCTTGAATAAATGCACCCCCGATATATTAAAGGAAAAACCATCCCGGTATAATTACCGGCGATAGATAAGTACGCAAAAATCATAGGCAAGCCACTGAAAGGCCTATTGGACTAAAAGCGCTGCAAACCTGGGTTTGCGTTTTTACAAGGGTAGATAATAGATCAAGTGCAAAAGGCCTTACCATGCAGGTAAGGCCTTTTACAATATTTTATATTACCAACGGCTGCCACCGCCGCCACCGCCACGGTTGTTGTCGCGAGAGTAGCCGCCGCCACCGCCGCCACTTCCACCACGGCTGCCGCCACCGCCGCCATAGCCACCACCGCCACCGCGGTTGCCGCCATAACCACCGCCGCCGCCGCTTCTGCGGTCGTCACGTTTCTTTTCTTCTGCCTGGCTAACCGCAATTGATCTGCCTTTAACATCAGCGCCGTTTAAGCCTGTGATCGCTTTTTGAGCGGCCTCATCATCTGACATTTCTACAAAGCCGAAACCCTTGCTTCTGCCGGTTTCTCTGTCACTAATTAATTTTACGGTGCTAACTTCACCATAGGCTTCGAAAAGCTCTCTTAAATCGGCTTCCTCTAATGAGAAAGGAAGACTTCCTACGAATATGTTCATCAAAATTTAATTTATTACGGGCAAGTCTACTTTTGCTCACCACCTTTTTATTAACATCAAATATAGTAATAGATATTTTATACTTAATGCAACTATTTACAAATACACGAAACTTATTTTTAAAAATACATTAAATTACAGCTTTTATGTGATATAATTTGTCGTTCAACTTAACTTCATCACCGGCTTTCCGCCCCATAAGCTTAATTCCAATTGGTGAACCCGGCGATATTGCAAAATATTTCTCACCCTTAACAGTTAAAATCCCTGCACTAACGGCAACATAAAAGTTCCCGCTGTTGGTAATAACCACACTCCCGGTATCAACATTATCAGCAACAGTATTGGGACTTATTTTGTTTAGCGCAACTTTTAATTTATTTGCTTCATTTAATTGCTTCATGTTCCGGTCGGTCTCCTGCTGCATCATTTCGCGGCCGGTTTCGTATTTATCACCGGCGCTGCTCTTGGTATCATCAGTAGATGCCTTTTGGGCCTCGTTAATAGCCAGCTGCGCAGCCTCCATGCTTTTTTGCACGTAGTTAAGGCACTGGTTGTATAATTCTTTTTTTAGTTCGATCATTTAATGGGGCCCGAAAGTCGGGAAAGTCAGTAAAGTGCGAAAGATAGCTGTTTTAGACGAAAAGTCACTGCAATACGGATGCGCTTCAGTTACAGGCAGCGTTCGAAAAATAGCAAGCATATTATCCCAAAAACTATAGGGCGTTATTGCAGCCCATGGCTGTCATCATTTATGAGTGTTAGCACGACTTTATAAGCGGTGTTTTTCTCCCAGCGTGCTATCAGCCAGGCGATAAAACTCAAAGTGAAGATATCGTTATTCTCGTCCCTGCCTGCCAGGTTTAAAACCGCTTTTCTATACGTCGTTTCAAAAACCACATCGGGTTTTAACAGGTATTTTTCAACCATCGCCAAAAACAACAGCACGCGTTCTTCGGAAGTTTTTAGCAGATACTTCTTATATCTGCGTCGGAAGCTGTTTAGCCGCGACATGGCAAGCTCGATGTTAGAGAACTGTGCGTGGACCAAAATTTCCATCAGGTTCTTTCGAATCGTCCATAACATGCCCATTTTTTTTTCATACCAGGCATCGGTGCGCGTCAGTAAAGTCAGTTGTTTTAAACTTCTTCGTTCATTGCACAGCGCTAAAAACATGGCCAGGCATATTCGTAAATCCTCTACGTCTTCCGGCTTAGACCTATACTTTGTATTGGAGAGCGATTCCTGCAATAACACGATTGCATCGTTAGCAAAGCCTGTAAAGAACAGGTTGAGCGCAGACAGTAACTGATGAGGTAAATAAAATAGCGCATAATAGCGACTATCCGTTACCATTAAATCCATCATCTCCATGAGATAAGATGCACTCCCTGCGAAATTCTTTCGCCTCAGATGAAAGTTCGCCAGGTAGTACAAGATGGAGATATGGTAAAAAAGATAAGATTGTTTTTTATGCACATGGGCTTGCATAAATTTATTCGTCCGATCGACATAGCGTTCTATCAATCCATAATTCTGCTGTATCGCAGCGTATTCATTCGCGATGAAGAGAATTTGGTAAATGGACTTGTAGGTCATCAGGTCCTGTGAGGAAATTTTATACTTCCGGATTGTCTTCAGTATCAGTGCCGTCAAATTAACGATCTTCCCTTTCAGGTGTATCTCCTGCAGTTCCTGCCTCAAAAAGGCATAGGCCATATTGAGTTTAGCTGCGCGTTGCATATCCGATTGGTTCCTCAGGAAGCGCGCGGTCAAAGATTCCAGGCCTTCTGCTCCGGGCACATGGGCATACTGTACCTTCAACAGCAAGATCTCATTCAGCAAATTAAACTGCTCCAAATGTTCAGCCAGCCGTTCAGCCTTATCCAAACATTTAAACGCTATCTTGATCACATCATTCTCCAACAAAAAACGCCCCACTACAACGAGGCGCAATGCATCATAGGTGTCAGAATTATTGTTTTCAAAAGTTTTCTGCGATAAGAACAGCAGCAAATTATCCTGTAGCCTTTTACGTAAAGCATGGTATGCATCATTATTTTTCTTCGACTCGTAAAGCTTGTTTAAACCATTTATATCGTCAGTTTCTATCAAATCAAGCAATGCTAAATTCTTCACATCAAGCCTTTTGTTTTTCTGCTGTAAAAACTGCCTGAAAAGCTTTTTGTCGGTACCATTGAGCAGGTTAACTAACTCCGAAAGCGAGTCCATATAGATATATTAGTGTACATAAAGGTAAAATATTTACAAAATATATCGTCAGTAATTTCCACAATCTGATTTTCGCAGGTCTATTCCGCATCCGACATTTGCTTTCATATTAATCACAAAAACAAAATAACATGGAACCGCTACAACACAGAACAGAAGAAAATTCATCCATCTTAAAACATGGCGAAAAGGTTAGAAATCCATTTAAACCAACTGCCGCATTTATAGGCGCCTCCTGGTTTGCCTTATTAACAGGAATGGTGGGCTATTGCATCGGCTTATGGAATGCAAGTATGGGATTGAACGAAAAAGGATACTATTTCACCATTTTATTATTTGGCTTATTCGCCGTAATCTCCGTTCAAAAGAGTGTTAGGGACAGGGCTGAAGGACTTGCCGTTACGGATCTTTATTACGGCCTGAGTTGGTTTGCCACTATTGCGGCGATGATCCTGTTGACAATTGGTCTTTGGAATGCAAGTCTCGCGTTAAGTGAGAAGGGATTTTACGCCATGGCATTCTCCCTAAGCATGTTTTCGGCCATTGCGGTACAAAAGAATACCCGCGACGCAAAGATGTTCGAGGACAAAGAGTTGTAACGTAGCGGTTGCTACCCCGCAGCACTTTGCCTGGCAAGTCTGCGGGGGTTTATTTAATATTTTACTCCCAAACTTCCCTAAATACGAAAGTCCCCTTGCACTCGCTGCTTGGGGACTTTCAACCTAAACCTTATCACAATTATAAATGCGAGAATGCATCTATATGCAGTACTAACGTAATAAAGTACCATTCTGTTTTATCGAATTAAAAAAACTTGCAATTTTATGATAATTTATTTTCCAGTGCTGAATGTTCGCGCTAAAAAGCGTCATTTCCCTCCTAATATTTATATAAATTCAGTAAAAAACTTTAACGATTCGACGATGTGAACCGACCAGTATGACCACTCATGTCCGCCCGGATTTTCCCCGTATATGTGCGGTATTCCCTCCTTGTCCATTTTTTCATGGAGGCTGCGATTATAGTTAATCAACAGGTCGCCTGTGCCACAGTCAAACCGCACTGGCGGCAACTGCTTACGGTATTTCACGAATGTTTCAAATACATCCTCATCGGTCACATTATCCTGGGCATAATGTTTTAATGATTCCTCTACAAAGAATTTGATCTGCGGCAGGCTGGTAATGGCTGAATGCGCTGAAATCGCCCTGAATTTATCACCATATTTTGCCCCGATACGCAGTGCGCCAAACCCGCCCATTGACATCCCCGAAATAAACAACGGCGAATTTTCACTTGCGCCCCTAATGCTCAGGGCTAAGGCATCGGGCACATCCTCGGCTATCCATTTTTCAAAATTATAGGAGTTGAGCGGCAAATACGCCGAACCATCCCCCCACATACCGTCAGACGGCATTGCAATTATCATAGGTGGAAGTACGCCCTTTTCAATCAGCTCATTAGCTTTTAAATGTACGCCCGAACTAAATGCCCAGCTCCAGGCGCTGCCATAAACGCCATGTAAAAGTATTACTATGGGCAATGTATCAGTTGGGCCAACATTGGCAGGCACGTAAACACAAATATCACCCCGGCCTTTCAGATGAGGTGTTTTTACCGTAATAAAGCGAAGATTATTATTTTCGAACGAAGGATTGGATACCTCTAAAGTTTTAAACCTGGGCACGGGCAAAACTGATCCCGGCCTGATTCTGAATTTGACCATTGAATGTATTGAACTTGTTTAAGTAGTAATATGTATCTTTTTACAGCAGTAACGCACAATCACAAAAAATCGCTACAACAGGCAGGAAAAACAATTTAGCAACACTACCCGGAATTGATCAATCAAAAGATGATGCAAAACAACCGATTTTTTTCGGGCTAAAACATGCAAATATTGGCGATTTGTAGGAAGATATTACCCGATTGTTAAACATTCAACCTTACTGATTATTATGCGGGCGATACGATTGATAAAATTTACCACTTTTATAACAAATACCGCATTGTTTTTTGCTGAGGGGATGTATACTTTCAGCCAGCCAATTATTCAAATAATGAAAATTAAGGTACTATTACTTTTTGTGCTGATGCACGCTATTGTCAGCACCAGCGTGTTTGCCCAAAAAAAAGCTGCAAACCAGGAGGAAATTATCTATCATATCTTCCAGCGTAGTTTTTATGACAGCAATGGCGATATGCACGGCGACCTGAACGGCATTCGCCAAAAGCTGGATTACCTGCAAAAACTTGGCGTTACGGCGGTATTGCTTACGCCACTGTACGAATCCGTTTTTTATCATAACTATTTCTCAAGCGACTTTAAGAAGATCGACCCCAAATATGGCACGCTTAATGATTACCTGTTGCTGGTAAAGGAGCTTCACCACCGGGGGATGAAATTTTATATGGATATGGAAACGCAATATGTTACCGAGGACCATATTTGGTGGAAAGACGGCGTAAATAACCCTAATTCGCCCTATGCCGACTATATTATTTACGACGATAAGGCGCACACAAAGCCCACAACAATAGTTTATAACCTGGAGGGATTAAAAGGTTATGACAATGTGTACCGCAAAATAACTACCGTTAACCTAAACAGCCCAAAGGTGCTGGAATACAATTACCAGCTTTTTAAATACTGGATGGACCCTAACGGCGATGGTAAATTTGATGACGGTGTGGACGGCTTCAGGCTTGACCATATGATGGACGACCTTGATGGCAAGCATATCCTCCCCCACCTGTTCGATACCTTTTGGAACCCTTTATTAAGCAGGTTGCGCCAGGTTAATCCGAAGATAAGTATTGTTGCCGAGCAGGCACAATGGCTTTCATTAGGGCTGGATTACCTGCAGCATGGCGGTGTCGACCGGGTGTTTGCATTCAGGCTGGCTTACTCTATCCGTGCGCTAAATAAAAAAATGCTCACCGAAAATGCCGACTCCACTTTTTCAGCAACCCCGGCAGGTAAACAACAGGTAGTATTTATTGAGAATCACGATACTCCCCGCTTTAGCTACGATGCGAAAGGCGACCCGGGCAAGCTAAAAGTAGCAGCCGCTTTGAACCTGCTGATAGGTGGTGTGCCTTCTATTTATTACGGACAAGAACTTGGGATGACCGGCACCAGCGCCAAATTTGGGGCCACCGATGTCAACGAGATCCCCGACAGGGAAGCGTTTGAATGGTATAAAACTGACGAAGGCAAAGGCATGGCATACTGGTACAAACAAACCGGGCCACATAAGGATGCGTTTAATAATGACAAGCCAAACGACGGCATCTCGCTTGAAGAAGAGCAGGATGATCCAAACTCTCTGTGGAACTTTTACCGCCGGATGATCGCTATCCGCAAGGCAAATCCTATAATATCAAAGGGTATTTACAAAACATTACCCAATGATAACGATCACGTGTTCAGCTTTATGCGCTATGATGGCAGCAGGCAATTTATAGTTGCGGTAAACCTTTCGGGCAAAGTGGTATCCGCAAATATCATCCGTGGTTTAGGCAATAAATTGAAAGTTTTATATGGCGATAGCAAGCCAGTTGTTAGTGGAAGTTCAGTAAACGTAAGTTTGCCGGCTTATGGGGTAGCAATTTGGGGATGTAATTAACACCTTTGTATCGCCTGTATCGTTTGTATCGTTGTATCGTTTGTATCACGTTAGGGAAACGATACAGTGATACACGATACAATTATATATACCATATATGTATATAATTATATTATAATTAACTGATTAACAATATTTTATTAAAAACAACACATATTCTGTATCGCTGTATCATTCAATACAACAATACAAACGATACACCAGGATTAATTGATAATTGACTATTACGTATTGTATCGCTGTATCATTCAATACAACAATACAGGCGATACAGCAAGGTTGGATTATGAATAATTGTAACGCTGTATCGTTTGTAGCAGGACAATACAGGCGATACAGCAGTACTGATCTGTGTATAACTGTTACGTTCTGTATCACTGTATCATTCCACATTGACAATACAAACGATACAGGCGATACAGCATAATCTATGTATAACTGTTACGTTCTGTATCGTTGTATCATTCAACGCTGACAATACAAACGATACAGGCGATACAGCAGTACTGATCTATGTATAACTGTTACGTTCTGTATCACTGTATCATTCCACACTGACAATACAAATGATACAGCATTCTTAATTGTCCTCTCCCTCAAGCTACAATCGTCTCTTCCATCCCCCCAAAGCTGCGCATAAATTTTTTACGGTAATTAAGCGGGCTCAGCTGCATTTTAACCTTAAACATTTTGTAAAAATGCGACACATCGCCAAAACCGCTTTCAAAGGCAATTTCGGAGATGGGTTTATCCGTTTGCACCAGTTGCTGTATGGCATAATTGAGGCGATACTCAATTATTGTTTCCATAAAGGTTTTACGGGTGATCTTTTTAAAGTATTTGCAAAAAGCATTGGTGGTCATGTTGGCAATACCAGCGGCTGCGTCAAGCGAAACCTGGTGCCTGAAGTTTTCAACCAGGTAGGCAAATACCGGGTTTATGCGTTCCTGTTCGGCCAGCGAACGCTCTGCAATTAGCTGGTTTTGGTCAAGCAATGCATATTCGGCTGATTGTGCCAGGCGCTGCAGCGCTTCAAGCAGACCAATCAACAACCTAAAGCTATTATCCTCTGCGCTAAGGGTCAGCAAGCTTTGATTAACTGCCCGCTGCGTATCGCCATGAAAGCTGATCCCGCCTCCGCTTTTCTGAAAAAGGCGTTTAATATGTTGAAGTTCTATTTTATTAAAGAAATCAGTACCTAAAAAGGCGCCGTCAAACTGAATTACGATTGCACCTGCCGGTCGAATTTCCTGTGTGTCGTCCAGCTTCCAGCAGTGCGGAACGTTGGGCCCTATCAGCACCAGGTCGCCGCTGGTAAAGTTTTGCATGTGGCTGCCCACGTAACGCTTGCCCGAGCCCGCTATAATATAGGTTAATTCATACTCCGCATGGAAGTGATAGGGTGCGTCAAAGGCAAAACTATCGAACTTTCGCAGCAAAAACGACAGACCGTTTACCGGCTGAAGGATCTCATACGAGGCCTTTATCATGGTATATTTTAATAAATTTCATTTATATGTTAAATATAGGGATAAAATAAACCATAATTACACCATTTAAGTCATTTTTTTTGGCGAAAAGTATAATTTACTTTGAGTATAAACCAATAAATAACATGGAGACCCAAGTATTGCCATTGCTGGACGACCTTATAAGAACACCACAGGATAATATTGATGAGTTCCAGGAAAAGGGGCATACCCTTGTGGAAGGTGTACTTAGCGCAGAGGAAATTGCTGTTTACCGCCCCATAATTGTAAACGCAGCCGATAAATACAATACTGAAAAGCGTAAGCTGGAAGACAGGGATACCTATGGCAAAGCCTTTTTACAGATAATGAACCTGTGGCAAGGCGACGAAGATGCCCGCAGATTCGTCCTGGCAAAACGCATGGCAAAAATTGCCGCTGACCTTATGGGTGTTGCAAACGTACGCCTGTACCACGACCAGGCCCTTTTTAAAGAACCTGGTGGCGGCCCCACCCCATGGCACCAGGACCAATATTACTGGCCAATTGATACTTTTAACACCATAACCATGTGGATGCCTTTGGTTGACATTGATGTTGATATGGGGATGCTAACCTTCGCATCGGGATCGTATACAAAAGGTTCTATATTTAATTTCGAGATTTCGGACGAATCGGAAAGTGCTTATGCTGATTATGTTGCAGCGCATGAATTCCCTATAAGCAGGGCCAATACCATGAAGGCCGGAGATGCCACCTGGCACCGCGGTTTCACCATGCACCATGCCAACGGCAATAATTCAGATAAGATGCGAGAGGTAATGACCATAATTTATGTTGCTGACGGTGCCCGCGTAACCCCGTACAAAAATAGCTGGCAAAAGAACGATCACGAAAAATGGCTGATGGGCGTACCTATCGGTTCAGAAATAAATTCAGAGTTGAACCCGAAATTATTGTGAAAAAAGAGCCAAGAATCAGGAGTCAAGAATCAAGACAGAAGAAAAAACGAAGTTTACCGATTTATGCCTTTCTCACCTTATTTTATCTTGACTCTTGTTTCTTGATTTCTTGACTCTACCTTAGAATATGCTCCTGTTGGCACCGCCATCAACCTGTATGGTTGTGCCGCTGATATAGGCCGCCTGTTCTGATGCAAGAAAGGCAACCAAAGCAGCCAACTCCTCCGGCTTACCTATGCGGCCTAATGGGATGTTCTTTGCTTTTTCCTTTAATGCTTGTTCAGGGTCTGCGTCTTGTGGTAAGGTATGCTTTAACCTGTCGGTTAAGATCATGCCGGGGGCAACGTTGTTTACGGTGATATTATAAGGTCCAAATTCATCTGCCATTAGCTTTGCCATGCCAACAACACCCATCCGCATACTGGTTGACAGCACCGAGTTACCCAACACCGCCTTTACCGATCCGCTAATGATATTAATGATGCGGCCGCCGCCAGTCTTTTGCATATGCGGCAATACCAGCCTGCTGGTACGGGCAACGCTCAGCAGGTTCAATTCAAAAGCCTTTTGCCATGCATCATCATCAAAATTCTCGAACTTGTTAAATGGCGGCCCTCCTGCGTTGTTTAACAAAATGTCTATCCGTCCAAACTTTTCGGCAGCCTGTTCAATAAAGTGTTTGATCTCGTCACCGTTTGACACATCAACAGGAATAGCGATCACTTCGTTACCGGTGATCCGCTGAATTTCATAAGCTGTTTTCGCAAGTTCAGCCTCATCACGCGAGCCGATAATAACCCTCGCTCCTTCGGCAGATAACGAGGTTGCTATTGCCTTGCCCAGGCCTTTACTGGCGGCTAACACAATGGCTACTTTATTGGTGAGTTTTAAGTCCATATTAGTTGATTAAGTTGGATTGGGTTAGATTAGGTTGATTGAGTTAAATTGTATCAATAAAAGTTTTAAGGTCTTAATAAGTTTTAAATTATTTCAAACTTAATCAACCACTCTCTAAATCAACTTACTCAACCTTCTTCTTCAACTCCCTCTTCTCAATGCTCAGCAAAAACGCCGGTAACAAAGTAAGATTGCTGATCATCGATACCAATAATGTAACAGAAAGCAAAATGCCCAGCGCTTGTGTACCGCCAAATGTTGATGCAGCAAATACACCGAAGCCAAAAAACAATATGGTAGCAATATAGATCATGCTAACACCTGTTTCGCGGATGGTGTCTGACACGATAGCAGAGATACTTTTTTTAGTGCTTTTCAGTTCCTGCCTGTAGCGTGTTATAAAGTAAATGGTTTGGTCGGAAGAGATCCCCATAGCTATGCTAAAGATCAGGATGCTGGATGGCTTAAGCGGGATCCCAAAAAAGCCCATTATGCCTGCGGTAATAACCAGCGGGATAAGGTTCGGCAATAGCGATACAGCGATCATCTTCACGCCTCGGAACAGGATCCACATAATAATGGCTATCAAAACTATCGCCCAGGCAAGGCTCTCGTACAGGTTTTTCACCATGTAGTTAGCCCCTTTTATAAATATAATGCTTGATCCGGTTAGCTCAACGTGGTATTTCGTAGGGTTGAATATCGAATCGATGCCTGGCTGCAGATCAACAAGTACCTTGTTCATTTTGGCTGAGCCTATATCCACCATCTCAAACGTCACCCTTGTATACCGGCGGGTACTGTCAAGGTAGCTTTTTAGCATATCGGTGCTCTTGCCCGAGTTACCTGCATAGCCTAAAATAAAACCCTGCTCCATACCACTTGGCAGGCGGTAATATTCAGGGTTGCCGCCGTAAAATGATTGGGTTAAGAACTTCAATCCCTGGGTCAAAGATAATGACCTGCTAAACTCCGGCTTGGACGAGATCAGCTTTTCAAGCCTTTCAACCTTACGGATAACAGCATTATTCATTACTCCATTCTTGCGTTTAGTGTCGATGCTTACCTCCAGCGGCAACACGCCTTTAAAGTTGGCTTCGAAAAAGCGCAGATCAGTAAGTGTATTATTTGATTTGGGCAGATCATCAACAACATAGCTGTTAACGTTTATCCGGGTAACACCATACGTGCATACAATTACAAGTATTATGGTCACCGTATAAATTGCCTTGCGGTGGTTATGAACCAGGTGATCCATGCTTGTTAACATGACGCGGATAAACTTGCGGTCCTTTATCTTATCCTGGCGTGCTTTGGGGTTCGGCAGATAACTGAAGATAATTGGTACTAAAATTAGGCTTAGCGCAAAAGTCACCATAATGCTGGTTGATGCCACCAGCCCGAATTGTACCAACAGTTCGCTATTGGTAAGGCACAATACAGCGAAACCAATTGCCGTGGTAACATTGGCGATAAAAGTGGTGATACCAGCCTTTGCAATGGTAGTATGCAGAGCCTGCATTTTATTGCCTGTAATGCCATACTCGTAATAGTATTTGTTGAGTATAAAAACGCTATTCGGCACCCCGATAATTACTACCAGCGATGGCATGATCCCTGTAAGGATGGTAATTTCATAATGCATCAGCACCAGGATGCCCATGCTGAAGGTAACGCCAAGCAATACCACTACCGCCGGGAAGAACACAGCATAAAATGAGCGGAAGATCAGGGTAAGGATGGTTAGTGTAATTAACAACGACAGGCCAAGGAAAAGTACAAACTCGTTCTTGATCAGGTCGCCGGCTACCGTTCGGATCAGCGGTAATCCCGAATAATGCATCCGGATATTATGCTTTTGCTCAAATTCCTTACCATCCTTTAATATAGCATTAAGGATAGGCACGCGTTTAGGCGTATTTATTATCTTACCGTCAAAGCTGATAGCCATCAGCGTTGATTGCCCGTCCTCACTTAAAACAAGCCCTTTATAAAATGGCAGGGAATTGAATTTTTGTTTGATACTATCAGCAGCTTTATCAGTGGCTAGTAAGCCGGGGGTTAGCGGTTTTAATACATATTTATGTTGAAGCGTATCCTTGGTGATATTGTAAACGTTGGCGACAGATACAACTCCGTTAATGCCTTTAATACCTTTTACATGGCTGGCGATTTTATACCAATCGTTAAAAACATCCTTATCAAATATTTTTGGCGATTTAAAGCCGATCACCATGGTATTGGCATCCTGCCCAAACAGACCTTTGAACTGCATATACCTGATGTAGGCCGAATCAGTTACAGGTAAAACCTTACCACCGTTAAAAGTAATTTTTACCTTGCTTGCCTGGTAGCCCATAAAAACACTGCCGAGGATAATAAGCAGCAGCACGGGTAACCTTTTTTTTAAAATAAAATCAGCAAGCTTGTTCCACGTCATATTTTGAAGTAAATTTTTCGGGTGGGCAAAACTACGAGATTATGTGCAAATTTGTTGTTCGAATTTAAAGATGTGAAAATTTGATGATTACGCGATCTATAAATCCAGTAATTTAACAATTTGAATATCAATATTTATACATGAAAAAATTAATCCGCAGTTTTGGTTACGCATTTAAAGGAATTGCTTACGCTACCACAAGTCAGCTCAATTTCAGAATTCATTTGTTTGCAACTGCAATAGCCTTATTGCTGGGCTGGTTTCTGCACATCAACACCGGCGAATGGCAATGGCTGATGCTTTGCATCACCATAGTGCTGGTTACCGAGATTTTTAATACGATGATAGAAACACTGGTTGACCTGGTGTCTCCCGGTTACAATGAAAAAGCGGGCCGGATTAAGGATATGGCTGCAGGTGCCGTAGTGATAGCCGCCGCTTTTGCGCTTATAACCGGCATCATTATTTTTTTACCAAAGATATTATTACTGATAAACCATGCTGCATAAAACCCGCGGCATAGTATTCAAAACCACCGACTATGGCGAAAGCAGCGTAGTGGTACAGGTATTTACTGAAAAATTCGGCCTGCAATCATATATGGTTAACGGGGCAAAAAAGCCAAAAGCCAAAATAGCCCGTAACATGCTGCAACCGCTGCATTTGTTGGATATGGTCGTTTACCATAAGGAGGCAGGCAATGTACAGCGTATAAAGGAAGTCAAGAATTCGCCGCTGTTGCAATCTATCCCCTACGATGTAATTAAAAGCAGCCTGGCAATGTTCCTGAATGAGGTTTTATACAAAGCAGTTAAACAGCAAAGCCCGGACGAGAATTTGTTTGATTTTGTTTTTAGTGCGATAGAATGGCTGGACCACCAGACAGAGGGAATCGCAAACTTTCACCTGCTGTTTTTAATCCGGTTGAGCCGTTACCTGGGTTTTTACCCAGACAGGTACCTTGCGGGCGAGGCAGACTATTTTGACCTAAAGAACGGCACTTTTCACAGGTACAAGCCCGACAGTATTTTATACCTTTCCCCTCCGCATACCCAAAATTTCACCACCTTGTTGCAAAGCAATTTTGAGAGCATCGTCAATGTTAAACTTAGCAATGATGAACGCCGTTATTTGATCAGTAAGCTATTGGAGTATTATGCCCTGCATATCGAAGGCTTTGGAAATATCCGTTCACATGAGGTTTTGGAAGAGGTGCTGGGGTGAGTTAATGAACGACTATTTTCAGGTCAATATCTCTTAAAAACTTTGTCATTGCGAACGAGGAACGAGTGAAGCAACCTCCTCGCCTTGCATCTTCGCCCTGTATAGCTACGAGGTTGCCGCGCTGTCGCTCGCAATGACAAATTATTTTGATGGCTAGTATTTCACATTCGATCCATCTCTGATCTCATCGGATGCTTGTTTAACAACCTGGTCGCCGGGTTTCAGATCGCCGGAAACTTCAACCTGTCCGTTGGCTTCAATCCCTTTTTTAACATTAACCCATTGGGCTTTATGATCAACCAGCTTAATAACAAAAACCTTTTCGGTAGAAGTTACCACAGCAGTTTTTGGCAGGATGATGGTACTGTCGCGAGATGGAAGCGGAACATTTACATCCGCATACATGTGGGGCAATAATTTTTTATCCTTGTTATAAACGTCCATTTCTAAACGTTCTGAACGTAATTTCTCGTCAAGAGCACCTGCAAGGCGTTGAATCTTAGCTGTAAATTTCTGAGTTCCCAACGCCTGAACGGTAAAGTTCACTTCGTTTTTATTGGTTAAGCCACCGGTATAATTTTCAGGTACCGACACCACCAAACGCAACCTTGTCTGATCCTGTAAAACAAATAGCGGATCGGTTCCCTTGCCGCCCGGACCAACATAAGCGCCCAAATTTACATTACGGACAGTTATCACGCCATCAAACGGCGCCCTGATCTCCAAATAAGCTACGCTTGCGCCAACTTCCTTGTATGCCGATTTTGCAGCTTCAACATTCGCGAAGTCGGAATTCTTTTTTGCTTCAGCTTGTTCCAGGTCGTTTTGAGAAACTGTACCCGGGGTTTTGCTGGTACTTAACAACCGGTCATAAGTTGCTTTGCTGGCAAAATAAATTGCCTGCTGCTGTTGGATGCGTGATTGCGCGCCTGCCAGTTGTGAATTGATCTCCGGAGCTTCCAATGTAGCCAGCAGCTGTCCTGCATGTACCTGCGAGCCGATGTCAACCAGTAGCTTTTTAACATAGCTGTTCACCTTTGCGTAAAGATCAACCTGCTGATACGGCAGCAACTCGCCGGGAACGGCAATGGTTGAGCTGATTTTCCCCTTTTCAACAGGTACAGGCACAACGGTCGGTGTTTCAACAGCGTCAACCTGAGCTACGGTTTGCGCCTGCTCTTCCTGCTGCTTTTTATCGGGCCCGCATGAGCTCAATAACGCAGCGCTTATAAATAGGCCGGTTAAGGCTCTCAGTGTATTCTTTTTATTATTCATGGTGATGCAAAGGGACATAAAATTTACTTTCTTTATCTTCAGGGTCTAACGAAACAGATTCAGTTGATGCATTGCCTTGTACCCAGGCAAATACAAGTGGTAATATTAGCAAGGCTGCAAAGGTTGAAGCAAACAAACCACCGATAACCGCACGGCCTAGCGGAGAGGTTTGATCACCGCCCTCGCCAAGGCCCGATGCCATCGGGATCATACCTACAATCATGGCCAAACTGGTCATCAGGATAGGACGCACACGAAGTGCAACCGCTTCACGAGCCGATTGCAGTGCATTGCCGTTATGCTTTCTCAATTCTTCGGCATTGGTAACTAACAGCACCGCATTGGAGATGGATACGCCCACTGACATGATCATCCCCATGTACGATTGCAGGTTGAGCGTAGCACCGGTTAATTTAACCAGCATCAACGAACCAAACAACACAGCCGGCACAGTTGACAATACGACCAATGAAACTTTAAACGACTGGAAGTTAGCTGCCAGCATTAAAAAGATCACCAAAATAGCTACTATCAAACCTGTCTGCAGGCTATCGAGTGTATCAGTTAATGTAAGGCCCATACCATGCAGTTCTACTGTTAAACCACGTGGCAATTTACCTAAAGACGCTATTGCTTTGTTAACATCGTCGGTTGCGGTACCCAAATCTTTTTTGTTGATGTTGGCCGTTACTGATAATGTTGGCACAGCGCCAATATCATCATTCTCGCCGTACGTAAATCCCTTTTTTATGTCAGCAACATCACCCAATACAGGGCGCGGCTGATTTGCCAATACCGGGATCTGGCGAATATCATCAATGCTTGACATTTGATACTCCGGAATCTGTACCTGTACCAAATAGCTCAGGTTAGGTTTTTCATCGATCCAGTTGTTTTTTTCGGTAAAACGTGATGATGATGTGGAGGCCGTTAACGTGCGTGAAATATCATTAATGCTTACGCCCAACTCTGCTGCACGTACCCTGTTGATGTTAATATCGATAGTAGGATATTTGTACGATTGTGCTATCTGTACATCCCGCAGGTAGTCGATATTATTCAGCTTTGCCACAATTTTGTTGGCATACTCAACATTTTGAAGTTTGTTTTTACCAATCAACGCCACCTCGATAGGTGTAGGTGAACCCTGGCTTAAAATCTTATCGGTAAGCTCAATCGGTTCAAACGAAATCTGCATATCAGGCAGTGCCTTTTTCATAGCTTTCCTGAAACGTTCCTTCAAATCATCAAGGTTTTCCTTATAGCTTTCCACCAAACTCACCTGCATAACTGATTCCTGCGGACCAGCCATAAACATATAAATCGGGTTTGTGGAGAAAGATGAAGGGTGTGTACCCACCACCGTTGAGGTGATCTCGATGTTATTCTTGCCAACCAAATTCTGTAATACTTTTAACGCTTTAATGGTGCTTTCTTCGGTCCGTTCAAGCCGCGTACCATCTGCACCGCGCAGCCTCACCTGGAAAGAACCTGAGTTAACCTTTGGCAACACATCACGCCCTATCACGTTAAATAACAGGAACGCCAGACCGAAGGCGCCGATCACATATACAATTACGATGAGTTTGCGAGCCTGGATCATCC